>NZ_JARUXJ010000074.1:0-961 GCF_031451465.1 Caballeronia sp. LZ003 | reverse complement strand
CAGAGGTGCACTGGCCTCAGGCGGTTGGTCAAAGAGTACCAGCCAGTACGTCGACTCCTCGTCGGCCGCCTTGACAGGGTCCACGGTAAGCGTCATGACAGGACCGGTGGCGCGGCCTTCTTGGTCCCGTCGACTGAACACGGCCTTCACGACCTGCTGGGAGGCACTCGCGCGATACAACGCGGCCCGCAGCTCCAGCCGAATGTCCGGTGCCACGTTGTTCAAAAGATTACGGGTGGGAACGCCTGCACTGAAAACAATAAAGTCACTCGCGCCGGGCGAGACTCGTTCGATCTCGTAATCCGCGTTGATAAGCACACTCGGGGCAGACGCGGCGGCGAGCGCACGATCGTGCAGCGCCTCGAGCGACTTGCCGCGAGGCGTATCGAAGCTGCGGGTCACCGGTTTGCGTCGCGAACCAGAAGCCCGATGAGTTCCAGTGTCCATCAACTGCGATGGCATTCTGGCCCGGGCGTTCGCGCCAGCGTCACCGCGCAGTCGGTAGATTCGGTGCTCCTTGCTGATCGTCTCGAACGCCGTGCTGATCATGTCGATCGATTCCGCGTTGCCGAGAAACAAATAGCCGCCCGGCTTCAATGCATACGCGAACATGTCAAGAACCACCGCCTGCGCGGTACGATCAAGGTAGATCAGCAAATTGCGGCAACAGACCAGGTCGAGCCGCGAAAAAGGCGGGTCGCTCAGCACGTTATGCTGCGCAAAGACGATCATCTGTCGCACGCTGGGGTGCACGCGGTACCGATGATCTTCTTCCTTCTCGAAGTAAGCGAGCAAGCGCGATTCGGTCACGTCGGCCGAGATGTTCGCCGGGTAGACGCCGGCTCGGGCTACCTCAAGCGCCGCTTCATTGATGTCAGTTGCAAAAATCTGCACCCGCGGAGGCTGCGGCATGCGGTCTGCGTATTCCTGAATCAGGATCGCAACCGAGTAACTCTCCTCT
>NZ_JARUXJ010000073.1:0-1001 GCF_031451465.1 Caballeronia sp. LZ003 | reverse complement strand
GCTGGCACGCGCAGGTTTTACCGAGGAGCAGTTAAGCCGCTTTGTTGATTTTGGGCAGGGCTGGGTATCGATGTCGCCTGCCATTCGCGAACTTGAAGCTCGCTTGCTTGCGTGCAAGCTGCGTCATGGGAAGCATCCGGTGCTGACGATGTGCGCGGTCAACGCGGTGACAGAAGCAGATGCTGCAGGCAACCGCAAATTCACCAAGCAAAAAGCCACGGGACGCATTGACGGGATGGTGGCGCTGGCAATGGCCGTGGGCGCAACGCAACTTCATGCGGAGGAAGCGCAGAAAGAACCGCAGATGTTCTTCATCTAGGCATTGAAATTGCATTAAATGCGTGATATACCGCATCGATGCACAATTACTATCGATCAACCCAAGTTCTAACGCAATTCGTCGCGAAGAACGCGCCCGCACCGTCGAACAAAGCGTTCTCCCGGCTCCAGGTTAAAAGTCTCGACGAGGATTCCCGCACGCTCACCGGTATTGCCAGTACGCCCATCCCTGATCGCGTGGGCGATGTGGTCGTGCCGGACGGCATCCAGTTCAAGACGCCGTTTCCGCTGCTGTGGCAGCACGACCCGCGTCGGCCGATCGGCACCGTTAAGAAATTGACTGTGACGAAGGCGGGCGTCGAAGTCGAGGCGGACATCGCCCCGGCAGGTACTGCGGCCTATATCGACGAGGCCTACAACCTGATCAAGGCGGGGCTCGTGCCGGGACTGTCGATCGGCTTTCGCCCCATCGACGCGGAGTTCGACCGCTCAACCGGCGGCTTTCTCATCAAGGCGTGCGAGCTCTTCGAAATCAGTGCCGTCACCATCCCGGCGAGCGCCGACGCCGCCATTCAATCCATCAAATCGCATGACAGCGCACACGGGGCTATGCCCGTCGTGCACTTGAGCGCATCTCGCCCCAAGGAAACCGATATGACCATCGCAGAACGACTCAAGGCTGTCGCCACCCGGCGCGCCGCCCACCTCGAACGACGCAAGGC
>NZ_JARUXJ010000072.1:0-1013 GCF_031451465.1 Caballeronia sp. LZ003 | reverse complement strand
CGGCCACGACGGCCACGACGGCAAGCCGGGCGCTGCCGGTTATCCCGCCACGCCGGGCGCTGGCGATGCCGTTGCAGCTTCGCTGCGCAATCTTCTTAACACTATCGAAGGCTAATATGAATACGTCTAGCTTCATCGCTGCGCTCGCCGCGGCGTTGACCCCGCGCGCCGGTTTCGTGCCGCGCGGCCTAATGTTTGTGCGCGCCGAGGGCGCAATGCCCGAGGTCAAGGCGTTGGTCGAGACGCTGCAAAAGGCATTTCACGACTTCAAGGCCGAGCATACGAAGCAGCTCGAGATCGTGAAAGCGGGTTTGCCCGCAAGCGACATCGCAGCCAAGGTGACGAAGATCGACGCCCACGTCGAGGAGCTACAGAAGGCCATCGACGATGCGAACATCAAGATTGCGGCCACGCAGATGAATGCGGGCGGCAAGCAGCTTCGCGACGCGCAATACACGGAAGCGTTTAATGCGCATGTGAAGCGCGGCGACGTGAATGCGGCGCTCAATAAAGGCGCCGATGAGCAGGGTGGCTATTTGACGCCAGTCGAGTGGGACCGCACGATTACGGACAAGCTGGTGCCTATCTCACCGATGCGGCAGATCTGTCGTGTGCAATCGGTCTCGAAGGCGGGCTTCTCGAAGCTGTTCAACATGGGGGGCACCGCAAGTGGCTGGGTGGGCGAAACGGAGGAGCGCAAGCAGACCGGCACCGCGCAATTCAAGTCTTTGACGTTTGGTTCGGGCGAGATCTATGCGAACCCGGCGGCCACCCAACAAATCCTCGACGACAGCGAGATCGATCTCCAAACCTGGTTCGCTGATGAGGTGCAGGCTGAATTTGCCAAGCAGGAGGGTAGAGCGTTCCTTGACGGCGACGGCGAGAACAAGCCCTGCGGCATTCTGCAATACGTGAAGGGCGGTGTGGCTGAAAAAAAACACCCATTCGGCGAGATTGGTATCGTAGGCTCGGGCACAGCGGGCGCAATCTCGTCAGACGCAATCATCGATCTT
>NZ_JARUXJ010000071.1:0-1018 GCF_031451465.1 Caballeronia sp. LZ003 | reverse complement strand
AACCATTGGATATCTGCGTAAAGCGATCAGCGCCAAGGCCGAGTTCGACGTTCAGCTGTGCATCAACATCGAAGAACAGAGCAATGGTGTGGTGCGGTGCGAAGATCTGCGGCCCACGGTTCGCTGGTCATTTCTACGGAATTCAAGCCGATGTCGGCCGTTCGAGTCGCCTACTTACAGGGACTGCAGTGTCACGGAGAAGTGGGGCTGACGCTTTGGCTTTTCTATGCAAGTCCCTTGACACGTTCGAAAAACCGCATAAAAACCGCATGAAAATCGCTCGAAAACCGGAACCGTAATCATTGAAGCCTCCCGCAGCGGTCGCTCATCCAACGGCCGCGTCGTCGTCGACGGTCAGCTCATTCCTGGCGTCAAACCCGTCAAACTTCGTTGATACCCAAGCATAAACAGGGAATGACGTCATATTTTCGTTCGATTGAGTCACAGCGTCTCCGGCTCAACAGCCGTGTCAAGTTGCGAAAGCGCGATTTTGCCAGAGGCTTGAGATCCCACCTTAGCAAGCGTAAACCAAGAATGCACATCGAGCGGCACCAGCAAATGCTTAGAAATGCAACCCGCGAAACACTCGGAGCGGTTATCACGCAGATGAAGCAGGAACGTCCCGAGGCCTTCCAGATTGAAACCGGCGCGAACGAAACACTGTCGCAACGGCGCTTTGCCTATGAGCCAGCGACGCCACTGCCGACGGCAGGTTTCAACGTGACACGTAAAGACGCAGCAGAGGCAATACAGGACAGTATGCGCAAAGCGTCGGAGCGGACAGTCAAACGGTAGGGTGGATGGAGGGTGGTTGCCGGATACATCTTGTTGGGTTAGTACAGCTATTCAATGTTTGCCGAAGATCGTTGTTGATCTTCGCGGCAACAAGTCATGTGTTTGTGACTTCTTTAGGGGCGAGAATCTGATGGATATGACCGATGGCAAAGAACTCAATTGACGCGTACGGCGCGTCGGGGAAGACAAACCTGCTGTTCTTCGACCCCGACAAGCTGGTGCT
>NZ_JARUXJ010000070.1:0-1039 GCF_031451465.1 Caballeronia sp. LZ003 | reverse complement strand
GAAGACGTGTCCCAACTCCAAGGTGATGCTGCCGTATCGGACAGGGTAATCGTCGCGACCGCGCCGTTCTTTAGCTGAATGATGGCGGCAGCCGTATCCTCGACTTCGAAGCCGCGAACCGCATTGGACGTAATGGCTTGCAGGCTTGCGATCTCGCCGCAAACGAAGCGCAACAAGTCGATCTCATGGATGAGGTTGATCAGCACCGGTCCGGCCGCCGTCGTCCGGCGCCATGCTTCGTTGAAGTAGGCGTCCGGTTTGAGGAAGGTCGCGAGCACGGACGCGGAGACCAGCCGACCCAGCTTGCCATCTTGGATCAACGAGCGTGCCGTCCGGATGATCGGGTTATGTCGACGATGATGACCCACGAGCAAGGGCACGTCTGCATCGGCTGCAGCTTTCGCCAGGCGCAGTGCTTCCTCGACTGTATCGGCAACGGGCTTCTCGACGAGCACGGCGATGCCCGCGTTGATCAGCTCCAGCGACATCGGCACATGCAAGGCGTTCGGAGTTGCGACAATGGCACCGTCGAGCTTCATCTGGTCGACGAGTGCTCGGTGGTCCGCGAACCACGGTATCGAGAACTCGTCGGCCAGCGCCTTCGAAGCGACGTTCGGGTCTGCAATTCCAACGATCTCGACACCTTCGGCCTGGGCAGCGCCGACCAAATGCGCGCGACCGATTGCGCCCGCGCCGATAAGACCCACTCGTGTTACAGACATCGATGCTCTCCTCAGTTCAATGCGTGGTTGCATTGCCCAGCACGGGTGCCGCATTGCTACGGACACGGCCCTGCACATACGCTGCGACGATGGCAATTGCGAGAGGAACCGTCAGGAACAGAAAAAGCTGGCCAAAGTTCCATTTAAAGCTCAGCAGCACGGCGCCAATCGATGCGCCGGAGATGGCACCGAAGCGGCCGATGCCCGTCATCCAGCTGGTGCCGGTGGCACGCATTTCAGTGGGATAGTAGCTCGCAGCCATTGCAGTCCAGCCGGTGTTCGTCGAGTTCGTGCAATAGCCGAGCAGGAAAACGAGA
>NZ_JARUXJ010000069.1:0-1039 GCF_031451465.1 Caballeronia sp. LZ003 | reverse complement strand
GTGGATTCACCACGAAAGCCCGTTGTCGCCGTTCCGCCATACCCCACAGTTGCAACTCCTCGATACCCAGCCATGGCTTTGCCGCCGTCGCCTGCAGTCGCACAACCCAAAGCGCCAACAAATACAGCACGGTGATCGCCGACCGCGCGATGGGCGCCGATGACAGGAAGTTCACGGGCGCATGGATCGTTATCGAGCAAATAGTCAGCAGCGCCCTTGCTCGTGCCGACGAATACAACTTTGCCGCGTGGAAACTTGCAGAAACCATCGAGCTCGATGATGTCGTCCGTATCTACCTCGATGACGAGCCACTTTGCTGTCGGCTCGATGTAGCCGCCGATCGCATGATCTCCGTGGCCATGAAGCCATCCGTGCAAACCTGCGCCGCACCGATGCGTTGGTTGCCAATCGGGCGCTTCAGCTACTTCGCCTGCACGCGGCCATTTGAAGCCATGCCCAGATGACATGTCCTCTCGGCAAGCGCGCAGAACCAAGGATTTGCGCTTGCGGTGCTCCTGCGGCGGGATCGGTCTGAATGCAAATCCGACGCGGGCGTTGGGTCGCTTCAAAAGTTGCGGCGCAGGGAAGAGTGTTTCGATCATTGCTTGCTCCGATTAGTACAACGTAATTCGAAGTTTTGGTGCGTCCGAGAAGACTTCAAGGCTCGATCCCAAGAGTGCTCCAGCCGCCGCTGCCACGCGGAGATGCTAGACGAACTTGCATGCAGGCGCGTGCGTGCCAGTGCTGTATAAGCGTTATGCGTACAAAGAAAAGCTGAACCGACCAGAGAATACCCCAAAGGGAATGATCAGTGCAATACCCTAGGGTAAATTTTGGTTTGTGTACGGGCGTTTGCATCGCGCGGCAACGAGCGGGCGCGGGATCTGAGGGCGTGCGGCGAGAATAAAGGGGAGCAATGCTCCGCTTTTGGCGCTTTCTTAGTAGCGGACCACTTTTGACTTCACGACGCCACAGATTGTGGCGTTGTTATGCACTTCGATAATCCGCGTTGGCCAGTCAGGATTAAGTGCTCTGAGGT
>NZ_JARUXJ010000068.1:0-1042 GCF_031451465.1 Caballeronia sp. LZ003 | reverse complement strand
AAGGGCGGTGTGGCTGAAAAAAAACACCCATTCGGCGAGATTGGTATCGTAGGCTCGGGCACAGCGGGCGCAATCTCGTCAGACGCAATCATCGATCTTATCTACGATCTGCCATCGGCCTTCACCGGCAACGCGCGCTTTGCAATGAATCGCAACACGCAGCGCGCGGTGCGTAAGCTCAAAGATGGGCAGGGCAATTATTTGTGGCAACCGTCGTTCGTCGTTGGTCAGCCCCCGACCCTGGCAGGTTATCCGGTGACGGAAATGCCCGACATGCCGGACGTTGCGGTCGCTGCGACGCCGATCCTGTTTGGCGATTTCAAGCAGTCGTACCTCATCATCGATCGCATCAGCACTCGCTTATTGCGCGATCCCTACACGACCAAGCCGTATGTGATGTTTTACACGACTAAGCGTGTTGGCGGCGGCTTGCTCAATCCCGAACCGATGCGTGCGCTCAAGATCGACGGTGCAGCCTCGAAGAAGAGCGAGGTCTAATTCATCGTGGCGCTTGTGGATTTGCAGGTGGCGCTCGACTACCTGCGGGTCGATCCAGGCGTGGAAGATGGCGTGATTGAGGTGCTCGTGGAAGGGGCGATTCAGTATGTGGCGGATTACCTGAACCGGCAGGTGTTCGCCACAGAAGCCGAGCTTAAGGAGGCGCTTGCCAAGAACGAGGCGGGCACTCAGCCGATGGTCATCAATCCAGCGGTTCGCATGGCCATACTCAAAGTGGCCGCCGATCTTTATTCGAACCGCGAAAACAGTGCGCAAGGCTCGCTTTCCGAGGTGCCGCTGAGTGTTCGCAAGCTGTTGGCGGCTCATCGTCGCCGGCCGGGGCTGTAGTGAGCATCGGCAGCTTCAATCGGCGCGTGCGCATCGAGCAGCAAGACACGCAAAGTCCGCATTCCGATGGCATCCAATGGGTGCTCGTGGACACCGTATGGGCTGACGTGTTCATGGATAGTGGCCGGACGGTGATCGCCTCCGATGCACTCATCAGCGAGGTCCGGGCGAGTGTGCGCATTCGCTATCGACGGGA
>NZ_JARUXJ010000067.1:0-1048 GCF_031451465.1 Caballeronia sp. LZ003 | reverse complement strand
TTGGCATGCCTCTCGCATATGTAGCTGCGAGCGCAACAAATCAACGCTCGACCAACCAACCACTTAGGAGATTCACCATGCTGACGATCAAAGACCTCGCCGCTTCCAAAGAACTCGGCCGTGCTGAAATGGGCGCCATCACGGGCGGTAGCTCGTTCTTCTCGAATGCCGGTATCAACAGCAACGTTCAAGCAGGCGGCGTGTCCTTCGCTTCGCCGCAAGCGAACATCGCACCTGTCACGCAAGTCGATGCATCGACCACCACCAACGTCGATCTCAAGACCGTCAACAAGTCGATTACCGCCGTGGGCAGCCTGCTCGGCGGCATGGCGCTTTAATTCACACCATCCAATCACATTGTTTAGGAGATTTATCATGCTGACCATCAAGAACCTCGTTGCTTCCAAGGAACTCGACCGCGCTGAAATGAGCGCCATCACGGGCGGTAATTCGCTCTTCTCGAACGCCGGTATCAACAGCAACGTGCAAGCTGGCGGCGTGTCGTTCGCTTCGCCGCAAGCGAACATTGCACCTGTTTCGCAAGTCGATGCATCGACCACCACCAATGTCGATCTCAAGACCGTCAACAAATCGATCACCGCTGTGGGGAGCCTGCTCGGCGGCTTGGCGCTTTAATTCTCACCATCGAAACACATTCTTAGGGGATTTATCATGCTGACCATCAAGAACCTTGCTGCTGAGAAAGAACTCGATCGCGCTGCAATGGGCTCCATCGCGGGCGGCTTCTCGATCTTCTCGAACACCGGCGTCAACTCGAACTATCAGGCAGGCGGCGTGTCTTTCGCGAGCCCGCAAATCAATGTCGCACCGGTCACGCAGGTCGATGCCTCGCAACACACGAACGTGGACGTCAAGAGCATCACCAAGTCGGTCGATGCGCTCGGCAGCATGTTCGTCGGTATGAAGGCCTAAGGGCTCGCAGGCTCAGAGAGGGAAGGACCACGTGCCTTCTTCTCTCGTTGATTCTTGCCGATAACGTCCGAGCCTCAACGAGAGGACCGTATCTCCTTGCGGCCCTCTGGGTGAA
>NZ_JARUXJ010000066.1:0-1053 GCF_031451465.1 Caballeronia sp. LZ003 | reverse complement strand
TACGCGGTAAAGCGCTGCCCATCTACGCAGCGATTCTACGTTGATGCCATGACGTCGCGCGACGACCTTGAGCCCGTGATGGCCAGCGCAATAATCCTTAACGGCAGCGAGCTTCGCTTGTTCTGTATATTTTCCCAAGACATTCCCCAAAGATAGGTGCAACCTTCGGGGGTCAGTTCAGCTGATCATGGACACGATCCCCCGTCGTGATCCATATGAACGCCATCATGCCTCACGCGCGCACGAATGAGGAACTGGCCCAGCCGAGTCGCTTACGCTGCAAGCCGCAGACTTCGACGAAACCGAACGGGTCGAAAGTGATGGCGAATTCATGAGCGTGCTGGAAGCACTCGCTTCGCGTGTCCTGCCCTCGATGGAGGCGAAGCGAAACTTTCACACAACGAAATCGCTTGTTGAATCGTTGAGCCCTCTGCCTTCGCGCGAGTACTCGATATCTTCCTTGCCGTCCGATGGCCAGATCGAGCTTCTTGTGCGTCAGACTCATCAGGCAAGACAATCCGCGAACGGCGGCGCAGCGCTGGGTCTTGCATCAGGCTGGCTGACGCGCTTTGCACCGGTAGGATGTCTGGTCGAACTGCGTGTGCGAACGAACCGTAGGTTTCATGCGCCACCCGATGACAGACCACTCATTCTTATCGGTGCGGGAACTGGCTTCGCGGGTCTACGCGCGCACCTGAAAGCGAGGGCCCAGCGCGGTCATACTGCGAACTGGTTGATCTTCGGCGAACGCAATCGCGCATATGATCAGTTTCATGCGGAGGACCTGACCGATTGGCAAAGCAGAGGTCTGTTGCAGCGGCTCGACTATGCATGGTCTCGCGATCGCCTAGAAGGTCGGTACGTCGGAGACGTGGTGCGATTAGCCCCCGCGACGTTGCGACAGTGGATCGACGCAGGCGCCTCCATTTATCTGTGCGGGAGCGCCGAGCGAACGGGGCGTTCCGTACATGCGGCTCTTTGCGACGCAATCGGTGAGAACCGGCTCGAAGCGCTAGATAAGGAGGGACGTTACCGGCGTGACATCTATTAGTG
>NZ_JARUXJ010000065.1:0-1057 GCF_031451465.1 Caballeronia sp. LZ003 | reverse complement strand
GCGATACGCGGGGCGATGTTCTTGCCATAGGCCGTCGCGGGCGCGAGGATGTGCGAATAGTCCTTCGCGATATTCAGCACCGTGCCCTCGACATTCTCGGCCAGACCTTCGGCGAGTTGAGGCGCATCCGCAAGCAGCACTTTAGATACGCCTGCGATCTTGGCTGCCGCATCGGCCGCGCCTTGCGCGTTCGCACCGGCGACCAGCACATGGATATCGCCGCCGATTTTCGATGCCGCCGCTACCGTGTTCAACGTCGCGGCCTTGATGGACGCGTTGTCGTGTTCCGCAATTACCAGAATCGTCATCAGATCACCTTCGCTTCGTTCTGCAACTTCTCGACCAGCGTCTTGACATCGGGCACCACCACACCCGCCGAACGCTTGGGCGGCTCGACGACCTTCAGCGTCTTCAGTCGCGGCGCGACGTCCACGCCAAGGTCGGCCGGCTTCACGACCGTCAGCGGCTTCTTCTTTGCCTTCATGATGTTGGGCAGCGTCACATAACGCGGCTCGTTCAGGCGCAGGTCGGTGGTGATGACAGCGGGCAGCTTCAGCGACAGCGTTTCCGCGCCGCCGTCGACTTCGCGCGACACGGTGGCTTTGCCGTCGGCCACGACGACCTTCGATGCAAACGTCGCTTGCGGCAAGCCTGCCAGCGCGGCGAGCATCTGTCCGGTCTGATTCGAGTCGTCGTCGATTGCTTGTTTGCCGAGGATGACGAGTTCGGGCTTTTCTTGATCGACCAACGCCTTGAGCAGTTTGGCGACGGCAAGCGGCTGCAACTCATCGACGGACTCGACGAGAATGGCGCGATCCGCGCCGATTGCAAGCGCCGTGCGCAGCGTTTCCTGGCATTGCGTGACGCCGCACGACACGGCGATCACTTCGGTTGCCACGCCCGCTTCCTTCAAACGCACCGCCTCTTCCACGGCGATCTCGTCGAACGGGTTCATGGACATCTTCACGTTGGCGATATCGACACCCGTGTTGTCCGACTTCACCCGGACCTTCACGTTGTAGTCGACCACGCGCTTGACTGGCACCAGAATTTTCAT
>NZ_JARUXJ010000064.1:0-1073 GCF_031451465.1 Caballeronia sp. LZ003 | reverse complement strand
TCGACCGTGATCTTGGTGACGTTATAGCGCCGGGTGATCTCGCGCACGTATTGCGCCTGTGTCTCGAAGTCCTCGCCGCGCCAGCGGTGACGTTCGAGCACGCGGAACTTGCCGCCCGGTTGGGTGGGTGGTGCGATCACCACGCATCCGGCGGCGTCCCCTTCGCTCGACAGTGCGGGGTCATAGCCGATCCAGACGGGTCGCACGCCAAACGGACGCGCCTCAAGCGGCTTCACATCGGTCCACGCTTCCCAGCTATCGACCATGCAGCGTTTCATTGCGTCGAACGGGAACACTGAGGCCGTGTCGTCGACGAATTCACACATATACAGGTTGGCGAAGTCAGCTGGGCTATTGCTGTTGCGTTGCTCGTCGATATCGATTTTGTCAAAGCCTGCGGCGACGGCGTCCTCCACCGTAACGATCTGCCTCCATTGGCCATCTGGACATGTCAGACCACGTGCAAGCGACGTATGCGAGACATCGATTTCAACGCGTTGATCGGCTGCGCGCCCCTTGTTATAGTGCGCGCCCGTCCAGAATGAATACGCCTCGTGTGTCGTCGTCGATGGCGTCGAGAAGTGCGTCATGCGCAAGTGCTTGTGCGTTGCCATGCCTTGCGCCACCTTGTTAAGCGTCGCGAAATTGCCGACCCAAAAATACTCGTCGAAGTACAGATCGCCGTTATAGCTCTGTGCGGTGCGCGAGCTCGTACCAAGAAAAATCAGTTCCGCGCTGTTGGGCAGAATGATCGGATCGCCCGTCAATTCCACTTCGGCCGCTTTCCAGGCGAACTTCTGGATGTAGCTTTTGAACACGTGAGCCTGCGCGCGGCTGGCCGACAGAAAAATCTGGTTATAGCCCGTCTCAAGCGCGCGCTCGAGCGCTTCCATCGCGAAATAAAATGTCGCACCGATCTGCCGCGACTTCAGGATGTTGCGGCGACGCATCGCGCGGTTCATGTACCAGATGCGTTGATGGCCGATTAGCCAATCCTTCACGGCATCGATGAGCTTTTGGCGCTGCTCGTCGCTCATCGCGTTGCGTTTGGACCTGCGTGTCGGTGATCGCGG
>NZ_JARUXJ010000063.1:0-1101 GCF_031451465.1 Caballeronia sp. LZ003 | reverse complement strand
TGGGCCGGGAAGCGACTCCGAAACTTCCCGGTTCGTTGGCGTGACCACATCACACAGCAGTGGCGTGAGCGGCACGCGTCACGTCAGATCGATGCGCGTCGCACTGCAAACCTGTTTTTGCTGAATATCACGGAGCGCCTCAACGCGCTACGTTTGCCGCTGAATGCTGACGACGATTTGATTCGCGAAACGGCCAAAAGGAAGGCTCGCGAATGTTTGACGATGGCCTCCAAGATTACCGATGTGAAGAATCGGCGCGCGGTGTTGGAAGACATCGTGCGCAGGTTCAATTGCGAGCCACCCAAGCCGATGCGCATCACGCGTAACGGCACGATCGCGGGCGCGATGGATAAGCCGGCAATTTTGCGCATGACCTGCGCGAAGTGGTGGCGCAAGGTGATTCGCGTCATGCACCGCAAGTTCTTCGAAGCCGCGGCGATGCAACTTGGGTTTATCAACGCAAAGATGGGTTCGTACGTGAGCGATGAATCCCTCAAAAGGCGCGTGCAGCAGCACAAGCGGACCCAACGAATGCTTGAACGGATAGTTGCAACAAACGAAGAAGGCGCGTGTCTTTCTTTGGCTGACTTACGCGCCCGCTCAGTATCGAACCCTGCGATCAAGCGCGGCGAACTCATGACGCGCATCAATGGATGCGAGGCAATCGCACGCGAGCTCGGGCACATCGGCTTGTTCCTTACGGTGACATGCCCATCACGCATGCACAAGTTCACCAAGGGCAAGCGATCCGTTCGATCGAAAGGCCGGTGGTACGTGAAGAACGTGCGAGAGAACCCGCGATACGACGGCACGCTACCGAACGAAGCGCAGTCCTATCTTTCGAGTATGTTCGCGCGTCTGCGCGCGTTCCTTGGCAATCACGGCGTAAAGTGGTACGGCTTTCGTATCGCGGAGCCCAATCACGACGGCACCCCGCATTGGCATTTTCTTGTCTTCTTCGATCCCGCCTTGTTCCGTCGCCGCAAAGGCGTGCGCGCTCCGGGTCAGCGCGGGCGCGTAAAAGACGTGTTCGTACGAGACGAGCGTGCGGCGCTGTTGCCGCGCTTGTGCGCATGGATACGACGTTACGCGCTGGAGGAT
>NZ_JARUXJ010000062.1:0-1142 GCF_031451465.1 Caballeronia sp. LZ003 | reverse complement strand
GAGGAGCGCCTCCGAGCCTATCGTCGCGAACTGTTCGGCGCCAAGAGTGAAGCACGAGATTCTGATCAACTTGGCTTGTTCAACGAAGCCGAGGTGCTCGGCGCGAACAGCGCGGCCGCGCAGGAAGACACGCCGGAGACGACGGTCGCCGCGCAAAAGCGCAAGAAGCGCGGTCATCGCAAGCCGCTAGATCCGAATCTGCCGCGCGAGGTCGTGCGACACGAACTGCCCGAAGCCGAACGCTTCTGCACGAACGATGGGCACGCGCTCGTCGAGATAGGCGCGGAGATCAGTGAGCAGCTCGATGTGATCCCCGAGCAGCTTCGGGTGATCCAACACCAGCGCGTCAAATATGCGTGCCCTTGCTGTGACCTCGGCATCAAGGTCACGCCGGCGCCGCCGCGCATCATCGCGCGCGGACTGTTCAGCGAATCAGCGCTTGCATGGATCGCCACCGGCAAGTATCAGTTCGGCATGCCGCTGTATCGTCAGGCTGGTTTGCTGTGTCGCTTCGGCGGTGACATCTCGTCGAACACGATCGCCGCCAGCATGGTTCGCGTTGGCCTCGCGACCCAGCCCGTGATCAACTTGATGCGCGATGCGTTGCTCGAGGCAGAGCTGATCTACTGCGACGAAACAACGTTCCAGGTACTGAAAGAGAAAGGGAGAAAACCACAAACGAAGAGCTACCTCTGGGCGCAGATGACCGGCTCGGGCGTCCCTATCCGCTGCTTCAGCTATACACCTGGACGCGGCGCCAAGCTGGCCGACAAGCTGTTCACGAGCATCCGCAAGGGCGCGGTTCTCGTAACTGACGGCTACGAGCCCTACAACGACATCGCTCAACGCTACGACCTCGTGCACCTCGGATGTTGGGCGCACCTAAGGCGGTACTTCATCAAAGCGGAGGACAACGTGCCGAAAGTCGCGCGTTCCCCCGATCTGCTCGCGACACGCTTCATCACGCTGATCGGCAAGCTGTTCGCTGCGGAGGCCCGCTCTAAGAAATGGAAGCCTGAGCGACGACAGCGATTGCGACGGCGATACAGCACGCACATCCTCGACGCCATCTACGCCTTGGCGCTCGCGCAGTCGCCCGGCATCGTGCCAAAAAGTCTGCTTGGAAAGGCACTGACCTATCT
>NZ_JARUXJ010000061.1:0-1144 GCF_031451465.1 Caballeronia sp. LZ003 | reverse complement strand
CGATGTCCATCGTGTCTGATCCGGTGATGATGCGGCCGCCGTGGGTGGTGCTGTCGCCTACGCAAGCAATTGATGTCATTTTGTCTCTAACTTAGATCAAGAAAATTGTTATGGTCGGCATAGTGATTGAGGCATCGAATCACTTCCTCCGTGGTCGCATTTGGCTTTTGCTTATGGGCTAAATCAACAACCGCCTGAAAATTCTCGCCAAGGTAAAGAAAGGCGAGGCTGCAGTCGTTCACTTGGTCTGGCAACGTCCCGAGCCGCCGCTTTATCCGTGGCTCAAACTCGCCGGACGATGGATCGAGCACGCCGGATTCAAAGCGGGGCAGCGCGTCAAGATCAATGTTGAACATGTGCGACTAACCATTACCGCCGAATGAACGAAGGGCCGCGTCAGCGGCCCTTCGTTCTCATGCACTATCGCACTCAAGGTAGTAATCGAATCGTTCCAGATCGAGTCGTTCGGAGATATAGGGCGTAAGTTGCTCGGCGATACGAGTGTCGATTGCAAAAACGTCAAACATTGGGTTGTCGTCCGGCACCTTAAAAAGTGCCTGTAGGAAAGCTAGGTTCGGCACAAGCACAAACTCAATGTCACGGACATGGTCGTCTCCCTGTTGCTCAAATACTGAGATATACCGGTAAAGTCGATATTCCGTCATGGCTCGATCGTCCTTGTTCGATCAGCTTCCTTGCCAGGTATAGCGTCGCCCGTGTCGGGATCAAATGCTCCCATGTGTTTGCCCCGTTTGTTGTACATCTCCACTTCACCATGCTGCGAATCCCACTCGCAGATGCAACCGTTCAGACGCTTCCATCGTTTTCTCAATCCACCGCCGCCTTGCACAGGCGTCTTCGACTTCACGCGCACAGCATCCGGGAAACCCGGCAAACTTGGCGGGGCTGGGATGTATTTGCTCAACCCAAGCGGATCAACCCAGCTTATTGGGTTGTTTGCGTACTGGAACGGATTCAGTCCACCTTTTAGCCCAATCGGATCCTTGCTGATGAACCTTCCCGTCGCCGGATTGTAGTACCGATGTCGATTGTAGTGCAGCCCCGTCTCTTCATCATGGTACTGCCCCTGAAACCGGATCGCGTTATCCGTCTCAGCCGGGTCTTCCTTACCATAGGGCGCACC
>NZ_JARUXJ010000060.1:0-1149 GCF_031451465.1 Caballeronia sp. LZ003 | reverse complement strand
TGCTACAGCGTTCAGCCACAAGGAGTTCCTGCCCGCGAGCTGTATCTCGTCGGCCGAACCGTGGCGCGAACAGATTGCCCAGTGGCACGACGCGGGCGTCCCCGGCACGACGATTCACAGCGCGCTGGTGCGCAACCACGGCTACGCGGGAAGCTACTCATCCGTCTACAGGCTACTTCAGCAATTGAAGGCGGAGCTCACGCCGGATGTTCCGATGCGGCTTGAGTTCAAACCCGCAGAAGCCGCGCAAGTTGATTTCGGCGCAGGTCCGACCATCACCGATGCACACACCGGCGAGGTCCACAAGACGTGGTTCTTCGTGATGACGTTGTGCTGGTCGCGGCATCAATACGTTGAGTTTGTCCGCGATCAGAGCGTCGACACATGGTTGGTATGTCACCGTCACGCCTTCGAATGGTTCAACGGCGTAGTGGGACGCGTCATCATCGATAACCCCAAGTGTGCCATCGTCAAGGCCTGTATCTACGAACCCGAAGTCCAGCGGGCCTATGCGCAATGCGCCGAAGGGTATTTGTTCAAGATCGATCCGTGTCCGCCGAGGGACCCGGCTAAAAAAGGAATTGTCGAGTCGGGCGTCAAATACGTGAAGTCGAGCTTCCTTCCTCTTCGCGAATTCCGTGATCTTGACGACGCCAACCGGCAAGCACGAGCTTGGGTGATGCACGAGGCCAGCACCCGGACGCATGGCACGACCCGCGAAGTGCCGCTCAAGCGTTTCGAGGATGTCGAACAGGCGCTGTTGCAGCCGCTTCCCGATGTGCCGCCAGAGCTGGCAACCTGGGCGCGCGTGAAGGTCCATCGCGACGCCCATGTGCAATTCGAGCGCGCCTACTATTCTGTGCCGTTCCGGCTTGCCGGTAAAGATCTGTGGCTCAAGGCGACCGCCAACATGGTGCAGCTCTACTACGAGCACGAACTGTCGGCATCGCATGTCCGCCAGACTACGCCAGGAACGCGTATCACTGTGGCCGATCACATGCCGCCAGCAGCACAGGCCTGGCAACTGCACGACACCCAATGGTGTCTGAGAGAAGCACAACGTATCGGGCCGTCATGCTACGCGCTTGTTCACGCGCTCTTCGGCGATCAGGTTCTCATCAAGCTGCGCGCCGTCCAGGGCGTGCTGCG
>NZ_JARUXJ010000059.1:0-1156 GCF_031451465.1 Caballeronia sp. LZ003 | reverse complement strand
CTTGGTGATCAACGTCGGTACTTTGGGAATCGGAGGCGGTAGCCAAATCGCAGGACAGAGTATTGGACGTGTGGCGCGAACGGCGGCTGAGAGTTTTGGACCGCAGATTGAAAGAGCGTTTGAGCGTACTGTACCAGGGCTTCGATATAACGTTGTACCGGACGGAGGAGGTGTATTCCAGACAGGTGCGCGGCGATTAATTCGGAATCCAGACACCTTGGAGGGTTGGGATGCGGCGGAACGGGCTTATGATGCTATTCGCGCAGACAGGGCTGACGTTGCGCTAATTTCAAAGAACACAGGGATGTCGGAGAGTAGCATTGCACGTATCAAAGATCACGTGTTCTTCAATGAGCACCGAATCGAGTCAGTGCTCCAACGGTTTGATGCAGATCCTGGGATTGTAAATTCATGGAATCGCTTGACGGTCGGCGATTGGGTGGAGTCGGATTTAAGTTTGCTGCAGCACGAACGTTTCGAATCGAAATTCGAGTCGATCTTCGAGACTGATTATCGTACAGCCCACGATGCGGCCATTCGATCTGGGCGTATTTGGATTGCGGAGTAAAAACATGGCGTTCTACATTGAGATTGAAAAGAGTACGGAGAATGACGTAGTGGCTACATATAGATACTGGAGCGTCGAAAACGATTGCGGTGAGTTCGAAATAAACAAGCAGTCCGGCGAGGTCAAATTGCTTATTCAAGCTAACGGTGATCGACAAGGACATTTGTTTAATCGAGCTGCCCTCAAGGTCATGCGAGGGTGGAAGCAGGGCAAGCTACCGGACAAAACCGTGTGGGCTTCTTAGTACTATCCGAACGAGTACGAGACAAGGTGCGGCTTGGATTCGATAGGGCGAGGAAAGGCTCAACTGTTCATTCGGTCGGGCGAGTGCGCGGGGCGGTGGGGGCGATGTCTGGTTCAAGTGCGCCCCGCCCCCGCCGTGATATGTAATAACCGGGGTTGTACCTGATCGACTGTGCGATGTGTCAAAACAGTCGCAGCGTCGAGCGTTACGAGTACGACGATCTGGACCAACGTATCGCGCATACCGATGCGCTGGGCGGGCGCGAGAAGACGTACTACGATGCCGATGGCCGCATCGTCAAGACCGTGAGCGCCGCGGGCCGCACGGTTCAGTACGACTACAAG
>NZ_JARUXJ010000058.1:0-1167 GCF_031451465.1 Caballeronia sp. LZ003 | reverse complement strand
GCGCACCGCTGTAACCTCGACGCACGATGCTCCACCGTTCTATCAACTCCGCTGTTACAGCACGCCGCTGTTACGCTTTCGCTGTTACGCGCAAACCTTTACCGGTAAAGGCTTTCGACGAATGTGTAACAGCGTAACAGCCGTAACAGCGAAAAAAAACAGATGGGTGAGACTTTTTCAGCGGATTCCGTGCGGCCATCGAGGCGCCTTACATGTGGCGCTCGGGAAAGAGCAGGAGAAAGTCGTCGCTGACTCATGATTTTGACTCGATTCAGTCGTTAGGAGGGTAAGTACAACCATGCATTTTCATACTATCTTTCATGCACTGACGGTAACCAGATTCCGCTTTCGAATTGCATTTTTCCACGCTGTTCATGAATGTGTGGAAACATTTGCTTTCGGCGTCGTCATCTCTTATTTGCAAAACAAGATAACCGATTATCACAAGAAAAAGCAATGTAATCAAAATGTGCTTTAACTGCTGCCTCGTTAGAGAACGATTCATATTCAGACGCCAAATTAAAAGACTGCTGGTTCGAACTGCCTATATCCGCTATTAGATATCAAATGCGGCTGTTCGCAAATCGTACTTGTCCTGGAAGTCTCGTGTTGAGATAGCAATTGAGGTCGAGACTGACATGCTTAGCTTCGTGCGCTCCTGGATACCCGTTCAAGACCGATAACTCGTCGGTTAAGAGTTGGATTCATGCTTAGGTCGTCGCTTCACATCCAGAGGAGATGGCGGCCATCACCGTGACAGGCTCCTCCTGAGGGTTTAGGAACTGTATGGGTCCAACTGCCAGCTGCCACCTTCGACGAGAGAGGTACGAAAAGAAGAAGGGGCGAGAGTTTCGCTAACCCCTTTTTGTATATGCAGTGGCGAAAAAGTGGCGAAGTGCACCCCGCGAACCCGCGTAACTGTTAGGTTGGCACATTCTTGTGGGTCATCCGTACAGGGCCGCGCTACACCCATCGCGTCACAAACAAATTTCAAGTAATGAGATGTTGACGACATATAATTTGTGATGTAGTCAACACTCAATCCGTTTATTCGAATCCATCGTGAATTCGCAACCTGTAATGCCCGGCTTCGTCCTTGACGCGCGAGGCCGCTACGTCCCCGAATCAATGGTCAAGCCCGTTGATCGTCTACGTGACCAGACGGTC
>NZ_JARUXJ010000057.1:0-1190 GCF_031451465.1 Caballeronia sp. LZ003 | reverse complement strand
GTTAAGGAGACTCTGCAGAACTCCTTCTTGTGGTTACAATAAGGAATACTATTAGTAAACAAGCGACTTGGAGGCATCACGATGACGCAGCTTCATCTCGGCTTGGACCTGTCAACCAAGCGCACGCGTAAGCGGGAGTTTCTGGACGAGATGAAACGAGTGGTGCCATGGTCGAGGCTGATTGCATTGATCGAGCCGCATTATCCGAAGGGGAAGACCGGTCGGCCGCCATTTCCGGTAGCGACGATGTTGCAAATTCACTTCCTCCAGCAATGGTTTGGTCTGTCGGATCCAGCGATGGAAGAAGCCGTCTATGATGTCCCGCTGTATCGCGAATTCGCAGGCCTCGATGGAGGGATGACCCGTGTTCCAGACGAAACGACTATCTTGCGGTTTCGGCACCTGCTCGAAGCGCATGGCATCGCTGCGCAGATTCTTGCGGTCGTCAATGAGATATTGAATGAAAAGGGACTGATGCTTAAAGCCGGTTCGGCTGTCGATGCTACGTTGATCGCAGCGCCCAGTTCGACCAAGAACGGGTCGGGCACACGTGACCCGGAGATGCAGTCGACCCAGAAAGGCAGGAATTGGTACTTCGGCATGAAGGCGCATATAGGCGTGGACGCAGAATCAGGCCTCGTTCACACGGTCATCGGCACGGCGGCTAACGAGCACGACATCAACGCGGCCCTTGCGCTATTGCACGGTGAAGAAACGGATGTTTACGCTGACGCTGGATACCAAGGCATCGAAAAACGTAAGCAAACGGGCTCGGCTCGATGGCATATTGCGATGCGGCCCAGCAAGCGAAGGAAATTGAACTTGAAGAATCCTCTCGATGCGATATACGACAAGATAGAACGACTGAAGGCCGGGATTCGTGCAAAGGTCGAACATCCGTTCCGAATCATCAAGCGACAGTTTGGTTATTTGAAGACGCGATACCGGGGGCTGGCGAAGAACACCGCACAGATCACCACATTATTTGCGTTGGGCAATTTATGGATGGTGCGCAAGGCGCTGCGCAAAGCGTAAAAGACACCGCAGGTTGAACTCGCCCCGCACCCTCGTTGAGGGCACAATTGGGCCCATCGCCTCTGTCATTGATGGACCGAGCTGGATAAAAAAACTGCTCCAACGTCTACATGGTGCACAGGCATTTTAAACCGTGTTCTGCAGACCGTCCTTAA
>NZ_JARUXJ010000056.1:0-1214 GCF_031451465.1 Caballeronia sp. LZ003 | reverse complement strand
TGTTCATGCCGTAGCGGAAGTCGACAGGATCGCGGTGCAGGTAGACCTTCAGATTATCGTCGAACCGGAACACGGCATCCTCCCGAGCATCTGGACCACCGTGGTCAGCTCGTCGATGGTCGCCTCTGCGATGTCGAACTCAACACCGTTAGGCAAACGTATGTGCAAGGCAACCGTGATCGATGGTGTGCGCGCGGACACCGCTCGTTCAACCGTCACAGCCCCCTGAACGACCGGTACAAATGGTGATGGCACGTCGGTCGCGTCAGTCCGCAAGGCAGGCGGCGTGACATCAAGCGATGCCCTGTCTGCTGGTCTCAGTTCCTTATCCGCCGAATTCCGCGCCGCATGTGTCTTCTGATAGCGCGTGATCCACTCGCGCAACAGATTCGGGTTCAAGCCGTATTCCATCGCCGTCCGCGCTATCGAAACGCCGGACGTCATGCACAACTGGACCAGTTCCTCGCGGGCTTGCGGATCGTATTCCCGGCGACCATCCCGTTTCGCGCCGACTACCAGACGGCTACGCAAGTCTCGATCTTCTGTCATGTACTCTCATCCCAGCTGTCCACGTGGACAGGTAGCATCAGAGAATCACTCGTCCATTGCTAGGGCGTCCCTTAAGGACCGCATACCGTCGACTCAACTGGACCCGTCTCTTTGGCGTTCCAGGGGAACCGCCAATGCAGCCGCCTTCAGGTCGCCTGTACCTGTGCGCCCGTTGTCGGGCGCAGGTCTTCGTCTGCCGCCAGTGTGACCGTGGCAATCGGTACTGCCGCGACTGCGCCACCCCTGCACGCCGCGACAGCGTGCGCGAAGCCGGGCAACGCTATCAGCGTCCCCGCCGCGGACGCTTTGTACATGCCGCACGCGCCCGGCGCTATCGGGTCCGGCGGCAATTCGTGACGCATCGCGGTTCACCTGACTCCCCCGCCGATGGTGTACTGCAACCGGACCGCGACGACGCCGTTGCACTCGCCAACGCCGCCGTTCGCCCGGCGGCGCCGCCTCAGTTGAACTGTCGTTTCTGCGGCACCTTGCTCTCACCGCTGGTACGAACCGGCTTTGTGCGTCGTCGTGGTCTCCATCATGTTCGCCCCGAAGGCGTTGCCTTCTGTGAACTTTCGCCGTTAAGGAGCCAAACCGTTTTCGGCATAAAGGCGCCAGGGAGTTTTCGGCGTTTAGGCGCCGCAAGTTTTTCGGCATATAGGCGC
>NZ_JARUXJ010000055.1:0-1232 GCF_031451465.1 Caballeronia sp. LZ003 | reverse complement strand
GTAAAAGTCATGGATATGCCGATGAAGAAGAAACGCACCGTCGCTTCTCAGGCAGCGGCCCGAGGGCCGCTGCCTGCCCTTCCGGAAGGTCTGCTGGATGACCTGGTCAAAGGCCCGATGACGCCCACCGAGGTCAAGGACCTGATGCTGGCGTTCAACAAGGCACTCATCGAGCGCGCGATGGGCGCCGAGATGAAGATGCATCTGGGCTACCTGGCGGGGCAGCCGAAACCCGACGGCCAGGACAACGAACGTAACGGCGCCAGCGGCAAGACGCTCATCACCGATTATGGCCCGCTCAGGGTCGATCTGCCGCGTGATCGTGACGGCAGTTTTGAACCCATCCTGATTCCGAAACACGAGCGCCGTTTTACCGGTTTCGACGAGCGCATCATCGCCATGTACGCGCGCGGCATGAGTGTGCGCGAGATCCAGGCGTTTCTGGCCGAAGCCTATGGCACCGAGGTTTCGCCCGATTTCATCAGCTCGGTCACCGACGAAGTCATGGCTGAGGCGCTCGCCTGGCAAAGCCGTCCGCTTGAGCCGATGTACCCGGTGGTGTTCTTCGACGCGCTGCGTGTGAAGATCCGTGGCGACGGCGTGGTGAGCAACAAGGCGGTGTATCTGGCGCTGGGCATTCAGGCCGACGGCCAGCGCGATGTGCTCGGCCTGTGGATCGAACAGACCGAAGGTGCGAAGTTCTGGCTGAAAGTGTTCAACGAACTGAAGACCCGGGGCTGCCAGGACATCCTGATCGCGGTGGTCGACGGCCTGAAGGGGCTGGCTGAGGCGATTGGCACGGCGTACCCGCGTACGGCCGTGCAGACCTGCATCGTGCATCTGATCCGCAACAGTCTGGAGTACGCCAGCTACAAGGACCGCAAGAGCGTGGCCGCAGCGCTGCGGCCGGTCTATGCCGCCGCGAGTGAACAGGCCGCTCAGCAGGCCCTGGAGGCCTTTGCCGAAGGCCCGTGGGGTGCGAAGTATCCGACTATCGTGCAGTCGTGGCGACGGGCGTGGGAGAACGTCACACCGTTCTTCGTGTTTCCGCCGGACATACGCCGTGTCGTCTACACCACAAACGCCATTGAGAGTCTGAACATGCAACTACGCAAGATCATCAAGACACGCGGCCACTTCCCCAATGACGAGGCCGCCATCAAGCTGCTGTGGCTGGCATTGCGCAACGTGCTGGCAAAGTCAGTACGCGCGGCGTTCGACTGGTCGTCCGC
>NZ_JARUXJ010000054.1:0-1237 GCF_031451465.1 Caballeronia sp. LZ003 | reverse complement strand
GTGGCGGCGTATTCGACTCGGCTGATGTGCTGGAGCAGTTCTCCGGCCGCAATGACGCGGCTTGGAATCGACAAAGTCAAACCGCTTCCTCACCGTGAATACCGACCGCGTTCAGGACAACCTCGACAAGTCGATCAAAGTTACCTGGCGTCACGGCTTCGATAGGTGAGTGACCACCGAGCGCATCATTTCGAGACGACAGCGCTCGATAGAGCGTCCATGAGTCAACCGACGCCGCTCGGGTGAGCGCTTCGCGCGTAAATTTTAGCTTCAGCGGATCAAGCTGCCAATCGGGCAGTCGCTGACCCCGACGACCCACGTCTAATGAGAGAAGCCGTCGAGGCTGTGCTGACAGATCTTTATAAATCTGTTGGCGCGACTTGTGTGCGAACCGCGCAAACTCCGTCAGTGGAATGTTCCCGGGTGCATCGTATGCGCGCAACAACGCTGCACGTCCGCGCTGCACATCGGTCGCCGACGGCTGCCAGGGTGACTCGGCCCGAAGCGAGCGTGCTTTCGCTCGCAGGTCCGTGTTGAGCTGGAGGGGCGAGGGCGCGGCTTCCGCAAATTTCTCTCGAATCAACGCGTTCAGCTCTGCGATGAAGGCATCCTCATCATCGATGCGTACGGCGCGTTCGAAACGATGAGCGTCTTCAGCGGTGATCTCAGGGAAATCTATGGCGGGCATTGGCTTGGACATGATTTGGCCTCGTGCGAGACACATACCGGCACTTTAAACACTTTTGTCGCGTTTGTCAACTTTGTCGCCTTAGCCTGGCTTCCTGGCCACGCGGCAAACGATCGCAGTTAGGCTTGACGACGGTAATGAAGACGACTGGTAAAATGCGCCGACTGAGTGCAGGCGATGGGATTCCAACTGCCCGTTGCGCTCAAAGCGCAGCTGAACCGAGGCAGCAAAACGTTGCGCCACGCTCGACGTTATCGCAAGCAAGCGTCAACCGAAATCGAGCAGCCACAGAGACCTGCGCGATCGTCCGCTACCGCAGCGGCGCACGCAGGAACCACGCTGCAACGACGTTTCGCGCGCGCCTTTCCGGGAAATCTTGTCCGAAGGTGCCGCTTAAGGTATGGATTTGTTGGACATGCTTACCCGAGCGGCGTCGCTCGGACTGAGCGAGCGAGACGCTCGTAACGGCGTCAAGCTATGGTGCCGCGGCCAACGCTACTGGACATGTCTCATCGAAGGCACGGTGCGCGTAGACCTTGACGGTGCGAA
>NZ_JARUXJ010000053.1:0-1238 GCF_031451465.1 Caballeronia sp. LZ003 | reverse complement strand
ATTGATTCGGGGACGTAGCGGCCTCGCGCGTCAAGGACGAAGCCGGGCATTACAGGTTGCGAGTTCACGATGGATTCGAATAAGTGAATCTACTGTTGACTAATCGACAAATTATATGTCGTAAAAACCTAACTCATGGCAATGATATGCGACGCTGAGGACGCGGGGTGGCCCTGAACGGATGACCTACAAGAATGTGGCAATCCCGTAACCACGAGGGTTTGCGCGATGCACTTCGCCACTTTCTCGCCACTACAAATACGAAAAGGGGTGAGCGAAACTCTCGCCCCTTCTTCTTTTCGTACCTCTCTCATCGAAGGTGGCCGCTGGCAGTTGAACCCATACAGTTCCTAAACCCTCAGGAGGAACCTGTCACGGTGATGGCCGCCATCTCCTCTGGATGTGAAGCGACGACCTAAGCATGAATGCAACTCTTAACCGACGAGTTATCGGTCTTAAACGGGTATCCAGGAAGCGCACGAAGCTAAGCATGTCAGTCTCGACCTCAATTGCTATCTCAACACGAGATTTCCAGGACAAGTACGATTTGCGAACAGCCGAATTTGATATCTAATAGCGGATATAGGCAGTTCGAACCGGCAGTCTTTTAATTTGGCGTCTGAATATGAATTGTTCTCTAACGAGGCAGCAGTTAAAGCACATTTTGATTACATTGCTTTTTCTTGTGATAATCGGCTATCTTGTTTTGCAAATAAGAGATGACGACGCCGAAAGCAGATGTTTCCACACATTCATGAACAGCGTGGAAAAATGCAATTCGAAAGCGGAATCTGGTTACCGTCAGTGCATGAAAGATAGTATGAAAACGCATGGTTGCGCTTACCCACCTAACGACTGAACCGAGTCAAAATCATGGGTTAGCGACGACTTCCTCCTGCTCTTTCTTGAGCGCCACATGTAAGGCGTCTCGATGGCCGCACGGAATCCACTCAGTAAGTCTCACCCATCTGTTTTTTTTCGCTGTTACGGCTGTTACGCTGTTACACCTTCGTCGAAAGCCTTTACCGGTAAAGGTTTGCGCGTAACAGCGAAAGCGTAACAGCGGCATGCTGTAACAGCGGAGTTGATAGAACGGTGGAGCGTCGTGCATCGAGGTTACAGCGGGGCGCTGTTACACTGCTTCGCTGTTACGCTTTCGCTGTTACGCGCAAAGCCCCGCCCACTGGGGCTTTGCGCGTTTTTGTAACAGCGTAACAGCCGTAACAGCGATATTCAGC
>NZ_JARUXJ010000052.1:0-1253 GCF_031451465.1 Caballeronia sp. LZ003 | reverse complement strand
TGATCTCGTCATGAATGACGCGAGCGCCGGCGACCGCCGCCTGGCGAAGCGTGCTTTCGCTCACCGCCTCGTCAAGCGAGCGCAACATCCCCGTCAACGCCTCCAGATTGTCGACACGAAAGTTTTTACTCACCTTCGATCACCTCACCGTTGCGCACGATCACGCGCTTCATGCCAGAGCGCGCGGCCGCCTCCAGATCGACACCCAACATGCTCGCTACGATCTCATGTGCGCTGCGCTTGCGCGGCTTGAGCGAATCTCGGCTCCATCCCGACCAAGGCGTGAACTGCGCGGCGCTCGCCACCGGCGCGTCTTGAGCACGACTCATGTTGTACAGCAGGCTCATCAAGGCGCCCACCCGCAGATCCTCAATGTGCTCACCCCAAGGCTCGCGCTCATACAGCGCAACCCAGTCCGCGAATTCAGCGCTGGACACCTCGAGCTTGGCGCGCCGCACTGACATGCCCAGCTTCATGGCGATGCGCATCCACATCAATTTCCGCGGGTCGGCCTTCAGTTTTTTGAGGCTTCCTCCTGCGCGTGCTGACCCAAACCATTCAGGCGCATCGCGATCTGCGATAGCTCCTCCAACAGCGGCGTGCGCGCTGCTTGCAGCGTGTCGATATCGTCTTCGCGAAAGACCGGAACCCCGTTCTCGTCAACAACGGTGGCCGCAATCAGTGCCGCTTCGAAGCCGCTGTTGCCGCCACTGTTCTTTACACTGTCGTACAGCGCGTCGCGCGCTGCGCCCGAAAGCTCGCGAAACCGTATCAAACTGCCACTCAGCGCCTTAACTGGTTCCTCGACAATCAGCGGCTCCAACGCCGCCAGCATTTGTTCTCTTTTCATTGATATCCTTTTCAGCTCTCGCTGTTCATGTGGTACACCGAAGGGACGTGCGGGGAGACTCAATCGATACTTACTTACGGAAGTTGATCTCGATGTCGCCCGTCACCTCAAGGTTGACCGAGCTCGATAGCATCTGGTCGACTTTCGCGGAAATCGGGAAATCTTTCACGTAGGCGTTAAAGTGAATCGACGTTCGCACTTTATCCTTCGAATCGTTTTTTTCATCAGGCAACGTGAGCCTGAAGTTAAGAAGCGTTCCGTCTTTTCTCGCATTGAACAAGTCTTGATGCGACCGCTCTGTCATATTGATGTGCAAGGCAACCGTTACCTGCCCCCAATCTGGCATGCCGCGCCTCTTCTCTCGCCCCTTGCTGTTTAGGCGCGTCACATCAACAAGATTCGC
>NZ_JARUXJ010000051.1:0-1255 GCF_031451465.1 Caballeronia sp. LZ003 | reverse complement strand
TGTTGCGCCGCAAACGTGTCGAGCCGCACGGCGAAGGTCATCAAAGCGGGTGAGCATTTCGACCCATTGTGCTAGCACCTGCTCCGGTTCGCCTACGTGACAACATTGCGCTTGCCGACGCATTCTTCCGCCCTACATATATCGTCGCAAGCGCGGACGCTTTCGAGCCGTGAAGGGCTACAACGACGGGATGGCAGAACGTAGGGCTTCATGCTCAGTCCGGCGGAATTCGGCGGAGGACAAATAGCTATGCCGGTCAAAACTTTTTGAACACTCCTCAAACAACGTTCTTGAACGCGTAGCTAGGCATCGGTTTTCCATCCTGACATGCAACGCCGTTGGATGATTGCATGATTTTTCTAATGCGAGGTTACCGAGCATGAAGAACTAGCCGCCGAAGCGCGAACAGACCGGCGAGCGTCATCCCCGTTCCAAGTCCTCGCTCGATTTGTTCAAAGGCACGCACAACAACGTCAAGGCGCGTCTCTCTAAGCTGGCGGTCATGCTCGTTGACCACCGCTGTCGCAATTGCCATCTCATCCGTGCTCAATCCCCAACCGCTTAAATTTCCCGACGCGAGGACGCCAGTAAGCGCAGCCTCGGCGCAGGCAAGGCTTCGCTCGTCGATCTCGCCGTGCCCGGCCGCTGCGATTAATCCCGTTAAGGCCACGGCTTGCGATAGGCAACGCAAAGTCGCCGCGTCGCCTTGCCCGGCACGGGCGACTTCAAGCGCCATGCGGACCTGGATGGAAATTTGTGCGACCGAAGCCGGATCGAGCGGAAGATAAAGGACCTTCTTATGCCTTGCCGCTTTTGCGACGCTACGGATCGGTTTTCGCGACTTTGGTTTAGGCACCATTGGGCATTCGAGTCAGAAGAGGATCGGGTATTAATCGGAGACAGCAAATCCCGTTCTCGATTGACTCGAAGAATGCATGAGGCCCAAGTCCGATGTCTCGTTCCAAACTTTTACGACAAGAGATCGCTCGCGCTCCCGTCGGCGCCGAAGCATTGGCGGCCATACTTACCGGCGAAGGACTTCAAAGCTCGTTCTCACTAAGGGCAGCGCCGTGTTCAATGCGCCGTCGGCCTGGACGCCGCATGTCGTCGTGCTCGGTATAGAAAAGCCGATCAGCGACGGCTTTTTCGTCGCTTTATTCATGCGCGGTTCCGCACGGTTCGCCCGGACGCCGATCATTGCGTACACCTCGCTCGCCGGGGCAGAGGTGATCGCGCGCGACAAGGAGGTGGAAAT
>NZ_JARUXJ010000050.1:0-1327 GCF_031451465.1 Caballeronia sp. LZ003 | reverse complement strand
CGGTTTAGCAGAAGCAGATCAAGTTAAGCTTCGCTCGGTTTATTTGGACGGCGTGCCGGTCGAAAACAATGATGGAAGCCGTAATTTCCAGGTTGAGCAATTTGACACCCGTGAGGGAGAGATTCAGCAAGACGCCATTGAATGGGTGACGGCGGCCTCAAGTGAGGTGCAAGTCGGTCACGAGCTGCAGCGTCGTCTGGTTGACGGCGGGAGCGGCGGGAAGAAAACGCATTTCACACCTTGTTCGATCGAAGTCTCCGAGCCGGACGTGAGTGAGGTGGATGTTACTGTCCAGGTGAGCAATCTGTGGTGGGATTCGAACAAGGGGCACACCAACGCGACGGTCAAGCTACAGTTCGAACCATCCTATAGAACACTGTCGAAGGACGAGCTTCCGCCGAAGACCGAGCCCTGGGAAATCACCGGGTTGAAGG
Source organism: Caballeronia sp. LZ003 (assembly GCF_031451465.1). Lineage (NCBI taxonomy): Bacteria > Pseudomonadati > Pseudomonadota > Betaproteobacteria > Burkholderiales > Burkholderiaceae > Caballeronia > Caballeronia sp. LZ003. The sequence continues at coordinate 893 of NZ_JARUXJ010000050.1, read as the reverse complement.
ACGAGCCTCCGCCGAAGACCGAGTCTTGGGAAATCACCGGCGTCTGTCAGGTTTATTGCAAGACCTTCACGTTTCCCGTGCATTTGGCTGCGGGGGCGCGATTCGTCTTGAAAATCTCCCGGACAGACGTCATTGACCAGGGTGAGAATGCAGGTAAAAAGCATGGCACAGCGCACGTGCTTAGCTACACCAAGCGCCGCACCGGAAAGTTCAGATACCCCGGCAGCGCGCTGGTGGCGATGCAAATCAGCTCGGAGAAATTTGACCGGGTACCTGTTCGCTCGTACGACGTGAAGGGCTTACTGGTCGAGGTGCCGGATAACTACGATCCGCTCGAGCGTACGTACGAGGGCACGTGGACCGGGAAGTTTAAGCGAGCGTGGACCAACAATCCGGCATGGATTTTTAGGGATGTTCTGCTCAATCGGCGGTACGGCGCCGGGGCCTGGGTGAACGAGTCGTACGTAGACCGGTACGCGTTGTATGCCATCGCAAAATATTGCGATGAGCGCGTGCCCAATAGCGATGGCGACCCGGAACCGCGCTTCACGTGCAACTGCTATGTCACATCACGCACGCACGCCTTCGCTTTGCTGCAACAGCTTGCGAGCATATTTAGAGGGATTGCTTATTGGTGCGCGGGCAGTGTGCTGACGTCGGCGGACATGCCGTGCGACCCGACATACATCTACAACCCGAGCAATGTCGTGGGGCGCGGTGGCCAGCGCCAAGCAGTATTTGATTGAATGGCATGAGCCGGGTCACGAGATGAAGAAAGAGCGGCTTGCAAACACGAAGTGCGAGTGGGTCGTGCACGACTTAAAGCCCGGCAACTACAAAGTGCGCGTTCAGGCCGAGGTGTGGGACGGTCTCTTATCGGAGGTGGCTGAGGT
>NZ_JARUXJ010000049.1:0-1337 GCF_031451465.1 Caballeronia sp. LZ003 | reverse complement strand
GCGCGTGTTGTTGGCGCGCATCTTCGGGCGCACCTCTTCGCCCCGATTGGTGCGTGAGGGCGCTGACTTGATAGGGCGATTGTCGCGCTCCATCTGCACCTGCCTCGACAGCGCAAGGACGTGTCCAAGACGCTTGTTGTCGACCTCAGCGCCCTGGTCGACATGGGACAGGCGATCATAACGTCGACAGGGCAACGCCGCGCCATTCGCCCAAATCTCGATGCGCCCGTCCGGGTACTCGTACACATCGAGATAGCGATGGATCAAGGCGCGCGTCGCCGGCGAATCTTCAAGCAGGTACATCACGCGATCGTATTGCACCGTCAGCGAGGCCGAGACGCAACGAGATTCGCGTGCCGTCAGAATCGAATCGAGATCCTCGTCGGCACGCACCGGACGATGCGCGTCAAAGTCGCTCTTCGCGCGCTTGCCGAAACGGTCGTTGAAGTCGGCGATGAAGTGGGGCGCATAAGCATTCGCAGCCTCCCACGTGTTGATCTCGCGCAGCCGCAATTCCTTGACGAGCCGATCCTGCAAGGTCAAGTTGGCACGCTCCACGCGCCCCTTCGCCTGACTGCTGTTGGCGCACAGGGTCTCGACGTTGAGCTCGTACAAGGCCCGGCCAAACTGCGTGACCCCCTTGTCAGCCTTGCGCGAGCCCCGGTTGAGCGAGAACACACTGGCTTTATCGCTATACAGCGCCAAGGGCTTGCCGTGCTGCTCGATGTAGCGGCGCGTTGCCTCGAAATAACTGAAGGTCGATTCGGTGGCCGTGAAGTGCAGGGTCATCAGACGGCTGGTGGCATCGTCGATGAACACCAGCAGCGTGCACGCCGGCGCGCGAGCTTCGAACCAGCGATGATCGCTGCCATCGATCTGGATCAGCTCGCCATAGCACGAGCGACGGTTGCGCGGCTGATGGATCCTTGGAGGACGCTGTCGACGTGGCGTCCAGAGTCTGGCGCCGATCATGAGCCGCCGAACGGTTTCCTTGGCCAGCCGAATGTCATGACACTCGCGCAGCTTCTCGCAGGCAAGCGTCGGGCCAAAATCGCTATAGCGCTCTTTGACGATGGCCACGGCCCGGACCGCCAAGCCCGCGTCGACACGATGATTGCCCGTTTGACCGCGCTTGCCGGAAACCAGGCCCGGCGCGCCTTGTTCGCGTAACCGCGCACTGAGACGCCGCACCTGTCGTGTACTCAGTCCAAGTCGCTCGGCGGCCCGCCACGGTTTGAGCAGTCCGTCGACCACTGACTGAATCACTTTGAATCGGTCCAACTCGCGCATCGACATGGTAATCGTGTCCGTTGCAGCCATCGCGGTCTCCTGCGCCG
>NZ_JARUXJ010000048.1:0-1351 GCF_031451465.1 Caballeronia sp. LZ003 | reverse complement strand
ACCGCCGAGGCCACTGGCGGGCGCGGGAACGTTGTTCACCAATGTAGCGTTAGTGCCGATCACATTATCGTGTTGAGGCGATAGGTCTCGTTTTGCCTCAAGGCCCTTTCCGTCCGTGTCGACCGTGTTGTCGGAGGCCTCCATATTTGCGTTATCGACAGAGACGACACGAGACTTCGCGCGCTCGATCGGGTCTGCTGACTGCGCGGTCACCGAGTCAAGATCAATTCCGGGTAGCGGATCGGACTCGCCATTTGCATATGAAGCAGGAGGGCTTTCTTTCCCCGCATGTTCATTTTCCATCACTTGCGGATCGGCGCGGGCGGTTTCTGTAGCAGGCGTCTCAGATGGCGTACGTGCCTGGATTTCCTTCTGCTGCGATTGAGTCGGATTCGATTCAGCGTTGTTCACGGGAATACCGCCGGTTGCATGAGGTTGCGGGAAAGAGAAGCTGAGCGGCTCGGTCGCCCGCTCGACAAAGTGTGAACAGCATTGCGTGTGCCGCAGACGATCATTTTCTAGAGTGTGGAGCGTTAGAGAACCCCTAGATCCCTACGGCACACCGGTTGCTCGTTAGAAGTGCTTCCAAACCGAACGCTAGGAGCTCAAAAGTGAAATTCAATATGGTCCATTTTGCGGCACTGATGTCTGCGCTTGTCGTTGCGGGACCTTCCGCGTTCGCGCAAACGCAGGCCGCCAGCACCACGCAGGCGAACGACCTTCCTGCGGTCGATAAAGCCTTTGCACAGGCGGCTTCCGAATCGAGCTCAACCGAAATCGACACGGCAAAGCTTGCGAGCAAGCAGTCGCAAGATAAAGACGTGAAAGACTTTGCGCATCACATGACGATTGATCACACGAAACTGACCGTCCAGCTCAAAATGGCTGCGCCTCATGGCGTTGCGGTCCCTAAAGACAATTCGGACACGGCGGTACTCGACACGCTTAAGCCGCTTAAGGGCAAAGCGTTCGATACGGCCTATATAAAAACCGTCGGTATCGAGGGACATGAGAAGGCCGTCGCCGCGTTCCAAAAGGAAGCCCACGAAGGCCAAAACGCCGATTTGAAGAAAGCCGCGCAGAAAGCATTGCCCACTATTCAACATCACCTGGAGATGGCGCAGGCGCTTGCGGCCAAGAAGGGCGTGCAATAAACGGGAGGCGCTTCCAAGACGCTAGCTACTTTTTTATCGTCAACTGGGGGCAAGCAGGTGCTGCCCGCCAGTTACTCATTCGGAATGCATTCGCCGGGGTAACGCAATGTTATCGGCAAGCACACTTGAAACCGCGTTCGATATCGGCTGGGACTTTGCTCGGTTTGGGCGAACGCTAGATGCAGGCGTGCACGATC
>NZ_JARUXJ010000047.1:0-1353 GCF_031451465.1 Caballeronia sp. LZ003 | reverse complement strand
TGCGATCGTCTGGAATATCCCGCCGGCCTTACTGCCCGCAATCACCGGAGCGATGCGGATCGGCTCGCCGCCCGAGGGCCAATCGAGCTGCGTCTTATCCACATTGCGCTGGCCCACGAATACCGCATAACGCACGCCCCGCTGGCCGCTTCTGACGAGCTCCTGCCAGAATCCGGGAATCATCGTGCTGAGCGCTCTCAAGGCTTCGCGAGGAGAACGCACAACATAGGCGTGGTCGCGACCGAACTTGGCCCCCAGACTCCCATAGAGCCTGATTGGGCGCACTACATCTTCCAATTGAGTGTCTCCCGATGACGCAGCACATGCGTCACGTGTTTGCGGTAGCGTGGCAGCAGCTCGCGTCGCGAGAGCTGACCCCAAAGGTGATGCAGTATCTCGTCGTTCCCAAGATAGACCGCGGCGTGGTTGGGCACGCCGTATCGGCTCGCAATTGCCATAAGTAAGACGTCGCCCGTATGCAAACGCGCGTCGAACCCCAGGCTGATGAAGCCCGCCGCTTCGTAGTTGTCGAGATACAGCGAGCACGCAGTATCGGTCCACCACTTTCCGGCGCGTTCGAAGTCCGGCAACTCCAGCCCAAGTGCGGCGTGGTAATAACGACGCACGACGCCGTAACAATCGTCCACGCCGTGCACAAAGCGCGCGCCGATCAGCGGCGCTGTGGCAGTCGCTCGGGCGATTACTTGCGCCGTGATGTGATGAAGGCGGCCAGCGTGGACGGCCCCGTGCTGGTCGCGCTGCACGCTTTGAATAAACCACACCGGAACGCCTGACGTCCCACATGCAAACAGGTCATCAAGGCTTGGCAGAGCACTCGCATCAGGATGCGAATGAACGATGGCCTGCACGCATCCCACGTCTTCTGCGCAAGCGTACTCGGCCGCTGAAATGGAGAAGTGCTCGGACGGAAGATTTGAAACATTGGCGCACGGCAGGTAATCGCCGTTCACGATCAGCCCGCACGATTCGTTCGGATAACTCGCGAGCGCGTGCTCCTGAATCGCCGCACGCGTCCGATCAGCAAGCATCACTTATCCGCCTCGCGTAAGCGCGCCATGCGCGCCTGCGGCCGGAAAGCCGCCAAAAGGCAGCGGCACGTCCTTAAAGCGCTTTCGGCAGCACGACAATCGCCCACCGCACATATCCTCTTCCGGCTTCTTCGTCTCGATGTTGTTGCGCGTGAAGTAAGGTGGTCCCGTGTACCCGCATTCAGCACCGCGATACTGCCATTGGCACACCGCACTGATAATCTGGCGTGCAGGCAGTTTGCGCCCCGACAGATCCAAGGGTGAACTCAAAGAGAATTCGACCACCGCCGCCGTTTCAAGCGTC
>NZ_JARUXJ010000046.1:0-1357 GCF_031451465.1 Caballeronia sp. LZ003 | reverse complement strand
GATGGCGCACGACTGGGCAGAGCGGAACCCTGTCGCCGAGCTTCGCACAGGCGATCTACTGTCTCTTCCTACAGCGAAAAATCACGCCCGCGTCTCGGAGGCTGATCTGCCTGCCTTGCTGCATGCAATCGATTCGTACGGCGGCGAGGAGCAGACGCGGCTTGCGTTGAAACTCATGAGCTACTGCTTTGTGAGAACGGGTGAACTGGTGGATGCCCCATGGTCTGAGTTTGATCTCGATCACGCTCGTTGGACGATCCCGGCCGAGCGCATGAAGATGCGCACGCCGCATATCGTGCCGCTTTCGCGTCAGGCGGCCGATGTCGTGCGTCGGCTGAAAGAGATCGGCGTCGGAGGCGAGTTCGTATTCCCGGGTTATCACTCGCACAAGAGGCCGATGAGTCGAGCGACGATGCTCATGGCGCTACAGGCGCTTGGTTATCGCGGCCGCATGACTGTGCATGGATTCCGCGGCGTTGCCTCGACGATCCTGCATGAGCAAGGCTGGTCGCACGAGCATATCGAGCTTCAGCTCGCGCACCAGTCGCGTGGCAAGGTGAGCGGGGCTTACAACCATGCGCAATATCTCACGCAGCGAGCCGAAATGATGCAGGCATGGGCGGACTATCTCGATGCCCAGCGCGCCCGCTACGTGCGCCCTGTCTGACCAACCAACCTATTAACACCACAGCCCGCGCATGCGGGCTTTTTTATGGAGTTCACAGTGGAACAAAGACTTCTTCGATTGCCGCGCGTGCGTGAGAAGACGGGCCTGAGTCGCACAGCTGTTTATAGCAACCCGTCGTTTCCTAAGCCAGTGAAGATCGGCGAGCGGGCGGTGGCATGGCTGGAGAGCGAGGTCGATGACTGGATTGCTCAGAGGATCGTCCGGAGCCGGGGTTGCGCTTTTGACGCTGGTGAGGGTCGGGTTTGATGAGTGGAAATGCAGACAAGATCGATATGCCGCACCGAGCGCCATACTCGTGCCCTTTGCCGAAAAAACGAAGTGAGAAAATCTCACTTCGGTAAGCACGTAGCGCACTGGCTGACAAACGCTGAAACGAAGCAATATCTCACTGCCTTTGCAGAGGCGCTAAAAAGTCGGATTTCCGATGTTTTTCGAGCGCGCCACACCAATGGGAATTGCCAATATCTAAGACCGAAGCGTGGGCTGACAGCAGCGCTAAATCCCACAGATGTGCGGGGTTTAAGTCCTGCAATTAGAAACGGGAAAATTCCGTTTCTAAAGCTCATCCGCCGCGACCTTAGATATCTCGGATGTGAGAGCTTTGAACCGGGGATTTGGGTGCTGAGAGCGCTGCAACGGCAGACAAAAAGAGCTGGCCCGAAGGCCAGC
>NZ_JARUXJ010000045.1:0-1363 GCF_031451465.1 Caballeronia sp. LZ003 | reverse complement strand
CTGCCGCGAGCGCGCCGATTTCATGTACTCGGCATGATGATCCATCATCGCCTTGAACGTCTCAACGCTCTTTTGATGCGGATCGTTTTTTTCACTCGCTTTGAGCAATGTCTGCTGCAACTGCTCAAGCGCTTTGATCTTCTTGTCGAACGCCTCCGTGTTCATCCCGCCGGGATTTAACTCGGGATCGAGCAGTGCCGAGCGCGCCGCTGCCAGCTCGTCTTGCGCCTTTTGCAGAGCGTCGCCTTTGCCCGTCATGCCTCGCCAGAACCGGTCCCACTTCTGGCCGAGCGTTTCATAGCTTTGCGCCATTTCGCGGTTGTCGGACGCCACTGCCTGGCGTGCCCTCGCGCTTGCCGCCTGCACGAACGCCGCCCAAGCTCCTGCCTTGTCGCCCGACAACTCAAGGATGCGAATATGGTCGATCTGCGCTTGTCCAAGATCGTGATGGTCCTCGCGCCACTTGCGCGCAGCCTCCGCTGCATGACCGTACGATTGCAGGAACTGGCGTGCGACCTCCTCGACCACCTGGCCCGAAACTTTTGCGTAGGCCGCCACGCTCTCACCCGCCTGCTGCATGTCCGCGCCGGCCACATGCCCCGAACTGGCGAGCGCCATCAGCGCATCGCGCGCCTCGCTGACCGAGACGCCTACGTGACGCGAGATCGTGTCGGAATACGCTTGCAACTTGCCCTGCGTGAGCGCTGCATAGTTGCCCGTGAGCAGCATTGCGCGATCAAGCTTTTCCTGCTGCTCGGTCAACGAATGAATCGCGTGATACGCAGCAAAGCCGCTTGCGCCCAGCGCGCCGAGCGCTACGCCCGCCGGCCCACACAACATCGGCAACACATCGATGCGCTCGGCCAGCACCATGAGCGAGCCCATGAAGTTTTTCCAGCTGCCCTGCATCGCCTCGTGACCCAACACAAACAATTCGCGCCGGGCGGCCACCGACCCCGCTCCGAGATGATGCATGGCACGCGAGGCAGCTTCCGCCTTCGCAATCAACGGCTCCGCGGACTCGGCAATGCCGAGATTTGCCGCTCTCAAGCGCATCAGATCAAAGCGCGTCTTGCCCGCCGTGTCAGCAACCTTCTCAAACCCTTTCACCGCAGCGCTTACCTGCCGTGCCGTCGCGGCACTGCCGGACCTCGCCGCTTCCTCAAGCGCGCGGGCCGTGATGGCGCTGCTTGCCGCCATTTGCTGCTGAGACGCCTCATACTTGCTCGCGCTCGCTTGCTGATGCGCCACGAACCCGTTCGCGGCTCGCTTGGTGCGCTCCATGCCCGCTTCGAAACCACTCGCATCGACACTGACACGCGTGACCACTTCATTTGTCACAGCCGGCCTCCCTTAGCTTCCG
>NZ_JARUXJ010000044.1:0-1365 GCF_031451465.1 Caballeronia sp. LZ003 | reverse complement strand
TGAAGTGACCCCCGAAAGTTGGACGGTGTGACAGCTATGCTGTTGCGAGCAGAGACCGGTATGCGACCGGGCTCACGCCTCCTAGCTTCATCTTGATACGTTTGTGATTGTAGTAGTGAATGTAGTTTTTCAGTCCGGCGTGGAGTTCATCAACGTCTCGAAACTTGTTTAGGTGGAAGAATTCTGACTTTAGTGTGCCAAAGAAGCTTTCCATCGCCGCGTTGTCGAGGCAATTGCCCCGGCGCGACATGCTTTGTTTGACAGAATGCTTGTCCAAAGCCTTCCGATAGACCGGCATTTGGTATTGCCAGCCTTGATCCGAGTGGAGTATGGGTCTGTCGTTCGGTCCGAGGCGCGCGAACGCTCTCTTGAGCATGGTCCCAACCATGTCGAACAGAGGTCGTCGGGCTATCTCGAAAGCGATAACCTCGGCGTTGTACAGGTCGAGAACGGGCGAGAGATACAGCTTCTCGCCACCGACATTGAACTCGGTGACGTCAGTTACCCATTTGTCGTTCGGACGCTTCGCATCGAATCGCCGTTCAGGAATGTTCGGTGCCGCAAGGCCCACCTCGCCTCTGAATGCACGGTACTTTTTCAACCGGACGTACGACTTCAGCCGAAGTTCACCCATCAGGCGCTGAATTGTCTTGTGGTTGATCTTGGTGCCTTCTTGCCGTATCACGGCAGTGATGCGGCGATAGCCATACCGCCCCTTATGCTCGTCAAAGATCGAGCGAATCCGGACCTTCAGGCTTGCATACTTGTCGGCAATCCCGAGCGCCTTCTTCTGATAGTAGAAGGTACTCCGTGCCAGGCCCGCCACCTTGAGCAAGCCAGCGAGTGGATATTGTTGCCTTAGTTCAAGCACGATTCGCGCTTTTACTGCTGCGCTTCTTGCTTCTTCGCTTGAACTAAGGCGTCGAGTTTTTTTAGGTATGCGTTCTCCATTCGAAGATGATCCAGTTCTGCCAGCAACTCTTTGCGGCTAGGGGAGCTGCCATCATATGACTTCGGCTGAGGCTTTTTAGTTGACGGCTTTTTCATTCTTGGGCGGCGCACGGAAGCGTACGGCGACAAGCCGGCCATGCCGCCTTCGTCGTATGCGTGTTCCCAGTTGCCAATGATGTTGAAATTTCGGATATCAAAGAGGGCTGCAACTTGGCGGTAGGACAATTCGTCATCTCGCATACGTTGCAAAACCGATAGCTTGAATTCTAAGCTATAGGTCGCTCTACGCTTCTCCTGCACACCTTCAGCGCCATGTACGCGGTAAAGCGCTGCCCATCTACGCAGCGATTCTACGTTGATGCCATGACGTCGCGCGACGACCTTGAGCCCGTGATGGCCAGCGCAATAATCCTT
>NZ_JARUXJ010000043.1:0-1410 GCF_031451465.1 Caballeronia sp. LZ003 | reverse complement strand
GTGGCCTGCACTCGGGCGCGGCGCCGGAAGAAGTGGCGGACCTCAAGCGGCATACGGAAATTGCCGCGGCGGTCGGCGCAAAAGTCATGCGCATTTGCTGCGGCGGCCGCCGCACGCGCATCGATGACTGGTCGGAGCACAAGGCCCGTCTGATTCCGCTGCTGCGCGATGCCGCAAGCCACGCCAGAAGCCACGGTGTCGTGCTCGCCATCGAAAACCATATCGACCTGCTCGCTGACGAACTTGTCGAGCTTATCGAGATCGTCGATTCGCCCGCGCTCGGCGTGTGCCTCGACACCGCCAACAATCTGCGCATGCTCGAAGACCCTGCGGTCGCGATCGAGAAACTCGCGCCGTATGCACGCGCGACACACATCAAGGACATCACCGCAAAGAGTGGCAATCCGCGCGAGTTCGCTTTCTGGCCAAGCGTGCCGCTGGGACAAGGTCTCATCGACATTCCGCATGCCTTCGACGAGCTACGCAAGCACGGCTATGCCGGCTTGCTTGCACTCGAGATCGATTATCTGCATCCCGCCTACGAAGACGACCAAAAGGCTATCGCCGACAGCATCGAATACATGCGCGGACTGCTTTAAGCACGCCGCATTCAAAGAAACCCGGAGACGACATGAGCATCCCTGCCAAGCAACTGAACGTCCAGGAATTCCTGGATTCGAGGCCGTTTGCCGGCTTCCACTGGAAAATTCTTTTTTTGAGCCTCGTGGTCCTGATTCTCGATGGCTTCGACGTCGTCGCGATGGGCTTTATCGCGCCTGCGCTGATCGCTGACTGGAAAATCAGCCGCGCCGCGCTTGGTCCGGTGCTCAGCATGGGGCTGTTCGGCCTTGCAATCGGCGCGCTCACCGGCGGGCCGCTGGCGGACCGTTTAGGTCGTCGCAAGGTCATCATTGGCGCCGTCATCTTCTTTGGCGTGATGAGTCTTGCATCCGCATGGTCGCCGAACGTCGAAGTGCTCTCTGTCTTGCGCTTTCTGACCGGACTCGGTCTGGGCGCATCGCAGCCGAACGCCGCGACGCTGGCATCCGAATATGCTCCCAAGAAGCATCGGTCGGTCATGGTGACGGTAATTTACTGCGGGTTCACGCTGGGTGCAGCCGGTGGTGGCTTTCTCTCCAGCTATCTCGTTCCGACCCACGGCTGGCATTCGATTCTGGTGGTCGGCGGTATCGTTCCGCTCCTGTTCGCCGTGATGCTGTTTTTCGTTCTGCCGGAATCCGCAAAGTTTCTGGCCGTGAAGGACGAAGGACGTATGGCGCTCGCGAACATCATCAACAAGATTCAGCCCGGCACGGTGGACGCTTCCACCCAACTCGCAACGGCCGAACGCGGACACGCAGGCAAGGGCGCAATCCGACTCATCGTGTCGAAGCCGCACACCGCCGTCAC
>NZ_JARUXJ010000042.1:0-1479 GCF_031451465.1 Caballeronia sp. LZ003 | reverse complement strand
AGCTTCATGCCATCGTTGTAGCCAAGCTTCTTGGCGAGCGCGGCAAGCGTTCCGTAGGTCGCAATTTCGTAGTGTTCGACTTTTTGCGCAGCGGCAATGAGCGCCGCATCGAGGATCGGCCCCTTTTCGATTTCCTCAATCTGTTCCTGCCCCTCTTCAACTAAGCCCTCCATCGCGACGCACTTGACGCGCTTGAGCTTGATCGCGGATAGCTCGACGACTTGGTCAATTCGGTCAATCTGGCCCTGCGTCTCTTCCAAGTGCGTCTTGAACGCGGCGGCCAAGTCTGGATTCGTTGCCGCTCGCGCGAGCTTTGGAAGCGCCTTGGTCAATTGCTTTTCTGCACTGTAAACGTCGGACAAAGCATGAATAAACAGGTCGTTAAGGGTGGTTGCAGCAGCCATGATTCTCTCCAAGAGAGGGGTTGGGTAAGAGCACGTCAGTAACTGCAATCCGCATGCCGCGTCGCGGCAATAGCGATTCGCATGGCTAAATAAACCGCGAAGCGCGCGCTTCAGGGCGATTCCCGGCTTTAGAACTTGCCGTGTGTCTGTATTGACCAAGCAGCTGGCAGCGTCGGCTCGCATTGCTCGGCACCATGGGAAGCGCAAAGTTTCAGTAGCGCCGGTAGGCAGGCGCTAGGTACGGCCTGGAACCATCCTCGAAGTTGACGCTGCACGAGCGCGTCGGCTAGCGCATCGTACGGGAAAGCGACAGACTTCAAAGCGATCGACAGCCGTTCCGCTGCGCAGCGAAGTGCTAGGCGCCGCTCCGCGGATGGCTGGAGACGATTGAGGTCTTTCAGAACTTGATTACGCTTTGATGCACATAGTACGGAATGCAGCAGCATTTGTTGTAGCACGTAGTAAAGTGGGACACGAGAGTCTTCAGGAATTGTCGTTAAGAGGGGGCCAAGCGATGATTCGACTTCGGCGACGTCGGCGGCGCCGACCATGACACATGCGAGCCGTGCCCACCCCGATGCAGATAATCGACGTATGTCTGCGGCAGCTGCATTGCCTGTCGCGCATGCCGAGGCCACCTCAGCTACCGCTTGGTAACTCATTGCGCCTTTTGCCTTGTTCGCTTTAACTGACATAACCATCAGATTGCCCGGCGCATACGCGCCATCGTTGTTAATCCGATCAACTGACCAATCTGTATCGCAAAGTGCTCCGTGTGTGAGAGGCAATAAGGTGATCGGGCAGAAAGGCACGTCAATTCGCCTCAGATACGAAGGTGTTACCCCTGCGTCCAGGATACGACGCCGTTTGTACGCATTGATGCGCAGTTGCAGCCACTTCGACACAAACCGGTCCGGGCGGTGTTGGGGAACACGGAAATGCTCGCGTCCTGCAGCGAACCCTTCAAGTACTGCGGGATCGTGCACGCCTGCATCTAGCGTTCGCCCAAACCGAGCAAAGTCCCAGCCGATATCGAACGCGGTTTCAAGTGTGCTTGCCGATAACATTGCGTTAC
>NZ_JARUXJ010000041.1:0-1497 GCF_031451465.1 Caballeronia sp. LZ003 | reverse complement strand
CTGCCGCGAGCGCGCCGATTTCATGTACTCGGCATGATGATCCATCATCGCCTTGAACGTCTCAACGCTCTTTTGATGCGGATCGTTTTTTTCACTCGCGTTAAGCAATGTCTGCTGCAACTGCTCAAGCGCTTTGATCTTCTTGTCGAACGCCTCCGTGTTCATCCCGCCGGGATTTAACTCGGGATCGAGCAGCGCCGAGCGCGCCGCTGCCAGCTCGTCCTGCGCCTTTTGCAAAGCGTCGCCTTTGCCCGTCATGGCTCGCCAGAAACGGTCCCACTTCTGGCCGAGCGTTTCATAGCTTTGCGCCATCTCGCGGTTGTCGGACGCCACTGCCTGGCGTGCCCTCGCGCTTGCCGCCTGCACGAACGCCGCCCAAGCTCCTGCCTTGTCACCCGACAACTCAAGGATGCGAATATGGTCGATCTGCGCTTGTCCAAGATCGTGATGGTCCTCGCGCCACTTGCGCGCAGCGTCCGCTGCATGACCGTACGATTGCAGAAACTGGCGGGCGACCTCCTCGACCGCCTGGCCCGAAACTTTTGCGTAGGCCGCAACGCTCTCACCCGCGTGCTGCATATCCGCTCCGGCCACATGCCCCGAACTGGCCAGCGCCATCAGCGCATCGCGCGCCTCGCTGACCGAGACGCCCACGCGACGAGAGATAATGTCGGAATACGCCTGCAACTTGCCCTGCGTGAGCGCTGCATAGTTGCCCGTGAGCAGCATTGCGCGATCAAGCTTTTCCTGCTGCTCGGTCAACGAATGAATCGCATGATAGGCAGCATAGCCGCTTGCGCCCAGCGCGCCGAGCGCTACGCCCGCCGGCCCGCACAACATCGGCAACACATCGATGCGCTCGGCCAGCACCATGAGCGAACCCATGAAGTTTTTCCAGCTGCCCTGCATCGCCTCGTGACCCAGCACAAAGAGCTCGCGTCGAGCCGCTACCGAGCCTGCACCTAAGTGATGCATCGCTTTGGAGGCCGCCTCGGCTTTTGCAATCAAAGGCTCCGCAGACTCGGCAATGCCAAGATTTGCCGCTCTCAATCGCATCAGATCAAAGCGCGTCTTACCTGCTGTATCCGCAACCTTCTCGAATCCCCTCACCGCAGCGCTTACCTGCCGTGCCGTCGCGGCACTGCCGGACCTCGCAGCTTCTTCAAGCGCGCGGGCCGTGATGGTGCTGCTTGCTGCCATCTGCTGCTGAGACGCCTCATACTTGCTCGCGCTCGCTTGCTGACGCGCCACGAACCCGCTCGCGGCCCGCTTGGTGCGCTCCATGCCTGCTTCGAAACCACTCGCATCGACACTGACACGCGTGACGACTTCATTTGTCACAGCCGGCCTCCTTTAACTCCCGCTCGACCACTTCAGCTATTTTCCGAGCTGCTTCACACTTCTTGGCATCGAAGGCAGGGCGAATGAAGGGTTGCGCAGGCGTGCGCGAACTGCCGAACTCGATCTCTCGAATCGCGCGCGCAAGCGTGCGCTCCG
>NZ_JARUXJ010000040.1:0-1527 GCF_031451465.1 Caballeronia sp. LZ003 | reverse complement strand
CAGAGACGAAGGGACGATAAAAAAGCCGCTTGCGCGGCGGCTCGTCCGCCTTTGTGACACCGGGTTTCGACGCCCGCAGCTCGGTTGTCTACCGAGATGCGTGAAGTATAGGCAGCGGTGCGGCAGGCAGTCAAGAAAAGCGGTAGGCGGAGCGCAAGTTGAGGCTTGCCCGTTCGTATCCATTTGGATACACTCACAACATGAACACATTGCTTCGATCCGACGAATTCAACGCATGGCTTTCTAAGCTCCGCCATGCCCGCGCAAAAGCTCGAATCGCTGCTCGGCTTGTTAGCGCCCAGCAAGGAAATTTTGGTGACTGCAAGCCGGTCGGCGAAGGGGTTAGCGAAATGCGAATCGATGTGGGAGCCGGATATCGCGTCTACTACACGCGCACTGGCACCGTTATCTACCTTCTCCTGACCGGCGGCGACAAGTCGAGTCAGGACCAGGACATCAAACGTGCGATCCGAATGGCGCGCGAACTGAAGGAGTGAGCTATGACTACTTTTGCTGTTTTCGATGCTGCCGATTATCTCGACAGCGACGAAGCGATCGCCGAATTCCTTGCGGCTGCGATGGAAGACCCGAACCCTGATGTGTTCCTTTCTGCCCTCGGCGCAGTAACTCGAGCGCGTGGCGTTGCCAAGGTTGCGGCGGAAGCAGGTCTCGGACGCGAGAGCCTCTACAAAGCGATAGCGCCTGGCGCGCATCCGCGCTACGAGACGATTCAGAAACTCTTGCGCGCGCTGGGCGTTCAAATGAGCGTAAGTTCGCGTCATGCGCATTAAGCCTCCAGGAGCTGCGCGTCTCGCTCAACGAGCTGTCGCGCCATCCACTTGCCGGCAATCCATTCGAAGCCTTTCGGAGTGAATTTCCAGTACTTGAATGCGTATTGCCGCTCGTCATCCGTCACGCCAACGCCAACTTCAACGCGGCCCATCTCGATGTGCGTCTTATAAGGCGCCATGCGTTGTTGCTTGCCCGTGAGGAAGACCACGCCCAGGTCCACTCTCGGGCTATGTTTGATAGCGTTGCTCATTGGTTACCTTACACATCGTTGTCGTGACCGCACGGCAGCGTGCCGTCGTCCTTCTGCTTTGCTCCACAGCTGAGACAGATCTTTCGAGATTCCAAGGCCCCCGCTTCGTCTCGATCCTTGGCCTCCACCAGCACATTGGCCTGGGCTTCGTTTTCCAATCTCTTCATCCACCATCCTCCTGCTTTGCAGTCTGTAACACCCAGCGCAACGCCTCAGCACGTTCGCCCGACGACGCGCCCAACTCCTTCAAAATCTCCTTACGGCTTCGCATCTTGGGCGTGCGTTCGCCGAGCGCCTCGCGCTGCGCTCGGGCGCGCGCATGACCGGCGACGTTCGCGCCGGCGGCAACTAGCTCCCGAACCTTCTCACGCTGCTGCGCCGGTGGCAGTTTCGAAAGGTGACGGGCGTGAGTGACGTTGATGCGCGCGCTTTCGATCGCTTTGCGAACATCAGCGCAACATTCGAGCAGTGCGAGCGTTGCCCGT
>NZ_JARUXJ010000039.1:0-1630 GCF_031451465.1 Caballeronia sp. LZ003 | reverse complement strand
CGCCGTTCGCCTCATTCCCTGCCGCTGTCGCGGGCACCTCCTCTTTTCAGCTGAAAGACGCTTTCCCCGCTGCGCACGCCGTGACGGTGCCGCGCACGTTCGACCATTCTTTCTGCTGGATCGACATTATGAATATCACACAACAACCGCCTCTCGCGGGCGTTCGAAACGCGCGGACGTACGCAGCGCTCAATGACATCACAGCCAAGCACGGCGCGCTGGTGCGCATGAAGACTGTACCGGCACATGTCGCGATTGCACTGGTATGCGCAGGGCTTATTCCTGCGCATAATGCGCGGGCCGCGGACTCGGCGGCACCTTCAGCCGACCCGCAAACGCACGACAGTGCTAACGGTGTTGCGAATGATCAAGAGTCGGCGAGCCAGGCGTTGCCGCCTGTTGTCGTCACCGGCACGCACGGTTCGAGCTATGAGGCGCAAAATTCGGACAGCACAACACAAACAAATACGCCCCTCAAGGACTATTCCGCATCCATTCAGGTTGTGCCGTCGGAGGTCTTGCAAGACCGGGGTGTCACTCGCATCGATCAGATAGCGGACAACGTGAGCGGGGTGCATGCCGAGGCGAACTACGGCGGCAACGGTGCGACCTTCTTCAACATTCGCGGCTTCAGCGAGAGCAATGGCTTGCGCGACGGCTTTCGCAACTACGGCTACTATGCTTTTCGCGACGTACAGAACATTGATCGCGTCGAAGTGTTCAAAGGTCCGGCGGGCGCGTTATATGGCGGCATTGGCGCGGTCGGTGGTTATATCAACACCGTCTCTAAACGGCCTGAGCGCGACAACTTTGGCGAAGTCGATGTGACAGCGGGGACCTACGGTCTGGTGCGCTCGACCCTGGATGTGAACCGCGTGCTGAACGACGAACTGAGCTTTCGGCTGAACGCCTCGGTTGAAAGCAACTCGACCTTCCGGGATAACGCGGCCTATCGCTCATGGTCGGTGGCGCCGGCGATCACTTGGGACAATCACCGGGGCACGTCGGTGACGCTGCTGACCGAGTACAACCATCTGAACCGCGATGGCTTCGACTTCGGTGTTCCAGCTGTGCCCAACTATCAAGACCTTTCTCGCACTCGCTACTACGGACTTCATGACGGAGTGTACCCAGGAGTTCAAGGCGACTACGGCAGGAACGACACCTTTTCCGAAACCGTGCTATTCGAGCAGGCGCTCTCAGCGAATTGGAAGTTGCGACTCTCTGGTCAATATGCCTATGCGCGCCAGCTCTCGACGCAGTCATTTCCCGACAGTACGACTGCCGTGGGCAATTTGCTCGACTATTCGGTCTATAGCGGCGCGAACGAATTCTCGCGGCAGTACACTGCCCGGGCCGAGCTGGTCGGCGATTTCTACACTGGAAGCTTCAAGCATTCCTTGCTCGCCGGCCTAGACTACGGCTATCTCAAACTTGGTAACGGCGGCTCGCAGGTGTCTAACATGACGCTGGACCTGTTCAACCCCGACTATGTTTCCGGCCTAACGCCGGGCGATCCGTTGCCGGGTCACCAGAGCCAGGGCAAGGATTACGGCGCCTATGTGCAAGATCTGGTCGAACTGACGCCTCAAATCAAACTCCAGCTCGGCATGCGCGCGGATCGATTTTT
>NZ_JARUXJ010000038.1:0-1634 GCF_031451465.1 Caballeronia sp. LZ003 | reverse complement strand
GGCCCAGACCGTGTCAAAACGTCATTTTGAAGCGTTATGATTTTCGTATCCGATAGCGGAGGCGAGCGAGATGAAGCGATTCGTTCAAGGCGATAGCCGTACGCAAAGCTTTCTTCTTCCTGAGGCGTTGGACGATTACGTAACGGACACGAATCCCGTGCGCGTCGTCGACGTTTTCGTCGATGAACTAGATCTTCGGCAGTTAGGTTTTGAGGGAGTCGATCCTGCTCTCACTGGGCGCCCCTCGTACCACCCCGAGGTGATGCTCAAGATCTATATCTACGGCTATCTGAACCGCATTCAATCCAGCCGTCGACTTGAGCGTGAAGCCCAACGCAATATTGAGTTGATGTGGTTGACTGGCCGCTTGACTCCCGACTTCAAAACGATCTCTCGCTTCCGTCGGGACAACGGCAAGGCGATTCGCAGCGTCTGCCGTCAATTCGTGGTGCTGTGCCAGCGCCTTGACCTGTTTGCGGAGGCACTCGTAGCGATCGACGGTAGCAAATTTAAAGCCGTCAACCATCGCGACCGCAACTTTACGAGCGCGAAGCTCGAGCGTCGTATGCGGGACATTGAGGAGAGCATCGGCCGGTACCTCTTAGCGATGGACACGGCAGACCGACAGGAGCCGGGAATCGCAAAGGTCAGAACGGAACGACTTCAGGACAAGATTAAAGCTCTCAAAGAGCAAATGCGAAGCCTGAAGGAGATTGAGTTTCAACTTAAAGCGGCACCCGACGCGCAAGTGTCACTCACCGATCCTGATGCACGCTCGATGAAGACGCGCGGAACAGGAGTCGTTGGCTACAACGTCCAGACGGCAGTCGATACAAAGCACCATTTGATCGTGGCGCACGCGGTGACCAACGAGGGCATTGATCGTGATCAATTGACGTCAATGGCGAAGCTTGCTCGCACGGAAATGGGCGTCGAGAAGCTCACGGCGATTGCGGATCGTGGTTACTACAAGAGCGAGGAGATGCTCGCCTGTCACGAAGCGGGCATCACCGTGTATGTACCGAAAACCATCACGTCGAGCGCGACGGCTCACGGTCGCTTCAGTCGAGACGATTTCATTTACGACCCACAGGCGAACGAATTTCACTGTCCCGCAGGCGAGCGCCTCATCTGGAGGTTCTCGACTGTCGAGCGCGGACTGAAGCTCAGTAAATATTGGAGCTCAAACTGCCAACAGTGCGCGTTAAAAGAGAACTGCACTCCAGGTCCGCAACGCCGTGTGACACGCTGGGAGCATGAGACTGTGCTCGAAGCGATGCAGGCAAGACTCGACCATGCGCCCGAGATGATGAGAATCCGACGACAGACTGTCGAGCATCCATTCGGCACGATCAAGGCTTGGATGGGAGCCACTCACTTCCTGACAAAGACCATCGGACACGTCAGTACCGAGATGAGCTTGCACGTGCTTGCCTACAACATGAAGCGCGTGATTGCGCTGCTCGGTTCAACAAGACTTATCGAGGCGATGAGGGTGTAAGCGAGACGGCGGTCTCGATGTTGCCGAAGACGCAAGAGCAAGATCAAGTTCGGCGACTTCGCAGTTTGCTCATGCACTCGGCGGAGCGCCGCGCACAGTGTGGCTCTCTCGGAGTTTTGACACGGTCTGGGCC
>NZ_JARUXJ010000037.1:0-1676 GCF_031451465.1 Caballeronia sp. LZ003 | reverse complement strand
ATTGGTTAGCCGCATATTTGGGGGTATCTTCTTTATGAAAAGCACTTCGACGCTACCGCTACCCCCACGCGCACCCCCAAAAAGGGCACGCTGCGAAGGCATCTCTCGGGACCCCGCCGGATAAGAAAAGCGCGACAAACGCAATAAAATCATGAAGTTGGATTCGCCACCCGCACTTCCTTAAACGGGCTTGTATGTCTTCGAAAAGGTGCTCTTCCTTCTTCTTGGAAATGCGAAATGTCCCCGCTGTCGCTTATTGGGCAAGGTTCTCATTGGCAAGGATACCGCTGATACCCCGTTAGTTACCCCCTCGATAAAGGCAGTGGTGAGGGCTCGTGTCCTGAGCGATACTGAAGACTGCATTCCTTCCAAGCTCGGCTGCCGACTCGACAAATGTTGTTCGGCATGCGGGAGACGAGGCAAACCATAATGCGGCAAGAAACCTATCGACAATGGACGGTGAAAGCGGCTTGTTCAGACACTGGCAAACCCTACAGTGCAAGCGTTTATTTAGAGGCTGCACCGGTCACTCCTCAGTCACCGAAACGGCGTTTTCGATTTGTCCAAGTCGTATTGCGCGACTCGTGTGTGGAAGCGGAAATGGCTGGGATTTTATGGGGACGCGATTGGGTCGATACGCATGACAACGAGCACTGATTTCTCAAGAAGCGTGTGACCCCTCAGAATTGCTCACTACGAAAGTTTCGTTGTTGTCCGCCGACGTGAAGTGCTCATGTATCCGGCGGATCGTGGCGCTATGGGACTGAGCGCGCCTCGCGAAGGCTCGTGCGCGGTTATAAACCGTGCCACGCGAGCACTGAAGCTGATGCGCGATCACTTTGATGTTGGCGCGATACCAGTACACGCCGAGGAAGCACTCCGCGTCACCCGCGAAATCGGGTCGTTCGCAAAGCGCGTGAATCGCCATGTTCAGGTAAGGCATTTCGGCGTCAAGGAACGCGTCGGGTTCATCGGTGCGCGTGCGCCGTGACGGCCGAAGCCGAGCGAGCACGTTCGACTTCACCGGCGGCACGAAGATGCGGCGCGTTCGGCACCATTCCACCCAACGATTGATGAGATCGTCCACCGCGTGGCGGTCATGCTGCGTCAGGTCACGATGTTTTTTCATTTGGCTACCCCGTAGGGACAACGGGCGAGGACAGTCCCGTTCTCGTTGACAAGGGGTCCTCGATCCCGGGTACCCTTGCGCGATATCAGTCTGATGGCTAGTGAATATCATCCGTCTGGCAAGTGAGATCGACGTGCTCACGTCTCGCATAATCGGGCAGCACGGCGGTCACGTGGAACGCCGCGTCACCATGGACGACGCGCATGCCCGCCTTCACATCTGTGCGATATCGAATGCGGATGCTCGCCGTGCCCATCGAGATGTTCGCGTTTGCCGCCATCACCTCTTTGCCGTTGAGCATGCGGATGTTCGCGGGCACCGTCACCACTTCCTCCCAGCGAATGTCCATATCGCCCGGCTTCGCCTTTGCACGCCGTTCGATGCGCACCGTCCGGTTAAGTGAGCCAGCTCGCAGCATCACGCCACCGCCGGATCACGAAAGCGCATGAGCAACGACTCGACCGCCGGGCTGATTGGACTTGCGCCGCCCTCGCGATCGGCGTACAGGTGCCCCAGCACGAGCAGCACAGCCGAGCGAACCGGTCCC
>NZ_JARUXJ010000036.1:0-1764 GCF_031451465.1 Caballeronia sp. LZ003 | reverse complement strand
CCCTTGCGCATTGCCATGCGACATACGTCAGGCTATGGTTGGATTCAGTCGCCAGGGCAGCAAAGCCTCGTAGTCGTCGGCGGTGTTCGCGTGCGGCAGACTTTTGAACAACGCGATGAGGTATTGATACGGCTCAATGCTGTTGGCTTTGCAGGTTTGCACGAGCGAATACAGGTTGGCGGCGGCGTTTGCGCCGGCGACGCTGTCACTAAAGAGCCAGTTCCGGCGTCCAACCGTAAACGGTCTGATCGCGTTCTCACACGGATTGTTCGAGATGGGCCACGCTCCGTTGCCGACGTAGCGAACCAGCTTGGGCCATTGGCCTCGCAGATATTGAAGCGCTTTGCCGAAGCCGCTTTGCGGCAACACCGTGTTCAGATGACGCGATAGCAGCGCCTCGATCTGATCAAGAACTGGCTGACTTCTGGCCTGTCTGAGTTGCTGGCGCTGCTCCGGCGTCATGTGTTCGGATCGTGCCTCAACGGCAAACAGCTGGCCGATCAGGCGAATGAATTCGCTTACCGGATGATTGCCGCCGCGCTGTACCTTAGGGAGGTTCTCTTCCGCCTCAATCAGGTAACGTCGCGCGTGCGCCCAACATCCAAGGTGCACCAGCTGGTTTGTTCGGGCGATTTCGTTGTACGGCTCGTAGCCGTCGCTCATCAATACCGCTCCGGGTTTGATGCCTGCATAGAGCACGGCGGCCTGCGCCGCGCTGCGCGTGGGACTGTAGTTGAACATTCGCACTGGTGGTCCGGTACCGTTCATCTGCGCCCACATGTAGCTCTTGCGTTGTGCAGCACGGCCCGGCTCTTTTAGTACCTGCACCGTCGTTTCATCGCCGTAAACGATGTCGGCCTCGAGCAGGTGGTCGCGCATCAGGTTAATCAGCGGCTGCACCGCCATGCCGACGCGCACTACGCTTGCTGCCAGCGTGCCGCGTGAGAGATCGCCACCGAAACGGTGCAGCAACGCGGCGATCCGGTACAGCGGCAGCGCGTCAGCAAACTTACTCACAACCACCCATGCAAGCGCTGATTCAGTGAGTAAGCCCTTTGGGATGATGCGCGAAGGTGCCGGCGTCACCTTGATGCTAAGGTCGCAGCAAGGGCATGCGTATTTGATTCGCTGGTGCTGAATGACGCGAACCTGCTGCGGCACGATATCGAGTTGCTCGCTGATCTCAGCGCCGATCTCGACCAGTGCGTGGCCGTCGTGTGCGCAGACGCGTTCTGATTCGGGCAACTCATGGCGCACGACCTCGCGAGGCAGCATCGGGTCTAACGGTTTGCGCCCACGCTTCTTGCGTTCATGCGCGCCGACTTCGACGCTTTGTTCAGTTTCGGCCTGTTGCGCCG
Source organism: Caballeronia sp. LZ003 (assembly GCF_031451465.1). Lineage (NCBI taxonomy): Bacteria > Pseudomonadati > Pseudomonadota > Betaproteobacteria > Burkholderiales > Burkholderiaceae > Caballeronia > Caballeronia sp. LZ003. Next base: position 406 of record NZ_JARUXJ010000036.1, on the reverse strand, counting down.
GCTCGCATCCCGTTGCGAGCGCTTCTGCTTCGTTCAGGAAGAGGTCGCGTTGCTCAGCACCGCGCACTTCGCTCCTGGAAGCAAACAACTGCCGCTGATAGGCCTTAAGTCTCTCGCGCAACAAATCGCGTTCGACTGTCACCACACGCAACTCGCCTTTCATGGCAGCGAGTTCTGCGCGCAGCGCCTGCAGTTCGTCGGTAGAAGAAGAGGATGATGGCGGCATCGCTGAATTAGACCAGCGATGCCGGTTCTCGTTTCAGGTCACGCGCTGATAATAACGCCTCGGATGCGCGCGCATCGCTTCGATGTCGATGCCCTCCAGTAGCCAGTGAAGTTGCTCTGTTCGCAGCATGAGCACCGCTTCCTTGCGCGGCCATACGAAGCGGTCCTGCTCGAGGCGTTT
>NZ_JARUXJ010000035.1:0-1764 GCF_031451465.1 Caballeronia sp. LZ003 | reverse complement strand
GATTCCGCGGCGTTGCCTCGACGATCCTGCATGAGCAAGGTTGGCCGCACGAGCATATCGAGCTTCAGCTCGCGCACCAGTCGCGTGGCAAGGTGAGTGCGGCATACAACCACGCGCTATACCTCACGCAACGTGCAGAGATGATGCAGGCGTGGGCTGACTATCTCGACGCCCAGCGCGCCCGCTACGCTCGACCTGTCTAACCAATCGACCTATCAACACCACAGCCCGCGCATGCGGGCCTTTTTATGGAGTTCACAGTGGAACAAAGACTTCTACGATTGCCGCGCGTGCGTGAGAAGACGGGCCTGAGTCGTACAGCTGTTTATAGCAACCCGTCGTTTCCTAAGCCGGTGAAGATCGGCGAGCGGGCGGTGGCATGGCTGGAGAGCGAGGTCGATGACTGGATTGCTCAGAGGATCGTCCGGAGCCGGGATTGCGCTTGTGGCACTGGCGAGGGTCGGGTTTGATGAGTGGAGTGCAGGCAAGATCGATATGGCGCACCGAGCGCCATACTCATACGCTTCGCCGAAAAGGCGAAATGAGAAAATCTCACTTCGGTAAGCACGTAGCGCACTGGCTGACAAACGCTGAAACGAAGCAATATCTCACTGCCTTTGCAGAGGCGCTAAAAAGTCGGAATTCCGATGTTTTTCGAGCGCGCCTCGAATATTGGAATTGCACATATTTCAGACCGAAGCGTGGGCTGACAGCAGCGCTAAGCCCGGCAGATGTGCGACGTTTGGGTCCTGCAAATAGAAACGGGGAAATCCCGTTCCTAAAGGTCATTCGCCGCGACCCTCGATATCTCAGATGTGAGAAGTTTAAACCCAGGACTTCGCTGCTGAGAGCGCTGCAACGGCAGACAAAAAGAGCTGGCCCGAAGGCCAGCGAATACACCTTTCGAAGGAGACTGCACCGCAATAATAGCCATGCGAAGGTACCAGCACCATCTGACCTGTCCGAAAAGTACTTGCGCGAACGTCGCGGAACTTCGTATACTTCTCACGTGGCCGAAACAGAGGTCACCCGGTTGGAAGCCGGAACCTACTGGCGGACGAGCCGCCGCGAAAGCGGCTATTTTTTCGTCCGCACGCCTTTGCACGCCTTCAATGGGCGGGCCGTGGCGGGGGAGCCTTCGGGCTCGCCGGATCCAGTAGGCCGGTCTTCCAACCTCATCATGTGCCCGCCCACCCCATTTGGAAGTGGGGAGCGGGTAGTCAACCCTACTGGAGTCCGCAATGCGTGCTAATCCCTCCGCTCGTCCTGAGCAATCACAGCAGTCTGTTGCCCCCACCACGACCTTAATCAAGCTGCCCCGTGTGCTTGAGAAAACCGGTCTGAGCCGTACGGCCGTCTACACCGAACCATCGTTCCCGAAGTCCATCAAGATTACCTCTCGTGCTGTTGCATGGATCGAGCAGGAAGTCGATGACTGGATCGCGGCGCGAATCGCGGCGAGTCGCTCTGTCAACGAAACCGAGTGAGGGCGCGACGATGACTGCAACTATCCTCGCTCGTTCTGAGCAAACCCAAATCCCCGTTTTCGTCGTTCAGATCGACATTATCAATGGCGCGTTGCGTGATGCGGCGCTTGCCGCATCCGCGAATGATGCACTCGACATCACCGGCAATGCGCTGCGTCAGTTGGTGGACATCGCCCGCGCGAGCAGTGGCGAAAAATCCCCGTATTTCGGGTATTTGACCTGTCCCGCAACCGGAGATGATGCAGAGGTGCGTCATGACTAACACCACAGAAGCGAT
>NZ_JARUXJ010000034.1:0-1780 GCF_031451465.1 Caballeronia sp. LZ003 | reverse complement strand
GCGAATGAATGCTGTAACGAAAAAACTGACGGACGCGCTGCAGCATCCAAGCGCGCGACTCACCCAGCGTTTGAGCATATGGATCGGTACGCTCGAGCTCGAGCTCGACGTGCTCAAGTTCAAGGTCAAAGCAGGATTATGCGATGACTACAAGGCGGAGGTCACCGTTACCTCGCCGCGTCTCGATATCGATGGCAAGCTCTGCGTGGGTCGGCGTGCGGGCTTGCAGATCGACGAGCGAGTGGCCGTCCCGTCGGTGAATTATGTCGCGCCTGTCGATCACGAGGCGGCCACTTTCAATGGCATCGTCACGCGCTTCGAACGCATTAAAGCGAACCGCGACGAGGCGACCTACAAACTCCAGATCGAACCTCGGTTTGCCGCGCTCTGCAAGCGCGTGCATGGCTCGGATGTATTCAAAGACATCACCTTCCAGGAGATGGTGACGCGACTGCTCGTCGACCGGAAGAACATCGATGCCTTCGATATCGAGTTCCATCTGGAAGGCGCGCAAGAGAAGATGGAGCAGGTTGTGATGTACGAGGAGTCCGTGTGGGCCTTCGTGACACGTCATGCAAAACGTCGAGGCATATGCTGGTTTTACAAGCAGGGTCGAGGCAAGGATGGTCAACTGGACACGCTCGTGTTCACGGACAATCCGCGCGGGTACGTGCGCTCGATCGACGTACCCCTGCTCTCTGACTCGGGCATGAACAGCAACTGGCATGAGGCTGCACTCTCGGTCAGCGAGACGCGTACGCTGGTGCCGGCCGCCATCGAGTTGTGGGAGCGCAATTACCGCACGCCGGAAGATCCGCTGCGGGCGAGCGCGAGCATTTCCAATGAGGCCAATGACCAATCGGTGTTCGGGCGAATCAGCGGTAGCGCGGAATTTCATCTGACGCCTCAGCAGGGTGAGTCGCGAGCACAGACGCGGCGCGATGAGCAGATTGCAAAGCAGGTAAAGCTTTCGGGCAAGAGCAATGCGAAGGGCATGGCGCCAGGCGTGGTGGTCAAGCTGACCAATACGAAGCTGGCGAGCGCTCCGTATGGATTCGTGGTCGAGTCGATGACGATGAAGGGCAGCCGATCGAAACCGGCGCATGTCCGCTTCAAGGCGATGCCCGCGCATCTGGCCTACCGTCCCGACTTCGTTTATGAACGCGACTGGAGATTTCTGAAGGGACCGGTCGTTGGCGTCGTCACGACGTTTGACTCGTCGCCTTATGGCTGCATGGACGAGCATGGCCGATATCCTGTGTTGCCGAAGTTCCTGCAGGGAACGGCTAACACTGACAAGCAGTTGCTGAAGCTGCGGCTGCTTCGTCCGTCTTCGTCGTATCAAGGTGGCTTCCATTCGCCTTTGCTGCCGTCCACGGAGGTTTTGCTTGGTGCGGCGCATGCCGATGTAGATCGCATGCATATCGTCGGAGCGCTCCATGACTACTCGCATCCGGACGTGGTGCACGGCGCCGATGCGATGTTCAGTTACGCAATCTGGCGCGCGCCGCTGCTCGGCGCCGAGGTCGTCTTCAATGATCTGCGAGGCAAGGAAAGCGCGCGTATCGCCACGGTCTACAGCCAGACGGCGTTCAATCAGGGCTATCTGCTCAACAGTAAAAAGCTCGCGCGAGGCGAGGGCTTTGAAGCGACCACCCAGGCGTGGGGGACCGTGCGCGCAGCGAAAGGACTGTTCTTTTCGGCCGATGCGGCGGCTGGCGCTGATACGCCGCACTTGGAGATGCCTGCTGCCGTCGCGCAACTGAAGGCCGCGCTACAG
>NZ_JARUXJ010000033.1:0-1840 GCF_031451465.1 Caballeronia sp. LZ003 | reverse complement strand
CTGCGCTGACCGATACGTTCGACGTGCGCAGCGCCGCGATCTGCTTCAGATGACGGGAAATCGGCGTGTCTCGTTCCATGGCGCGCTTAATCCGCCTGATTCTGAGCGGGCTTGGTCTCGCTGCTCGCAAACTTCACGTTGTCGATCAGACAGCCCGCGCTGTAGTCCTCGACCACGTACGCTTCGTTGCTCGATTCGAAGAACTCGTAGCGGTCGCGCTTCGGATTGTCGATGATCGAGCGGCGTCGGCCGCCAATCTGCCAGTAAATCGACAGATTTTTCTGCGGCGTGATGAACAGCTTGCCGCTCGGCATGAACGGCGCACGCACGGCCTTAATGCCGCCCATGCGCTGCTGGCTCACAATCAGGTTGGCCGCGATCTGGTCAACCGGACGATTGTCCGCGTTGAGCGTGACGAAGTAGCGGTCGAGCATCGTTTCGCGGCCACACAACACCACCAGATCGGGGTTACTCGCATGCCACGGCGCGACCAGCGAATTCACCGCTTCGAAGACGAGCGCGTCGGGCGTGTGATAGTGCGCGTCCTTTCCGCCCACCACAATTTGGTCTTTCATGACCTGATGGGGCGCGTACAGACGGTATTTCTCAAGCCAGCCCACATTCACGTCCTCGCACACCGGATTTTTCGACCGGTCCGACGTGGCCGCACGCGACTTGCCGTTAAAGCCGATGCGAATGCGATCCAGCGCTTGCTGACGAATCAGCATGTCGCGCAGCTTCGCCTGAAAGCCGTTGAGGTGCGCCCACGCATCGAGCAGGTCGTAACGCATCTGCGTATCGAAATTCGTCTGCGTCGCAAAATATCCGTTCGGATCGAAGTCGTGCGGATCGATCGGCTCGCGCTCTTTCTGAGTGGTGTCCGTCGTGCTCGCGATCGTCGCGCCGATCAGCAGGCCCAACTTCTCGCCTTTCTGCGCGGTGACGCCGATCATGTTGATGCCCTTCAGAAAGTCATCCGACTCCTGAATGCGTTTTTCGATCGTTTGCTGGACGGACGGCGTAACGGCAAACTTCTTCGCCGCGTCAGCGACGCCGCTAAGTCGTGCGACCTGCTGCGAATAAGCTTCGATCGCGGCGCGTGCAATCGGTGTCATATCGTTTCCTTGTGTGCGATGCGTGGGTTCTTCGGTAAGCGGCTGCCGCGATCAGCAGTCGGTCAATTCGCCAGTGCCGCCGGTGCCGCCACCACCGGTGACGGGCGGGCGCGGCGCACTGAACTGCACCGATTCCATCTTCTTCACGAAATCGGAGAACTGTTGTTCGAATCGGTCGAGGCGTTCCGTTACGGCTTTGTCTGCCGCTTCGCCCTGCGCCTCACGCTGAGCCTGATGGAACGCTTGGGCGAGTTGCTCGGCCGTGAACGTCTGCGGTGCGCCCTTCCCCGAGCCCGCTGCTGGCGAGTTGGCTGGAGAGTTGGATGGCGACACTGCGTCGCCCACCTGAGCGCCGCCGCTCGATTGCGCGCTGAAACCGAGCTTGGCGAGCACGTTGCCGAAGAACGTCACCGGATCAGGCGCACCGCTCGCACCGCTCGCATTACCCGCTTGGTCGGCCTCGCCGAAGTCCGTGTCGATCTCGACACTCGCCGAGAACACGTTTTCGGGACGCTGTTTCTTCGACCGAAAGTGATCGGGATGCTGCTGAGCGAACGTCAACACGTCGGTGCCGAAGCTGGCCGGACTGTCGGTCACGCCCAGACCCACCAGATATGCCTTGCCAGAGCCGCCAAAGTTCGTATCGATTTCGACGCTCGAATAGATTTTCTGACGGCTCTTCGCCATCGCTTTTAGATCGTCCGTCGGATCGATCTGCGCGAACA
>NZ_JARUXJ010000032.1:0-1861 GCF_031451465.1 Caballeronia sp. LZ003 | reverse complement strand
GGCCGCCCAGGTCCGTGTGTTTCGTCACGCGGCCGAACGTGTCTTGCTCGTCGATCGTGGTGCGGCCGTTGGCGTCGGTCATGGTCTTGATCCAGCCACGACTGATCCAATGAACTCGGGCCGCTTAATGCGGCCCGAGTTCAGGACACGATTAAATGCGTCGTATCTATTGCAAATACACCCTATTTCTTGATGGAGGAGCCATCATTGTTCAAGTATCCTGCCTCCTCAAGGAAATGCGCGATGCCAATATTTAAGTCTGCATCCGATATTCCATCGGCTCGCCCTACGCCTTTCCAGCGACGAACAAGTTGGACGGCGGCACCATCGATTGCTGGAAATCGCTCGATTAATAGACGACATAAATCCCGCCCCGTGAACGCTAGATTCGAAGACAGGATTCGTCCAAAGAGATCAGACGCGGGTACACCTTTGATTAGATCATCCATCATTGTCCAAGCTTCTTAAAATAAGCAAATTGCGTGTTAGAAAGGATTGGATCCGGCACAGTCACCGATGTAAATCCGTAGCGTGATGCCATTCTGCCAGTCCAAGTGTTGATCGCAGCATCTTCTTTGCTCATACCTGCGGCCAGATTCCGCCCATACTCAGCCGCGTTTACGCTGTCGGTTCCTGATATCCAAGTTCCGGTAATGCCGTTTACTGGAATCCCCTCTCTATCTAAACGCAGCATCATGCTCGCAAACATATCTGTACCCGAGCCTAATGCGGCGATGTCGCCTTGAGCTCGGACCTCAAACGAAAGGCGTTGACTTTGATCAATGTAAGCGTTCAGACCATGACTTCCGTATTCCGCATCGAGATAGTCAATGCTAACTCCTCCGCCGTAGCGATTAATTGAAAACTCGTTGCTGATATCAATCCGAGGAACAGGAGGTTCGAGGCGGGAGCTAGTCACCATATCCTCGGGCACCGCATACATTCGGAGCGCCGGCACAGTGCGTTCGACCATACGCTCGACCTGCGACCCGAAGCCTTGCAACACAGACCCAACATCATCTGCCAAGAACGAAGTATATGCACTGCGCACAGCCAAGCTTTCAAGTCCTGCCACCGCCCGGCCAATGAGAGGACCGCCTGCAATCGCGGCCCCTGCGCTGATAACACCTTCCCCGAACGAGTCTGGCAGCAAGCCATCCGCAATGCCACCAATGACGCTACCACCATATAGCGCCGCTCCGCCAATCAAGCCACCGTGATGCACTCCCCATGCGGAAAGCTCCGTCGAACGATCAAGGACGAATTGTTTCGGATGGACGCCACGCCCGTTTTCGCCGACCTGTTCCGCTCCCATCTTCAATGCGTCAGTCAGATCGATGTCGCCATGCTCATAAGCACCGCCAATGTTGCGCAGACCGTCCCACAGACTTGGCGCGGCACTGATACTTCCGATGTCCATTGCCGGCAAATCATGTACTGCGATCTGCGGATACGGAACCGCGCGTACATCCACACCCGGCGTGTTCGATGACGAATTAACAAGCGACGCGCCGTTGTCCACTGCTATCAGTGCGCGTGCCTCATCCGGTGTAATCCCCAGCCCTGCCGCGGTCGCATCAAACGAACTCGCTGCAGGTGTGAACTGTGCATTGGCTGACCACCCAAACTGCTGACCCGGATCGGCGTTGTACCCCGCCCGCGCCACCAACGCATCAACATCGCCTCCCGTTCCGTACAGCGTAGCTGTGCTGCCGTTGGTCGGCTCATCCATCTTCACCTTCGCCGGCGCAACCGACTTCGTCGCCATCTGCGCGATCACCATCGCCCCGATCGTATCGCCCGCAATCGCCCCGGCATTGCGTTGCAAACTCCCGCCGCGCACCAGCGTACTCGTCACTCC
>NZ_JARUXJ010000031.1:0-1907 GCF_031451465.1 Caballeronia sp. LZ003 | reverse complement strand
CGCCGATCCTGCTTGAGCGTTTGCGGGTCTGGTGGCGGGTTGCACGAGCTCAGGGAAAGATGCTCGACGGAGGCTGGTTGTTTCCCGGACTTAACCCGATCGAACCGCTCAGCACCCGTCAGCTCAACCGAGCGGTTCATGCTGCAGCCGAGGCTGCGGGAATCGACAAGCGCGTGTCCATGCATACCTTGCGGCACAGCTTTGCCACGCATCTGCTCGAGCAGAAGGTCGATATCCGGGTGATCCAGGTCATGCTCGGACACAAGAAGCTTGAGACCACAGCGCTTTATGCCCAGGTTGCCACCGATATTCTGCGCGAGGTGGTCAGCCCTCTCGAGAGTTTGCGTACTGAGTAGCTCTCATCGTGGCGCATCGCGCGCTTGAGGTCGCAGACGTCTTCCGCTCTCTTGGTCCAGCGTGGCATCGCTCCGCTAATCTGAGCCTCGGGCAGTTGAAGGTCATGTCCGCAATCGAACAGTGCCGCACCGCGGCGCTGGGAGGGCACCTGCTGCGCTGCGAAGGATGCGCGGCGATCGAAGTCGCCTACAACTCGTGCCGCAACAGACATTGCCCACGGTGCCAGGCTGGCGCGGCGCGTCGCTGGCTGGAAGCGCGCGAGGCCGATCTCCTGCCCGTCGAGTACTACCACGTGGTCTTCACGCTACCCGCTGCGATCAGCGCGATTGCGTATTACAACAAGCCCGTCATTTACAGGCTGCTGTTCGATCTCGCGGCCGAAACGTTGCGCACTATTGCCGCTGATCCGAAGCATCTTGGAGCGCAGATCGGCGCCACGCTCGTTCTGCATACGTGGGGCTCGGCGCTCACCCATCATCCCCATGTGCACGGCATCGTTCCCGGTGGCGGATTATCGCCGGACCGAAGCCGGTGGATAGCGTGCAGGCCGGGCTTCTTCCTTCCGGTGCGCGTACTCTCGCGCCTGTTTCGCCGGCGCTTCCTCGAAGAACTTGAAGTGACCTATCGCCGGGGGCAGTTGCGGTTCTTCGGCGAATACGCCGGGCTCAACGATATCGCAGCCTTTGCCAAGTGGCTCGCGCCAATGCACGCATCCGAGTGGGTCGTGTATGCCAAGCGCCCGTTTGCCGGACCTAAAGCGGTGCTCGCCTACCTGTCGCGTTACACCCACCGCGTCGCAATCTCCAACCAACGCCTGGTCGCGCTCGACGAAGACGGCGTTACCTTCCGCTGGAAGGACTACCGCGTGAACGGACGCACCCGCAACAAGACCATGACCCTCGAAACAGGTGAGTTCACGCGTCGCTTCCTATTACACGTATTGCCTGGCGGTTTCCACCGCATCCGCCATTACGGCCTGCTCGCCAACCCATCGCGGCGCGCGAATCTCGCGAAGATACGCGAGTTGCTGGGCGCTGCGTCCACCACTATCGGCGGCAGTGCGAACGATTTCGCTACAGTCGCAGCGTCGCCGGCGTTCGTTTGCCGGCATTGTGGCTCGCCGATGATCATCATTGACCTGCTCCAGCGCAGCAGACCTATCCGGGCACCGCCTGTTGAGCGAGCCCACGCATGAAAGCCATCGCGTCAGGATGCACACGTCAACTGTCGGCTCTTCGGCAAAGAGAGCTCATAGGGGACGCTTGCGCCTACGACTCCCCGCAGGCAATCCGGTGCTGGTCGGTCCGGCATATAGCAATGCCCAGCAGCGTCGCTGATGCGATCGCGGTTGCCCAAGCTCTGATTTGCCCACGTTTTTATCCGCCGTGCCTTCAATGGGACTGAACGAATCGCCATAGCGGTGAAAGGTTCAGACCACGTCGGGGCACTCCGCGGTTTCCTCCCTTGGGGCTTGTAGGACGCCTGCCCGCGGGCGTCTGGGCGAGTTGACGTGCCGATGGATCGGGGCAGGCGTCCTACAACCCTAAACA
>NZ_JARUXJ010000030.1:0-1944 GCF_031451465.1 Caballeronia sp. LZ003 | reverse complement strand
GGATCGATGAGCGTGGCAAGCGGCGTCGGAATGTCGTCAATAGATGCGCTCGTATCGGCAAACCGGCGTTCGAGCCGAGTCGCATTGGGCGGAAGCAATTTATTCAAGGCTGTACACCCCGTCGTCGATCAGTTCGATGCTGGTGCAATAAGGCGCTTGCGTCTTGGACGCTTTGATACTTTGGAGCGGCTGCTCAAGCACGACCTTCTGAACGCCCGGTGCGCGTGCAGCCGCATAGATTCCATCGAGCGTGACTTCCATCCCAAGCCGGTGCATCTGCTCGGCGTAGCCTTTCATGGCTTTGTTGGCCTCTTCAAGCGCGACCGCGCGATCGGGGCCGGAGAAGAAAGTCAACCTCGCGCGCACCTCATATTTGATGACTTCAGCTGACTTGACCGTGACCTTATCGGTGAGCGGTCGCACGTCGCTTGCACTCAACGCGGAGACGACGGCATCAATCAAGCTCGCTTCGGCCGCGCCATCATCCAAGCGAGACAGGATCGTGACGAGCACCTCACACGGCGCAGGACTGATGGCGGTCGCGTCGAGCACATGAGCGTGCGCGTTGCGCGCAAGCGAGATATAAGCCCCTTCGGGACCTGCCACGGAGAAACGCTGTGGCGCGAGCTGCACCCGCGCACGCAGATCGGCATTGCCCTCCATCTTGGCCTTGGTCCCCTTCTCGGGGTTCGCCGGCGTGATCGTCTGCCGTTTAATGCCGACGAGCGCGGCCAGATGATCCAGGTCTGCATCGATCGCATAGGCGAGCATGATTCGGCGCGCGGCATCGTTCACGCGCTGGCGCAGCGTCATTTCGCGATAGGCCAGCAGCTGCAACAAGCGCACAATCGGCTCGGATTCGAGCTTGAGTGTCTCCGATATCTCCGCCTGTTCCTCCTTGGTATGCAGCGAGACGAATTTCGCTTTCAAAGTCGACAACAAGGTGTCGAAATCGATCGTCTCGATGATGTCTGGCGACGGGAGCTTAGAAAGATCGATAGGTGTTGCGCTCATGCTACTTTTCCACTCAAGACGTCAACGCGCGCACGCACGGGCGTGCCGCTCACACCGGTCCAGCCCTCGATTTCAAGGTAAAGCAGCCCTTGCGCCGCCTCATCGGCGACAAGCAGCACACGGGTCAACGTGAGACGCGGCTCCCAGCGCATCAGCGCAGTCGCAACGGCCGCGTACAGGCGAGTTCGCATCGCGCCGTTGGCCGGTGCGTCGATCAGATCGGTCAATTCGGAGCCGAAGTCGCGACGCTTGATGCACGAGGCAAGCGGCGTCGAAACGATCTTGCCGATCGACTGGTAGAGATGATCGAGGCCGGAGATCCAACGGCCGTTGAGTGCGTTCATGCCTCTCATACGGCTTTTCTCCGGCGATTGAACCGTCGGCGTAATGCCGACTTGCAGACCCTTGCACCAGCGGCCGCATTCATACCTCTGAAACTCGCGCCTTTGATCGGCTTACTCGTGGGTGCAGTGGAGCCTTGAGCACGGTGCAAGTGGCCCTCCACACTGACTCCGGCCGCCGTCACATCCTTCGAGAAGTGAGCGCCGCCGTCAATGCGCATCGCGTGGTCATCGCTCCCGCCCTCACCCTGTCCGCTCATACCGGACTGAAACGCGAATGCGCCTGCGACCGTCATCGACTTGCTGACGACGACATCGCCGTCGAGCGTAATGAGCTTTGATTTCAGGGTGCAGTCGTCGCTTTCGATCGAAGCCTTCTGCGTTTTGACAACAACTGCGTCTGGTGCGACGAGATCGATGGTCGCGCCCTCGGGAAGCTTCGCGGACAGCGTGTGAGCCGCATGGTCGTATTGAATCAGTGCGCCATCCGGATAAGCGGTCGCATGAACGTCAGCGCTGCGAGTGGGCGGCTTCACGCGCCCGCTAAGGATGCCTCCCCATACAACGCCTTGTGCGGGGTCGCCCATCG
>NZ_JARUXJ010000029.1:0-1956 GCF_031451465.1 Caballeronia sp. LZ003 | reverse complement strand
GGATCGATGAGCGTGGCAAGCGGCGTCGGAATGTCGTCAATAGATGCGCTCGTATCGGCAAACCGGCGTTCGAGCCGAGTCGCATTGGGCGGAAGCAATCTATTCAAGGCTGTACACCCCGTCGTCGATCAGTTCGATGCTGGTGCAAAAAGGCGCTTGCGTCTTGGACGCTTTGATACTTTGGAGCGGCTGCTCAAGCACGACCTTCTGAACGCCCGGTGCGCGTGCGGCCGCATAGATTCCATCGAGCGTGACTTCCATCCCAAGCCGGTGCATCTGCTCGGCGTAGCCTTTCATGGTTTTGTTGGCCTCTTCAAGCGCGACCGCGCGATCGGGGCCGGAGAAGAAGGTCAACCTCGCGCGCACCTCATATTTGATGACTTCAGCTGACTTGACCGTGACCTTATCGGTGAGCGGTCGCACGTCGCTCGCACTCAACGCGGAGACGACGGCATCAATCAAGCTCGCTTCGGCCGCGCCATCATCCAAGCGAGACAGGATCGTGACGAGCACCTCACACGGCGCGGGACTGATGGCGGTCGCGTCGAGCACATGAGCGTGCGCGTTGCGCGCAAGCGAGATATAAGCGCCTTCGGGACCTGCCACGGAGAAACGCTGTGGCGCGAGCTGCACCCGCGCACGCAGATCGGCATTGCCCTCCATCTTGGCCTTCGTCCCTTTCTCGGGGTCCGCAGGCGTGATCGTCTGCCGTTTAATACCAACGAGCGCGGCCAGATGATCCAGGTCTGCATCGACCGCATATGCGAGCATGATTCGGCGCGCGGCATCGTTCACGCGCTGGCGCAGCGTCATCTCTCGATAGGCCAGCAGTTGCAATAAGCGCACGATGGGCTCGGACTCGAGTTTGAGTGTCTCCGAAATTTCCGCCTGTTCCTCCTTGGCATGCAGCGAGACGAATTTCGCCTTCAAAGTCGACAACAAGGTGTCGAAATCGATCGTCTCGATGATGTCTGGCGACGGGAGCTTAGAAAGATCGATAGGTGTTGCGCTCATGTCACCCGTCCACTCAGTACGTCAACACGTGCGAGCACGGGCGTGCCGCTTAAAGCGGTCCAGCCTTCGATTTCGAGGTAAAGCACCCCTTGCGCCGCCTCATCGGCGACAAGCAGCACACGGGTCAACGTCAGACGCGGCTCCCAGCGCATTAGCGCAGTCGCAACGGCCGCGTACAGGCGAGTTCGCATCGCGCCGTTGGCCGGTGCGTCGATCAGATCGGTCAATTCGGAGCCGAAGTCGCGACGCTTGATGCACGAGGCAAGCGGCGTCGAAACGATCTTGCCGATCGACTGGTAGAGATGGTCGAGGCCGGAGATCCAACGGCCGTTGAGTGCGTTCATGCCTTTCATACGGTCCTCCTCAGTCGGCTCGTTCGTCGGCTCGCCCGTCGGCGTATTGCCGACTTTCCAACTCTTCCTCCAGCGGCCGCATTCATGCCCCTGAAACTCGCGCCTTTGATCGGCTTACTCGTGGGTGCAGTGGAGCCTTGAGCACGGTGCAAATGGCCCCCCACACTCACTCCGGCCGCCGTCACGTCCTTCGAGAATTGAGCGCCGCCGTCAATGCGCATCGCGTGGCCACCGCTCCCGCCCCCACCCTGTCCGCTCATACCGGACTGGAATGCAAATGCGCCTGCGACCGTCATCGACTTGCTGACGACGACATCGCCGTCGAGCGTAATGAGCTTTGATTTCAGCGTGCAGTCGTCGCTTTCGATCGAAGCCTTCTGCGTTTTGACGACAACTGCGCCCGGTGCGACGAGATCGATGGTCGCGCCTTCGGGAAGCTTCGCGGACAGCGTGTGAGCCGCATGGTCGTATTGAATCAGTGCGCCATCCAGATAAGCGGTCGCATGAACGTCAGCGCTGCGAGTGGGCGGCTTCACGCGCCCGCTAAGGATGCCTCCCCATACAACGCCTTGTGCGGGGTCGCCCATCG
>NZ_JARUXJ010000028.1:0-1967 GCF_031451465.1 Caballeronia sp. LZ003 | reverse complement strand
TCCATTTCCTCCGCATTAAGTTGCGTTGCGCCCACTGCCATCGCCAGCGCTACTATCCCGTCAATGCGCCCTGTGGCCTTCTGCTTGGTGAATTTGCGGTTGCCCGCAGGGTCCGAGACCGTCACCGCGTTCACGGCGCACATGGTCAGCACGGGGTGTCGGCCGTGGCGCAGCTTGCGTGCGAGCAGTCGCGCTTCGAGCTCGCGAATTGCGGGTGACATCGACACGAAGCCTTGCCCAAACTCGACAAAACGGCTCAGTTCCTCCTCGGTGAAGCCGACTCGTTCAAGCCACGGTTTCAGAAAGCGCATGTTGTACCGGTCGAACGCCAGCGCCTTCACATGACAGCGGTCGAATACCGTGCGCAGATGCTCGGCGATGAACTCGTATTCAATCGCGCGACCAGGTGTGGTTTGCAAAACGCCGTCACGCGCCCACACGTCGTAGGGCACACGATCGGCCCGGGCCTTCTCGGCAAGGCCTTCCTCAGGCAACCAGAATGTCGGATGCACGTCGCCTGCGTCTGACACCAGCACGAGCGCGGTCAGATCGCTCACGCTTGACAGATCGAGGCCACCCGAGACCTCCTCACCGTCGATGTCCGCTGGCGGCTCGCCGTTCTCCATCCAGATCGCGCTCGCGACGAACGGATTGCGCGCCTCGACCCGCTGATTGAGTATCAGGTTCCGGTAGGCGGCCTCGCGGCTCGGCAGGCGTTTCGCGTCGTTTGCCATGCGACGTACCTCGGCCTGATTCATGAACACGTCGAAGTGCGGATTAGCCAGGCGAATTGCCCGGTCGCTGAAGGGATCAATATCAGTAGGCGCCGTGTAGAGCTCGACCTTATTAAGCGGATCAGCGCCAGTGAGCGCATCGTCGATCAGCAGACTCAGCAAATCTGCGTCGGTCGGCGCTTGCGTGCTGATGAGCACCGAGAGCGGACTCTCCTGAGCGGCACTCGCCGTCTCCAGGGCCTCATACAGCTCTGAACGCGGACCTTTGACCTGGCCGAGCTCATCGTGGATCACAAGCGCGGGGCTGAGACCGAATTTGGTCGACGCGTCTGCCGAGAGCGCCTTGAAAAATGTGCCGAGCTCAGCGCACAGCATTTCCTTGGCTGTATCGCGGATCGTCACATACTGCGAGAGCTCCTGCGACATGCGCACGACCTTCGCCGCCAGCTCGAATAGCACCGCCGCCTGATCGCGCGATTGAGCGGCGCTGTAGAGCTGGCTGTTGACGCGCGCCTCAGGCCCGACGAGGTGCAGCAGCACGAGAAACGCGGAGAGCGCGGTCTTGGCGTTCTTGCGCGCCATCGACAGGATGAAGGTGCGCGTGGGCGTGTCGTAGATCCGCTTGAGCCAGCGCCGTTGCTCCTTCGTGAGCTTGACCGGCTGACCGACAAGACGGCCTTCGGGTACCCGGCAGTGCGCCTCGATCCATTCAATGTTGCGTTTGCTGCGCGCGAGCCGACGACGGGTGCTCACGTGGGCAGCTCCCATGGTTTCCTCGCCTTCTTCTGATTGGCAATCGCCCGCCCGGCGGTCGTCGGGTGCTCCACGGCCTGCCGCGTGATGCGAAGACGCGTGGCGAGTGACGAGGCCGCGCGGCTCTCACGCTCGCTCATCGCCAGCAGCCGGTCATAGCGTTTCAGACCATCGTCACGCGCAAGCCATGCGCGCTCGAAGTTGAGCAGCTCATCGGCGATCGTTCGTGCATTGACGACGTGCCGACAGTACATCTCCAGCAAAGGAGCGTGAGTCGCGCTGAATGCGCCGGCCGGCTGGTCGCTGACGAGCTCCAACCATACCGCTCGCTCCGCGTCACTCAGGTGAAGCGGGGCCGCAAGACGCTGTTCGAGCGCGATTGGCACCGTTGGCGCGATTGCCAGCGATGCGGCGGATTTCCTTCCCCGTTGAGCCATTTTTTACTTTTTTTGTCCACGTTTATGGTCGCGAAGGGGAACG
>NZ_JARUXJ010000027.1:0-1994 GCF_031451465.1 Caballeronia sp. LZ003 | reverse complement strand
GCTTCATTGATGTCAGTTGCAAAAATCTGCACCCGCGGAGGCTGCGGCATGCGGTCTGCGTATTCCTGAATCAGGATCGCAACCGAGTAACTCTCCTCTCCCGATGCGCAAGCCGGTACCCAGATGCGTGCCTCTTCTCCCTCTGTAACGCCGTTCATCAAACGCGGGATGATGTCGTTTTGCAAGGCCGCAAAGGATTTAAGGTCGCGAAAGAAACTGGTTACACTGATCAGGAGATCGGCGAGCAGCGGATTCAATTCGCTGGGGTTGCGCTGCACGAAGTCGCGGTATTCGGCAATGCTGGTTAGTCGGTTCACGCGCATTCTGCGCTCGATGCGACGTTGCATCGTGGCGCGTTTGTAATGTCGGAAGTCGTGCCGCGTGCGATTGCGAAGTGCTGCCAAAATGTCGTGCCGCGCCTTCTCGTCAGACTTGTCGTCGCCCAGGTCAGCCTGGGCATCGGCGTCCGTTACCAGGTCGGCATCAGAATCCGACGAAGGGGCGCGCGGGGCTTTTGCGAGGTCGACCAACTGCCGGCCGATTTCCTTGGCACTTAAGACCAGGTCGATCGTTCCTGTGGCGATCGCCGCTTGCGGCATCTCTGCGTACTCGGCGTCGTCCGGCTCCTGCGCAATCGTAAGCCCTCCTCGCTCCTTGATGGAAGCGAGTCCCAAGGAGCCGTCTCGGCCCGTTCCCGACAGGACGATGCCTACGGCGCGTTCCTGATGCACTTCCCCCAGGGTTCGGAAGAAAAGATCGATGACGGACGAGGGTCTGATACGGCTCGCCTCACCGGGCTGCACATGTCCGTCATCGGTGATCAGGTTGGTTGCAGGCGCAATGACGTACACGTGACCCGCTTCTAAGCGCGTCCTGATGCGGACCTGGCTGACGGTCAGCGGTGTGACCCGCTGCAATATCTCGGCCGCGCTGCTCTCGTGATCTGGCGAAAGATGCAGCACCAAGACAATCGCCACGGGAGCGTCGGCGCCCAGTGTTTCGAGCAGTGCCATCGCCGCCTGCAGCCCACCGGCGGAACCTCCTATGCCTACGACCAACGGTCTCGCCAGCGCATCGGGAAGTTGCGGGAGCGAACTGGTGGGGCCATCAGTGGCATTTATTTGGTTTTTTTCCATGACTCCTCGGTCGGAAGCTCGGTCGAGCAACAGTGTGCTCTTCCTGTCGTGCGACATCCTTGCGTGCAAACCGACACCTACAAGGTCCGGCCTGCGGCTGCGTCGTCCTGACACGTGTTTCCGACGGCGTTGCGACGCTTGTTAAGCGTGCGCCCGCCCATCTGGAAAATTAGTAGCCATCAACCTATCATAACGTTGCTTCCACCGGCGCGACCCGTTATTCGGCTAGCTCGACACGGGTCGACCGCTCCGAGGCGGGATCGAGAACATTATTGGACGCAGAATGCTCGCACCCACTCGCACCGCGGCGCAGGCGCATGATCGTTTGCCTCGACGTGTTGAAATCGCGCGCCACCTGACTGACCGTCCAGCCATTCGACAGTGCAAGTAAGGCCTGGGCTTGATCTGACTCGGTCATGCTAAAAGGTCGGCCGGATTTCGAACCGCGCAAGCTTGCGGTCTCGTGGGAGTGCCGGCCTCGAAAGGTGCGGACCACGCGTTCGAAGTCAACAACTAATTCGAGGCTCTCGATGAGCGCGCCGCCACCGATAGCACTGAATCTCTCTCGATTGGGCGCTAAGCAAATGGTTGCGGCCCCTTCAAGTTCTATCGCCCGCAAGGTCGTCAGAGCGTCGGGAACACAGTTGCCCAACGCATTGAGACCGACGACGATTAACGCGTCTGCGGGCCATAAGTGACGGACGGCTCGTTGCAGACCGGGTCGCTGGGCGGCTGCCGTTGAGCAGCAGGCGCTTTCGAAATACAGATCGTCCGGATGAAATTGGAATCCAGCAGCCGCGATCTGCTCCAGATACCTTTCGTTGAGCGGATCGCCCCTGGCCAAATAGATTAGATATG
>NZ_JARUXJ010000026.1:0-2000 GCF_031451465.1 Caballeronia sp. LZ003 | reverse complement strand
GCGCCTATATGCCGAAAAACTTGCGGCGCCTAAACGCCGAAAACTCCCTGGCGCCTTTATGCCGAAAACGGTTTGGCTCCTTAACGGCGAAAGTTCACAACGCCTTTCGCTGGGTGAAGGAGAACCGCGAGTTTCTGTTCCGGCACGGTCGATTTCAGTTCGTCGATGCCGCGGGACGTCAGCCTCATTTTGACCGCTTCAAGGGAAGCATTTCCGACCGTCCTGGCCACGAACAGACAATCGAGCTGCTATCGGCTCTGTTTCCGACTTTGACGGAGTTGGCAGGTACTCGTGGCTTTATCTTTACTGAACCGTATTTCACGACAGCGACTCGTCGCGGCATCGCGACTGAGGCTGGCTATGACGCGTACTTCCTACTAACGCCGAGCAGTGATGCCATCCCGAAGCGCATCATCGATGACATAACATCGGCAGATGTGATGCTCAATGAAGTGACTTCGATTATCTCGACGACATTAGGAAAGCGAGACACATCCGGCGTGCCCATGGTTATCGAGCTGTTGATGGAGGTCGGTTATCGCTTCGACGCCGAGCCTCCGCCAACGTTGACGGCAAGTCTGCTTGGTGGACTTTTCGAAGCGAGCGGCTCTATCCTCGCCGAGCCAACGCCGCTTGGTTCGTCGAGGCCGGCGCCCGGTGCGTTGCTCGCGACTTTGGTTTTTACCATGCTCGAAAAGCAAGACGAAGAAGCAACCATGCGATTGCTTCTCCCCGCTTACGAGGCATGCTCATCGCTGGATTTTTGCGTTGAAACCTATTTCAAAGCTGCTTCAGCGCTCGAAGAGATACAGATGTTCCCGCACAGGCGACGAACGCCGTTTATCGGGCCGCAGTGCCTGCAGAGAATCGGTGAGTTGCTACTGGGAAAGCTCACCGCTGCGAAGAACGATAAGTCCTTGAACGCGGTTGCATCGGTCTGGGGGCTTGTGCCGGCCTGGCAGAACATCACAAAAAACGACGACGCCAAGAACTGGTTTAGCGAGCAAGTGCGCGATGACCTCCACTTTGCCGTGAGGGTCGTACGAGGCTTTGCTACTCGAAGAAATTCGGACGGAGAGGTTGAATATTCTTTCACTGATGACCTTGACCCTACCCTCTATGACTCCATTGCATTAAGCCAGGCAGTTCAGAAACACTTGCGGGAAGCCCAGCTATCTGACGATGAGCGTCATCTACTTCAAACAGTTAGCGATGGATTCAAGAAGGGCGGGACTGGCGGTCAGCCGGCCGAATCGTAGCCCGAGAGGGACCGGCGCTCAATTTCTATTGGCAACGGCTACGCTGCAGCAATCAGGTGCGACACCCGCACAACCGCTAAGTATTCGCGACGTGCGTTCAATAGCGTGCGTTGCGTGTGCCGTCCCTTCGAACCGACGAGACGGTCGGCTCTATT
This sequence comes from Caballeronia sp. LZ003, assembly GCF_031451465.1. Taxonomy (NCBI): domain Bacteria; kingdom Pseudomonadati; phylum Pseudomonadota; class Betaproteobacteria; order Burkholderiales; family Burkholderiaceae; genus Caballeronia; species Caballeronia sp. LZ003. The sequence continues at coordinate 586 of NZ_JARUXJ010000026.1, read as the reverse complement.
GCCCACAGGTGTACGGGAATACGCGAACAGCCGAATGCCGTTAAAGGCCTAACAGATGTCTCGCATGTGACGGAGTCTTCGCGTATTCGATATCAAGGCTCGCAAACTCCATCGCGATATCCTCATTGAGCTTCCCCTTTGATTGTTTCCCGGTGTAATCGTTGATGTTTGACGAAAGAAAAACGATACGAGACGTCATTCCCGCGTCTCGAAGCTCTTTGGCGGCTGCAAGATAGGTCTCTGTGACCATGCAATCTTTCGTCGAGTCTTTCCCCTGCTGCGCAGGCGTGCGAGCATGAATCATCCGCTTGTAGGCAAGTTCGTAGAAATTCGGCCGTTCACCCACCGTGGCTGCGGCTAACAACCATCTGTCCACGGCGCTTCGTGCCCTCGCAACGTGTCCACGCAAGTGCCCTGCGTTTGAGACCTCGGTCGCTCCAAATGCTCGTGCAATCAAGTCGATTCTGGCGATGCGGCCGACCAAAGCGTTAAGGACGGTCTGCAGAACACGGTTTAAAATGCCTGTGCACCATGTAGACGTTGGAGCAGTTTTTTTATCCAGCTCGGTCCATCAATGACAGAGGCG
>NZ_JARUXJ010000025.1:0-2048 GCF_031451465.1 Caballeronia sp. LZ003 | reverse complement strand
CGAGCTGAATGCGCGGCATGACGGTTGGCATTGGTGTCGAAAAGGATTGGAATCTTCATGATTAGCTGATGCGTTGCCAGAGGTAGACATACAGCGAATGGTTGCCACCGACCTTGCACTGATCCTGCCGACGCCAGTTCCCCGAGTACGCGGCAAAGCCGCCATCAGAGGGTTGAGTCGGCGAGATATAGCCGGGACGCGAGGTGCGAAGGCAAAACGAGCCGACGCCGCCTGGATCAAGGATCGTGCGGGGCGCAGCCCAGTTGCCGAAATTAGTGTGCGTAAGGATCGCGCCGATGTAGGTGGTATCGACATACATGTCGACATTGGCGCCCCAGTTAAGCGTTACCTTGTGGGCGGTATCACTCACGACATAGCCATACCCGCCGTTGCCATTTCGGATCGGCGCGCGTGCGTTGATGCCGTTATCACGCGCAGCGAATTGAGTGTTCAGCCAGTTGGACAGCCATCCACCCCAAACACCGCCGGAGAGGTTGCCGTCGCTGGCGAGAGAGGCGTGTCCACCGCCTGCGTAGACATAGCCCAAAGACACAAGATCAGCGCCTTGCACACGCTGATTCGAATACAGTGGCCCGTTGATCGAGCCTCCGTTCGTCGTCAAGGGATTGGGCAGATTGCCAGTGTCCCAGGGCGTGACACCCGCCCATGTCGGGCGGGCGCGCGGCAAAGACAGCACGCCGCTGTCGGACAAGGTCGCGTTAATCGCGCGATTCGCGCTATCGACGAATTCGAGTTGCCGTTGCGTCGCGTTCGAACGTACAAAAGGCGAGAAGCCGTTCGCGTCGAACAAGAGCGCAGGACTATAGGGAGAGCCCGCAGATTTCAGACGAACATCGCCGCCTACCGGTCCGCCCGTGGTCGAATATTTGCCGTCTAGCGCGGCCTGCAACCCGTCAATCTCGAGAATTGCGTGGTGGTGCCCACGATTGGATTTGTCAACGATGGCGTGACCGATCGCCGCTTGAACACCGGCCGGTGTCGCCGCGCGGCGAGTATCCGTGCCCGCGACGGTCTCAGCACTGGTGGCAAGCTCCACCACGCCTTGCCGTTCCGTGGTGGCCGGCGGATTGAGGAAGGATGTCTCACCAAAGACCAACTGCGTAGCTTCGATCGCCGCAAACTGCATGTCACACGAGAGCAACAGCAAGGCGGCGGGCGACTTTTCCATGATCGGCGTGTCCTGCCCGTACGCGGCTAGCAGCGTGCCGTCTTCGAGATACAGCCCAAAACCGTAAAGCGAATATTGGTCTTCGCTATCGTCCGTAAGCGTCGCGTGAATCGTGTCGGGGGCCACGTTCGTGCCGCCGAAGGTTGTGATCCGCTTGCGCTCGTTCGGCAGCGCCTTGAGCGCCTTGCTCGACTCGAACGCTGCGGTCGCAAGACCGATCTCGACGATCTTGTGTGCATTCGTACCGTCCTTGTTCGGCGCGACAAGCGCCGCGCGGCCAGCATCGGTTAGGGTGAGAAGGTTTGCCATCGTCTGCTAGTCGATTCGTTATTCACATAAATTGAGTCGGCGGTACACTGCCACGCGCGCCGAAGCGCCGATCGGTTGCTGAACCTGCTTCGAAAATCCCTGCTTGAACGTGTAGTGCGCTCGCAGGGGCTTGGTGCGGTCGATCTCTGCACGGATGTCGGCTACATACTCGGCGGTCGGCACCTTGCCCTCATGACCGCTGACGGTCATCAGGATTTCGAACGTCCCTGGCCTGCCCACCGGCTGGAGCTCGAACCACTCGCGCAGGATGAGGTTGCCACCGAAGGCTGCGACCACCTCGCGCACCGCGGCGGCCGTCCCCTTGCGACGCGCTACGGGTATAGCCTGCTTCACACGCGCGCGCTTCACGTGTTCGGGCCAATACCCTTTCCACGTATCAACGCCCAACTGCCACGCGAGCCACGGCAGGAGATCGAGACGAATCGCATCAGGATCGATGAGCGTGGCAAGCGGCGTCGGAATGTCGTCAATAGATGCGCTCGTATCGGCAAACCGGCGTTCGAGCCGAGTCGCATTGGGCGGAAGCAAT
>NZ_JARUXJ010000024.1:0-2052 GCF_031451465.1 Caballeronia sp. LZ003 | reverse complement strand
GCTCGTGTTGGGGCACCTTTACGCCGATCGTGAGGGCGGCGGCAGTCCCATCGGTCCGGCGGTCGAGTCGTTGCTTATGCGCTTTCGTGATCCGGCGGTAGCGTAATGCTCCGAGCAGGCTCACTTAATCGAACCGTGCGCATCGAGCGGCGCGCGCCCCGTGATCCTAACGACGAAGGCCTGCGCTGGGAGACCGTAATGACCGTTCCCGCAAACATCCGCATGCTCAGCGGCAAAGAGATGATGGCGTCGAACGCAAACATTTCGATGGGCACGGCGAGCATCCGCATTCGATATCGTACGGATGTGCAGGCAGGAATGCGCGTCGTACATGGTGACGCGGCGTTTCACGTGACCGCTGTGTTACCCGATTATGCGAACCGTGAGCACGTCGATCTCACCTGTCAAACGGACGATATCCGCTAGCCGCCGGTTTCCGTTGCAGGACTTGAAAGCAGGAATTCCTGCTTTCTGCTCAAACCATTAATTCGACAGCACTCGCCAAAATTGGCGCGCGTCCTAAACATGAGTAAAGACAGTCACTCGATGCAGCATGACCGCCACGCGGTGGACGATCTCATCAATCGCTGGGTGGAATGGTGTCGCACACGTCGCATCTTCGTGCCGCCGGTGAAGTCGAATGTGCTCGCTAGGCTTCGGCCGTCGCGGCGCACGCGCACCGATGAACCTGATGCGTTTCTTGACGCCGATATGCCGTACCTGAACATGGCGATTCACGCGCTTTGCGAACGACCCGATTTCGCGGGTGACGCGGAGTGCTTCCTTGGCGTGTACTGGTATCGCGCCAACATCAAAGTGATCGCGCATCAGCTTCAGTGCTCGCGCGGCACGGTTTATAACCGGGCTCGTGCGTTTGCGAAGCGCGCTCAATCGCACAGCCTCTCGATTCGCCGGATGCATGAGCACGTCACGTCGGCGGACCACGACGAAACTTTCGTAGTGAGCAATTCTGACGAGTCACATGCTTCTTAAGAAATCAGTGCTCGTTGTCATGCGTATCGACCCAATCGCGTGCCCACAAAATCCCCGCCATTTCTGCTTCCACACACGAGTCGCGCAATACGACTCGGACAAATCTAAGACGCCGTTTCGGTGACTGTGGAGTGACCGGCGCAGCCTCTAAATAAACGCTTGCACTGTAGGGTTTGCCAGTGTCCGAACAAGCCGCTTTCACCATCCACTGGCGATAGGTTTCTTGCCGCATTATGGTTTGCCTCGTCTCCCGCATGCCGAACAACATTTGTCGAGTCGGCGGCCGAGCTTGGAAGGCATGCAGTCTTCAGTATCGCTCAGGACACGAGCGCTCGCCACTGCCTTTATTAAGGGGGTAACTAACGGGGTATCAGCGGTATCCTTGCCAATGAGACCCTTGCCCAATAAGCGACAGCGGGGACATTTCGCATTTCCAAGAAGAAGGAATAGCACCTTTTCGAGGGCGTTCTACCCCGTCTGCGGAGGTACGGGCGCTTATTCCAACTTCATGATTTCATTGCGTTTGTCGCGCTAGTTTTATTCGGCGAGGTCCTGGGAGATACCTTCGCAGCGTGCCCTTTTTGGGGGTGCGCGTGGGGGTAGCGGTAGCGTCGAAGTGCTTTTCATAAAGAAGATACCCCCAAATATGCGGCTAACCAATATCGCAATTCGCAACGCCAGACCGGCTGGAAAAGCCAGAAAACTGTTTGACGGACGCGGCCTGTATCTGCTGCTTACACCGAGCGGCTCGAAATGCTGGCGAATGAAATATCGCTTTGCTGGCCGCGAAAAGCTCATGTCCTTGGGCATGTATCCGGACGTCTCATTGGCTGAGGCGCGTGAACGTCACGCACAGGCGCGCAAGGTGTTGTCGGGTGGTGTGGATCCGGTGCAGGAGCGACGCAAGACAGAAGTCAAACCCTACGTGACGTTCAAGGAGGCGGCCGAAGCGTGGTTCGCACATTGGAAGCCTTCGCGATCGCCGTCGCGGGTCAACCAGGTCGAAAACTATCTAGCTTCGGACATCTATCCGATCATGGGCGGGCGGCCGGTCACGGA
>NZ_JARUXJ010000023.1:0-2070 GCF_031451465.1 Caballeronia sp. LZ003 | reverse complement strand
ATACGGGCGAACGTGCTGCTCTTCGGCGATCAGGTTGTTCGCATCGTCGTAGTGCAGGCGGGTCGTGCTGCCAGCGGCCGTGGCGGTCGCGAGCCGCCCCATCGGGTCGCGCTCGCAGACCGATACAGAGGGCATCGTCGCGCTACGCGAGCTGGACGAAGGCAAGGAAGTCGAGAGCATAGAACAGACGGCGCAGCCTTGAGGTGACACGCCGCCTGTGACTAAAGACGATCAATCAATCGAGCCATGATCGCCCAAGGCAATTATTCGACTGCCGCACGCTGTGAGATGGCCATCCAGCGCAACGTGTTCGCCGTTTGTGTCGGTTAGCATGTCCGAGCCTTGAATGATCGGATTAACGCCGTGTTCGGGACATGACACGAGATCGCCCACTCGCGCGCCTTTGCGTCCGTCGATGTCCATCGTGTCTGATCCGGTGATGATGCGGCCGCTGTGGGTGGTGCTGTCGCCTATGCAAGCGATTGATGTCATTCGGTCCTCTCATTTAATAAAACATGCGTATCGATCTAGGTCGAGTCTCGTCGTAAGAAGCGGCTTCAGGCATTCTGCTATACCCGAATTAATAAAAAAAGTCATACATCGCGTTATCGCTTGGTACATTGAACACCATCTGAAGCCGTTCCAAGCTTGGTAGAGATGAGAATGACATCTCACTACGAACGACTCACCGTCTGTTCCGAATACCGAGATGTAACGACGTAGTTGACCGTCATTCATGGTTCAATCAACCTTGTAGAATCGGCAGCTTTTCCAGAAATCGGCTCACCCGTTTCCGGATCAAACGGACCCAGATGCTTGCCGCGCTTGCTGTACATTTCTACCTCTCCATGTTGGGAATCCCATTCACAGATGCGTCCATCCGAGAGCTTCCATCGCATCAGAAGCCCACCGCCGCCGCGAGCAGGCGTTTTCGGTTTTACTCGAATAGCGTCCGGAAAGCCGGGCTCTTTCGGAGCTGAAACGAAATTGTTGCTGAGTTCCAGCGGGTCGGTCCATTGCACAGGGATGGCGTGTAAGCGTAACTCACTACTACTGCCGAATAAAACAAAGGGCCGCATTCATGCGGCCCTTTGTTTATCTCTCAACCCTACCGAGAATTTCAAACTCATCCCAACTCGGGGTAAGCCTATGCGCAATTAGATACGAAGTTACATCTGTCGCGCTATCAGCCGTGATCTTCTTTGGATCATCACCTTCCCAAAGCGAATCACATTCAGTACAAGCTATAACTTTCTTGCCTGTACTTTTCACGGCAATATATACCAAATCCCCATATTCACAACATGTAGGACACAACATGTCTAACCCTATTTAACTGGATAGGCGGTAACGACTTGGTTCGTACCGGTCTTCGTAACGATTCTCATGGTGCTTTCCCCCTGCGTGCCGACTGTCCGACCCATAGCAACTTCGTACACGTCGTTCAGACCACTTGGAGTTGGCGCGCCTCGTTGTTGCCATGCTTCGTCAACGAGATCCAGTGAACTGCCGCGCTTACCTGTGCAGAAGACAGAATGTCTGGGCTTGTTCGTATTCGATGATTCGTGATCCAGAACATGCTTCACACGGTTTCCATGAACTGATCCTTGACCATAGTCCAAACCGCCCGGCGTGCCCCAAGTTTTTGAACTCTTGTCGTAACTTAGCTTCAACAAGCCTAACGGATCAACCCACTCAATCGGGTTCGGCGCATATTGATAGACGTTAATCCCGCCCGCCAAGCCAATCGGGTCCTTGCTGATGAACCGTCCCGTCGCCGGATCGTAGTACCGATGTCGATTGTAGTGCAGCCCCGTCTCTTCATCGACATACTGCCCCTGAAACCGGATCGCGTTATCCGTCTCAGCTGGGTCTTCCTTGCCGTAGGGCGCACCCTTTCGCCCGCCCCACGCCTTATAGCGCGCAAGCCAAACCACCTTGCCAGACTCATCGAGCAACTCCTGCGGCGTACCCAGATGATCGTTCTGATAGAACACCGTCGCATGCTTCGACTTCGCGGGCACCTGCACAAAACGCCCGTCCGTGCCGGTGGCGAGGAACGCCGGTTCG
>NZ_JARUXJ010000022.1:0-2077 GCF_031451465.1 Caballeronia sp. LZ003 | reverse complement strand
TGATCTCGTCATGAATGACGCGAGCGCCGGCGACCGCCGCCTGGCGAAGCGTGCTTTCGCTCACCGCCTCGTCAAGCGAGCGCAACATCCCCGTCAACGATTCGAGATTCTCGATACGATAGTCTCGGCTCATCGCCCAATGACCTCGCCCTTACGCACAATCACCTGTTTCGCCCCAGAGCGCTTGATCTCCTCGAGATCGATGCCGAAGGCACAGATCGCGATTTCGTCGGCACTTCGATTGCACTCGCCAGCACGCTCGGATGCTGAACGAGCCGGGTTGCACCAACCGGACCATGGCGTGAAATCCGCCGCACGCAGCGCGGGCGCATCCTTGCCGCGATGCATGTTGTATAAGAGGCTCATCAGCGTGCCTACCCGCAAATCTTCGATGTGCTCGCCCCACGGCTCGTGCTCGAACAACGCTACCCAGTCCGCGAACTCGGCGCTAGACACTTCGAGCTTGGCGCGCCGCACCGACATGCCCAGCTTCATGGCGATGCGCATCCACATCAGTTTCTGCGGGTCGGCCCTTAGTTTTTTAAGGCTTGCTCCTGCGCGCGCTGACCCAGCGCATTCAGGCGCATCGCAATCTGCGCGAGTTCCTCGAGCAACGGCGCACGACCGGCGCGCATGACCGCCACATCATCCTGGCTGAACACCGGCTCGTCGTTTTCGTTCACGACCGTCGCCGCAATCAGGGCTGCTTCGAAACCACTATTGCCCCCGCCATTCTTCGCGCTGTCGTAGAGTGCATCGCGCGCCGCCCCTGAGAGCTCTCGAAAGCGCACCGTTTCGCCATCCAGCGTCTGCACCGGCTCTTCCACAACAAGCGGCGCAAACGCCGCGAGAAACTGCTCCTTGTTCATCACCTTTGCATCCTGCATCTTAAATTTAAGGACCGGTCCACAGCGTCGGGCTTGGATTACGTCGTTGGCTTCGCGTGATCGACGCTACTCGTGCTCGGCTTTACAGTAATGTCACCGGTAATCTCGAGATTGATCGAGCCCGCCACGTATTGATCAACCTTGGCAGAAATCGGGAAGTCCTTGACATACGCCTTGAACTCGATCGTGCTCCCATCCGAGAGCGTGAGCTTGAATTGGAGCAAGGTGCCTTTCTGCTTAGCTTCAAGCAGGGCCTTGTGAGACGCTTCCTTGAAATTGATAAATAGGGCGATCGTCACCTGTCCCCAGTCCTGCAAGCCAGGACTCTTCTCTTTGCTTTCGCTATCGAGACGCGTGACATCGGCCATGTTGGCCGAACCATTGAAGCCTGTTATGTCGCTCAGGTTTGTGACCTGCTCCCAAGTTACTGCTTGGGAATCGCCGCCAGCAACGCTGTACTGCAGCACTGTCTTCTGCGATCGCACAGCGCTTGTGCTTTTCTGCGTTTGGACGCTGTCTTGTAGCGTTCTCACTTCAGCCATTTCAGTTGCTCTCCCTCATCATACGTAATCCCCCGACTCAGCGTGGCCAAGAAGTTTGCACTGCTCGCTACCACTTACCCCCGGCTCACCCCAGCTCACTCCAAACGCTCACTTCAACACGGCTACCGAATAGCCGCGTCTCACGCTCAAAGACATTCGAAGGCGCGCCTAGCGGCACAGCCCCAACCTCAGGGCGAATCACCGCGCGCATGACTTGTTGCATCAGCGAGGAACGACCCTCCGGCGTCGCATGCCACACCGCGATCTGTACCCGCGCGCGATACTTATCCAACGCTTTGCCGCTCAGGTCGACGCCAATTTCACCCCCCGCCACCTGATACACGATCCAGGGCGGAGCCACGCCTTGCTTGGCGACGTCAGCAAACACGTGGCCGTCCGCCAGGCTCGCCAAGGCATCGCGAACAAGGTCTTCAGCGCTCATCGCTCACACAAATGAGGATGACATGTTGGCGCCGACGCAAATCGGGGCGCACCGCCTCCACACGCATCGCTTGTCCATCCACCACCACGCGCATGCCTGCACGAATGTCCCGTCGATAGCGAATGCGCACACTCGCCCGGACCTCGCTGATGAGTGCATCGGAGGCGATCACCGTCCGGCCACTATCCATGAACACGTCAGCCCAT
>NZ_JARUXJ010000021.1:0-2107 GCF_031451465.1 Caballeronia sp. LZ003 | reverse complement strand
CGCTCCCGTGGCCATCGCATTGCCGGTATTGCCCAGCCCCGCGCTCACCGTGCCGCCCATGCTTGCGCCCAACGCGGCCGATCCCGCCGATATCGCCACCCCCTTCAAGTCCAGACCCTGTTGCGCGCCACCGGCAATCAGCACCGCTTGCGAAGCCAGTGAACCCACCGCGCCACCTATTGCGGATGCACCCACCGCCACGCCGGCCGTCATCAGCGTGCCTCCGCCGCTCAAGGCTGCGATGCCCAGCGACCAGGTAACACATCGATCGAGATGTCGTAGCCGCTCAGGCCATAGCTCGACTGGTCGAGCGTAAACGCGCCTGTGGCGGCGTTTCTATACACGGACACAAGCCCGGTTGTGCGTGTAGCAACACACGTGGCCGCCCGGGTCCTGCTGAACGCGACAAACGTATTAATACCTAGCAAAAGCGCAATTGATGCAATCACGACGCCCAGTCGGTTTTATCCGGAAAGTGGCCTTGCTTCCATGCTCTTATTATTTTAACGGCAGCGCGATTAAAGAGCTGTCTTTGTTCGTCACCCTTAGGCGCTATTAGTAATTCAACCTCGCCGGATTGCTTGTCTATCTCAAATTCACCGCGATCATCTTCAACACTCCAAAATCTATACTTGGCTTTTACGTCGTTCTCTTCGAATTTCTCAATCATGATATAAAACGCCATATTCACCCCGCTATCCATATACGCCCAGACCGAATCGCCGCATTATGCGCCGTATTGTAGTCAGCATCATAGAGCGCCTCAAACCTTGATTCAAACCGCTCGTGCCACAACAAATCTAAGTCCGATTTTACCCAATCACCGGTGGTTAAACGATCCCAAGCATTTGCGATAGCAGGATCAGCGTCAAAACGCTGCCGACCTCCTTCACGTAAATGCTCATTAAAAAATACGTGATCTTTAATTCGCTCAATGCTACTTTCCAGCATCCCAGTATTTCTCGAGATTGCAGTAATATCAGCATTGCTTCCGCGAATTTTATCGTAAGCCAAATCCGCCGCATCCCACGCATTCAGCGAATCCGGATTTATAACTTGGCGGGCACCGGTCTGAAATATGCCACCTACCTCAGGCACAACGTTATACCGAAGCCCCGGCATAGCAAGTTCGAATGCCTTTTCGATTTGGGGCCCAAACATCACCGCACCACGTTCGAGCGCCGCTCCGGTCAGCCGGGCACCCGCGTGAGCGGCCCGCATTGCTGGCCCCCGCCCGCTCGCCAATGGCATGACGGACAACGCCACTTCCCACGGCCTCGTCGGCACCGAAGAAGATGTTACCTCGCCCAATGCGCGCTGCGCACCCGCCAGGCCGCTCAAGCCGACCGCATCCAGCCCTTGGGCCATGATCGCGTTACCGCGCTGCACCGTTTGGGAGACATTCTGCAACCATTCAATCGGTTGATCTGCCCAATTCGCAAAGCTCGTTATGCTTTCCAGCAATGACGAGCTCGTATCGCTCAGCCCCGAACGGAACGCTGCCGCATTAAGATCAATGCGGTCACTGTCAGCGGCGGCCCATGCCGTCAATTCTCCTTCATAGGATGTTCCGTACGCCGTTGCGCCCGGCATGCGGCTCGCCGTCACCTCGACAGCAGTAAGACCTTCCGCTTCCCCTTGCGAGTAAGTCACATACGGATACGGATTATCGACGTCCGACATCATGCTATTGGACGCATACATCACACCGGGCATCGGCTCATCGAACTGCGCGTGAAACGCCTTCGCTTCACCCAACGGCGTGGACGATGAATCTGCGTTGGTCGGCTCATCCATCTTCACCATCGCCGGCGCAACCGACTTCGCCGCCATCTGCGCGATCACCATCGCCCCGATCGTATCGCCCGCAATCGCCCCGGCATTGCGTTGCAAGCTCCCGCCGCGCACCAGCGTACTCGTCACTCCCGAGGCGAGCGCCGACGCGCCTAGGCTCAGCGACGGCAGTGCCTTTCCAAGCTTCGTCTGCCCGAGCGCATCTCCGACATAGGCACTCGCCCCGGATGCAATCGCGCTCGCCGCAATACCCTTCCAGTCGAAGCCGTTTTGCGCGCCCAACGCGATGCTCATGCCCTGCGTCGCGGCGCCA
>NZ_JARUXJ010000020.1:0-2155 GCF_031451465.1 Caballeronia sp. LZ003 | reverse complement strand
AAGGCCGCAAGGCGTTTCTGCATCGGTTCGCTGCGGCCAGCGCGGCGGTGCGTTACCTCGCAGTGCATTACCGTGAAGTAGAACATATCGTCGCGCTGGGTATTGTGCTTCGACGCGACGACCGTAACTGGTTCGAGCGCTTGCCGGGGGGAATCGAACAGGCCGTGATGCTCAAGCTGTGTTACGGACACTTTCTATGTCATGCGTTTCACCTGGACTATATCGTCGCGAAGGGTCACGACTGCGTGGCGCTCGAACACGAGATGCTCGAGTTGGCAGATGTCCGCGGTACCGAACATCCTGCTGAACTCAACGTGGGGCACTTGTACGAAGCTAAGCCCGCACTTGCGGATTTCTATAAGAAGCTCGATCCGTGCAACTGCTTCAATCCGGGCATCGGCAAAACTTCCAAATTCCCGGCGCATCGCGGCGACGAAGCGGAAGCGGTCGTGTAAGTCGCGTGGTTGGCGCATCAATCACAAGGGTGCGATGGATAGCCGCTTCACCACTCCTTGAGAACTCGCGCGGAAGCGAGGCCAGGCCAAAGAAAAGCTTTGTGGGTACACAACTTGCACCTGTGCGAACGTGCCCGGCTTACTGAACACTTAGCCGCATAAGGCAGGATCTGACTGGGAGACACTGACGTAAGGCTCGCTGCATGCTTTTAACTAGCGGAGGAAACATGGAAACGAATAAGGCGGAAGGAACGGTTCAGCAGATTTCCGGTAAGGTGCAGGATGCGGTTGGTTCAGTAATGGGCGACGCGGGAACACAGGTCGCCGGGAAAGCGAAAGAACTCGGCGGCAAGGCACAACAACTGTACGCCGACACCGCCGACATTGTGCGCGATAAGACAACTGATAACCCGTTCACCGCGCTTGCGATCGTGGGCGGCCTAGGGTTCTTATTGGGCGCGCTTTGGGCAAGTGCAAACTCGGCGCCGCCCCGCCGCAACACGGCAAGATATCGCGGGGACGAAGATAACTACTGATCCTTTATAAAAGTCATCAAGCAGCGCGGCGGCAAGGCGTCATCCCCTTGCCACCGAACAGGGGCGAAACCATATGTCGATCCACTCTAAAATCACGCGTTGGCGCAACGTCGGTCAGTTCTGTACAGCGAGGGTGGCGGACTACAGCGAGCTGTTTCTCAGCGAACTTCAACAGGCCAAAGCCAAGGTTATGCGTGAGCTCATCGCAATGGTAACGCTTGCGATAGGAATCTTGTTCACGCTGTCATTCCTTTGTTTCGCAATTATCGCAACCGCTTGGCAGACAGCCTACTTTCTTCCTTCGGTTTGGGGAATCGCCGGTCTTTGGCTGGTCGTTTCAATCGCCGCATTTCTCGTGATGCGGAAACAAAAACCAACAACGCCATTTAGGTCGCTTCGGTCCGAAATGCAAGCTGATATCGCGGCTGTTAGGGAGTCGATGAAGTGAGCGCAAACGACGTTAGCACCTCTCAACAGACGGTCCTCGTCCGAATGGCCGCGACACGCGCCGAATTGATCGCGGCCAACCATATCAGCTCGTCGATTGCCGAAGCCCGGCGCGGCGAGCGCGCACGTCCAGTTCAACAGGGGCCGGTGATTCTTCAGTGGCCGTATGCGCAGCTGATTTCTGTCGTCTTGGTCGCAACCGTTGTCCTGGGGCCGAAGCACGTGGTGAAATCGTTGTTTGGCCGAATACTCATTCCTTGGATGACACACTCGTTAAGGAACATGTTCCGTCGTTAAGACGGAATATGCGTCGTAAGTGTGCGCCAGCGAGCATTGAGTTGTCGGCCGGCTGCCTGTGCAGGACGAAGCAAGCCGGCTTATCAAGGTTAAAGCGGTTTTTTCTTGGTATCAGAGGTAGTCGTCGACGTGCCTTCAAGGCCCGCGGTTCGTTCGACCTCTACCTCAGTCCCACGCACCGTGTCGTTGACGGTCTCGGTTCGATTTGATGCCTCTTTACCGACAACCACTTCCTCGACCACGCGCGCGGTCTTCGCAACGACCGGCTGTTCCGCTGTTTCCTTGATCTCGACAAACCCTTCCTTCAAGTCTGCTGCAGTCGCAGGCCGATCGACCGCCCGCCGTTCAATGCTTGCGTGCTCTTCGTGAAGCGATACGGACTCACTGACTGGCGTCTCCGTCAGCCGTGAGTACACTCGT
>NZ_JARUXJ010000019.1:0-2158 GCF_031451465.1 Caballeronia sp. LZ003 | reverse complement strand
GAAAAGGTGCCCGTTTCGGTGACGCTTATCAAACCGGCGGGCATCGACACGTTGTTCGTAGAGCATGCGAAGAATTACCTTGACGAAGAGCCGAAGCTGCCGCCGCCGGTCTATGCGCCGGATATCGTCGCAAAGGCGATCCTTCACGCGGCCGTGCATCCGGAGCGCGACATTTATGTTGGCGGCGCGTCGCGCGCGATGGCGGGCTTCGGCCAACGCGCGCCGCGTCTCTATGACGCAATCACGAGCCTGCTTGGCGTGAAGGCGCAATCGAAGGGCGAACCCAAACAAAGCGGCGACGCGCTCTACGAACGCGGCGGCGACTTGCGGGAACGCTCGGGCAAGAATGGCCGCGTACGCGAATTCAGCCTGTACACCGACGCGCGGCTGCAACCGGCGGGCGCGCGGGCTGCATTTGCCGGAGCGGCTGCCGTGCTGCTCGTGATGATGGCGCGGCGCTACGTGCGCCAGACGCGCGACGCCTATTGACCAATTAGGAGCTGATCACGCACCGACTGAGTCGCAGTACCGCCGCCGCAAGCCTCGCATTCGCATTCGTCGCGCGATCCTCGCTCGCACAAGAGCCACAGGGCGATGCAGCCGCGAGTGCGCGCGGCTGCGACTGGTCGCGTAATTCGAACATCAGTTCACGGGTGTAACGGTCTCGCCGACGGGCCGGATCTTCGTCAACTTCCCGCATTGACGGATGTGACCCAGGCCATCCACGATCCCGCGTCGTCGCCAGCATCACTTCGTTGGTTAATCCCTTGCATGGCAGCTGGTGTACCGATTGCTCGAATGTACGCGCAGGACGGAAATTAATTCAAGAAGTCAGAGAGACAGATACATGGATATCCCGAGGCAGGTCGTTTCGTTCTTAACTTCACGAGGTCTCAAGCTGGCTACCGCCGAGTCCTGTACTGCAGGCTTAATTGCATCGCTTATATCGTCGGTGCCAGGCAGCGGTGCCTGCCTGGATGTTGGCTTCATTACCTATTCGCCTTCCGGTAAAGCGGGATTCCTCGACGTTCAGGAGTCGACAATGGACAGGTACGGCTTGACCAGTGAAGAAGTCGCAAAGGAGATGGCAGAAGGGGCACTTCGCCTTGAGGCGTGTTGTGCAGATGTTTCTGTTTCCAATACGGGGGTGGCCGATGGAAACGCGGGTGATGTTCCCGCACCCGGTACCCAGTGTTTCGGGTGGGCGTTCAAGTTCCAAAATGGCAAGATCGAGTGCGTGACTGAAACGAAGATTTTCAACGGCGAACGTAACGACGTTAGACGTGCTGCGGCGCTCTACGCCTTGTCACGCATCGAACACCACTTCAACGGCCTGTCGAGCAGCTCATAGGAGTTCGAAATGCAGCAAGAAGATAACGATTGGAGAGCTTGGCAAAAGGAAGTGATCACCGAGCTCAACGTTCCACAAGATTTCGACGAAGACCTTGAGCGTGAGCGACGCGTGACATTCTTGTCGAACTACCTCGCCTCGCAAGGCTTGAGAACATATGTGCTCGGGATCAGTGGGGGTGTCGACTCTTTGGTTGCCGGCCGATTAGCGCAGTTGAGCGTTGAACGCCTTCGGGCACGCCGATATGAAGCACATTTTGTTGCCGTCAGATTGCCGTATGGGGTTCAACGCGATGAGCATGACGCCCAACACGCACTGGAATTCGTTCGACCCGACGAAGTGCTCACCGTCAATATCCAAGGCTCGGCTGACGAGATGCTCCTATCGCTCGAACACGCGGGCGCTCAATATGTTGATGACTATCAAAGGGACTTTGTGCTGGGCAACATTAAGGCCCGCGAGCGAATGATTTCTCAGTATGCAATCGCAGGCGCTCGACAGGGCGTGGTAATCGGCACTGACCACGCCGCCGAATCGTTAATGGGCTTTTTCACTAAATATGGTGACGGGGCGGCCGATGTTTTGCCCCTTTCGGGTCTGACCAAGCGACGTGTGAGGGCACTGGCGCGGTCGATGGGCGCAGAAGAACGGCTTGTCAGCAAAGTTCCGACTGCCGACCTGGAAACACTCACGCCACAGCGTCCCGATGAAGACAGCTATGGCATCAGCTATGAGAATATCGATGATTTCCTGGAGGGCAGGGACGTCGGCTCTGAAGTCGTGGCTACGGTGCGACGCTTTTACACC
>NZ_JARUXJ010000018.1:0-2244 GCF_031451465.1 Caballeronia sp. LZ003 | reverse complement strand
GCACGCGTGGTCCCGGTTGGCAATGCGGTGAACATCACGAAACAGGCCAGTGGGACGGGCAAAATCGATCCGTTGATGGCGCTATTTAACGCCGTGACGTTAATGGCGCTCAATCCCGCCGCGGCGCGTCGCTCGGTGTATGAAACGCGTGGATTGTTGTTTATCTGAGGAACGGATTGGGATTGCTCAACATTTTTCGGCGCGGCGATGCATCGGCGCACTCGCCGCACGCGATGAGTGCTGTCGATCGTAGTGAGGCGATTGCGCGCGTAGAACCCACGATGACCCGCGCCCATGCCTCGGTGGGACTGAGCGCGGCAGGCGTGACGTTCGACGGGCTCAACGATCCTCGTCTGCTGGACTATATCCGCGAGGGTCAGTCGGGTGGCGGCATGTGGGGCAGATCGTGCAGCTTGCGCAATATGGCGGTGCTGCGATGCGTGACACTGATTTCCGAGGCGATCGGAACGCTGCCTTTGAATCTGATTGGCAGCGATGATCGCAAACAGGTGCAGCGAGACCACCCGGCGCACCGGCTCTTGAAATACAAGCCCAACGATTGGCAAACGCCATACGAGTTTAAAAGCCTGCTTCAGCTGCATACGCTGTTGGACGGTCAGGGCTTTGCGCGCGTTATATGGTCGCGTGATCGGCCGGTGCGGCTCGTGCCGATGCCACGAGGCTCGACCAAGCCTCGTCAGACGGATACGTGGGAGATGAAATATGACTTCACGAGCGCCTCAGGCGAAAGCATCACGCTGGGCGCGCGCGACGTATTCCATTTGCGTGACTTGTCACTGGATGGGGTCAATGGGCTGTCTCGGGTGACGCTTGCGAGCGAGGTCTTGGAGCTGGCCTCGGCCGCGCAGCGCGCCGCATCGCGCACATTCCGCACAGGTGTCATGGCCGGAGGGGCGCTTAAGTTCAAGGAGGGTCTGTCCGAGCAGACCTATGCTCGCATGCGCGAGCAGCTCGATGCGTTCGGTGGCCCGGAAAGCGCGGGCCGATGGCTGATTGCCGAGGAAGGTGCGGAGCCGGTGAAGTTCGCTAACACGGCGTCCGACGCGCAGCAGGTCGAGAACCGTAATCACCAGATCGAAGAGGTAGCGCGCATGTATGGCGTGCCGCGCCCACTGTTGATGATGGATGACACGAGCTGGGGCAGCGGGATCGAGCAATTGGCCATCTTCTTTGTGCAATACGCGCTGTCGCACTGGTTCACGGCGTGGGAGCAGGCCGCTGCGCGCGTGTTATTGCCTGAGGAGGCACTTGACGAAATGCAGTTCAAATTCAATGAGGGTGCGCTGCTGCGCGGCACGCTCAACGACCAGGCGAATTTTTTTGCCAAGGCGCTTGGCGCGGGCGGCCACGCGCCGTGGATGTCGCAGAACGAAGTGCGCGATCTGTCGAACCTGCCGAAGTCTCGCGATGCGCAGGCCGATCTGTTGCGTAATCCCATGACACAGAAACGTAAAGGAAGGGGCGATGAGTCTACTCAGCCTGCCTGAGATTCGAGCGGATGGACGGCTTGCTGCCGCCCAGTTCGAACTGCGTCCGGATGCGCTGGAGCGCTGGGAGCCTGAGATTCGCGCGGCGACGGGCGACGATGCGGCAACGATTTCGATCTACGATGCGATTGGTGAGAACTGGGAAGGTAGCGGCGCGACGGCCAAGCGAATCAGTAGCGCGCTTCGTAATATCGGGGCGCGCGATGTGACGGTCAATATCAATTCGCCGGGCGGTGACTTCTTCGAGGGCGTAGCGATCTATAACCTGCTGCGCGAGCACAAGGCGAAGGTGGTCGTCAACGTGATGGGGTTGGCCGCGTCCGCGGCGTCAGTGATTGCGATGGCGGGCGACGAAATTCGCATGGGTGATGGTGCGTTTCTCATGATCCACAACGCGTGGGGGGTGGCGGTGGGCAATCGTCACGACATGATCAATGCCGCCGCTGTGCTTGAGCCATTTGATGGGGCGATGGCAAAACTTTACGCGCAGCGCACGGGCATGACCGAATCCGAGGCTGCGGCGTTGATGGACAAGGAGACATGGATTGGTGCGAGCCAGGCGCTCGCCGATGGCTTTGCCACGGGCAGACTCGAGCAGGCGCAGCAATCTAGGAGCACGCAGATGAGCGCGAGCCGAAAGGCGCTTGCGCTCATCGAAGCATCCATGGCGCGCGCGGGATATACGCGTGCGCAACGCCGCGAGGCGATCAAGGCTTTATACGACGGCCGCGACGGC
>NZ_JARUXJ010000017.1:0-2268 GCF_031451465.1 Caballeronia sp. LZ003 | reverse complement strand
GATCGTGCACGCCTGCATCTAGCGTTCGCCCAAACCGAGCAAAGTCCCAGCCGATATCGAACGCGGTTTCAAGTGTGCTTGCCGATAACATTGCGTTACTCCGGCGAATGCATTCCGAATGAGTAACTGGCGGGCAGCACCTGCTTGCCCGCAGTTGACGATAAAAAAATAGCTAGCGTCTTGAAAGCGCCTCCCGTTTATTGCACACCCTTCTTGGCCGCAAGCGCCTGCGCCATCTCCAGGTGATGTTGAATAGTGGGCAACGCTTTTTGCGCGGCCTTCTTCAAATCGGCATTTTGGCCTTCCTGAGCTTCCTTTTGGAACGCGGCGACGGCCTTCTCATGTCCTTCGATGCCAACGGTTCTTATATAGGCCGTATCGAACGCTTTGCCCTTGAGCGGCTTAAGCGTATCGAGTACCGTCGTGTCCGAATTGTCCATAGGGACCGCCACGCCATGAGGCGCAGCCATTTTGAGCTGGACGGTCAGTTTTGTGTGATCGAGCATCATGTGATGCGCAAAGTCCTTGACGTCTTTATCTTGCGACTGCTTGCTCGCAAGCTTCGCTGTGTCGATTTCGGTTGAGCTCGATTCGGAAGCCGTCTGTACAAAGGCTTTATCGATCGCAGGAAGGTCGTTCGCCTGCGTGGTGCTGGAGGCCTGCGTTTGCGCGAACGCGGAAGGTCCCGCAACGACAAGCGCAGACATCAGTGCCGCAAAATGGACCGTATTGAATTTCACTTTTGAGCTCCTAGCGTTCGGTTTGGAAACACTTCTAACGAGCAACCGGTGTGCCGTAGGGATCTAGGGGTTCTCTAACGCTACACACTCTAGAAAATGATCGTCTGCGGCACACGCAATGCTGCTCACACTTTGTCGAGCGGGCGACCGAGCCGCTCAGCTTCTCTTTCCCGCAACCTCATGCAACCGGCGGTATCCCCGTGAACAACGCTGAATCGAATCCAACTAAATCGCAGCAGAAGGAAATTCAGGCACGTACGCCATCTGAGACGCCTGCTACAGAAACCGCCCGCGCCGATCCGCAAGTCATGGAAAATGAACATGCGGGGAAAGAAAGCCCTCCAGCTTCATATGCAAATGGCGAGTCCGATCCGCTACCCGGAATTGATCTTGACTCGGTGACCACGCAGTCAGCAGACCCGATCGAGCGCGCCAAGTCTCGTGTCGTCTCTGTCGATAACGCAAATATGGAGGCATCCGACGACACGGTCGACACGGACGGAAAGGGCCTCGAGGCAAAACGAGACCTATCGCCTCAACACGATAATGTGATCGGCACTAACGCTACATTGGTGAACAACGTTCCCGCGCCCGCCAGTGGCCTCGGCGGTATTGACAGTCGAGCGGAAGGCAATCGACCTGTGATCCATCTCCGCGAGGGATGGACAATGGTCTATCACGGGTGCGTGGAATCGGCGGACCGCAACGGCGGCGGTGTTGAGCATCTCATTTCAATCGAACCAATCCACCACTGAACATGTTTTCGTTAAATGAGCTCGGTCGCGGCGACTTCTTTCAAAGCAACTTTACGCTTGTCATGGCCAGCTTCCTTGCCATGGTCGCCCTGCCTGCGAGCGGCTGTTCGTCAGGCGGCAGCTCGCCGCGCGAGGCGGTGCAGCAAGACATGCAAGCCTACAGATGCGCTGGTTTCGATCCGGTGGCTGACGAAATCGATTATCCAGCAGACGTTGAACGAGCGAGTAAGCGACTTCAAACCACTCCCGCCTGTCGCAGCGGCGCCGCAGCTGGTGCCAGACGGCCGTAAGCGTCTAGACCAGAGTGACGGGGAAATTGGGTCAGTCGCAGCACTCAGCTTCGATAAGGAAGTTCCATGCTGCGCGCAAAAGTAGCCGTTTGTGTGGCGAGCGGCACGCCTGCTCTGAGAACAACCATACTGTGTCTGATGGCGGAAGAAGGACTCGTCTGCAGGCGCGAGAGCAAAGCGCTAGAGTTCGAGTGCGAAGGCGCATCGTCTGGATTCAGACGATTTGCCGCGCGAGCGATGAGCCTGCCTGGGATCGAGTCCGTTTCTGTGCACCGAACAATGAACACGTCCGGCTGAACACCAGAAAGTCATCCGAACGAACGCGAGAACTACTGTTTATGAGGCAGGTACGGTTAACGGCAGCGAGCGTTCATGTCGCGTGGTGGTGTAAAAGCGTCGCACCGTAGCCACGACTTCAGAGCCGACGTCCCTGCCCTCCAGGAAATCATCGATATTCTCATAGCTGATGCCATAGCTGTCTTC
>NZ_JARUXJ010000016.1:0-2305 GCF_031451465.1 Caballeronia sp. LZ003 | reverse complement strand
TCGCAATCGCAGATTGCCCGCTCAGCGCCGCTTGAAATCTTGCTGGTGTCATACCTTGCTTCCTTCCGATATCGGCGCATCCGGCGCCATCCATGTGTGCTCGCCGCTATCGCGGAACGCGGCAAGTGATTTCCAGTTACTCGCATAAAGGCAATCGACCCATGCGTATTCGTGATCGACCCAATCAGATCTTGGAATCGAGCCGCGGTATCCCACGGGAATGAACGCCAGCGCCTTGACCTTGTATTCCTCGCCGCTGTGATCAAGATGCCGCACACGGCGCAAGCCATGCACCATCGTTTCTATTGGCGTCTTGTTCGTCATATAGGTGTAGCGGCCGCGCATTCCCTTCTCCGTCACGAGACCGACAACGGGAATTTGTACTGTCAGTACCATTGCTTGCATCGTTCTCATGCGATTTCCTCTGCCAAACCCATCCGTACTGCGCGCACCGATGCCATCGTTTGGATGCGCAGACCACCGTGTTTGCGCATGCAGAACGCTTTAAGTCGCGAGTTGTTCATCGAATTTCGTCCACCTCCCAACCGCCGCCGTCGCGCGCCTTTCTCGGATACGCCACCTTAAACACGAGGGGAAAGATCCACGCGGCGACTTTCATCTTGACTTTGGCGTCATCGCTGAAGATGGCGCGCGCACCCTTCACGTCGTGCAGCTCCAACACCCCGGACGCAGGCAACACCACGTAATCCACAGTCAGAAAGGTCCTCGGCGCAAGTTTCAGCTTGATGCCCTCAAACATGTACCACTGGATTTCGCCTGAGCGCCGTTGCTGTTCGAGATGCTCCTCGTAACGGCGCTCGGTTGCGTTCTGCTCGCCGTCGCGAAGCCGGCCCAGCGCCTGAAGTGCCTTTCTCGCAGACTCACCCGATGGCGCCGTCACGCGCGCCGCCGGTGCGAGCGACACGAAAGGTTCGGCACAAGACATAATCTCGTCGACTTCGCTGTTTGGTTGTGTTCCGAATTTCTGCGCCAGGGCTCGTTGCTGCGAATCGCGGCCAACCGTCATGTCCTCACGCACGCGCGCGGTGCCGACTTTCTTCGTGCCCTCTGACACATGCATCCGCCAAGGTGAGGAACGCTTCACCATGCTTGCGCCGC
Source organism: Caballeronia sp. LZ003 (assembly GCF_031451465.1). Taxonomy (NCBI): domain Bacteria; kingdom Pseudomonadati; phylum Pseudomonadota; class Betaproteobacteria; order Burkholderiales; family Burkholderiaceae; genus Caballeronia; species Caballeronia sp. LZ003. Next base: position 1,186 of record NZ_JARUXJ010000016.1, on the reverse strand, counting down.
TTCCCGCTTTGCCAAGGTGAGGAAGTACGGGATGCCGAGTAGCATCGCGACGATGAACTCGCGCTGCCCGGCGAGAATGCCCAGGATGGCTGTGGTCGAAACAAAGTCGTAGAAGGCATTCACGGGATAGCCGTGCTCGTAATCCTTCGCAGGCACGAGCAGGGCAGCGATCCACATGACCTCAGCGATGACGCAAAGGTAGGCGATTGCGACATCCCGTGCGAGAGCATGACCACCCTCGATCCACAGGTACAGGCAGATGACGAGCAGCACGTCGAACAGGACGGCTCGGGCGAGCTTCTGAACATTCATGACTTTTGACTCCAAGTAACAGGGTTGAAACGGCAGGTCGATACGCTGGACACGTAGTGCCAGTCGGGCAGCAGCGCGCAATTCGCAAAGCCAGCGCGATGCATCCGCTCATGGGCCGCCTTCGCGGTCGCGCATCGGCATGTTTTGCAGTTGTTCATGCCGAGCTCTGCGCCGAGCAGGTCGCCTTGCTGATTCGAGGCGGCGCGGTTCGGACGGCGCTTGCTCATGCCGCCTCCGTGTTGCCGTGTCGATCGCGAGGAATGTCGTTGAAGTAGGCGTACAGCGCCTCGTAGTGCTCCTCGCTCTCGCGGCCGACCGTGCGCAGCATGTCCTCCATCCATTCGCCTGGGCCGGCCGCCTTGAACACGCGGGCCTTGAAGCGCATGAACAGTTCACCATCGCCCTGCCGTACGCCAAGCTGCTCGGCGCGCGCCTCGATGCCCCCTGATGTTCGCCACCAGTCCGCTGCGATCAATCTCGCGCCGCCGAGCGGCATCGACGCCCCCGTCTCAGCTTTCACGGGAAAAAGCCCTGTCCAGCCACGAAGCACAGCCTCCTCGACCGTCACCTGAGGCGACTGACCGACGGCTGCGAGCGAAAGCAAACGTTTGACCGAAACGGCAGCGGCGACTCGCGTCCATGGCGCGTCCTTGTGCTTCGCTTCCCGGTGCTCGCACCACATCGCCCAGACGTCCGGCGTGATCTCGTCCGGCAGTTCGAGATTTCGGATCTGCTCATGCAACGCAACTCGCGACGCACGTCGCGCAGGTTGCTCATCTAAGTTCTTCTCTTTCTCTTCTAAACCCTTCTTGCCCTCCACATTTGGTACCCCTTCGAGGGAAATGTGGAGGGGCTTCGAGGGAAATGTGGAGGG
>NZ_JARUXJ010000005.1:0-232442 GCF_031451465.1 Caballeronia sp. LZ003 | reverse complement strand
CAGCTTCGGCTCTTCGTCAAGGTAATTCTTCGCATGCTCTACGAACAACGTGTCGATGCCCGCCGGTTTGATAAGCGTCACCGAAACGGGCACCTTTTCATTCTTCAATTCGAGGCGCAGTGAGTTCGTGAAGCCCTTCACCGCGTGCTTCGACGCGACGTAAGGACCTTGCAGCGGTACCGCGACGTCCGACAGTTCGCTGCCCAGATTGATGAGCGCACCGCCGCGTTCACGCAAATGCTTTAGAGCCACGCGCGAGCCGTTCACGACGCCCCAGAAGTTTGTCTCGAAGAGCTTACGTTGGTCTTCGAGCGATACATCGGCGATGCGGCCATAGACCGAGACGCCCGCGTTGTTGATCCAGGTGTCGAAGCTCCCGAATCGGTCGATCGCGCCATCGGCGGCGGCCTGAAGCTGGCTTTCGTCGGCGACGTCCGCGGGCGTGTACGCAACTGCGGGCGCACCGTCGCGTGTAAGTTCGTCGGCAAGCACGGCGAGCGCTGTCTCGTCGCGGGCGATCAGCATAAGGCGCACGCCTGCCTTCGCGGCGCGCCGCGCCGTGGCTAGACCAATCCCGCTCGTCGCGCCGGTGAGGACGATCGTCTGTTGATCGAGATGCTTCAATTGGATTTTCATGGCCGGTCCGGAAGTTGGAAGAAACAAGTGCTCGCAGCATCCCTTGTTCCTTGGCTGCGCGGCTGACGGTTTGCGCGTCAGCATGCGGACTGCGTTGACATGGCCTATCGACCGTGACCGGCCAGGACGGGTCGTGCTGGCCTTTCGACGCTTCCATACCGGCCATTCCTCGTCGCGACCCGGAGCGGCGGGCCTTCGCAGACGACGTGAAAACACGGACATTTGGATAACTACCCTTCTCATAACGGCTCGATTTTCCGCAACAACTTCACAAACGCAACGTTGAACACCTTCTTCCGCTTGATCGTTACTCTTCGTCTGACAGCAGCGCCTCCTCGATGTTCGGCGGCGCCACTGTCGCCCATCGGACGATCTGTGAGTCGGCCTTTGCTGACGTTCAGAGGTCGATGGTGGGACGGCCGCTCAAGGAGCTTGACCGCCCGTCCACACAGCGGCGATCTCGAACGACGACCAAGCACGTTCCTACGGAAGACGTTCGCCGTGCCTTCCTCATTGAGCGATGTATTCGCAAGAATTCCGTGTCGAGCCGTTGCGGCATTTGCTTGCGTGACTCAGCGATCAGGCGCTGATATGACTTGTCGATGTCCGACGGAAAAGCGGGATTGTCATCAAGCAAGTCGGTTACCTGATCATATACATATGTCCGCGTTGGCCTGCTGACCTCTTCCGTTTCAATGCGCATAATCGTGTGCATGTGGAATTCGTCGTTCCGGGCCAGCGCGAACAGACCAACGATGGGAACCTTGATCGCTCCGCGCAACATCCAGTAAGCGTCGGCGCGCTCAACGGTCACTCTGATTGCCCGCTTTCCGTCTCGATCGCTCAATAAACGGCTCGCGAAATAGTCCTTCACATCGCTTGCCACGGTCGCGGACGTCCGCACCTCAGGGTTGATCGCGACCTGGTCGGCGCCGAAGAAGTGATGGTCGTTCTGCGCGTCGGTGGCTTTGTTCATTACAGCGACGCCCGCTACTGTCCTCAGACGGTCCGACGTTGTCGATGTCACGATGCTCTTCGAGGCGGACGGATCGACTCGATGATGGATGGGCACGCGTCATACCGGCAGCTACACTCCGGTGTCGGATATGCCGCGACTAGGCGCGTATTTTTCAATGAACCATGGCTTCATATTGCGTGGAGGAACAGCTCAGCGGAGCTGGTCGTCTTTACATAATGAATTTTCCTCTTGCTCAATAGGCCGATATGATTGACAATTGAACAACTCGCATTGACGGAACGTGAATCTCGTTTGCACCTAGCCTATGCTCCCCTCATCTTCTGACCTCATTGAATTCGCAGAGGCAGCTATGGCAGCTGACTATGATCGTGTCCGCCAAGTGGGCCGGAGGCTTTATACAGACTTGGCCACGCGCGACACTGAAGGAGCTAGAGTTCTGAAGCAGGTCCTAGGCCGAAAAGGGGTTCCGCTTCGTGCTGCCGGATATACGGAAACGCTCCCTGTTGATAATAAGTCGCGTCTTCCATTGCTAGAGGTACACGAAACCCCGGATGTGCCGATTTTCCTTGACGAGCTTGGAAAGTCAGCGTTCGAGGCGTTTTTAGCCGACGCTACACATTTCGACAAGCTGGTGGCGCAAGGTATAGCTTCGCGTCTTGCCCTGATGCTTTCTGGCCCCCCGGGTACGGGCAAGACCCTCTTGGCAGGCCACATAGCTGCTCATCTCGGGCGCAAATTTTATGTCGTGCGTTTGGATTCGGTTATTTCGTCGTTGCTTGGGGACACCGCGAAAAACATCCGAAGCATTTTCGATTTCGTTGCGGGGAAGAACGCAGTTTTGTTCCTCGACGAACTCGATGCGATCGCTAAGATGCGCGACGACCGCAACGAACTAGGCGAGCTAAAGCGCGTCGTCAACACGGTGATTCAAGGAATCGACTCGCTTGAGCCTAGTGCGATCGTAATTGCCGCGACGAATCACGCCCAGATGCTGGACACTGCGATTTGGCGGCGCTTCCCCTATAAGATCTCGTTCGGGGCGCCTGAGCGCGATTTGCGGCAAGCATTGTGGTTTCACTTCCTCGGGGACGATCCCGGCTATGAAGTAGCGTCACGCATGTTGGCTCTCTTGTCGGACGGCCTCAACGGCGCAGACATTCAGCAATTTGCGCTTGCCGCCCGTCGCCTCGCGGCACACAAGGATGAGCACGTCAATATGTGGACCCTGGCGTGTTCACTCTTGAATCGACAGGCAGGCTGCGTCGCCAGAGGGGAAGCCGCACCGAACGATAAGCGACGCTTGATTGAGACGCTCTCGCAAGAGCACCGCGTCGCACAAGCTGAAATAGCGCGCTTCCTTGGCGTAACGCGCCAAGCCATTTCACCTTATTTGAAGCCGGCGGACAATGGCAACTGACGCTCGACCTGTTCTCAATCCGGTTTTGACACTGAAGGCGGACTCGCGACCACGATCGGTTACCGGCGGAGGGCTCAATGAATCTCACATCCGCGCCGATCGGCTGGCGCCACAACGCACTCGATTGGCAACGCAACTTCGGGACCTTGCGGATACGGACGTTTCGCTTCATGCCGGGTTAATGCTCGTCGTCGTCGAGATGTTCGACGATTCATACGCACCGACTTATACCCCGTCAGTCATATTCAACGACAGGCATAACGCACATCTGATCGCACCGGTCCCTAGGGGTTATTTGGTTCAGCTCCGCCAGAGTGCATGTCAAGATTTAGCGTCTTACATCGAATCGACAGGCAGAGCCGAGTCACGCGCGATTATTTCTCGAATTAGAAACGTAGAGACCATGTTCACGTCGCCCCTGGCTGGCGGCCAGGACTTCGATGCGCTGTGGAACGCTGCCGCAACGCGCGAAGATGGCCGAATTTTCACCGCATGGCTTACCCCGTTTTTCGATGTAATGGCGCGTGAGAGCGTCACGCAACTAATTAACGCGGCGCAACGAGAAAGCCGAATTCGGCCACTGTCCAATCTGATTGCTATAACGCGTGAGGCAGGGTCGAATGCGGACCAACTGCAGATTCAGACCGCGGCAACGTCGCTAAGCATCGCACGCAGCACGCGCGCGTATCGGCAAGATCCATTCACTCCGGTCGAATTCGTCGCGTCTGATGCAGAAGCACTTCGCCAACTTGTCATAGCGGGCGCGGTTTTTCGCATCGATCCGGTCAAAACAGTTACCGCTGCCGTTGTACCACGAGCGCCGGATCCAGAGCGGCCGGTCCCGAACGAGCAATGGCAACCGATCGTAGGCATTGTCGATGGAGGCCTATTCGCCCAAAGCTACGAGCCGATGGTTGCATGGCGGGCCCCCTCCCTCGTTGCTGACGTCGCCGCCAATCGCAAGCATGGTAACCAAATCACGTCGCTCGTCGTCCAGGGTAGCGCTTGGAATACGCACCTGTCTATTCCAGAACTGGTGTGTCGGGTTGGCATTGCGCAGTCTATCGCGCGAGAAGACGGCGCAGGCGCGACATCCGAAGGTCTGGAGAGTTATCTGCGCGCGGTAATTGGCCGCCACAGCGGCGACACCAAGGTCTGGAACATGTCTTTCAGTGAGCCAGTCTACGGCGATCGCCCGCTTTTCATGAGCCGGTTGGGACATCGGCTTCGCCAAATAGCCCGTGAATATCGCGTGCTACCGGTGGTTGCCATCGGCAATCATGCACCGGAAAACTCGGCGAGGCTTTGCCCGCCAGCGGACTGTGAAGCAGCATTGACGGTTTCAGGCCGACAATCCGACGCGGACGGCGAACCGGGCTTACCTTGCGCCGTAAGCCTGCCTGGTCCCGGTCCCGAGGGACTCTTCAAACCGGAGATCTCTTGGTTCTCCACGCTGAGAGGTCTTGGGGGCGAATTGCTGGTTGGCTCGAGTTATGCCACCGCAATCACTTCGGCCCTCGCTGCCCATACGTTCCACAATCTCAGAGAGCCGACGCCCGACTTGGTCCGAGCCCTCTTGATCAATGCCTCTGAGCGGGACTCCTTTGACCACCGACTTGGCTGGGGCACACCACTTCAAGACCATCGACTACCATGGGTCTGCGCGGAAGGGAGTGTCACGTTGGCTTGGACTGCCAACCTCGCAGCTGGCTTCTGGCACTATTGGGACGACATTCCGATCCCGCCGGAATTTGTCAATGACGGAAAGTTACGAGGCCGCGTTGCCTTGACAGCAATCCTGAGTCCTCTGGTCTCGGAACTCGGTATGGCAAATTATTTTGCTACCCGCGTTCAGGTCGCCCTCCAATATTGGACCCCTGGTGGAAAGGTTGCAAACCTGGCAGCTAGTATGAGAGAGGATCAAGCGGCCGAACTGGAAGCACGTGCATCGTTAGCGAAATGGAATCCAGTTCGCCATCACGTCAATTACGTTGCGCGCGGCCGGGCCTTCAGCGGCACAACGCTGCGCGTCTGTGCACGAATCTTTCCTCGCGATCTTTACCAGTTCGGATACGTGCGAAATGAAGACGTGCCACCTAGTGAAGTCGCGTTTGTTCTTACGCTCAGTGCGCCGGAAGACTCGCCCGACAGGGCTTCGATTTACAACTCGCTCGTCGCCCGTCTCGGAAACTACGTCGAGAGCGCTGTCAATGATATTGACATTGACATCGACCAGTGACAAGAGGTCAGTACGCAAAGCAAGAGAGCAACCTTCCGTGAAGAATTTTCTTTGACGCCAAAGCTTGCACCGTTCTATTCCATATAGAAAATCCGAAGCCGCGTCCATCGAACGATGCGTGAACTCAGAATATTCGACGAAACAACATCTGACTATCTAGCCACATGAGCGACGAGAACTTGGCAGGACCTGAAACGAACGGTGCCGTTTCTGTGATCGAACGCGCTGTTTGTTTATGGATCACAGACAGCCGACCGGACGATGGCAACTCAGTCTTACGGAGCGTCGGCGCGGAACTGCTTACCTCAAAAGGTGACTTCCGTCAATCAAACCAGGATTTAGTCGCCTTCGTTCGAATTCCTGAGCAACGGAGCGTTCGCGCACCGTTGTGTGCGGCAATTGTTGCCGACGGAATGGGCGGCATGGTCGACGGCGACGGCGCTTCCGCGCTGGCCGTCAGCGCCTTCATTGCGTTCTTGACCGCAGGCGATGTATCCGGAGGAATGAAGAAGCTGCTGGTCGGTGCCATGGATCATGCCAATCTTCGCGTGCACCGAAAGTATGGCGGCAGCGGCGGAACGACACTCGCTGCGGTGCTATATGGGAAGCAAGGGACCACGGCTATACACGTCGGAGATAGTCGAATCTATGGCATGCAGGCTACCACCACGGTGCGTTTGACGGTGGATGACACGTTGGCAGAGCAGCTCCGATACGCCAAAGGAAGCAATGCTGCACCTGATGTTCCGAACGAGCGCGACAATCGGCTTGTCCAGTTCGTCGGTATCGGACCGAATCTTGAATCTCACGTTGTCGACCTAACAGGCCGCGACGCCGAAGAACCCTTTGACCACTTCTTGTTGTCGACGGATGGAGCTCACTACATTGGGGATGAACTGCTAACGCAGATTCGTCATGCAGGACTGGATACGAAGAGTCTAGGGCCTCAGCTAGTGGCGCTTTCAAGGGCATGCGGATCCACCGATAACGCGTCACTCGTCGTTGCTCCCTCTCGCGTTGCGATGGATTTTGATTCAGGCAAGAAGGCGCAACTCCTCGTTGATATGCCGGGCTGTTCGCTATGCATTAACGTCGCGGACTCTTCCGATTTGGTCGACCGCAAGCAAGGAGCCGACGGGCGGCAAGTCCAGAAAGTCGAAGTTGCTGCGCTCGACAACTCGACCCCGACCACGGAGGACGGCGCTGGACGCCCGCCTGCGCGGGTAGAAAAAGCTAAGGAAAGGAAAAGAAAGACGCCGACGGGTAAGAAAGCCAGCAATGAAGACCAAGTTTCTCTTGGGTTCGTTGAAGACGAAGATACGAAGGCTGCGTCGAAGCAGCGCGGCAAGATGGATGGAGAGGGCGAAAATTGAAGATACCGAATCGATATAAAGTGTTGGGTCCTCCTAAGGTCGGCGGATTTGGCCAAGTTACGATGTGCAAAGACGAGGTCTTGGATAGAACGGTCGTCGTCAAACAGATTTTGCATCCGATGCATATCAGCCGGATAATAGACGAGGTTGTGGCGCTGCAAGAGGCGAAGTCGAGGCATGTTGTCGAAATTTACGACGTACTTGTGAGCGACACGGGCGAGGAGCTTTCTATCGTCGAAGAGTTCCTATCGGGTGAGGACCTAAGTTCGTTTGACTTTGATTCAACTAACCCAACCGATCTTCTGAAAGCGCTGTTCCAAATCGCAACGGGGTTGCGCGATATGCACGCTCGTGACGTGGTGCATCGTGACATCAAGCCCGATAACATGAAATTCGATTCGGAAGGCTACATCCGGATATTCGACTTCGGGCTGGCCAAGACGGCGTCGTTGCCCGCGGCGACAAAGAGCCTGTCGGGAACACCGGGCTATATGGCTCCAGAGTTGTTCTCTTCTTCCTACATCGACAAGCCCGTCGACATTTACGCCTTCGGCGCTTTGATTTTTCGCTTAGTGTCGAAGGCGGTTCCTCCAAACGCTCGTCCGTGGCCCCAGCCTCCGGTTCCCTTGCTGCCGCATCAGGGTATTGAGAACTTTGGTTTTGACAATCCGCGTTTGTCACCTTTAGTAAATGCGTGCCTGTCGTTTGATCCGGGTTCCCGCCCTACTGCTGAGTTGTTGAGCAAGACTTTCGAACGAGAATTGCTCTACGGGCAGCATCGCGCGACGCTAGTGTCGGGACCAAATGTCTTCACGTTGAATCAGATTGCTAAGCCTGTCGCTGCGTCACATCAGGGTAACTCGATACAAATCATTTACGACGGAATCGATTTCGTTGTCACGGCCACGTCAGGGGATGCCTTCGTCAATAACTTAAAGGCACATGTTGGAATGATCCTGCCCGACTCGGCCATCATTACGTTAGGTTCAGCAGGTGCTCGACGTTTCGTACCATTCGACGTCAGCCACCCGGAGGTGAGAATATGAGCGAAAACATCTATGCTGCAGGGGCCGTGATTGCCGGTCGATATGAAATTGAAAGTTTCCTCGCCGCAGGCGGTATGCAAGAAGTCTATGTAGCGAGCGATAGGGTCTTGAAGCGTCGAGTGGCGTTGAAAACCCCAAAAAATGATTCCGCGAGCAAGAGGTTTGAGGGTAGCGCAGTCTTGAGCGCACGCATAAGCCATCCGTTTGTTGCAAAGACATACGATTACCTCGTTGACGAAGACCGCGCACATCTGCTGGAGGAACTTGTTCCAGGTGGAAATTTAGAGGTCGCACTTGAGAAACATATGCCGACCCCCGATCCCCACATTATCGCTCAGTGCTTGCATCAGCTCGCTAAGGCGCTTCGAGCGTCTCACGCCGTCGGGGTTGTGCATAGAGATTTGAAACCCAGTAACATCGTCATTGATGGTTCGCGAGCCGAACTCAACTTCAAGGTAACCGATTTCGGAATCGCAAAGTTGACTGAGGAAGAGTTGGAGCGAGCAAACAAGACTCCAGGCACAATTCTCAACAGTTCGACTATGTTCGGCGCACTGCCTTATATGAGTCCTGAAGTTATCGACAATCCTCGCAAGGCTGGAACTGCTTCGGACGTCTGGGCGCTGGGAGCGATTATCTATCGTATGCTTTCTGGCGTGGCGCCCTTTGGCGAAGGACTGAAGGCGATTCCTAAAATTGTCTCAGGCAAACCTCCGAGCAAGCCAGAGCCTCTCCCTCATCTCACCCAATTCAAGCAGCTTTCAGCTGAGATTTGGGAAATCATCAAAGATTGCTTCGAGATCGATGTGAATAAGCGTCAGACCGCCGCGACGATCGTAGACCGGGCTTCAACGCTTTGTTATAGCGTTCAATCAAGGATGATTGGCCAAATAGCGAACTACCCCGCCGGTGCGGGTGGCAACTTCGGTTTCATCGTCGCTGATGGAGTTCAGTACTTCTTCCATCGTGACAGCTTTTTTTCGCCGGCCGTTCACGAGGGCCAGCGAGTATATTTCTCGGCGCATCCGGGAAGACCGAAGAACCGTGCTCACCCGATATCAGCATTACTTGATGAAGCTTGAGCGGCTAAGTCCCAACAATGGTGTCGATCGGCATAGGGTGCACCCTCAGGCTACACCCCAGCCACACCACCCGACATTTGCGGGTCACCGGGCGGTTCGGGAAGTTGAGGTTATGAGAGGCGGGAGACACCCAGCCGATCGAAGTCGGCGGGGGTCAAGACGCTATTCAGGAGCGCTCGTCGCTATATTGCGCCACCAACGGCGGCTGTTCGCACCCACTTGTTGCGCGACCGCGAGCAGAGCCCCCGGCGCGGGACGGGCCGGTAGATGGCGACTGGAGCGCAACCCATAGCCGCCCTTCGCTGGCGGCGGCCCCAATGACCGCAAAGGCCGAACAGGGAGCAGTGCCGCCCTGCTTTGCTTTGCTTCGCCGGTCCTGTTCACAGCGGTCGTCCACTCAGGCTGACGACGTTCCAACGCAACTCTGCGTCGATCCATCGACTGCCGGAAGCGACGTATTTCAATGCGCTCAAGTTCGCCGACGCCCGAATAGGCGTTCAGTCCGCGGGGCAACGCGGCGCGCGCCACAGTAACGCGTCCAGTGGACTGATATTATTTCGCCGCACCCGTTGAGTACACTTTTGTTCCGTCTTCGCCGATGTCATCCCGCCGCCCCTCCTCTCGAACTGCCCGTTCGCTGTTTCGAAAACCTCTCAGCAAAGAGATGTTACTGCCCCTCCCTTCGTCAGCGGCACGGACCGTCGCATTATCGAACCACTTGACGTTCGCGGCGTGTCAATCCGGCGCTGGATCGGCGTGTCTCTTCAATGAGCTTGTCCAACTCCTCTACGTCACTTTCTTTGTGCAAGATGCGGGCTATGGGGACACGGATTTAATCATCTATGCACGCGCTGAAGCGGCTCTCGAGCGCGGCTTGCAACGCGCCGAAGTCGAGCGACTGTGGGAACTTGAGGCGGCCGAGCTACCGTTGTTTCAAGCGGTGCTTCAACAGGCCGACCGCCAACTAGCAAGCGCGCCAAAGTACGTTCATGCGGATGCACGAGACAGGCTCAAGCGGTTTGCCGCCAGCGGGCGCGCCTCGCCGCTCAGGTCCGCCGCGTCGCGCCACTGACGGCGACAAGGTCATCCAGTAACGAACGCGCCATCACCTCGCCCCTCCCGCGATTCACGAGAGTCGTTCACGTGGACGACGGCCGATATAATAGTTGCCGGAATCTCACGCATTGCACCGGAGTTCTCCTATGAGTCAAACCCGCGGACCAAATGCGGGATATCGGGGCAAGCCAAACAGTCGGCGCCAACCTCATCACCTGACGAGCCCCAGTCGCGCAGCACGAGGCCAACCTCCTTCAAGAGCGCTTGACGACGGGCCCGCGCAGGCGTCCATTATCAAAACTCGTTCGTTGAAATTCCTCGTCGATGCAGTCGGCGCGGAGAATATTGCTTTGGCACTTGAGTCCAGCTTGGCCCGGATCGCAGAACTGCTGCGAGGAGAGAGATTCACGCCCGAGACCGCGTTCCATATGGAAACGACGCTTGGGCTACCGTCCGGCTTTGTCGACCAATCTCATCCACTTCTTTCGTCGGAGACGATTGCGCGCCTGAAGGCGCCGCTCGAGTTCGTCCATACGGAGGAGATCAGCGATGAAGGTGACGTCGGGGGATCACCCGTCCTTCCAAGTGCGCAGAAGCCTTCGCTGCTTGCCAGCAGTTTGTCCGAGGACACGACAATGCCGTCTAAGAGTTCGAAAGAAGCGTCGGGTGCGCCCAAGACCCGCGCCCAAAAGTTTGCAAAGCGGGCAAGCGGTCAAGCTCCCGGAGCAGGAGATTCGCCCAAATCGCACCCATCGCATCAAGCGGCCGGGCGGAAGCAGGCCCAAGCAAACGGCGGTGCGACAGTAGAGAGCATTAGGCAGGCCAACCTTCACGTTCTCACCACACGCAACGGTTCAAAGGTCAAGCTTGGCGCAGTCTTGGGTCTGAGCGGATCGAATATGGCGCACCGACTGCACGGAAAGAAGCGCATGGATGATGCTGAAGCCGAGCGCTTCATCGCGGGGCTTGGTCTGCCAGCGGAGTGGCTCGACACACCCCGCGCTGCAGCCGAGATTCCCGAGTCCGTCGCGCTGCTGCTGGCGCCCGCATCACGCGTGCGCGCGCCGGGCCAAGCACCCGCACCGACCGCCGCGGCACCGCATGAGGACACCCAAGCCACCGCCGCTCCGACCGGCGAGGTCGACCGCGCCCTGCCCAGCTCTGCGAGCGACCCGAACAGTGAAGCATTGCCAGCCGATACCGCGGGCGAGGACGGCGGCGCAGCGCGCGTTCACAATGAAAACGTCATCAGTTCATCCGTCACCCGCAACGACGGTTTCGTCGAACGCGCCGGGCCAGGAACGCCAGCAGTCATCGCCGCACCGCCGGAGTCCATGCCCGCGTTCTCGATGGCAAAGCCCACAGCCACGCCACCCTCCGCCACCTTGGAAACCAGCTTAGCCGGTCTTGATGGAATCGCACCGATCGCAGAGGCGCTCTTGAAGACGCTCGCCGGCAAGGCACGCACCGGTCGCTTGGACGAACTGAAAGCGTTGGAGCTATTGCAACAAGCCGTCCTGCTATAACAGGGACGTCCGGAACTATCGTCTGGCCACGTCGGTAACAGGCGGGGATCGAGCTGACGACCGAACAGTTGCATTGGCTGCTCAACGGCATCGACATTGACGCAGTGCGCCGCCATCCGATGCGGCCGTACCGTGACGCGAGCTGGATGCCGATATCCGTGATCTGCTGCCCTTCAAACTTCAACCACACAACTCTCTTGGGCAGCCGGCATCCGGCTAGAATATCGCCTTGGTTTCGACTCCCGCGACAACCGGAAGCTCTCTCATGACCAAGGCGATCCGTCAGGCCGTCAGCATCGCGCCGGGCCACAACAAGGCTAGCCTGTCCCGGGGACAGAAGGCATTCAACACCCTGATCAGACAGCTCGAGAAGCGCCGTAATCGTCTGCGGGCGTGGGAGACCGTCATGCCGGCGTTCCAGAAAAAGTACATTGACGAAGTATTGCCTCTCGAACGGGAATCGACGGATCTGCACATCAAGATGGTTTATCGGCTCGATGGTGCCTTCGACCAGAAAGGACTGACCAAGGCCGAGCGGCGCACCATCTCGGAGCTGATCGCCGGCCTGGCTGGCGATCTGATCGAGGAAAGCGACGATGCGCAGTTGAAGGTCATTTACAACAGACATAGCCAATCCGACTACGATAGCGAAGCGGCGGCCGAACTCGAGGATATGAAGTTGGCGCTCGAGGCAATGCTCGGCGTTGAACTGGGTGACGACATCGACATGAGTTCGCCCGACGAAGTCTTGCAGCGCGCGCATGCCAGAATGGAAGAGCAGCACACGCAGGAAGCAGCCGCAAATCAGGCTCGGGAAGCACGACGCGCCAAACGGAAGAAGTCGGCAAAACAGCTCGCCGCGCAAGCCAAGCAGGAAGCAGAGCAGGCAGAGTTGAGCCAGTCGATCCGCGAAGTTTATCGAAAACTCGCCAGCGCTTTACATCCTGATCGCGAAGCGGATCCTCAGGAACGCGAACGCAAGACCGGGCTGATGCAGCAGGCCAACCAGGCTTACGGCAAAAACGATCTCCTGAAATTGCTGGAATTGCAACTGGAGCTCGAGCACATCGACCAGCGCGCCATCAATGACATCAGCGAAGATCGACTAAAGCATTACAACAAGATTCTCAGGGAGCAGCTCGGCGAACTGGATCAGGAAATTCTGCACGTCGAGGCCGGCTTCAGGCATGCCTACGGAGTTCCTCCATTCGTTGAAGTATCTCCCGGGACCGTCTTACGCAATCTCTCGAATGACATCGTCGGGCTCCAGCAAAGCATGCGTGATCTGGAAGCAGATCTGCTTGTGTTTGAAGACCTCAAGCAATTCAAAAGCTGGTTGAAGCACCTGAAACGTCGGCAGGCAGCCCTCCATTTCGACGAGATGCCATTCTGACCACTCATGCGTTTCGCATGAATATGCCCGTTGCGGGGTGAATGGAGCGCTTATGCTGACCGCGAACACACTGCGGGCCGTGGACGAAGGACGACCGGACGGCAGTCGGCGGCTCGGCGCGAATCTGACCGGATCGTTGAGGTGCTCGGCGAAGCGCGCGGGCAACGCGTCATGATCCGTTCTGTGCACGAGGACGGAACCGAGCGGCGCACGGCGATCAAGCTCGTGAATCTGTTGCCGTTGGACAGCCAGCTTTTCTGACGAACAGGGCGGAGCCTCCTCGCCCCGATTGCCTTACGCCCCGTTGACTGCGTCCTTGAACGCTTTGCCGGCCGTGAACTTCACCGTTTTCGCGGCAGCAATCTGAACCGTCTCGCCAGTCTGGGGATTCCGGCCGGTCCGCGCCGCACGCGCGCCGGTGGAGAAGCTGCCGAATCCGATCAACTGAACCGGCTTCCCCTCGGCCACTTCGCGCGAGATCGTGCTCACAACGGCGTTGATCGTCTCTTCCACGGCGGCCTTGCTGGTTCCCGCCTGTGCGGCGACCGCGTCGATCAGTTCCTGCTTGTTCATTCGGCTTTCCTCTTTGGAATCGACTGTCATCTTACCGGACGCGGGCGAGCACCCAGGTCAACGCATGTAACGATTGATACATCCGCACCTTTGCCTCGACGCGCCTCATGCTGACGTGGCTACGCTACGGCTTCGGCACCGACGACGCGCGGAAACGCCTGTCGCGCCGACGCGAACCGTCTGTCTAGCACTCGATCTCCGCAGTTCGCTTCACAAAAGGGGCACAAAAGGCAAAGTAACGCCGGATGTGTTGCCCGGTAACGCGATTCGGAGTTGCAGGCCCCGCGGAACGACGCAAGCCGACCAAAATCAGCGACGTCTCAGCGCTTTCCATGCGTGATAAGTCGTATTAGCACGCATGCGTTTAATGCTGCGCTTTGCTCTTGCTGGCAAACGTCGGAGAGCGGAATCGGTTCGCGCATAGATTCATCTAATCCTGATAACTCGTATTATCACGCATGAGTTTAATGGCGGTGGCTTGCCACTGGCGACTAGGCGTCGGAGCGAGTTCCATTCGGCAGTCCATCGGCCTTACTCATAAGCACTACATATCGACCTCTCTAGTAACTCAATGGACGCGGCGAATCTACGCCGCGCGGCGCCCGTCGCTCGCTCCGACGTCGACCTGTTTCCGGGCGAGCTGTTCGACCTCAAGCTCAAGCGCAGGCAGCCGGGCAATTTGGACGGGAAGCAATGCGTAGGCGATGCGCAGCTCATGCAGGCGTGCCCTCCAGTAACGAACGCTTATTGGCAACGGAGCTGATGTCGCACGCGCTGCCGTCACCACTTGCCGTATATGAGCGAGTTCGCGATCAGCTTCCAGGGAGGTCCGCTTGAGCACGCCGGGCGACGTGCCGGGGACGTGACGTTTTCGGTCGACTGCGGTTGTCTTCATACGCTGTGCATCTCCTGATCAGTTTAGACCAGCGTATTGAGATTCTCGGGACGTCAAGGAAGAATGCGGGCGTGCAACCGGCCGGGCTTGGGCCCTGGCTGCGAACGATCGGGCCGTGCCGGATTCACGCACAGAAGTGCGCGACGCCCTAGGGGCTGCATCAGCCGAAACCCTTCTCTTTCCTTCTTTTCTAGCGCCGGGCGGCTTCCATGCATGTGTGCAACGCTCGCGCCACAAGCGAATTCGCATTGCGAATCAGGCTTCGCACACAGTCGTCCACCGCGGACTTCGGCACACGACTGACGAGCGCCGCCGCAACGAGGGCATCGTAGGCATCGATGACGTCAGTCACCGAGATTTCGTAGCCGTAGCCGGCCTCCATCCAATGCAGCGCGGAGACGGCACACTCCATCGCGAACTGCGGCTGCGTCGTCTCGTAATCTCGCGCGGCGCGAATGAGCGTTTTCGGATCGGTGGGACTCTGCCTGGCCAGCGCGACCGCCTGATCGAATAGGCCGGCGTCTTTTGCGGCGGCGAACCACTTGCCTTCCGAGCCAGGCTCGCTCCGAATCAGGTCGGACAAGATCGTTTCTTGCGGTCTTTCAGGATATTTTTTTACGATGCCCCGGAAGGTTGCGAGGTACGTCCCGGCACGATTCGCGGAAATGGCATAGCGCTCGTAGGCTTCGTTTCTCATCCCGCACCCGAGAAGAATCGTCTCGCACGCTCGCGCGATCGCGTGCTCGGGCGCGTTCAACCCTCGACTCGCTTCAGCAAGACGAAGGGCATCGCCCGGACGTCCGAGCGAAACCAGCGCGTCAACGGCCCAGCGTCGATACCACCAGGACTTCAGCCGATCACGCTGGGCGAGCTCAACAAGCTCCTCGAAGCGGCCGGCAGTGAGAAGCGCACTCAAGCACGGCACCGTACCGACGAAGTAGTTGAAGCCTTCGGCCTGAAGCACGTGCGTGACAAGCGGCACTAGCCGATCCGCCCATTCCGACGCCAACTCGGGCGTCACGCACAACGTGCCCCAGTGATCACCCAGATGCTCGATGTAGGGCATCTGATCTTCTTGCAAGGCCTCGAATAGCCTATCCAGCCAGCGCCGGCGCACAGCAAGCGTCACGTCGGCCGCTATGATCACCGGCACAAGCATGTCGATCGTGCGATTGACTGCACTGCCCAGTGCGCCCGAGGAACTATCGACCTGCTCGAGTGAGGGTGATAGCTTTTCGAGGAGGAGAACGGCCCCTTCGGCCGCGAGCGCGCGATCCGTACGCGCGACGGAACGAATCTCAGACACCGCCTCCTTCAGACGTTGAATTGGTAGCGACGATCGCCACCCGAACCCATTGCGTCTAAAGCGTGAAGCAAATTTCCATTGAGGTGAGGGCATAACAGTCACGTTTCATCAACAGGGTGCACTATCGGAGCCGTCTCGATCGAGTCGGTGCGATACTTGAACGGGTAGTTGAGGTGCGATACCCCGTGGCGCGTGCGCATCATTTCATCGGTGGTTTCAGGGCTCGGCCAGCATCGTCCCTCGACAGGCGTCGGACCCGCAGCGACACGCATAGAGCCGCTTGAGCGCGGCAGATTTTCGCCCTTCCACAAAAAGCCGATAGTCGATAAACAACTCTTCGCCGGGCGCGATGTCGCGCAGCGCGCGGAAGAACACCCGGCTGCCGTCTTGCTCGGTCTCGCAGTTCGGCGCGCAACTGTGATTAATCCATCGCGCCGAGTTGCCGCCCTGTGCACCGTCGATCACGCGCCCGTCGTCGAGATCGAAGTAAAACGTGTGGCCGTCTCCGGCGGCCGAGCGCGCATACTGGCGCTGCGCTTGTGCCCACGACACCCGCTTGCCCTTGTATTCCAGGATTGTCTCGCCAGCACCGATCTGGGTGAGCGCGAATACGCCGCGTCCGTGGACCGGCGAAGAACGTACAACGATGCGGCGCATGCTTTTGCCCTTCTCTATTGCTGTGACCCGGTGAGCGACACGATGTGCCGCCGCGGCATCTGCCGCATGATACGATCGGCGCACGCCCGTCGATACCCCTATGCCTTCTTCCAGTCGCATCAATCGCAAACCGCCCCGCAGTACCCTCATGCGGTACGAGGATCGCATCGTTGAGGTGCAGGGCGAAGCGCGTGCCGACGGATCATGATCCGCTCGATTCATGCGGACGGCACGGAACGTCGCACGGCCGTCCAGCTCATTAGCCTGCGGCCGCTCGATGCGCAACTCTTCTAAGTCGGCGACGTGACGGGCGCCGCCCTCGCTCAGGCTTCGTTGACGGCGTCCTTGAACGCCTGGCCCGCGGTGAATTTGACGGTCTTGCCTGCCGCGATCTCGATCGGCTCACCGGTCTTCGGATTGCGACCGGTGCGCGCGGCGCGTTCGCCGGCCCCAAACGAGCCAAAGCCGATCAGTTGAACGGCATCGCCTGCCGCCACCGTCTTCGCAATCGTCTCAAACACGGCATTGATGGCCTCCTCGGCGGCGAGCTTGCTCGTACCGGCTCCGGACGCCACAGCGTCAATCAGTTCCTGCTTGTTCATTAACACCTTTCCTTTCTGTTAGAGGACAAACCCGATCATACCGAACGCTGGCCACGCATCGGATCGCGGACCCTCTGCTCTCTACGAGTCTGCGTCGGTCACATCCAAGTCGAACAAATCCGAAGTCGCGCTGCGCGCGTCAAGCAGCTCAGGCAAATCACCCTCTCGGACCTTGGCAAGCGTCTGCGGCGACAGCCAGATTTCCTCCATGGCCTCGATGCCCTCTTCGATCATCCGCTGCAGAAAGAACGATTGTTTGCGCCCCGTGGCCTCGGCCAGCACCCGCAAGCGCTGCTCGATGACGGGGTCGATGCGCACTGCTACCACCCGCAACTTGTTCTCTGCCGATCTTCTCATCTGTTCGCTCCGTTGGCCGATCACGCGCATGGTGCGCCTTCGGCATTGGATTGCGCCTACCCGCCGACGCGATCCGATCATTATTTACGGACGACCTTTCACGCTCGCCTTTTTGCCGGCCGCTGCCTTTCGGGCGACTCGCCCCGAACGGTCTTCGCGAGCGGGCCCGCGCGTCGACGGCCGCGCCGCAGTGCGCAGCGACTTTAGCTGGTCCTGAAGCGCGTGATGGGCCGCTTCGAGCGCGGCGAGCTTGCCTTGCAGCACCCCGTTCTGGTGGCGCGTGTCGCCCTGGTGCGCCTGCAGCGCGTCGACGGTGCGACGATGCTCGGCCTCTCGCTTTTCCGCCCGCTTGGCGGCCTCGGCCAGTTCTTTCTGCGCCTTAGCCGTGGCGCTGCGTTCGCGATCGATTTCCAGGAGCGCGCGCTTCTCGGATGCCCGTAGGCGCTCCTCGGCACGGCTGGCGGTTTCCCGTAGCTTCTCCAGGTCGCGCGAGAAGGTGTCGCGCACTTTTTCGAGTTCCCGCTCGCGCGTCACCGCTTCCTCAGCAAGACGCTGGATCTGCGCCTGCAGCGCCTTACGCGTGGCGGCCTCGTCCGCCTGTTGCCGCTCTAATTCCCGTATCTCGACCTGCGCCGCGAGCAGTGCCGCGGTGCGTTGCTCGAGCGCCGTTTCCGTGCGGCTCAGCTCCTCCCGGGCCGTGAGAACCTCTCGCTCAGCCTCGGCGCGCTGCGCTTCGACTTCGTCGCGCAGCGACGTCAGTTCGGCCTGGGCAGACGTCGCCGCGCGCGTCCACAGCGTCCCGATCAGCGCGCCCGCCGCTTCGCTCAGGTCCTTGGGCAAGTCCGGATGTTCGATGCGCACCCGGCTCTTCTCGCGCAACTCCGCCCAGAACTCGCTCAAGACCGACGCCGGTGTACTCATGGTGCCGCGCCGGACCAGGTTGTAGAGGCGATTCGCGGTCGGAGCGACGCCGAAGCGAAAGAACAGCAACGCGCAGACCTCGCGATAGAGCTCGCGTGTCTTGGGAAATTCGACTTTGAGGCGTTCGATGTCTGCCGCTAGGCGGGTTTCATCGGAAAGGACGTCGGACATGAATAAAAAGGCCTAAGCAATCACCCATATTACAACGTAATTCGCAATGTATCTAACTTCACGACGCTCGCGATTTGACATTAACAGCATTATGTTGAGATATCTCGCTGCCAGCTGACAAAAATCAACGTGCCTGAAAGCCGTCTTCCGCCACTCCGCCTCCACGGGCGCTGCAGCCGACACCGTTAGAATCGCTTGTGATACCGGGCGATTTCGACGGCGCGACCGGTTCGAACCGGTCTGTGACCGGGCGCCCACAAATCGCGGCCGACAACGATCTGGATGCGATCCGCGCCTGGTTGTTGCGCTTTGTCGACACCAAGACCACGTTCGAGAACTACCGCAAAGAGGCCGAGCGGCTCCTGCTCTGGTCCGTCGTCGTGCAGGGCAAACCTCTTTCTTCCTTGACGCACGAGGACTGCCTGCGCTATCAGCAGTTTCTAGCCGACCCGCAGCCTGCCGCGACGTGGGTGGCCGGCGGCGGTCGCAAGCATCCGCGCAGCGACACTCGCTGGCGCCCCTTCTATGGCCCGCTGTCTGCATCCAGTCAACGTCAGGCGACCGTGATCCTCAACGCCATGTTCTCGTGGCTGGTGCAGGCCGGTTACTTGGCCGGCAACCCGTTGTCGCTCTCGCGCCAGCGCACCCGACATGCCGCGCCGCGCATCACCCGCTATCTGGAGCCGAGCGTCTGGCGGGAGGTCAAGGACTTCATCGCGACGATGCCTAGACAAACGGACCGCGAGAAAGCCCACGCGTACCGCGCCCGATGGCTGTTCACGCTGCTCTACCTCGGCGGGCTGCGCATCGCGGAGGTCGGCGCCAACACGATGGGGCAGTTCTTCGTGCGACGCGATGCGGACGGTGCGCTGCGCTGGTGGCTCACCATCCACGGCAAGGGCGACAAGCAACGGCTGGTGCCGGCCACGCGCGAGATGATGATGGAGCTCTCGCGTTATCGACAGTACCTTGGGCTAAGCGCCCTGCCGTCGCCCAGCGAAGATACGCCGCTCGTGCTACCGATCGGCGCAACATCGTTTAACGAACGGACCGAGACCTGCGCCCCGCTGACGCGCGCATCGCTTCACGCCATCGTCAAGGACGTGTTTGCCCGCGCCGCGGCCCGCCTGCGGGAGCGCGACGATGGCGCCAGCGCGCGAGCCGATCTACTCGAGAAAGCGTCCGCGCATTGGCTCCGGCACAGCGCCGGCTCGCACATGGCCGACCGCAAGGTAGACCTGCGCACCGTGCGCGACAACCTTGGACATGCATCATTGACGACGACCAGCATCTACCTGCATGTGGACGACGATCGCCGCCATCAGGAAACCGAAGAGAAGCACCGGGTAGACTGGTGACGCCAACCGAACAACGCGCTGTGCGTCCCACGCCAGACACGTCCGATTCCCTCTAAGTGATCGCAACACCGCTCATGAAAGTGCTTGTGCCAGAAGCGCAGATCTCTGCAGATAAGCAGACGCTAAGCTTTACCCTCCATTGGCGCGGGCAAACCGTGACTTGCGTGGTGCCGCGCAAGTGCTTAGAGGTGTTCTTCTGGCTACCACGCGATGCGGACGATGCTCACATGGTGAGAGTATTTGGGAACGGGTTTGCGCGCATTGAAGCGGCCGCACGGCGTAAGTTGCTGGCGCATCCGACCCAAACCCTCCGACTCACCCACGCGGACTTTTCCAACTCCTGATTGCTTCGTCCCTTGAAGGCCGCTCGCACCTGGCGTTGATGCTCGCGGCCGCTTACGTGCGCGGAAAAGCCAAGACCATTAGTTGCTAGGTGCTTACTCATGGCTAGCCGTCCAGTAGGACAGCTCCGTCGCCGGCGCCGCAAAAAAACTTCGACTAGAGCTGACATCGGCGGCATATCATCTCTCAGCTGCCTACGTCGGCCAGCGAATAGGCGGGCGAAGCGGTCCTTCTCAATGAAAGAGCGCTTGCCAACGATGCGTGGCGTCGATGAACATGCGAATGATGTCTGGTCCCCATAGGTAGGCGTCGAACAGAAAGATCGAACCAATGAGTGTGTACCACAGGCGCTCGATGCGGCGCAGCCGACGGCGTTGATACAACAGCTCTTCATTCGGGGCTCTAGTTTGCTCATGCGACGCCGACGCGATCTCATCCATGATGTCGGTCACGCGCTCCACTGCAGATGTCGTTTCCTCCATCGTCTCGCCGGCCTTTGTGGCAAGTTCGGTGCCCGCATTTTAGCTTCACACGAACTCCAGCACGAAGTGTGCGACGATGGCCGCGCCGGTCGCGAGCGTGGCGAACCAGCTCAACACACGCACCGTCCAGTGCGCGACGAAATCGCCGACGACTTCCCGCTTGGCACCGAGCAGCACGAGGAGCGCGAGCACCGGCGTAACCGTCATGCCGTTGGCCACCGCGCTCCAGTACAGCGCATGAACGGGCTCGACGCGCAGCACCGCGAGCACCATCGCCGCCGCTGCGCCGAGTCCCATCACGCCGACGAGCAGCCACGCGATCCGCCGGTCGCGTTGTTCGCCGCGCGGCCAATTGAACGAACTCGCCACAGCCTGCGCCGCGGAGCCCGCCAGGGGCGGCAAGGCCAGCAATGCAGAGCCGATCAGCGCGACCGCAAGCACATGGCTCGCATAGCCATGCGCGAGCGGCGCCAGCACACGCGCCATGTCCACCGGCTCGCCTACGGGCGTCTTTTGCATGAGATGCAGCGTCGCGGCCGCCGCGATCATCATGCACAGCGCGGCCGCATTTGAAAGCGCGGTCCGCAGCAGCGTGTCGCGACGAATCTTGCGCATCTGCCCGTTTAGCGCCTTCTGGTCTCGACGGCCGCCGTCCCGCACCTCCTGTTCGGCCTGCGCAAACATCAAATAAGGGCTGACGGTGGTGCCGAGCACGGCAATCAGCATCGTGATGTAGTCCTCGTTCCAGTCCACTCGCGGCACGAACGCGCGCATGAGAACCGTCTGCCAGGGCACTTCGACCGCCACGATAACGCCGACATACGCTAACATCGCGAGCGCCATCCACTTCACGATCCGCGCGTACCGTGCGTACGGAACGAGGCATTGGAGGGCGATCGACGCAGCGCCCGACAGCAGTGCGAGCCATGCAACGGACCCACCGATGAAGACGTGCAACGCCACGCCCATCGCGAGTAAATCGACGGCGACGTTGAACGTGTTGGCAAAGAGAAAGCGCGCCACCGCGAAGAAATAAAAGAGCGACGAGTAGTGCGCCCGCATGTTGGTGGTCAAGCCGCGCCCGGTCACTACCGCGACGCGCGCCGCGATGAGCTGCAGCGCAACGGTAGACGGATACGACAGCACGCACATCCACAGAAGGTCGAATCCGTACCACGCGCCTGCGAGCGTGTAAGTCGCGATGCCGCCCGGGTCGTTGTCCGATGCGACGCTCGCCAATCCCGGCCCGACGTCCGCGGCCCACGAGTGCGCCGCCCGCTTGCTCGCGCGCGCGCTTTCATCCGCTAGCTGTTTTTTCTGATGAGTGACCATCGCCCAATCCGCCAACGCGATTGACGGAGCGGTCCGCATGAAGCGTTCCTCCCGGCGATGATGCAGTGCAGCGGCATACAACGGCTACAGCGTTGAGTGGGCTGTGGGCTCACGTCTTCATAGTCGAAAACGCGAGAATCACGAAGTTCAAGGAATACCACAACATTGCGGCTCAGGCCGCGGCATATCGGCCATAGAAATATTGCTTATACCGCAGTCGGCCAAGCGGCCGGACCGCTTGCTCAGGCAGTCGGCGAAATCAAGCGCGACGAGACGCGCGTCAGGTTGCGGTCAGACTGTAGTCCGGACGGCCGACGACCGCACGCGCTATGGGCAGGGTGATCCGACGTGGTCGGCCGAACCCGACCCACAAGGGAAGGTCAGTGTTCCGCATAACGGACATTCAACCTGAATGAGATTGCCCCCGCGCGATGACAGACCGGGCAGCAACCCGGCGCCGGGAAATATTGCGTCAAGGAACGCCTGTCTTCATCGCCACGGGCCCCGACGAGATCACGTTTTTTATGGGTTCCTGCTTGACACTGCGGGCGCTGCCGACCGGATGGCCGAGGAAGCGTTAGAACGCTACCGGGAAGCGCGACGGCGCAATCAGCCATAGCGCGGCCGACCGGCAGCGTCTTCGCCGGATCTTAGGAGACTGCACTCCCCGGCTCGTCGCGAATGACGCGCATCGAGTTGACCATCCGGGAATGGAGGCACCGGTCGCGCTCCTCGTGTATCCATGCGCTCGTGTGCTCGTCGAAGTAGTGCTGCACGACGCCGGTGCGTCGACTATATGCGGATCAAGAGGTCGAATTGCATTGGGATTGTGAAACACCTGCAATCCGTCTTCGAGCGTCTCCGCATGTTAGCCCCGAGGCAACATGCTGCCGCGAGGCTTTCCACCAGGACCGCCCCAGGTCGCCGCGACAAAGCCAAGATTTTGACTCGCTTGGGCCATCGCCTCGACCTTTCCCCATGTGGCGGTACATGAGAACAGAACGGCGCTCACGTCCCGGTACTCGTCGGTGTTGAAAATTCCGAGGGGCACCTCCGCACCGCTGTCTTTTTCCACGAACCCGAGCTTGACGCTCGGTGGCCCGTCAGGATATCGCTCCGGATTCTTGCAGTACGCAGTTTCATCAACGTAGTCGTCGTACAGGACAGCACGAATGGCCCGATCGTACTGGTACTGAAAATCTGGCTGCTCGAACGGAGCAATTGCCAGCACGAACGGCCGGGTCTTCACGTGGTCCAGCCTCACGTAACTCTGCGCATACTTCTGCGCCTTGGCACGGATCGCGTTTGCCAGGCGGATCATAGCCTCCCTGTTCAACGGCCAGAAATCCTTCGCCGCGACCGCCTCACCGATGGCCACTTTTTTCTCCCATTCCGCCGGCTTGCCAACAGCTGCGTTTGCCGTCGTTGCTTCGACGATGAAATCTCCGAACTGGCTTTTCACATGAAAGTCGGGCGACGCGTGTGCCCAGTTCAGTTCGAAACCGTAGATGTTGAACAACGCGAACAGATAGATCTCCCAGAACGAGGAATTAAACGTCGTCTGGAACTCCTTCACGAACTTGCCGTCGCGGTCGGGGAACCCTTCGAGCCAGCGCTCAAGCTCCGCTCGCTCGACATGCATCGAAGGCGAGATGATGCTCTTAAAATTCGCATGCAACTGATCGTCCGCCACAAGCGGCGAAAAAATATCCATGTTTGCCCCAATAATTACCATTCACCGGCTCACGTGGCCGCGCCGAAGATCGCTCGCTTCGTCGCAGCATCGACCGTCAGTAGCAGAGCGGGAACCGTCAGTCGCTGTCTCCCAAAGGGCCATTGGCCCAATCAACGTCTTCGCCTGAATTCAAGTTTACGTGTACAAGAACCACAGCCGGTGGACGCAAAGTTCGAAAAACCACGGGGCAACCAGCCCGCTGTATTGCGTGTCACTGCGTAGACTGGGTATGATGCTCGCGAGTACGTAGCTTAACTGGCAAGGCGCGGTCGGCACAGCCGACCGAGATCCTGGTTCGAAGCCGGGCGTATTAGTTACGACACAGCTACACCTCTCTTGGCTTCAATCAGCTTTGCTCTGGTTCGAGCCGTTGCTGTCTGCACAATATCTACATACAGTCCGCCGTTCTTGTATCTTTCAGAAGCGTAGCGCGTGTAAGCGACATAATCATTGGAGAACTTGTCGATCAGATCACACAGTTCCGTGACTATTTCTTCGGTACGCTCCGTCGCCCACTCGATTTTTTCCTGTGTCAAAATACTGATATATTTTCGGACAAAGTTGGCAAGCTCTTCCACGTGATGTGCCGCCCTCTCGATATGATCGCTCAGGGTGTTCGCCCGACCGATTTTTTCCAAATGATCGGTATATCCGTTTAACGTCTGCATGGCTTTGAGTGCGGGATAGAAAGGATTTCCCCTGTTCAGCAGGAAATCATTTGAGTCGAAAGTATTCATGCTCAACAATCGACGCCTATCTCCGATCACTTCTTTTGCGTCATCAATCAAGGTCAAGCATTCGCTATATGTTTGCAGAATCCGATCTAGCGCTAAATACTCAATGAGATATTCTTGTCGTGCGGAAAGCACCTGGGACAAACTATAGCCCACGAAAATAAGGCCGAAAATTACCTCGCAAGAAGCTAGGACCCTCGAAATTCCGATTGGTGTTATTTCTCCAAATCCCAGCGTGGAAGCCGTTACGATACTGAAATAATAGTAATCAAACCAATCGAGTTTCCTCGAGTGGCTCAGCCCATTTGTACTATCAAATTTGGTTAAAAATCCATATGCGACAGCAAACGCTGAAGTCGCAACCAAAAATATCACGGTAAGCCACAATATTTTCTTTAACGTCTTATTTTCTTTTGCTGGTTTCGCTTTTTTGTTCGGATTAGTGTTCATATATGCGCTCGATGGTGACGGATTTCCTTTTGAGCCGAGGGTCTAGCGTCGCACTTTCTGGCCGCTTTCATGACGGTTTCTCACGCAGAGGAAGCAAGATCGTGCCGGCATCGGCCGGAGCCACCGATATCGGCACACCAACTCTGCAATTTATTTACCGAGCTTTTTTCGCCTTTCTCAAAACTGCATTGATCGGTTGACAGCGCGATTGTCGACCATCTACCAGCGTCTGTCGAACGTCGGCTCATGGCCGGCAAGCGCCCGCTCGCCGACCGACCTGCGTTCAGACTTCGGTTTGCTCAGTGGCGCTTAGGCCTATGCCGCTTCCCCAGGTGGATCTAGCGCTACATTAATCGTCGCAAATACGTTCTCAAGCTAATCAGCAGCCTTTCCTTTCTCTGTCTCTTTTTTTCTTCCCGTTTTTGCTGTCGGTCGTTTCTTTGCCCGCGGCTCGGCTTAGGACGTCGGTAAGGACTTTGAATACATCAACGCGCATGGTCAATCGCTTCAGTTGACTGCCCTTCAAATAGCCTTCCGCTCAGATCCTCGGATAACAACTCTTTTGCGATTGTCCTAGATTTTTCGAACGACTTGATCTCGACAAGAGCTCTTCTTGCAATCATATAATTTGATCTTCGTAAATATATCCGATGTAATTTCTTGAAATCCTCAGTCAGCGATCGATATTGTCGGAGCAGGAACCAAGCTATTGCTTCGATAAAGATTAAAAGTTCAAATGGGCGAAGCGCCGCGAAGGCATATTCCCAGGCACCCCCTGTTTTTGCGGGATCTGTTATTGTATATACAAAGACTACCATCCCCAGAAAAGCCATCGCCACTCCAGATACCAATAAGTATAACGAACTGCCATAAAATCTTTGCGCGGTAGACCAAGCATTTTTTGCTTCCGTAAGAAGTGCTTGATCCACTGAATCGTCGAGCTCGTGACCAAAAATATGTGATGTGGAGGCAGGCCTTCGGACTTCTTTCACGAAGAGGTCCGGTAAGCGTCGCAACCGTTAATACGATCATGACTATTAACGCCCGTTGGTAGTCTACCTGTATGTTTATTCCGGACCCAAGTGTTGGCGCGTCGCTTTTTGTTTTTATCAAAGTGTATATTTTGGTGAAAGAGACAAGCGGGCCTAATGAATATCTGGAGCCTTTAGAGAAGCTGTCCCCAACATTGACAAGCCTCTGATTCACCGCCTCATTTTTAAACGAAATTAGTTGGCCATCGATTTCTGAGGATTTGAAGCTATAAATAATGCTTTCCGGCAAAAACCCCGGGATAAGTAGCGTAAATATGACCCACGCCAATATAAGTACGATTTGAGATAAACGCTTTCTAAGAAAACGGACGGCATTCATCGTCCTCTCCCGTTGGGCTTATGATTGTCTGAAGCGTAGAAACTTTGGTGGCCGTCGTCCACCGTGGCTTAAACACGGTGGTCCGACTCCGCAAGGCTTAGTGACGCAGGTCATCTGATGGCAACCTTCCGGATCGGCGCTGGCGTCGTCACGTTTGCATCAATTGAGCACGCCGCAGGTGCCAGCGAGACGTTTGACGCTTCGTTTAGGGAAGGAAACGTGCACAGGCTTGCGGCCCAAGCCAATAGACCAAGTACCGGGATTTCAAAAAGTTTCCAGACAAACGGGCTCATTGTGTTTTCTTACGGCGCATGGACGACCTTGACCGCAGGGGTGGAATTATTTGGACAAGATTGTCCACGATTCGTGTCGTAAGGTCGAGTGACCGTTCGTGGCCGATTCTGTTGAAAAACACTGCGAAATGCGAGTGCGTTGCCTATCCTTAATTCATCAAGTGACAGGAGTGCATCGCTATGATGGGTCGTCAAGGTGGCGTGCAAGATCAACTCTTCTACTCCTTCAACCTTGACGATCATGTTCCGCAAACGCATCTGTTGCGCGGCATTGATCGGTACTTCGAGCTCGATGGCCTACGCGAGCATCTTGCGCCGCACTACAGTCATACGGGACGTCCTTCCATCGATCCCGTACTCATGATTCGCATGCTTATCGTGGGTTACTGCTTCGGTATCCGTTCGGAACGTCGGCTTTGCGAAGAGGTTCATCTGAACCTTGCATACCGCTGGTTCTGTCGACTCGATCTCAAAGACACTGTGCCGAACCACTCGACGTTTTCCAAGAACCGGCACGGCCGGTTCCGCAATAGCGACGCGTTGCGCCACGTCTTCGAGTCTGTTCTTCGGCGCTGTATGAGCGAGGGGCTGGTTGAAGGCGAAGGGTTCGCTGTAGACGCAAGCGTCGTTAAGGCGGATGCAAATCGTTCGCGCGGCACGTCCGGAATCGAAGTGGTCGACTGGAACAAAGACAGCGGGCAGAGCCGGGCGGTGCGCGAGTATCTCGATGCATTGGAGGAGGCAAATCCGGTCTCATCTGACGAGACGGGTTCGGCTACGCCGCCTAAGCGCATCTCGCTGACCGATCCTTCCGCACGCTATACCGCCGCGCCAGGTGGCCCCGCATTCTTCGCCTACTCAACGAACTACCTGATCGATTTGCACGCTGGAATCATTGTCGACGTCGAAGCCACGCCGGCGTACCGAATGCAGGAGGTGGAGTCCACGAAGACGATGGTGAACCGAGTTGAAAAGCGCTTCGCGCTCAAACCCAAACGTCTTGTGGGCGATACCGCATACGGAACCGGAGCAATGCTCGGTTGGATGGTAAAGGAGAAGGCCATCGAACCACACGTTCCGGTCTGGGAGCGCTGGGCTCGGAACGACGGAACCCTTCCCAACAGCGAATTCGAATGGGACGAGCAAGCGAACGAGTACCGATGTCCGCAAGGTCGGGCGCTGCGAAGTGATCGACGACAGTTCAAAGACCCGCGCTCCCACATCACGAAGGCCAACACGATCATCTATCGATCAAGCCAACCGGATTGCGCTCAATGCTCGATGAAGCAGCAATGTTGCCCAAACACACCGATGCGAAAGATCGCGCGCAGCGTGCATGAAGAATCGAGAGATGTTGCAAGATTCATCGGAGATACGCCCGCATACCGGCACTCGCGGCGACAGCGCAAAAAAGTAGAAATGTTGTTCGCCCACCTGAAGCGCATCTTGAAGCTAGATCGATTGCGACTACGCGGACTTAGCGGGGCGCATGACGAGTTCCTGTTGGCAGCAACAGCGCAAAATTTACGGCGAATGGCGAAGTGGTTAACGCCAATGACTAAGGACACGGCGAGAAAAGCCTCTTGAGGGAGGTCGAAGCGCTCAAGCCACTCCCGAAACCCCGATTTCTGTAGCGCATTCGAAGGTTGCGCCTTCGCCCGACTCAAACGTCCCCGCGAAAAAACGAGTTTTTCAACAGAATCGGCCGGTTCGGGACGTTCCGGAACGGAAGGAAGAGGTTGGGCGGCGGGCCACTTGACCTTGCAAGTCGCTCGTAACTGTTCACAGCTGACGTGGATAAACGTGTAGATAACACATACAAGCCAGCGCTATGTACGTGAAAAAAAAAAAGTACATCGTAATGCGACGAGCGACACGACGGCCTTATGTCAAGCCCAACCTGGGCCGACCCAGGCCGATGATTGCTATAGGTTCTGCTGACACCCGACGATCTTGTGCGTCCCGATCCGAAGTACGCGCATTTGAAGGGCGTTCAAATTTGCCTTGCAATCCTGGTGCCGGACTTTCCGGGCGAATGAAGCGACGCTGACTGCGCAAGTCGATTGACTGCGCCGCGCCTTTCCGACGCGTGCATGGGCCGGCGTCGCATCAACGCGCGATGGACGATATCCATCGGGGCATCGTTGAACAAGCGACATTGCAAGCCGGAATCCTAGTCGTGGCGACCGGCTGTTTCTCTACGACACCTTCGCCAGTGCAATAGAGTCATTCAGTCATTCACCTCCCGTTCTGTTGGCACATCTTTCTTAGACCGGATCTCGACAAGGCCGAGTGCATCGAGAATGCTCACCAGCTCTCCCTGCAGCATATGCATTGATTCCCGACCTATCTTCTCTTGACCAGGAACAACGCGCTTACTCGCAAGCTCTGTAATTTCGATGGAAGCATGCGTTGCGAGCGCGGCGCTGAAGGTAAGCAGCGAAACAATTTCTTCTGGCGCCATCTCGAATTGTCCAGACCTACGGACTATTGATTGAAAGCTGTGATGTACATAACCGTGAAGTGTGCTTTTTGACTCAGCCCACATGCCAAGCAGATCGTTGTAGCGCGCGACGCCTGAACGCTGCACGATCATCTTAATTGCACGTTCTAAATTGAGACTATCTTCGCCTCTCTGGAAACGCAAGAGCTCGGTATCGTCCGCCCATTGCAACCAAAGCCCACGGATCAGAGCTTCAACGGACGGGCGCATCAAGGCGGTGGCCGAACCGACGAGGCCATGCTGGACCAACAAGAGACAGGATTTCTGGTGCTCGTGAACTATCGAGAACGCTGTAGCTGCCATATGGTCCGGCTCAGGAGCGTGCAACTCGAGTCCGTAAAGTTTTTCTTCGCTCCAGGTTGCAACCTGCTGGGCAATTTGCAACGCATGCCGCACCCCATCGTGCTGCATGTACGGAGGCCATTTCTCGACATCAGTTGAGTTCATTCTTGAAGGAAAGTGACAGAGCTGCCGGGGACCAACTACACTGACCGGCGAACGCTACTCAGCAACGTCGTCCTCAATTCTTCGCCGCGCAATGAACAGGCCACCGATCCATGCGTCTGGGTACCGTTGTCGAAGAACGGTCTTCATCGCGACAAAGTGACTCCCGGTGGTCAGGACGTCGTCCACCACAAGGATGCGCTGAGGAGCGGGATCGGCGATGCCCTCATTGATCCTGTAGAGCGCGATCAGGTCCTCGGCATGCATGCGGTCGCCTCCTCGTATTGCCGCCTGACTTGAAGCTTCGTAACTCCCCGCCTGCAGCACAAGTTGCCTGACGTCCGCATTCGTCCCCTCGGCCATATGAGCAAGGACAAGTTCAATTCGGTTGTCATACTCGGGATGATTGACTTCTTTTGAAGGAGGAACCGGAACGAATGTGACCGTCGCAAGCGCCTCTGCGTTCAACGCCTCGCGAAAGGCTAACCCGGCACGACGAATATCTCGTTCTTTGTATTGGTATTCAGGACGCCCCCTTCTAGTGACCGACTTCTTGATGTTCAAGATCATGTCGTTCATGGGGCTGCAGCCATAGCCTCCGCGCGCCGTGTATTCCCCTTGGTAGAGACAAAAGTCGTCAGCCCTTAGGTAACGATGATCCCTTCGGGTTGCCTCATCAATTTGCAGGAGCCGCATTGCCGAGCCTGTTGAGAATGTCGTCGAAGTCCTTCACTCGGACTGCGCCTTTCTCTGCAAACTTCGCGGGCCAGGTGAGTTTTGAATTCTGAAAGCAGCTATCCAGAATGAACAGTTGCCGGCCCTGATGTAAAGCGGCTCGCGCTTGCGTGAGCGTCCCCGAGGTCTCGCCGGCTTCAATGATGACCGTCGCATCGGAGAGCGCGGACATCGTCGCGTTCCGTTCCGGGAAAAAGAGGCGGTTTCCTCGGAACGTCTGCCGCGCATAGCGAAGGATGGGAACTTGACTCACAACGAGATACTCTTTGGCAATCCGGCGCTGCAAGTCCGCGTTTTCGCTCGGATAGGACTCCGTAATGGGTGTTCCGATGACCGCCACGGTCCGCCCGCCCGCTTCAATCGCGGTGGTATGCGCGATCGTATCCACGCCCCGCGCGAGCCCTGAAAAAATCGTGAAATCGTGTTTAACCAACAGTTTGACGAGCTTCTTCGCCCGTCTTGCGCCTTCATCGGACGGAGATCGCGTGCCCACGACGGCGACAGACTTGTGGGAGAAGGCCAGATCCTGCCATCCATTGAAGTACAGGAACTCCAACGGATACGCCGCATCCCGAAGCTTGTTCGGATAGTCGGCCGTCCCGTGCACGCAGATGCCAAGATCATGGATCCCTGCCCGCTCGAGATGGTCCATCACCTGCGGAACCGTTTCATCGATGGTCTGAGCAGGGACCAGTTCGGAGGGCGTCGCGTTCGGATTCTGTCGAAAGGTTTCCGCAATCGATTTGAACGATGCCCGATCGGATTGCCACAGCGCCTCGTAAGCGCCCATCTCTCGCAAGGGCTCAACCGGCGCGGCCGCGAGCAATGACTGACCTAAGTCGAACGGCGTGCTCATGTGACTCCTCGCGCATTGTCGTGGTACTGTATATAAATACAGTATAAAGCATTCTGCTCATGGGCCCGTCTCATTTTCCAGGGCAGCGCAGTCGCGCGCTGGGGTTCGACCGCGGGCCTTTGGCTTCACGCCCCTGCCTTATCACTGCCGACCTTCCAACCATCTGGCGCTACCAGGTCCACCCGCAAAACTGATCGAAGATCGACTGAATCTCACCCGGAGCATGATGATCAATGATACCGGCATGGTAGGCATGAGCCACCGCAGGAGGGTCGGCGGCAAGCGACGCCGCTGCGTACGCGTTCAGATCGATCGACGGCGTGATCTCCTGATACGCCGTGTTGATTGTCCTCAGCCATGAATACAGCCGGGCCTGACCACCGGCGGCCTCGATGAATGCGCGCGCGGCTTCCGAGCTGCACCCCGACGTGCAGAAGTCATCGACCACCAGGACGCGTTTGCCCGCAAGTTTCAGATTGGTCTTGTTGGGCTGGTCGCGCAGATTCCGATGCGGTTTCGGTTGCAAGTGGATCGTGTTCAATTGCGTGATGAACCTGCGGTTCGCCGCTTTCGTGTATTGGCTCTTCGGGGCTTCGCGATGCCGGATGATCAAGTCATGATAGTAGGATTTACCGAAGCACTTGCCGAGTCGTGCAAGTGTCGCTGACACGCCGTGTATATCCGGATCCGAGTCGGGTTTGTGGCCAGGATAGCTGCAGATATAGTCGACGCCCTGCAGAAGTCCGGCAAAGTACAACGACGACACGGTGAAATAAAACCAGAAGTCAGGATGCCCCTGCCCGTGCTTCGCGAACGCTCGAGCGTCACCGCCGAAAACAGCAAACCGCTCGTTCATCGTTGAGAAGGGCCCCCCGGCGCTGACGTCGAGGTTACCGTGCTGCACGCGCCAGAAGATCGGATGCTGCCTGAGCGCAAAGACAAAACAGAACCGCGCTAACTCGCCCACACTCGCGACGGGAAAGCCGTATTCCATCTGCTGCGCGTACCAGTCTGGTCGCACCAAGATGAATTGGTTCTGAACGCCCGCGCGCATGTCGTCGGTCATTCCGCCGACGAGTACCGTCTCGTGGGTCTGCACCCCGTAGCGTTGCAATATGGGCGCCGCAGAGTTCTGAAGGACGCGAGCAGGGCTGCGATCGACGCCTGCTCCATGGACAGGGACGTCGATGCCGGCGATCTGGGAAAAGTATTGGCGCAACGGAACGCCACCCACGGTCCAATTTCGATTGGACCACAGGACAGTCCTGACGCCGCGGGCATCCAACTCTCGGACCAAACGGCCCAACTCTGCAGCGATTTTCCCGCTGATCTGATTACCATGCGCAAGCGTTCCATCGACACTCACCAGCAAGAGCTTCAAACTCATTCCGTCGCTCCGAACAAGTCACCTTGCCGCGCGAAAAAGGCGGTCTTTGCATGCGCCTCGGCAGGTGGCTCGTGCCCGCCGGCCAGCGTGCCGCGCAACGCGTCGGTGAATTCGGTGTGCTCGGCGGGAACGTTGAACGACATGTCCGCTTGGCCGTGATCGTCGCTGAACGTTCGACCCGTAGAGACTAGGTTAATCGTGGGTCGGCCAAGCTTCTTCGCGA
This sequence comes from Caballeronia sp. LZ003, assembly GCF_031451465.1. NCBI lineage: Bacteria > Pseudomonadati > Pseudomonadota > Betaproteobacteria > Burkholderiales > Burkholderiaceae > Caballeronia > Caballeronia sp. LZ003. Next base: position 199,968 of record NZ_JARUXJ010000005.1, on the reverse strand, counting down.
ATCTGATCGTGTGCGCCGTACCTGACGCGCGCTTCCACTCCGGCGCGACGACGCAATTCGAAAGGGCGGCCTGCAAGCGGTTGCGCCAGACGAACGCCTCCGCGCTGGGTGCCTCACCGGGAAGGTACTCAGAAATCAGCACGCCTCCTGCGTCAACGATCTTATCGGCCAAGTCCGCGTTCTTTGCGGGATACACTCTCAGGAGACCGTTCGCCAACACAGAGATGTTCTTCACGCCTGAGTGGAGCGCCCATTCGTGGGCGATTTCGTCAACGCCCTTGGCCAGTCCACTGACCAGGCAGGCGTCGAGCGCGCGCACCGTTGCGACCGCATATTTCGCCAAGAACGCCCCTTCATCAGATGGGGATCGCGTGCCGACGACCCCCACGTTGAACGCGCTCAGCAGTTGAACGTCTCCCCGGTAGAAGAACCAGAGTGGGCGCAAGTTTTCGTCAAGGTCTTCGAATCGCTTCGGATAGTTGGGATCGCCTGCACGAACCAGATGGATGCCCCGATTACGGATGTTTGCTGCGGCAACCGTACCCATCCGAAGCACCTGAGAATGAACGTCGTGGGTGAGGGGTTCATCCGACAGACGGCGGATGAACTTCGACGCGCCCTCCGTCGCAAATCCTTCGGCAACGGCGTCAACCCCGCCGTACCCGCGAAGGGTCTTGAAGCCCACCCCTTTAAGTTGAGCCAAACCTAGAAATATTGTCGTAGCTTCTTCGAGCGGTAGCATCGCTAACTCATCACATTCATTTGTCGCGTTGGGTGACGCCGACGAAGTCAGCGCTTCGCGCGTAATATCCAGCCACCTCTTCCAGCATTCGGATTCGTTCCGCTCGCACGTAGATCGAGGTCGTCTGGAGAGAGGCATGACCCAGCACCTTCTGCACCACGTCGATCGGGACTTCATTGGCCACGGATTGCGTTCCGAACGTATGTCGCATCGCATGCGCGGTGACTGAGCCGAGCATCGCCCGCTCGTCTGACGTGAGATTTTCCATGGTCTCAACAAGGGCCGTCAACATGCGCGCCATCAACCGATTGATGCCATCGGCGGTGTAACCGGCTTCGCTCTGCGAACCGGGCTGTCTGCTTCGGTGGCGCCGCCGCGATGCGTCCGTTGATGGGATCACGATGGGTGCGAGCAAAGGACCCTGAGGCATCGCCCCGTCCGCTACGCCGTCGAAGTCACTGCGTCGATCGGCCCAATGCACGCGCAACGCCGAGAGGGTTGCGGCGCTCACTGGCACCGCCCGCTCGCGCAGCCCCTTGCCGATCACCGTCAAATCCCACACAGCGACGCCGCGTGTCGTAACTTGGGACACACGCAAATGCTCTCGACGCGCGGAGGCCGCCTCCTCACGCCGCAGACCGGAATCGCCCATCAGTAACATGGCTGCGCGCACGGCGCGCCATTGCTTCGCCCCCGCGACTGCCGATGGCGTATCGAGCTCGTCGCGCAACTTGCGCCACAGTTCGGCTGGCAATGCCCGCTCGATCTTCATTGCGCTCGCGCGCTTGACGACGACCGGATCGTTGACTGCCGTCCATGGTTACCTGCCAGATAGCGCACATCGACCCACCAGGCGAACGCCGTCCGCAGCACCCGAACGGCATAACGCTGCGATTCGGGCGAAAGCGTCGCCGACAGCGGTGCCTGACCATCGGCCGCCGCAGAGGAGCCGGACAGGGCGAAGGGCCGCCAGCGCGGCGAATGCCGCTGGAAGCGTTCGCCCACAAAGCGCGGATCGGGATTTCTCAGAAAGTCTTTATACGCCCCGCAGTCGTCGACCCCCAGATCGCTCAGCGCCTTGCCGCGCAAGACGACCGCCCCCAACAGGAAGCGCTCGAGCTCTTTCGTGTAGGCACGCAGGGTTTTCGGCTGATCGCGATAACGGTTCAGATACGCGCGCACCGCATTGAGGTCGTGGTTCGCCTGGATGTAGCAGAACGCCGTCGCGCGGTTTTCGCCATGTGCGCCGGAGAGCGCGTGCGGCACGGCGAGACGCTCGAGCGGCGCCAAGGTCAACCGGCTTGCAGACTCTGAGCTGCTTGGACCGCCGCCTGGGCCGCTTCCGGTCACCTTGGCGGCCGGCACCACCTCGACCAGATCGGCCGCGATCAGCGGCACGCCATCCCATTCTTCGGAGTCGACGTCGGCGTCGATCGTTAGTTGCAGGGATGCCTGCTGCTCGCGGAGCCACCTCACAATGGCGCGCGCCCGACCCGGGCCGATGCGCGGAATCGAGCGCCACCAGCTGCCGCCGCGCCGGTTGCAGGACGCCACGAGTTCGCCGAGCGTCGTGATGCCCTCGCCTTTCAGCCGCCGCGCCATGCGCGGACGCAGCCAGGCATCGATCGGATGATTGGCCCGTGGCGGCAGCGCGGCCAGTTGCGCCGCCTCGGTCACCATGGGAAACGTCACCGCCGTCAGCCTAGGCTGGCCGTGCTGTTTGGTTGATTCGCGCAGGCGATCGGCGATCGCGGTGGAGCCGTGCGCGAGCGCCACCAGCGCGTGGAGCATCGTGGTGAGATGGCGCTCCATCGCACGGGCGTCGCCGCGTGCGCGTCCTCGTCGGGATCGTAGTAAGTGCGGGCGATCACCGCGGGCGCAATCCGCTGCACGTAGGCGCGCAGCGCCGTGAAAGCCTTGGTCGTGTAGCGGCGCTCGAGGGTGAGTGATTCGGTGAGCTTTTCCGGGGCGCCCCAGCGAGCGCTTTTTGGGCGGCCTTGGCGGACGCCTTGGGAGAAGCAGGGGGCACCGCGGGTCGGGGATCAGCCATGAGGGCCCTCCCCGTCCGCACCGGCCGGACCCTCCCTCGGTGCGGCATGCGATGTCGTAAAGCGTTTCAGCAGGGCCCGCGCGTCCGCGAGGAACGCGCCGGGGAACTTGCAACACATTGCCTCCACATCGGCCGCACGTCCTGCAGCCGTGCGGCAATTCGCCGGTTCTGACTGTCTTTGCTGGCCTCGCCACCGGTGGGATCCCCGAACACGACCTGCTGCAGCAGGTCCACGGCACCGCATTCCGCGAACTGGTCCAGCACCGGCCCGAAGTCGCTGCCGAGCAGCACCGGCCCATAGGTCAGCACGAGGGCCGTGAGCACCCGCAATTCGACGCGGCTTGGCTTTATCGGCACCTGCAGCGGCCGCGGCACGGGCAGGCCGTGAACGATCCGGCGCAGCGCGGCCCCCCGGCGATGCCGCATGATGGTCCGATCGAGTTCGAGCACGAGGCGCGCGACCTCCGGATCCGGCAGCGCGCCAAAGTCATACTCATCGTCGTCATCGGCATCATTCGCGTCGAAGCCGGCAAAGTCTTGCGCCACGGGCCCCTGCCCTCTCAGGTAAATGGGAATTCAAGGATTTTACCCCTGAAACGCCATCCCGATAATAGACATTATCCGGCTCCTAAGTATGCTGCGGCGACGGTCGCGTGCGAAGGCTATGCCTCTCGTGAAGGTCATCGAGGAAGCTTCTATTACGAGGCCGTCCGCGGCGTATCTGTTCTCGCCGGAGGGTCTAGCTTCATCGCCCAGCAACACAAGAAGACGCGGCATCAGTGTTGCCGGAGTTCCTCGATTGCCTCCGCATAGCGGTCGATGAGCAGCGGCCGTAGATGCAGATAATCCTCGATCAGGCACTCGATCGCCGGATGTCGATAGGCGAATCTCGCGCAGGCGGGCCCGTGACTTCGAATGGCGGCTAAATAGCGAATGACCGCGATTACCGCAGGCCGGCAGCGCTGTGCAATGGTGGCAAACGCGCCGCGAGGGTCCGCAGCGGCGAAAAGGCTCCTCAGTGGCTCGACGGGCGCAAAGCCGTCACTCCTGCGCGCCGTCACTTCGCCGCTCACTCGTTAAGGTCGATCGCCAGTCACCGGCGGCTCGACGGGTCCGGCGAAGAGGCCCCCATCGAAGTACGCGTCATCGAGTTCCATGATGGTGTCGTCTCCCATCAGAATCACAACGAATTCGACCGCCCCGTCGCCAGGCACCGCGGAGATTTCCGCTATGGTTTGTTGCGGCGATCGCTCGTCGACAAAGCGCAACCAGTAGTAGCCGGGCGCAGTCGGCCGTGTATCTTTCCACTCCATAGCAAACTCGCATTAAGGGACCATTGCTATTAGATTAGCGCTTCTGTCGCGCCGCGTAACCCCGTCACCTCTTCTACCGCAGCGTTCGACTCCTCACTGCCAACTCACCTTACTCGCAACCTTCAATTTTTTGAGGTGGCTGGATCGCCGACGTGACGCGACAAGACCTAGGCTGCTCCTCGGCGAGAGACGTATCAAGTCTCACACAACCCGTCTTATTTGATACGCTGTGCCGACAACGGGACCGACCGCGGCGTGAACGCGCTGAAAATCCCCCGACAGGCGCGTCCTGACACCGGGCGCCGTGAAACAATTTGCCGGGATCGAAAAAGAACCTTCGAAATCAAACACTTAGTTGCGCCGCAATTTTTTCAGCGATGTTCCACGCGCGGACAACAGAAGGGCGGCAACAGTCCCTCGTCAGATTCGGAACCCACAGTAATGTTTTGCGCGAGCAGACTCCTGCGCCGTTGGAAATGGGCCGTCGAGTGCCGCCGTCTCCTTCTTGCCGGTATGCGGCCTCTTGCGCTCGGAGGGTAACGGCATGACTCACTCGATCCACTCGACTGCGTGTCGGCGCCCTCGCCTCTCGGCTCCGCATCTGAACGAGGCGCCACCACGAGGGAGCTTGAGGCAGATTACGTCGCGGTAAGCCGGCGTCGGTGTAACTGACGCGAGTCGCTTACACGAGCCAAGCCACGCTGACTGACGCGACACTAAGGTAGTTATGTCGATGTTCGGCGACGAATCGGTGTAGCCGTCAAGGCAGGTCTTGGCTGTGTTGCACGGGAGACCATGGTGGAAGATCTTCCTGGCTTCGCAGTGGCCGCTCCCGATAACACGACTTATCAGGCTTGAGGTCGCGCGCGGAGTAGCGCTGAGAACAGACGTTTCCGTCGTTGATTCAAGCAATGCGGCGGGCAACTAGGCGAAAATCGGAAAGGCCCATGAGAATGTTTTAGGCACGCCCTTTCCCGCCTGTCTCGCCTGAAGAAGCCAAACGGTGCCCATCTGCATACGATCGGCGAAACAGCTGTTTGTGCTCTAGGCTGCTCGACGATGGCGACGGCCGCGCCGAGCGGACGTTGGGGTCACCTTTCCGTCCCCATCTCAATCGGGGTGGGGCGTGCCGGAAGAGGGTGGCTTCATCGGCTGAAGCTACCGCGCGGTCGGTCCTCGCACCGACAAAGGCCGGGTACGTTCCTCGACTTGCGTTTTCGAGGAATCACGACCAACCCTGGCAACCGACGCGGGCATACGAGGTGTCAAAGGCGCGGCGTGCTTTATTGAGCTGCCTATGTTGGGTCCGAGCGGACTAATTGCGGATTTTCTCGAACCAAGGCTGCGGGGGTTGCGTTCGATGATCTTTCTCGATAGGCGTCAGGCACTGAGTACCTGTGCTCATCCCGGTGGGTTTCGACGATTCGCGCGGTCTGCGTCGGCTTACCTCGGACGTACCTTAGCGGCAGTTCTTTCATGCGGTTTGGCTACCGTCGGTGCCGCAGCGACCAAACCGCGCGTCTTTTTGGATCTTTCTGCTGATCGTTTTCGCGTTGCCGATTCTGCCCGGGCCGTTCGCCGTGCCCGAGTACTGGCTCACGCTGCTGAACTGATCGTCCTCTCTTCGATCTCGCGATTCATTGTTCATGCGTGCCTCGCCAATGACAGGGCGTTTTGGTCGGAGCGCGGTCGCGGAACGCAGCTAGCCTCGCCGACGTTGGGCGATCTAGCGAAGGACGGAAGCAACAGTCCGGCTCCCCACAAATCGGAGGTTGCCATCGGTTCCCCTACCCCCGCGGATTTAATGGTTGCGGGTGCTGCTAAGGCTCGCTGAAGCACAATATCGAACGAGAGGGTGCGACTACAAGTGTGTCAAGTTGACACAAGCACTCAGTCTCCGGTCACAAAGGCTCTCTTTTGCAGACAGCATGTCGTTCGTAACTTATTTATTAAGGCACCCACCGACTAATCGATGAGCATGTCGCGCGCAGTTCTTCGAGAAAGCGATTGTGTGTCGACTTGACACACCCCCCCTGCCAATAGGTCGTCCATCTCGCCGATCAAGGCGTCCGGCCGGGCTCTCACAAGCACCTCACGTGATGGTAGGAAGGCACACGGGAGGGCCAATCTGACACGAAACCGCGGACGTGCCGCGGTTTCGCGTTCGGCAGCCCGTCCCGTGCTGCTACGACAGCCAGAGCTCCGGGTTTTGAGGCGGTGACCAACGCAAAAGGGCGGCACCCGGACGCCGGCGTGAGATGCTCCCACCAATCGCGGGGCTGCTGGGAAACAGGAAAACTACAGCGTCGCAGGCGGCCAACTTGGCGGACAAACTTCACGGTCCCATTCGCCCTATGCTGCAAATTTTGGATGGCGGTACGACACCATTCGCGACCGACATTAGCCACACCATGGTGACGCCGCGCTTCGCGGCAGCCTCTGTCGAAAAAAAAGGCCGCTCCGTGGCGGCCAGGCGAGAAGAAACCGATCAGCTAGGTGTGACGCTGAATAACGAACAGATTAGTCTTCGGATTTCTTTTTCTTGCTCTTCCGACAGCACGCCGGTCTTGATCTTCACCGTGAAACTGCTTGCGTCCCTTGTGATCGTGCCAGCATGGCTCTTTCCGGAAAAAATCTTCTCGATACTACGCTCGTGTACACCTTGATGACCATGCCCGTGCAATACGTGCTGTTTGATTGCCGTCGCGAACTTCCCTTGGTCGAGCGCCCCACTCGCCACGGAGCTCCACAGAGCCCGGGCCGCCTCAATACCTGCTTCTCCATGCTTTTTGATGGCAGACACTACTTCGTCGGCAGCTGCCCCGCCTAGCAGATGTGGGTTTAGATCCAGATCCTGACGGACAAAGTCCGGAAGGTTCTCGAATGCGAGAAACCGATATAAGCCTTTGCGAGACATGCCTAGCGCTTCGGCCATGCGTTTTCGGCTTGGGAATTCCCCCTCCACCACACGCAGCGATTGACCAACCTCGTAGTCCGTCAAATCCTCACGACCGACATTTTCGACAAGCGAGAGGACCGCCATGTCTTCGTCGGAGCATTCAATAACCGCGGCCTTGATCTCATCGAGATCGAGTAATTTGTGGGCGCGCAAGCGGCGCTCACCGGCAATCAACTGATATCCGCCCTCCACGCGGCGGACGACGACTGGCTCGACCAGTCCAACTTCTCGAATCGACTCGGCAAGTGACGCAAGAGCATCATCGCTGAAAACCTTGCGTGGCTGCCAAGGATTCGGCCGGATCGCCCCGACCGGCAGCATTAGCTTATCGCTCGTCGCCTCCAACTGTTGAATGCGCTGCTCCGCGGCGGCCAGCGCCCCAAGCATACCCGGACCGGTTTTAAATGCACTCGAGCGACGCGTTTCTGCCGATGCGGATGGTGCCTTCGCCTGGCGCTCCGCTCCGACACCCAGTTCGGCGGTTTTTTGTAGCATCCGCTCCCGAAACGAACTCATTTGCCGGTCCTCCAATGTTCTATATACAGGTCATCCAGCCAACGCACATATTCCATCAGCGGCTGGCGCACGCGTGAAACAGTCTTTTCAGCGAGGTCGCCCTTACTGATGTCAAAAACAGTCGCCATGGCAAGCGCTCCGTTACTCATAGCTGAACTCGCAGGCACCTCGAGCCCGCTCAACCATTCCTTGTAAGTTCGTTGAACCCAAGACCGCACGACCGGGGCCGATGACGACGTTCCATTGTCGACCTTCGACAGGAGGACGGAGATAAAGTCATACGTGCGGGTATCGCCATGTTCCATGATGCTCTGCGCCAGATCAGAAAAGAGTCCCCAGAAGGAAACCGAGCTAATAAAATCCAAGCTTTCAGGCACAAGCGGCATCACCATCGAATCCGCCGCCATTAAGGCATTAATAGTCAGGTACGAGAGCGAGGGCGCTGTATCAAGAATGATGTAGTCGTATCTTTTCCGCAGCGGCGCCATGCCATCGCGAAGCAGCGCCCAAAACTTAAAGCTTGGATTTTTGATGACCGAGCCAGGAATGTGAAACTCCGCCGAAAAAAGCGTCGGATGCGCTGGGATCACGTCCAGCCCATCCCAATATGTCTCTTGCACGAAGTTGAGTAGGCCGCCGTCCATCTGTGGGTTATAGATGAAAGGCAAGACCGTGTTTTCCTCGGTGACTTCCTTTTCCGCGTACAGACCGCACAGCTCGGTAAGCGAAGCCTGAGGATCGAGATCGATTAAGAGAACCTTCCTCCCTCGCAGAGTGAGTCCTTGCGCAAGACACATCGTTGTCGTGGTTTTTGTCGAGCCACCCTTAAAGTTCGCGACAAGCACGACCTTTCCATTGCCGTCACGCACGCCTGTATGAAGAGGAGTCTGATAGATGTCAGAAACCTTTTGTACCCATTCCCGCGTCTCGCTCAGTGAGAACGCACGACTTCGCCCGGACCCGTGCACTTCACCAGGAGGAAGGTCACTCCCTTCGCGCGACGCGAGGTAATTTAGTTTTGCTCTGTCAATTCCACACAGCTCCGCCACCTGGGTTGATGTGAAACGTGGTGCCGTCTTTCGTGGCCGAGGTGCGAGCATCATCTCTCGAAGTTCGTCCGAAAGTGTCGCAGCGTCCTCTGCAAATTGGATGACCCCTTGCAGATCGATCCGACGATCAATTTCCGGCAGTTCGATAGTTTTTGCCATTTAGACGCTTTCTCTCAAAATTAGGTTAAAGCGAAGAATACACGGAAAGCGTCAAAGTGCCCATTCGATTGAAGGGCCGCTCTCACAAAATTATGATTCGGCGGCCCTTTCGCCCCCGAGGCGGAGGATCTGGCCATGCTGCCCCTCCAAGGGCCTCCGAAGGTACTGGTTTTTGTGCACTTTCGTGTTTTCGCGACGGCCGTAAGGTGTCAGATTTTGTGCAACCAGCGTTCGGCCCGACCGTATCGATGATTTCGACGCACATAAACCGTTACCTTGCATCGCTACGTAGGTCTGCAGCCTGACGGCCGTCGCACGGGCATCCGCCTTCCGCACATAAACCGTTACCTTTCCGCATCCTCAGTGTGTTTGTGCCGTGGTAATTCGGCACAGCAGAGGGGGTACTGTGAGTGTCAAACTGCTTTTCAGGCGGGAGTTCATCCACTTGCCCAAAAAACGTTACCTTGGGCGGGGTACTTGCACAAAAACCGTCACCGCTGCGAGCGTGCCTCACATGCATGAGATTGCCCCATCAGCGTTCCGGGAGCCGAAGTCGATTCTGATCATTTTCGTGAGGGCCTGGTTGGTTTGTCTTTTTTATAAGAAGACCTACTAACCCACCAACAGAAACTTCGCTTCCATCTCGATCAATGAGTTAGGTACACAAACGTTACGTTTTTTGTGCCCTCGGTAACGTTCCTTGTGCGAGCAGGCACCGCTTTGTGATCTAGCAGGTAACCGTTGTTGTGCAGCAAGGCGACGGTCTTTGTGCGGCGTCGAAATCCGGCGGCCACGGTGGTAACGTTTGTTGTGTTGACTCGGCGTTGCGGAGTGGTAAAGTCCGCCAGAACCTACGGGGAGGAGGGATGGGCAATCAAGTGGGCCAAGGGGCAACATCTGCGCAGATGTCGCTGCAGCTATTCGAGGATATGTCGGGACAGCCGATCGACGAGTCAACAAAAGAGATCGGTTTCAAGCGGAATAACCTCTTTGTCGCGATAAGCGGACTCGGCCTCGCTCCGCGTCGTTTTATCGATGCAGCCTATTTCATCGCAGCACAGGATCCCGCTCCGCGCGACTACTACGATGTCGACCTGAACTACTTCAAATGGCTGATGCACTATGACAGCCGCAACGTTCGGCATCTGCGCTCGGTGATCAAGGATGCGCAGCGCGTGCTTATCGAAGTGACCGACACCCCCGCGGACCGGGCGCCCACCGAGGACGATCGATGGGTCTCCGAGCAGCTTATGGGGACCGTCGGGATAGGGAAGGGCCGCATCCAATTTCGGATACCCCCGCTTATTCTGCGGCATATCACCGGCCCGGAGAAGCATCACTGGCTGAATCTGGTCATTACGGCCGCGTTCACGCAGACCTATTCTCGCGCCATCTACGACTATGTGCTTCCACACGTTCACGATGGCCTGACCGATTGGCTCGATCTCGATGTCATGCGCAGTTGGCCTGGCAAGCTGGGCAAAAGCGCCTCCGAGTTCAAGCATTTCCGGCAGAAGTATCTGGAGCCAGCGGTGAAGCAAGTGAATGAGCTCTCAGATCTCGACGTCGCGTATGAGACGCGCGCCGACACGCCCGGGTCGAAGAAGATTAGCCGGATTCGCTTCCGCATCAAACGCAAGGACACAGTCGCGTCGATGCTTGCCCGTCAGCCGGAATCGCACGATTTGTTGCTCATCCTTCGCAATGAGTTCGGCCTCGACACGAAGCAGTTCGATGCAATCGCACAGCATCGCCTTGACTGGACAGACGAGCGCATCCAGCAAGCGATCGAATACACGCGGTTTCGGCTTAATCAGGGCAAAGTTACAAAAAGTCCGGCGGGGTATCTAATGCAAGCGCTTAGCCACAATTGGCGCGTATCCGAAGCCGAACGCAAGATGGTCGTAATTCAGGAGGAACGGGCGAAAGTCGAGAATGCGGCAGCGGCCGCGAAATCAGCGGCGAGCGAAACGGTCGCGAAGAGCGTCGCTCAGCGGGATCAGGAAGCACGCGAACGCATGAATAACGAAGTCCGTCTCGGGCGTGAACATTTCGAGGCGGCAGACGACAAGACCCGTAAAGATCTCGTTCGCTCCTACGTACTGTCGGCGCAGGGAAAGCTGACGCTCAAGCGTCTTCAACTGGACGCGTCGGCGTTATCCGACTGCAATATCCTCGGACATTCGGATCTTGCGTGGTACTTCGGTCAGTTCGTCTTCGGGCGCATTAAGCCGCAGGTTCGCGTGTCGCGCTAGCAGCCGGCCCTCAGTCATCGCTGGGTCTGCTGGTACACGAGTTCCCACGGCGGGAAATTGGTCGCTAGCATGCGCTACGCCGGCACGAGCCAGCGCAGCGCATTGAACATTCCTCGCAACTTGTTCTTTCGCTGCGGAGCTTTGCCATCAGTGTCAGCTAGGGCACCACGGAATTCCATTCTTCGTCGGACAGATCGCTCGGATATCCTCCCCGGGTTATCATCGTCACCTGTATTTAACTTTGGTATCCTGATTTAAGCCGTTATGAAAGTTCTTAAGGAACCTCTGCAAAACCCCAGCTCATGGTGACGTTAAGGAGAACTCTTAGCAAGTCAACGACTTGGAGGCATCACGATGACGCAACTTCATCTCGGCTTGGACCTCTCAACCAAACGCACGCGTAAACGGGAGTTTCTGGACGAGATGATACGAGTGGTTCCATGGTCAAGGCTGATTGGATTGATCGAGCCACATTATCCGAAGGGGAAAACCGGTCGCCCGCCATTTCCGGTGGCGACAATGTTACAGATTCACTTCCTCCAACAATGGTTCGGTCTGTCGGATCCAGCGATGGAAGAAGCCCTCTATGATGTCCCGTTGTATCGCGAATTCGCAGGCCTTGATGGAGGGATTACCCGTCTCCCGGACGAAACGACTATCTTGCGGTTTCGGCACCTGCTCGAAGCGCACGGCATCGCTGCGCAGATTCTTGCGGTCGTCAATGAAATATTGAACGAAAAGGGGTTGATGCTTAGGGCAGGTTCGGCTGTCGATGCTACGTTGATCGCAGCGCCTAGTTCGACCAAGAACGGCTCTGGCACACGTGACCCGGAAATGCAGTCGACGCAGAAAGGCTGGAATTGGTACTTCGGCATGAAGGCGCATATAGGCGTGGACGCAGAATCAGGCCTCGTTCACACGGTTATCGGCACGGCGGCAAACGAGCATGACATCAATGTGGCCCTTGCGCTGTTGCACGGTGAAAAAACGAATGTTTACGCTGACGCCGGATACCGGGGCATCGAAAAACGTCAGCAATCGCGCTCGGCCCGATGGCATGTTGCGATGCGGCCCAGCAAGCGAAGGAAACTGAATTTGAAGGATCCTCTCGATGCAATATCGACAAGATCGAACGACTGCAGGCCGGCATTCGTGCAAAGGTCGAACATCCGTTTCGAATTCTCGAGCGACAGTTTGGTTATTTGAAGACGCGATACCGGGGGCTGGCGAAAAACACGGCTCAGATCACCACATTATTTGCGCTGGGCAATTTATGGATGATGCGCAAGGCGCTACGCAAAGCGTAAAGGACACCGCAGGTTGAAGTCACTTCCGCACGCTGGTTGACGGCACAAAGCGTGGGCCGATCGCCGCTGTCGTTGACGGACTGAGCCGGATTAAGAACTGCCCCAACGCCTACATGTCTTCATCGGAAACCGTGTTCTGCAGAGCGTCCTTAACACGCTCTAGCTGGACACTTTACGGTAAAGCCCCTCCAAGACCCTCTGTCTGCACGATGGCCCTGCCTATCAGAAAACGGTGACCTTTGTCACCGCAACGGCAGGAATCACCGGCACTGTTGATTCCGATCTAGCCGAACTAACAGTTACCGTGACGAAATCGGTGAGCATCGAAGCGACGCACGTGGCAGCCACCATGCGACCGAAGGGACGAATGCACGCGTTGACTGGCGGACAGGCGCGGTTTTCTCACTAAAGAAGCACGCCAAGGCACTGACGCCTGTCCGTGGCAGCAAACAATGCAGCGCAAGCCTTCTATCGTCTACGTGGGTTTCCACGTGGAAACCAAGCCGGTCGCTAAGCCGTTACCGCCGCGTCCGCGCGTTATTCACCAGCAAGCGATGTCTTCAATTCCTGCGGGACCAGCCAATTCGTTAATCTGCTGCCGACGGTCGGATGGTCCGCACTGCGCGGCTATGCTTACCGCCCCGACCGTTGGCATAGCGATCTCAATCATCAGCGCAAGATCGCGCGTTTCCGAAGACGATTTCCGCGTGGAAACCGCCGGCCTATCGTAGGATTTCCACTGAGTTCGCCAGTGCCGAGATCGCTAGTGCCCGCAGTTGGTCGACGTCTATGAGATTGCGCCGGGTCGCGCGCGCCTTGAAGCTAAAGGAAAAAGTAACAGCGTCCCCGACGACGTGCACCTTTACCATGCAGTCGGCGTCGCCTGGGCCACCGGCAAGATAGTTCAAGATTGCAGCCGCCGACCGGCGACCGGGCTGCTCTGACAGGAGCTTGGCATTGTGAGCAACCTTGGAAACGCCTAGCGTCCTAATAAGTGCCAGTAGCGTCTCTGCGTTGCCGTGAGAAAATCGCTTCTCGTCAAACAACTCTGTAATCACTGTCGGAAGCTTGGATAGGGCCGTTGCAACAGATAACCGCACCTTTCCCCAGCCTTGCCGATTCGCCGCTTCGCTCTTCGTTAGCCATTTGTTGGCCGCGACACCCTCGACGAACTGTCTTGCCCGAACAAAAGGAAGATCGACTTGTGGCGTGCGTCCACGCTCCGGCGGGGGCGGCGGCTTGCCGTCTAGCAGGTGAATGATCTCGGCCCATGACTTTCCCTCCTTCGGAATCGCGCGCGCTCGCTGTTCCAGCGTCTCACGCCCGATAGCTCGTTCGATCCGGATAAGCTCTCGCGCCGTCCTCCCGATCAAACCGGTTTCGGTGAAGAGGAGAAGTACGTCGGCAGGCATCGCCGAGACGCGCAACGCTCTATTGACGTGTTCACGTTGAACGCCGAACCGTGCCAAGGACTCTGCAGCCTCCGTTTGGTTTTGCCATAGCCGGCCCAGGCCGTCTTTGTACACCGTAGCGAGGGCCAGCGGATTCCGGCTCAACGGCTTTCCGATATAGGCTTCCATCTATCCTCCGTTTCGACTGTTTGTCGGCACGCTGCGGGAGCTCTTTAGCATGGATGTAGTTTCCAAGTGGAAATCGCGCGTCAAGGCCCGCAGGGGTTCTTGATGCGGATGTTCGATACATATAAGACGAGGGTGCGCCATGGGCCTAGTGCTAGCAGTAGCGAATCAAAAGGGTGGGAGCGGTAAGACGACCATTCCCCTTAATCTCGCGGGCGCATATTGCGATGACGATCCGGGCCTACGGGTCCTTGTGATGAACGCCGATTACAAGCGCCGGGGCGGAGCCGTACCCCTTCACGGTTGTCGACCTCGCAGCCGCCGAATTGAATCTAGGACGGGAAATAAACAGTCGACGACGATCAGATCGTAGTTTTCCGCCATGCTTATCGCAGCATCGGACTTCGTCCTCGTCCCTATGGATGCGTCGGCCCTAGGCGCGTGAATCCACGGTCGGAATGCTTCAGCTAGGCCAATGAGTTTTCGACCGAGCCCGAGAGGCAGGATTAGTTCGCCGCCGTAAGCGAAACAAGGCTCGACGAGTTGGCAGCGGTTCCCGCGACCGCGAAGAGTTGGCTGACGAGACCGTGTGAGCACAAAAGCAATCTATCGAAGGCATCAAAGGTGTTGTTTAATAAAACAACACCTTTGGACGATAGGGAGTTCTCTGCTTCCTGGGAGCGCTGCCCATCCCCTCATCAGGGTGCCAGGCCAACAGCAATCGATCGGCGGGCTTTATCACTGATAATTCACCTTGTCGGGCCTGACCTATCCTAACCATCTGTTTTACAAGCGAAAAACACGGAGGAATAGGTGTGACAATCCGGATCTTTCTGCAGTTGTCACACTCGACGCCTCAGTCGCCGCTAAAAAAGGTCATATTCGGAAAACGTTGTGCACCCCAAAGACGGCAAAAAACAGCGTCTTTGTGGCAAACGGGCTTCATCACGATAATTCCGCTGCATGCCCGGTCTACCAGCCGTCGTCGGTGGTAACCGTGCAATGACGCACAAAACTACCCGCCTTTCCGCTAAAAAAAGGACGCTCGCGCTGTTTCAATGGTGACCATTCCAAAGGGTTGCCATGCGTCTTTTCAAGAACAAGCGTCGGGCCGCGCTGTCCACGGCCCCCGGCTCATATGCCGAGGAAGATCCGAGCAAGGTGATTTTCGAGACGAGCACAAGGCTCACGCTCGAAGCTAACCGCTGGATGTTCATCTCGTTCGGCCTCGCATTCATCGCGGCCGGCGCTGTCTGGACGCGCCAACCGCCGCCTTCGGTCACGCGCGTCGTAGGCGTCTCTGCCGACACCGGCGGTCATCCGATCGTGACAGAGCTCCTCGCCTACAAGCCCGACTCGCAAGCCGTGCGGACGACCGTCAAAGATATGGCGGTTCGTTGGTTCACGATCGAGCCGGTGCTGACGGACCGGCTCGAGACTTCGCGCATGACGGCTAACATCAACGCGGTGAAGGCTCAGATGATCGGCGCGGCAGCCGGTCAGTTCCGTGACTGGTTGAAGGCCGACACTCCCTTTCAGCAGATCACAGCCAACCCGAAGCTGATCCGCGAAGTCGACGTGCGCAATATCGCGTTGCTCGAAGACTCGACGGTTCTCGTTGAGTTCACGACGACCACCTCGCAGGTTGGCGCGACGGGCAAGCCGGACGTGAAGTCATATGCACTCACGTTGCGCTATCAAATCGTCGCGCCGACTGCTGAGCAGGCGCTGACGACAAACCCCTTCGGTATTTTCATTCCGTTTTTCCGCCTCGAGCGGACCGCATAAGCATGACCGCAACCATTCTCAATAAACGGCCGGTCATCGGCATGTGCGTTCTCGCTGCATGTGCAGCGTTGCTTGCTCAACCGGCTGCGGCCAAGAAAGCCGCCAGCGATTCGTCGTTTAATGCCGCGATGGTTGCTGGCGACCCGATGAGCCCGATCAATCCATTCAACGGCGGCGCAGCCCCGCTGACGATGCCCGGCGATGCGCGCATTGGCGTGTTCCCGTACAGCCGCGACCAGATCTACCGCGTGCTGACCGCACCGCTCAAGCTGACGACAATCGAACTGGAGAAGGGCGAGAAATTGATTGCCGACCCGGCGATGGGCGACAGCGTCCAGTGGGAGGTCGATGACGACAAGATGAACCACGTGTTTATCAAGCCGCACAAGGCCGACCTCGTCAACACGCTTCACTTGACGACGAACCTGCGCGAGTACGACTTCACGCTCATCGCGTCGCCGGCGGGCGGTATGTTCTATCAGACGGTGCGTTTCCAATACCCGCGTGCGCCGATGGCCCGCGTCAGCGCCCGCGACGACGCGACGGCGGACGGTGCTCGCGGCGGTGCGGACTCAGGAAGCATCGGCGTTGCACCGGACAAACTGAACTGGGACTACAGCGTGAATGGCCGCGCCGAGTTCACGCCAGAGACCGTCTTTGACGACGACCATGCAGTCTGGATGCGCATGCCTGCGAAAGCGCAGGAGTGGCCGGTTCCATTCATTCTCGACCACGGCGATCGCGTCGTTGCAAACTTCATTCGCCGCGGCGACTTCCTCGTCCTTCAGCGTCTGGCCGACGAGATCGTTTTACGTTCCGGCAAGGACGAGGTCAAGGTGACGCGCGGCCGCCGTCGATTGCTTGGGGTGTTCTGATCGTGGCCAAGAAACCGGACGCGGCTACGCCTACCGTGGAGCAAGAAACCCTCGTCAAAGGCAAGACGCCGCGCAATGCGATCATGAGCATCGGCATTCTGGCGGCTGTCGTCATTGGAGGCCTGGGCTTCTACTATCAACTACAGGCGACGAATAAGGCAGACGAAGAGGCGCGCATCAAGAAGGCGACCGCGCTTAAGTCGAGTACGGAAACGCCCACTGCTGCGAACAACAACGACATCGACCAGATGATCCGTCAGCAGCGCGACGCAGCGGCATCGGAGGCTGCCGCGCTCGCAGCTTCTGAGGCAGCGGCGCCGAAGCCCGCCGTCAAACCGATGCTAACTGGTGCGGACTTCAAGGAAGAAGTCGCAGGCTCGGGCACGGACACGCGCGAGCTTTCCCGCCAAGCGGCGCAAGACGCGATCTACACGTCGTCAGTTTTCAAGCAGGCCGGCGCGTCGCGTTCGGCGAACCAGGCGAACGGCGTACTGCCCGCTGGCGTCCCTTCGTTGGACGAGGTACGAGCTGCTCGGAACGCTGCCGGAGCTAACACCCCTGATGCGATGGCGCTCGCCTTGGCCAAGCAAGGCCAAGCGCCCGAAGATCGCGACCGCGCCTTCCTGCGCGACGCGGCTTCGCAAGGCGGCATCGAGCGCACGACCTTCAATGGCCGGTCGACGGGATGCACATTGACACCGCCGCACGTCATCCACGTCAAGACGGTCGAGGGGCTTAACTCGGACAAGCCGGGTCGCGTGTCGTTGATGGTGGACGAGGACGTGTATGACAGTCTGCGCGGTGACTGCTTGATGATCCCGAAGGGCGCGTTCATCAATGGCATGTACAGCGCGGACGTCAAAGTCGGCCAGGAGCGCCTGCTCGTCGCTTCGACGAGTCTGCGCCTGCCCAACGGTAAGAGCGTGCCGCTCAATGGCATGCAGGGTGCCGACCAGAATGGCTACGCCGGGTTCTCGGGCGACGTGAACAACCACTTCCTGAAGATCTTTGGCGCGGGCTTCATCACGGCGATTCTGCTCAAAGCGTTCGACAGCGGCGCGCAGACGGCGACGACGGCAACCCCTAACGGCGTGACGACTTATGGCAGCACAGCAGGGCAGGTCGCGGCCGCAACCGCTCAGACCGTCCTGCAACGCAACCAGAATATTCCGCCGACGATCACCGTTGAACCGGGCCAGAAGTTCCTGGTGCAGGTGACGCAGGACATCGTCATGGAGCCGTACCATGACTAAGGCATGGGCGGCTGCCTGTCTGTCTGCGATCGCGTTCGGCGCGCACGCAGCGACGATCGATTCGATCATCAGCCCCACGCGCATCGTGGTCTATGACGGCACGAAACGCGCAATTGTCGAGCTACCGGGCGAGCCGGTGTACGCATGTGGACTGAAGCCGTTTCTGGCGTGGGCTAACCGCTTTGAGGGCCAATCGGTTGAGCCCACGGCTACCGGTGTTGGAATCAGCATCGACGGATCGGCCGTCAGCCTCGAAAGCCTGTTCGTGAAGGCGGGCTGGCTGCGCCCCGCGGCCCTGACCGATGAGGCCCAAGCGAGCATCACTGAGCGGCGTGGCGGATGGTCGTGCGCATCTGCGCAGGCGCCGTTCGACGCGATGCACACCTCCGTCGATCCGAAAATTCTCGCTGGCATCGCACTGAATGAGTCCGCATACAACGGTCGTGCATGGCCGTGGACGTTGAACGTCGCGGGTCGCGGCTTCTTCTTCCGCACTCGCGAAGACGCGTATCGCGCGGTCAGCTACTTGATCAGCAAGGGCCGGTCGAACTTTGACGTCGGCATCATGCAAGTGAACTGGGGATACCACGGCAAGCGCTTCGCGAGTGCGTGGGATGCCCTTGCGCCGGCGACCAACATCCGTGTCGCCGAAGACATCCTTAACGAGAACTACCGCCTCACGCATTCCGCAGTGAAGGCCGTCGCGTACTACCACAGCGCCAACCCAGCCCCGGGCCGCGAATACCTCGCGCGCTTCGTGAAGCACCTTTCTCAAATCGAACGCGGTCTATGAAGCACACGCTCTCTCTTCTCACGCTTGCGCTTGCGGCAGTCACCCTCAATGCAGTGGCCGCTGGCACGGACCCGCTCGACTTTGACTATGAGATCGCGGGCAATGTGCTGGAGCGACCGGCACTTGTTTTCAACGATGGCAGCGACACGTACTTTCAGCCGCGCGCCGGTCAGTCGCTGCTCGTGGACGGCGGGCATAGCCAAGGACCATACATCGTTGTACCGGGCACGCCCGAGGTGATCCGCTACTCAGCGGGCGGCTCAAGTGCCACCGCTTACTGGAAAAAGGCCAATCGCTTCATTGGTGACAAGGCGCGCAGCGAGACGCCGTCCGGTTTCTCTGGATTTTCGGGCCGCCTTGCGCTCATCGGAGCGCGCAGCAGCCTCGAAAGCACGCGGCCTTTGAACGCCACGCTGCCGCTCGTCCAACTGGTCAAAGCGCTGGTGCCGCACGGTTGGACCGGATCGGCACAGAAAGACATCGATCTGACGACCTCGGCGAGCTTCGGCACACGTGATGGCGAGAACTGGATGCGGTCGCTCGATCGGCTGGTGGCCGCTTCTGACCTGTACGCCGACGTCGACTTCAATTCTCACCATGTAACACTTCGACGCTCGGCTCCGCAGTCGGTGGCTGTGAACTATGTTGCGCCCGTGTCGCAGGTCGCGGCAGCTGACGCCGCCGCCTCGTCGAGCGTGACTCCCGGTGCCGACCCGATTGCAGATATCGCGAAGAAGACCGACACGGACGCGCCCGGCGCATCGGGGTCCGTCCTGGCCGCGAAGCTCGGCGCGCTAGCGATCCGCGACGGTGACGACAGCCACATTCAAATCAAGTTCTCCGCCAAGCCCGCTACTGAGTTGAAGGTGACCGGGCAAGACGGCAAGTCGCTGCGTCCGAAGTGGGATGACGCGACCGACGTGGTGACGTTCAACCGCGCTGAGCGTTTCACGATCTCGAACGGCGCAGACAAGGTCGAAGTCGCCCGCGTCGCCGGAACCGTCTATGAGTTCGACACCGCGAACAAGGCCGCTCTGCAGAGCGTGTTTGATGAAAACGGTTCGACGTTCTTTAAGTTCGCTGACACAGTCGGCAAGGTGACGGTCGCCGACGTGGTCCACATGGGCTCGGGCGAGCAGAAGGGCCGCTTTTTCAAATTCAACGGCACCGCCGACCAGTTCATCGTCAACGCCGACGGCAACGTCGTCAACGTGCTGCGCAAGCACGATGTGCGGTTCTTTGATCGGCCCGCGTCATGAACTGGACTTTGATCCGCATCTCGACGCTGCTTTGCTCGGCCGTCTCCGTGCATGCGCGTGCCGACTGTCTTGACGATGCCGCGCGCTATCACCGCGTCAGCGTTCAAGTGGTACGCGCCATCGCGCAGCAAGAGTCGGGTATGCGCCCGTATGTGACGAACCGCAATACCGATGGGAGCGAGGACATTGGCTTAATGCAGATCAACTCGTCATGGCTTCCAAAACTGGGGCGCTTCGGCATCACCCGGCAACACCTGTTCGATGCCTGCGTGAACGCCTATGTGGGGACCTGGATCCTCGCTTCGAACATCAAGCAGTTCGGTCCGACATGGAAAGCGGTCGGTGCCTATAACGCCGTTTCCTCAAACAAGCAGCTTATCTACGCCAACAACATTTACCGCCGCCTGCAACGCGCGAACTGACCAACATGACGCCTACTTTTTCTCTTCAAACGCATCGCACCGCGCGCATGGTGGCTCACTTGTTCGCGTGCCTCGCACTCACGACGGTGTCGGGCCTTGCAGCAGCGGACCCTGACCAGTCTCGCCTTGCACCGCCGCCCGGCGACGGCTGGCAGCTTCTATCCGCGCCTGCCGCGAAGCCGCCTGTTGCTCAAATGGCGATGGTGACACCGGTTGCTCGTCCTTCCGTTGATCTTGCCGCGACCGCTCCTGCTGCGGCTGCTGCACTTAAGGCCGCAACCAGCGGTTCCGCTCCTGCTGCACTTCCCGGTGCGCCCGCGCCGTCGCCGGTTGGCTCGCTCGATGTCGCTCCGGTAGTTGTGCCGTCGCAAGCTGGAGCAACCGCGCCCGGCGGAGTTCTGTCTTTCTCGATCACGCCGCAGGACATCAACATGCGCAACGCGCTCGATCGCTGGCTGCAGCAGCAGGGCTGGCAACTCGCCTGGAAGATCGATGACGACCTGCCGCTCGAGTTCAACGCGACGTTCTCCGGCGACTTTAAGTCGGTGCTCACGCAGGTGATGCAGGCGACTAATCACATGCGCACGCCCACGCGCGTCTGCAAGCACACCAACAACGTTATCCGCGTCGTCGCACGCGCAGCCAACTGCCAAGAGTAACCGCCATGCGTCTCACGAAAATCAAATCTGCCATTGCCATTCTCGTGGCGGCATCGCTGACTGGCTGCGCCGTGTCGCAATCCGATGTGAACCATGCCTACGACGCGACCAACGCCGAAGCCACGCGCGCAATGGGCAACGGGCCTGAGTCGATGTCGCTTGTTGAGGAAGTGCCGACCGCGTTCCTCGGCGACCGGTTGGTGCCGGTCGCCTATGAAGCCACGCTTCCCGCGGTCTTCCGAGAAAAATCGGTTGTCTTTCCGGGCAACCTGCCGTTGTCAAAAATCGCTACGCTCGTTTCGACGGCTACCGGCTATCCGGTGCATCTGAGCCCGGACGTCTTCATTCCGCGCGACGCCTTGATTCCCAGAACGAACGGTGCTGGCGGGCAGGGTGCCCCGATGCCGTCGCAAGCGATGGCGAAGTCCAATGTCGAGCCGGTTTATGCGCAGGCGTGTAACTGCAAGGTTGGCGCGTATCTGCGTGGCGTAACGGAAAACCTTGGCCTCGACTGGACGTTCGATGGCAGCACCATTTCCATCAGCCGGTTCGTCACCAAGACGTTCACGATCGCGGCGATCCCGGGCAAGGTGTCCATCAAGTCGACGATGTCGAAGGGTACGGATACGTCGACCGGCAATCAGGCGTCCGGTGGCACCACGGGCGGCACGTCGGGCAATACCGGTTCGTTCTCGTCAATCACGTCCACCGGACGCGACGGCACGTTCGACCAGATTGCGATCATCCAGTCGGAGCTGGAAAAGCTGAAGTCGCCGCTCGGTGAAGTCGTGGTCAATCCACAAAGCCGCCTGGTGATGGTCCACGACACCAAGGAAGCCGTCGATCGCATGGGGGCGTTGCTCGCGCGCGAGAACGCGATCTCGACGCGTCAAGTCGCGCTTCGCGTGCGTACGCTGCAAGTCGATCTGAGCAATTCGTCGCAAGCGGGCGTGAGCGCGGACATCGTCTTTAACCGGATCTCGGACGGGCTGAAGCGCTACGCCGTGACGGTCGCTTCGCCTACGTCGTTGGCCACCGCGATTGGGGGCACTGTCGGCCTGTCCGTCTTGAAGCCGGGCTCTCCCATGGAAGGCACCAACGCCATCGTCAGCGGCCTCAACGCGTTCGGCAAGACGGTGCAGGACAACACCCAGACGAAGCTGACCTTGAACGGCCTGCCGGTGTCCATCGGCTCCTTCGAGACGAAGGGCTACCTCGCCGCAACGACGCCTAGCCTCGGTTCGATTTCGGGCGGTACTGCTGGCGTGCCGGGTCTGCAACCGGGTTCGGTGACGGTCGGTGACTTCGTGAACATCCTGCCGTCGGTCAACGACCATAACCAGATCATCCTGTCGTACTGGAGCGATAGCTCGAAGCTGAATGGTCCGTTCACGACCATCAGCACCGGCTCAGACGACACACTGCAGCAAATTCAGTTGCCCGACATCATCGGCAACAAGGATGACCAGACCATTGCGCTGTCCGATGGACAGACGGTTGTGCTGTACGGCGCGGTGGGCAATCGCTACGACGGCAGCAGCAACAACGGCATCGGGGGTCTGTCGGGTGCGTGGAATAAGGGTCGCACGTTCCAGGTGATCATGCTGACGGCGACCGTCGTCCCGTCGATGTAAGCGCGGGGTGAGCATGCCTATGCACTTCGAATCCCTACCGGGAGAAAAGGGCGCGAAGCTCGTATTTGGGCTGGATTGGCGCGCCTACTCTGCTAAGGGTGCCCGCGCCGAGCGCCGCCATTACGTCGAGGAGTCCGGCGCGACGCACTACGCCGAGTTCAAGTCGAAGGGCGAGACCATTGTCGGCTTTTGCGAGCTTGACGCAGGGCAGCGCAAGGGCGGGAAGCTCTATTCCGCCGCCGCGCGCATCGCGTCGCTTGAGCGCGTCTGGCGACGGCCCGCCGTGCTTGTCCTCATCCAGAACGATGAAGTCGTGCATCTGGTGCTGGTGCAACGCGGCGCCGTTGCGCTTGACGAGGCGGTCGCACTCAACGCGCTCGCCGACAAGCGCGAAGCAATCGAGGACACCTGTGCGAAGGCGGGGCTCGAACTCGCGACGCTCGGCCATGGCGCCCAAATCCATGCGGTCGATGAGGTATTCGATCTGCGCGAGCTGATCGTTGCGCGCAAAGTCGGCCTCATCAAGAAGATCCCGGTCGCCGTGCCGACGACGGTGCCGTTGCTGGTCATCCTTGCGGCGGTGTTCTTTGGCGGCAAGCAATTGATTGACGTGCTCAATCCGCCGCCACCGCCGCCAGCGCCGCCGCCGACATTTATGCAGGAATATCAGTCGGCGGTGGTGCGCACGCTTGCCGCGCCTGCTCCGCTTGCGAGCCAGCTTGCTCCGAAGCTGCTGGCGAGTTTCGGCGCGCAGGAAACGAACGTCGCGGGATGGCAGTTTCAGAAGGCCTCCTGCACGATCGCGGGTCCTTGCGTCGCAACCTACAAGCGGCAGGGCGGCACGTTCAAGGAATTTGATGCACGCGCGCCGGAGTCGCTGCGTCCGGTCGTCTTCAACCCCGACGGTTGGCATCTGAACGCGCGTGGGCCCGAGGTCACGGTCGCGGAACGGGTCGCGCTCGCTGAGCAAAAGACGTGGCCGACTCAGCAGGCGCTCATCAAAGCGTTGCAGACCGACCCGCAGAAACTCTCCACTAAGCCCGACACGCTCGATAGCCACGGCTACATCGTTGATATCAAGCCGGTGGAGCGCCTTATCGCTCGTCAGCCGATGGCTGGCGAAGTGCAGGGGCCGCTCGTACAGCGCGGAACGTGGCAGATCGACGGATACAAATGGCAAAGCGCGCTGCTCGCGCGCCTGCCGGACAACATGGCACTGGACACCCTTGACGTTGAGTTGAAAGAGGACGGTACCGGGGTGCATTTCACTGCGAAGGGTAAATACTATGTTCTCAACTAAGTGGCCTGCACGAGCCGCCTGCTTCGGTGTGCTCATGTTCGTGGCGGGCGCGGCAATCTCGCAGGAAAGTCATCTCACGCTGGACGACATTGACAAGCTCGCGCGAGCAAAGCTTGTCGACTCGATGCGCGGTCCGCAGGGTAGTCAAGGTGGCCAAGGCGGATCAGCGGCCCCTGGCAACGGCGTCGGCCTCGCTTCGCCGCTTGGTGCGCCGACGCCTGCGCCGGTGACCGCCGCGCCACCGGCAGCGCCCAAAGCAGAGCGCAGGCCCAGTGCGCCGCCCAGGCGCGTCATTCCCGCAACCTTCGTTGGGGCGTACTCCGACATGTCCGGCTCCTACGTGCTCTATGACTACCAAGGCACGACCTACACGGCACGCCAAGGCAGTCGACTGCTGAACGGTTGGACGGTCGCGTCGATAGACGGCTTCACGGTCAATCTGGTCGACGGCAAGCACAAGTGGACGGAGACGATCGTAGCGCCTGCGGACGCGCCCGCCGTCGCGCTCCCGGATTCGCCGGCCGTCAGGGCGATCACGGATCTATCGTCGCCGCTTCCTCCGGGCGGCGTCTCATCGACGGCTTCCACCTTCGTACCGTTTGGGAAATAAGCAATGGGTCTGTTTGGACAAGAAGAGCAGGGCGCGCCAGACGCTTCCCGCGGTGGATTCCTGAAGCGGTTTCGCGCGCCGCGTTCGAGCTTCGTCGAGCCGGGTAGCAGTGCGGAGCCAAAGTTTCGGTCTCCGGAGCCGGTCGCGGCGAAGAGGAAAGCGGCAGGCAGAGCCTCTGTAGAACCGAGGAGTGATGAGTCGCCCCTGAGCACCCGTGCGGTGAATCCCCAAGTCATGTTTCTTGGTCGCGCCCTATCGGGCGGCGATGTTGAAGACGTCGAGAGCACTGAGCTTGACGATGACTGGCGCGGGCCGTTGCCGCCTGTGCAGACGCAGTCGGAGCCTGACGGTGACGCGGCCGACGACGAGCCGGCCTTTAGCCCGTTCGTCCCCCCGAGCTTCGAGCGACCGAGCTACGCGAGCATGTCTGCTGCGATGGCCGCCAGGGAAGGCGGTCACTCGGTGAACGGAGAAGCCATGACGGCACAGGCTGCGCCGTCTGGTGCGCAAGGTCGAACTGAGCCTCAGGCTGAACACCAGATCGAACAGCCGCAGCCGCGGCCCGACTCTGCGGTAGCGCCATTGGAATCGATCGGGCACGCGGGTGTCGCCGCGAGCGACGCTAACGGCCAGCGATTCCGTGACCAACCGGAACCTGCGCCACACCGACCAGCAAGTCCGAGCGAAGATAAGGCCGCGGCTACGCCGACTATGGCCGCGCAGGAATACTCAGCGGACGACGACGAGCAGACTGAGAGTGGGGGGCTAGCATCGGGTCGGCCGGAACTCGTGTCGCCCGATTCGCTGCCTGACTTCAAGCGCGTGCTGACCGTCGTTGACGACGACGCCGCGCTGCGCATTCCGGCGGCTGCGCGCAGGGAGTTCGTCGCCGTCGAATTGCAACCGGGCGTGGCGATCACGGTGGCCACCGCACGGTTTGCGGAGAAGGCCCAATACGCTACTTTCATCAAGGATCTCGGCAACAACGACATCCTTGTGCGCGAGGAGATGATCGCGACGGAAAGTGTGATCGCCGCCATCTACTCGGGTAAGGCCGCGACTGCCGCGAACTCCACAGTCCGCGAATCCAGCCGCGCGATCGGCAACTTCCGCGACATCGTTGAGGCCGCACACGCATACGGCGCGAGCGACATTCATTTCGAACCACGCGAATTCCACAACGAGGTCGAAATCCGGTTCCGCGTGAACGGCGATATGTACACGTTCAGCCGCATGCCCAAGGCGATCGTGCGTCGCGCGTTGTTTGCTGCGTACAGCGATCTTGTTCAGCGCAATACCAACTCCGGCAACAGTTTTCAGCCGAGCGCGCCGCAGTCGGCAATGATCCCGCTGGTCGTCAAGACGGACACGGTCAACTTGCGCTGGCAGTCGTCGCCGTTGGTGGGCGGGTATGACGTCACGCTGCGTCTGCTCGACGGCAACTTCAAGAACTATTCGGTGCTGCTGCCGAAGGACATGGGATTCGAGAAGAGCCAGCTGGAGCTGATCGAGACGCTGAACTATGTGAGCGGCGGCATTACGGCGCTCACTGGCGAGACCGGCTCAGGCAAGACAACGACGCTGCGCGCGCTCTCTTACATGCTGCCGGATCGTGAACTGAAGAAACAGTTCGCAGTGAACGAGCCGTCGGAATATCCGATGCCGTGGCTGTCGGACTACTCAATCATTCGCCGCCCGGACGAGACCGACGACGAGGCGAACCGCAAGTACGCGGAGGTGATTCGGACGCTGATGCGACAGGACCCGGACGATTTGACCATCGGCGAAGTGCGTGACCGAGTGGTGATGGGGCTGGTGGCCGAACTAGCGCTGACCGGTCACCCAGTGCGTTTTTCGTTGCACGCCGGCGACATCATCGCGGCCGTGATGCGTATGGCAGGCGGGCGGCTGCAGCTTCCGATCGACGAGCTGGCTTCGGAAGGGTTCATTAATGCGGTCGGCAACCAGAAGCTGATTCCGACGCTTTGCGTGCACTGCAAGCTGCCGGCCGAAGACGTCATGCTGAAAGCCGACCTCGAATTGCTGCGCACGAAGTTTGGCCTCGACACCTCGCGCATGGCATGCCGCAACTATGACGGCTGCGAGCACTGCCGACTGAAAGGGCTGTTCACGCGCAATGGCAAGGCCGCTGGGGGCACAACGCGCCCCTCGTTGGCCGCCGAACTCTATCGTCCGACGCCCGAGTTTCTGGAGCGCGTAGCCGAGCGCGACTGGGCCGGTGCCCGCGAA
The DNA here is from genome assembly GCF_031451465.1 of Caballeronia sp. LZ003. NCBI lineage: Bacteria > Pseudomonadati > Pseudomonadota > Betaproteobacteria > Burkholderiales > Burkholderiaceae > Caballeronia > Caballeronia sp. LZ003. Next base: position 173,198 of record NZ_JARUXJ010000005.1, on the reverse strand, counting down.
GTTTGGCGCGGTGCGCGGCGTACCGGGTTCGATAACGCGGATATGAATGGAAAGACGCTATATGAACATGCTCTTTTCAAGGCTTCGCGCGGTTTGATTGACCCACAATTCATTAATCGCTCGATGCAGTCGTTCGCGCAGTACCGCGTAATGTCCGGCGTCGATGGTTTGATGGTCTAACCCTGGTCCTCCATGTTCACCACGTTCGCAAAGATGTTGCCCAAGCGGCAGCAGTTGGTCGTCGCGCGCTGGCGGTTTCAGAAAGTCCGCGAGGACTTCTACCGCGAGACGCGTCTCGATATCGCCGCAAAGGGCCTGCGCAACACCGAGACGCTGTTCGACCGGCTTGAAACGTACGAAAAGCGCAGCCGCACACGCGGCAAGATCGAGCGGCGCGTGTTCGCCAGCATCCGGGAAACGATGCAGCGCGGTGAGAGCTTTTCGCTCGCTATCAAGCCATTCATCCCCGGCGACGAGTACGCGCTGCTGGACATTGCCGATGAATCTTCACGCGAAGACTCGGTCGTGCGTGGCTTCGAACTGGCGGAAATGGCGGCGAAGGCTAAGCGCGTGCTGTCGTCGACGACTTCGGTGCAGATGGCCTACCCAGCGTTGCTGCTGGTTTACATGTACGCATACTGCATGCTTTTTGGCGGCGTCATCTTCCCGCAGGTGCTCGATGTCCGGCCGCTCGACCAATGGCCGGATCTTGGCCGGTTTCTCTATCACGTCGACACGTTCTGCTACGAGTACTGGTGGCTCACGCTCACGGCGATCATCGGCCTTGTGCTCGCTTACTTCTCGAGCCTGAAGCGTTGGTCTGGGCCTCTGCGGGACAAGTTCGACCGCATGCCGCTTCTTTGGCGCAATCGCCGCGACCTGCGAGCTGCACTGTTGATCGTCTCGCTGGCCGGTCTGTTCGATTCAAATCTGACACTGCGCGCAGCGCTCGAGCGGCTGCTGAAGACCGCCGATCCGTGGCTGCGCTGGCATCTGAAGATCATGGATCGACGCCTGACGGCTCGCTCGGACGAGCCGATGCGCGCGCTCGACACCGGGATCTTCTCGGTGACGATCGTCGACACGATCACCGACGCGGCGGGCCGCGATCAGTTTGAAGCAGCGATCAAAAGCCTTGGACGGGAGTCACTCGATCGCGTCGTTGAGGCAGTCAAGCGCAACGCGCGCATGACGCACTTCATGCTTCTCGGCTTCGCCGCTGCACTGTTTCTGACCCTCGGCATCGGTTCGTACGTGGTGACGGGTGCCGTCAATCTCACATCGGGAAATCCCGCCGCATCTAGCAACTAAGGAAAAAGCAAAATGACCAACGAGAATAAACAAGCAGTCGCGATCGACGCAATTGAGATGGACTCGATCAAGGCGCGCCGCGCACGCATGCTCAAGATGGCGCGCGCGACCAAGCAGTCGGGCGAGCTGTCGATGATTGAAGCAGGGGCAGTGATGGCTGGTGCGGCGTTGCTCGCGCTGGCTGTCTATGCGGGCGGCAAGTTCGTGCTCGATCTGATTCATTCGTCGCAGTTCAAGAGCGAAGCGCAGATGTTCCACACCGGGATCCTGAACGCGACGCAGAACGACGCCGACTTCTCGGCCGAGACGCTGACGGTGCTGGCTCAGAACCACGCGTTTGATTCGGCGGGCTCGCGCGTCGCATCGGATAAGTCGTCGGTCAAGGGGATGTTCAATGGCACGGTGACGGCTGCCGTCGGCACGCTCGTGACCTCCAACGATTCGTTGGTCCTGACGTACCCGGTTACCTCGACGGTTTGCTCGCTGAGCGCGGCCGCGCTCGTCACCGTGTACACGCAGGTGACGGTGAACGGCACGACAATCTTCTCGCCGACCACGACGTTTAACCCGTCGACGGTCGCGACCGCCTGCGCTTCGAATGGCTCAATGGCTTCGATGGCGCTCTGGACCACCCGTACCTAAGCGCAGGCCGCCGACATGGGAAGCATTCTTGAGATGTTGATCGTCCTCGTCGGCGCAGCCTTGCTGACGGTACAGGGAATCAAGGAAGACATTTCGGCCAAGCGCCAGAACATGCTCCAGATCGAAGGGCAGAACATTGCTTCGATCAATTCGGCGCTTGGCAGCTACATCACTAACAACTACGCGTCGCTTATCCCCGCGGGGTTTTCGCAGACAACGTCGACTGCGATTGTTGCACCGACACTCGCTCAACTGAGCGCGCAGGCCAACAACAAAGTCGCGTTCAAGAACGGGCCGTTCTGGGGCGGCACTTATCAGATTGCGCTGTCCATCGTGCCTGACAACTGTTCAACAGCGGCGGGTAATTGCCATGTCGCTTCGCAGATCTACCCGAGTTCGCCGCTCATCAGCCTGAAGGACAAGACGCCTGACATCGCTGGTGCCGGCGTTCTCGCTGCGGCCGGGGGCGCACAGTTTGGCTACTCTACAAACCGAGCGCCGGCGACCGTCACCGGCATCAATGGCGGGTGGACGTTGCCGAACCCAGTGGGCAGCAAGGCCGGGATGGTACTGGCGATAAACGGCTTTGGCGCGGATGGGAATTCGCCATACTACCGGCGCGATGGCGCGTTACCGCTGACCGGCACGATGAACGCCAACAATCAGGACATGCAAAACGTCGGCAACGTGACGCTGGGCGCAAACAAGGTGATGAAGTTGCAGGCGGGGAATAGCCTGCAGATCGACAATGGCGCGATGTACTACGGCGATAGCGTGAACGCGGCGGTTCGCACCAAAGGCGCGCTGTACGTGCAGAACTACCAGGGTACCGGCGGGGCGCCCATCAATGTCGGCGACGTTAATTCAAGCGGAACGGTGAGTGCCAACGTTGTGAACACGAACGTCGCGAACATCAACGCTGCGGCCGGGAACTGCGGCTGGAACGGCGTGACGATCCGCAACAACCTCATGTACGTGTGCAATAAGTGGGGCAATTGGGTGGGTGCGAGCACGCTAGTGAGCAACCAGTCGGCAGATTCCCAGTACAGCGGTTGGTATAACGGCTGGGGCGTAAACCCTCCCGCGTGCGGCCCCGGCGGCACTGCTTGGTACCGAATCATCCCGCAGTCGATCACGACCGACTATTCCAATCACAATCCGCCGATCGCCGGTGCGCGTTACGCAATGGGTTGGAGCGGCTCACAGTGGGTTCTTCAGATATTTGACGTTCTTGCCGATGGCGCTAATACGCTTGTGCAAGACCAGCTCGGCCTGCAAGCCCAGATCGATGTCGGTTGCAACTACACTGATCAATAAGAAGATGAAGCTCGCAAAAAAGAGGATATCGCTAGCATTGCTGGCTACACTGAGCGGTACGTTGGCGGCTCCGACCACCTCTAATGCTGAGTGGGTACAAAATTCAATCGGTGTTCCGCGCGCCCCCGGTTGCGATCCCGGATATTCATGGCAGAAGATCGGTGTGAGGTATCAGTGCGTCACGCCGCAGCCTTCGTGCCAGTATGGGTTCGCTTCGGGCCCTGCATGGAACGGAAGCGGATGGATTTATTCATGCAATGCGCCGCCTCCGCCTCCGCCGCCGGTGATCCAGCCTCCTCCGCAGGGGGGCGGTGATGATCCGGTTGAGGTCGCGAAAGCCAACTGTGCTGCTCGCGCATTGCAGGACGGAATCACACTGGGTCCTTTGACGAATCGCATTCGGTACAGCTCCCGTGGCTATTCGCAGTGGTACTACAACAACTCTATCGGCACCAAATACTGGACCAAGTCTGACGGTTACACCCGAAGCAATGTCTATGAAGTCGTCTGTACTACGGATGACGCCACTGGAGCATGGGCCAACGTTGGCGGGGCCGGTCCCTACGCTGTTTTCCGGAACGAGGACTGCATGACCGGCGGTGGAGCTTGCGGCGGCTGACCAGCCCAAAGCATTCGGCACTCACAAAGGCAAACGCCCCGCAAATAGCGGGGCGTTTTTCTTGCATCTTAGGTTAGTGCGATAGCGCGTGTGCGCTTCGCTGAGACGGGTTACTGGCTCTGCTGAGCGGCGGCTGTCGTGAAGCTCCAGGAAGTGGAGACCGGCGCACCGTTGCGCGCACCCGCGAACGTCACGGTATAGGTCGTGCCGGCCTTGAGAGCGGTCAGCGGGAGGAGAACTGCAGTCCCGCTCGGCAGCAGATTGTTCGGATCGGCAACGGTCGGTGCCGTTGATCCAGCCACCGCCGTAGAGCGGACGAGCACACGGGCCGCAACCGCCGCACCCATGATATCGGTCAGCGTGTATTGGCTCACCGTCAAAGTATCAATCCCATTTGCCGCCTTCACACGAACCAGGATCGGACGTCCCGGCGCCGGCAAGTCAGCAGCCGGATTGGGAGCCTCAGCGCGCATCGCCAAGGCAACGCCGGTTTCATTGCTGTAAGGCGAGTGGACGACCGCTGTTTCGGAGATTTGCTGGCCGCCAACCGACGAATAACTGTTCGAGCTGGTGGGCGGACCCGAAACACCAGTGGTCGTGCCGAAGTCGGTCGTACAGGCATACAGCGGATACGTGGAGGTTCCCGGCGTGTAACCGATGCCGATGGTCTGCTGCGTAAAGGTGAGATCGACTAGGTGATAAACCGATGCAAGCGCTTGCCCGATGCAGTCAGCGGCGTCTGCCGCTTGCGTCCCGCCAGGCACGCCGGCAGCAATGTTCTCGCCAATCCACTCTGTCGTCGGAACCCCGGCCTTTTGCGCGCGAAGCAGTGGCGTGTCGCCATAGTAGTTTGCGTTGCCTGCCACTTCGTCGTGACTCAAGGACGTGAGCACGCCGTTGGCAAGGTTGCTAAAGAGGTACAGCGAGTGAGCCTGCGCAGAGGTGTCCAGAACCGGATCTTGGTTGAGCATGCCGACACCCATCCCGTTGCGGTAGGCGTTCACCTGATTGAATGCAGCAAGCTGGAAGGAGTTCGCAACGTAGCTGGGCGTGTTTGCCGATGTTTGCGGGGCGACCCCGCTGGCCGGCTGCGTTGTTGCTGGCGAGCTTGCGCCCGTAGGCGGAGTGGCCGGCGAGGTAGGGTTACCGCCACCACCACCACCACCACCGCAAGCAGCCACCAGCAGCGATGCAGCGATCGCGGCCATCGAGAGTTTGAAGTTTTTCTGAATCATCATTTGTTGTTTCCGATCTAGTGGTTGCAGTCGCCCCCGCGATCTGCTTACTTTCATCTTATCGAGCGGTGTTCGAAGTCAAGGCGTCTTGGAAGTCCGTCTCGAAACCGCTTTCCTCGTTAGGGAATTGCCGTTGGCCAATGGCGGCGCAGGCATTGTAATACCCCAGTAACGGGTTGAAATTCCGCGCCGTTGTTTGATCGCACCCGTTTGCTATCACTGCTGTCCGCGGGCTCGAAGGTGCTTCATCCGCAAGCCGATAAAGACGACGCCGAGGACCGCAGCAACGGCGACGGGCTGTGTCGCGCCGACGGAAGAGAGAAGTGCGGACCCGCCCCAAAGGAGAATGAGGAAGGTCGCGAGCGCGCCGAATGCCTTGCTTTTCGACACGGCCGCGAACTGCCGCTTGCCTGACCCGAATCTTTGCGCGAAGCGAACGTTGCTTTGCTCAAGGTCGAACGCGTCCTGCGACTGCACCGTTGCCCGATCTGCGCGGTAGTGCCTTTCGTACCGTTGGAATCGGGCGTCGCCGCGGCCCTCAAGCCATGCGGCGACGCTGTCTGGAAAGAGGTAAGCGAAGTCCTGCATGGCTCAGTGCGTCACGTCAGAGTGAGATTCGATCGCGCCGATCGCATCGGCAATGCACAGACCATCGGCCTCGCCGTAGTACGCGCGGGTTTGAAGGTCGAACCAGCCAAACTGCACGCGGCCGTCGCGTGAGAAAACGACGCGTCCAGCTTCGACGCTAAACTGTTCGGACATTAATCGACTCCCTCCGTTGTGGTTATCGTTACTCGTTCTTTGACTTTGCCTGCTTTTTGGCGGAGCGCGACTTAAGACTGTAGCTGCAGCCCGGACAGAAGAAGTCTTTCGCCAGTTCGATCCTTCCTTGCTCGTTGGAGAGGATGTACTCCGTCTTACAGGTCCGGCACGGGGTCATCGTTAGCCGGGAGTGGATCGCCATTGCTCGGGTGAGGTGGATCGCGCGGTCGGGGCTAATGGCCAACTCTTTGCCGAACATCTTCTCGGCGACGTCGATAGAGGCGATAAGCGCCTCAGGGATGTTGCCTCCGTTGGCCAGCGCCGCGCGATAAAGCCATGCCAAGAACGTTCCCTGCAGGCGATGTGTCGGGTGCTCGACGTACCAGATAAGCGACGTCGGGTTGCAGCCGCACGGTGAACTGACGCCGTGGATCTCGCGGTAGGTGTTCCGTGCTTTTGTTGCGTTCAGCGTGAACAGATTGGTCGCAGTTGCAGCGCGGCAGCCTTGTGTCATAAGCGCCCGCGCGTAGACATCGCGTTGTGCCCGGTCCAGCCGAAGGTCTGACCACGCGTGCTTGAATGGCAAGGTGGACGGCGGGAGCTGAGCCGTACGCATGAGGTAATGGGCGACCGCCTCGTTTGACAGCCATCCCGTGCGGTATTCTGTCCAGAACATGTTGTCGTCGAACCGCCATCTATAGAGCGGGAACTTGATCTCGCCGATCGCCGATTGGATGCGACGCATCGGCAGGCCCTTGAGGTAGTGCGCGAGTTCGAGCGAGAGACCTAGCAGCGGTGCCGCCAGGACGTTCATGTGCAGCACGTCCTTAAGCAGCGTCACATAAGAGCTGTTGTTGTGAAATATGTCCCGGTCGGTCATGCCATCGACTTCGGGCATCTTATCCGTCAGCTCTTCCACCTTTCGCGAACGCAGGACGCCGTTGACAAACGTATCCCAGTCTCTAGGGTCCGGCAGGGTAGGGGACAAGGCGAGGAACGGCATGTTCATCAGCGTCGCCTTCGGATCGGCGTGCGTGTCGAACAGTTCCATGTTGTCCAGCGATAGGCCCAGCACGCCTTTCGCGTCGGGATACCGCGCAAGCACCTTGTGCATGGCGTCAGTGAGCGAATAGTTTTCGCGCTGGATCTTTTCGGCCAAGAAAGCCGGTAAGGCGATGTTGGTCTCAATCGCGTCCAGAGTATTCTTCGACATTGTCGTTTTCATTGTTTCTATTCCTGTGCGCCTTGCGGCGCACGTCCACGTGGTCGGCCTCAGCCCTTTTACTTAGCGAGCCATGCGTCGAGTTCGCTCTGCGATTTGCGCATCATCGCGGACAACGTCTCGAACATCGGGCGGTGCTCGGCAGGGCTGTCGCTTGCCTTAACGGCCAGCTGCGCTGCGGTGAGCTTTCCAGCGAAGGATTCAAATGCGGCGGAAACGCCTTCCATCGTCTTTTGCACCTTTTCCGCGGCAGCGAGCGCAGCCTTGGCTTTCTCGCGGTTCTTCTCGACCTCGGTTACTTCTTGCTTCAGTGCGTCCAAGGCTTGCGTCGTCTTCTTGAATTCGGCTGTCTTCGCCTCCAACGCTTCCGACAGCGATGAGAATCCGGGGGGGGTTACAAGAACCTCCTTCACCTGAACTTCCGGCTTCTTGTTCATGACCTCATCGAGCAGGCGGGCGATCTCCCTGTCCTTATCTGCGAGGTCTTTCTGCATGTCGCTCATCCCCGCGGTGCGACGGTTGTAGAGGTCGTCCAGGCCGTCCAGTTGCTGCTGCTTTGCGGCCAGGGCCCGGGCCTTGGTGTCCAGTTCATCCTTAAGATGCTGCGCCTCGCGCTGCGCAAGGTCGAGTGCGGTCTTCGTGTCCTCAAGGACGGACGTCACGTTGTCTACTTGCTTTTGGCTATCAACGAGCGCCTTTTCTTGCTTTTGAAGCGTGTCGAGGAGCTTTTTCACGTCTGCGCGTTTCATGTCGGGCTTGCTTTCCTTCGCCAGCATGATCTCGTTGATCTGCGCGTCGGTGACGTGTGCTGCGGCTAGCATGTCGAGCTCGCCTACGTTAAAGATGCGGATTGCCTCTTCGTTGTTACCAAAGCGTTCCCAGCATCGCATGTACTGGCGGGCTGCCGACTCCTTGATCTTCAGCGAGCTCTCAAAGAAGTTGTACGCCATGCGCGCGGCTTTGCGGTGGATCGAAATCGAGTCGCCGCCCTTAGCCACCATATTGTTACGGATGAGGTAGTGGGCGTGAAAAAGTTGATTGCCTAGCGCAATCATCTCTGCGGAGATGCGTTCCCGCGACTCGGAAACGGCCATCATGGAGTCCGTCAGCTTCGCGACAAGCTCGTCCTCTCCGCCAAACGAGTCTTTCGCGGCTTTTTCGATGGTGGCCCGGGTGATCCCTTTATTATCGTCGCGCGGGACGATGAAGTCGGACATGGAATCGTCACCGAACGGAACCGGTAGATTGGGATTGAACTTATTCGGAACGTTTCCGGACGTCTCGCCTGACAGCATTTTTCCTCTCCGTTGTGTGCAGCGCTGACGGGCGCTGCCCTTCATGAGCGGGGCTCTCATCCCGCAAACCTATCGAACGATCGATCATCTAAGTAACCAATCGTAAATTCTCGTTACACCGTCGGAGAGTGAAAAGACGCATATTTCCACCCCGTTTCGCGCCGTCGTGCGCAAACAAAAGCCCTACAAGCGCAGGTAAGCAATCGTTTAACGGTTCAGATGTGTAACACTTTAACGTTTATGTGGAATAAATTTCCTAGACAAGGGCTTGATTTCGGTCGAAAGTTTTGGTTAAGCGTCCACCCGCGCCTTGTGGGCAATAAGAGCGTTTGCTGAGTTGTCGGCGTACATCAGCACGGCCGCCGTGGCGCGACGGATGTCCACCGGCGATCTTTCTTTGAACGAATCGCGCTTGAGTCGCAGCCAGTAGGGCAACTCCTCCAGCGATAGCAGATCGATCGGCAGGTCCCGGTGAAGCACGGCCGTGGGCGATGTGAAAATGCCGGCACCGGCAACCGGCCACATGCCTGGCAGTTGTTCACGAAGGAATCGGAGCTTGGTCCGGTTCTGCGCTATTGGGCAGCGCCTATCCTCCGTTTCGCCGTGGTGCGAAGTTCGGGTGAGATTCCCGGGCATCGCTGACGGCGCAATGTGCCCGGACCAGTTTTTCGTCTCAAAAACGAAAATCCCGAAGGGCGTGATCGCAAGGTGATCGATCTCTGCCGTGGGAAAGGCCGTCCCCGGTGCGTGCTCGATCACCAACGGACCATCGTGCAGATAAAACTCCTCGCCGCACAGGCAGCGGAGGGATTTGCGCAGCTTCGCCTCCGTCGCAGCCTCGCCAGCAGCGCCGATCGCGTCCGCCCAACGTGTCGCTGTGCGCGCCGAATGCGAAGTGCGCGAGCAACGCCGTCCTTTAGACCGTCTATATAGGTAGTAGCCGCCGACGGCGATCAGTAGTTTGATAAGCATGTGCTGGCTCCCTGGTATGTATGCTCCAAGCATGGCAGGGCATGCGCGAAGTCAAGGCCGCCCGGCTCGCAGTCACAGATGCGTCGAAAAAAGCAAAAGGCGGTATGAAATCGGGAGCTTTCGAAGGCACACACCTCGCTGGCAGAGCGTAAATTCCCATCTATCCCCGCGTCCACGACGCATCGAACCGAGTTGCGCATACCGATAGGCCGCGCGCTCGCATCCCACTTTCCCTGCTTTGAGCTGCTTCCGCCACGCCTTCATTCGAGCCATGACGAAAGCGTCTCTCCGCGCGCCGTTTTTCCCTGCTCACTCGAGCATCGAAAATCATCCAGCGCTGTATAGGCTGGACATCCCCTAGTGCGTCTTTTTCCGGAGAGAAAATGCCGAAGCAGTTGGTTATGAAGGCGATGAAGTCGCCCGGCTGGTTGGTCGCTGTTTGCTTTGCCCTGTGGCTTGCTGCGCATTCGTTCTTCGCCTTTCTGTTTGTCTCTACCACCGTCGCTGTCTGGATCAAGAGATCCATCAAGGCGGCGCTGAAAGAGGAGAGAGCTGAGGATTCGAAGGCGCCCGCGCACGCCGTTGTCGCTCCGGCTCCCGCCGACGCCAACGTCACGCCCATCAAACGTCAGTACGCCAAGTCCGCAGTGGTCGTTCCACTTAAGACAGGCACCGACAACTAGTCGCTACGCCTGAATGTCAAGACTGCCCGCACGGGCGGTCTTGACCCCTCACCCCAACGGGAAACCATCCCGTTGGGGGCATGGGTTCCCGTTCCTTCGGAGATTCCCATGCAAGCAGAAGTAGCCGCATGGCAACTGGACATGTTCGGCGCTCCCGAAGCACCGATCACACGCGTCCAAGCCAAGCCCGATCCGCTGCCCGATCCGCACCTGTGGAGCGGGGCCGTTAAAGACAAGATGGTCGACGCGTTGATAAGTCTCGCGACTGACAGCAGACGCGGCGACAACATGCCCGAGTCGTTAATGGACTGCGCTGCGTTGTTCAGCGAGCGACTCAAAAACCGAAAAAAGATGGAACTCGAAGACTATCGGGCTACGCTCGGATGGGTCATGGAGTTCTGGATGGGCGCCTTACCGTATCGATTCGTGTGCCAGATCAACGGCGTCGATCCCGAGATCCTGCAGGACGTCATTCTGAGCAACCCTTTGCTCAAACGCGACATGGAAGAAGTGCGTCGCGAGTGCTTCGGCACGCTGCTCTAGGAGGTCGACTATGAGCACATCAACATTCGGCCGGCTGCTGGGAACGCTCTTCGGAGTGCAGTCGGCGACGCAGGCCCGGAATAGCTACCCCGCAAAGCAATCATCCCCCGTCGAAGTCGGAAAAGGCGGAGCGAACGAGCGGCACATCGCGATCGCTGGTCAACCGATGCTATTTCGCGATGAGGGCGATGTCGTGGTGCAGTTTCGCCCGGCGTTCGACTATGAGCTACGGCCAACCGCAGTCGGAATGAAGCTGATTCCGGCGCTCGCTCCGCACTGGGAAGTGCTGCGAGAGCACCAGGGTCCGCTCACAGAAGCGATTGCGGCTGCCGTCCGGGAAGTTCAGCCGACAGAGACGCCCTCCGAGCGTTCCGTTGCGCCAACCCGCCCAGCCGCCGCGAGCGACGCCCGACCGACAAGACAAATTGTCGAGACCGTAGCGTCGTCGCCAGCGCGGGCCGCCGAGCCATCACATCGGCCCAGTGAGCGCGCGCGATATGGCGTGCTCAAGGAGTGGGGCGAGAAGGAGTTCCCCGACGGCAAGCGACCGGGGCGGACCTACGAATCCTTTTGCATCACACTCGAGCACCGTACAGGTGTGGACGTGCTGCAAGGCGAGGGTCTTCGCGACGCGATTGCAGAAGCACATTGCAAAGTCGGCGATCGCATAGAGGTCAGACGCCTTGGCAAGATCAAGGTACCTGCCGTCGATAAACGTGGTCGACCCAAGCTCGACGCCAGCGGCGCGCAAGTGCTGTGGGACAAGTGGCTTTGGTCGATTTCCAAGAAATCTTAAAGGAGCTTTTTATGGCATCAGTAAACAAGGTCATCCTCGTGTGCAACCTCGGAGCCGACCCGGAAACGCGTTATCTGCCGAGCGGCGACGCGGTGGCAAACATTCGACTCGCAACGACCGATCGCTACAAAGACAAGGGCTCGGGCGAAATGAAGGAGCAGACCGAATGGCATCGAGTGTCATTCTTTGGTCGGCTGGCTGAGATCGTCAACGAGTATCTGAAGAAAGGCTCGTCGGTGTACATCGAAGGCAGAATCCGCACGCGCAAGTGGACGGACCAAGCCGGGCAGGAGCGGTACTCGACGGAAATCGTCGCAGACCAAATGCAAATGCTCGGCGGCCGCTCTACGGGCGATCGTTCATCCAATGACGGGTTCGAGAGCCAACGCCCTGTACGTCAAGAACGTTCGCAGCAGCCGCGATCGAGCAACCCTGCGCCGGCGAGTCGCGAGCCGCAATCGACATCGTATGGTGGAGGCGGCGGCTTCGCAGATGATGACGACATACCCTTCAGGGCGCATCTGATGGGCCGCGAGTGGGCTGCGATCTAATCCCGTAACACCTCACCTCGCTTCCTGTTTCTTCTCACCTTCGTTGCTTCGTCGGACCGGAAACGGTCGGCGAAGCCGCGAAGCGGCTCTTCCTGCGCGACGCGCCCTCTCTGTCGCTACACCCTGCCTTTCGCTTCCTCTGCTGAAAAAAGCCGCCCGGCGTGCTCGCCTCGCGCGAGGCGGACGGCTTTTTTGAGCACGGTTTCACCGCCTGTTCAGGCATCGACCTCAACCACACCACAACTGGAGTGACAATGAATGTAAAGGACGTCAAGCTGTCCCCGGAACAGTGGATTGCGTTGCTCAAGAAGTATGGAGTGCCCGCAAGCTCACTGACTGGGAAGGGCGCACCCTGTCCCATCTGCGGCGGAAACGACCGCTTCACCTACGACAACAACCGCGGTCGCGGCGACTGGGTCTGCCGCAAGTGCAACGACGGCGACCGAAAAGCCGGCGACGGCTTCGAGCTCATTTGCAAGTCCGCCGGAATGACCTTCCGCGAACTCATGGTCGAACTCGAGGGCGGCAGCCTGGCCGATGCACGGCAAAACCGAGCACAACCGGCAGCCCCGGTGCCCGGCCGAAAGGTCGATCCCGAGTGGGCGCGCAAACGCCTCGACTCGATGTGGGGTCGAGCGACGCTGGTCGGTTCCGACGGCCTCGTTCCGCGGTACCTGCGCGAGCGGGTGCCGGGTCTGACAGTGGGCCCGTCCCCGGCGCTGCGCATGGCGATGCTCGATTACCGCCACGAGAAGAAAGTCATCGGTCAGTGGCCGGGCATCCTCGCTCGTTTCACGCTGCCGGACGGCCGACTCGGAACGCTGCACCGAACGTTCCTTGAACGCTCGAAACCTGCGAAGGCGTCGATCGTCACTAACGATGGCGAGATCCTTCCATCCAAGCTGAACGACGTGACGCTTCATAAGCTCAACGGCGGCGCAGTCCGGCTGATGGATCCAGTCGATGGGGAAATCGGCGTCGCGGAAGGTCTCGAGACGGCGTATGCCGCGCTCATGCTCTTCGGCGTGCCGGTCTGGTACTGCCTGAATCGAATCCTTCTCGCCGATTTCGTTGTTCCGGACGGTCTCGGAATCCGCGTTGTCCACATCTTCGCGGACTTCGATGCGGTCGATCCCCGCACCGGTAAATCGCCGGGGGTCGATGCCGCATTGAAGCTTGCGAAGCGGCTGCGAGCTGAAGGCTACACGGCTATGGTTCACCGGCCTAAAAAGCGGGAAACCGATTTTGCCGACGAGTGGTGTGCATCTCAGGCAGCGCATCGCCCGTCCGTTCCAATGGTGGTACGCCGCGACGAACGTGAAGCACTGCACGTTTGAGTATTTGATTCGCGGCCGCCTGGCCGCTAACACGTAACTTTTTGCCCGGTGGGGATTCGTCCCCAACCGGGGCCGCAATCCGCCCGAGCTTTTCCAATGGAGAAGAGGAAATGAGCTTTAGCATGATTGTTGGCCGGTATGAAATCGTCGCAACGTCCGGTGTCGAGAACGGCTCGGTCAGAGTTGGAAAGTCTGAGGCGGAAGCCTACGATGTGATCGACCGTAAACGAGGCGGTCATGCCCGAGTGGAGAAGCAGGGCGTCACGCTGGACACTGCTTGGTTTTACTGCATTCGTCGACAGGCGAGCGCACAAGGTGTATCTCTGCTGCATTGATGCCCCGTGAAGACAAAAGCCCCGACCGTTTGGTCGGGGCTTTTTTATTTGGCGGCTAGGAATCAGCGACTACTTGTAGCGCACCACGTACCACAAACGCCACCGTAAGACGAAAAACGTAACCTTCAGGAACGGAACGAGGATGCCAGTTGCCCAACACATCACGAATGCACTGGACCCGATCAACACCTGAGTGAGGCCGCTCTTCGGCAGGTACGCACAAACCCACATCACGAAGAAAGACGCCATCACGATAATGATGCGTCGCGTGAAAAACGGCAGCGCCATGAATCTAGCGTACATCATCGGCTCCTTCGGCTGAGCGGGACAAGGCGCGATGAAACAGATAAGCAGCCTCCCACGCAGCCAGTGCGGCGGCCACAAAGATCCACATGCGAACGCCGCGCGTCCAGTCGGCGTGCGCCAACATTTCTAAAAAGCCCATTTCTCCCTCCGTCGCCTTTGCAGGCCTGAACTATACGTTCCTATCTTGTCAGCATTCTCGCATTGTCAAGCGGTCGCGAAGAAAGCGGTCGAGAAGAGCACCGACGCTTTTGCTGTTGGCGGTGTCATCACCCCAGGTTTAGATTTTCAGCCAGGAATGCGTAGTCGAAGTCTGGCTCGCCGTCGCCGACGGGTTGACTCGGTGCAGCTGTAACGACCGCGTCGCGTGCGGACGTAAGAATCGTTGGGCCGGCGATTGGCTCCCCGGTCGCAGCCGGCGCAGCACGCGTCCCCGGCTGGTAGCTGACCGAAACGTTGCCCCGCAGCGCATCTTCGGCAAGGCGCTTCAACAGCGCCGCACGCTGCCTCGGGTTGGAGATCGCAACCAGAGCGTCGAACAACGCTGGCGTCACTACTTCGCTGATTGTTACCTTGATCTCCAAAGCGCCTGTCATGCGGGCACTCCTTCCTTGCGCTTCTTATCGCGCAGCATCGTTGCCTCGCCAGCGGCAAGAAACCCCTTGACGTTCGTGAAACACGGATCCGGCATGTGGTCGATCCTCAAATGCGGAAAACGCGCTTGTATCTCGGACTTGTAGAGAGCCGCACCCCCACCCGTGAGAACGATTGAGCGAATATCCACGGTGTTTTTCACACCCGCTTGGATCGCTTTTACCGCAGCGTCTATGACCGTTTGCGCTCCAGGCAGGAACTCGCGAAGGTCGTAATCGTTCCCGTTGAGCAGCAACGTGGACCCGGTGCGCAACGCCTTATCGATCCGCTCAATTCCCTGAGTGTCGATATGCAGCTTCTCTTTGATGACAGCCGCGATAGCCTCGTAATAGTGAGAAGCGCCGCTGTGATGACCTCCGCTGCGCTCTTCGTCGATCGTCAGCCCCGTCGCGACTACCCAGTCCGTGGTGAAGTAGCCAACGTCAATAATGAGGTGCGGGTCCTCTTTGTCGAACTCGTGATAGCGCGAGAAGTTGACCAATGCACCCAGAGGCTGCGGCAGCACTATGACGCTTCCGACATCGAAATCCACCTCGCCGAACGCATTTTTGCCGGCGAAGGCACTGCGCAAGTGCGCAACGTGGGTGTGGAAGTTGCGCATCGGCAGACCGAGGACCAAGCGGTCGACCGATGCAATGTTGGCGAAATGAAACGCGCCTGCCAGCAACGCGGCATAGCTGGAAGTCGTGCAGTAGTCGTCGTTGAGCGTCGCGCCCGCATCGCCGTTGCGCGAGCTCAACAAGACGCCCGGACCAACCTGATAGCGCTTACCTTCGACCTCCACGGCAATCGTCTTCGGCGTCGTGATCAATCCGGCGCTCTCCTTGGCGATCGTATGTGCCTTGTACGGCGGCGTCAGCGACGGAAACATAAATGTTGAGACGTCTGATCCATTGCGAAAGGCGACCTTGGTGTTGCCATATCCAACGTCGACAGCAAGGACGGGCGCATGTACTTTCATTGCGTTCATTCTCTCTCCAGAGCATTTCAATAGGCCACACTCATCTGCCCGTTATCTGACAGAAAAGTGGCAGATAGGCGGTGATGATGGCGTTCTCTCTGCCAACGTCCGGATAACTGTCAGACATCTCCACCTCAACGGTGAGAAGCAAGAACGGATGCTGGGCCTTGCCTCAATCTGTTAGTTATCTGGACGAATTCGGTGAGAAAAGTCCACGTCACACGCGTCCAACTCTACAGATCGACACAGAAAGTCAAGGAAGCAAAAGATCACTACATTTAGGCAGCTTTCGAAAAATGCGTTGGCATCCGAGCGGCTAATATTCCAATCACCAACCGCGCGACCAGCGCATCGACCTCCTATACGGACCATCGAGGGGACCGCTTTGCCTAGCGAAAATCCCCTCTGTCACAGGCCGCAAAATCATGCGGCCTTTTTCTCAATCAAATCAAACGCACCGTGAGCCAAGTTGAGGAACACGGACACGCGATATCCATTGGGTTTGCGGGCAGTTCAGCCCGAGAAAGCAAGTTGAGTCGAGGTGCGAGCGGACACGGACACAGTCTGCTGCTGCGATCACCGACGCATTCAACGAGCATGGACGCATCCTTACAGCACACGAAGCTGGGTACGTTGCATGAGGCCCGACACACCGCGGCGGATTCAACGCGCTTGGGGATGGGGGAGCGAGCAAGCCAGAAAGGCGACTGCTTCCTGTACGGAAGACGAACGGTCGGCGCAACCGGAACAAAACAGCGCAAGAGCAATTACCGAGCAATTGGCCTCAGCGCATCAGTGCTAAGGCCGGCGCGGTAGCCGTAGCAGCGGCACAGCCCGATCGCGAAGCGAAATGCTCGCGGTTGGACTGCCGGCAGCAGCGGGGAGAACAATCAACGGCGAGAGGTTCCGCGAAGCGGACCTGCGTTGATGTCTACCGGCAGCTAGTCGGCGGCGGTCAACACGCGAAGCGTGAGATCGGCAGCACGCAGCAACACGGACGGTCGATGCACGTCTCTTCCACGTGCGGGGCTGATCGAATGGAATCGCTAAAGGCGAGGAAGGGTGACCCGGCGGGGTGACGCGGCGCGCTGCGCGAAGAGACGAGGAGATAGGCTCCCTGCGGTTCTCGCCCGGCGACAAAGGGATCGGGCACATGTAAGTGTCCGCGGACCAAGCGCAGATCAACGAGGAAACGATGCAGGAGCCGTTGGACGTATTCGTGCTTCGGAAGGCAGTAACGGGCTCATATATTGTCGGCTCGTACCACCGCGTCATGGGACCAGTTTTCCTAGACGTATTCCACTCGGTCGAACGGCATTACAGGCTGACGCTGAACCTAGATCGGGCCCATCGCTTTGAGCGCAATACGGTCGACATAGATGCTTTTCTATCGAAGCTCGACGAGAGCGATCACGAGTCTGGCGTGGCCACCGGCGAGGTTGCCTCGCTATCCAATAACTTTTCCGTCACCCGGGGGCCTTGGCTGAGTGGGCACGAGCCACCCCTTGGATAAAAGTTTTTGCACCTGCGCCGCCGCTGTACTTGCGGGCATTCGGAGCGGGGATCGAGCGTAGCTCGCCATGGACGCGAGACATTGCGCAAGCACACCGCTTCAGTGCCCGAGAAATCCTGCTTGAGCCGTGGCTGAGGAGGATCGAGCCGCATGGGCGGTTCGTCTCGCTGACGGCGGGTGGCGCCGCCGCGACAGGTGCGCATAAAGCCGCCCGGGAGCCGTGGGTCAATCATCCGCTTGAGGCTGACCTAGCGTGGTCCATGTGGCAGTTGTCCGTGCAATACGGTTTTGACGATGTGAGCGCGAGACGATCTGCGCTTAGGCACGCAGCGGCGGCCGGTTGGGAATCTGCGGCCGCAGGCGTGATTGAGATATCCGGCCATATTGCGCGGTCGCCCGAGTTGCGCCAATCGTTCGAGACAGGACGGGCGCTCTGCTATGCAACTAATCACTTGATCAGGAACGCACAGGGGAATTGCTAATGTCGGTCACCGTCAACGTCCGCTCTGAACTTCGTCGCTACAATTTGCCAGAGGACTTCAAAATCGAACTGGAACGGCTTCTTGAGGACAACGTCGCTCGCGTGCACAGCCGGACTCGCGTGAGTAAAAACTCGCTGTCGTTGAAGACACAGGCATATCGGATTCAGAAGATCTGCCACGCATTCGTGGAGCTTCGCGAGAACGGATACGCACTGAAATCTCCGTGGGCCCTGAAGCAGAAGCACGTCGAGGCACTTGTGGACATCTGGGTTCGTAAGAAGCTGACGGGCGGAACAATCGAAAACAAGCTGACCTATCTTCGCGCACTCGCCGATTGGATGTACAAGCCAAACCTGATCGGCCCGTTGGAGAGTTATGTTGACCGTAAAGAGCACGGTCTCGTGCGCTCGTACATCGCCACCGAGGACAAGTCGTGGGCCGGCAATGGAGTCGATTCGATCGAGAAGATGGCGGAGATCGCACATACCGACAAGTATGTGGCTGTACAACTCCGCCTGCAGTTGACCTTCGGTTTGCGCGTCGAGGAAAGCTTCCTCTTGCGCCCTCTTGAGTCAGTCGGCGATGACGGGATGCTTCGCGTCACTCGGGGGACGAAAGGCGGTCGGAACCGGGTCGTTCCGATCGGTGACGGCCTAGACGTACTGAAGGAGGCGGCAGCCCTGATCAATCCGGTTTCCAAGACGACGATCCCTCTGGGATATACGAAGCAGCAGTGGAGAGACCGGTTTTACCGAGTGCTCCGCAAGCACGGCGTACGCAAGAGCGCGCTCGGAATAACTGCCCACGGCCTACGACATCAGAACTTCCACACGATGTACGAAGCGCTGGCAGGCGTGAAAGCGCCGGTTAAGGGGACAGGCGAGATTGCGCCGAAGGAGCAGCACGAGGAGGCCAGGCGGCAGGTGGTCGAGGCGGCCGGTCATAGCCGTCCATCAATAGCGAACGCGTACCTGTCGACCCATAGAGTGCAGCAGCAAAAGGCGCCCGACGTCACATTCGATCAGGTGTGTGATGCCATCGCTAAGTTCAACGGCAACAAAAAAGCTGCTGCGAACTTCCTTCAGATCTCTAGGCAGAGCGTCTATCGAATCCTGGAACGTAGCCGGGAGTGTGCCAATGCAAGAAGACCCGGGTTGTCACACGCGGAAAATTTGTGATTGTCATTTCTTTTCAATGACTTGAACGGAAACGTCTCGCGCAAAGTGAATTATCACTGATAATGCCCTCGCTCCGGGTCCCGCGTTTTGGCTCAATTCAACAGCCAATCCAATGACCGGCTTGTCATAGCGTGATAGGTGAGAATGGCGGCCAAGGCGAGCGCCACCGTGAGCTGCGGTGCGAGCTTTGCGCGCAGGCGGTAAGCGGCGCGAAGGTAGTCGATGGGGGACATGCGTTTCCTGTGGTGGTGGGTTGCTGCTGGCGCCGAACTGGCCAGCACCAAACCAGTATGGACGCATAAGCCGCAAGTCAAGTTACCAGCGATTGCGGTCCGGCAGATCGTCAACTGCGAGGTTCACGCTGTTTTCGAAACTGCCCTCATCACCGCCCGTCGCAGGAATGCGCGGAAACTGAATCGAGGCTACGCCGTCGATGTAGACGCGTTTCGCAAGTTGCTGGAGCTTCCGGTATCTCGCAGCATCGTTGAGCACTGTGTCGACAGGCCAGAAATCGCTCAATGTGATCTTGCTGTCGACGATTTTCGCAGCCAGCATGGCGAAAATTGGGCCGCGCTTCTCCCAGTCGCCCTCCGTCCGTGCCAATAGGTTGATCAGGAACGGGGCATCTAGGGCGCTGACTTCTTTCCTAATCAGCTTGAGGAGATCGCCTTCCTTGGCAGGCGGGCGCCGCGTCCGAGCGTTCCAGATCGTCCCCGCCTTCTCCAGGGCCGCGTGCCGGTCGTCGCCGATTGCGATCCAAGGCGTTTGCATACCGCAGTCTTCGCAAAAAATGCAGCAAACCTTTTCTTGCGGGATCGCAAATAGCGAGCGCGCTTCGAGGTCGTTAATCTGCGGAGCGGCTCGGTCGTCGGCGTTCAGATAGTCACTCGCGGGCGCCGACAGGCGCTTCAACAGCCGGTGCGAGTAGCCAAAGGCCCATTTTCCGCCGCAATGGTCGCAGGGGAAGAGCTCGTCAGTCATGGCAGCGTGGTCCGGGGCGTTCGCCGATCGTCGGCGAAAAGGGTGTGGGCGGATGCATTATAGCGACGCTCGTTTACCGCCAAATTAGGAAACAACCCCGAACTTTACAACAGCTTTCAGACTACGCGGCGACGCGGTTGGCGGCGATTGCGTTGTAATCCTCGTGGCTGACCAAGCGGATAGGCCTCAAAGATGGGGCGTCGAAGAGTAACCGATACGATCTGCCAACGGGAACCGATAGGAGCCTGCCGGCGGACGACTTCAGGAATTTGCCGTCGAGCGAGAAGGGATGGATTCCGTTGCTGACCTTCGCGAGAAGGTCGCGTGCCTCGCGTTGAACGGACGACAGATGACGAACCATCGACAGGTCGATGGCGTCGTCGGCAGTCGAACTTCTTTTCGCCGCGCGCTTTTGTTCCATCGCGAGGCGTTGCTCGGCTTTCTCTTTTTCTGCGTTGGCGCAGGTGTGGCAGAACTTCCCCTTGCCGGTGTGGCCGCATGCAAACGACTGCTTCATGGTGCTGGTGCACTGTTGTTGCTGATAGCCTATTGCACCACCGATTGACGCTCCGTCAAGTCTCCGTTGAAGGCTGTTTCGGTGCGCTTTTCAGGTTATCGATGGCGTCGAGCGTCTTGGAGAGCTCGAGAATTCGCGAATCAGCAAGAGCCAGACGATTGTTGAGGTGCTCGATGTGCGAGAGAGCGAGACCATACTGCTCAGCGAGCATTGAAAGCGCGGAGAAGGGTGCCACGGCCGTGCCGCAGTCAGAGCAAGAGACGGTGCCGCCGTGTTTGTCCAGCCGAATATGACGATGCGCGCAGTCGTTGCCGTCACTGCGTGCATCGCTGGTAGAGAGACGCGTAAATGGAAGGATGTTGCTCATTCAGGAGTCAACGAGTGGCGCCGCGCCGGTAAGTGGGCCACCCTCGATTTCGCCGCGTAGGTTGTCGGGGAACAAAACCCGAGCAATTCTCGCATCTCGCCGATAGTGCCGCTCAACATTATCAAGATATCGCCGAAAGGCTGCGTCGTCGGTGAGACGCCCTTCAATCGAACAATGCGCGAGCCGTAAATCGGTCGGCGTCGACGCGTGTTGTTCAAGTGCACGGGCATGTCCGCCATCCGGCAGCCACCACCTGTTCCAACGAACGGTAAAGGCTAGCCAGCTACGTGCTGAACTATCGATCTCTGCCCACGACGCCCGGAAGTCGAGGATCGCGCCAAGCGTACTGAAGAACACCATGCGCACATGGGTGCCGTCGGCGGCCGCGACAACGATCTGCTTGCGCCGCTCATCGACCGGGTCGATCGGACTTGCCATTGCGAGCGCTGGGTAGCTCACCTGCCATTCGGCGTCGCGAGCCGTCGTGTGTTTCAGAAAGAACGAGTTCGAGCTCACGTGTTGTATCGAGAAGTTGAACATGAGGTCAAGGTATCGCGGTGATGCCCGCTGTCAAGTCAAGCGGCGTCCGGCAGTCGTACCGACGCTAGTTCTGCCGGTGGTATCCACTCGACACAAGGCGTTGCAGTGCGCGCCTACCGCGCCTGCTTTTCCTTTTTGCGCTCAAGGTACTGCGGGTTGCCCTGCATGCCATAGACTTCGATCGCGGTCAGGGCCTCGGTGTCCGTCAGTTGAAAGTCCGGCAGCAGTGCATCGCCGTTCTCCAGCCTGAGCGGCTTGGTAAACCGACGGCGCTCCGCGACCAGCCGGTTGGCCATCGCGACTTCGTAGCTGGAGTCGCAAGGTAAGAAGCTGCTGTTGCACAACTGCAGGGCGATGTCGACGATTCGAAGATTCCCTTCTTTTGTCCGCTCGATGACCGCTAACACCACGATCCGCGCGCTCGCGTCGCCGACCATGGCCCATGCAGATCGGAATGATGCGGCCGCCATCTCAATCAACTGCTTTGAGGCAAAGAAGGTCCGCTTCGTCTGGCGGAGCGTGACGGCGAAGCCATACTTGGAAGCATCGACCGTGCGCAACTCGCCAAGGACCAAGCCACGTTGCGACGCCGTGGGCGTCGTTTCAATCCGCCCGAGAAAGTCATCGAACTCCGCGACGATGGATTGCGCTTCGTTTTCGTCATAGCGACGCATGACATGCAGGACGCTCTGCATCGGCTTACCGTTGAGTTTGCCGTCTCCAAGCGGCGACGAGGTGAGCGTTGCATTGCCCCCAACTGCGCGCAGAGGCACCCGTCCAGGTATGCAAATCTGCCTCGATCCAGAGACGCTGCAGGAAGCCGAGCAGCGGCGCTGCACGGCGCGTCCTGCCGGTGCCTGAAGTGTTCGCGGACAGGCGGGGAGAGCTTTCGACTGTTTTGACAAATAGGGAGGCGTCGAGCTTGACGTTCAAACCCGCAGGCGTCTGCTGGATTGCATCAGCGGCGTCGGACTTGCTCTTGCCGGCCGCAGCGGCCGCCGCATAGAAAGGACACTGCGAGTTGTGGCGGGGCCCTTCGTCGGGCCATCGCGCAAGATGGAAAAGCGCGCCGTAGCGACGAACTACGAGACGCAGCGGTTGGCCCGCACTCGCGGAGTTGCATCGACACGCCGCATAACCCGGCGACTTCTTGGCACGCTCAAGCTGGCGCGCGTAGCGTGCCGGGCTGTTCTGAACGTCCTCAAGCGAAACGGTGAGATTGTCAAAGGAGACGTGAACCATGTCTTTCGGCCTCGCGCAGGGTGGAACGCGCCTGGTGGCTGGGGACCTTGTGAACATGGGCGCGAGTGCCCAGCAGTTTGGCCATCTGGCGCACGCTCAAGCAGAACTGCTCTGCGTTGAAAGTGCTGGGAAACCGAACGCCGACGGTCGACACAGCGCCAGGAGCGGCATAGTCACGAGAAAATACCGAGCCAGCGCCGATCAGTGCGTCCAGCCATGAGTCCGGGAATCCAGCGGCCGGCTCTGCATCTGCCCGTGCGCCTGCCGGGTCATCTCTGATGTCTTCGAAGCTGATAATGATGAGGTCCATCGTCCTTAGTCACGGGCGAAGAGGCGGATGGGAGCTGCCTCAGTTGCAAGTTGGTGCTTTCGCCAAAGCCTTGTCACAAAGGACGAGCGCGCCCATCGCCGCGACGACTCCTGTGTATACGAGTGCGATGAGCAGTGCGGCCAACCTCTTTTCGTTGCGCGCTAGCGCTTCGGCGCGGACGTTTTGCGCCCTCGCGAGGTCGACACGCTGCGAATCAAGCGCGTCGTCGAACGACTGACGGTCGCGAAACCCATAGTTTTGGAGCACAGTCGCCTGCGCGTTGGCCGGAACATGCGCGAGTGCATCAGAGACGCCGTGCATGCGCTCTACGAGGCCTGTGCCTGCAACGACCGGTACGGCTGTTCGCTCGAGTTTGAATCCGTAGACGACAAGGCCGATCGCCGCAACCGAGGTCGCGCACGAAGCGATGAGGACGGCAACAGTAGCTATGTGACTCAGTTTCATGTGCTCATGGAATCGTTGACGCGGCTAGCGCAGTTCACGATTCTCGCGATCGGCGACCCATTAGCGACGGAGAAAGGTGCGTCGTTTCGAGCCCCTTTTCGATTCTCCGTGCGTACAAGTAGTTGAGCCGAAATTTCTTGCCGGCAAATTGACCGGAAAGCTATCGGTTTTAGGGGGTCTTTCGCCAAACGCGCTTCATCATGATGAAGCCCCCGGACCGTGAGCCCCGAGAGATGTGAGGGTGAGTGAGCGTCGCGGTGACGTGTTATCCCCAGGGTTATCCAGAAAAACTGGGGATAACTGAAATCGGCTGGCTGAAGAGGCGCTATCAAAAGCTCGCCTTTCCCGGCAACGCGGCGACGTCATGCAGGTATCGTTGAACCATCACCCGCGCGTCCTAGCGCATCGACTCTTGGCGACGCTCATCGCCGCACCCACAAGCATCTACCTTAACCCGCAGGGGCATGTCCCCAAGCGGGCGTGCGCCTGCTCATTTCATGGAGTAACGCATGTACACGCAATTGATCGAGCAGTTCAAGACGGCACAGACGACCGCAGCCGCGGCCTATCACGCTATCGTTCAAGCGGAGCGCGACGTCTTTGCTGACGGACTGACCGAGTATTCGGCGATGGAAGTCCGAAGCGAATACAAAGTCGAGCGCGAGCTCAACACGTTCTGCCGACGGCTGCTCTCGCGGCTTGTGATGGAGGCAAGCCGAAAGTTCGATCCCCCCGGCGGCAGAATCGAGATCGATCAGAGTCGCGAACTCGACCGATGCGGCCTCGATATCGAAGAGGATCTGAGGAGAAACAAGATCCCTGACTTAGACGGCTTCTGGCAACACCTCGAGCGAACGTTCGGTGGTGAAGCTGGCGAGCGCGTTGCGTTCGAGCAGGCAGCCAAGGCCATCATCAACGGCTTTTGGCTTAAGCCCGATACCGAGATCAAGCGCACCAGCAGCGCGGTGATTCTCGAAAAGCGCGTCACTTCGCAGTCGTGCTTCCATTCGAAGGGGCAACGCGAGGTCTATTACTCCTCTCAGCAGGCGGTCGCCACAACCTTCGACGGCTTGGCGACTTTCGCGGAAAAGCATCAGTTCGGCGCGCTGGCGATGCAACTGCGCAACTTCAGCGTCCACCGACTGACTTTTTCCACTCGCGAGAAGTTGTCGTTCGCAGGCTGGAGATCGCGCTGTTCAACGACAAATGGCAGTTCAAGTTAGCTCACGACGTGGGTGACGCGTTGTCCCTCTTCATTAGTGAGTTTGGCGCCAAGTACCTCGCCTCGCGCGACCGGTACTGAGGTGTCCACCATCTCATCCTTGACCCGCTTCGGCGGGTTTTTTCATTTTTAAAGGCAAATCATGCAGAGAGATCTGTTTTCGTTCGAGCCGGATTGGTATGAGCCGTTGCGTGCGATCAGAAGTTTGGGATCGCAGGCGCCGTCGGTCGCCCATCAGGGCGAGCTGGCCGCGGCACGGCGTCAGCACCTCGGGCAGTTTTTCACGCCCGACGCCATTGCGGCGTTTATGTGGAGCTTCGTGAGCGGCTGGAAGGTCAATCGGCTTATCCGCATCCTGGATAACTCGGTCGGCTCCGGCCGGCTGCTTCAGTACGCAGACCCGGAACGCCATGCCGTGTACGGCGTCGACGTCCACGATGACGTCATCCAGCAGTGCCAGAAGGTATTTGAGGACGCGGGGTTTCATTGCGAGTTCCGGCAAGCCGGTATGGAAGACATCCATCCCGCGCGCTTCGATATCGCACTGATCAACCCGCCGTTCTCACTCCATCTTGAGTCGCCGCATCTGCAGACGCTTGAATGCACGACGTGGGGCCGGTACGGCGCGTACACCAGCGCGTTAAGCCACGACTACGCCGTGCATCAGGCGTTGGAGGCGGCGAACATCGTCGTCGCCCTTCTGCCGATCGCGACCGCCGAGTCGATGGTTGGGGGCGAGCAAGGAGACCGTTTGAAACGCCGCGCGGCAGGGCTGTTCGAACTTCCGGCGGACGCATTCAAGCTTGAAGGCGCGAACGTGCGCACGGCCGTGGTGGTGTTCGACCGCTACCGCGATCGTCCCTCAGACTTCGTGCGTGCGGCCGTCGAGGACCTGGGCAAGCCCGGCCCAGACCTCGGGCTGCACTTCGAGGAGCGTTCCTTCGGGGAAGCTCGGTTGCGGCTGCAGAAGCTCGATGACAGCGTGCCGTTCATCACGCGTGCTGTGACGGGCGACAAGTCGGTCAAGGTGTCGCACGATGGCCGGCGCATTCGCTTGTCCTTTGCGTGTGGCTTCAACGAAGCGATGGTGCACAACGCGATTCTTGTGAAGCGCATCTACTCGCGCGACGGCCACCGGCTGCCGCGCGGCTTCCGTTACTCGGGCCAAGGCTTGCTTGATATGGAAACGTATCTGGTGCAAGACGATCCGGTCGCGGCCTTTGGTCAGTTGCTCGATCGAATCCGCAGCGTCGGTGGCAAGCCGCAACTCGCGCCCGGCTTCATGGAGCACTTCCGCAGACGCATGCGGCGTAGCGCGCGCCAGGCAATACCGCTGAGGCACGTGGCGTGGACGACCGGTGCCGGATCGCGAGATCAGGTGTCGGGCATCGCGAAGGGGACCCACAAGGTCGACGCGACGCGCTGGGCCAGTCCGCTCATCAAGGCGGGCGATGAAGTCCAGTTTGATCGCGAAGCCGACGGGCGCTACCGATACGCGCTACATGGCGTTTGGTATCACCTGTCGGTTGACGAGCTCAATGCGCGGTTTGCGGTGGAGAACGTCAGCGAGGGATGGGAAGTGGTGCACGAAGGTCTGTGCGCGCGCTTTCCTGACCAAGCGGCGACGCTAAGGTCGCGCGTCAAGGCGCTCCGCGTCGATCAGTGGCTCGACTGGGAGTTTCAGGTTGATGATCTGATCGAAACGCTGCTGAAGCCGACCGGCTGTGTCGTTGCGTGGGAGCAGGGCTGCGGCAAGTCCAGGCTTGCGTTGGCGCTGATCCTCGTCTCCGGGGTGAAACACGGCTCATCGTCGTTGAGTCCCGGCTCATCGAGGAGATGTTGAAGGAGATCGGCCAGTTGCCTATCGCGGCCGATCAGGTGCAGGTGATCGAATCGGCGGCGGATCTTGGCGACCTTCGACGGATCAACCTCATCTCGTATGAGCGTCTGCGTATGCCGGTGGACAAAGCCGCATCTGCGCGCGTGACATATGCGCATCGACTGCGGCGTCGCATCGGCCTGCTGGTGGCCGACGAAGGCGAGCGCCTCGCCAACCCTACGAGCGATCAGAGCCGCGCGCTTTGGCAGCTTTCGGCGCGGCGACGGTTCGTTTTGACGGGAAGTCCCATCCCGAACTACCCGAGAGATGCGTTTGGTCTAATCGCGTTTTCCGGTGGTGACGGAACGGCGGCTCAACCTTATGGCTATCGCGTGGGCTATCTCGAGCAGAACTGGATCAACTCGGTGGAATACGCGATGCGCGGCGTCGATCGATTCAGGGATGACTTCGTGGTGCTGGAGTGGGTGACGTGGCAATTCGCGGAGAGCCTGCAGGATGGGGCGAAACGCGAGGTGCCGAAGATCGGCAATTTGCATCTGTACCGGGCGATGCTTGCGCCGCACATCAAGCGGCGGCTGGTCGCAGAGCCTGAAGTCTCGCGTTATATCCAGATCGAGCCACCGGAATTTGAGGTGGAAACGGTTGACTGGGATCGCGTGCATCTGGCCGCGTATCTGCGCGCTGCTGACGAGTTCGCTAATTGGTATCGCTCATCGCGTGATGACAAGAAGGCGTGCAACCTCGTGACGATCCTCGCTCGTATCCGCGCGGTTCACTTCGCCGCCAACTATCCGCAGTTCGGGATGGAGGGCGTAGAGTACATCGGTGGGCTGACGAGCAAGCAACGCGCGATCGTGGCCCGGATGAGAGCGATTGCGGCCGAAGGCAAGCAAGCAATCGTGTTCGCCGAGAACCCGGGCGTGCTCGATCTTCAGGCGCGCGAGCTGGAAGCGCATGGTGTGCAGACGGTCCCGTTTCATGGCGAGATCCCAATCAAGCGTCGCGTGGCCGATAAGGACAAGCGCTTCTTGGGCGGACTGGCAACCGGGCTGATGGCCACGAAGGCATCGGGCCGCGCCGGTTACAACCTGCCGAACGCCGACTACATCCTCTTCTACGACCGATCGTGGACGTGGCGCATCGAGTATCAGGCGATGCGGCGCGCGCTGCGATGGAACCGGAAGGGCGTGTTGAAGGTGCTGTATTTCCACTTGCCGGGCAGCATCGACGAGTATCAGGACCAAATGGTCGCGCACAAGCGTGATGCGACGCAGGCGGGGCTGGACTGGGCGACGCCGGAACTGGAAGACGAGACCTTCTTGCACATGGATTCTCTGCTGGATCGCTTCGTTGATGACCTCGCATTGCTGGCGGCGGAGACGTCCGGTGACATGCGCAAACTTTTGAAGGAGGCAGCGTAAATGCCGAAAGACTCAAACGTGTATGTGGTGGTCGGGGAGGGCGTCGTCACGGTTAAACGTGAAGGCTCCAATCGCGCGGTGCTGGCGAACGTCCTCGGCAAAGTACAAGTCGATGGCGTCGAGGTGCTGTGCCTTGACCGCCTCGTTCATGAAAGCCACGAGCAGCAATTTGGCGAGTGGACGTTGGCAGGAGCGGTCACGACCTTGCTGTCTCGATCGCTGCCGCCCGCGAATGGCGCGGCGGCATGAGACGTAGCGGCATCCTCGGATGCCGCTCGTCATACCCTTTAATCACAACCCGGCTTTCGAGCCGGGTTTTTTTTTCGCCTGCACTCGTAATCGGACGACCGTTCGGCCACGCGTCGGGGTGTTTTCGCCATCGCGAGCGCGAGTGTTCGTTGCGCCGCATCATTTGGCCCTCAATGCCAATACGCTCCGGTTCGCGGTATGGCGTCTCCCTCGTGCGCCGGCCGTCTTGGCGCCGGCTATCTGCCGGCGCACTTTTTCACTCATGGCATCATGCGAACAGGGCGCGATTTGGCGCGTCAATTACGCACGACAACGCAATGAGTGATTCGCAAGCACCCAGTACCCGATCCATCGCCTTTACCGTCCCAGCCCATGCAGCGGAAGCGCTCCAAGAGACCGTTGACGACTTCCTGGCGCATGCGGCGGGCGGAACGACCCCCGCGCAGCGAGCGGCCGAGATACGCGCTCAAGATCGCGACGCGGGCCTGGACTCACTCGCCCATCTCGTTGAGGTGGCGGAGGGAAGCTCAGGGCAGGCCCGCGTCGCCGCTCAGTTCCTCGCAGGCCTCTACAACGGCGACGACTTCCCATGTAGCCTCACGGACTTTCGACGACTCGACGACGATCTGATGGAGCACTGCATCCAGGTTCTCCGGCTGGACAGTCGGCACGCGACCGAAGTGCACCGCTACTTTCCGAATGGCGAGGTCCGTTGGCAGGCAATGATCAAACGATGGGGGCTTGCTGACGAGCCGGCGCACACGCCGCTGCCTGACGACGACGTCGTGCATTCGTGCCAGGACGACAATAAGCTCGATGCGCCGGGTTATCGCGACGTGACCTTGTTCGTCAAAGTTGCGGTCGGCGTCGGCGATGTTTGCTCGCTCGGCCTCGCGCTGTCTGCCGCCGATTTCGAACGGCTAGCGGCGGATCTCGTCGCGGTCCATCGCCTAGCGTGGACACGAGGCAAGCCGCTGGATGCAGACGAGGATGAGCCGCGACCCGCCTGGCTCTGAAAGACGGCATGAATTCGTGAGCTTTTGCGCGGCGTGCTCGCGGAGTAAACCGCTATTGTTACTCCATCACCCGCGTCATAGACGCATCGACCCCGCGCTGACTTCGGTCAGCCCACGTTGTTCAACCCTTTGGGAACCAGTCCCAAAGGGGGCAGGTTCCCTCTCTGGAACCCTGTCATGCAACAGCAACCTACTCTCGCCCTCAAGCAAATTCAGGTCAGCGTCAATCCCCGCAAGTACTTCGATGCGGCGGAGATGGAAGAGCTGACCGCGTCTGTGCGCGAAAAGGGCGTTATCCAGCCCGTCATCGTACGCACGCTCGCTGACGGCGGCTTTAGCCTCGTCGCTGGCGGCCGCAGATACAAGGCGGCGCTCGCTGCGCACGGCGAGGACTATGAAATCCCGGTCGTCGTTCGAGACATCGATGAAGTCGAAGCGAAGCAACTCGCCATCATCGAGAACATCCAGCGAGCCGACATGTCGCCCGCCGAAGAAGCCATTGCCGCAGCCGAGCAAGTCGGGCTGTGCAAGGGCGATCGCGACGAAGTCGCGCGCATCTTCGGCTGGTCGCGTGCGACGCTGGATAAGCGTCTCGCGCTGATGAACTGCAGCACGCCCGTGCTTGATGCGCTCAGCACGCGACAGATCCTTCTCGGTCACGCCGAGTTGCTTGCTGCGCTCCCAAAAGAGACGCAGGACAAGCTGCTGCCGGTGATCATCAAGGAAGGCAAAGCGGTCGCCGAGGTCAAAAAAACCATCGAACAGGTTGCCTGTTCGTTGGCGGCCGCGATCTTCGACAAGGCCGACTGCGCCGGCTGCCCGCACAACTCGTCCACGCAGGGCGAGATGTTCGGCGAGTCCATCGGTACGGGCAACTGCACCAACCGGACCTGCTACAACGAGAAGACCGAAAAGATGCTCGAAGCGACGGCCACCGGCCTGCGCGACGAATATCCGGTCGTGCGCATCGTGCGTGCTGGCGACAATCACACGCGCGTGCAACTCGCAGTCGATGGCCCCAAAGGCGTCGGTGAGGAGCAGGCGAAGGCGTGTCATGCGTGCCAGAACTACGGCGCGGCGGTGAGCGGCCTGCCTGACTCGATCGGCAAGGTCTATCGCGGCCAATGTTTTGACACCGTCTGCAACATGAAGAAGGTGGCGGCGCAACTGCAAGCGGTCAAAGCCGCGACGCAGCCGAAGCCCGAAGCAGCCAAGGGGGGCGCGAAAGCGTCGCCTGCAGCAGCGAAGGGCTCGGCTGGTTCGTCCGCGGCATCGACGACAAGCAATCCGCCGGCGACGGTGGTGGCCGAGTCGGACAAGATGAAAGCGTACCGCGTGGCGTTATGGCGAAAAGCGCTGCGCCGTGAGGTGGGTGCAGATCCCGCGCTCGCCCAGCGATACCTCGTTGCGATTGCGCTGTCCGACCAGATGCGCTGCGTCGATCAAAAGACGCTGTCGGGCATCTGGGAAAAGCTCACCGAGGAGCAAGTCGCGTCCGGCGATGTGTCTAAAGCGGCAGCCTCGACGGCAGCCGCAGACGACGCGAAGCTCGCGCATGCCGTTACCGGTGTGACGGTCGCTGCGATCCAAGGCCTCGACGTCCAGCATCTCACGCGTTTGTGTAAGCACCATCACCTCGATCTCGCGAAGCACTGGAAGCTTTGCAAGGAGTTTCTGGAGTTGATCACGAAGTCGGAAATGATGGTGGTTGCTGACGAGCTCGGCATTCGTGCCGCGCTCGGCGACAACTTCAAGAAGGTCTTCGGCAAGTCCAAGTCCGAGGTCATCGACGCGCTTCTGGCGCTCGAAGGCTTCGACTACACGGGCAAGATCCCGAAGGTGCTCCAGTTCTAAACGCACGGCTCGGCCGTGCATCGATCGTAGTTTCCATCCTTTATAGACCGCCCTTCCTTTGGATGGCGGTCTTTTTTCTTTTCAGGAGTTTTCCCATGTTTGTAGCTATTGAACCGCTTCTGCGTCACTGCACGAAGCTCACGCTGTCCTTGCAGATGAAGGGCGACGACATGGTCGTCTGTGTCATGCCGCAAGGCACGGCAAAAGACGCCGCCATGCTGCAGCCGCTCGCGCTCACCGCGACGGCCGCAGAGCTGGAAGCGGGCTTCATCGACGCGCTCGTGGCCTACACCGGCGCGCACGCGTCGCTCGCCGAGCAGGTTGCTGCGACCACCGCCATCCTCGAGGCCGCCAAGACGACGCAAGTCTCCAAGGCGACCAAGACGCTGGCTAAGGGCAGCAGCAAGCCGGCATTGCCGGCGCCCGGCAGAATGAGCACCGACGCGGACAACGATGACGACGACGCAAGTGACGACGCTGCTGAAGGGCAAAGCACCGCCCCGACTGCGTCTTCGGCATCGTCCGCAGCTGATGCATCGGCGGAACCGGCTAACACCGGAACCAACCTCGCATCGCTTTTCGACTAAGGAGCAGACATGGCTATCCAAGTTGCGAAGCTCACGCGCGAGTTCGTCTACAACGGCGTGACGTTCCCCGATCCCGGGCCGACCTTCTCGCCCGACGATGTTCGCGATCTCTACTCCGCGCAGTACCCGGAGCTGACGACCGCGGCGATCGACGGGCCGACGACGGAAGGCGAGGTCATGCGGTTCACGTTCGTGCGTGCGGCCGGTGCGAAGGGTGCAGTCATGCCCTGCGGCGCCCATGCGTAAGCGCGACCTCCTCAAAGCCTTGTCCGACCCGGACTTGGCTCTTTCTCATCAGCAACCGCCCGGAAGGGCGGTTTTTTTTCATGACAAGGAGATCGAGCAATGTTCTTCGATCCTCGCCCGTCTGGTGCAGAAGTCACTGTCTCGGGAGAGTCTTGGCAATCGCGATGCGCTCCCTCTGCCCGACGTCGACCTCCCAATGATTTTCTAAGCCTGCCGGCCATCGGCTCGGACGTCAAAACGCGCGCAGTGATGCGTTGGCAAGCCGAAAAGGATGTCGCCGGTCTCATCTCAGCTCAGTTCAACTCGGGCGTGCTGAGGCCGCGCGACGTACCGGAGTTCAAAGGCGCGGGTGATGCGCTTGCTCATGGCTTTTTTGCGTGGGTCAAGCGTCATACGCCGCGTCTGGACTGCCTCGGTTTCGACTTCGTACTGTGCGACGTCCAAGCGGTGCAAGACGTCGTCCAGTACCAGGAGGACAGCAGCGACTTCAATCCGACTTCTCCCGTTTATCTCGGCATCGAAATACCAGGGGAGAACATCTACGAGATCGGCAGGCGTGCCGCCGACCTTCGCAATGTGCATCCTCGCTTGGTATCGACGGCAATGGTCCTCATCAATCGAGCAGCAGGCCGCACGATGTGGGTCAGAACGCCCCACGAGTTCCTGGGCGAGTTCGCCTCATGGTTCTGGGATGGCGACTCGAACGCAACCGACGAGGAAGCGCGCGAGATGCTGACGGACCGGTTCGGCGACGACGAAGCGGAGATCGAGCATTACCTCCCTTCCGTTGTACGTCCGCAGCTTTGTCCCGACGACATGGACGTCTACCGCTGGAACGCAAAGAGCCGCCGCTATCTGCCTCAACGGGCGCTTGGTGTCGCGGCCCTTAGGCGGCTACAGCGTTTCACCTCCGGGCGCACGCGTCGCATCTGCGCGGAGCTTGAAAAGCTCTCGCTGATGCTGCAGCGGGTGGGTAATCGCGACCTCTTTGGTTGCGAGTATCGGCCCCGGTGCGCGTATGCAGCAGCCACGCTCACGGTGCAGAACGACGGCCGCGTGGGTGAAGTACTCGATTCGCACTACGAGTACCTCGCCAGCGCCGGCGACGGCACCACCTACCTCGGCTTTACGCCGCTTGCCTCTACGCCTGACGCCATCCGCAAGCAGTACGCGGACTGGTCGCAGGGCTTATCCATTCTTGGCCAATTGGACCGCGTCATCGCGTGTCTCGCGGCATAACTAGGAGCTTCATATGAAAGGGCTTGATATCGGCTCGGACCGCGTTGACGAACTCGCGGCGATCAGCGCCATCTTGTTGTACGGCCGTCAGGATCGCAGCGCGGTCTACGGCACCGTTCATCCGGTGATGCAGGGTAAGAGCGGCCGGGCAACGATCGGTGCCGGAAGGCCGATCGACCGCATGGCGCTCGTCGATTGCCTGCGCGAGCTGGCTCAGAACGCTGCGCCTAAGGCCGAGTTTCTGCCTGAGACGGTGCTCGCGGTGTCGCAAGAGGCGGTGATGTGGTGGTGCAGACCGGCGATGCGAAGAGTCTTCTTCGATTGTCAGGAGATCGGGCGGCGCAGTGCGGTCGTCCCGCATCCAGGGTTGGTGTTCCGTGCAGCTTCGAGCGGGTTTTCCGTGTTCGCGCTGCAGGAAGACAGCCGGCCAACGCCTGCATCGAAGCTGCACGAACCGCCTTACTTTAACACTTGGGACTGGGGGCGAATCTGCATCGGTTCGGCCCATGTGCCTAAGCGCATTGATGTCGAGTCGATTGGCGGATGGGAGGGTGGATTCTTCGAATCGGCCTTCACGCACCCGAACCACGGCAACAAACGTGTTTCGCATCCCAATGGCGAATTTGCGTTCTGGAAAGAAATGCTTGACGGCAAGTACGGCAAGCAATTCCCGAAAGATGCGCTCGTTCCCATGGACTTTACCCTCGCTGAGCTAATCGCCGGCAAACAAGGAGTTCGATGATGAATGCTGGTGCTTTGAATCCTGCCGATGCCGCGCTTCAGCGCTCCTTCCCGACTGTGATGGTGCCCCGGCGTGAGCCGGTCGCGCCCATGCAGGCGGCAGGGGAGCGACTGCTCATTGGCGAGAACGGTGTCTTTCTAGAGATCGATCTGCCGTGGCTTTCGGTCGTTCGCCGCATTGCGCACTACACGGTCCCGACCGCAATCCCCTACGGGAAAGTGGCCGAATCGACGGAGTTGCGTTGTGGCGCCGTGCCGCCCGAGTTGATCGGCCAGTTCGTCGCGATGGCGCGCGCCGCGCATCCGCTGGAAACCGGTGCCTGGATCGTCTGGGATGTGGAGACAAAACAGTTCCGTCTGGCGCCTGTGAAGGTGCTGTCGCAAGGCACCGGTTCGCTCAAGTACGAGCGGCCGGAGCTTCTAGCCAGCGAACTGCGCGTAATCGACTGTCATTCGCATGGTGCTCATCCCGCCTTCTTTTCGTCGACAGACGACGCAGATGACCGACACGAGACGAAGTTCGCGTTTGTCGTTGGGAACTGCGCGTCGTCGGTGCCGAGTATGGCGATGCGATTGTGCGCCAAAGGCATCTTCGAGAACGTCGAGCGCGTACCGAGCAGTTGGTACGCGGCGGCTCGCGATCAGGAGGTTGCATGAACGGGACCATCCGACATCAACTCCCTTCGCGGATGCTTGAGCGAAGCTGGAATGTGGTCGTGGTAGGCGCGGGCGGCACCGGAAGTGCGGTGTTGCCGAACCTCGCCCGGCTGCATCACGCGATGCTGGAGCTTGGTCACCCGGGCGGCATCGACTGCACGGTGTTCGACGACGACACGGTCAGCCCGACCAACGTCGGCCGTCAGGGCTTTTATCCCAACGACGTGGGTGAGTACAAAGCCTCGCTCATCGTCAACCGGCTGAACGCGCTGATGGGCACGAACTGGCGGGCGGAAACCCGCCGCTTCGGTCCAGGCGAGCCGCTCTACAACGTCGATCTCGTGATCGGCTGCGTTGATACGCGTGCCGCTCGGTGCGCGATCGTGAGCGCCGCGCAGCACACCGGGGCCTATTACCTCGACTGCGGCAACGACACGGATCGCGGCCAGGTCGTCATAGGTCAGGTTTGCGGCAAGAGCTACGCGCAGAAGCATCCGGAACGGCTGCCGCATGTGGGCGAGTTGTTTCCGGAACTGATCGACGCGAAGCTCGATGCGAAAGACGAAACCCCGTCCTGTTCGATGGCCGAGGCGCTGCGCAAGCAGTCGCTGGTCATCAATCAGGCCATCGCGGTCCAAGCATTCAACATGCTCTGGACCATGTTTCGATCGGGCGCGGTGCCGTTCTCGGGAGTGTTTGTGAACCTCGCAACGGGGCGAACGAATCCGATTCCGTTGGACCCGGCCGCGTGGGCGCGCTTTGGATATGAAGTACCGAAGCCGCCTGTGAAGAAAGCGAGCAAGAGCCGAAAGGCCAAGCTCGTAGCCTAAGTAGTCGCTGTTCCATCACTGCCGACCTCCGCAAGGGGTCGGCTTTTTTTCTCGTGTTCAACAGCACGACAACCTCAACAGGAGTATCTAAATGTCGGAAGACATTCAAATCGTTGTATCAGCACCGCTCAAAGTGGCGGCGGCGTTGTGGCAAGAGCGCTGGTGGTGCTGTGCGGCCTTTGTTGTCGCAACGGCCGCAAATTCGCTCCCGGCGGCGGGCTACCTCGCCATGGCCATCAGGTTCGCGTACGAGCACTTGTTGCACGACGCATCGGGCATTGGCCGAATCATGGCCGGGGTCCTCGGCGTTCTGGTGGCCTCGCTCGCATGGCAGGTCGCCGGTCAGCGAGACCGCGCCCGCCCAGGACACTTCGCCCGTGCGTGCAACTGGTTCGTCAATCGCTTCTTGATGTCGCACCTTGCGCGCGGAGTCTCGCTGGTTATCGGCGCGAGCGTCGCGTACGGCGCACATGGCGTTGTGTTCGGCGCGGCGTTCTGCGTCTGGCTCGGCCTTGTCATGTGCTGCATGCAGTGCTTGACGGCCTTCTCCGTTATGCCGCGTCTGCGGTAACAGCATTAACCGCTCCCCCCGTGGAGCGGTCCTCTTTCACCTCAGCGGGTACGCAGCCCGTTGGGGCTGCTCCGCGTATCACTGGAGCAAAACATGGGTTCTTCGATTTTGACAGGTAAACGCGCAGGCGCAATGCAAAAGGCCGACGGCGAGTGGATCTACGCGTTGTTCGAACGTGGCTATGAGTCGAACGTCTATCCGCATACCGACCACTGGTCGGCGGTGGCACTGGGCAATTACGCGCAGGTGATGCGCCGCATCTTCTCGCATGCGACCAGTTGCGAAGGCGGGATGCTCCGAAGCCGCAACGGATCAATCCGGCCCGAGAACTACATTGCGAGTTGGAGAAGTGAACTCGCCAAGCCCACGCTGCTTCGGGATCGGGCGATCGATCTGACGGTCGGCTCCTCATGCTACTCGGCGGTGCCTGAGTCGCAGCTGGACGATGTCCGGCTCTCGTTGATCCGCGCTGGCTTCGAGTCTCGCATCGATGAGTTGGTCGGGGGCAGCTTGAGCGTTTCGCTGCACGCGGACATCGACCTGCTGCTCTCGATCTATGGGAACAGCGGGCCGCTCAGCGTTTGGCGAGTGCTCAAGGAGTACGACTGTGGGACCGCACACATCGAAGTGCCGGTGCCGCCCACAACGAAGACGGCGATGGAGCGGATGCCCGAGGTGCGGTGTCATTCCATCGACCAGCACAATGTGTTGGTTGCAATGGGTGCAGCTCCGTGGCGTCACGCTGGCTGGCAGTACAGCGCGGTCGGTTCGTTCGTCACGGAGGTTGCCTATCCGGTGGAGATGGAAGCGCCGGGCTTCGCCAAGAAGGCGATTCCAGCGTTCCGCGACGCCGTGAGCAACGCCCCGCAGGTTCCTTCGGCGACGCGCATCACCGTGACGCGTGCGCCCGAAGGCACGGAGGAGTGGAAGGTTCGCCGCGCCGACGAGTTTGCGAGAACGCTCGGCCTTGTGGCTGAGGACGCATGTGCGCCGGCTGTATTCAGCTTTGCGTTCGGCGACTTGCTTAATCGCGAAGACACAGACCGGCTGTTGTACGGTCTGGGTTCCTTCAGCGATGCGCAACTCCAGTGGGAGGTGCCAGTCACGCGCGCAGGCGCTGAGCCTGATCCTGCATTCTTTGCGGCAGACGTTCAGCTCTCGCTGTGCCTCGCCTAGTGCTGTTTTGATCAACGCCACGCCCCGGATTTTCGGGGCGTGGTTTTTTTTCGCCCGCTAGAAGGCGAAGCTCGCTTGCGCCGGGACTGACGCGGCTGCGGGTGCGGTGGCATTTGCGTCGGGAGAAGAGGCCGCGCCTTGCCGCTGTGCCAGCAGTTCGTCGTACCGGCGCATAACGTCGGCCGCGCTGGTGTAGCCGACCTCGATGCCAACTGTCTGGGCGACGCGGCGGCGCACGCTCGCGAGCAATTCCGCTTCGTCGGGCGTCGGGCGCGCCGTCGGCCACCCAGACGAGAAGAGCAGGTGCGCAGGAATCTCCGCCTCGATCGCTTGGCGCTCGATGGCGGCAGCCTTCGCACGCGCAACGTCCGAGGCCAGTTCAGGCGGCAGGAGATCGGGCGCGACGTCGGCCAACCACCGTTGCCCTTGGAAGGGGAACGTCGATTCAGCTTCCAGGCGCACCATTTCTCGACGTCGTGGTTGTCAGCGCAGCTTGCCGCGGCGCGCAGGTCGTCGAGCGAACTCATGATGCAGTACGCGCATGAGACGCGCGACGCGCCGTAGACCGTGCACGCCTCATGCAGCGCCAGTCCAGCCGCAGCAATCTCAGTGAAGACTTCGTCAACGGTCCATTCGATGATCGCATTCCACGTCACACTGGTACGGCCCTTGGTCGACAGGGGAGCGAGCGGGGCGGCGACAGCCATCTTGCTCCGAGCATTGCTTTCCTGACGGCGCACACCGGTGACACTAACGATGTCGTGCGTCGGAAAACGCTTGTTCAGCGCAGAATTAATTAGGGTTCCTTTCAATTCCGAGGTGCAAAAGCGCATGGACGGCGTGCTCCACGGCAGGATCAGCCGCACGCAGGAGAGGTCCCGATAGCGCTCGACGTTGTTCGACCAGCGCTTCTCCCATCTGGCGAGCATGTCACCGGCTTGCCGTTGCAACGTGAGCAGCTCCCAGCCAAGGTGAGCGGCAAGCCGCTCACAGGCGGGACCACTGTCCTTCCACTCGACACGGCCGAGCTCGGAATGAACAAGGATACGAGGTCCGTTGTGGCCGATGGTGTCAAGGTGGCGGGCGACCGCGAGTGCGCAGGCGACGCTGTCCTTGCCGCCGCTCACGCCGATAGCGACCACAGCGTCCGTTGTGAGCAGCGACGCCACCTCCGGGGTAAGTGCGACGTCGCGGGCACGCGCCGGAAGGTAGGCGCTTGAACGGGTGCGAAGCGAGGACAGGTCGATGGTCTGGAGCATGGTCGAAGAAGAATCGAGGTAGATGATTCATCTTCGCAGCTACAGCGCAAAGTCAAGCTGGGCGCGGCTCCGAGACTCGCTACCCGAAAAAAAAGCCCGCGTCGCGCCGGACGACAGCGGGCTAGCTGGATGTGATCTACAACAGCGCGCGTCCACAGCCAAGAGGACACGCAGTAATAGCTTAGTTGCTAGTCTCCGATGCACAAGAGAAAGCTCGCATGAGACAGAAAAGTGATCTATCCAACAGTCGGTTTATATTTGTCAGTTTATATTGACCCTACCCGCTAATAAGGGTGCTGAGAGACCAGACAATACAAAAACAAGAAAAACTGAGGCCATCCAGGGCGCGTCCCTGGGTGGCCTTTTCTTCGCCCTGGAAATGCGCAGCTACCAGCGTCTCCTTGCACCTTACGCGTCTGTCGGAATGCTCTCACTTTGCTTCCCGTATTGGGAACGTGTCTATCTCGAATAGCGACGCTTTTTAGCGTCCTTTTCTACGCATCGGCTACGGTATCGATGGCTAGAATGGCGTCTCTCTCAGGTTCGTCGACGGCCCTCGGATTTGCGACGGACTTTTTAGCGCCGCTTCAGAAATGGAGCTGGCGCTTTTTTTCGTCCCGGCTTCGTGCTGCCGGCCCCGCTCCCGATGATTCGTCGCGCGGGAAGCGACCGCCCGAGAAGTGTTCGTCGCCGTATTGCAGCGAAAGGCATAGCGATTTACTGAGCTTTCCGACTTGGACTGCGCGATGGACTCCGTAGACTGGCTCCATTCCCCGCGCTTTTGCGCATCGACCTACCCCTCCAGCGTGCTGGAGGACCATTTTCTCTCCAGCCGTCTATGACGGCAATCTTCTAGGCGACCCTCGTTGGTCGCCTTTTTTCGTCCCGTTGGGAGCCTATCCCTCCGGGAGACAGCTCCCATTATTTTTTTGGAGTTGTCTATGTCTCGGAATCTCGCACCTGTCGTCAAAGTTTCCAGCAAGAACGGTTTCATGGCGAATCAGCGTGTGGTCGGTCAGGACGTCGAGGCCAGTCCGCCGCAGCTTTACACCGGTCGTATTCATTCGGCGTGGAGCGACGGCACGGCAATGGTGGATTGGGACTTTTCGCTCAACCATCAAGCCGAACGGCATCTGGTGCAAAGCGGTCGTGTCAGACTGCATCACCTCAGCCATACCGCCTCGTAGGTCTTCGTAAGTGACGCGTCCAGTGCAGTTTGCTGGACGCCGTTTCTTCAGGTCCAGACCTTTCCTTGATAGGAGCCTCCCATCAAGGGCGGCTCCTACCTTTTCAGGAGTTGCCCATGTTTCCGATGCTCAAACACGCTCTCAGCAGCCTCGCCTGGTACGCCAAGCAGGACGCCGAAGCCTGGAAGATGCTGTCATTTCTCATTGTCGTTGTGTACGTCTCGACGGCAATCGCCTCGGTCACCCACTGACTTACGTAGCTTTTCGCTGCTATATCCCGTTTCTCTTCCCTTTGGGGCAAACCAGCCCTTCGGGAATGGATTGCCTCACATTCAATCGAGGTGATCCATGATCAAGTTTTCCTGTTCCGTGATGCTTCTTTCGGTTCTGACTGGCTGCGCCACGGCGGACTTCGGCTCGCCGGATACCTACCAGCGCTACGACGTTCAACGCATCGGCCAGTTCGAGCAGGCAACCATCCTGCGCGTGCGCCCGATTACCATCGAGAGCAATTCTGGCTCGTCGGGCATTGCATCGATCGTCAGTGCAGCAGCAGGTGCCTTCCTGGGCTCGCAAGTCATCGGCAACGGTAGCGGCCGCTATATTGCCGGCGCGCTTTCCGGCTCCGTCTCCGGGTTGGTGGCTCAGCGCGTAAGCGCCGCTATGTCTCGTCACAGCGGTGTGGAAGTTTTCCTTCGTCGCGCTAACGGTCAGACCGTGGTCGTTACACAGGTCGACGATCAGCAGTTCGCTGCGGGTCAGCAGGTGTTTCTCGTCTCAAATGGGTCCGGCTACCGGATCACCCACTAACTGGCGGCCACGCCTCCAACCGACTGGATGAACCATCAATGAACCACTATCAGTTGATCACCCACGGCCAGACCAGCGGCTGGGACGCTTCGACCAACGATGTGAACGGCAAAAACTTCTACGGGATGCTTCCCGTGGAAGTTGCTGCGCAAGCAGGCGACGTCGACGAGTTCACGGCAATCGTGTCTCACCCTGGGTTCAGCCCATCGGGCGCACGGCCGCATATGTTCGCCGAGGTTGGGCGGATCAACGACGGTTACGGCGACGCGAGCTTCAGACGCTTGAAACCAGCGCTCGACGCTTACAAGGCGCGATTCCTCTAACCAGGCATCGCAGTACGCATCTTCTGAATGCGCGGTGAAAACCGCGCCA
This sequence comes from Caballeronia sp. LZ003, assembly GCF_031451465.1. Lineage (NCBI taxonomy): Bacteria > Pseudomonadati > Pseudomonadota > Betaproteobacteria > Burkholderiales > Burkholderiaceae > Caballeronia > Caballeronia sp. LZ003. The sequence goes on along the minus strand of NZ_JARUXJ010000005.1, from coordinate 132,788 downwards.
ACCCTTGCGGGGCAGGCTCCCCGCAAGGGACCTGCCTCGTCTGCAATGAGGCAATTATGAAATTTCCCCGAGTGTTCTATGCGGACCGCAGTAGTGCCAATGCCGGCGCGAAAGCGGCTATGCAACGGCATGCGACGCGCGTTCTGCGACGCGTTGCTCAGGACTTGCGTCTTCCGGCGCATGCGCATGAGATCGTCACCGATACGCGCCGCGGCAGTTCTGCGGTACGGGTGTCGTTGCGCACGGAGACGTTGTTTGTCGACGTACTCGAGCGGCAAGGTGGTTCAGGTGTCGCGCTGTGCTTCAGAACCCGGCGCGGCCGCTCCGACCTGACGGGCGGTGGCGAAAACCACGTCGCCCTGACACAACTCGAGACGCCCGCGGGCTATCGAGCGATGCTGGACGGCTTGCGTTTGGCTGGCGGCATTGACTTGCAGTGCGGAGGTCGTCGATGAAGCTGGCGAAGGTGAAAATCGAGTACAGCTCCGGTACCACGATCGTGGACCGGGTTACGCTCGATCCAACATCAGGTCACGTTCATCTCGCGCCGCGCGTACTTGGGCTGCTCAACAAGATGGAGGAGTCCGAGTGCTCGCCGTCGTTCAGCCTTGAGTACAAAGGCGACGTCTTGCCGGTGAACATGGTGGGTGACGGCGGGTATTTGGTATCAATTCCCCCTGAACCCGGCCCTGGCTTCCGCCGGCTGTTCCACGCAGTCGCGACGCCATCCAAGGACCAGCGGCACCAAAACGGCCGCTATCTGCACACTCTTTCGGCGGCATCGATCGGCGGTGCAGTCGGCTACGCGCATTCCGCATCGTCTTGGGATCCGCTGACGATTGCAGGTACGAGCGCACTGGCTGCCCTTGGAGTAGTATTGTGGTATGCAGGCCATTACGTGATGAAAGGAGAATGACGTGGGCGCAACAATTTTCACGGTAGTGCTTGGCGTGTCCATTGCAGCTTTCTTCATGTGGACCGCGAATAACGGTCGCAAAGCCGATCGCGAGCGCGATTGGGGCAAGTGATTCGACGCAGCGCAAGCTGAGTCCAAAGACAAAGCCGCACCCTTAGGGTGCGGTTTTTTTTTCGAATTCCTTTTTTAACGCGCCTTCGGGCGCGTTTTTCATTTCAGGAGCATTTCATGCCTCAAGCAAACACGTATTTGGGGGCGGGCGGTGTCATCGCTGACGGTGCCGTCGATATCAAGTCGGTCGCCCGGCTGGACACCGACGGCAAAACGGTTGATCAGGTTTTCCAGGATCTGTGCCGCTTCGTGCGCGGAACAGACCTCGAACCGGAGTGGCTTTGTCACGCGAACCTGCAGGACGACGCGAACGAAGCGATGTACGGAGCACGCCACAACAGACCGTGGCCTGAACCGTCGTCATATGACCGGATTTCCGTGTCGGTGTGCATCGGCAGCTCCGAAGGCTGGATCGTCCATGTGGACTTCGTCAGCCGACCGCAGCTTAGCGACTCGCTCGACCGGACCTACGCGATCATGCCCTTGCTTCGCGCCAAGGTGTTTTCGACTGACCACGCGTGGTCGCTCGCTCGTCTGGTTGCCCGTCTAATCGACGCGGCGTAATAGCTTCTCAACTCTTATCCGCGCCCGTTTTGGCGCACTTAACCCTTGCCGGGCATCGACCCGACAGGGAGCGATTGCCCGCATTTTTTCCGAGGCAATCGACCATGTATCAGCTTTCCTTCTCGGGCTCCGCCCATTCCTTCCGTACGATGCTCGAAGTGCTCCGTTTCCTGCGAGACGACACGCGCGTCGGAGCAGTCGACGCGGCAGAGATCGCGCTCACGTTCTTCAGCCACCCTGTATCCGTTACTCGCTATAACGGCACACTGACCGTTCGTCGGCCCGGGACGGCGACGAGCCTCTTTCTGTCGCTGATCGACGAAATCGACGCGGCCTACTTCAGACCGTCGTTCGCCGCGCTCAAGCCGTGGCAAATGCGGCGCGAGCACTGGCAACTGCTCTATCTGGCTTTTGATCTGGCGCGCGAGCCGCTGTATCTGTTCTCGTCGGATCAGGTGGCACAAGCCAACGAAGAGGCGGCTAAGACCGGCCGTCGCGGGCTGGACCTGTTCGAGCTGCTGCAAGACGAGTCGCAACGCCGGTTCGGGTTTCGCTATGCGGGCCCGGTTCTGGACAACCGGCAGAGCAATGGTCGGCACGAGGTTCATGTCGCCTACGCGCTCTCGGCGGGCAATGCCGTTCCGCAGGCGGTGATCGATGACTACGCTTCGTTGTCGAAGTTCGACTCCGACTTGCAATGGGCTAAGCCGCTTCTTGCGGTGCCGGAGTTGCGTGAGGCGCTGCCGCTTGCGAAGCTCGTGCCGCTCGCAACGGTGATGCGCCATTCGAAGCAGGCGATCACCTCTGACAATGCCGCGCTGCTCGCGATGCTGATGGGTCTCGTGCCGAACTCGCCAACGACGGTCGAAGTCGACGATCTTCTGTACGCGAAGGGCATTCTCGAAGCGCATCCTTTGCCTGAGGCATACCTGAAGCCCGTCGATCTCGGCCTACCGACCTGCCAGTTTGCGGAGGTACTGCGGCGCACGCTCGCCGACAACGCGCGTGACAGCCGCCTGGCGGAACTGGAGCAGGCGCGGAAGTCGGGCAGCATCAGCGCCCGCCGCTTCCAACTGGACTCGCAACTGGCCATTCTCGATCACGGCAGGCACACGCACACTTTTGCCAACGAGTTTGCGAAGGCAGTGCAGACGGCCGACATGTCCTATCTCCTCAGCATTCTGGATAGGCCAGACGACGCCAACCGCGCGACCAAGCAAGCGGTCCGCGAGGTGTTCGGCATCAAGCTCATCGGCGTTCGAGCTGCGGCTCGGCGCCGGGGCATCTTCCAACTGGCGGGGATGGACGCCGCACAGCAAGCAGAGTGGGAAGCGCTGTCGGTCTCGCAACGTGAGGCAAGGCGCGTCGCCCGCGAGGTTGCACGCGCTCGCGAGGCGGCCGAAATGTCGCGCATCCGCATGCAAGACGGTGCAGTCGTGACCGGTGCGCAGTGGGTGGAGCGGACGATCGCGGAAGGCTTCTCGCAGATCGTCAGCGTGCGGCAGGGGACCAGCGTGCGTTATGCGCTCGCTGACCCCGTGCGGCAATTGCAGGTATCGCTTCGCGCAAACGACGGTACGCTCGCTTATGCGCGCGTGGCGCTTGAGCAGCGTGCAAGCTGATTCTCTTTCGACCAACCCGGCCATGGTGCCGGGTTTTGTTTACCGCGTCGGCCGCCGAGATGGCTTAAGGCACCATGAATTAGTGACCTTTGCACGGATTGACTGATCGCCCGACCCTACACTGCATCTATCACCCGCGTCATTGACGCATCGACCCAGCCGGCTACGAGCCGGCTTTTCATATCTTGCCCCACAGGGACCACGTCCCTACGGGCGTAGTCTTTGTGGGGCTTCTCTTTGGAAGCCATCATGAAAGTCACGCCCGCTCAACTCACCGAACTCCTCTCGCTGTACGTGCCGAAGCGCCTGCCTGTGCTCATCACTGGCCGCCCCGGCATCGGCAAGAGCGACATCGTCGAACAGACCGCGCACGCGACTGATCACGAACTGCTCATCAGTCACCCGGTGGTCGAGGATCCGACCGACTCGAAAGGGTTGCCGTTTCCCTCGCCCGATGGCACGACCGCCAAGTTCCTGCCGTTCGGGGATTTGGAACGCGCGATGACGGCCAGACGCCCGCTGATCTGGTTTCTGGACGACCTCGGGCAGGCCTCGCCCGCCGTGCAAGCCGCGAAGATGCAGTTGCTGCTCGCGCGGCGCGTCGGCGAGCACGTCCTGCCACCGCAGGTCACGTTCCTCGCGGCCACGAACCGCCGGACCGACAACGCCGGTGTCTCCGGGATTCTCGATCCGGTGATCTCGCGTTTCGCCACCGTGGTGGAACTCGAACCGACGATCGACGACTGGACGCAGTGGGCCGTGCGCGAAAACATCCCGCCCGCGCTCATCGCGTTCCTGCGCTTCCGCCCGGACTTGCTGTCCGTGCAGAAGACGTCGCGCGATATCGAGAATGCACCGAGCCCGCGTAGCTGGGGGTTCGTGGCGAAAACCATGGATGTAGTCCCCAAGCACTTGGAGCACATCTCCTACGCCGGTTCGGTCGGAGAGGGTGCCGCGACGGAATTGGTCGCGTTCCTCCAGATCTTCCGCGAGTTGCCGAATCCGGACGCGATTCTTCTCGCGCCCGACACGGCCATGATCCCGACGACGCCTTCGGCGTTGTACGCGATCGCGGCAGCGCTTGCGGCACGCGCGAACGAGAATAATTTCGATCGCGTCGTGCGTTACACCGAGCGTCTGATCGGTGAAGGGCACCGCGAGTTCGCGGCTCTGCTGGTGCGCGATGCGGTGCAGCGCACCCCGCAGATCCAGAACTCGTATGCCTTCATTAGTGCGCAAGGCGGAGAGATCGGCAAGATCATCCGCGGCGAGTAACCACGCATTCGCCTTTTCTCAGCATCACCCACGTTGGCCCTGTCGTGTCTTCGGACGCACAGGGCCTTTTTCTTGGCTTTATCCATTCCATTTCTCTACGAGGTTTTCACATGGACATCACTTCCATCCAATCGAAGGTCATGCTCTGCTCCGTCACGATTTCCACCTGGGTTGCTCGCCGCTTCGACGGCAAGGTGACGCAGGAAGTCGAGAGCAAGCACCACGCGAAGGGCATCGGCAGATTCAACAAACGCCTGTTGCCCGAGCACGCGCCGAGCTTCGCCGAAGTCGTGACGCTCGCCGGCCGTATCCGCTCGTACTTCTATGACCACACGCTGAAGTATGACCAGCTCGGTGTGCGTCTGCTGCCGACGATGGTCTACATGGACTTCGCCGAAAAGATGCGTTCGTTGAAAGACGAGTTCGACTTGGCGGTCTCCGTGTTCCTCACCGACTACCTCAACCTCAAAGAGGCGGCTCGCGAAGAACTGAACGGACTTTTCAACGAGGCGGACTATCCGACCCTCGCGGAACTGTCCACGAAGTTCGGCGTGAAGATGGCGGTTCTGCCGTTTCCCGACGCCAGCCAGTTCGGCGTCGAGTTGCCGGCGAACGTGCTCAACACGCTCAAGAGCGAGTTGGACCAGCACGTTCTCGCCTCGATTGCGACCGCGAACGAGGACTTGGTGCGGCGTCTGTATGAAGCCGTCTCGCAAATGGCGAACCGCCTGTACGCGACCGGCAACGTCCGACTGGATGTCGCCAATAACGTCCGGGAGCTCTGCGCGTTGCTGCCGAAGCTCAACTTCGCGAACGACCCGCAGCTCACGCACATCCTCGAGCAGGCCAAGACGCATCTGGCCGTGCACACAGGGGCGGAACTGAAAGACTCGCGCGTGCTTCGTTCTCAGGTGGCCAGCAAGGCACAGGAGATTGAAGGGCTGATGGCCGCTTTCATGGGCATGCAGCCGGAGCCGATGGAAGTCGAATCGGCGCACGCGAGCCAACTGCGCCTCGTCGCGTAAGGGGGCGTCATGGACCGCAATGATGTGGTGTTGGGCAGTAGCGCGGTCCATCCGCGCCTTGCCCGGCAGCGGACCGAGCTTGTCCTCTCGCAACCATTCTTCGGAGCGCTCGCGCTCCGATTGAATGTCCGCGAGGATCCGACTGCCAAGACTTTCTGGGTGGATGGCGAAACGCTGGGCTACAACCCGACGTACATGGAATCGCTCAGCGACCTCGAAGTCCGGGGTGTCGTCGCGCATGAAGTGCTGCACGTGGCCAATGGTCACTGCTGGCGCCAGGGCGCGCGAGACCTCAACCGATGGAACGATGCCTGTGACTACGCGATCAATCCGATCGTGCTGTCGTCGGGCATGGTTCTGCCGAAAGGCGCGCTAGTCGATCCGCGCTATACGGGCAAGTCGGCCGAGGAGATCTACGGTTTGCTGACACAGGAGGCGAAGGAAAAGCAGCAACAGCCTCCGCAGCCGAATCAGCCGCCGCAACAGCCGCAACAGCCGCAGCAGCCGCAGCCAGGTCCGCAAGACCAGCAGCAGCCGAACGGCAAGCAGGCTCCGAAGCCCGGTGGCCAGAACGGCGCCGCGCCGGGACAGTCGCCCGGCGATCAGCCTTCGCGTCCCGGTTCATTCGGTGAAGTGCGGCCCTACAAGGGGCCGGACAAGCCGGTAAAGGAAGCGGAGTGGAAGGTTGCCGTCACGCAAGCCGCGAAAGCGGCCGCGATGCGCGGCAAGCTCCCCGGTGATCTGCAGGCGATGGCGGGCGAAGCGGTGCGGCCTGTCGTGGACTGGCGGGCGGTGCTGCATCGCTTTGCCCAGCAGTCGTCGCCGTCGGACTACAGCTTCGCGGCGCCGAATCGCCGGTATCTGCATCTCGGCTTCTATCTGCCGTCGCTGCATACACCGGCGATCGGCGATGCGGTCTTCGTGCGTGACTCCAGCGGTTCGGTGTTCGACGAGACGCAGGCGCAGTTCGACGCGGAGATCCTCGCGGTTTTCCACTCGTTGAAGCCAGCGCGCCTGATCGTGATGGACTGCGACACGCGCGTCACGCAGGTGCAGATCTTCGAGCGAGGCGACTCGCCGGATATCAAGCCTGTGCGCGGCGGGGGCGGGACGGCGTTCGTCGACCCGTTCAATCGGGTCGCGGAAGACGGCATGAACCCCGCCTTTCTGGTCTACCTGACAGATATGGTCGGGCGCTTTCCCACCGTCGCGCCGCACTACCCGGTGCTATGGGCATCGACCACCCCTCTGACGCGCGCCCGCAAGGCGCCGTTTGGGGAAACGATGGAGGTGATCTGCTAGACCCCGGCTGGGCCGGGCATCCAATGAAAAACGAGCCCGGCGATTTGCCGGGCTTTTTTTCGTCTTCAGCAGTTCACGCGCGGCGTTTTTACAGCGGCTGGTATGCCTCGCCACCTTTGAACCGCTCGAGGCGCTCGCTCGCCGCGGTGAGTGCGCCGAGGCTCACCGTCTGCAATTGCTGGTCGTACATGCAGATGACTGCGGTCAGCAAAGCGAACGCCGCGTCGGAGGAAATCCGCCAAATCCCGCGCTCTCGACCGCCTTCGAAAACCTGCGCCATTGCGCGGTCGGCCGCCAGCAGCGTCTCGTGCGAGAACTCACCGTGGCCTGCCTCGGAAAGAAACTTAGCCAGTAGTACCACCTCGGTGATGTGCTGCGCGGGAGCGATCTCGTCGCAGTCGCCACGGAGGGCTTCCAAGGAGAGATGAGCCCGGAGCGCCAGGTCGTCGACGACCGCGCGGGGAATCGGGAGCAATTGTGCTTTATTCAGGCGCGCGCGGGCGGCTTGAGACGAACGCTGGAAGGGAAGGGTACGGGACATACGAAACGAATATTTGACTGCCTGGGTTAACGATCGTCCCAAGCCGGTTCTGAAGAGGCGGTGGCGGTGCGGGCGCGCTGGAACTCGTCGACGACCGCTATCGCGCGCGCGCACTGGTCCGCGTCAAGGGTATGGATCGAGCACTTCTCGACGTCCGCGCCGATCTCGCCAGCCAGCCATTTCATCGCTTTCGCGCGCGCTTCGAACACGTTGCAGCCGTCGCGGCGGACCTTGGCCGCCACCAGCGGTTCAAGCGCCGCGTGGAGCCTCGCCTTCAGTTCCCGAAGACGTGCGTCAGCAAGGCGTCCGAGCGGGACATTTCGCTTGCTGCGAGGGAACACGCCGATCCACGCATGACAGTTTCGGCAAAGCCACAGCGGGCCGTGGTCGTCCCGGTAAGGGTAGGCGTCGTCGCCTGCACGGGCGAGGACGGCTGGATTGCCGCAATAGTCGCAATCTGGGTGGGGAAGCGGTTTGATTGGTTTTCCGTTGCGCATCGCCGATGACTCAGGGCGGAATAACGAACAAAGCGGCTCACGGCGGGCGACGGCGACACGTGAAATGTCAGGCGCGTAACGCTACGAGCAACGCCCGCCGGGGACGATGGGAAATGCTTAACAGGCAGTCGCCGCAGGCGGTAGCCGGAAAGCTACATCATTTTTAGCGTCTTTCCGGGAAATGCGTTTCATCATGATAATTCACTTGGCCCTTCTGGCAGGCCGGCGCTAAATCCCGGGGGCGATCGTTGGGCAATGCCCTGAAAGCCGATCAATTTGAGGCGTCTTTTCATACCCGCGTGCGCGTGGCACCACCAACAATACCCGACATGTTAGATCGCCCACAGAGCATCGCATGTCCGAGTCTGCCGATAACCAACTCCTGAAGCTGCGCCCCCTCGAAGCGGAAGCCGTGCGCATGTTCTTCCATGCGCTTTCGCCGCTGCGCGAGCTGCTGGAATCGCCCGACCTCGCGGAAATCATGATTAACGATTACCGCAACGTCTGGGTGGAGCGTCGTGGCGTGATGACACGCGAAAACATCGACCTGCGCCCGGAACAGCTCGAAGGCGCGATCCACTCACTCGCCTCCTCCGTTGAGAAGTCGGCGAAGGCGGGCAGCGACAAGGGCATCATCAACGCCGGTCACCAGAACCTGCGTATTGCGGCGGTCATGAGCCCGACCTCAATCGACGGTCATGCGCTGAGCATCCGGAAACACCGCGAATCGAAGCTGACGCTGTCGGACTACGTGAACATGGGGGCGTTCTCGGCAGCCAACGCGCGACCGGAACACGCGGAAGCCATTCACTTTGAGGAAGGCATCGAAGACGAGGCGCTCATGCGCGCGCTCGTCGCGCTCGTTCAGTCGCGCAAAAACGTCCTCGTCGCCGGCGGCACGTCAGCAGGTAAGACCACGTTCCTCAACGCGCTGATCGAACAGATCCCGTCCGACCAACGCGTGATCTCCATCGAGGACACGATGGAACTGAAGCTGCACGTACCCAACCGCGTGCGGCTGCTCTCCAATGCCGACACGAACGTGACGACGCAGCTGCTGGTCGCGCTGTGCCTGCGCTTTCGTCCCGACCGCATCATCGTTGGCGAAGTCCGGGGCGGCGAAGCCTATGACCTGCTGCAGGCACTCAACACCGGCCACGATGGCGGCCTCGCTTCTATTCACGCGAACAACGGGCGCACGGCCTTGAGCCGCCTTGAATCGCTCGCCATGCTCGGCATCCCGACGGGATCGCGATGGGAGCTGGAAGACATGCGCAAAAACATCGCTGACTGCTTCAACTACGTCGTGCACTTCAAGCGCACCGGCGAGATGCGGCACGTCTCCGAAATCCTCGAAATCCGGGGATTCAAAAGCAAGGATTACGACCTACAACGCGTTTTTTAACGGGAGCATCAAATGAAGGGCAAGAAGGTACTCAACAGAGCCGCGACGGTGGCCAAGCATCTGCGTCCGGGCAAGTCCATGCTGGTCGGCGCACTTCTGAGCGTCGTCTCCGTTGCGGCAATGGCAGCGGGCGATTTCTCGAATCTGACGGGTTTGACCGACATTATCTGCACGATCAGCAACCTGATCAGCGGCCCGTATCTCTATGGCATCGGCATCGTGCTTATCACGCTGGGCGGCGTCGCGGTCGCCAATTCGGAAAGCAACATCGCGAAGACCTTCTCGGTGGTGCTCGTCGGCCTCGGCATCGCGTCGGTGGCCGTGCCGATCATGCAGAGCCACTTCCACATGGCCAACGCCTGCTGATATGCGCCAACACAAGGTTAGTCGGGGCCTTTCGCTGCCGCGCCAGATGGGCGGGGCAGACCGGGGGCTCGCCATTTTCAACGGGACGATGACGGCGCTGCTCACTTACACGAGCTGGACCCCGGGATTTCTCCTTGTCGGCGTGGTGGTGCATGTGTTCTTGCGCTGGAAAAGCTCGACTGACCCGTGGTGGCGAATCGTGATGCTGGTGTACAACCGCTACCCGGACGTCTATGAGCCGGGGCCGAGCAGCCGTTTTAGCGCGCGCTTCAAGCGGCCGTATGGGTTTGATCAGGACCTTCCATGCTGAAAATGATATTCACCAAGCGCGCGGTGCAGGAGATCGCGCCGTGGGCGACGATGGTCACGCCCGAACTGGTGCTCAATAAGGACGGGTCGTTGTTGACCGTGTTCGAATTCGAAGGCATCGACGCGGACTCGCCCAATCCCGGCGACATCACCGCCGCCCGCGACAACCTCGATCACGCGTGCCGTAACTTCGATCATCGCGTGACCGCGTGGTGGCGCATGTCGCACCGGCGCGTGCGCGGTGGCATGGACGGCACCTTCGCGTCGGAGGCCGATGCGCGCGTCGACGCGATCAATCAGGCAATCATCGGCAGCGGCAAGTACTTCAAGAACTCGCACTCGCTCGCGCTCGCATTCACGCCCGAGACCGGCATCTCGCGGATCTTCGACAAGATCAGCTATCACATGACAGTCGGCGGCAAGAACCTGGCTGTGGCGATGTTCGAAGCGGTGAAAGACACGATTCTCGCGCGCAGCGCCTTCGCGTTCGACCTCACGAAGATTCAAAATGAGATCAAGCGGTTCGAGTCGGTGATCGACGGTTTTGTTGGCGGTGTCACGCGCCTGAAGATGAAGCGGCTGCAGCTTCAGAATGTTCTGTCGTTTCTGCATCAGCGAGCGAATCCGTCGTCACCCAAGCGCCGCGTGCGCTATCCGGTCACGATGCTCGACACGCACCTGACCGAGACGGAAGTCACGATCGGCGCCACGGAACTGATGTTTGAATCGGCGCACGGCAAAGTGTACGCGCGGATCATCGGCATTAAGGAATGGATGGGCTTTCAAGAGGCGGCGCTCGACGTGCTCTCGCAGGTGGACGCGGAGCTGGATGTCTGCGTGATGTTCCGGTTCCTCGACACGTCGCGGGCGAGCGCGTACATCAAAAAAATTCGCGGCTTCTACAAGGTCGCGGCCTTCAATCCCGTCGCGATCCTCAAGCAGTGGGCAACGAAGGAAGAGCAAAAAAACGACGAAGGCCGTGAGATCTTGGCGAAGGAGGCGGGTGACGCGCTCGCAAAGCTAGACGCCGAAGGCCAGCAGTACGGCTTCGCCAATATTTCGGTGGTCGTTTATGGGAGCACGCCGGAAGAGTGTGAGGACGCGACGCGTCAGGTGGTCGGCGTCATCGGCAATGCTGGGTTTGGCGTGATTCTCGAGAAGACGAACCTGTTCGCCTCGTGGAGCGCGACGCTGCCGGGTCGCTGGGATCAGCAAAAGCGCCTGCAGTTCGTCGAGACGCCTGCCGTCTCCGACATCGTCCCACTGTGCAGTGTGGGCGAGGGTTCGAAGGTCAACGAGTGGCTCACGCAGCAGTCCGGGATCAAAACTGGTCCGCTCACCTGCCTGCCTACCCGACATCGCACGCTCCAGTATTTCGACTTGCACCATCGGGGCGGCAAGGCGCACACACTTGTCGTCGGTCCAATTGGCGCGGGTAAGTCGGTGTTTCTGAACTACTTGATGACGCAGACGGGACGCCACGGCGCGCGCCGCATCCGCTTCGACAAGGACCGCTCGACCCGTATCCCGACGCTGCTCGGCGGCGGCCGGTTCATCGATGCCACGGGGCGATTCGAGGCGGCGACCTCAGTTAATCCGCTCTCGCTGATCGGCGACCAGAAGCACTGGTCTTACGTCGCGGACTGGGTGCAGCTTGCCATCGAGGGCGAGGACTACACCTGCACGCCGCAGCAACAGACCGAGATCTACGACCGGATCAAGACGCTGGCGCTGGGCTTCCCGCCCGAGAAGTGGCGTCTGTCGAGCTTGATTACGCTGCTGCCCGCGGACTTGCGTGAGCGGTTGCAGGTTTGGACCGAGGGCAACAAGAACGGCAAGTTCTTCGACCACGCCGAGGACGGCTTCGCCATCTCGGATGACCTGTCGATCGAGATGGGCGACCTGTTCCAAAACTTCCCGGTGGCCGCCGCGTTGTTCATGGACTATGCGTTCTACCGGATCGCGCAGATTCTTGACGGCAAGCGCTACACCGTGATCGAAATTGAAGAGGCGGGCTTCTTCTTCACGTACCCGAAGTTCTATGCGCGCCTTGAAATCTGGGCCGTGACGATCCGAACGCTCAACGCGGCGCTGGTGATGGCCACGCAGTCGCTTGGGCAGCTCGCACGCGTGCCGAACTTCGAGATTCTGAAAGAGAACATCCCGAACATCATCTACCTGCCAAACAGCGACGCGATCAACAATCAAGGCTTGTACAGCGACGTGTTTGGTCTCACGCAGCACCAAATCAAGATGATCTCTGACGCGGTGCCAAACCGCGACTACCTGTGGGTGACAGCCAAACAAAGCCGGATGCTGCAGGCGCAGTTCCCTAAGGAGGCGCTCGCCTACCTGCGCTCGGATGGTCGCGCGCAGGCGCTCCTCGACAAGCACGTCAAGTCAGGCAGCCCGCAATGGCGGGAGGACTACGTGCGCGACGTGCTCGTCAACGCTTGAACGCATTAGATAAAGGTATCGCCATGATGAAAAAACTGCTCCGCTGCGTCGCAGCCGCCAGCGTTATGACGCTGGTATTCGTGCAACACGCCAACGCAAACATGCCGGTGTTCGACGCGTCCAACTTCATTCAGAACACGATGACCGCCGCAGCCGCCGTGAAGGGTGAGGTTTATCAAGATTCGAACCTCGTCTATCAGTACCAGATGATGCTAAATCAGTTGAAGCAGGCGACCAACCTTAATCCCGCGGCGATGCTGGCGCAGTTCAACAGCATTAAGGACGATATTTCGGGCCTGAGCAAGTACACCGACGCCTTGAAGGATTTGTACGGTGGGCTGCAAAGCAACGCCGAGTATGCGAGCAAGGTTCAGGCGTTGATTACGCAATCGGGAAAGTCCGCCGACCAGTGGTTCACGGATCAGAACACCCTATTGCAGAACAACGACAAGACGGCCAAGCAGCTTTTCCAGCAAGGCAACGACGTGATCTCGCATGTGAGCACGCTCGCGAAGCGCCGGCAGGAAATTCAGGACCAACTGAATATGTCGCCGACGATGCAGGCAACGGCTCAGCTGACCACCCACATGCTCGACATCATCTCCAGCCAGAACAGCGACCTCCTGACGATGATGGCAGCCAAGCAGCGCAGCGACGCGGTCAAGGATTCGGCGACGGTCGCGGACCAGCAGGCGAACAATGCGAGTCAGGCGGCGATCAAGGCGCAACAGGACAGAGAACGAGCGGCATTCGACGCTCAAATCGGATCCTCGAAGGTGCTGGGGCAATGATGGTGCGATCAGCAATGTCGCTCGTAAGGTCGCTCCTCGTCTTTCTGGCGGTGATCTGCTGCATCGGCTTTACTGCTAGCCGCGCAATGGCACAAGCGGCCCCCGCTGTGCCGGCGTCGTCGACTACCTCGGCTGCACTGCTGGCAAGCCAGGCGGGCGACTTTAGCAGGGGGGCGAGCAGCGCCGCACAGCAGATCCATGTCCTGCTCGGCAACGTCGTCACGACGGCAGTGGATGCAAGTTCCAACGTGATGAGCGAGGCGAACAAGTTCGCGTGGGGCCTGGGCGTTATCTCGCTAGTCCTCGTCGGAGTGAGGTTCGCCGGGACCCACCATCCGATTTCCGCGTGGGTCGACCTGTTCGAGGAAGTGGCTGTCCTCGGTATCTTCGTCGCCTTGTACCTTGGCTACACCTCGTCGGCGGCTGGCTTTTGGACGTGGTTTGAGCAGCTGGCGGCACATATCAGCAATTCCGACAACGGGTCGGTGGGCTCCCAGATGGCCTCTCTAGCGGGGACCATCATCGACGCGCTCACGGCGAAGCTAAAGACGGTCAAGCTGTGGGACATTCCTGCGCTGTTGACCGATGTCATCGTTCTCGCCTTCGCGGGGATGCTCATGGTTCTCGCCTCAATCATCTTCGTTTATTACACCGCGATTGGCCAGATTCAGGCCGCCGTCGGTATCGTCCTTGGCCCGATTGCGATTGCGCTCGGCTTCTCGTCGTACACGCGCAGCTATTTTAAGAAGTGGCTCGATTGGATGATCAGCGCGGGGATGTACACCGTTGTGGTGGCCGTCCTGATAAAGCTTGTCGGGACGTCCATTTCAGACGCGGTGAGCAAGGCGACCCACGTAGGCGGATCTACCACCGTCAACGGGGCGTATGTCTTCGACTTGGCGGTGTTCGTGCTGCTGCTGTCCTTCGAGATTCCGAAGCTGGCAACGATCTTCGGTGGCGGTGCGACGGCGACCGGTACTGGCGCTTTGAAGCTGGCGAGCAAATTCATTCCATGACAATCGCCCACGAAGCTATCGCGATCGAAGACTTGTTCGCGACGCACCATAAGCGCATTGAGCTCGTTCGCCAGTGCGCGAACGAAAGCACAGAAGCGGAATTCGCACGGAAGTGGGTGTCCGTCTTGCGCCGCTGCGCGAGCTGGTTCTCCTCCATGCCGCTGACGCCGGAGCTGCACTGTGAGCCGGGCGGTGCTTTCCGCGCGACGATCGAGTCGACGTTTTATGCGATGCGGCTGGCCGGTGCGCAGAAGTTCGCCGCGGATCTCACGTCCGACAAGCGGCGGCGGCTCGAGCCGCAATACAACTATGTGGTCTTCCTGGCGGCTGCGTGTTCTCTGCTTGACGAGCCATTCCGTCATTTCGAGATGATTCGCCTGTCAGACCGGTCGAAGTGGAATCCGGCGGCGCACGGCGCGTTCGGCGCGTGGCTCGGCGGCGGCCAATACACGGTGGAACGGCGAGCAGCGCCGCTCAAGAACGAGCGGATGCGCACCGCGATGTTCGCCCAGACTGTCATCGCGCCGGATTTGCTCTCCGGGTTTGACACCGGGGTGCTTGACGACCTTTTCAACGCGATCAATCCAGAGCGCAGTCCGCAAGGTTACGAGCCGCTCGTCCATAAAGTGGTACGGCAGGCGATGGACGTTGCCGTGGACTTTGAGCGCAAAGCGCAAAAGGCGGTGTTTGCGCCGGTCAAATACGATGTTCCGTCCGCCGTGCATGTCGCCCTCGCGCTCGAGCCGCAGTTTGTCCAATCGACGGCCCCGGCAGGCGGTGAGACATCCTCAAACGAGCCACATCCGCAGCCAGCGCCGGCATCCGGCGACATGGCGGCCCCGACTGCCCCGGCTTCGACAACGCCCAGCGCGGCCGCAACGAACTCCGCTGACAAGAAGGTCTCAGGAGCCCCGCCTAAATTGTCTCAGTCGTTGCGTGACGCGTTGGAGCGCAGCCAAGCACCGGGCGATGCAGCCGCAAAGACTGAGTCCTCCACAGTCCCGACTCCCGCGCCACGGCGCCCGGCAGCGATCGACCCTGCGGCGGCTCATACCGGCCTCGGCACCGGCAGCCGAACCGGGCCGTCAGACGAGGAACTAACTGAGGTGCTGGGGCCGGGTGCCGCGATGATGAAAGAGTTCTTCAAGGCACTCGCGGGCGACGTCGCGTCGGGAAACGCGAAGGTCACCTGGGAAGAAAAAGGCCTTGCCGTGCAAAAGCGCCTTGTCGGCGCGTACGGCATGACGAGCGATACGCTCGTCGAGCAACTAAAGAAGCGGCAGCTACTCATGCGCGCTCATGGCACCGATATCTGCATCGTTGAGCGAGCAGGGCGTCTCATCATGGAGCGGCCAGCGGCATGAGCTACGTCAACCACTTCCGACCCATCTACGAGTTCAGGCCATTCGTCGTCTGGCCGGTGGTCATCGTTGGAATCCTAGTCTCGGGGATGCCGTACGGCTGGGCATTCGCTCTGGCCGGTGTGCTGCTGCTGTCGATACGCGCACTGCAAATCTGGAAGGCGCTGAGCTTTCGCATGGCGATTTCCACGAAGTGGCTCAGCAAGATCCATATTGACAAGCTCCTCGCCACGCAGAAGACGATGCGGCAAAAAGCGGACTCGATGTACTTGGGCACGGGCTACGAATGGACGCAGAAGCACACGCAGATCGCCCACGAGATTCTTCGCATGCCGGTGACGGATATTCCGTCGTTGCCCAAGTGGCTGCCCAAAACCGAAATCGGTCGGACCGTCGAGGCGCGCATTGAACGGCTGTTCGGACCGAGCGACAGCATCCGGGATCGCATGCCCCAGGGATCATCGTGGATCCACGGCATGGAGCCGCAGAAGGTGAAGGTGCCGTTTCACTACAAGGCAATGGGCGGTCACACGCTCGTGGCCGGCACAACAGGCGCGGGCAAGACCCGGACGTATGAAGTCATTTCCACGCAGGTGATCCATAACCCCAAAGACGTTCTGATCATCGTCGACCCCAAAAACGACGACGAGTGGAAAAAGCGCGTTGAGAAGGAGTGCGCCCGCACCGGCCGCAAGTTCCTCTACTTCAATCAGGCCAAACCGCACGAGTCGATTCGCCTGAACCCGCTCGAAAACTGGTCGCAGCCGTCGGAAATTCCATCGCGGATTGCACAGTTGATGGAAGAGGGCCAGTTCCGGGATTTCGCGTTTCTGTTCATCGACCGCGCGGTGAAGGGCGAGCTGTACGTCGGCGACAAGCCCAACCTGCGATCGATCCTGAAGTACGCGCAGTCGGGGATTTCCAACTTGCTGGAACGCGGCCTGCGCCGCTTCTTCATCGAAAATGGGCTGGCGGACTGGGAAGAGCTGACGGTCACGGCAACGGTTAAAGACGCGCAGCGCCGTAACGACGCGTCAATGGTTGACGGGATGGTCAAGCTGTATCTGGACCGGTTTGCCGCCCACGATCGCGGGCACGAGACGATCGACGGATTGATCGCGACGCACACGCACGACCGCGAGCACTACATGAAAATCATCGCCTCGGCGCTGCCGCTGCTGCAGATGCTGGCGACCGGCGAAACCGGGTTAATGCTCGCACCGAAGGCAGATGACTTCGAGGACGAGCGTGAAATATGGGACATCGACAAGATCATCAAGCAGAAGGCGGTCCTCTACATGGGCCTGGATTCCCTGTCGAACAACATCGTGCAGAAAGCGATCGCCTCAATGGCGCTGTCTGACGTCGCGGCGGTGTGCGGGGCGATCTATAACTTCTACGCGGAGAAGCCCGACGTCGTGCTGATCATCGACGAGATCGCCGAGGCCATTAACGAGCAGGTGATTCAGATCCTCAACAAGGGACGCGGGGCCGGGTTCAAGGCGTTTGTCGCTTTTCAGGCGCGCGCCGACCTAGAAGCAAAACTCGGAAACGCAGCAAAAATGCTGCAGGTTTTGGGTAACCTGAACAACCAGATTGTCCTCAGACTGGAGGACTCAGATACTGCTAAGTGGTTCTCCGACAAGGTCGGTGAAACCGCGATCCGCGTGGTGAACGTTTCGAACAGCTTGAATACTACTACTGAGGCGCATGCACTGGAATTTAGCGGCTCGCAATCGCGCTCACTTCAGCTTGAAAAGGTGCCATTGATCCCGGTTCGCCTCCTCCATAGCTTGCCGAACTTGCAGTACTTCATGCGCATCTCGGGAGGTGCCGTGTATCAGGGTCGAATTCCCATCATCGAAGGCTAAACCTAAAACTATGTCCGCTGCATACAAACACATCATCCGCGATCACAAGCTGTCGCACCGGCTCATGCCGGTGTTCAACGTGTCGCCGGATCTCGAGCTCGCGTGCTCCCGCGTGGCCGACTTCATCGGCGAACGATTCATGGGAGACAAGCGGCCGTTGGCTGCTGAGATGATTGAATCGGCACTCGACAGCTACAGGCGGGCCAAGCGCAACGGCGAGCCGTACGTGGCATTCATGCAAGGTCTCTTTGAGCCGGCCCAGGCACTTTACGCGCGTCGTTACGTTGCGCGCCGTGGCGAGAAGGTGGAAGTGTGGTGCCCGATGGTGGAGGCGATCACCGCGTTTGAGCAGCGCCATCCCGACCACGAGCTTGAAATGGTCGACGAGCGCTGTCCGGACCATATCACGCAGCGTACCGCAGCATTCCAGCTCGCATCCCGCGTGCTGCACGGCGAGACGTTCCGCCGCTACTTCGAGGAATACGATGTCGCTCACCGTTACGATAATAGCGAAGTTGTCGCAGACTGATTTCCGCACGGCCAAGCGAGCACTCGAGACCGCGATGGCATTCGACGGCGATGCGAACGCCGCCGTCCCCGAAGAGTTCACCCATGGCGCCGGCGCACGTTGCTACGCCCTGGCGACCATCGCCGAGTATCGCCCGGCGCTATTCTGGTGCGGGCTGTTCGCCGTAGCTCTGATACCCGTGTTGGCGGCAGTAAAGGTGCTACATGGCTAGCCGCTTCGGTTCGCACCTGAAGGTCTGGTTTCTCTTGGTCCCGGTGTTGGCAATAGCCGTCATGCCTGCGATGCCCGACCGGAAGCTATTCGAGGTGCCGGACGTCGAGACTCAGTCGTTGGTGGACACGGTTGGGCAGCAGAAAGTCGATACTGCGGTGAGCCGGGCGAACGAGATATTTCGCCATGCGTTCGTTGATACCGGCCTGCTGCACCGGACACTGAGCGCGTCCGGGAGTGTTGGCGGGATGAACGACGGGGGCTTTTCCAGCTTCGCGCATACGTGGACCGAGAATTTCTGGCTGCTCGTCTATCGAATCGTCTTCCGAGCCATGGTGATGCAGCTATGGATCGTGGGCACAATCCTTTTTGCCCTCGGAATGTTCATCGACGGAACCTCTAGGCGAAAGATCAAAGCCTCGGCGGCGGGTTTCGTCAGCCCACTGTCTTTCCACCTCGCGAGCCACGGCCTCTTGCTGGTTTTCGGCACGCTCTTAGCCGTGCTCGTTGCGCCGTTGCCCGTGCTAGCGGGATACTGGGTCGCGGCCGCAGCGCTGTTAGGCGCGCTTCTGTGGAAAGCCGCAGAGTCGTTTCAATCTGCGCGCTAGGAAGTAAATAGTAAGGCGAAGCCCGGAAAGCTCACAAAAAACAGCGTCTTTGTGGCAAACGGGCTTCATCATGATACGGTCCCCAGCCATAAGCACCCCCTCCTCGGCGCTCCCTCACGGAAGCGCTGTCTCGCCCCGAGCCGGCCTGTCCTTGCTCTCACCGACCTCCATTCTTGAACGCGCGGATGACCGTACCGTGCGTGCGAGCCCAACGGGGCACTGCGCGCAACCGTGTTCCCACTAGGCTCCGTCGTCGGAAAGGCGCGCGAAATAGTCGCTGTTTCGGACGTTGACCGGTGCCCCCGACCGCAACAATGGACCCCATAGGCAACGCGCTTTGCTTGCCTGATCACCCACGATGAAACGGGACCCATGCGGTCCAGACAGGAGAAATGGCGAATGAGCACGGTTGTCGAACCCGGCAGTGAAGAGAAAATCGCGCTGAGCGCACTCGAACAAGGTACGGTGGAGGCGCCGCTCACGACCGACGGCGCGGACGACGGAGAGCTTGAGCGCGAGTTGACGCAGATGGAGGCGGATGCCGATCGCCTCCAGAAGGAAGGCGTGATCTCCTCCGACGACGCGCATATGAAGCGGGCGGAAGTGGCGAAGACGCGCAAGCTGTTTCGCGACCTGCCTGCGGCGGAGCGTATTGCGATCATCAAGCGCCGCCGTGAGATCGGCCGTCAGTTGTTGGACCGCCAGCTTTCCGGCGCAGCAGTCGTGACCGCACGCGTGCGTCTGAACCATACCCGCCTGAAGCCGCTGTTCGAACAATGGTGGCCGTACATCAACCGCATGAGCATCAACATGCAGCGTTTCGGCCGCTCGACGTTCGGCGAGAACGACAGGGAAGTCGTCAACAGTGCGCTCGAAAAGCTGCTCGCAGGCATCGAGAGCTACGTGGACGAGCAACTGCGCGTCGCCGAAGGCTTCCGGCAGCAGAAGGAAGCGGAGCTTCGCGCCAACAAGGAGTTCGTGTTCGAGCCGACCATTCCGATGCCCGCAATGGACATCGAGGTCGAGGCGTACTCGCGCTTCTCGATGCGCGTGCTGAGCGCCATCATGAAGTTCGACCGTGCGATGGATCACTTCGACTTCATGGTCTGGAACGGCATTCGCGACCAGTCCGACGTGGATGATGAGGCGGTCAACTTCCTCAAGCGCTTCAATCCGCTCGGCATTCGCGGGTACATGACGCACCTGAAGCTGATGACGACGGTCCGCGGCAACTAAGGAGGCGCGATGCTGGACGAGCTCAATCCCCAGCAACGGGAAGTCGCCCAGTTGCGCCAGCATTGCGTGGCGATCGCCTGCCCGGGCGCGGGCAAGACGAAAACGATCGCCACGAAAGCAGCCCTGTTGCTGCAAGACAGCGCCGCGACGGTCGGCGCCGTCACTTTCTCCAAGGACGCCGCGCTCGAACTGCGGGAGCGCATCCTGGCGGCCGCTGGCGAATCCGTGAAGAAGCGCCTGATCGCCGGCACCTTCCATTCGCTCGCCTTCAAGCAACTGAAGCGCCCCGGCGCACGCGCGCTTGATATCGCCTCGGACGGTGACCGGCTCGGTCTGCTCATCCGCGTGATGCAGGAACTCGGCCGCGACGGGAAGGCAGAAGACGTCATTCCAACGATCGAGAAGATCAAAACCAATTTCGGGCGGTGCGATCCGGACACTGCCGACGGCGAGCTGTACCACGCCTATCAGGACGCGCTTGCCCGCAACGGCAAGATTGATTTCCAAGACATGCTGCGCCTCGCCGTGGAGGGGATGGAAAACGGAACCATCGCCCCGTACGCGTTCACCTATCTGCTCGTTGACGAGTTTCAGGATACCGACCCGCTGCAATACAGGTGGATCGAGCTTCATGCAAAGGCCGGTTCGATCGTGACGGTCGTCGGCGACGATGACCAGAGCATCTACGCTTTTCGCGAGGCGCTGGGCTATCGCGGCATGGAGTCGTTTATCCAAGCGTTTGACGCGAAGCCGGTCGTGCTCGGCAGCAACTATCGCTGTCGTGCAGAGATCCTCGGCGCGGCCGACCGCGTGATCCGCAACAACGTGGACCGAATCGCGAAGGTCCTGCGCGCGGAGAAGGGGGCGGGCGGGAGCGTCCTGACATCGCGGCACCCGGACGAGTACGAGGAAGCGACCGCTGCAGTCGAGGTGTTGGGGCCACTGCTTGCCGAAGGTCAATCTTGCGCCATCCTTGCGCGCACCAACCGCATCCTTGACCCGCTCGAATCCGTCTGCCGCTCTCACGGTATCAAGTATTACCGCGCATCAGGCGCATCGGTGCTGAGCCGCCCTGAGGGCGCACTCATGTGCAACCTCCTCGAAATAGTCGAGCGCATCAAAGACACGGGTCTCGACGCCGTGCTCGCCCACCGTGGCCTGACCGCGCAGCAGTTGCGCGCCTTGCATGCCGACATGGGGGCAGAGCTTACGCAGAAGGGCCGCGCTGAGTTAGTCAAGCTAGGGCTGCCGGAGGACGTTGCGACGAACTACCGCGAGTTCATGAAGCGTCTGGCCGAGTGGCAGAGCCTCTGCGACCGGAAGTTCTATTCGCTCACGCTCTCTGGCGTGGCCGAATGGATGATGAAGTACGCCAAGAAGGAATCGGCGATACGCGCCATTCAGGCGACCGATGCCGTCCTGTCGCGGCTCTCAGGTTCGTTCGCAGAGCGGCTGCTGTTCCTTCGGCAGGACAACAACGAGCCCACTGCAGGCGCTCTGATCCTCACGACCATGCACAGCTCGAAAGGGCTGGAGTGGGACCACGTCTGGATCGCGCGCAGCGAAGAGACGATTGTCCCCGATGCGAAGTCGACGGAACCGGAGGAGCGGCGACTGTTCTACGTCGCAATGACGCGGGCGAGAGAGTCGCTCATGATCTCGGGCACGTCGAAAAACTTCGAATCACGGTTTGTCGTCGAGGCTCGGCTCGCACCGGTGGTAGCAGCGTAGGGTGCAGAGGGATTCTCCTCGTCGTGATTCGCATAGGCTTTGAAGCAGCGGGCGCAAGGCAAGCCGGATCCGTCGGCTTTGAGCAGTAGGCGTCGAAGCCCGCCGCTTGTTCGTTCGCTTGGACGGCCGTATCAATGCGGATGCGGGCGGTGATCGAAGCCGTCAAGCTCTCGGCTTCAAAGCGAGTTTTTACCTTGCGACGGACTGGTATGCGGGACGGTTCCAGTGCGGCGTGTCAACGGGCATCGCGTGGCTATTTACCAGTCGTCCCGTATCGAGCATGCAAAAGCAATGGCCTTCGAACGCGGCTTCTTGCGCTGCCGCGTCCCACGTCTTAGTGACGAAATCGAAGATCGGTTCGATGGGTTTCATGATCAGGGTTCTTAGAGACTTTGACCCGTTATCGGCAAATAAACAGGCTTATTCAGGGCTCAGGCGATGGCGCGCGAGATCTCCGTCACGTTCGATTCCGTGCGCTCCTGGCCCTTCGCATCGTCCAAGCGCGGACCAGCGATAGGCCCTTCGTCCGGCGCCGAATCGGCCTCTATCGTCAGCATTCTGGCAACGCGCTTAAGCGTGCCGTTGAGCGACGCACGCGGACCGAGGCGGATCGTGCCGGAGTAGAAGATGTCACCCGAGACTTGGCCGTTGATTTCCAGCGAGCCACGCGCGTGCACGTCGCCGTCAACGCGCCCGTCAATGCGAACGTGCTCGCCCTGTGCGCTGCCCTTAACGAGACCGCCTTCGCCGATGTGCAGTAGACCCTGCGTGGAGATGATGCCGCCGTCGAGCAGGCCGAAAGACGAAATGCCGTGATCCACGACCATGTCGCCGGTGATGGCGCAGCCGCGCGCGATAAGCGTGATGTTGAGTTCGGTTTTCATGGTGTCGATTCCTAGAACATTTGCACTTCGTTCGACCCGCCGCGGGTCGCGGGTGCTACTTTCTTATTCGATGCGGCTGCGCCGTCGGACTCCGTGGTCTGCTCGTCGCGCGCGCGCTTTGCGTGGTGGCGGTAGCTGTGCGAGTGCGACGGCGTGGACGTCTCTGTCGTCGCGCCGTCTGTGGCTTGCGTCGTCGCGGCGGGCGTTGCCGTCGTGGCCGACGTCGTCGGTTGCTGCCCAGCGCTTTGCGCTGCGGGTGCGGCCGCCTTCATCGCGGGGGAGTTGGCTGCAGGCTGCTGTGTCGCGTCCGCGTCACGACGGGCTTGATGAATCGGCGACGCCGCCGCTCGCTGCTCCTCCGTCGAAACCGGGGCCGCCTTAGATGGCGTCGCGTCAACGGCAGGAGCGTTGCTCCCGAGCGAATTTCTGAACTGGTCAGCCGTCAAGCCAACCCCCGAAGGAGCGAGGTCCTTCGCGGTGAGCATCGGTGCCACGGCAACCGGATGAGGCGGCTCCGCGTCGATCGGGTGCGTCGCTGGTGCGACGGTCTGTTCGATTGCCGCGAGCTTGCCCTCGCCTGAAGCCGGACGAGCGGTGTGGACCGATGGTGCGCCCAGTGACTTGTAGAGAGAAGCGGCCCCCATGCCTGCCATACCGACCACAGCGGCGATTGCCACCGCCACGAGCGTTTGGCGGGCGGTGGGCGCTGCCTTCGGGAGGCGCACCTTCATAGTGGGTGCCCTGTCATCGGCAGCTAAGTCCGCCGGCGCCGGAACGGCCGCAATCTGCCGTGGCAGATCAATGGTCATCGAGTCGGATGCGAACTGTGCGTGCAGTCGCTGGATATCGCGTAGGTCCATTTGAGGTCCTCTCGTCGTTGCATTAAGTCGAGCGTAACCAGCGCTGCCGCTAGTCAAGACAGAGAGCGCATGCGCGCGCTCAAGACGGTTTAGTGGGCTTGACCAGGGTCGGGAAGCAACACACCTTCGGGGGCAAAGCGATCGTTGTCGAAAATGCAGAGATAGGCGATCTTGCGAATCCGCGTTTGAGCGGCATCGAGGGTGCTTTGACGAGCTTCCGAGCCCAACGATCGAGCGATCAGTGCGCCCATGGTCAGTAAGAAGAGTTGGTCATAGATTGTGAGCAGGCGTACCAATCGTCCAGACATGGCGTGCTTGATTTCGAGCGTCACTATCTCCGGATACGTCGCAGTCTGCCTCTTGGGCAGTTCATTGGCCCAAGCCATTGCTTTGCGGAACCAGCCCTCGGCCACTCGAAATTCAGATTCGATAGCGATGAGCTTGCCGCCGCGAGCGACGGTCATCTTCGCTGCTGCAAAGT
Source organism: Caballeronia sp. LZ003 (assembly GCF_031451465.1). Classification (NCBI taxonomy): domain Bacteria; kingdom Pseudomonadati; phylum Pseudomonadota; class Betaproteobacteria; order Burkholderiales; family Burkholderiaceae; genus Caballeronia; species Caballeronia sp. LZ003. The sequence goes on along the minus strand of NZ_JARUXJ010000005.1, from coordinate 108,820 downwards.
TGAAGTCGCCCCGCAAAAACTCACGTGCGAATCCCGAGTGGTACGGCAGTTCAGTCTTGGCCAGCGTATCCGCATGGATTCGCGCGAGCCGACTGTCGTTGGTCAGGCGGTCGAGCCGCCGAAGACCGCTCTCGCCAGTCGGCGCGACCGGAGGTGAGCTTGGTCTTAATCCGTCTTCAGGTGCTTCCATGTCGGTACCAGCCATGATCGTTTTCGGTATGTCTGTGTTCTCTCTCACATAAGATTTTCATTGTTTCGGCAAGAGTCAAGGCGGCGAAAGCTAGGTCAAATTCGTGAGCTTTCGAGCGCACGTGTGCGTCATTAACGCGGATACTCAACTCCATTCCCCGCGTCACCGACGCATCGACCTCGACTCCAAGCCCGGAGTCCATCTTTTTTCTGCAAGTCGTGCCCGCCTCGCGCGTTGGCATGCTCCGACCGGATAGCTACCGGTGTGGAAATCTTCCTTGTGCTGAGTGTGCTCGCTACACACTCCCCAATTTCAGCCGTGATACTCGTACCTGAGCCGCATTCATTTGCGCCGGTACATCGTTCGAACCCGGGTTTTCGGGTGTTCTCTCTCCAGAGCCTGATCTGGGTAGAACGATCGAAGTTGGCTGATCCGTGATTCCTGCGGCGGAAGTAATTCCGAAAAGGGCTGTTGCGCGGCGTGACCATGCTGCGCGAGAACGACTTTACGTTCTCTGACCGAGCGACACCGGCTTATGCCGGCCGCTCCCTGCACGCCATGTCCCCGGAAGGGACGTGGCGCGTAGGTCTCTATATCGATTTCACGAAGCTCGCTCCCTCACCGGAGCGGGCTTTTTTTTCGTCTGTCGCTTCCTGCGGCCGGACCTTTCTCAACGGAGGTGCTGTTCCATGTTGTTGCCCGACCGCCTCAATCAACGTATCGCCGAGGCCATCACGCATCAAATCAATGCCGAGCGCGAGCAGGCGGACACCACGTCCCCCGTTTGGCGTGAGCGGTGCGAAGTAGCTCGGGTCGCGATGTTCAGCGACGCAGAGCGCTCAGTCTTCATTTCCCATATCAGCGAACGTCGCGGCAGTGCGGCAGCCCGAGAGATGCAATCTCAGGCCGAATCACTGCGGACAAACGCCATCTTCTTTCTCGCAAGGAAACCATCATGAATGCAGTTGTTCAGATGTTCGATCACGCGCCGCGTAGCCTCGTTGAAGAACGAGCTATTCGCCCGCCCACGATCGGCAAGATTCGCCCCGGTATCAAGGTGCTCACGCGGGCGCACCAAGCCAACGAAAAGGCGGTCAAGCTCTATAACGACATGGTGGCCGCGGGTGAGTCGTTCGAAGCGATCGGCAAGCTGCTGGAAACGTCGCTGAAGCTGCGCAACGCGCTCGTTCCGCGAAACGTCGATTACTTCGTCTGCAGACGGTCCGACTTCTCCAATCCGGACACGGCCGATGAGATCCTGCGGCTGTATGGTGAGGATCGCGGGCAAGGCTTGCGGCTGTACCGTTTCCCGATCATGTTCGCGTTCGACGACTGGCTGCGCAATGTGCCGAATCAGATGGCCGCGTACACCACAACCGGGCGACAGTATTTCTCGGAATACGACCGCGACGGCAAACGCTATTGCAAGACGTATGCACCGGTCGAGCGTAACGCCCGCGCACAGCGGGCGCGGCGATCCTTCGGTGGGCGACTGGTCGTTCACCGGCAAGACGACGACATTCCCGATGGCGTCTGTGATCCTCACGTCTGTCCGCAGTATCAGGACCGCAAGTGCAATCTGACGGCGAACTTCCTGTTTGCTGTGCCCGATGTGAAGGGGCTGGGCCTGATCGAACTGCCGACCAATTCCATCTACGTGCTGCAGAAGGCGTATTCGGCGATGCAGACTGTGGCGCTCGCGCGTGGCAGGCTCACCGGCACGCGGTTCTGGCTCTCGAAAAAGGAGTTCGACATCACGCGCATAGATGACAACGGCCAGCCCGTGCGTCAGAAGCAGATGCTGACGGTGCTCGATGCCGACATTGACCTAGGCGCGCTGCTGGATGGCGCGGACGAGGCTCAACCGGCGCCGGCGCTTGATGCAGCTAGTCGCGCAGTGGCTCTGCTGGAGTCGGACGGAACGGTACAGTCGATCGGCGACGCGGCTCCTCAGCCGGATGGTCAAGCCGCCGGCGCAGAACATCCGGGCGACGGCGCATCATCGGTCGTTCACGATGATGGACATGACGACGACTCGCCGGATCCTGATGAGACGCTGGAAGACAAGCGTCACCGCATGTCGGACCTGCTGCATCGTCTGGGCCTAAGTCAGCCGGAACGACAAAACGGCTTTCGCAAATACGCGCACCAGACGTACGGTCGCGGCTGGATCGAACGCATCGCTGACGTTGATGCGATGAATGCGCGTCTTAAGAACGCGCTCGACGATCCCGCCTCGCTTGACGTCGAAATTCAGGACGCGATTGCACAAGCTGCTTACGTCTAACCTTGGCCAGTCCCCTACGGGGGCTGGCATCCTTTCCTCGGCGTCTCACTACCTTTATCGCTCGCGCATGAGAGCATTTCAGCAAGAACCGCTTGCTCAAATGTTTTCGACCGCGCTGTGTGTGCGCATCGAATTCGTCCGCTTTGGCGGCCCATCTAACTTGTTTACGCGAAGGAGCTTCCGATGCGTAGAGTCGGCAACTTCACGCTGTTCTTCGGCGCGGAAGACGCTTTTAGTAACTGGCACCCGTGCCGCTTTACTTACCATGACGTCGATTTTCGGTCGGTAGAGCAGTTCATGATGTTTTCGAAAGCCAAGCTGTTCGGTGACGAGGACATTGCCGAAGCTGTGCTTGCCACGCATCTACCGAAAGAGCAGAAAGCGCTTGGCCGGAAGGTCAGGGGCTTCGACTTCGATACCTGGAAGGCTAAGCGCGAGTCGATCGTCTACGTCGGATGCCGTGAGAAGTTCGCGCAGCATCCGGGCCTGCGGACCTTGTTGCTCGCGACCGCACCGACCGAGCTTGTCGAAGCCAGTCCTTATGATCTGATCTGGGGCGTGGGCTTAGGCGAGCATCATCCTGACATCACGGACAAATCGAAGTGGCGCGGCCAGAACCTCCTGGGGAAGGCGCTGATGAAAGTCCGCGACACGCTTTCAAAGTAATCCCTTTCTTAGCGCGCCGTAGCGGTGCGTCGGCAAATACTGGCTACCTTCGGGTGGCCTTTTTTCTTTTATAGGAGGCGATTTGAAGATCGCACATTTTTCTGACCTGCACTACGCGCCGGGCAACATCGAAGAGTCGGACCGATGCTTCGGTTTCGGCATCGACCATGCGGTGCTGGCCCATGCCGACGTGGCAGTTATCTCAGGTGATGCGACGGACCATCGTCTGGACGCACACGCGCCGTCGTTGAACCGCCTCGCACGCCGCATCAACGGTCTGAGCGGCAGCATGCCGGTTCTGATGCTGCAGGGCACGTTCTCCCATGAGCCTCCGGGCACGCTGCGCAACTTCGAACTGATGGCAACGACGCATCAGATTTATGTTGCCGAACGCGTGCAGCAGGTAAGCCTTCACGAGGGGCGGTTCTACCCCTCGGACGGCCCGGTGTTCTCGGACGACGAGCTGCGCGAGGTTCTGGCAATCGGCGCTGATGTCGTGTTCACGTGTCTGCCCACGGTCAATAAGGGGGCGCTGGCGGTCGCTGTTGGTGCCAAGGAAGCCGGGACGGGTCTTGAAGCCGTGCTGGGCGACTATCTCGCCGCAGCAGGGCGCGTCAATCAGCAGCTTCGTGCCGCGGGCATCCGAACTGTCGGGGTTTCACACGGCACGGTCAACGGTTGTACGACCGAGCACGGCGTGACGATGGCGGGGTTCGACCATGAGTTTTCGCTTGGTAGTCTGTTCGAGGCCGAATGCGATGCGTTCATGCTCGGGCACATCCATAAAGCACAGCAGTGGGAGCGAGCGGGGCGCGTTGTGGCGTATCCCGGTTCGATCGGGCGATTCCACTACGGGGAGGAAGGCGACAAGGGCTTCCTCTTGTGGAATGTAGAGGTGGGAAGCGCGCAAGCTGATTTGGTCGTGACGCCGTCTCGGCAGACGATCTGCGTCGACTTTGACGGACCGCCCGACATGCAACGCCTGACGGAAAGCGCGCTCGATGCGACCGACAAGTTCGTGCGAATTCGTTGGCAGGTCGACGAAGAGCACAAACAGTCAGTGGATCGCGACGCGATCGCGGCGCTGTTCGGCAACGCGGCCGAGCTGAAGGTCGAAGCTCGCATTCTTCCCGTCGTCCGGTCGCGCGCCCAAGGCATCAGCCTCGAAACGTCGATTGACCGGAAGCTCGAGCGTTGGTGCGAGCACGCTGATGTCGATCCCGCGCCCTTGCTTGACCGGCTGCAGTTGTTGGAAACCGGGGACGCGGAGGCAATCGCCGCTGGCGTGCTGGCGCGACTGAGCGACGCTGAGGCATTGTCGAGCATATCCGAGCCTGCGCCGGTGACGGCCCACGTAGCTCCGGACAGCGATGTTGGCGACGAAGCACTGCCCATGCCCGATGCGACGGTGGAAATCGTCGAGTCGGCCTCGGCAAGTCAGCTTTCGTGGCTCAACGATGACCTGTTCGTGGCTTAATTAGCGAATGAAGTAGCCGCTCATGCAGAGGAGGCCAGTATGGCTCCCTCGCTTGGACACGCGAGCCGTGTTCCGATAGCCGATTTTGATCGTCGCTATCGAAACAGAGGTTTCACCGCGTCTTTGACGCATCGATTAGTGGTGGCAGGACCTTTCTCTAGCAGTTCATCTTTTCTTTCACCCTGGCGGGGAGCGATCCCTACCGGGGCCGCATTCCGCCCACCATAACGGAGTGCATCATGTTTGGTCTTTATCCCGCAGGCCCGAACTGGGTTCGCAGCTTTGCCTTGGGCGACTGCTCGTTGCGTGATCTTCAAAAGTCGTTGGTCGATTTGGCCGGCTTTACCGCTGCGATTCAGCATCAGCCGTTCGGTCAACACCGCGGCGCGGTACTGGCGCAGTCCGGTCAGACGCTGTTGCTGCTCGCCACGACGCCCGGCGCGTGCGAGATCGCCGTTACGCCGACCGTCGAAATGCAGCACCTTCTCTGGTCCTATCAGAAAGGTTATGCAAGTCAGTGGTCTGCTGCTGAGATCCGTAGCCTTACCGGGCATGGCGGCTGGTCGGAGCTACTGACGAACGCGCGTCGCGAGTTCGGCAGAGTCTGTGATCAGGTAGCTGCCGCGCTCGATGGGACGCTTCAAGCGCCGCCCCGTGCCATTGCGTCTGCTGACTTGAACGAGCCGTTTCGCAACGAGGACGACGACGCGTTCTACTCGCAGATGGCAGCGATGTCTGCTTCGATGAGCGTGTCGGAGGACCTGTCATGCGGCCTCTGAAACTGACACTCGAAGGCTTCGTTGGCGTGCGCGATGGCTTGAAACGCGACAGCGTGACGCTCGATCTGGAGAAGTTGCCGGATGGCCTGATCGCCTTGACCGGCCCTAACGGGGCGGGCAAGACAACGATCATGGACAACTTGCACCCGTATCCGATCATGCCGTCCAGGGCGTCGAAGCTCTCAGTCGACGCCTTCTCGTACTGGGATCACATCTGTGGCACCAATGCGTTGAAGGAACTCGAATGGGAGCACGACGGCATTCGCTATCGCTCTTCCTTCACGTTTCGCAAGCCCGGTAAGACAGGCAAGGCGGAGTACTACCTTGCCTATCGCGGCGTCGACGGTACGTGGCGCCCGGTGTCGCTGCCTGACGGAACGGTGTCGGACGGCAAGGCGGAGTCTTATAACCGCTGTGTCGATGCGATCAACGGTTCGTTGGAAACGTTTTTCACGAGTGTGTTCTCGGCTCAGAACCGGCGGCCGCTCGCGTCCTACGGTGCGGGCGAGATCAAGACGCTGCTGGCTGAACTTCTTGGCATCGACCACCTGAAAGCATTGTCGGCGAAGGCCGCTGAGGTCGCGAAGGTGCTCGGCAAGTCGCTTGAAGGCATCCAGTCTGAGCTTGGTGCGCTAGCTGGAAAACGGCAACGCAAAGCAGACGCTGAGCAGTCGATCGTCGCGCAGGGCACCATCCTGCGTGTCGCTCGGGAGCAACGCGATGCCGCGCTTGAGCAGGCGAGCAAGCTGACTCAAGAGCGGGCGACGCTCGCGGCCAAGCAAAGCGAATCAGCTTCCACCGAAGCGCGCCTGCGAGAGCTGGGCGTGCGCCGCGACGAGTTGGGGCATGCCCTGAAAGGTGCAGCCGACGACGAGCAAGCGGCAGCGGTCCGCTGCCAGCAGCGCGTTTCCGTGCTGAGTCGAACCGTGGCCACGCACCAAGCAACGCTGGCTCGCCGCGAGGCGATCCTCGGTGCGGCGGCGAAGCGCGAGGAGGCCGAGTTGGCGATTGCGCGCGAGGAAGCGAGGTTTGCTCCTTTGCAGCGCGACATTGCCGATTTGGAGGTCAAACGCGCGACGTTGACCACCCTCGATGCGACGCTTACCAGTTTGATGAGCCAAGGCACGACGAAAGCCGCGCACTTCGACACGTTGAACAAGCAGGCTGCGGTGGCGGAGCAGGTGCCGTGCGTCGGTCATTCAATGCATGCGCAATGTCCGCTGCTCGCGCAAGCCTTTCAAGCGAAAGAGCAAGCGGAAGTGCAGCGTGTTTCGGTGGCGAATCTTCGCGCGGAGTATCGCGAGAAGAAGGCGCAGGCCGAGGCCTTGGCTCGCGTGCCGGCCGAGTTGGCGGCAAAGCGCGTCGAAATGCTCGCCATCACCGATGCGGCCGCGCAGCTTCGCCGTGCACTGCAGGCGGCGGCTGAGCTTGCTGCGACGAAGCCGTTGCTAGATGCCGCGATATCTGGACTCGAAGCGGCGCAAGCTGAGTTGCGTTCGATCGCCGAGGAAAGTGCCGCACGTACCGCCAAGTACCAGTCTGAGAAGACGCGTATTGAAGCGGAGCTTGCTCGCATTACCGAGGAGGTCGGACGACTCGCTTCGGTCGACGTTACGGCAGCAATTGCGAAGCTGGATCGCGACATCACGGCGAACCGCGAGGCCGTCGCTGCATTGGATGGTCGGATCGAGCAATCGATCCGCGTGCAGAGTGTGTTGCAGGCCGAAGCGGAAGCGCTGGCGCTGGAGTTGGAGAAGTTCTCGGCCACGCAGTTGCGTGCCGATCGCCTCTCCGACGAGATTGCTCATTGGAAGCTGCTGGCTAAGGGCTTGGGCAACGACGGCGTGATCGCGTTGACCATCGATGACGCGGGTCCGGCGCTGACGCATACCGTCAACGAGCTGCTGCTCGCTTGCTACGGTATGCGCTTCACGGTGGAGATCCGCACGCAGCGCACGCTCGCGAGCGGTGAACTGCGTGAGGGCTTCGAGATCCTCGTTCACGACGCCGACTCCGACAGCAGCAAGTCGGTCTCCGTCATGTCCGGCGGTCAGAAAGTCTGGATCAACGAGTGTCTCACGCGCGGCATCGCGCTCTATCTCGCGCAGAACACGGGTCAGCCGTATCAGACGTTGTTCAGCGACGAGTCAGACGGCCCGCTCGATCCCGAGCGCAAAGTGCAGTTCATGCGAATGAAGCGCGAGGTACTGCGCCAAGGTGGGTATCAGCGGGAGTTCTTCATCTCGCAGACGCCCGACCTTGTGGCAGAGGCGGACGCAGTCATCGACGTGCAGGCGCTTGCCGCCTGATTCTTTATCAACCCTTGTGGGGAGTCGCCCCCACAAGGGGCGCTTCTCGTCTTTCCGACCCTTCGCTCGCGCCTTCCGGCGCTATCCCTATGGCAAACCTTCTGATGCTGCTGCTCGCGGCAGCCGGCAATCCGTCTCATTCGAATGCGGTGCCTCACCGGCCGCCTGCGCAGCAAGCTGCACCGGCTAATGCTCAGTCGCAGCCGCAACGTCCGCCGTACTTGCGTCGCGCGGCTGCGTTCGATACCGGCCGTCCGCGTCGCATCTGATAGCGGCAATCTTTTCCCTTCTTGACTGGAGCCTTCCATGGCCTATTCCTGCACCGACTTCGTCGACGATGTACTCAATGACATGGTGATCCGAAGCTGGATCAAACCCGAGCAGTACGAGCCCGACGACCCACAAGCCCAATGCAATGCGGTGGTGTCCGCGATCGCCGACGCTGACGTGTCTCTGCGCCTCGCCGCTGACGCGAAGCAGTTCCATGCGGAACTGCTGGATGCGGTCGAAGCACTGACCGCTATCGCCGAACAGCACGGCGCGCTCGCCCTCGCGAATGTCGTCTATCTCCAGACGGCGATATTGAAGGGCGGGGTGATCGACCTCACGCGCGATGAAGCGGAGAGCTTCGCTTTCGTCAGAGCCCTGCCTTCGGGCGGTCGCTGGTGGCGGAGCGTCAATCTGATCGAGTAAGTGGCACAGATCGCCGTCCAATTTTTTTTTCAACCCTTGCGGTCAAGCGGCCCGCTGGGGTCGCTCCGCATTCTTTTTTGTGGAGTGTTTTCATGTTTGAAGCAGCCAAGCTGGGCGCATCGCCCGAGCGGTTTCCCAACCTCGAAGCGGCGATTGGCTATATCGCCGGCACAGCGACGCACGCGGGTGAAGTTCGCCCGTGGGTCCGCAACGTTGATACCAAGGTCTTCCTGATCATCGGCGGCAGAGTGCAGCCTCAAAACGGGGTGCGCCAATGACGCCGCCCTGGCTGGAGCAATACGCCAGCGGCCAGAAGACCGGCCACGCGCAAGCCTTCATGGCGTACGCCGAGTACTACGTAGTCGATGGATCTGCTGACGATGACCCTGAAATTGAGGAGCGGATCGCCATGCATCGGCAGCCGCTTGTTGGTTACGCCAGTCGCACAGGCACACGCCGCAACCTGGCCGCACTCAAGGGGGCCGACTGGCGCTTGTTGGTCTCGGCCAAGGGCGAGTTGCGTACCGAGGGCTTCGATCGCTACGCATTGGATAACGGCGCTTGGACCGCGTACCAGCAGGGCCTGCCCTTCGATGAGAACGCGTTTTCTGTTGCTGTCGAACGGCTTTGCGAGCGGGCCGATTGGCTTGTCCTTCCGGACATCGTCATGGGTGGCATGGCCTCGCTCGACTACTCGCTGAAGTGGCTCGAACGACTTCGCGGGATGCCGTGCCGGATGCTGATCGCAGTTCAGAACGGTATGCAGGTCGATGACCTTGCGTCGCTTTTGTCCCCTGCGGTTGGCATCTTCATCGGCGGATCAACGGAGTGGAAAGAGCAGACGGCGCACGTGTGGGGGTTCCTCGCGCGACGGCGTCACTGCTACTTGCACGTCGGTCGCGTGAACTCGGCTCGGCGCATTCGCATTTGTGCGGCCGCCGGTGCGGACAGCTTCGACGGTACGAGCGTGAGCCGGTATGCGAAGACGCTTCCTCGGCTGGATCGCGCAACGCGTCAAGGCGACATGTTCGCAGCAGCGCACGACGGCCTTGAAGAGGCGCAACGTGCGACGGCTGACCTTTTGATTTGATTCAACCATTAACCCTTGCGGGAGCGCATCCCGTAAGGGTCGCTCCTATTTTTGCGGAGCGACAAGATGGAACAGGAAATTGTTTCGAAGATGGAAGCTGCGATCAGCGTCATGCAGCGCTACATCGAACTTGGGCATAGCCTGAGCTGCACATATTCGGGCGGCAAGGACAGTACGTGTACTCTGGTGTTGATGCTTGAGGCGATTCGCCGTGCCGGCGGCACGACAATCACCCACCATGTTCAGTCCGGCGACACTACGATTGAGAATCCGGCAATCGCAAACTTCTTGCACTCGGTGCTGGACGAGCTGCAGTTGTTTATCGAAGCGTCGGTGTTGCCCGTACAGGTTCACGTCACGACGCCGTCGTTGGCAAGCCAGTTCGTGGTGTCGACGATTGGACGTGGCACGTTAGTACGCACACCTGAGAATGGCATGCGTGACGGTAGACGGATTAGGGCATGCGCGGATTATGGTGCCCGTCAAGTGTGAACAACACTTCGAGCCACTTGTCCGTAAGGACGTGAGCGCATTTGCTGCGTTGAGGCAAAGGAAAAGCGTCAACAATCGTAGACGAAGCCGCCTCTGAAAAGCGCTTTTGTTGACACTTAGCCGTGCGGGCGAGCCATTACAACGGCGCGAGCGCTTGCCTTCGCATCTGCTCGCATGCCTATTGTTTAGATTTGCTCAAATGGATCGTCCGCTGCTGCCTTTGACGGAATCTGCCGGCCAGGAGTCGCCGGTCGATGTCGACATTCAGCTTGATCAGCCAAGGTCTCGTTCGCCCTCGCTCAATGGCCGGTTTCCGGCGAGCGAATTGCCGGGGGCACCGCCCCAATCCGGCCACAAGCAGACGCCCAGTGCCGCGTAACTTCGGACGTCCGAGGGGCCGCTGCATGTGCCAGATGCGGCAGTGGCTCCTTCCAGCCATTTCTCGAAATGCCGCGCGCCAGCGGCCAACGCTCTCCGCTACTCGGTATTCTTCCAATCCGGCGCGTAGTCCGTAGGCCTCGTCCATAGCCGTTGTAGAACGTTGAGCAGTCGTATGGCGTGAGCGGGCTTTGATTGCGCAGATAGCCGGGCAAATCTGGAAATAAACATCTGACCGAGGGCGACCAGATTCGCATGCCCATCCGTCCCCGGTAGATACGCCGGTGTCTTTCAACGCTTATGTATTCTGTTTGCCCGGCGTAGTCGGCGAACATCTTCTCGCCGGCGGGAGCTGGCCGAAGGGGCGTGACATTGCAGTTGCTGCGGGAAGAATACGTCGCAGCAAAGGCAATGCCGCCGGGCCTTGCGCTACACGCAGATCTGCCAGCAATACATCAGCTGTCGCCCTTTCTCATAAAGTCGCGGACCTGCTCGACCGTCCAAAGCGGCTCGTCGGCATCCCGTGTCGCACGCTCACGCGCCCGCACCGCCATCCATCGCCGATAAGCGGACTCGGGATGCTCTTCTTCGAGCGCTTTTATCGCCGCATAGGCCTCAGAACCGGGCACCTCGACGAGCATGTTGAACAAGGTGCTCCGACCGTCCTGCGCATCGTCGCGAAGCGTCGGCGAATAGACACCCTTCCCAATGCGATCGATATCCTCGTCAGTCCGGATGTAACGGTGCATCAAAACATAGAGCCGTTTTAGGTCGCTGGCGTTGCGATACGCGCCAACGCGCGTGCCCGTGCCGTGCCGATCGCCGAGCAGAGCGACGATAAACAGCTGGGCAAAGATTGACGCATCGGTCGTCGCTAGCGCTTCGAGATGACGTTCCAAAGCAGGGACCGCAGTCGCCGAATCGGTATCCGCCCAGAGCGCGAACCAGCGCGGCGACTGATCCTGCAACGTGGCATTGGTGGCTTTCTTCGCCGCAAGCGCTGCGAGAACGCCGGGGGCAACACTGCTCCCCGCCAAGATGTTAAGGCAATAGCGTAGCGCATCGGCATTGCGCAAATCATGCGCGGCCAGCCAATCTAGGATCAACGGCGCGACGTCGCTGTGCAACCACGGTGCATGATAGAGAATGTCGTGCAGAATATGGTGGAGCGGGTGCTCCCCGGTATGTTCGAGCTCCCAAACAAGCTCGGTTGCCACGGCCTCGAACCCCGTATCCGGGAAGGCGCGATATAGCGTCTCGAACCATACTGGAAAGCCGTTCAACTCCCAGGTGACATAACGAAAAGCGTGCCGCGCTTCCTCCTCGGTCAGCCGTTGGGCAAAGGCGCTGTCCTCCGCCGCCTCGATCGCAAGGCCGGTCATCGCGAAGATCAGCGAATAAGGCGTCGACCCGGTCTCGCCGCCCTCCGATCGCAAGGTCGGCCGATAGACGCGCCAATGCGCGATTGCGGCATCGCGGAAGGCGCGGGCGACCGGCTCTCCAAACTCGGGGATCAGTGTCCGCCAATTCGCCCCGTTTTCGCGGCTGGTGCTCACACCGCTATCCATGACACTGAGAAGCAGATGATATTGATCGCCACTGAACTCCCCTGGCTGGAAACCTTCGGGATGCAACACCCGATCGGGATTGGCCATGAGCGCGCGGATCCAATCGCCGCGGTCCTTCTTCTGCTTACGTTCGCGCCTCTCGCTGTTGCGCTTCCACCGCCGGGTTTCCGCGTCCAACCTGACTATCTCCGGCGATGGCTTTGTATCAAGGCGCGTTTCCAGCGTCGCGGCAAGCGCCGCGTCGTCATCGACCGCTGCGCGCAATGGAGCGAGCCAAGCCGACGGTCGATCGGCATCCACATAGATTTGGAGACAGCGCGATAGCGCCACCGCTCGGTCATCCCCCTGCTTAGTGGCGACCCATTCGAGGCAGCGCTCAAAATCCTCGGCGCCAAACCGCCAGAAATGGCCGAGATGGGTTATCCGCCAATCATCGGTCAGCGTCTCGCCCTTGGCGGCCCTATGCGCGCGGCATACTGCGATCGATTTCCAATAGAGGAGATCATTGAGCTCCGGCCAGCGCGGGACGTTCTTGTCCAGCGCGTTCTTATGCTCTTCGACATCGCCGCTCCGCCAAAAGCGCAGAGCCGGAAAATTGCACAGCACTGCAATTGCCGCCGGCGTTAGCGCCTGCGCCGATCGTGCCGCGACCAAGCGATCGACGGCGTGTAGGGCGACGGGCATCAGCCACATGAATTCTTCCGAGATATGGCATTCACCGCGCTCTACAAAGGGCTCGCGATCAAGGAAACCATTCAGATCCTCGACCAGGCTCCCGAGTGGATGATCCTCGGTTGCGTCTGCCATCACCGGCAACTTGTCGACGAACTGGTGAAGCGAAGAGGTTAAACCTGTCACGTTGAAGCGCTCGTGCGGTGCCGCGTGGGCAAGCGTTCGCAGTACCGGAGCCACGCTGGCCGTGGTCGGCGCCGCCCAATCGATCAGCTCCGCGAAAACGGCGCGGTCCAAGGGGCCAGGATCCGCGGCGATCGTCTTCCATAGCTTATCCTTCAGTACTTCATCGCCTACCGCCATGACGCCACGGATCGCGGCGATGCGCGCATATTTGCCGCGCGATGTGTCGGCAGCGATGTCAAAGAGTGCCGGCGCACAGCTCGCCATCTCACCCTGCCAGACGAGCCGGCCCAGAAAGAAGATGACGTCGTCATTGTCTCGATACTCGTTGAGCAGCGCCAACGCATCGGTTGCTAGGTCGGGAGCGGCGATGCGTTCGATCGCACTATTTTCCATGAGACTCATCCTTTCCTTCCGATGGCAATCCGGTTGACGATATTTCGAAGCATGCCTTGACGGATCGTAAGCGGCAGGCGCGACGGATCGCCGCCTTCGCTCGCGATCTCCGGGGCCAGGGCGAGGGCTTTGTCGCGCACCGCTTCATCAAACAGGATCAACCAAGCCAAGATCGGGCGCGTCCGCGGTACGATGATTTGCTCGCCATAGCTTTCACGAAAGAAGAGATCTTCGACGCGTGCACGGGCGCCGGGCTGATTCAGCAGTTCGTTTGCCCATTCCGCACTCAGTAGCTCGCGGATCTCGCGGTGGCGAAACCGGACGCTGGTATAAACGATGTCATCGAACAGGCCGGTGCGGAGGAGCGAGTCGATCTCGGTGTCGGCCCAGCCTGTCAGTAAGGCACGCGGGTCGATGCGATCGGTGGTATGAACACCTGCGGGAAGGCCTATGACGGTCTTGCCAGTCATCGTCACTGCGCCTGCCAGTATGCGGGCGCCGTCCCGCAATGTGGCGGCGTTAAGGCGGACCGAGGCAAAGGCGGCCGACCGCGGTTGGATCTGCAGGGCGATCATCCGCTGCAGCACTTCGAAGCGGCTCCCGAGCCGATGATCGGCAATCCAGACGCCAATCAGCGCCTTCAGGTCGAAGGGACGCTCGGCGAGGGTCAGCAGGTTAGCACGCTTCACCGCTTCGACGAATTCGGTGACGTCGCTCACGCCATAATGGCCGGCGAACAGCGCCATCTCGTCCTCCGAAAGGCCAGCAAGCCGATACTGCTTGAGCATAGGGTCGTTCTCGCGGCTTGTGTTGTCATCCTCTTCACTAGGCGTTGGCTCGCCGTAGGGCAGGTGCTGTTCGATCAGTGTCCGGTCAGGTAGCGCCCGCCAAGCATCCTCGCGGCTCGTGATAAAGATGCGCGCGCGATCCAGCGCCGCGTAAATCTTGGCGCCGAAGATGCGAACCGCATCTTCCAGCGCGCGCGGTGTCTCCAACTGGGCTTCGTCGACCGAGTCGAGAAAGAACCAAGCCTCGTCCGTTGAGGCGAGCCAGGCGGCGAACTCGGCCGCCGTGCCAACCTCAAACGACTGGTCGAAGGTCGCGTCGATCTTCTCGATCCGGATGAAAAAGGCGTGGCGGCCACGCTCCTTGATCCGACGCGCACGCTTCTGGGCTTCGAATGTCTTGCCAGCGCTGGATCGGCAATTATCAGAACGCGGAACTCATCCTCAATTTCATGCCATCGCTTAGGCCGGCCCGGACCGGGCATGAGAAAGTCCCACTCCTTCGAACGAGACGACATCGGCGAAAACCGCCGGATGAGCTCAACGATTTTCTCTGTCATGTCCGCGATCCTGCGTTGGCAGGGTAGAGATTGGGAAACCAGCGCTCGGCCACGTCGACAGGAAAAGCCAGACGCAGGGGCGCGCGGTGGGTCGCTGCGGTCAGCATCCCCCGGTCGACCAGTCCAGCCGTGACATTGCGCGCGCCGCGCTCTTCGTAGCCGGTAAGCGTGGGAATCTGCGAGCGCTCGACTTCGCCGCGCATCACTGCTTCGCGCAGTACTGCAAAGCTACCCTTATGCAGTCGCTTCGCCCGCACCTCCTCTTCGATGTGGATTTCGATGCGTGTTAGGAGCGTCGCCGGATCGAGCAGCCCGCTCATGAAACGGATCTGATCGACTGAACGATCAAGGAAAAATTTACAGAATTCGATCAACCCGCGCTGTGTTAGATTGCCACGCCCGTCGAGGTCGCCTTCGCGCGGCCTGTCGGCCTGCGCGAGTAACTCTTTGTAGCGTCCCTCATCGCGCGCCAAACCCCGCGCCACTGACCAAAGGCTGGTTCCGACCTCGAGCCGTTTGAACAAGGCGTGGGACATCAGTCGCGCGACTCGGCCATTGCCGTCGAGGAAGGGGTGAATCCAAAGCAGGCGATGATGGACGGCGCCGACAGTCTGAAGTTGTCGGGCTCTGCTGAGCGGCGGCGATCCATAGGCCATATCGAAACGCAACATGAAGTGAGGCAGATCTTCGTGCGGCGGCGGAATGTGCCGGCCGACCTGCACGTCTCGCTTGCGCCATTCGCCGGGAACGATCTCAAGACGCGCGCCAGTCTTCTCGTCGGCAACGAACAGCATCTCCGGCGGTAGCCGTGAGCAAAACTCTTCATGCAACCACGACGCATAAGCCGCGGACGCCGGCCACGCATCGGGGTCACGCCCAGTATCGATCAACCGTTGAACGTGGATATGCGCGACCGCTTCCTTCTGCAGGTCACGCTTCTTGGGTTCGGTCGAAAAGTCGTTGGCAAGTGCCCGGTCGATGTCGCGCGGATGGGTGTCGTGACCCTCGATCAAATTGGAGTAATAGCAATTCATGGAGCGGACAAGGTCACCGATCGAGTCTAGCAAGACGGGATGAATTCGGCCCGCTAGTCGATTCGCCTCTGCGACGAGGGCCAACATGTCATCCTCGAGAAGTCGAGACGATGATTCTTCGGGAACCATCGGTCCCATGCTTGTCATATCCATGACAGTAGTGTACCGGATAATATGCCGGATAAACAATGTATTATTTCTTTCTAAATCAATGGCTTTTTAGACATACCCGGTGCGCATATACCGGATGCGGTGCCGGTTTTTGTGCCGGTTTGTGATTTGAAAGACAACGTCACGGAAACTGAGGCTGATCCCCTGTTTTGATCTGCTGCAGAGGCCTATGGACCCTGCGCGATCGGCGGTGCCTGACCGTGAGCTGGACGATGGGACAGCCGGTTTGAAGGAGATCGCTGCTTGTGGTGGCTTTTCCATCGTTCAGACGCCGACGGACTACGCGGCGCCAGACCGGCCTACGCCCGCGCATGAAGCCGTGTCCGTGGACGTCGTCGCTCCGGTAAATACATTCCCGCCTCGATCATCGACGCACTACCAGTGCACGTGCCGAAAGGGTCTTGATTCGTTCGATCAGAGTCGCAACGGTTACCTTGAGCGTCAATTCCGCTCTTGTAAGAGACATTGAAATGAGCGACCACTGAATGTCCCAGACGGGTCGGCAGTATTCAGTTATGACTGCCGCGCTTGCGGCAGGATGATCGCTAACATTGCGACTTGCGGAAAGATCAACGCCTCGGGAAGCGCGCGACGAAGCCGCTCGAAAAACTCCTTCTCGTTGCCGGTCAGCAGAGGAACGAACTGTAGCCGACGTTATGCCGTATGGCGTTGAGGTACGCGACGCTGTCGGCGATGGGGTCTCCCGTTGCCGCAACGCTCTGCGCCGTGGATGCGGGTGGCAGGAAGCTCGCTTTCTGCGACGCGGCTGGCGTGCCACTCTGGCTCCCTGTGCTGTTCGAGCCACCTGTGCTGTTGGAATCGGAGGAACCGGAGCCGCCGCCGCATGCGGCGAGCACGGCGACGGTCAAGACAGTCAGAGCGGAAAGGCGGATGGACGGCAATGCAGAAAACGACTGTTTCAAACCAAACCTCGTTAAGTTCGTGGACGCCTGAGCGGGCGTTTTGATCGTTCCTTCTATTCACCGACCCGTCATAGATGAGCGGGTCGTTGACAAAACCAGTGTTGGCCGAGAAGCGTCTTGTCAAGGCAACGGAATAGCCTACGGAACCGGCGCGTTGCGGCCCAATGCGAGGCGCGCACGCCTGCCCGGAATAGCAGAAGCATGGTGAACAGAAAGCGGATTGTTGCGCAGGCGAAAACGGAGGTTTTTCGCGCGCCTTTCGCCGAGAGCTGACGAACGCCGGTGACGCGTCGTTTTGCTCATTTGATAGTCGCCTTGACACCAAATGGGCAAAACGCCATAATGGGCATATGGCCATACCCATTTGGAGACTATGATGCCTGCGGCTCGATCCTCGCCCAACAAGGCCACGCCAAGCGGCGCACGCGCTTCGCGACTGACCGCGTTTATCCAACTCGACCCGATAGCGCAAAGCCGTGAAATCCGGCTGGGCCTGGAGCCGAACATCATCGGTCTTGTCGCTTCTGAGGTCTTGAACACCAGCATCCAATCGCTGCTTGCAAGCCTGCGTATTCCGTCGAGCACTGTGACGCGGAAGCTTGCCGCTGGCGACCGCCTGAGTAGCGGAGAGTCTGATCGCGTGTCGAGAGTCATCCTGATCCACGCGCACGCCGCTGACGTATTTGAAAGCGGCGAGCTTGCTGCAAAATGGATGCAGGCTCCCCACGCGGAATTGGGCGGCGAAAGTCCCGTCTCGATGCTAGACACGCAGGCCGGGTACGATGAAGTGCAGAGAATCCTCCAGCGGATTGAGTTCGGCGTCGGCGTATGAAGCTTTTTCGGTTGGCCAAGGATAAGCCCGGAAAATATCGGGCTGACGATCTGAGCGGCAATGGCGCGGCAATAGCTGGCGGACGCTGGAATCCGGTCGGAATGCCCGCCCTGTACACGAGTCTAAATGCGGCAACGGCGGTCCTTGAGGTGCGTGTGCATGCGTCAGGCATTCCTCCGGCGGGAAATCTCTTTCTCGTAGAGCTAGAAATCTCCGATCATCTGGTTGACGAGGGCTATGAACCAGTTTTGCCTGGAGACTGGACCGCGCTGCCAATACCTGCGTCGACCGTCGACGTTGGCCGCCATTGGCTTATGCAAGGAACGTCGGTCGCGATGAAAGTGCCTTCTGTAGTTTGTCCGGCTGACTGGAACCTTATCCTCAACCCTCTTCACAGCGACTACCGCGAACTGAAAGTCATTCATCAGGAGGCGTTTGGGCTCGATCCGAGACTGTTTTGCTGAACGCACTGGAAAACAAGATGATGCGAAAGACAACGATGATGCATCGCGCTTAAACAGGAAAGCGCCATGGACAACCGCGACGCTTATGCCCGTCTCGTTGAGGAGTTAGGACAGCTCTTGGTTGGCCACATCGAACGGCATCACCCGAGGCGTCCCGGTTCGCCGCAATAAAAGCGTTGCGTGCGGCGGCGAAAGCGCTTGCCATGAATTTAAGGGCCGTCCATCATGCCGCCCAAGAGCCACGAGGAGCAAATTGAGTGGGCGTACCGAATCTTGCAGGCCGGTCGCTGAGAATGTCGGTGTGACGGCGAAGCGTCCCCCAAAGCGAGGGAAACTCGATCAGTATCAGATACCAGAAAGCGCTGCGTGCTGTTGTATCGCTGGTCAGACCCGCGTTCATCCTCTTCGCGGGCATCGAACGCTGTTACCGGCCATAAGCCGTCTTCCGCTTATGCCGACGGCCAGACATCTGGCCGGCAATTCACCGTCTGAAAGCGGACGGTTACGCGTCTCGAACCGATGTTTCTTAGAGACGGCGGTGACCGAAACGCCGGTTCTTGGCAAGCGGCGACGACCACGCCTCGAATCTCTGCTCAGGCCTGGCGTGGCGACGAATGCGCTTGATTGACGACGCGGCAACCACGACTCGACTTCAAAGGCTGGCTGCCGCGGACTGTGCGAGCCATCGGCTCCGCGTGAGCCGGTACAGGACCTGGCGGCGCAGTGGATTTCCCTCCGGGACCAGCGGATGGTCGAAATCGCCGTTTAGGTCACGCAGCATTCCGAGCTTCGACATAACCCGCATCGATTTCTCATTGGCAGAGCCGGCGTTGCACACAATCTTGGGCAACTGGAGCGACTCGAACCCGAAGCGAATTGCGGCTGCGGCAGCTTCTGGGGCATAGCCTAAGCCCCAGAAGGGCCGTGCAACACGCCAGCCAACTTCCACCGCCGGCGTGAAATGCGCTCTATAAGTGACTGAGAGTAGGCCGACCGCGCCGACAAACGCACCATCTTGCTTGGCCTCGACCGCCCAGAAGCACATGCGGTGCTTTTGCTGATTTTCGATTTGGCGGTCGATCCATGTGTGATACGCGTCATGTGCGGTAAGCGGCAGCAGATGCTCCATGACGCCTTCGTCAGCCGATATGTCCGCAAAAGGCTGCCTGTCCGCATTTTTCCATGGTCGCAAGATCAGGCGCTCTGACTCGATTGGCATGGGTCTGTTCCAGGAATCGCTCATAGCGGGAATCTTACACGCGACGCTGGGTGTCAACTTTGATCGGCCCACTTGATTCGTCGGCGGCATCAACAGAATTTCAAAAAACGTTAAACGGCCATCCCACCTATCCTAGCGCGACGGTCGTAGCGTTTCCAAGGGTCTCTGTCACGAAGTCGAGAAACACGCGCACGCGCGGCGGCAGATGCCGGCGGCTCGCAAAGACTGCGTACAGTTCAATCTCGTCGCAGTGGTAGTCCGCCAGACATTCGACGAGCTTTCCCGTTTCTAGGTCGTCCTTGATGTCCCATAGGGCCTTGAGCGCGAGACCGCGCCCGTCGCACACCCAGTCGTGCAGCACCTCACCGCTCGCGGTCGAGAGTCTTCCGCTCACCAGCACATCGCGCGGCCTCCCATCTTCGAGCAGGCGCCAGCGGTCGAACACCCGCTGTCCGCGCACGAGCCGGATGCAATCGTGCGCGGCAAGGTCTCCAGGTCTGCGCGGTGCGCCGTGTCGCGCAAGATAGTCTGGCGACGCGACGACGACACGCCTGCTCGACAGCAGTCTCTTCGCGATGACGCCCGTATCCGCCGGCAAGCCGATACGCAGCGCGACATCCAGATTGTCGTCGATCACGTCGAGTCCTACATCCGACAGCACGAGCCGCACTTCGACTTCCCGGTACCGCTCGGAAAACGCGGTGATGATGGGCGCAATCTGCTTGCGTCCGATCTCCGACGGAGCGCCTACGCGCAACAGTCCGCGCGGCATGTGCGACTGCGCGCTCGCCTCGGCCTGCGCTTCCTCCACGGCCAGGAGAATGGCTCGCACGCGCTCATAAAACTGGGCGCCTTCCGCCGTCAACTCGAAGCGGCGCGAGGTGCGCGTGACGAGGCGCACGCCCAGCCGCCGCTCGAGGGCCGCGAGCCGCCGGCTCATTGCCGCAGGGGAGGAATCGGTCGCGCGCGCCGCTGCCGACAGGCTACCCGCGTCGATCATCTGCGCGAAAGCGCGCATGTCGTTGATCTCATCTGTCATCGTTTGCCGCCTCATCTTTCCGATTGGCGCAAAGATTCTATGCCTTCGTGGCTTCTTTTTGGCGACGCTGCGATCGCGAATAATCGCTCCATCTTAACCAGTCACGGAGCGATAAACGTTATGAAAGCGCTCAGATTCGACCGCCATGGCGAGCCGGATGTCCTCTTCGTCGCGGATCAGCCGGCGCTCGTTGCGAGGACGGGGACCGCCATCGTGGAGATGCGCGCGGCATCCATCAATCCGAGTGACGTAAAGAACGTGGCCGGACGGATGAGTCAGACGACGCTGCCGCGCACGCCGGGCCGCGATTATTCGGGCGTCGTCATCGACGGTCCAGTGCAATGGCTCGGGAAGGATGTATGGGGCTCGGGCGGCGACACTGGCTTCACGCGTGACGGCACGCACGCCGAGCAGATCGCGGTGCCGGTCGCGAGTCTGCGAGAGAAGCCGCGTACCTTGACGCACGCGCAGGCAGCGGCCATCGGCGTGAACTTCATTACAGCGTGGAGCGCCATCGTCGAAGCGGCGCAGGTGCACTCGGGCGATACCGTCGCGATCATCGGTCTTGGCGGCGTGGGCAGCGCGGCGGCGCAGATTGCGCGGTACATTGGGGCCAGGATCATCGGCGTGGCGCGCGGCACGCGGCCGAATCCTCATGTCGATGAGCTGATCGACATCGGCACCGGCGATGCCGTCGACAAGCTACGTGCGCTGACAGACGGCGGCGCGTCGGTGGTGCTCGATACTGTCGGCGGCTCCATGTTCGAGACTGCCGTCCGCATGCTTGCCCCGTGCGGGCGTCTCGTCGAGATATCGGCGACCGACCGCCGCGAGGTCAGTTTCGATCTCGCGGACTTCTATCACAACGAGAGCCGCCTGTTCGGCGTCGATTCACTCAAGCGCGATCTGACCGCGGCGGCATCGGTACTCGAAGCGCTTCGGCCCGGTTTCGAAGACGGCAGTTACTTGCCGCCCCTCATCGCGCAAACTTTTTCGCTCGCCGAGGCAGTCGCCGCCTACCGCGCCGTCGAAGCAGGCACGCCGGGCCGTGTCGTTCTGACGCCATGAGAGACGCCCGCCTTGCGCCTGCGTCGATTCTGTTCGCCATCTTCCTGGGCGGGCTAGCCGCGCTGCCGCCGATTTCAATCGACATGGCGCTTCCCGCGCTCGGCGAAATCGGCGATACGCTGCACGCAACGCGCAGCGCCGCCGGCTTCACGCTAAGTTTATTCATGGCCGGCTTCGTCATCGGTCCGCTCGTCTACGGGCCCTTGTCCGATGCGTACGGACGCAAACCGCTCCTGTTGTTGGGCCTCGTGATCTTCACGGCCGGAGGCGTGCTGGCGGCATGCACGCCTTCCATCGGCGTGCTGCTGCTCGCGCGCTTCGTGCAGGGACTCGGCGCGGGCTCGGGCATGACCATCGCGCTCGCCATTGTGCGCGACCTGTTCGAAGGCGAGGCGATGCAGCGCCGCATCGGGTCGATCACCGTGGTCGCGAACGTGGCGCCGATCGTCGCCCCATCGCTGGGCGTCGCGCTGCTGGCGGTCATCCACTGGCGCGGCATCTATGGCGTGATGGCGGGCTGCGGGCTCGTCGCGGCACTTGTGACATGGCGCGGCTTGCGTGAATCCGCGCGCATCGCGACAGCTCGGTTCTCGATGAAGAAGCTTGTGCGCAACTACGCGACGGTGCTCCGCCATCGCGATGCGGCGGGCGCGATCGTCATCAACGGACTCGGCTTCGGCTGGATGTTCGCGTATGTCGCGGGTTCGCCGTTGGTACTGCTGGGCACGCTGCACGTGCGCCCGCTCGTCTATCGCGATGTTCGCGACGACGGGCGCGGGCATCGTCGCGGGCGCGGCGCTCAACGGCGTGTTCGCGCGACGTGGCGTACCGAGCGGACGATCGCTGTTCGTGGCGATTGCCTTGGCGGCGATTGCGGGCATAGGCCTGATCGCGCTGGCTTCGCTTGACTGCGTCACACTGGGCACCGCGATGCCGCTTTTTCTCGTCAGTAGCTTTTGCTTTGGATTGGCCGCACCCAGCGCGGCGCGTCGTGCGCTCGATCCGCTCCCCGAACTGGCCGGCGCGGCGGGCGGTCTGCTGACATCGGTACAGATGCTGTCCGGCGCGGTGACGAGTTCGCTGGTCGTCATGCTGTTTCCGCGCTTTGGCGTGATCGGCTTGAGCGGCGTTATGACGGTGTGTGCGGTATCCGCGATGATAGTCGCGCGAGTCAGTCGCCGCACCTCATCCGCGCGGCGTTAATCCGCAACGGTGACACAAGCGATTTTTCAAGCGCTCGTCACGGGAGCGGTCGGCTCGGTCCCCTTCGCCGACGCTGACTGCCATCGACGCTATGCTGGTCGTCAACGATGACAGCCGAGTGTTTAATCAACCGGCATTTGCTCGATAATGAAACGAAACCGCAGTGCTCCGCGCCTGCACAGGCACGTTCGTGCGACGATCTTTTTAGCCGCTCTCAGCCAGCCTGATTCGACCGCCCCTGCCACCGACGACAGTATGTGAGCGGCTGCTTCGCCGCGCATACCGGTCGCGCGGAAAACACGCCCCGACCGTCGGATAAGGGTCGTCATGCGCCTTTCGACCTGCAGAGGACCTCAACAGAAGTTTCGACTGACGGCTGTAAGACCGCCCAAAAGGTGGGACATATCCACAAGCCGTTGCGCAACCAAGTGTCGCACTTCTCCCTGACATTGCCAGGTGCCGTACACAGCCAACAGTGCGGCGCCCAGCGCTTCTCTGCGTTGCTTCTCAAGCAGCGATGGCCAGATGATGACGTTCACATTTCCCGTTTCGTCTTCAAGCGTGACGAACATCACGCCTTTCGCCGTCCCCGGTCGCTGCCGGACGGTCACAAGCCCGCAGCCGCGAGCCAAACGCCCGTTTCGAAAGGTTCGCAGAGTCGAGGCCGGCATGAGGCGCTGCTCCAAAAGCGTGGGGCGCAAAAGCGACAACGGATGCCGGCCAAGCGTCAGCCCCGTCGAGTTGTAGTCGCTGACGATATCTTGTGCCTCGGAAGGCGCGCCGAGCACGGGTGTTTCATCGTCGATCCGACTTTCAGCTAGGAGATCTCGGTCAGGCACGGCGGCGGCCGACTGCCAGAGCGCTTCGCGTCGGTTGCCCGCGAGCGATTGAAGGGCGTTAGCAGCCGCTAGCACTTGCAAATCATGGCGGTCGAGCTGGGCTCGGCGCGCCAAGTCACTCACGCTCCCGAATGGTCTCACCGCTCGGGCGTTCTCGATGCGCTGCGCGGCGCCGTCACGCATACCCTTCAACAAAGAAAGTCCAAGACGAACAAACATTTTTGAGCCGCGTGGCTGACGTTCGAGCACCGAGTCCCAGCCACTGACCGTCACGTCGATCGGCACGACTTTAACGCCATGACGCTGCGCGTCCTGTACGAGTTGTGAGGGCGAATAGAAGCCCATTGGTTGCGAGTTGAGCATCGCCGCGAGAAAGGCCGCCGGCTCATGGCATTTGAGCCAGCTGCTCGCATACACCAGCAGCGCGAAGCTTGCGGCGTGACTCTCCGGGAAACCGTATTCGCCGAAGCCCTTGATCTGCTCGAATATGGCTTCAGCGAATGCCCTGTCGTAACCACGCTCCTTCATGCCGTTGACGATGCGGTCGTAATACTTTTCGAGACCACCCTTGCGTTTCCATGCCGCCATCGCGCGGCGAAGCTGATCGGCTTCGCCCGGTGTGAAGCCTGCTGCCAGAATGGCAACCTGCATCACCTGCTCCTGAAAGATAGGCACGCCGAGGGTGCGACCCAATGCGGTCTCCAGCTCCGCGCTCGGATACGAAACAGGTTCGATCTTCTGCCGCCGCCGCAAATAGGGGTGCACTGCGCCGCCTTGAATCGGTCCTGGACGCACGATGGCGACTTCAATCACGAGATCGTAGAAGGTTCGTGGCTGCATGCGTGGCAGCATACTCATTTGCGCACGCGATTCGATTTGAAACACACCGACCGTGTCCGCCTGTGAAATCATCTCGTAGGTCACGGGGTCTTCTGGCGGAATGTCCTGCATCTCGAAGCGTTCGCCGCGTTGTTCAGAGACGATATCGAGCGTGCGTCGAATGGCCGACAGCATACCGAGCGCGAGCACGTCGATTTTCAGAAGCCCTAGCGCTTCAAGGTCGTCCTTGTCCCATTGAATGGCGCTGCGATCGGCCATCGCCGCATTCTCGACGGGCACAAGCCGCGTAAGCTTGCTGCGGCTTATGACAAAGCCTCCCGAGTGTTGCGATAGATGTCGTGGAAAGTTGAGAATCTGCGCGGCCAGTTTCGCCCACATTGTGATGATGGGGTTTTGTGGGTCAAGCCCTGACTCCTCGAAGCGGCGCAACAGGTCCTGCGAATGATCGAACCACTGATGGCTCTTCGCGACCTTGTCGACGATCTGCGGATCGATGCCGAGCGCCTTGCCAGTTTCGCGCAATGCTCCGCGCGGCCGATACGTGGACACCGCTGCCGCAATCGCCGCGCGATCTCGGCCGTACTTGCGATAGATGTACTGGATAACCTCTTCGCGCCGCTGGTGCTCAAAGTCCACATCAATATCAGGCGGCTCACCGCGTTCCTTGCTGATAAATCTCTCGAACAGCATGTTGCCGCGCGAGGGATCCACTTCGGTCACGCCCAGGCAGTAACAGACCGCGCTGTTTGCCGCCGAGCCGCGTCCCTGACACAGGATGTGCTGGCTGCGTGCGAAACGCACGATGTCATAGACTGTTAGGAAGTAAGCTTCGTAGCGCATCTCGCCGATCAATTGCAACTCGTATTCGAGCTGCTGCTGCACCTCATGCGGAATGCCGGCCGCAAAGCGCTTGTGAGCGCCGATGTAAGTTTCCTGCCGCAGATAGGCTTCGTGCGTGAAGCCTTTCGGCACAAGTTCATCCGGATACTCGTAGCGCAATTCGTCCAGCGAGAACGTGCAACGCTCGAGGATGTTGAGCGTTTGAGCGAGCGCGTGCGCCGGATACAGATTCGACAGACGTAGCCGTGAACGCAGGTGCTGTTCCGCGTTCGGTGCGAGATCGTAGCCGCATTCGGCCACGGGCTTGCCGATACGGATTGCGGTCATCGTGTCTTGCAAGGGCTTGCGCGAGCGCACATGCATCACGACATTACCTAGCGCGACAACTTGGACGCGATGTCGGTCGGCGACGTACTCGACACTGCCGCGATGGATGTCATCCATCGCGCGCTGGTGCAAGATCAACCCGACCCACGCGCGAGCGGGAAAGGTCTCGTTGAGCCATTCGACTTGTGCCGAGAGCGCTTCTTCCTTCGCAGGGAAATCCGGCACGAGGATAGCCAGGCAGTCGGGCATGCCACGCAAATGAGCGTGTTCTTTTTCGGGTCTGGAAAGATCGTGCGGCGTAAGCAGGTAACTTCCCTTGGCGGCCCGCATGCGGGCGAGTGTGATTAGCTCGGACAGGTTGCCGTAGCCGTTGCGATTTTGCGCAAGGAGGATGAGGCCAAACGCGGGAGTTTTGTCGGCATGCACGAGCCGAAAATACGAGCCGATGACAAGCGGCAGCTTGTCTTCCTTTGCCTGCACATGCGCGCGCACCACGCCGGCGAGCGAACATTCGTCGGTAATCGCAAGGCCTGAGTATCCCAGTTGCGACGCGCGCAACACCAACTCTTCGCCGTGCGATGCGCCGTGCAGAAACGAAAAGTTCGTGAACGCGAATAGCTCCGCGTAGTCGGGTAGGGTCGACGAAAACAGATCCACGGCGTCAACACCTGCTATCCGAACAGGCCGTGAAGAAACCAGCGGACTTCCTCGGTATTCACGCTCGGTCGCTCGCGGTAGATCCAGTAACAGCTCTTGTCGGTGGCTTCCGCGACGTAGTAGTCGCGCGTCACGAGTTCGCCGTCGTGCCAGCCCGCTTCAATACGCTCGCCAGCGGAAACGAGTTTGAGCGGCGAGCCGTAGAACGGTCTGTGGTTTTTGATCATGAGCCGCACCGGCTCGTTGAGTAGCCAGGTGGGGCGCGGAAGTTCGGCCGGGGGCGGACACGCTTGGGCGGTGTCCTGGACCGGTATCCACTGATTGGCGTGTTCAGGCCGGTGGTCTGAGGTGGGCGCAGGCCGCAGGACATTCTCTGGCCCCAAGCGCGCCACCAGCAATTCGAGCAGCCGCTTGTGATCTTCCGTCGAACCGCCCGGGTCGGGAAACAGCGAATCGCTCGGCGGCTCGGCCGGCTGGACTCGGGATGCGGTCAGCCGCACGGCGATGACGGCTGCTTCGAGCTCGATACGTCCAAGTCGCTCTCTGAGCAGGCGGACCAGGTGTTCCTCGTGCCAGGTGGGTTCGGCAAGCGCAATGTCGATCTGCGTGGGCTCAATGGCCTGGCGACCGCGCTCGTGTTCCAGCGTGATCGTGGCCTGCGTGAGCGCGAGTTGCTGCGCGCTCAGCCAGCCGCACAGTTGGACGATCAGACGGCGCGCGGAAAAGAGAACGGCCTCGGCATGCTCGACCCGATCAAGCAGTTCGGTGCGCGCGCTGAAAGCGGGCGGCAACTCAAGCCACTCGTAGAGTTCAGGAGACAGGCCATAGGCGCGGTCAAGCGACTCCAATAAGTCCACGCCACACCTCTTTTTTAACCCTGCACGCGGCAGGCGTCGAATATCGTCGAGCACTCGGCAACCGAGACCATTGAACCAGTCGCTGAACGACCGAATCTCCGGCACCACCACGAAAGGCAGCACGCCAAGGTGGCGTTCGAGCGAACTCATCTTGAGTACGCGTCTGCGCCCGCGCTTAGCGAGCAGCCACGCGCCCTGGCCGGTCGGCGCCACGCTCATGCGGGCGGTGATGCCGATCGTCCTGACCGTCTCGTTGATCTGCCGGCACACCTGTCGAATGCCGCCGAAAAGCCGAAGACTGGCGGTGACATCGACAATGAGGGTTTCTTCCTCGCGCATGGCGACCTGCGGCGAGAAGCGAAGCAAGGCAAAGGCGACTTCACGCTGTACATCGTGTTCACGCATTGGGTCGCGGTCAACCATCAGCGCATCGGCCGCGAGCGTCGTGACACCTCCTCGTTTCATCCCCACCCTCACCCCCGCGTCTCGTGCTGCCTGGTCCAGCACAATGACCTTGTCGCGTTCCAGCACCACACATCCGTGTTCAGTCGGAGGCGACCACCTCGGACGGAATACCTCCAGCGAGAGCCGGGGCAGGAAGATGGCGACGAATACGGCCATGGGGGCTGAGCAGGATCGGAGACGGTTGAAGGTGGATGGAGAGTGACTCGGTTCGGGTGGGTCCTCGTCGCTTGATGATGTCGACAAAGATGCCGCCGTCGGCGGGCCGCACCCCCAGTCGTAACGTCGCGGGTGACGAATCCTGGGCGGCGGCGAGCGGTCGAACCAGAATCAGGAGCGTTTCGGTTGCTTGTGCCGCCAGATGCAATCGCCGCAACGCCTCAGATCGAATGTGCTGCTGCCAGAAGAGCAGGGCGCCACAACTTCGTGCGTTCAGTACGCGCTCGGCGCACCAGAGCGCATCCGCAGTCTTTGGCGCGCGCAGCATCGTGAGCTTGTTCAGCGGCACACCCAAGTAGGCAAAGGCGAGGCTGTTCGGCACATGCGGGGCTTGCAGCAGCGCGACCGGTCGTTGGCTCGCGGCAATCAGCGCGGGATTAAGCAAGCGCATTTCGCCGATTCCCGGCTGCTGGATGAGCAACTCGACTAAGGAGCCAATGGGCCAGCCCCCGCCGGGTAATTCCGCCGACAGGGCCGCGTAGCCGGTGTCGATCGTCTTGCCGTAGGCCCGCGCGAGTTGCGACCCACGCCAGATCGCAGGATGGATCGCTTCAATGTGCTTGGGCAGAGCGGCCATGGCAAAGGAGGTTCAAAAACACTGTATGGATGTACAGTGGTATCTTAGCGCAGAAAATGAAGGAGTGAATTGCGCCCTTTTAGCTGGACCCCAAAAAAGCTGACCAATATGCTTAGCCCAGACATTCCATGTCGGAGATCGCTGAAGTTGGGAAGTCGACGGCAGCGTGCGCGATCGCCATTACTGCCGGGGGCGACGGCTCATGCATTGCCACGGAATCGCGCTGCAGCCTACGACGGTAGCGCGCCGTTGAAAGCCCGCAGCGCGTCCGCATCTGCAACCGAGGTCGGCCGATCGGTACCATGGTGGAATACGGAGAAAAAGCAGGATCGACATGATGAAACCCGATATCGACGAACTGACTGGCGCACGTGCAGATTTGCTCTGCTTTCTGGTGGCGACCGTAGCCGCGTCTTACGCTTTGACGCACGAATGGCGCGTCGATCACGTGGTGGAGAGCTGCCGCATCTGGCTTAAGCGCAATCTCGTCACGATGGACTGGCTCGCGCGCATCCGCATCGGCCAACTGGCCCTTCAGATCGCGCGGCGCGATCTGAAGGGGGCGGGCATTGCCGTGCGCCAGTCGGACGTGCAGACACTGTTCACAGATGACATGGGCCTGAATCACGCAAGCACGGTGGTGCAGAAGATGATGCGGCTGTGCCGTGACGCCACCGGCACGGCGAGCTAGCGACCCCTTTTCACGATCGGACTTAAGGTCAATATCCAGGGAGACAACAGTGTGCTACTCGGCCCAAATTCAGGCGGACTACCGGAAATACGTCAAGATGTTCGGCGCGCAGATGGACATTCGTGAATTTGCGCGCTTGTTCTGGGAGCGCGCCGAAGGCAGCAAGGCCAAGATTCCGAAGGCGATGGAGGACGCATTTCGCGAACCACAAAGCGACGACGAACGCCAGATCAAAGAATTCATCGATCGGTTCAATGTCGAGCAGACGTCAAAGATCGAGCAGGAGCTTTTCAGGCAGCGCACGCGTCTTGCAGATGCTGAACGCACGCTGCAAACGAAAATC
Source organism: Caballeronia sp. LZ003 (assembly GCF_031451465.1). Taxonomy (NCBI): domain Bacteria; kingdom Pseudomonadati; phylum Pseudomonadota; class Betaproteobacteria; order Burkholderiales; family Burkholderiaceae; genus Caballeronia; species Caballeronia sp. LZ003. The sequence goes on along the minus strand of NZ_JARUXJ010000005.1, from coordinate 79,690 downwards.
ACTAAAGCCGCTACCGAAAGCAAGCGGATCGCGACTGACAAGATCGAAGCCTCGTTGCGACGCCTGGAGGACCTGAACCGAACCGAGTTTAGGCCGCGCGACGCACGGATTTTCCCGGGCACGTTCGCACCGGTCCTAGTGATCGAGAACGGCGAGTACGTCATCAAGCCGATGCGCTACCAGTGCCGAATCGCAGGCAAACCGGCCAACTACGACGTGAAGTACCCCGGCACTTACAATGCGCGGCGCGACAATCTCGAAGGCTTCTGGAAGCCGTGCTTCGGTCACACGCATGGCCTCATGCTGGTTGATGTTTTCTACGAGAACGTCAGCAAGGCAAAGATGGAAGGGACACTGCTGGAGACTCATCAGCGGGACGAAAATGTGGTCCTCGAGTTTCGCCCGAACAACGGGCAGCTGATGTATGTCGCTTGCCTGTGGTCGAAATGGAGCGCTCCGGGGGAGCCTGACTTGCTCTCCTTCGCGGCCATCACAGACGAACCGCCGCCGGAAGTGCAGGCCGCTGGCCACGACCGCTGTATCGTCCCAATCAAGCCCGACAACGTCGAGGCATGGTTGAATCCAGACGCCTCCAATTTGGCCGCGCTCTATGCGATCCTCGACGATCGCGACCGGCCCTATTACGAACACCGGCTCGCTGCTTAGGCGGGCGTGCGCTGCGCAGCTCCAAGCCGACGCCGCTACTACGCAGCGATTTATTCAAAAAGACGCTGATCGTCCCGGTCCTGACTAACATGTCGCGATAGACCTCCTGGGAGGACGCGTGGACAAACTGGAGAAACACCAAAGAACGCGGTCGAAGCGCTTGCTGGCTTTGCAGTTTGCAGTCGCAAGCATCGCTTACACTGAAGGCGTGGTTTGCGAATTGCACGCGGGCGATGCTTGCACAGCGGACCTGAAGTGCTCCAGGTCGCCGCTCTAGATGGCTCGCAAGCTCCCTCGCTTCGAGCCTGTCGGCATCAGAGAAGGCCGAACGTTCTGGCGCAAGTATCGCGGCAACGCGGACGTCGAGCGCATGTTGCTCGAGATCGCACAGGCCCGGGAGGTCATGCAGCAGATCGGCGATTATTTCGACTGCCTGCACAAGGTGTGGGTTGAAGAAAATTTGGGGCAACTGGTCGCCCCTCGAAAAGATTCGCTTGCTGCTGAACGAGCAGGCCCTGCGACAGCGTGTACTCGCGGGACTCAAACCACCGCCTCGTAAAGGTGAACCCGATGACCGCAATGGACCCGATGAATCCGAAACTGAAGTGATCGGCTAGCCTCAAACAAGCCAGAAACATTGACTGGGAATGCAATCTGACGAACTTCAAGGTCAATGACGTACGTCGCGCGGTGCGCGCGCCGTACGAACGCGGGGCACAGCGGTTGCTTTACTCGGTCATCATCCACGTCAACCAGGAGGACATGATGGCAGGCGATACAGCTTATAAACCTGGACAGATCGTGAAGGTGTCGGGTATCTACTCGGTCGTTCACGACGATGGAAAGGACACGTTCGAGGTCACCTGTGTAAAAGGTGAACACTTTCCGCCGACGCGAAGCGGCAAGGGCGCACATTTCGAATTGAAGTATGGCGCGACCCACGCTCATCAGCATGAGGCACTCAAGGGTACGGGATCGGGTACAGAATCGGTTTCGCAATCGCGGACTTAAGCCTTCACGACTACTTCATGCCGACGGCCCGGCGCATTGCAGCGTATGCCTTGCCGCGTGCGCCAGTAGCCGTCCCACGGGTCGCGGTCCAGAGAGCGTTGCCTCTTGACGGCCGCCAGCATGGCCCACTGGTCGCCGTCCCTTACTTCTTCTAGTTCATCCCACGCGATGGGCATCGACACGGCAAAGCCCGGACCGGCGCGGACTGAGAACGCTGCCACGGTGCTCGAACTGCGTCCGTTGCGACATGCCGGATCTCGCCGGAGGGCGTCCACTCCAGAAATGAGACTTCGGCAACGATGTCGGGCGCCAACTAGTGAAAGTCGCGATCGCGCTCTGGCGTCGGTGTAGTGTAGAACGCCGATTTCTTCTGCCGAGGCGATTCCGCACGCTTGGCGAAGGCAGCCGCGTGTGACGGCGTGAAATGAGGCGCTACATTGCCTGCATGACGCAGCGATCCGTCTTCTTCGTACACGCCGAGAAGCAACGAACGTACACCTGATTTCGCGCCCTTGACGCGTGAAAACCCGCCAATCACAAATCCCTGGCGAGACTTGCACTTGAGTTCGATCCAGTCCGGTGATCGGCCAGAGCGGTAGGGCGCGTCGCCGCGCTTGCCGATGATGCCCTCGAGTTGCCTTGCACGCGGACGAAACGAGCGATGCAGGGTCGTCGGCGAAGTCATTGGATAAGCGGATGAGCGGGCTCTCGACTGCGTCCAACGGCTCGATCGAGAAGCAGCTTGCGGCGCTGACGCAGCGGCTCCTCACGCAGGTCGACACCATTGGGCCAGAGCAGATGGAAAACAAAAAGAACGAGATCGGGGGTGCGTCGACGATCGAAGGCGTTCTGCAACGCATTAAAATCGGGCTTACCCGACGCGTCTAGCACAACCGCCTCGGCATCGAGCCACAAGTGGTCGGCACCAATCGATGCGAGCGCCTTCCGAAGGCGCGGCATGCGGCTTGTCCAATCGTGCCCGTTGCGCGTAATCAGCGTCGTGGTGCCATTCTCGACGCGAGCGAGCATGCGATAGCCGTCGAATTTGATTTTGTAGGACCAGTCACTGCTCGCAGGGTGACGATCCACCAGAGTGGCAAGCTGGGGCTCGATGACGAGCGGCATCTCGCCTGCCGGCGTTGCCGGAGCGCGTACGCGGGCCCTGCTCGGACCATTCCAGCGACCCATCTCAGGACTCGCCGCGCTCGGGGTGGCGTGGGCGGATTGTCCACGTCGTTGCGCTGGAAGCTTCGCCGCGGTGAAAATTGCCGCGATGGAAATTGCGGCGGAGGCAGTGGCTGAGTGGGGTCGATACCGGTCATCTGTAGCACCTCGTCAATCCGTCCGAGCTCGATGCTGGAGTCCATCGGCCAATGGGACCGATCTTCGTCGTCGCCGATGATCGTCATGGATCGTGAGCGCATAGCGCGCCGACAGAAGGGTATCGGCGGATCGCGCTTCGTACGCGGCTCGTTTAAAGAATGCGTGGGTTACATGGCGCCACCTCCAGGGCACGCACAGGGCAAACAGCCGGCCCGAATGCGGACCCCGATTAGTGTGTTCCGTGCCGACGGCCCCTTGCAAAGCTGCGATACGGGTTTATACTAACCCCGTCTCCTCCATGTCTCCTGATATGGATTCAACCCGCTCCCAACCGAGCGGGTTTTTTCTTTTTTCAGCGCCGCTTTGTGACTGGTGCGCTCATTTGCGAGTTCGAACCGTCGCCTGCAAGCTGCCTTGTTGCTTGGCATGCTGCAAAGTCCAACGTCACCCTTGCAAGCCTTCGATCAGAATTCCGTCGAGGATCTGACGTAACCGCGTCGTCGTTCGATGGCTGGACAAACCCATCAGGACACTGACCTCTTCATTAGTTTTCCCGCGATGAGAAAGCGTCGACCAAACGTGTTCCGCAGCAGGCGCGGGCTCTCGTCCGGTGCGGAAAGATTGGCTTCATGCAAAGCGGCGCGCACACGAATCAGCAGTGTGTCCGGCCTCATCGGCTTGCCGGAGGCGGTCGTAACGAACAGCCAAGACGTTGCACACTTCATGGAGCGGCGCTCGTCAAGATATGCGCGCAGCACCTCGACGGCGAACATCTCGATCGGCACCCGACGCGCGATGCGGGCCCCATGCTTATCGGCGAAGATGGTCGGGCGTGCGCTTCCCACGTCTAGGTCATCAACGCCGGTCTAGCCTGCAATTGAAATATGGGGACCGTGCGACGCATTGCAGTTGTTGTCAGCGCTTTCCTGTTCCTGGCGATCCGTGGCACTAGCGTCGAGAATGCATGAGGCTGTGAAGGTCTTGCACCGCTTTCGAATGCTTGGTGATGGCGCATCATTTGGCGTCTTGGACGTTCAGTGCGAAGTAATCTTGCCGGCCGCGATGGACGTCGCCAGTTCTTCGGCAACGGCCGCTCGCACCGACACATGCTTTTCTCGCACGGCTTCGGCGTCCTTCATAAATTCGGGAAGATCATGGATCAGAGATGCGATCTCTGCGTCCCGTGCTGCAGCCAACTCAGCCAGATTCTCGGGCCGCAATGCGCGTTCGAGGACTCCAGCATCAATGCCGAAATGTTTGCCGATGGCGTCGCAAGCATGTACAAGCGCGAACGACACTTGCTTTTCCTCGTCTAGGCGTTTGCTCGTAGGGCAGAAATAGCCGGCGTATAAAAGGTCGCCGATTATCTCCGTTGCCACCCAGTCGGTGAGGTCTTCTTCGAACGCTCGTGTGTCGCTGCTGGCTGATGCAAACATGCGCAGCGCATCCGCCTTCGATACCTCTCGCGAATATATCTCGACGCGGCCACCGCCGGCCACGGCGTCGACCCATATCAGGACGCTAGCGACGTTCGACACGTTCGTCCTCTCTCGTCGGGTCAAAGAAGTTCCTTCTGGGCGAGCGCATGACCTATCGCCTCGTTCTGTTCCGCCGTCAAGTTTCTCGCTTCGACGCGCTCTCGTTGATGGTAGATCATCGTTCCGTACACGTTCGCCAGTACTCTTGCTTTGAGGCAGACAGCGAAGTTATCTGTCGCCGCCTGCCGCGATCGCTAGTAGTTGATGGCGTTCTCGATATCAGTGATCGTGTATTCGTTCATCCTGCTGGCTGCCGTTGCTCGGTCAAACGCGGATGATACTCTTCGTCGCCCCTCGCGGTGTCCGCGAACTCGGTGACCAACTCCTCAGCCAACGCAACTGCGCGTTTCCGTGCTTCTCGCTCATTGCTTTGGCGCCGGCTAAAATTTCCGGGATGGTCATCAGGGAACGAAGCCAATTCTGCTTCCCTCGCGGAGCTGAGCACGCCCATGTTCGTGGGTTCGAGCGCGCGCTCCGACGTTTCGGCGTCAACTCCGAAGTGCCCGCTGATAGCAGCGACCACGCGCGAATCGGGAAGCTAACAGAAACCGGAAGCTTGGATTGACGAAACATGCGCGAGAATAAACGGCGCCAAACGCCGCTACCGGTCTAATACCCATACCCAAGTTGCTTATCCACGATAAAGTGAATAACGTTGTAGAGATGCCTAGACCGAGCAACTGGTAGAGACGGCCGAATATTGAGAATGGACAATTTCGCTCATTTTATGAGCAAAAGCATTCCTCTGGCACTCATGGGCCTAGTGCCAGCGCGGCCCTCGGGAAAACGAGGAAGACGACCACATTTTCAAATTCACGGACATCGGTTATGCCAACACGAAGGCCGCCGCAAACGAGCGGGCGATCGCATGGGTGAAGGCGTGGCTGGACAGAACTGCTGAGGCGAACATGAAAATCGAGCTGGAGCTGACCAAAAAGGTCTACGACGGATTGGTGATGGTGGCGTCTACTGCAAGCGAGCGGAATGTGGGGCGCCACGGGAGTACAACTCATGGCGCGATCGACGTGAGTCGAATGCTCGAGATGCTGGCCGAGGACGTCTCGATGATGCACACGCGGCCTGCGTCCTTGGAGGCGTCGAACATGTTTTCGGTATTTGCCTCGCACGGTTACCGGTTCGAATAAAAAGGGCAGGGGCAGTTTCGTTAAGCGAGGTTGCGGAGCGCACAGATCGCATGCAAGTTGCTTGCACGCGATACGAGCGGTGAGGCCGCTATCAAGTGGCAACGCTCATCGCGCGCGGCCGGGTTTGGATTTCGCCATGACCGATTTGGGCCGCGAGCTGGCCGATTGTCCGCGTTGCAACCTCGCCAGTCACGGCAAACGATGCGACGGTTCGGGCAGCGTATTGGCGACGAGCACGGTCGGACTGGCGGCGCGGACGGCAAAGGGAAGATCGAGCAAACCGGCGCTCGCCAGCGCGCTGCTTTTGATAGGCTGCCGCTTCGGCGTCGCGACGCTAGTCCAGATCGCTGCAGCATTCGTCGCGATCACGGCGTCTTGGATCGGGGTAGCCATTGCACTGCTGTGCGTCGCCTTCTTTTTGCTGCCACCGCCCAAGCCGCGGCATAACCCCAGAGAGGAGCTGAGCGAGGCCGAGAAAACTAGTAACAACTCGCTACGGTGAAGGCTGCGCGAGACGGAACACGGCGGTGTCCGCATCGGGCGTATCGACGGCTCCCGCGGTCCTTTTCGAATTGATAAAAGAAGAGGAGCATTCGAAGCTAGAAAATAGCTACTCCTTCCTATCTTTGCCGCGCCCTCGCCGCCAGCTGCCCCGGAATTATTCGGCAGCGATAGTTCTTTCGGGCCACGGAATGGAATTCGCGCCACTGCTCCGCCATGGCGCTTGCGAGGTCGCTGTAGCCACGCGTGCCCTCTGGAGATCCGGGCACTTTGATCTCGACAATGAGCAGGGTCAGTGCGATCGCGAAAACCGCGTCACTTAATCCCTCGAAGCGGTCAAGTCCGCGCTCGGCACCATGCGTTTCCGCGTCGACAGGTCGTTTGCGTAGCATCGTGTGAGTCCTTTCGCGTACGCCGGGGCCGCTCTGCTCGCGCCACAGCACGTACAATCTATGTTGTACACGCAGGCCTACTTGCTGACCGAGACAAGTTGTGAAAACACGCCCGATTATTGAGACCAAGTATGAGCGCTTTTGGCCGAAGCCGGTCGGAAGGCTTCTAAGCCTGTAGCCTGTTCCTGTGCTTCCGACATCTTATTAGGATCAAGAGTTTGACGAAGGCGAGTGGCGGTGCGGTGGCTGGATAAGCCCATGAGGTTGCTCACCTGTTCATTGGTCCTGCCTGCTGCGACGTGCCGGCGACCATAAGTGTTCCGGAGCAAGCGCGGGCTCTCATCGGCCGCAGTCAAACCGGCCCGCTTAAGAGCGACACGCACGCATTTGAGCATCGTGTCCGGCTGCATCGGTTTTCCTGCTGCGGTGGCAATGAACAACCATTGCGTCACGCACTGGATGCTTCGACGCGCTTCATAGTAGGCGCGCAGAACGTCTGTAGCAAAAGCATCGACGGGCACCCGTCGCGCGATGCGAGGCCCGTGTTTGTCGACGAAGACAGTAGGGCGATCGTAGGCGACATCGAGATCATCGACCCTCAGTTGCCTCAACTCGGCCGCCGTCAAACCCGAGGCGAGAAAGAGCGCCACGATTGCTGTGTTCCGCAGTTCTTTGAACGCAGCGCCTTGCGTGGCGACGCAGACACCCTGTAGGCGCACATCGTCTTTCAGCGAAAGATAGATCGGCGTCGGTTCGTCCTCTGGCCAACTCTCATTGATGAGCATCTGCGCGGCGGGATTGTCCGCACGCAGTTCGATGTTGACGAGGTGCCGCGTGAACCGGTCGATCAGCTTGAGATAGCGAAGGCGGGTGGTCGTGCCGGGCGCGCAATCCTGCGCAAGATCAGCGAAGAAACCGTCGAGGTGGTCCGCCCCATAGCTCGCCACGCTCGCATGATGTGCGATCAGGTAGTCGTTGAACCGCGAGAACATCGACCGGTGTTGAACGATCGACTGGTCGGCAAAGGCGCGGCGATCTGCGCCAGTGGCTTCTTCACGTTGCCATTCCGCATAGGCGTCCTCGGGGGCAGCAAGCCACAGGTCGTCGTCGGGCATAGAAATAGATATACTGAAGTTTGCTCACCCCAAACCATACAGCGAAGCTAACGCTTCGCCAACCCCGAGCAACCAAGACCCGGGGTGTCCTCATCTGCCTTGCTCCTGATGGCATCAAGGCAAGCAGCCGGTCCGCCGACAACGAGTCGAGCGGAGCAGGCCAGCATAAGATTGACGCTCAGGCCGAAGTCCTCAATGAGATAGCCGCCGGCGTAGTAAGCGCCGTCGCTTCCCGTCGTCGCCGCTGCTTGAACACGCTGAACGAGCGTCGCTTCGCTCGATCGATATGCCCGAACGGGTTTCCCGAGCGCCACGGCGAAGCCCACTTCGAAAGCAGTGCCGCTGTCTGGCTCGCCCGCGCCCCGAAAGTCATCGAGGTTAGCCATGACGATATCCGCCGAACGGATCAACTGGACATTCGCCGCATAGATGTGGCGGGCAGCGTCCTGCGGTGAGAGAGAAGAGGAGGGGACATTGCCGTCCAGCGGATAGAGCCCAACGAAGCCGCGATCGCGACAGAGCTGCTTCAAGCGTTCGCCGTGTTCCTTGGCGTCGCGCCGAAATACATCGAAGCCCGCAAGGTAGATGCGCGTTCGCTTGCGGCGCGCTCTATCGGGAGGGGAGAAGGATCGATCCTTCCTTCACGGACCGGGCGTTTGATTCGGTTTAGCTGCTTTGTCACAGCCAAGACGCTCTTGCCAAGACTGTATGCAATTTGCTCAATCGGTAAGCCCTGATCGAGCAACTCCATTACTGCGCGCTGCGACTTCGTCGGATTTCTCTTGGACATCGGTTCGTTGCTTCTACTGCAGGGCTATTGGAACGCCTATGAGCTTACCAATAACCGCGCATAGTCAAGTCACTCGCCCCTCCCCGCCTCAAGTTACGAGGAACTGACCAACGACGGTTGCGAGTTCGTTAGCCTGCGTCTCCGAGCCTGCAAGAAAAGACATATGGCATAGTGCGGAACGTCAGACGACCTAAGGGGAGAAAATGACGACCCTCTCAAACATCGAAGAAAGGATTAGGAAATTGCAGGCTCGAGCAGAAGCGATTCAAAAAAAACAGGCCATCGCAGCCGTCGCAAAAATTCTTTCGCTTATGAAAGAGCATGGCCTGACAGTCGACGACCTGACCAATGGCGGAAGAGTCGGCACAGCAAAGGACTCGGCCAACGCTGCGCTAGCTGGGACGGGCAAATATCGTGACCCGAAGACGGGCGCGACCTGGAGCGGTCGAGGCCGAGCGCCGTCGTGGATAGCGAACGCTAAGAATCGTGCGAGATTTCTGGTCTCTGCGGCAAACGAGTCTAACGATGGCGACTCGGGCAAGCGCACCGGGAACTACCCTCGCGGTCCCCAGCCGGCGAAGTACCGAGATCCCAAATCGGGAGCAGAGTGGAGCGGCCGCGGCAAGGCGCCGGGATGGTTGGCATCGGTGAAAGACAGGACCAAGTTTCTGATCTCCGCTGCTGATACCAAATGGGCTGGCACTAAGAAGCCGAAGTCAGAAACAAACGCGACGCCCGCGCGCTCCACTAAGGCCGCAAAGACGGCCAACGCGGCAAAGACCCCCCGCGCAAAGCGGACATAGCCGCGCAGGGTGGGGCGTCTTCTTTCTTTAAAGAGGGCCGAGCCGTCAGCAGACCGCTCGCCAACGCCTGCTTATGCTTCGGTTTTAAACGCGGCCATCGTCGCGCGCAGCGTTTCGGCCTGATCTTGAAGCGAACCGGCAGCGGCGGCGGCCTGCTCGACGAGCGCTGCATTTTGCTGGGTGACCTCGTCCATCTGGGCAATCGCCGTATTCACCTGCTCGATGCCGCGACTCTGTTCGTTCGAAGCAGACGCGATTTCGTCCATGATGTCGGTGACCTTCTGGATGGCTGCGCCGATCTTGGTCATCGTCTCTCCGGCCTGCCCGACAAGGGCGGTGCCAGCGTGGACGCGCGAACTTGACGCCTCGATCAACTCGCGGATTTCCTTTGCGGCGGTGGACGATCGCTGGGCCAGACTTCGCACTTCGCCCGCCACCACAGCAAAGCCACGCCCCTGTTCCCCGGCACGCGCGGCCTCGACCGCCGCGTTGAGCGCCAGGATGTTCGTCTGGAACGCAATGCCCTCGATCATGCCGATGATCTCGGCGATCTTGTGCGAGCTTTGCTCGATCTCTGCCATCGTGCCGACGACGTTCGTCACGATCGTCGCGCCTTCTTGCGCAACGTCGCGGGCATTGCCGGCCAAGCCGCTTGCCTGACGCGCGTTTTCGGAATTTTGCTTCACGGCCGCAGTGAGTTCTTCCATGCTCGCGGCTGTCTCTTCGAGTGACGCCGCTTGCTGCTCTGTGCGAGACGACAAGTCCGTGTTGCCGACGGCGATCTCACGGCTCGCGTTAGCGATCGCATTCGCGGACGTCTTCACGCTGTCGACGGCAGACAACAACTGCGTACGCATGCGGGCCATCGAGAACATGAGGCTCGAGCGGTCGTCCGCAGCAGTGGCTACTTCGACTGCCAGATTGTTGTCCGCGATCTGGTTTGCCACTTCCGCTGCGTGTGCCGGTTCCCCGCCCATAGAGCGACCTTCATGGCACGCATTGCTGGCGGATCGATGAGGTCCTTTATGGCACGCATTGCCGGCGGATCGATGAGGTCCTTCATAACCTGCTGAGCTAGCGAGTCGTTGAACGCTTGTCCTGCCGATTGCAACGGCTTGTGAAGTCGATACCGGGATTCATAACGGGACTGTCCGGTCATCAACGGCTGAATGGCTTGATGTACGCGCGCCATTACGCTGATGCCAACGAACTCGAAATGATCGTTGTCGATTTGTTGGTTGGTTTCGAGCGTCCCTTGTATCCGAAGGTGATGCCGCCAGAGTCCGTCAAAGATCACGATGTGCTCAATATCATTCGAAGCAACAAGGAGCTTATCGAGTTGCTGGATGGTAATTGGCGCGAGTGGGTTATCGCAAGCGAGGGCAAGAAGGCAGAGCACAAATATGACCGGTACCGTGCATCGGACTTCGTCGCTCGCCGGCCGGACCTGATAGCCAAGCTGCTGGAGTTGGACGAGTTAAAGCATGTCCAGATCGTCACGCATCCCGTCATGACGAATTTTAGCCATCAGGCTTTGACAGCAATTTCGTTGCGCGCCGGTTACCCGCTGATCGTTGAAGCTAACGCGCGGTTCCACCCCGATATTGAGGTGACGTTGTAGAGGATGCGCTTCGCGAGGACGGCGTAACAACGTATGCTAGTGGTCGAACTTCTTATCGGTTTCTCATGTTTTGTGCTCGGCATGCTGGTCCGAGAGCTTGTGCCGAGCTGCTTTCGGAAGAATGCTATCTACACGGTTATCGCATCGTGCTAGATGGTGACAGTTTCCGCATGCCCAGACCAATGCCCGAACCCGACCAGACGCGGCTTGCAAAATCGGATAAAAAAACGCATTCTTAAGTCCGTTCGAATCCGCGCTTTACTTCACTTCAAACTGGCGCCTTTACGGAGATCATCCCGGCGTCATTACGCCGATCCGTGACACCGCTCGAACAGCTTGATGCTGCCTGCGGCGTGTCGCTCAGCTGTCGAACGAATCTTTGAGGTAAGGACAAGGCGCACTGATTGCTCGCTGCCATCGACAAGGAGGTGACGGTATGCGCGTGCATCATCTGAATTGCATTTCGAGTTGTCCGCTCGGCGGAAAGCTCTTCGACGGCCGCACCGCCAGTCTTCTGAGACGCGGAGAATTGACGTGTCACTGTTTATTGGTCGAATCAGAGGGTGGCCTCGTTTTGATTGATACGGGCTTTGGCCTGCGCGATGTCGCCGATCCGAGCAGTCGTCTAAGCACGTTCTTTCTTGCAATGCTAAAGCCAGATTTTCGCGAAGAGATGACGGCGCTTCGCCAGATAGAGAGAATGGGTTTTTGCGCGTCCGACGTGCGTCATATCCTGCTGAGTCACCTCGACTTTGATCACGCCGGCGGGCTCGACGACTTCCTGAATGCCACGGTCCACATGCTTCAAATCGAGCGCGAGTACGCTGCGCGCCAGCTGACCTGGCTTGACTGTCAGCGCTTCCGGCCGCAGCAATGGTCAACGCGAGCCAACTGGCAGGTCCACGCAGAGCGCGGCGGCGACACGTGGTACGGTTTTGAGCGCGTACTGCCGCTTGCGGGATTCAGCGACGATATTGCATTTATCCACTTCGCGGACACACATTTGGGCATGCGGGAGTCGCGGTGCGCGCGGGGAAGCGCTGGTTGCTGCACGCGGCAGACGCTTATTTTTGCCACACCGAGATGGATGGCGTTCGTCCGCATTGCACAGCGGGGCTCGCGTTTTATCAGTGGATGATGGGCAAGGACGGTAATGCACGTCGGCGAAATCAGGGACGGCTGCGTGCGTTGTGCAACGACCCTTCCGCGCGCGATATCACCGTGTTCTCCAGTCACGATCCGATCGAGTTCGAGCGCCTGGCAGGACGGTCACCTGGGGTGCCTGTCGAAGCCTTGCAAGCCGGCTACAGGCTTTAATTCGATGCCACGAGCGGTGTACCTTGAACAGGAGGCTTCATGATTGCCAAAGCGACTTCGGGCATGATTTTGCAAGGTGCGAACGCACTGCCCAGATGCAACCACGGAAAAACTTTGTCGGCTTCTTTGACCGGTGTTATCAGACAAGGGGATAGCCAGTCCTTAAATATAGAGCTTCCGGTTTCGATAGGTCCCGCGCGAAGGACGTGGACGAGGCTTTGATAGGCCTCGTCCACGATTAGGCCGCCGAGGCGCCTGGCCATTTTACTTTTGCTCCGTTCCGAAAGACGTCGGCGGCACTAGTCGAGCGTTTTAACTCGCGGTGACCTCAATCCGGCGCGGCCGGGCTTCTTCACGACGCGGCACCGTCAAGCGAAGCACCCCATTTTTCAGGTTCGCCTCGATTTTGGTACTGTCAAAATCACCGCTGAGTGCAAATGCGCGTGCATAGCGTGGTTGCAGAACTTCAGCATGTTGCAACCGCATCTCGGCTGGCGTCGGTACAACTGCCTCCGCTTCTATAAAAAGGTTAGGCCCTTCCACCCGGATATCTAGTTTGTCGCGGGTTACGCCCGGCAAATCAGCCCACAACGTTATCCCATGACTGTCTTCCACCACGTCAACCGGCGGCACCATCGGGGCCACACGTGACGTCGCTGCCGGCAAAGTGCCGCGCGGCGCAACCGAAGTATTCTTCGTTTCGGTAAGCTGAGTCTTGTCATTCATGGCTTGCTCCAAAAATCGTTCGTTGAAGGATCAGCGCGGGTTTTTATTGGACGGCGATAGCACGCGGTTTGGACGACTCTCGGTTGCCGACGCTCACCGTTAGACATCCGTTTGCATAGCGAGCTTGCACCTTGTCCGGGTCGGCATCGCGCGGCAGCTCGATTGCTCGCCGAAACGAACCGTTGAACCGCTCCTGCGCATAGGTACGCGTTTGTTCCGCGTTGTCGCTGCGCGCTGCATTCTGACGCTCGCCACTGATTAACAGCAGCCCTTTCTCGATTGTCACGTTCAGCTGCGTCGGATCGATGCCAGGAGCAAACGCAACAATTTCTACCGAGTCATCGGTGACGCCCATGTTGATATGCGGGAATGTCCCTGCGCGTGCAGCGCGAAGGCTAGACGGCGAGCCGCTCAACAGGCTGGACATCTGATTTTCAAGGCGATTGAAGTCTTCGAAAAGGCTCGTTCCGAAAAAGAGGTCACTCATGGTCGGGTTCTCCTATAGATGCGGCAAGGAGACAAACGGGCGACGCGCTCCAGTTCATCTGCCTGACCGCTGACAAATAAATCGAAACACGCAGCGCGACGTACGCGACTGCTCAAGCAACGAGACGAAAATAGGCGATTGCTACGGGTTTTTCAAGGGGCGATTTTCAAAATTTGTTAGCCCACTGCGCCCCTTGAAAAACGGTGACTCGGATCATAACCTCGCCCCAATCTTCCACTAGTAACGGGGCATAACCATGAGCTTCAATACAGAATGGGTCACGCTCGGTAAGCATCGCACACGGCTAAGCGCGACGCACGGCTTTCCGACTGAAACGCTACGCACGCTGGCAGAAATTTCCAAAATTGGCATCGAACATACGATGAGCGCCCGAGCAAGGCTAGTCGAAGTGCTTCTGCGAGACGAAGACGGGGTCTACATCGTCAGTGTGGCGACGACTGTCCCCCAGGACAAGGCATGCGTCGCGCCTCTGGAGCTTGCATTAACAACATTAATGGGACTGCCGTTGGACCGGATTACTGTGACAGTCGCGGTCCTCAGCGAGGCAGAGGTCGAGTTGAAGTACGGGGTCTATGAACGCTTGATAGCGCAAAAATTAGGCGCTGTTGCTCCCATCCAATAAGGACCATCCTTGACGTCCATAAGGGGAGCTCATGGCGGGTGGAACGACGTTTGCAAAGCACGGACCGCCCGCAGCTAGGCGGGAACAATTTGACTTGCAATGCTATGAATGCACCACTCGACCAACTGCGTGACAAGGTCGCACTCAGGTTTAATCTCGGCTACGCCGGGCGCCGTAGTCGACACTCGATTCAAAGAACTCGTTTGCGATTACGCTGTGCTGGACTTCTGTGACGGGCTCTTGCCCTCTCTTGATCGATCGGATCCTCAGGTGGAGTGTAAGGAGGCGCACAATCGGTGCGCCGCGTTCTGGTAAAGTCTTGGTACCGGTTCCTCTGAACTTTGAGGACTTGTTTGATGAATCGTCTCTCAGGTTCTGGCAGGCCCTCGGAATGGCCAGAACTTTTAAACCGACCCGTTAGGTCGGTTTTTTTTGCTTCATGACTCGGCGATTGAAAAACTCGCGTTGTTTCGGGCATTTTTCTACGTGACATGAAAACGATTACTTAATAAGATTAAAGGCGCAGCGCTGGACGTCCATTCGGCCAGCCAGGACCTGAGAGAGAGCCGCGGTACTACAACATTCCGGCCGGCGCTGCACCTCGGCTTTATGCCGGTTATGGGTTTGATGCTATTTTTTCGCTGTCTGGCCCCGTTTTTGAGCCTCGAGTCAAAGTCGTTGCCGCATAAGTCGACTCGACGATAACAATGACTGTGACGACCCGATCGGTAGCGGTACGCTAGTTATGTCACTGCGTGAGGAAATTCCGGGAATGCAGCGCTGACCGGACAATGAGCATGTCTGCCGGTTATACCGACATGGCGCCGTCCCGAGTGCATGCCCGCTGCGATTTGCTGTCGGAAGTCTTGCTGCCGTCACCTTGTGCCACTTAAGGACTGCGACTTCAGGTCAAGCCAGATTCGCTTCGAGTGACGCAGCGAAGACTAAGCCAATATAATTCGATCGTTAGCTATCTATTAGATACGCAACGGCCAGACAAAAATTCACGAGGCAAGCCCATACGACCTTGACGCGACTTGGCCTGCCAGCGCTAGGCAGCCTCAGCAATGGCCCCCATGTTTTTAGACATTGTTCGATTTGCTGCGCGGCATTTGAGCCGACCATCTCACCGATTGGGCGTCGAGCGAAAGTTGTCCCGAAACGAACAAAAAGCCGTCTTTCGCGATTGCTTGCGAGTACGGGCCAATTGCTGCGGGCGCTTGCGGGGCTTCTATCTTAATTCATGTTGCCTCAGAAAGGATTGATACTGGAATCGTGATTCGCTCTGTACTAGCCAGGCGCTGTTTAGGTCGTCGCGGTGACGGGGACGCGGCGAGCGAGTGCACACATCAATTCGTATCCAATCGTGCCCGACGAGGATGCGACGTGATCAATCCGGACCTGCTCGCCCCATAGCTCTACTTTTGAACCGATACCAGCATTGGGACATTGCGTAAGGTCGACCGTGAGCATGTCCATCGAAACACGACCGACGGTGCGCGTCGTGACGCCATCGACTGAGACAGGCGTTTCTGTGGGAGCATGCCGTGGGTAACCGTCTGCATATCCGCAAGCCACAACGCCGATTCGAATGCCAGCATCTGCTCGGTAGCTTCGTGCATAGCCGACGGTTTCTCCCGCGTGCATGTTCTGGATGCCGATGATTTCGCTGCTGAGCGTCATCGCGGGACGCAGCACGAGGTCACCGAGGTCATCCGCGCGTCCGGAAGGAGAACCACCGTAGAGCACGATGCCTGAACGCACCCAATCGCGATGAGCGCGAGCGTGCCACAACGCCGCTGCCGAATTCGAGAGACTGCGCAATCCCGGGATGTCGACTGTTACTTCGTCGAATCTCTCAAGCTGCCAATCGACGCTACCTTCGTCGGCGTTCGCAAAGTGGGTCATCAGCGCGATGTTACCAATGCCTTTGGACACGTTTGCACGCTCCCAAGCCGCGCGGTAACGGTCCGGCGTGAAGCCCAGGCGGTTCATTCCGGAGTTCATCTTGAGGTAAATATCAATCGGTTGCGCGGGCTTGGCAGCAACAATCAGCTCGCGTTGGTCGTCGCAATGCACCGCGACCGTCAGCGCGAAATCTTGCGCCGTCTTTACATAACTCTCGGTGAAAATGCCTTCGAGAAGGCAGGATTGGCTTCTTCCAACCAAGTTGCGACTGCAAAGTCATGCGTCCGTGGCCACGCATAAGGCGGCGATCGCGGCTATGCGACGGACCCATCTGTAAATAGCGAAGTGATTGAGCGGGGGAGCACAGCCCGGCGAGTCCGCCGACTCTCGTGCCGACTCTGCTATGGGCATTCTTGTGCCTGCTCAGGTGGCGCGCGTGAACTCTCCTTCTGAGAAGAACCACATCGACATCGTGCGTGCCAGTTCAAGTAGCACCTCTGCGTCGGTCCGGCCAGAGGACGCGCGCACGTGAAACGAATGATCTGCGTCGTCCACCAGATGCAGCGCGGCGCGCGGCGCCAGCGGTTCGACGACCGACCGCAGAAGGTGAAGCTCGGCCAGCTTGTCGCGCGTGCCTTGCAGGAAGAGCATCGGTACCATGACGTCCGCCAGGTGCTTTGCCCGTTCCACGCCGGGCTTGCCCGCCGGATGCAGTGGGAACGCAACAAAAACGAGGCCACGCACGCCGTCGAGCGGGGAGATGGCTTGAGCTTGGGACGTCATGCGGCCGCCGAACGATCTGCCGCCCGCGAAGAGCGGCAGGGCGGGCAGCCGCCGCCGGGCGTCTGCGACGGCTGCCCGCACGGCAGCATGCGCCACGGCCGGCGAGTCAACTCGCTTGGAGCCCCGCTCCATGTACGGAAACTGATAGCGCAATGTGGCGACATTGACCACCGCAAGCGCGTTGGCCAATGACGACATGCCGGCGTGCTGCATGCCCGCTCCCGCACCGTGCGCGAAGACATACAAAGCGCGCGCGTCCTCCGGCACGTGGAGTAGTGCAGAAACCTTGGTGCCGTCAGACAATGCCAGGGAAATCGAATCTGGGTCGTCCATCGTACTCATGTCGTATCCTTGTGGCCTTTGTGCCGATTGTGCACCAAAGAGGCATCGGGAAGCTTGTGGCGGACTGATCGATAGCCGTTTCCGTGACGGCGTGAGCGGTGCTTCGCCGGACTTGAAGGGGCTCAACATGTAAAGGCCGTCGGTCGGGGCTTCCGGCCTCTTCCCAGAGACGGTGAGCAAGGCTTCTAATCTGTTCCTCGGTCATTGGCACGTCCATCATCTCCTCCTCTCAAAAAGCCGTTCGTCGTCGAAAATCATTCCGCGTTCTCAAAAAGTTGACTCAAACTATTCAATTTTTTCTACCGTTTTCGGATGTGTATGGCTGTCGGAGCCGAACTATTAAGGTCGCTTCACGGCAGCCGCGTCATAGCATTCGCGTTACGGCAATCGTTTCGTGGCGGAGGTCAGTGTCTGCCCAGTGGACCAGTAGTCTTTCCAGGGGTCTTCCGTCCGAAAGCTCAGGTATTCACGTGCGGTCTGGACGGTCCACTGCGCGCCGCTTTTAACTTCTGCAAGTTGTTCCCACCCAATGGGCATCGATACACCGAGCCCCGGTCGGGTGCGTGCTGAGAACGCCGCGGCTGTCGTTTGCGCTTTGCCGTTGCGCAGATAATCCACATAGATTTTGCCTACGCGGTTGGACGGCCCCGAAATTGCCGAGAAACGCTCTGGGATGGTCTTGGCTAGATGCCGCACGAACGCTTGTGAAAATGCTTTGACGCTCGCGTATTGAAGACGCGGTGTGAGCGGTACAACGACGTGCAATCCCTTTCCGCCGCTCGTTTTGAGCCACGCCTTCAGCCCCAATTCGGAGAGTAAGGCACGTACCAACTGTGCCGCCTCCTGCACATGAGCCCATTTGACGCCGTCGCCGGGGTCGAGGTCGAAAATCACCCGATCCGGCTTACCAAGACGAGCGGCAACCGAGTTCCATGTGTGGAACTCGATGGCGTTCATTTGCGCGGCGGCCAGAAGCGCTTCTGGGGTATCGACCGTGAGTAGTGGCGGATGCCCGGGCCATAGGTCGCGATCGTGAGCCGTTAAACCAGGCATTGCTGTCTTCTCGGCGTGTTTCTGAAAGAAGAGCTGACCCAACACACCCTCCGGCGCTCTGACGAGCGCGATGGGGCGATCTCTCAAATGCGGCAACATCCAGTCGATAACGCTCGCGTAGTAATGGATCAACTCAGCTTTCGTCACTCCTGTCGCGACATCAATCACCCGTTCTGGATGGGTGATCTTGAGATTCGGCGCGAGCACAGGACGTTCGGTCTTTCCTCCTTCGCGCACGACGCTGCGTGCAGGCTTATCAAGTCTTAGCCCCCGAAATGATGCCTGTCTAACGACATCGTCACCGGTCCACTCGGCGAACTCAACCTCCGCGACAAATTGAGGCTGCACCCACGCTTCGCTACCGGCTGCTCGCTTCGACCATCGTCCTGGCTTTTTCACGGGCGTGTCGAACGGCGGTGCGCTTAAGCGAAGCGGCGCAAGCTGCTTCCATAAGTCTCGTGCGGTTTTCGCACTCCAACCGGTGCCAACACTCCCAGCATGGTGGAGCTTGTCGCCCGCATAATAGCCGAGAAGCAAACTGCCGACTTCTCCCGTGTTCCCTGCGCGGGCAGTCATGCCGCAAATCACAAACTCCTGGCGCAGCCGGGCCTTAGCCTTTAACCAAGTGTCTGTTCGTCCCGACTCGTAAGGTGCGTCGCGCCGCTTGAGCATCAGACCTTCGAGACCCAGGCTTGCAGCAGCCTCGAACATCTGTGCAGGGGACGCATCGAAATCTTGACTGAAAATGAGGTGTTCACTGCTTTCTTGAACCAGGGTTGCAAGCTGGGCGCGTCGGGCCCAAAGCGGGACACGCCTGAGATCTCTCCCGTCTAAGTACATCAAGTCGAACAGGAAGAAGAGGATGTCCTGATTGGTCGGACCGTCGATCGCCTGTTGGAGGGCAGAAAAGCTTGGAAGGCCGTCTTTGAGCATGACCATTTCGCCGTCGAGCCAGGCACTTGTGACGGCAAGCCTTTGTATCTCGTCTCTTAAGGTCGGAAATTTTGTCGTCCAGTCGTGGCCATTGCGTGTGAGTAGCTTGACTTGGCCTTTGTCGATCCGAGCAAGGAGACGATACCCGTCCAGCTTATTCTCGGTGATCCAGTCGCCTGTTTTAGGCAGCGCGGCAGACAGCGTAGCGAGTTGTGGCTCAAGCTTCGCCGGCATGCGAGAACGCACCGCGGCAGACAAGTCGATGGTTGGATCTGCATCGCGTACGCTTCGGCCGATTTTGGGCTCACGCTCTTCCAGCAGACCAAGTGGATGCGCGATGACGCTGTCTGGGAGCGCTTTGATGACGTCATACTCGTTGATCGAACGTGCCCACTCGTCTCGCTTTTTGAACAGCATCCAGGCGTCTTGCTTGTCCCCTGGCTTGGCGATACGCACCAGTTCCCAGAGCCCCGCGAGTTTCTCTCCGTGCAGGCGAAATAAGATCTTCCCCTTGGTCATGCCGCGGCCGGGGTCTCCCGCGGGATCCCAGGTGCCGTGGTCCCAGACAATAACCCGGCCAGCACCGTATTGTTTGGGCGGGATGACACCCTCGAACGACGCGTAGTCGACCGGATGATCTTCGACGTGGATAGCAATCTGTTTTTTCCCCGGGTCGTAGCAGGGCCCTTTAGGGACCGCCCAAGACAAAAGCACGCCATTGTGCTCCAGTCGAAAGTCATAATGCAGACGGCTTGCCCAGTGTTTCTGCACAACGAAGGCATTGCCTGCGACGGCGCTTAAATCGGCGCGCGGCTCGGGTGTCGAGGCGAAGTTTCGTCGTTGCTTGTATTCATCGAGCGGCTGGGAGCTAGCCTTGCGTGACGGGGCCATGATCGTTGTCGTTTGAACCTTCGTGTGCGATCTGCCTTGAGCAATGGACGTACCGATGGCCTCCATCACACATCATCGCAATGGTCGAAGTGCGCGTAAAAAAAGGGTGCGACCAAAAGTTTGGGTGCTCCAAATGACAGCGTGACCAGTGCTATTCTGCTTCCACGCCCTACTAGCTTCGGGCGATGGATCGCATCTTTCGTCCGCCGAAATGCAAGATCAGGATGCCGGCTAGGGGAAGCCTCATGGTAGCTCGCTCGATTGCGTCGCTCTCTCTGTCTTTCGGCCTGGTGTCCATTCCGGTTCGGCTTTATTCAGCGACCGAGAGTTCGTCGTAAATTCGTTTCAACACGCTCGCACCTGACGGTTCACGGGTAAAGCAGCAATACGTATCGGAGTCGTTCGGACAGGTGGTAGAACGATCGTCGATGCAGAACGGCTACCAGTTCGAAAAAGATAGCTATGTTGTCTTCACCGCCGAAGAATCAAAGGCGCTAGAGGAGGGCGCGAGTCACGTCGTTGAGATCGTGTCGTTCGTCCCTGAACAGTCGGTCGATCCGATTTTCTACGACAAGGCGTACTTTATCGCCCCCGATAAGCGTGGTGGCAAGCCTTATAGCCTGTTACAGGAGGCGCTCGCCAAGACCGGTCGTTGCGCGCTCGCGAAGTGGAGCTACAAAGGTAAGACGCGCATCGTTCAGGTACGTCCGTCCGAGGACGGCATGGTCTTTCAGCAGCTCCTGTTCGCTGACGAGGTACGCTCTCTAAAAGATCTTGGTATTGAACGCGTGGCGGTGTCGGAGTCGGAGCTGAAACTGGCCGTGCAAATCATCGAGCAAGGTGCGGCGGACGTGTACGACGCGGCAGCGTATGAAGACGAAGAAAAGAAACGGGTACTGGCCGCCATCGACCAGAAGATCGCAGGTAAGCAGATTGTGGCCACGGAAACGCAGGAAGAAATTGCGTCCGCCGAGGTCATCGATCTCATGGAGGCGCTAAGGGCAAGCCTTTCCAAGGGCAATGCGAAGCGAATCCTGCTACGAAGCGAAGGACCGCAGCTAAGCCAGTAGCGGAGGAAGGGGTCCCGGCGGTTCCGAAAACACGAAAACCGGCTGCCCGTGCGCCGAAGACGTCTGACAGCGTATCGAGGCGTCCGTCACAGATCGAACGCAGAGTGCCGAGATCGGGCGGCTGGACATGCAGTTGTCGACCGAGGTGTCGCCACAACATCGCAGGTATCTGGCGATCCGAGTCCAATGATCGCCCGGACATTCGTATGAAGCCGACGTGCAGCGCGACGGCAAGACGATATAGATCCGAGCGCCGCGTCTCGATGAGCGCGATCTCTTGCTTGGAGAAATTGTAGAAAGTGTTGAGCTCGAACTCGCTCAGATCGCGCAGTACTTGGCGGATCCCGAGATAGCCTGTTCGCCAGCTTTCCACCGTCAGTGCTCCGCGGCGATCTACGAAGCGACCCAGCGTAGCGATGCAAAATCCGTGGCGCTGCGGTACAAATCGGGATGCTAACCTGGCATCGGGTGTCCGGCACGCAGCGGACAGCACGATCCTGAGGACTTGACATAACGCTACCGATGTCGAGCTTCGCATGTAGCGGCTAGATTGTAATGTCCGTATAGGGGGTGCGGCGGAATTCTTGGACTATGAGGAGCTAGTCCATGTATTCGTACGAAGACCGCATCCGAGCAGTGAAGCTCTATTTGAAGCTTGGGAAGCGCCTTACCGCGACGGTTCGTCAATTGGGCTATCCCACAACTAAATCTCTCGAACGTTGGTATCACGCGTACGAGCGATTCCTGGATTTGCCGAGGGAACGTATTTGCTTGAGGCCGCGCTACTCGGCAGAACAAAAAAAGGCGGCCACGGACCACTACATGAGCCACGGCCAGTGTCTGGCAGCAACGACAAGGGCCTTGGGATATCCGGGACGCGGGACGCTCGTCGCCTGGCTCGACGAGCTGCAGCCCGAACGAAAGAAACGCGCTCTCGGGAAGACTTCGGGTATTCGGCACGCACTTACAGACTGCCGACAAGTATGCCGGTGTACGCCTTGCCATTGCAGATATCTTTGAACTGAACCACCGCTGCTACGGATATCGCCGGGTGCGTGCGGCGGTTGGCAGGCAGAAAGTCTTCATCTCGGAAAAAGTCGTTCGGCGCTTGATGAAGCAGGAACAGCTAAGCGCGGCCACGACGAGTCGACGTCGGTATGGCTCCTACGCTGGAGAAATCGGTCCTGCTCCGGGCAACCTTATCAACCGGGATTTCCAGGCCGCAGCACCGAATGAAAAGTGGCTCACGGACATCACGGAGTTCCAGATTCCTGCCGGCAAAGTCTATCTGTCGCCGATCATTGACTGCTTCGATGGGCTTGTGCTCAGTTGGTCGATCGGTACGCGACCAGACGTCGAGCTTGTGAATACGATGCTCGATGCTGCCATCGAAGCACTAGGCAGTAGCAACAGCCGACCTGTCGTCCATTCAGATCGCGGTGCGCATTATCGCTGGCCAGGCTGGCTTTGCCGAATACGGGAGGCCAATCTGATTCGTTCAATGTCGCGCAAGGGCTGCTCGCCCGATGACGCGGCGTGCGAAGGCTTCTTTGGACGGCTAATAACGGAACTGTTTTACTCTCGGGACTGGCAAGCCATCAGCACCGACCAGTTCATTGAGGTCGTTGACTCGTACATTCGCTGGTACAACGAGAAACGGATCAAGATCTCGCTTGGCGCACTCAGTCCGATCGAATATCGGGAGAGTCTCGGACTGACAACATAACCCAGTCCAAGAATTCCACCGCACCCCCGATATCGGACATTTCAAATTGGCCTCGACATCGCAAATCGGGGTTATCTCTGCTAGTCGGGCCCGGCCAGACGATACTGGACGCGATGCTTGAGGCCGGACTCGACCCTTTGTATGACTGTCGACGGGGCGAGTGCGGCATCTGCCAAACGACGGTAGTCGAGGGCAGGGTGGAGCACCGCGACTACTGTCTAAGTGAAGAAGAGAAGCGATCGGGACGCGTCATGCAGATATGCGTGTCGAGAGCCTGTTAGAGTCAACTGGTTCTGGACGCATAGCGGTCGGCACCCCCGTGGTTCGCACTTGATGGCTGAAGAGCGAGACTTCGTAGTTTCGCCCTTGCATTCCAATTCTATCTGGCTGCGCATCGATGGTGCATTTCACTGTTAAGGATGACATATGAATGCCAACGCTTCGTCGATCGATTCAGCGATCAAGTTCATTTATCGCGAGGCGCGGCTGCTGGACGAGCGACGTTTCGACGAATGGCACAAACTCTTTACAGAGGACGGCGTATATTGGATGCCGACAGGTCCGAGCCAAACCGATAGCGCAAGCCACGCCACGCTCATAAATGAAGACCGTGGCATGCTGAAGCTTCGTATCGATCGGCTCAAGCAGCCCCCGTGCTCATCCACGGCAGCCTGAAAGTCGCAGCATGCAGGTCCTGCAAAAACCCGAAGTGATCGCCTCTGAAAACGGGACTTATTGGACTCGCACGCCTATGATCTATAACGAAACACGACGTAGCCCGAATCGCTTGACTGTGATGGACCTCTTAAGGCCGTTCAACTTTTCTTCTGAGCGCCGATCGATCACCTCAATCCAAAACAAGTCAACCCCTCGCCCGCAGGGCCCAGGTTTCGATCGCGATAGATGTTTCGGTGGCTATGCGCGGAGTCAGCATGTGGCACCGGAACGCAAGTGAGTTGGATGAATGGCTTGTCTCCCTTAGCGGCCCTTGGACCTCTGAGGAACCGTTCGTCCGTTCAGGGTCACGTCCTGCCGATCGCCGTCAAGCCCACGATCGGCCGTCGACGATCCCGGCAGCCAGGATAGCGCAGTTTTGTCGGTGGAGCTTTCGCGAGCTGGCAAAACGCAAGTAAACCCAAGCCCCACAGTGAAATCTCAAATTTCACATAACTAACATTAACACATTTTGTATGTACTCCTCATCGAATGGCGTCGCGCCATCCGCAATGCGCGCTCTGCGAGACGCATGCGCCACTCGGCGAGATACGTCAGAGCGGGCACGCCCGCCGTCGTTCTGAAGCGCAGCGCGAAAGTGGTGCGCGACATCGCGCAGGCATCGGCGAGTTCTTCGAGACGCCAGTTGCGCGCGGGTTCGCCGTGCATCAAGGCCAGGGCGGGCGCAAGACGTCGGTCGCCCAGCGCGCGAAACCAGCCTGCGGACAGCACCGCGTCGGTTTCCATGTGTGCGCGCAAGATTTGGATGAACAGCAGTTGCGCCAGATGCGCGGTCGCGAGGGTCGCGCCGGGCAATACTGGAACTACGCGAAGGAAACGGTGCACGACTACAAGCACCGCGTGCAGCCGTAGTTGACTATCGGTAACACGGGAGTGCCGGCGCAACGTCGAACTGATTTGGCTGACCGGTTCGCTCCCGCCCGTCCAGTCAGAAGACACTATCGGTCCGAGCGGCAGTTCAGGCAGGGCAGGAGGCATTCAGGCGCCGGGGCCGCAACCCCTGCTGGAACCATTCGATCAGGCTCACGACGTCATACACGGCCACGTCGAATCGCTCCGCAATGAGCGATGAATAAGGCGCAAAATTGGCGCACTCGCTCACGATCGCGCCGATATCCGGATGCTCGTCCAGCAGGCGCGCGGCGCAGTCGAGAATGTCGTGTGCCTGATCGTCGAAACTCACATGGGCGGCATTCGTGAGTTGATTCTGAAAGAAGCGCGAGGTTTCGGGCAAACCCGCAACCGGCACATCCGGCGATGCATTCGCCGCCAGCAGATGCGCCGCTGTCAACGCGGAACGCTTCGCCGTCAGCACGCCCACGCGCTTGCCGCCGTTCAGCACGCTGGCGGCCATCGGTAGTTGCAGCAGGCTGGAGGTCGCAACCGGCACGGTGCAGCGCGCCGCGATCTCTCGCTGAAACGCCACCAGAAAACCGCAACTCGTCGCAATGCCGTCGACGCCCAGACGCGCGAGCCGGTTCGCCGCATCGACAAAACGGTCGATCAGCGGTGCGGCGGCTTCGCGGTCGCCTGCGGCGGCGGCCATGACCATCGGTCCGGTGACGCCTTCCATCAGCGCGTACTGCACCGGAAACGGCCAGGTGTCGCCGTGACCGATATCGCCGGGCAGGCGCATGAAGCCCGTATCGAGCATCAGAATGCCGATGCTTACGCCGTGAATCGTGCGAGTGCGCAACGAAGAAGAAGAACGCATGAGTCGAAGGCCCGAAGAGTTGGCTCTGGCTCATTGTGAGAAGAAGCGCCGCGCACCGGCAGGCCGACAAAATAAACAAATCCGATCGCCTATCTCTTTGGACGGCTGGCTTCCAACCCGTCCGTGCAATCGTTTGCACCGTGCATCCGACGCACGCACGATGACAAATCCCACACTCGGCACCAGCGAACCGATCCTCAAATGAAGGAAATCGGTTCTAACTTTTTTTACCCGATTGTCGATGCTCATGGTGGTTTTTACTCTGCGGTTCGTGGCCATACAAGCCATGCGCTGCTCTGACCCATACGCGCTTTTCCACCGATGCCGCCCACGACCGCCTGAACGGAACAAGAACATGAAACGAGTCTGCTCCACGATGCTGCTGCTTGCATCCACCACCGCCGCCACCGCCGCTCATGCGCAGACCGCGCCGTCCGACAGCAGCGTCACGCTGTACGGCGTGGTGATGTCGGGTCTCATCTACACGAACAATTCGCTGAAGGGCGCGTCCGTATCGACGGCCAACGGTCCGAGCCGCTGGGGTTTCCGCGGCGTCGAAAACCTCGGCGGCGGACTGCGTACCGTGTTCCAGCTCGAAGGCGGCTTCAATCCCAACACGGGTTCATCGGCGCAGGGCGGACGTCAGTTCGGCCGTCAGGCGTATGTCGGACTGCAATCCGACAACTACGGCTCGCTCACCTTCGGCCGTCAGTACGACCTGACGCAGGACTGGCTCGCGCAATATTCGGCCGCCTACATGTGGAACGGCTACGCGGCGACCGTCGGCGACAACAACAACTTCAACTTCCAGTTCCGCACCAACAACGCGGTGAAGTACGTGACGCCGAACTATCACGGCCTTCAGGGCGGCGCGATGTACAGCTTTGGCGGCGTCGCGGGCAGCTTCGGCAACCAGAGCGCGGAGAGCTTCGGCCTCAACTATGCGAACGGCCCGCTCAAGCTCTCGGCGGCCTACATGCGCATGAATCACCCGTCGATTGCGGCAAGCGAAGGCATCTGGAACACGGCGCTGTTCCCGTCGATCTCGGCGCAGTCGCCGACCATTGCAGCAGCGGTGTCGCCGTCGAGCATGGAGATTTACGGCGGCGGCGGCTCCTACACGGCGGGGAAGACGACGTACGGCCTCGTCGTCACGCACAGCCGCTATGAAAACCTCGGCGTGGCGGCGCTCGGCCTGGCCAACGGCCGCGCGGGCTACACCAACGTCGAAGCGAACGTGAGCCGCTACATCACGCCGGCGTATCAGCTTTCCTTCGATTACACGTACACACTCGGAAAGGTCCAGCCCACGGATTTTTCTCCGCAGTATCATGAGTTCTCGCTCTTCAACAACTACTTCCTGTCGAAGCGCACCATCCTGTACGTCGATGCGATCTTCCAACTCGCCGCCGGCGATGCACAGCACGCGAACATCGAATATGCGAGCAGCGGCGGGGCATCGACGAGCAAGCGCCAGCTCGCGGTGACGGCCGGCATCTTCCATCGTTTCTGATGGTTCCGATGCTTCGCAGGCGCGCCTTCGCGGGCGCGCATTTTCGAGGATGTTCCCTTGCCTGACCAGACCTCAGCCGCGCCTCGCAACGGGGCCGCGATTCTCGCCGATGCGCTGCATCGGTTCGACGTTCCCGTCGTCACGTTCATACCGGGCGAGGGCATTCTCGAACTCGTCGATGCGCTGGCGACGCGCGCGCCGTCTATCCGTCTTGCGAGTTTCCGGCACGAAGCGGGCATGGCCTACGCCGCGCAGGCGATCGGCCAGCTGAGCGGCCAGCCCGGCGTGTGCCTCGCGGCGCGTGCGCCCGGTGCGCTCAATACGACGCTCGCCATCCACACTGCCTACACCGACAGCGCGCCGATGATCATGATCGTCGGCCAGGCGGACATGCACGGCGCGGAACGCGAAGCCATGCTCGGCGTCTCGCACTTCCATCAGGTCTTCGGGCCGCTGACGAAGTGGGTCGGGCTGATCGAATCCGCGCAGCGGATTCCGGAGATGCTTGCGCGCGCGTGGCACATCGCGATGTCGGGCCGGCGCGGTCCGGTCGTGCTCGTGCTGCCCGAAAACGTGTCGCGTGAAACTGCGGATGTCGCCGACCTGCCGCGTCCTTTGCCCACTGCCGCCGCGCCTGCGCCGCAGGACATGACGCGCTTCACGTCGATGCTCGCGCAGGCGCGCAAGCCGTTTCTCATCGTCGGCGGCACGGGATGGCGCAGCGAGTCGTTGCGCACGCTGACGTCGCTGGCGCGCGCGAACGGCCTGCCGGTGGCGACCACGTACCGGCGGCGCGATCTCGTCGATCATGACGATGCAAACTTCGCGGGCGAGATCGGTCTGGGTATCGACCGGGCGCTGGCGGCGCGCATCGCGCAGGCCGATCTCGTCGTGATGCTGAACGGACGGCTCGGCGAACTGAACACGGTCGGCGCGGGCGCGTTCGCGGGCTTCACGCTATGGACGCCGCCGAAGCAGGCGAATGCGCTCGTCCATGTGCATCCCGAGGCGGCGGAACTGAACGCGGCGTATCGCGCGGACCTTGCCATTCCAGCGGATGCCAACGCGTTCGTCGAAGCGTGGGTGTCGGTCTCGCAGACACGCGAAAGCGACGAAGCGTGGGTCCGCGAAGCCCGTGCGGAACGGCTGGCGTATATCGAAAGCGGAACGTGTCCCGGCCCGCTCGATCTGCGCGCCGTCTACGCCTTGCTCGATGAAACCCTTGCCCACGATACCCTCGTCACCTCCGGAGCGGGCGCCTACGCCACCTGGCCGCAGCGTTACTTGCGTCATCGCCGGCCGAACACGCAGCTCGGACCGAAAAGCGGCGCAATGGGCTACGGCCTGCCGGCGGGGATCGCCGCAGCTTTACTCGACGCATCGCGGCGCGTCGTGGCCATTGCGGGCGACGGCTGCTTCATGATGCACGCGGAAGAACTGGAGACGGCGCAGCGCCTGGGCGTCGATCTGCTGATGATCGTGGTGAACAACAGCGCGTACGGCGCAATCGACAGTGCGCAACGCCGCCAGTTCGGACGCACGACGGGCACGGCGCTCGGCGCAATCGATTTCGCCGCGTTCGCGCAATCCTTCGGCGTTCCCGGCGAAACCGTCGAAACCACGGACGCTTTCGCGCCTGCGCTGCATCGTGCGCTGGCGTCCGGCGGCGTCAGGCTGATCGAGCTGCGCGTGCCTTCTTC
This sequence comes from Caballeronia sp. LZ003, assembly GCF_031451465.1. Taxonomy (NCBI): domain Bacteria; kingdom Pseudomonadati; phylum Pseudomonadota; class Betaproteobacteria; order Burkholderiales; family Burkholderiaceae; genus Caballeronia; species Caballeronia sp. LZ003. The sequence continues at coordinate 51,244 of NZ_JARUXJ010000005.1, read as the reverse complement.
TGTGACCAAGCCGGTTGGCTGACGAGCTACTTATGCACATGACGAATTCATCTCTTTTCGGGCCGCGCGTCGCCGTGATCGGCGCGGGCATCGCGGGACTCACGGCCGCGTATCGGCTGAAGCAGGCGGGCGCGCAGGTGACCGTGTTCGATGCGCAAAGCGTCGTCGGCGGCCGCATGGGCGACCGGCGCACTGGCGACCTCGTCTACAACAGCGGCGCACGGCTCGTCTATCCGTTCGGCCAGGCGTTCAACCGCCTCGTCGCCGATCTGTCGATGCAGGATGCGCTGGTGCCGCTGCACCGGCTGACGGCGCAGTGCGTGTCGCCGGAAGGTGAGCACACCATCGAACTGATGCCGTCGCCGCGCTCGCTGGCGACACCCGGTCTCGGCATGGGCGAGCGGATGCGGCTCGTCACGCATGCGCTGTCCATGCGTCGCGCGAAGCCGCACGTCGATCCGGACTGGGCGACGAGCGCCCTGAATGCCGATGCGCGCCTCGACGACATGACGCTCGCCGCGTACATCCGCGAGACGCTCGGCCCGAACGTGCTGGAACGCATGATCGAGCCGGTGTTCCGGGCAACGCGCAGCTTCAACCCGGAAACGCTGTCGGCGTTGTTCTATGTATCGACGGTGCCGCACATGATCGGCGAAAGCACGGTGCATACCCTCAAGGGCGGCATGGGGCGCGTGTGTCAGGCGCTGGCATCGCAACTGGATGTCCGGACGGCGATGCCCGTGCACAAGCTCAGGCGTCACGCGGACGGCGCGGCGTTGCTGCTGGCGAGCGGCGAAACCGAGCATTTCGATTACGCCGTTTGCGCGGTCGAAGGCTCGCTGGCGGGCGCGCTGATCGACGAGCCGTCGCCCGAAGAACGCCGCATGTTCGATGCCGTGCGTTACAACTCGCTCGGCGTCGTGCATTACGGCTTCGCGCAGCCCTTGCCGCCGAAGATGAACTTTGCGATGCGCGGTCTGCCCGGACGCATCGCCACCTATCAGCAATTGCCGGCCGCGCCTGCCAACGGCCGTCCGCTCACGCAGATCTACTGCCAGCTCAAGCCCGAAGCCGCCGATGAAGCCGTCCGGCGCGGCCTCGAACACGAACTCGACGTGCTGATCCGCGATGAGTTGCGCGCCCGCATTCCCGGCTTCGACGAGCACGTCGTGCAGGTCACGAATCAGTGGATCGCACGCAAGCTGCCGGTGTTTTCGCCGGGCTACGGCGCGCGCGTGAATGCGTTCTGGCGCTGGCAGGAAGCGCGCGGGCAGAGCGGCGCATCGCCGGTCGTCTATTGCGGCGACTGGCTTTCACAAGCCTTGCTGACGGGCGCCTGCTCCAGCGGCGAGCGCGCGGCGGGCATTTTGACCGGACGCATGCCCGCCGCGCGGCCTCGCGTGGCCGCCTGAAACTTAGGCAAAACGGCGCGAGTTGTAGCGAAACGGCAGTTGTGCGGCTCGCTTTAATGTTGCGCAAAACATCGGCATTAAATTAATGCCAGTCCGTCGATTCGGTTCGGCGTCCCGCGTTTCCCCGGAATCCAATATGAAAAATTGCATCACGCCTGCACGCGTCAGGAATGGCAAGTTGCCGGCGACGCTCGGCGCGCTGTGCTTCGCCGCGCTTGCCCTGACCGCGCTGCCCGCCGTGGCGGACGAGACGGTGATCGGTATCGCCAATCTCGGGCCGCATCCGTCGCTTGCGAAGACCATCGAAGGTTTCAAGGAGCAAATGGCGAAGGAAGGCTACGTCGAAGGCAAGAACGTGAGCTACGTCTATAGCGATGCCAACTTCACGCAGGCGCTGATGCCGCAGATGTTCTCGCAGATTTCCGCGAAGCATCCGGCGCTGATCCTCACGGTGACGACGTCCGTTTCGCAGGTGGCGCGCTCCGCCGTCGTCGATACGAAAACGCCGCTCGTCTTCACCGAAGTCACGGACCCGGTCGCGGCCGGCCTCGTGCCGAGCTGGAAGCAGGGCGGCGACCGCTTCACGGGTTCGTCGGACCTGCAGGATTTCGATGCGGTGCTGGCGTTCGCCAAGAAGGCGTTCCCCGAGGCGAAGTCATTCGGCACGCTCTACAACCCCGGCGAAGCCAACGACGTGGTGACGACCAAGGCGCTCGAAGCAGCGGCGCAGCGCGCCGGATTGACGTTCAAGCCGGTCAGCGTCGATTCGGTCAACGACATTGCACAGCGCACGCAGTTGCTGAAGGGCGTGGGCTTCGTCTACATCACCGGGTCGAACCTCGTGCAATCCGCCATTCCCGCCGTGGCCGCGAGCATGCAGCGCCTCAGGATTCCGATCCTGAGTTCGGAGACCGAGTTTATCAAGAAGGGCATGGCGACGGCGTCGTACGCGGTGTCGCTGCAATCGGTCGGCGCAAATGCCGCGAGGCTCGCGGGCCGCGTGCTCAAGGGCGAGAAGACGCAGACGCTGCCGCCCGCGCGGCCGGAGCCGTCGGATTACGTCACGCAGATCAGCAAGAGCCAGTATCAAGCGCTGGGACTGATGGTCCCTGCCGCGTTGGAGGACTGCAAATGCTTCATCAACTGAACGGCCGCAGCAAGGCCAAGGTCACTACAATGCGCGAGCGCCATATTCCCATGTTGTCGGCGGAGAAAATCTGCAAGACCTTTCATCCCGGCACCGTGGATGAGCGTGTTGCGTTGTCGGATGTATCGCTCAAATTGTATGCGGGCGACTTCGCGGTCGTGGTCGGCGGCAACGGCGCGGGCAAATCGACGTTTCTGAACCTGCTCGCGGGCGAAGTGACGCCTGACAGCGGCGCGATCTTCGTCGATGGCCACGACGTCACGTCGCTGCCCACGCACAAGCGCGCAAGACATTTTGCGCGCGTCTTTCAGGACCCGTCGGTGGGGACGGCGGCGGCGCTCAGCCTCGAAGAGAACCTGGCAGTGGCGAACCGGCGCGGACTGAAGCGCTCCTTCGGCTTCGGTCTGACGAGTGCGTTGTCGAAGGAGTTTCGCGACCGGATTGCATCGTTCGATCTCGGGCTGGAGAAGCGGCTGAAGACGAAGGCGTCGCTGTTGTCGGGCGGCCAGCGTCAGGCGCTGTCGCTGCTGATGGCGGTCTTGCAGCGGCCCGAACTGCTGCTGCTCGACGAACACACGGCCGCGCTCGATCCACGCACCGCGGCCATCGTGATGCGCGTGACGAAACAGGTCGTGCGCGAACAGAACCTGACGACCATGATGGTTACGCACAACATGCAGCACGCCATCGACTTCGGCAACCGGCTAATCATGATGCGCGACGGCCAGATCGTCGGCGACCTGTCGGGCGATGCGAAGCGCGCGATGACCGTCGAAAAACTCATGGCGTATTTCAACGAAGGGCCGGTGACGGCAAAGACGGTGAACTCATGAACCTTTTGCTGGGCTTTTTCGACCTCGTTCCGGTCGGCCTGATGCAGGGCCTGACGTACGCGCTGATCGCCATTGCGATCATGATTCCGTTCCGCATCCTGAATTTCGCGGACATGACGGGCGAGGGCGCGTTCCCGTTCGGCGCGTGCGTGTGCGCCAAGCTGCTGATGCTCGGCCTGAATCCGGTGATGGCGCTGCTCGGCGGCGCGCTCGCGGGCTTTCTGGCGGGACTGGTGACGGGATATATCCACGAGAAGGCGAAAATCAACACGCTGCTGTGCGGCATTCTCGTCCTGTCGATGCTTTATTCGGTCGATATCCGCGTGATGGGTCAGCCGAACGCTGCGCTGTTCGCGTTCTTCAGCGTGTTTTCGTGGCTGCCGGGCGATGGCGGCGGTTATATGCCGCGCATCCTGATGCTGGGCGCGATCGACGTGGCGATTGCGGCTTGCGTGCTGTGGTTCCTCGGCACCGAACATGGTCTGGCCATGCGTGCAATCGGCTCGAGTGCGTCGATGGCGAAGGCGCAGGGCATCAACGTGAAGGTGTACACGCTCGTGGGACTGGGGCTTGCGAACCTGTTCGCGGCAATGGGCGGCGCGATGCTTGCGCAAAACCAGGGCTTCGCGGACGTGAACATGGGCTTCGGCGTGCTGGTGAACGGTCTCGCCGCGTTGCTGCTCGGTGAAGCGGTCATCGGTAACCGGTCGATGACGCGTCAGGTGATCGCGCCGGTGCTCGGGTCGATCGTGTACTTTCAGTTGATCTCGGTGGTGCTGGCGCTCGGCTTCCAGCCATCGGACCTGAAGCTCGTCACGGCTTTGTTCGTGCTGCTGACCTTGCTTTCGATGGCGAAGCGGAAGAAGCGCGGGGGGGCGAAGAAAAAGGTGGAGGCGGTGGGGGTAAGTGCCTAGTCGTTGCACCGGAAACAAAAACAGGCCGCTCGGGATATTCGAGCGGCCTTCTTCTTTGCGTCAACCACCCAACCCCTTCCACCGCGCATAAGCCGACTCGTCATTCAACCCAAATTGATCCATCACCCGCTGCACCGTGTAGTCCACCAGTTCCTCGATCGTCGCCGGCTTTGCATAAAACGACGGCAACGGCGGCATGATGACGCCGCCCATTTGCGTAACCAGCGTCATGTTGTTCAGATGCGCCAGCGTCAACGGCGTCTCCCGCGCCAGCAACACCAGCTTGCGCCGCTCCTTCAACGTCACATCCGCCGCGCGCGTAACCAGGTTGTCGTCGAGCCCGTGCGCAATCGCGCCGAGCGTCTTCATCGAACAGGGGGCGACGACCATGCCGTCATGCTGAAACGACCCGCTCGCGATGGTCGCGCCGACCTCGTTCGCCTCGTGCCACACACTGGCGAGGCCGCGCATGGCGTGCCGGTCCATCGCCAGTTCGTCGTGCAGCGTCAGCCATCCGGCACGCGATACCACCAGATGCGTCTCCACCTCCCGCTCGCGCAACGTACTAAGCAGACGGACGCTATAGATCGCGCCCGTCGCACCCGTGATGGCAACGACGATGCGCCGCGGACGTGTCGAGCCGCTCATCGCTGCACAGCCTTCGGCAGATAGTCGTCGAGCACCAGCGTATCGACGCCCGGAATCGATTTCCGTTCGAATTCGGCTTCACGTCCCCACGGTTTCGTGGCATCGATGGCAAGACGTCCCCAATGATCCTTGTGCGGATCGCGATAGAACCCGGGCACGCCGTTGATCACCATCGTCCGCGTATCCGCGCGGCCACGCGTCAAAAACGCCCAGATAACCTCGTTCATGTCGTAAATATCGATGTCCTTGTCCACGACAATACACAGCTTGTTGTAGTCCAGATGCGATCCCAGCGCCGCGAGCAACGCATGCTGCGCGTGGCCGTCGTACTGTTTATCGATCTTGATGATGGTGTTCATCACGGTCGGCTTGCACGTGACGTCGAGCACGCCGCGCACTTGCGCCGATACCGCCTTGTAGATACGCGCCGCCGTCGCCGCTTCGAGCGGCCGCAAGTCTTCGTCCGACCCGCATATCAGGCCATGAAACACCGCGCCTTCGCGCCAGCCCACGTGCGTGACTTCGAACACATGGTTGTCGCCCACTTCGACGTAATAGCCCATGAACTCGCCGAACGGTCCTTCCGGCCGCCGCTCGTTCGGCAGGATGCGCCCTTCGATGACGATCTCCGCCGCCACCGGAATGTCCAGATCGAGCGTGACCGCGCGGCGCATGCCGAGCGGCCCGCCGCGAATCGCTGCGGCGAGCGCGAGTTCGTCGCCTTCCGGCGGCAGCGACACGCACGCGCTCATGAACAGTTCCGGCGACGCGCCGATCAGAATGGCCGCTTCGAGCGCTTCGCCGCGTGCTTCCGCGCGCAATTGATACTGCGCGAGATCATGACTGCTGCCGAGACGAATGCGCAGTTCGTCATCCGAGACGACCATCGAACGATGGAACGACAAATTGGGCACGCCGCTGTCCGGGTCCTTCGCGAGAAAGATGCCCGAGGTGATGTAGGGCGCGCCGTCGCGTTCGTGATACGTCAGGATCGGCAGATCGGAGAGCTTGCCCGTGACCCAGTCCGACGGCATCGGCACCGGTTCGGTCGCGGTGTCGAGCGTCGATGCCAGCGTGATCTCTCGATCCAGCCGCGCGCAGAACGTCTCGTCCGGCGCGCAGCGGATGATCTCGCGCAAGCGCTCGTGATCGCTGTAAAGGTTGAGCAGGACCGGCAGTTTGCTGCCGCGCACGTTCTCGAAGAGCACGGGCTTGGTGGTTTCGCGCTGAAGACGCCGCGCGACGGCGGCGGCTTCGAAGCGCGGATCGACTTCGCGCGTCACGGTCAGAAGATCGCCGCGTGCGCGCAGCCGGGATAGGTAATGTCGCATCGTGAGTGTCGGGCAGAGAAGGCAGAAATGGCATAAAAGGGGCGCGGCATGCGCCCGTGCCTTCTTATAACCGTGGCAATTTTGGCGAGGATGCTCAAACACGACGCGAACCTAGGAAAAGCGGTTTTTCTTCATGCCGATGCACGAAAACATCGTGCAGACGCATCGCCGAGTTTTGGCGACCGATAATGCAGTCAGATAAATCATCGAGCGCGCCCGAAGCGGCAAGCCTGACCGCTTCTCCCCGCAGGCGCGACCATCAGCACGGAGACACGATGAGCGAATCGAATACGGGTCTATTCCGGAACACGCTTGCTGGACCGCAGGCGCGGCTTACCGAGGCGTTCTACCAGTTGCGCGTACGCCCGGATTGCATCAGCGTGCCGGAGTTCGGCCTCTACGGCGCGACCATCACCGTACCCGGCGATGCCGAAGAAGGTGCCTGGAAGATGGCCAGCATCCGCGATGAAATCTTTCTGGTCGTCTCCGACTGCAACTACGCCCACAGCCGCTCGGAACGCATTCTTCCCGAAGGCTTCGTCGAGTTTCATTTCTCGATCGCAGGCCCCGCGAGCGTCGACTTTTCGGATACCGGACATCTGCATGTGAATGCGCCGAACCTGCTGGTGTGCAGTCAGGGAGCGGACGTGCAGTATCAGGTGACGTGCGGGCCGGGGCCGTGGCAGTCCGTCAGCATGTATGTGACGCGGCGCTATTTCGACCGTCTCGTGCATGCGCTCGGCGGCGAAGCGGACAAGATTCGCGCGGAATTGGCCGCCATCCAGCGCGATCAGATTTACAACCGTCAGATGCCCTTCAGTGTCGATGCGCTGCACATTGCCGAACAGTTGCTCGCATCGACGTACAGTGGCGCGAGACAGTTGCTCTATCTCGAAGGCAAGTGTACGGAGATTCTGTGCGCGTGCATCGAAATGTGGCTGACACATCTGCGTGACGACTCGCCCGGCGAAACGCTCTCCGCGCGCGATCTGCGGCTGATCGAACAGGCGCAGAAGATGATCGTCGCGGATTTGCGCGTTGCGCCGACCATTCCCGAACTGGCGCGCGCGGTGGGCACCAATGCGTCGAAACTCAAGCGCGGCTTCAAGTTTTTATATGGCATGACCATCTTCGAATATGGTCATCGATGCCGCATGAATCATGCGCTGCATCTGCTCGTCGACGAACGCATGCCGGTCGGGCAAGTCGCGCTGGCGACCAGTTATCAGCATCAGACCAGTTTTACCGCTGCGTTCCGCGATTACTTCGGCTTCGCGCCCAAGGATGCGCGCCGTCTCGCGAGTCCTGCTACGCAACAGCGCGAAACGCCCGAAGCCGCGCGAGCGACCCTGCGCGTGCGCAAGACCGAAGAAACGGCTAAACCCTGATTGTTGGAACAAGGCATTCAGATATAGGAATTCGGCCACATCGCGTGTGCGTGCCTGCCGTGCCGAAATTTCTGTTGTTAGCATCGTCCTCACTTTGGGACCACGCCCGCACCGGGCAGACAACAGAACGGAACGACGATGAAGGCAATCAAGGTACGCAATCCGCGCACGGGCGAACACGATTACGAGTTCGATGCCGCATCCGCGCAAGACGTAAGCGATATGATGGCGAAGGCGCGCGACGCGCAGCGCGCATGGCAGTCGCGCGGTCTCGAACATCGCACGAAGACGCTGGGCGAATGGGCCGCGCAACTGGAGGCGCACGGCAAGGAGATCGTGGCGGCGCTGTCCGTCGATACGGCGCGTCATCGCATCTCGGAAGAAGAACTCGGCGCGGTCATCCACTTCATTCACGGCTTCTGCGATGCCGCGCCCGAAGTGCTCACCACGCCCTTCCGCAAGCTCGACGCGCATCCCGACATCGTCTTCAAGGTGACGTATGCGCCGTATCCGGTAGTCGGCGTCATCAGCCCGTGGAATTTTCCGCTCGTGCTGTCTTTCATCGATGCCATTCCCGCGCTCGTCGCAGGCGCGGCGGTCGTCATCAAGCCGAGCGAAGTCACGCCGCGTTTCGTCGAACCGCTCATGCGTTCGATCGATGCCGTGCCTGCGCTCAAAAATATCGTCAATCTCGTGCAGGGCGGCGCGGAAACGGGCGCGGCGATCGTAGCGCAAGCGGATGCGGTCGTGTTCACCGGCAGCGTGCCGACCGGCCAGAAGATCGCGGCAGCGGCGGCGCAAGCCTTCGTTCCGGCCTTCCTCGAACTCGGCGGCAAAGACGCGGCCGTGGTGCTCGCCGGGTCGGATGTGCAGCGTGCGGCCACCAGCATTCTGCGCAGCGCGCTCTATAACTCGGGGCAGGTGTGCTACGCAATCGAACGCGTCTATGCACACGAATCCCTTTACGATGCACTCGTCGCCGAACTTTCCGCTCAGGCCCGAACGCTCAGGCGCAGCCACGCGGCAGGCGACGGCGGCCATTATGGTCCGATGATCTTTGCGCAACAGGCATCGATCATCGATTTGCAACTCGACGACGCCGTGGCCAAGGGCGCGAAGATCGTGCTGGGCGGCAAGAGCGAAACGGTCGACGGCTCCGTGTGGATCGACCCGACCATCGTCACGGACGTGACGCACGACATGACGCTGATGACCGCTGAAACGTTCGGCCCCGTCGTGCCGGTGATGCGCTTTACGACCGACGAAGAAGCCGAACGCCTGATGAACGATACGATGTTCGGCCTGAGCGGGGCGGTGTTCGGTCCGGACACGCACACGGCGGGCGACTTCGCGACGAAGATGGAAGCGGGCGGCGTCAGCATCAACGATACCGAACTGCCGCGCGTGATGATGTTCGCGGGCGAGAAGACCGCGTTCAAGAAGTCGGGCATGGGCGGATCCCGCTATGGTGCGACGAGCATTATGCGTTATGTCCGCAAGCGCGCGCTGCTGGCGAACGAAGGCGCGGTGCCGCCGCTCGACAAGCTGGCCGAAGTCTGATCGTAACAGGGCAAGGCGCGTCTTTCGGCGCGCCTTAAAAGCCAATAACGAAGCACACAGTTCCAATATCGAACGCGGTCAAAAAAGCTAATCTGTATCGTTGAGTTTCAGGCTGCGCATCCACGCGCGCCGATCACTTTCGAATACGTCATGAGCCCAACCGTTGCGCCCGGCGAGCGCGAGTCCAGACCGCGACTCGGCATCGATATCGGCGGCACCTTCACCGATTTCGTGCTCGAAGCCGGTGCTGTCCGCCACACCCACAAACGCCTCACCACGCCCGACGCCCCCGAGCGCGCCGTGCTCGAAGGCGTGCAGCATCTGCTGCGCGAAACCGGTATTCATGCCGCGACGCTCGGCGCCATCGTCCACGGCACCACGCTCGCCACCAATGCGGTGATCGAACGGCGCGGCGCACGCACGGCGCTGCTGACGACCGAAGGCTTTCGCGATGTCATCGAAACCGGCTTCGAAGCGCGCGCCGATCATTACGACCTGCGTGTGCGGCAACCCGCACCGCTCATTCCCCGCGACCTGCGCTTCACGATTGCAGGCCGCCTGAGCGCCCAAGGCGACGAACTGGCGCCGCTCGATCTCGATGCGCTCGCAGGCATTGCCGCTCAGTTGGAGGCACACGGAATCGAGAGTCTCGCCATCGGCTTCATGCACAGCTACCGGAATCCGCGTCATGAAGCCGAAGCCGCGCGATGGCTCGCCGCGCGTCTGCCGCATCTGTCGATCAGTCTGTCCTCCGATGTATCGCCTGAAGTGCGCGAGTTCGAGCGCTTTTCGACGACGGCGGTGAACGCTTACGTGCGTCCGCTGATGGCGTCCTATCTCGCGCGTCTCGGCGACGCCTTGCACGACTTGTCGATCGATGCACCGCTCTTGCTGATGACTTCCGACGGCAGTCTTTGTGATGTCGATACCGCCTGCCGCCTGCCGGTGCGTCTGCTCGAATCCGGCCCGGCGGGTGGCGCGCTGCTGGCGGCGCTTATCAGCGAATCGCTCGCTTTGCCGCGCGTGCTGTCGCTCGATATCGGCGGCACCACGGCGAAGCTCTGTTTCATCGACGATGGCCGTCCGCACATGTCGCGTTCGCTGGAAGTGGCGCGGCTGTATCGCTTCAAGCCGGGCAGCGGCATTCCGTTGCGCATTCCGGTGGTCGAGCTGTGCGAGATCGGCGCGGGCGGCGGTTCCATTGCGCGTGTCGATGCGCTCGGCCGCGTGCAGGTCGGCCCGGCGAGCGCTGGCTCGGTTCCGGGGCCGGCGTGTTACGGACTCGGCGGCGAGCGCGCCACTCTCACCGATGCGCACATGAGCGCCGGCCGTCTCGATCCCGCGTACTTTGCGAACGGCACGTTGTCGCTCGATGCAAACGCGGCGCGCCGGGCCATCGAAACGGATATCGGCGCGCCGCTGAACGTCGAAACCGATGCCGCCGCCTACGCAGTCGCCGAACTCGCGGACGAAGCCATGGCCTGTGCCGCACGCGAACATGCCATCGAACTCGGCAAGTCCGTGGCGGGACGCACGCTGATTGCGTTCGGCGGCTCCGCGCCGTTGCATGCGGCGCGGCTGGCGGAAAAGCTCGGCATCGATCATGTGGTGATTCCGACGGCGGCAGGCGTCGGTTCCGCTTATGGCTTCCTGCTTGCGCCCGTCGCGTTCGATGCGGTGCGCAGCCGCTTCGAACCGCTTGCGCAACTCGACACCGGCGCGGTGAATGCGCTGCTCGAAACGCTGGAAGCGGAAGCGGCGGCAATCGTCGAACGCGTGGCGCCGCGTGAGACGTGCAGCATCGAAGCGACTGCGTCGATGCGCTATCGCGGCCAGGGACACGAACTGCAAGTCACGCTCCCCTCCGCGCGGCTCGATGCCGACGCCGTTGCAAAGCTGCGCGAGCGCTTCGAAGCCGTGTATCTCGCGCGCTTCGGCCGGCTGGTGCCGCGTGCGCCGGTCGAAACGCTCGACTGGAGCGTGCGCGTGAGCGCGCCGCAGCGCGAAGCGCTCACTGCCGCGCCCGTGTCACAGCCCGTGGAATCAGCCGCGCCTCCAGAAGCAAAAGCGGAAACCACGCGCCTCGTGCTCGATCAGTCCCGCCGCGAACGCTTATCCGCGCGCTTCTTCCGCCGCGATGCGCTCGCCAACGGCGCGGCGATCGACGGTCCCGCTGTCATCGTCGATCGTGAAACCACCGTCGTCGTGCCGCCCGATTTCGATGCCCGCATCGACGCGGACGGTCATCTGCGGCTCGATCGCCGCATCGTCAGGAATTGAACGCCATGAATGAATCGACCGCCGCTTTCGACCCCATCCGCCTGCAAGTGATCTGGAATCGCCTCATCGCCGTCGTGGAGGAACAGGCGCGTCTGTTGATGCGCACCGCCTTCAGCCCGACCGTGCGCGAAGCGGGCGACCTGTCCGCAGGCGTATTCGATGCCCGCGCGCGTCTCGTCGCGCAGGCCGTCACCGGCACGCCCGGCCACGTCAACTCGATGGCCGCCGCCGTGGGCCATTTTCTCGATGTGTTTCCCCTCGCGACCATGCGCGCCGGCGACCACTTCATCACCAACGATCCGTGGCTGGCGTCGGGGCATTTGCATGACGTGACGGTGGTGTCGCCCGTGTTTCGCGGCGAGCGCGTGATCGCGTTCTTTGCGTGTACGTGCCATCAGGTGGATATCGGCGGCATCGGGCAAGGTCCGGACGGGCGCTCGGTGTTCGAAGAAGGCTTGTGCATTCCGCGTCTGCCGCTCGCGCGCGCGGGCGTGATCAATGCCGATCTCATCGAGATCATTCGTGCTAACGTGCGTACGCCGGACGAAGCGGAGGGCGACATCCTGTCCTACGTGGGTGCGAACGAAGCCAGTGCCGCACGTCTTGTCGCCATGCTCGACGAGTTCGGCGAGCACGACATGGTGCGCGTGTCGGATGCGATCATCGACCGGTCGCGCGCCGCCATGCAGCAGGCCATCGCAACGCTGCCCGAAGGCCGTTACCCGTACGCAATGCGCATCGACGGTTTCGATACGCCCGTCGATCTGGTGGCGACGCTCGAAGTAGCGAACGGGCGCGTCAAGGTGGATTTCGCGGGTACGTCGGCGGCGAGCCATCGCGGCATCAATGTCGTGCTGAACTACACGCGCGCCTATGCGGCGTTCGGCGTGCGGGCGGCGGTCGCGCCCGAGGTGCCGAACAATGCCGGCTCGCTCGAACCGCTCGACATCAGTGCACCCGAAGGCTCCATTCTCAACGTGCAGCGGCCCTGGCCGGTGTGTGCGCGGCACATCATCGGGCAGTTTCTGCCGGACGTGGTGTTCGGCGCGCTCGCGGGCGTGCTGCCGGACCGTGTGCCAGCGGAAGGCGCGTCCTGCGTGTGGGGCGCGCAGTTGCGCGGCGGCGCGGCGGCGTGGATGGCGGCGGGCGAGACCTTGCCCGATGCATCGGCGGCGCAGCAGCCTCGCGCGTTCGAAACGCTCTTCTTCAACAGCGGCGGTTCGGGCGCGCGCACCGGCGACGACGGCATGTCGGGCACCGCGTTCCCGAGCGGCGTGCGGGCCATTGCGTGCGAGATCGTCGAATCGCTTTATCCGGTGTTGATCTGGAAGAAGGAACTGCGGCCGGACAGCGGCGGTCCCGGACGCTGGCGTGGCGGGCTGGGTCAGCGGCTGGAGATCGCATCCGTGGATGGCGCGCCGTTCCAGTTCTTCGGCATGTACGACCGCATCGTGCATGCCGCGCGTGGACGCGATGGCGGCGGCGAAGGCGCACCCGGTGCCGTCACGCTCGACGACGGCACGCCGATGGCCGCCATGGGCCTGCAAACCGTGCCGCGCGGACGACGCCTCTGCCTCGACTTGCCCGGCGGCGCGGGCATCGGCGCGGCGCGCGAGCGTGACCGCGAGCAGCTGGCGGACGACGTGCGGCTGGGCTATGTGAGCGAGGCATCGGCAGCACACGCTTATGCGCTGCGTTGAATTTTGGCGGCGTGGATTGCATCGCTAGAATCGTCGTCATCCTCTAGACGATGGAACCGTCATGGATCGATCTTCACCAGAAAGCATCGGCGACGCACGCCGCGCCGGTCTTTTCCGCACGGCGCTCGCGCATTCGGGCGCGCCGCTGACCGAAGCGTACCGCCTTCTGCGCGACGATTCGCGCTGTGCAACTGCAACTGCACCGGCGCTGGGGCTGTACGGACGTATTGTCGATGTGCCTGGCGACGGCGGCGAAGGCGCGTGGAAAATGATCTCGATACGCGATGAAATCTACGTCGCGGTTTCCTATTGCCGCTACGCGCATGCCCGCACCGAGCCCGTGCCGCCGGAAGGCCTGATCGAATTCCACTATCTCGTGACCGGCATGGCGAGCGTCGGCGTCGACGATGCGGACGACGTGCAGGTGGAAGCGCCGAACTTCATCATCTGCTATCAGGGCGCGGGGCTGCACTATCGGATCACCTGTCCCGAAGGCCCGCGCCGCGCGCTGGCGCTGTATGTGTCATCGTCCTTTTTTCAGCGTCTGCTCGACGCGCTCGGCCCGGAAGGCGACGACATTCGCGCGCGCCTTGCCGCCGTGAAGCCCGACGAACTCTACAACCTCCAGATGCGCCTCACGCTGGACGCCGTGCAGGCCATCGAGCGGCTGCTTGCGAGTCCGCATCGGGGTGTGCGCGATCTGCTGTTCGTCGAAGCGAAATGCATGGAGATTCTGTACGCGAGCGTCGGCGTGTGGATCGACAGCCTGAATAGCGACGCGCCCGACGAAATTCTCTCGTCGCGCGATCTCATGCTGATGGAACGCGCCCGCGCGATGATCGACACGGACCTCAAAAAGACCATGACCATTCCCGACCTGGCGCGCGCGGTCGGCACCAATTCGTCCAAGCTCAAGCGCGGCTTCAAGTTTCTGCATGGCGTGACCGTGTTCGATTACAGCTTGCGGCGGCGCATGCAGGAGGCCTTGCGTCTGCTCGTCGATGACCGGCAGTCCGTGGGCGAAGTAGCGGCGGCGGTCGGCTACCAGCATCCGACGAGCTTCACGACATCGTTTCGCGACTTCTACGGCTTCGCGCCCAAGGATGCGCGCCATCTGCGCGGCGCGAAACGGCCCGAATAGATATGTAATCGGAATTTTCTTTTTTGGCGATGTGGGCGGTGGGCCCTCGCATGCCAACAATGAGTCCGTTGCTACCCTGTCTCTTTTCAAGGCCCACACGATATGAAACTGTTTGGCGAATGCATTCGAAGATCCAGCGCACAGCGGCGCGCGCCGGCAGTGCTGTTGGCGGCGGTGACGTTCGGATTGAGCGCGCTGGCCACGATGGACGCACACGCGCAGGCCGCTGCGGCAGCGCCGACGCCCGCGCCGATTGTGGTCGGCATTGCGAATTTCGGTCCTCATCCGGCGCTGTCGCGCACGATCCAAGGCTTCAAGGACGAGATGCAGACGCATGGCTATACAGAAAATAAAAACGTGCGCTACGCCTACAGCGACGCGAACTTCACACCCAGCCTGATTCCGCAGACGCTGGCGCAGATCGAAGCGCAGCATCCGTCCGTGATCCTGACGGTGACGACGCCGGTCACGCAGGCCGCCGTGCGCAACATCGCCAACCAGAACATTCCGCTGGTCTTCTCGCAGGTGACGGATCCGGTGAAGGCGGGCATCGTGCCGGACTGGAAGCATGGCAGCAACCGCATCAACGGCACGTCGAGCGTGACGGATTACGACGCGGTGCTCGCGTTTGCCAAAAAGGTCTTTCCGAAAGCGAAGAAATTCGGCGTGCTGTACAACTCTGGCGAAGTCAACGATGTCGCGGCCATCGCCAGCCTCAAGGCAGCCGCCGCAAAAGCCGGTCTGGAGATAATGGCGACCTCTGCGGATTCGACCGTCGATGTGCCGCAACGCGCCAGCTCGCTGCAGGGTATCGACTTCTTTTATGCGATCGGCTCCAGCCTGATTCAGTCGTCGCTGCCGGCGGTCGCTTCCGTGGTCGATCAGCGGCACGTGCCCATTCTGAGCGCGGAACACGAACTGATCCGCAAGGGCGACATTATCGCGGTGGCATATGCGCCGTCGTACGAATCGCAGGGCGCCCACGCCGCCGACATGGCCTTGCAGATGCTCAAGGGCGTCAAGCCATCGGCGATGCCGGTCTATGTCGCGGTGCCAGCGGATTACAAGGCGCTGATCAATCGCCGCAAGATGAAGGCGCTCGGTCTGGCGGTTCCGGCGGAACTGGCCAACTGCGATTGCTTTGTGAACTGAACGCCATCGTCCGCCATCGTCAGGACGCCTGCCCACGTCTGCGCAACGTCTCCGAAGGCATCTCTCCGAACGTCTTCGCATACGCAATCGAGAACCGCCCGAGGTGAAAGAAGCCGCAAGCCAGCGCGATATCCGCGACACGCGCTTGCGGCCCGGCGGCCAGCAGCGCGTCGCGTGCCTGCTGCATGCGGACGTCGCGCACGAACTGCATGGGGCTGACACCGCGCACGGCCTGAAAGCGCTCACGCAAGGTGCGCGCCGACACGCCCGCCGCGCTCGCGATATCTTCCAGTTGCAATGCATCGCCCGCATGTGTGCGGATGAACTCTTCCGCGCGCTTCACGAAAGCCGGCGCCACCGACGGGAGCGCGCCCGGTGCGCCCGGCAATGCACCGGCGAGCAGATCGATCAGCAGCCGTTCCATATGCCCGGCAATCTGCATATTCGACCGCGCGCTTTCCAGCAGCGCCGCTGAACTCGTCAGCGCGCGCAATTGCTGCATCCATCCCTGCAAGGCCGGACTGTCGATGGACACGCCCGGTTCATGCGACCCTCCCGCCTTTCTGAACGCATCCGCGTCGATGCGCAGGACGAACTGCTCGCAATCCGACGACAACCACGCATCGAACGGCTGACCGGGCGCGCACAGCACGGCGTTGTTGCGATCGACGTCGAGCGTGGCATCGAGCGTGCGGACCCGGGCATGACCCGAGAGGCAGAACATCAGGAGGTAGTAGCCATCGACGGATTCGACATCGACATGCATGGAGGTGCCGAATGAAATCGCGCCCAGCCCGAGCCGTCCGACCTTCACGAAGTCCATGTACGACCGCCCGCACGCCCGTCCCGCAGGCTCCAGCACATGCGGCTGCATGACGCGCGAAATCAGATCGCGCGTCTCGTCGAGATCGTTCGATTCGAACAGCCGATAGTCGCGAAGCGCCAGTGGCGCAAAGAAATTCGGGGACATGGTTATGCGCGGAAAGCCCTTTCGTTGCAGTGCAAAAGACGTTGCAGGCAAGCCGGGCAAATAAAACCGCCGTTTATGGATAGTACGGGATACCGGATGTTTTTGGTGGATAGACCCGTCATTGTCTCTCTCCAAAAATGCGATGACACCGTGACGTTCCGATCACGCCGACCCGCAACAGGAGAACTTCCGTGGAAACGGCAGAACTGGTATTTCGCCCTCAGAATCCGCCCGATTCGCCCGATTCGGCTCATGTCCACTTTCCGCACGACGACGGCTCGCGCGTGCCCTACAAAGTCTTCAGTTCGCAGGCCGTCTATGACCGCGAACAGGAGCGCATCTTTCGCGGGGCCACTTGGAACTTCGTTGCGCTGGAAGCGGAAATTCTCAACGCAGGCGACTACAAGAGCACCTTCGTGGGCGACACGCCCGTCGTCGTCACGCGTCTGGAAGACGGCGGTCTCGCCGCGTGGGTGAACCGCTGCGCGCATCGCGGTGCATCCGTGTGCCGAAAATCGCGCGGCAATGCCACGTCGCATACGTGCGTGTACCACCAGTGGAGTTTCGACAACAGCGGCATTCTGCTCGGCGTGCCGTTCCGGCGCGGACAGAAGGGCATGACCGGCATGCCCGCCGATTTCGACCCGAAAAATCACAGTCTGCGCAAGCTGCGCGTGGAAAGCTACAAGGGCCTCGTATTCGCCAGCTTCAGCGATGAAGTCGCGCCGCTGCCCGACTACCTCGGCGCGGAAATGCGTCCGTGGATCGACCGCATCTTTCACAAGCCGATCGAATATCTCGGCTGCACGCGCCAGTATTCGAAGTCGAACTGGAAGCTGTACTTCGAGAACGTGAAGGACCCGTACCACGCGAGCATGCTGCATCTGTTCCATACGACCTTCAACATCTTCCGCGTCGGCATGAAGGCGCGTTCCATTCCGGATGCGTCGCATGGCCTGCACAGCATCATCACGGTGACGAAGACGGGCGAGGACACGTCGTCCGCGTACAAGCAACAGAACATCCGCTCGTTCAATGAAGGCTTCGCGCTCGAAGACGATTCCATCCTCGGTCTCGTCTCCGAATATGAAGAAGACACGACAAACCATATTCAGCCGATCTTCCCGCAACTCGTCATCCAGCAGATCCACAACACGCTCGTCGCGCGTCAGTTGCTGCCGAAAGGGCCGAACAACTTCGAGCTGGTTTTCCACTTCTTCGGCTATGCGGACGACACGCCCGAGCTTCGCGCATTGCGCATCAAGCAGGCGAATCTCGTCGGCCCGGCAGGCTATATCTCGATGGAAGACACCGAGGCGACCGAACTCGTCCAGCGCGGCACCGTGCGCGATGCGGATGCGACCTCCGTCATCGAAATGTCGCGCGGCAACCCGGACCAGCAGGACACGGTCATTACCGAAAGCCTGATCCGCAAGTTCTGGGTCGGTTATCAGAAGCTGATGGGCTATTGAGGCGGCGAGGCAAGAAATGGAACAGATGAAGCAGTGGTTCGAATTGCATATCCTGCAGGATCAATACATCAACGCGCTCGATAACGACAAGCTCGAAGCGTGGCCCGCGCTCTTCACGGAGGACTGTCTCTACGAGATCGTGCCGAAAGAAAACGCGGACCTGGGCTTACCGGTGGGCATCATCCATTGCACGAACCAGAAGATGCTGCGCGATCGCGTGGTGTCGCTGCGTCATGCGAATATCTACGAAGAGCATAGCTACCGGCACATGACGTCGGGGCTCACGGTGACTGGCGAGACAGACGGCGTGATCGAAACGGAAAGCAACTATGTGGTGATCCAGACGCGCACGAACGGCGAGTCGAATGTGTATCAGGCGGGCAAGTACTTCGATCGCGTCGTACGCACGGAAGAGGGCTTGCGCTATCAGTCCAAGCGCGTGATCTACGATACGTCGCGCGTGCAGACACTGCTCGCCACGCCGATCTGAGGAGCGCATATGGAACAGCTCTCGAATGTGTGGCAGGTCATCGGCCATGTCGACGATTTCACGGAAGGCGAGCCCGCCGCAGTCGTTGCGGGCGATAAACCCGTCGCGGTCTTCCGCATGGGCGATGAAGTGTTCGCGCTGCACGACCTGTGTACACACGGACATGCGCGTTTGTCGGAAGGCTTCGTTGAAGACGGCTGCGTGGAGTGTCCCCTGCATCAAGGACTTTTCGATATCCGCACGGGTGCGCCGCGTTGCGCGCCGGTGACGGAAGCCGTGCGCGCGTATCCCATCCGCATCGTCGACGGACAGGTCGAGATCCATGTCGACTAAGCATCTCGTGATCGTCGGAGCGGGGCATGCCGCGCGCCGCGCTGCCGAGTCCTTGCGCGAACAGGATGCGCACGCAGCGATTGTCATGATCGGCGACGAACGCGCGTTGCCGTACGATCGCCCCGAACTGTCCAAAGCCGCGCTGCTGTCCGAGGACGGCGAAAAGCGCATCTTTATTCGCGATGCCGCGTGGTACGACACAGCGCGTATCGACGTGCGGCTCGGCGTGCGGGTCGACGCCATCGATCGCGCGGAAAACTGCGTCGTGCTGAATGGCGGCGCACGCATCGAATATGAAAGTCTGCTGCTTGCGACGGGTTCGCGCGTGCGTCCGTTCCCCGGTCATGTGGACGAGGGCGTGAAGCTGCATTACATCCGTACCGTGGAAGACACGCGGGCGCTTCGTCGTGCGTTGATGCCAGGCCGGCGCGTCGCGGTGATCGGCGGCGGTTTCATCGGGCTGGAGGTGGCGGCATCGGCGACGAAGGCCGGTTGCGCGGTCACGCTGGTCGAACCGGCCGAGCGGCTGCTCATGCGTTCGATGCCGCGTGCGGTTGCGGAGTTCATTCACGATTTGCATCGGTCGAAAGGTGTGGACGTGCGAACGGGCACGACACCGCTCGCGGTGCGTCAGGGTGCGGCCAGTACCATTGTCGAAACCGACCATGGAGCGATCGACGCGGATATCGTGGTAGTCGGGATCGGCGTGGTTCCCAATACCGAACTCGCTTTGCAAGCAGGACTCGCAGTAGAGAACGGCATTGTCGTGGACGCGCAATGCCGGACCGGCGATCCGTCCATCTTTGCCGCAGGCGAGGTCACGTCGCACTTCAACTCCCGGCTCGGGCGGCATGTGCGGGTGGAGTCCTGGCAAGTCGCGGAGAATCAGCCCGTGGTCGCTGCGGAGAACATGCTGGGTGGCGCCGGGCACTATGCGGAAATCCCATGGCTCTGGTCTGATCAGTACGACTGCAACCTGCAGACGCTCGGACTTTTCCATGCCGCACATGCGCTGATCACCCGTGGCGATCCGTCGAGCGGGTCGTTCTGCGTGCTGGGCCTGAATGAGGCGCGTCAGCTCGAAGCGGTGGCCGGCGTCAACGCGGGCCGGGACATCGGCGCGTGCAAGCGACTTATCGCTGCGGGCAATCCGCTCGATCCCGAGACGCTCCGCAATACGGCCATACCATTGCGAGGTTTGCTATGAGTCACGCAACGATCAAGCGTATAGAAACCTTTCTGGTCGATCTGCCGACCATCCGCCCTCACAAGCTTTCGGTCGCGACCATGCACGGTCAGACACTGATGCTCGTGAAAGTATTTTGCAGCGATGGCGTCATCGGAATCGGGGAGGGCACGACCATCGCGGGTATGGCGTACGGCCCCGAAAGCCCCGAGTCCATGAAGCTCGCAATCGATGCCTATCTCGCGCCCGCCGCAATCGGCCGCGATGCCACGCGTGTTCAGGACACGATGGCATACATAGGCAAACTCGTGAAGGTCAGTCACTTTGCCAAAAGCGCGCTCGAAACCGCCTTGCTCGATGCGCACGGCAAGCGTCTGAACGTGCCCGTGAGCGAACTGCTCGGCGGCCGCAGGCGCGAGCGTCTGCCCGTGGCGTGGACGCTCGCTTCGGGCGACACCGCGAAGGACATCGCGGAAGCGGAGCGCATGCTCGACGCGCGCCGCCACAAGGTGTTCAAGCTCAAGATCGGCGCGAAGGAACTGAGGACCGACATCGCCCACGTTGCGCAGATCAAACGCGAACTTGGGGATCGCGGCGCGGTGCGCGTCGACGTCAACATGGCGTGGAGCGAAACGCAGGCGGCGTGGGCCATTCCCGCGCTGGCCGATGCAGGCTGCGAACTCGTCGAGCAACCCGTGGCGTCCGCCGCCGCGCTCGCACGTCTGATGCGCCGCTTTCCCGTCGCGCTCATGGCCGATGAAATCCTGCAAGGTCCGGACAGCGCCTTCGAGATAGCGAAGCACGCGGGCGCGGATGTGTTCGCGATCAAGATCGAGCAAACCGGTGGCCTGTTCGCGGCGCAGCGCGTGGCGGCCATTGCGGATGCGGCGGGCATCGAACTGTACGGCGGCACGATGCTGGAAGGCGCATTCAGCACGGTGGCGTCGGCGCATCTCTTCGCGAGTTTCGCCAATCTGCAATGGGGCACCGAGTTGTTTGGGCCGTTGCTCATCACCGAAGACATCCTCACCCAGCCGCTCGATTACAGCGATTTCGAACTGACGGTGCCGAGCGGTCCGGGCCTTGGTATCGAACTGGACGAAGACAAGCTCAAACGCTTCACACGGGACGGGCTGAAGAAAGTCAGAAAATAAATCATCAGGAGACCGACAATGCTTTTCCACGTACGAATGGACGTACACCTTCCGCCCGACATGCCCGTCGATATCGCAGATTCAATCAAGTCGCGCGAAAAGGCCTATTCGCTGGAGCTTCAGCGAAGCGGCAAGTGGCGTCATATCTGGCGCATTGCGGGCGAGTATGCGAACTACAGCGTGTTCGATGTCGAGAGCAATGCGGAACTGCACGACATCCTAATCGCCTTGCCGCTTTTTCCGTACATGAAGATTTCGGTGACGCCGTTGTGCCGGCACCCGTCGTCCATCCGCGACGGCGATGCATGAGTGCGAGCCTTAGAAAAAGACCCCCAATATCAGTGGAGACAGAAATCATGAACGTCAAGGTATTTGTCAGTCAGGAAGTGCAGGACCTGCTCAAGGCCGCCACGAATCTCGAGAGCGAAAGCGGCAATGCGCGGGCGAAGCAGATCACGCATCGTTTGCTGGGCGACCTTTTCAAGGCCATCGACGATCTCGACATGACGCCCGATGAAATCTGGGCTGGGGTGAACTACATCAACAAACTCGGGCAGGATGGCGAAGCCGCCTTGCTCGCTGCGGGACTCGGACTGGAAAAGTTTCTGGACATCCGCATGGACGCGGCCGACAAGCAGGCCGAAATCGATGGCGGCACGCCCCGCACCATCGAAGGTCCGCTGTATGTGGCCGGTGCGCCGGTACGAGATGGCATGTCGAAAATCGATCTCGACGCCGATGCCAACGCGGGTCCGCTCGTTATCCGCGGCACCGTCACGGATCCGGACGGCAACCCGGTCGCGGGCGCAGTGGTCGAATGCTGGCACGCCAATTCGAACGGCTTTTACTCGCACTTCGACCCGACCGGCGCGCAAAGCCCGTTCAATCTGCGCGGCTCGGTGCGTACGGGCGGCGACGGAACCTATGAGTTCCGCACGCTGATGCCCGTGGGGTACGGCTGCCCGCCACACGGTGCGACGCAACAGTTGCTCGATGTGCTGGCGCGGCACGGCAACCGTCCGGCGCACGTGCACTTCTTCGTCACCGGCGACGGCCTTCGCAAGCTGACGACGCAGATCAATATCGAAGGCGATCCGCTCATCTGGGACGACTTCGCTTATGCCACGCGTGAAGACCTCATTCCGCCCGTGATCGACAAGACCGGCGGCCAGGCGCTCGGGCTGAAGGAAGATGCGTACAGGGAGATCGAGTTCAATTTCGTGCTGACGGCGACGGTGCAGGGCAAGGATAATCAGCTTGTCAATCGTCTGCGGGCAACTGTGGCTGTTTGAAATTTCGGCATTCAACTGTGCGGGGCACCGCGCCACGCGCAGTTCGTGTGCGGACGGACGACTTCAGAATCAGGCACGGTTTGGCGCAAACGGGCGGGTACCCGGTTAGTCAGGAGCCGCTGTCGGCAGCTTGAGAGACTAAGGATGTAAACGGGTCGGAAGCGCACATTCAGGCGCCCCCGCGATGACCACCATCGCGAATTTCAGTAATTGCAATCTAAACATCGACAGCTCGGAAAAGCCGACTGAACATGCATTCCATAAGGACTGCAAACTAACTACGTTAATGTTACTTATGTTGAATCGATTAATTTGCTCAATGCTTTGAGACGATCTGTACTCTCCATCTGTCAACGTTCTACCCGTCTTCAGGCGCAAGCGCTGCCTCATAATCTTGACCGCCGTAGAAGATGCCCAAGATCGAGACGGCATCTGTTTCTAACGTGTAGGCGATGATCGCGCGCTTGCGGAAATGAGTGATCCGAAGTCCAGGCAGTAAGTCGTCACGGGCGACACCTCGCGCTGCAAACGTATCGAGCTTCATGCAGAAATCGACGATCGAATCAACATATCGTGCCGCCGCTATCGGAGCGCCCGAGTTTGCGATGCGCTTTTCAAGTCTCCGCAGTTGATTAAGCGCTTCGGGCGCAAACTGTACGCGCCAATTCATTCGTGGCGCGTGCGAGATTTTTTCAGCTCGGCACGTACCTGATCGGCTGATAGTGCACGGCTCGGATCATCTTGAAGCGCTTGCGCTGCAGGAACCACTTCGTTTCGTAACCACACCTCGACGGCACGGTCACGCTCACGCAGCGCGCGAAGCGCGTCTCTCAGCACTTCGCTGTCTGAGGCGTAATCGCCGCTTGCAACTTTTGTGCGGACGAACTCGGCCATCTCATTAGGCAAAGTGATGCTCATCTGCTGCGTCGTTCTCATTGCCGCCTCCTTCAGTAGGATTCAATCCTACTCGTTTCTGAGCGCGTCTGCAACGGTCCTACGTGGGATGCCTTTTTGCCTAACCTCCAACCGCCGTAATAAAAAAAGTGGCAATGCTTTTATACACAATCAGCGAATAGATGCGGTCTCGACCAGGCTGCGTGTCGGCTAGGTCGATTGTGAGGCTTGAAATCGGGCGGACCTGCCAAGCCCGCTGCCGGCCACAAGCCGCCGGTCGTAGACGTCGTTGGTCGGACGGTCAGGCGTCGGCTTCGCCCCCCGAACCGGCCATCCGATTGCCTGAGAAGAACGCTTCTTCATTGGTTATCGCCGACCTCGAAGTCATTCACATGCAACGGCAGGCGTTCGGCGAATTCTTAACGGCGAAGTCACGAGAAATAAGGGCAAGACCTCGCCATCCGCGACCTTGTCTACCAGAAGTTGAACCTACGCTGCAGACAAAGACCGCTAGAGCAGCGAAAGGAAGCAAGCGCGTCGGCCCGAAGAGTCTTTGCTGTGGTCCGCGATGATAGCCATCGAGATGGATCTTCCGGGCCGTGTGACGGCATGGACTGCCTCGTCGATCCACGCGGCAACAAGCAAGATAGACGGGGCGACAGCCGCTGTGCCAGCCCGACTCGCGTGCGGCCCCAGTCATTTGCACCGTTGCTGCTTTTGGTTCGACTGCACGCGTCACTTAGCTCACCAGGGGAGGGAGCAACGGCTTGCTGCCAAGCGAACTGCAAGCATAAACACGTTGCTTACCACGGCGTTGCCCATCAGACCCGTTGCAACTCGTAACGCTTCAAATAACGTCGTCACGTCGCGTTGGTCCGATCAACGTGAGCTAGGTTGCGTCCCTATCCGGCCGCCAAAACCTCTCGTTTCTCAATGGTTCTGATCAGAAAGTCGAACGACATGCGGATGTCCTTCTCCATGGCCTTGCGCGCGGCCGATGCGTTGTGTGCTTCCAGCGCATCCACAACGACATCATGCAAGTCCGTGCCCGCCGTGTTGTAGGGCACCTTTTCGTCACGCTCTACCTCTTCGGTGATCACGCGCATATAGGGCCCGCATTGTAGCCACACGGTTTCGATTAGGGGAGGAAGAACCGTCGAGCCGGATGCGCGATAAATCAGGAAATGGAAATCCTGATTTTTTACGAGACTTTCATGAATGCCATCGTGCTTGATGGCGAGTTCGTGTTCCGAAATCAGACGACGCAGGCGGCGCACCGCGGGTTCATCGATATGCTTCGCGGCCATTTCGGTGGCCAGACCTTCCAGCGCGATGCGGGCATCGCACAGATCGCGCAGATGCTTCTTGCTGATTTCGGGAACCTGAATGGTTCCGTTCGGCAGGGCAACCAATCCATTCTCCACCACCAACTGACGCAACGCCTCACGCACGGGCATGGCGCTCGAACCGAACGCTTCGGCCAGCGTTGCGACCGTTAGCTGCCGGCCCGGCTCGAAGCGACCCTGCATCAGCGATGCGCGCAGTTGCGCATAGATCGACTCCTGCATGGTGGATCGTTTCACGACGCGCGTGAATTGCTCGGTCATGGTGTTGTGTGATCAATCGATCATTTCTGTTGGTTGGCGCGGCTATGTTACCAGTTCTCCACGCTCCACAAAATGCAGCAATACGCATTTCCCGCCCCTGTTGTGAAGCTGTACGTCATTGCTTGACAAGAAATTTTGGTCCCAGAAAAATCCGCTCCATCATTTGATAATTTGATCAAATGATGGAGCGCCGCCAAAGCCTAGTTGTGATGGTGCGCGTCTGACCCACAACCCATCGCTCATACTCCTGGCACATGATCAGAACCACCACTTCAAGAACTCCATTGCCCCGTCCCCCATGGCGCGCGGCGCTCGCGGTCTTCGGCGCCTGCGCCGCGCTCGGCGTGCCGATGCAGGCGCGCGCGCAAAGCTCGGTCACGCTGTACGGAATCGTCGATGCCGGCGTAGCCTATGTCAGCAATGTCGGCGGGAAGACGGACTGGATGGCGACCAACTCGGTGATGCAGGCCAATCGGCTCGGCTTTCGCGGGGTCGAGGATCTGGGCGGCGGCACGAGCGCCGTCTTCGTGTTGGAAAACGGCTACAGCACGACCACCGGCGCATTGGGGCAGGGCGGCAAGCTGTTCGGACGTCAGGCTTACGTCGGGCTGACCGACAAGCGCTGGGGCACACTGACCTTCGGTAATCAGTATGACTTCATGGGTCTGACGCTCGGCATGTATGAAACGTCGACGTGGTTCCTCGGTCAGTTCTCGGATCACCCGTTCGCCAACGACCGTGCGAACGCCCAGCGCGTGCCGAATTCCGTTCAATATCTGACGCCGGTGTGGAGCGGATTTCAGTTCGGCGCGCAGTACGGCTTCTCCAATCTCGCGGGCGACATCAACGGCAATGGCCGCTCTTACAGCTATTCGGCGAGCTACACGGCGGGCGCCTGGAACATCGCGGCGGCTTATACGGAAGTGGCCGGCACGTCCTCGCTGCTGGATATATCGTCGATCTACGGGCAGCCGACGGGCCGCACCGTGCTGGGCGGAAGCTACTTGCGAACGATGGGTGTGGCGACGAGCTACCGTTTCCAGAAGACCTTCGTCTATGCGATGTACACACAGTCGCTCTACGCGGGCATTCGTGGCGTGGGCGTAGAGAATGCGCTGTTCCGCAACGGACAACTCGGCATGACGTATTCCTTCACGCCGTCACTGACCGCAGCCACCGGCTACACGCTCACGACGCTCGGCTCCACGCGATTCAATCAGTTGAGCACGACGCTCGACTACGCGTTGTCCAAGCGTACCGACGTGTACGCAATGGTGCTTGCCGAGCACATGCAGGGACATGACGCTCGCGCGTCGATCATCGGAATCGGCACATCGTCCAGCCCGAATCAGATCGTCGGGGATGTCGGCATTCGTCACCGTTTCTGAGTAAACGCAATCTATGTACGGAAAAACAGGCCGATTGATTATCGGCCTTTTTATTTAGTACTACATTTAATATATCAGAGCTTATCGAAAAAAGTGTGCAGGCGCTGCATCGCTTCGACGATTCGCTCTTTCGATTCCGACCCAAAGCACACGCGCAGATGGCCTTCGCCCGCCGCGCCATAGAAGCTGCCTGCTTCCACGACGACCCGCGCTTCAATGAGGATTCGGTCCGCACATTCCTGAGCCGACAGACCTGTCGCGCTGATGTCTGGAAACGCGTAAATCGTGCCTTCCGGCGACGCACACTGCACGTTGCGCATGGCGTTGAGGCTTTCCACGACGATCGCGCGCTTCTGCGCATCCTCGTTGACGAGTCGTTCGAGCATCGCGCGGTCGCCGCTCACGGCCGCCAGCGCGCCCGCCTGAATGAACGTGTTGACGTGCGTGACATCGTTGGCAGTGATTTTGAGCAGGGCGGGCATCACATCGGCGGGGGCGGTCATGAAGCCGACGCGCCAGCCATCCATCGCGTGCGACTTGGTGAACGCGAACATGGAGAGCGTGCGCTCTTTCATGCCCGGCAAGGAACCGATGCTGACATGACGCGCACCGTCGTAGACGATCTCTTCGTACACTTCATCGGAAAGCACCGCGAGATCATGGCGAATCGCGATATCCGCGAGCGCGCTCAGTTCGTCGCGGGTATAGACGCGCCCAGTCGGATTGGCCGGATTGACGATCACGATAGCGCGCGTTCTCGGCGTGATGGCGCGCTCGATCGCGCCGGCATCGATGGAAAAGTTCTTTCGATCCAGATCGACGACCACCGGTTTGCCGCCCGCCATTTCGATCTTGCCGATGTGCTGCGGATAGTACGGCGCCAGCAAAATGACTTCGTCACCCTGATCGATAAGCGCGAAAAAGGCTGCAAATGAAGCATGCGTGAGGCCGTTGGTCACGAGAATATCGTTCTCGGTCACGTCGAGCTTATTGCGCGTGCGCAGTTTGTCGGCCAGTGCCTGGCGCAGCGCGGGCAGGCCGCGCATGTCGCTGTAGTGAACGTCGCCGCGCAGCAGGGCGTCGATGGTGGCCTGCTTGATGGGCATCGGCGTGTCCGCGTGCGGGCAGCCGAGTTCGAGGTGAATCACATCGGATGTGTCGCCGGGCAGATTGCGGGCTTTCTCGTACATGCCGTACGATTTCTTCGATGTTTCGGTGATGCGTTTGGCGAGTTTCATGGCGTTGGCGATAACAGTGTCATGGCCCGTGTCGCGATCAACGCGGGCCGTTCGATAGCGATGGTGAATGCGGCGTGCGAATCAGACGGGCTTGTCTTCGCTCGATGCCCAGTTGCGCATGAGCGTGTTGCTTGGCAGACCTTCGTCGATCATCTTCTTTGCCGTTTCGATTCCGGCGACGGGCAGGCCCTTCGGGTCCAGCACGCCGATCTGAACGAGCACGGAGGCCTGATCCCAGTAGATGTGTTCGTTATAGAGCTTGTCGCCGCGAAAGCAGACCACCGCCAGCATCGGAATCTCGAAGTACTTTCCGGTGGGCGCGAGTCCCGGTAGCAGCCAGTCGATCTCGCGGTCGTGCGTGGCGCAGAACACGAATTCATCAACGATCCGATCCGAGCCGATCGTCCGCGACACCGGAATGAGTTGCGTGTCCGCCGGGTTCGCATCGACGAAGTGGTACTTGTAGAAGCGCTTGAGCTGGTCGTGTCCGACACCGCCGGTCATCGTGGGAACATGATTGACGTAGGGTTCGGCGACCATGGTGGGCATGACGGCATCGACATCGCGCGTGGCGAATTCGTAATAGCAGTGGCGCTCCCACAGCGCGTTCAGATCGTGGACCGGACCCATGACCTTGCGTAACAACGCGAGCGAGCGCGAGTAGGCCATCGTGGTCGCGGGCTTGTCAAAGTGCGGGCGCCCCGGCGATGCAAAGGCGTGATCGCATCCCGGATACACGTATTGTTCGATGCCCTGATTCGTCGCCAGCGCACGCATGATCGCTTCACGTGCGTCGAGCGGACAGAAGGCATCGTCACCAGCGAAGTGAAAGACCATCGGACACTGAATGGCCGGCACTTCGTCGAGATAGGCATCGAGGCCGACGCCGTAGTAACTCACCGCACAGTCGATCTGCGTGCGCGCAGCGGCGAGCATCGCGAGCTTGCCGCCGAGACAATAGCCGAGCGCGCCGATCTTGCCCGCATGTTCCGGCTGCATGCGCATGGCATCGACCGTGGATTCGATATCGCGCACCGCGAGGTCGATATCCACGCGCTCGTTGAAGCCCAGCGCCTTCGCGAAGTCTTCCTGTTCATAGCCGAGCACTACGCCCGGTTCCATGCGCCAGAAGAGATCGGGCACGAGCACGACATAGCCTTCTTCCGCATAGCGATCCGCCATGCTTTTCATGTACGCGTTGATGCCGAAAATCTCTTGCAGCAAGACGAGTCCCGGTCCGGAGCCTTGCGCGGGAACGGCTTTGTATGCCGCGAAACTCCGACTATCGTGGCTCTTGATTTCAATCATTTGACTCATGCGTTCCCCGCTCATTGAGGCTGCGCTTGCGCGCCACCGAGAATTTGCGCGTGCAGTGTGGTGCGATCCGCGGCCAGCATCCCGGCCACGCCTTGCGCCATTGCACCGATATAGATTTCGCGCGGTGCACCGCCGATTGCATCGAGCGTGGCATCGACGACTTCACGCGTCGTGAGTTTCTCGCCGATGTAATCGCGGCTCATGTCCGTGTCGATGGCGCCGGGCATCACCGCGTAGACGCGCACGCCTTGCGGCGCGAGTTCGGCGTCGAGTCCTTCGGTGAGCCGCAAACCCGCCGCCTTCGATGCGCATAACGACGTCATCGAAGGCAGGCTCACGCGTGCGAGCACCGAGAGGATGTTGACCATTGCGCCGCGCGATGCGATCAGATGCGTCGCGAAGGCATTGGCCATAGCGAGCATCGCGAAGAAATTCACTTCCATTTCGAGGCGTGCGCGCTCGGGCTGGCCTGCGTGCAGCGCGCCCGTTTGCGTGTTCACGCCCGCGTTATTGATCAGCAAGCTCACGTCGGATGCCATCGCCGCCACGCGTTTCACATCTTCCGGATTCGTGACATCGAGCGTGACGGGCACGACGCGCGGGTTCTGAAAAGCGTCAGCATCGGCAGCACGATGCGTGGCTGCGTACACTTTGCCCGCACCGCGTGCGACGAGCGTTTCGACGAACATCGCGCCCAGTCCGCGATCGGCGCCAGTGACGAGCGCGACAGTGTTGTGATCGATCATAAGAGTCAGATGATGTGGAAAATATCGTCGGCGCAATCGACTTCGGCGGCAAGTCGCGCGGCGTCATCGGCGAGCATGAAGCGTTGTTCTACCAGCGATGCAGCAGCGTCGAGCAACGCGCTGCGCCACGCATCGGCGTTCGCGTAGCGGGCCTCGAACGCGGGACGTCGGTCGTTTTCGATCCCGGCCGGGCGCAGGCCATCGCGCGCAAAGGGAATGTACGAACCGTAGACGCTATATAGGCCGCCCGGCGCGAAGCCTTCGGCGCGTGGCGCCCAGCCCGCATGCGTGCCGAGCGGCGCCTGGACGAACGGATGACGCACGCCCGCGCTGCCGTTTCCATCGCTATCGACGGCGGGGACGAACACGGGATAACGCGGTCCCGGCCGCGGCGGAACCTGCGAATGATCGAGCAAATGCAATTCGTTGATGACACGCGGACTGTCGATGCCGGTCGTCGCTTCGAAGCGTTCGTCGAATCGATCCAGCGTCCACCATGTGCCGTCCGCATGCGACGGAAACGCGCTCGGAGGAGGCGCGATGTCTTCATCGACCCATTCACGCATGGCCACGAACAGCGCGCGCAGGATGGCGCCATACGTGAGCGGATTGGTGGCATGGCGCGTGACCTTCGACTTCGGCAACGGATAGTCGCCATGCGCGATACCGGTCGTCAGATACAGGCGCACATCCGGATGCCCGGGCAGATCGCGGCCTTCGCAGTCGGTCGCGACCAGCGATGCGCGCGCCGACCATGCTTCGGAATCGGTATCCATCTGCATGATCTTCGGCACCGTGTTCGATGCCTCCGCGCGCGCGAGAATGCCGTCGGTGTTTCCGCTGATCGGGTCCGTGAGCGTTTGATAGGCGAAGGGAAACTGGTCGCCCGGATAGCTGTGGTCTTCGTGCTGACGCGAGTAGCGGCCCGGCTGCGAGAACGCCGCGTTGACCCACGCGCGCCGCGAGCCGGAAATGATCGGCACGGCGGCATCGAAGACGATGCGTGAATCGAGCGTCTCGTTGAAGCCTTGATGGATGAAGTCGCGCAGCACGCGCCCGCTTTGCGAAAGACCGAAGCCGAGCGCGCGCGAACGAGGCGCAGCGTCCTCCGGCCAAAGCGGATTGGGCGTGCCTTCGCTGTCGTGCGATTCGTACTTCAGGAAGGCCATCACGTCGCGCACGCTCGCATAGCCGAGACCCATCACGACCGGATCTTGCGCTTCGTAGATGAACTCGAAGATCGCGCCGCGATCCAGCGTGCAATGCGGCAGACGCCGGACCTCGATGGTGTTTCGATCCAGAAAGCGCCATTCGATGCCGGGCGCGGGCGTGCGCGCGTCGATTTCGTGCTGGCGCGCGGTGAGCGTCGCGCGGGCGGGTTCCGTGCTTGCCGCGGGGTAGGACAGCGTCAGCACGGTGCGCTCGCCGTCCATCTCCTGCACGATTGCGCCGCGAATGGAATCGGGCGCATCGAGCACGAACTCTTCCCAGCCCGTGCCGGTGATCGGCTGGCCGTTTTCGCTCGCCACCGGAAACTGCGCTAGCATGCGTCCGCCGCCCGGCTCGACATTGCCTTGCCATGCGGTCCAGACGATCGCGTAGCCTTCGTGCATCAAAAAGCCATTGCCGATGTCATCGGGCGTCGATGGCAGCGCCACCACGGGCGCATTGTTGATTCGCACGATGCCGCGTTGCGTGCCGCGATTGAGGTACTCGTAGAACAGCCAGCCATTGCCGCGCGACAGATCGACGGGCTTGTAGACATGAAAGTCCACGCTGTACTGCACGCGTCCGTTTGCCGCGCTCGGCGCACGCGCCAGGTTGACGATGCCGCGATTGAGCGGCGCATCCGGGTCGATCTCGCAATGCGCGCGGCCCGACAACAATTCGTACGCACCGACCCGGCCGTCCTTGCCGAACACCATGCCGTCGAACACGGGCTGCCGCGACAGCACTTCGAATCTCGTTACACCTGACATTGAATTCTCCTGGACTGCGCTTTTTACGGCTGCGCGACGACGCGCAAATACGGACGCAGAACCTTCACGCCTTGCGGATACATCGCTTCGGCCTGCTCCTGCGCGAGCGATGGCGGCAGCATCACGGGCTGTCCGTCCAACCATGTCGACGATGTGGCGACTTTGCGCTTCGCGGTGAGTTGCACCGCCTGCAGGGTGCGCAGGATTTCGGTGAAGCTGCGGCCGTTCGTCACCGGATAAGTCAGCGTCATGGCAACACGGCGATCCGGCGCGACGAGCAAGGCGGTGCGATACAAGCTGGCCTGCAAAGCCGATTCGTCGACGAAACCGAGCGCGCGCGGCACCGCACCGCTCGGGTCGTTGACGAGCGCGAACGACGGTGTGCAATCGAGCGCGTCGCGCAAATCGCCGAGCCACGCGGCGACCGTTTCTTCCGTGTCGACGGATACGCCGAGCACGCGCGCGCCGCACGCCTCATAAGCTTCGCGCAGCGTTTCGAGCGCGGCGAATTCGGTGCTGCACGTGGGGGACATCGCCTTGAACGCGAAGATCAGCGCCCACTCGCCGCCGAGCCAGTCGTGCAGGCGCATCGGGCCGTGCGATGAGATCGCCTCGAAATCAGGCAGCGCGCTTCCGACGGTCAGTGTCATGCGGTTCATCCGAAATAATTTGATCAAATGATATCTGCGCACAGTGTCGGGGCTACAAAACCCACTGTCAAGCGCATTTGACCGGCATCGTCGAAAACCAAGCCCGGTTATGACATTCACTTGCCTAACGTTTTATTATTTGATCAAATGATCGTCATGCGAATGCGGCGGCTTGAGTGAACCAGCCCCGCATGCCTCACCACGGAGAAAAGATGACTACCCGAAGTATTGTCGTGACTGAAGCAAACAGCG
The DNA here is from genome assembly GCF_031451465.1 of Caballeronia sp. LZ003. NCBI lineage: Bacteria > Pseudomonadati > Pseudomonadota > Betaproteobacteria > Burkholderiales > Burkholderiaceae > Caballeronia > Caballeronia sp. LZ003. Next base: position 18,770 of record NZ_JARUXJ010000005.1, on the reverse strand, counting down.
GCCTGCAAGCCCGTTTCACCTTGCTCGACCAGCAAGCGCCCGAAAGTGCGGAGTTCGTGTGGGACTTGCTCGCCACGCCGCGCGATATTCCCGCCATTCACGCGATGTGGACCGGGCCGGAGATTTCCTGCCCGGTGCCGACCGCGATGATCGACCCGGCGCGCAACGCCCGCGCGCTGCCGCCGGAAAACGCCACCATCACGCCACAGGCTGGCGATCTGGTGCTGGCCTATGTGCCGGCGCACATGTGGGGCGGCAATCCGCAGCCGGTCTTCGATCTCGGCTTCTTCTACGGTCCGGGCGGACGCATGCTGTTTCCGATCGGCTGGCTCGCAGGCAATGTCGTCGCGCGCGTCGATTCGCAGGATCTTCAGGCGCTGGCTTCGGGCTGTGCCGCCATCCGCAAGAATGGCGCTTGCACGCTCAGTCTCGCGAGGGCCTGATGAGCACGGACACTCCACCCGACGCGCTCAGGCAGAACTACTGGCCGACCACGGCCGGCGCGGCGGCCGCGTTTCATCGGCTGGACGCGGACATCGACTGCGATTACGCGGTGATCGGCGCGGGCATCATGGGTCTGAACAGCGCGCTGGCGTTGCGCGAACGCGGGGCCAGCGTGACGGTGCTGGAAGCGGAGCATCCCGCGACGGCGGCATCCGGACGCAACGGCGGACTGGTGGTGCCGAGCCTGCCGCGCGTCGGCCCAGCCGATGTGATGCGCCTCCTCGGCGACGATTACGGCCCGCGTCTCGTGAGTCTCGTCGCGGGTGGCGCGCAGGCGGTGTTCGATCTCATCGCCCGTCACGACATGAAATGCGATGCCGTTCAGGGCGGCTGGATCAATCCCGCGCATGCGGGCGAACTGGTGGACGGGCTCAAGGCGCGCGTGGATGCCTGGAGCCGCGCCGGGTCGCGTGCGCGCTGGATGGATCGCGCCGAAGCGTGCGAGCGCATCGGCAGCGCGTCGTTCCACGGCGCGCTCTACGATGAAAGCGGCGGGCATCTCAATCCGTTTGCCTACACGCAGGAACTCGCGCGCACGGCGAGTATGAAGGGCGCGCGAATCCATATCGATTCCCCGGTGCTGCGCATCGATGCAGCGAGCGGCCGTTACCTTCTGCGCACGCCGACCGGCACGGTACGCGCCACCACCATCCTGCAATGCACGAACGCCGCGCCATCCGGTCCGCGCTCGCTGGCGCCGGCGGTCGCGCGCAGTGTCGTGCCGCTGACGGTGTTTCAACTCGCCACCTCGATCGTGCCGCAGGCCGCGCGCCGCGCCATGCTCAAGGGCAACGAAGCGCTCTCGGACACCCGCAATAATTTGTTCGCACTCCGGTTTACGGTCGATGGCCGCATCGTCACCGGCGGCATGGCGCCGCTCACGCAGTGGATGGCCGAGCCGCGTTTGTTGCACTCGCTTGCGCGCCGCATGGAGCGGATTTTTCCGCAACTGGGCGACGTGCGTTTCGACTTCATCTGGCGCGGTGGCGCTGCGCTCACGCCTGATTTTCTGCCACGCTTGTTCGAGGTCGGACCGAACTGGTATGCGCCCATCGGCTGCAACGGACGCGGCATCGCAATGACGACCACACTGGGCCAGCGCATGGCCGATTACGCCGTCGACCGCGATGCCTCGCGCCTGCCGGTTCCGCTGATGTCCGCAGCGCCAATCAAGGCGCACGCGGTCGCACGCTACGCGCCGCAATTGCTGTTGCCGCTCGGCATGATCCAGGACACGATGCGTCGCTGAGACGCAAAATTATCTGCAACACGAAGGACTTTTTCTTGACACCGTTTTATTGCCGCAAAAGAATCCATCCAGATCATTTGATTATTTGATCAAATATCAACGCGATGCGAAACGGCTCCACAAGGTTCGAGCCGCTCCGTAGTTGCTAACGCCAAATTGGATCAAGGGGAACGATGTGTCGGGTGCAAGGGAATTCAAGACGGGTTGGGGCATCATCCTCGCCGCAACGATTGGGATCGGGACCAGCCTGACCACGATGGCGTCATACAGCGCGGGCGTGTTCCTGCCGTCGCTGACCAAAACGTTCGGCTGGGCGGACTCGCAGGTCATGATCACCTTCATGATCCTGTTCTTTGGCTCCAGCCTGCTCGGGCCGACCATCGGCACGCTGGCGGATCGCATCGGGCCGCGCAAGATCGTGCTGTGTTCGGTGGTGGGGCTCGCCATCGGCTGGATGCTGCTGGCGTTCACCACGAGTTCGATCATCTCCTTTTATGCGATCTTCGCGATTATCACCTTGCTCGGTGCGGGCACGCTGCCCGTGACGTGGACCAAGAGCGTGGTCGTGCATTTCAAGGAGAAACGCGGCATCGCGCTCGGTATCTGTCTGGTTGGAACGGGCATCTTCGGCGCGCTCATCAAGCAGTACGCGTTTCACATGCTCAACCTGTTCGGCTGGCGCATGGCGTATGTGAGCCTCGGCGCATTTCTGCTCGTCATCACTTTGCCGATTGCGTTCTTCTTTTTTCGCGAGCCGGCCGTCGATGACATGGCCCATGCAACCACCGCGAGCGATGCCTCCACGGCGTTGCCCGGACTCACGATGAAGCAGGCCCTGCGCACGCCGGCCTTCTGGATTCTGAGCGCGAGCTTCTTTCTGTTGTCGCTGTCGCTGGCAGGCATCGCGCCGAATCTGGAGCGCTTCTGGACCAAGTCCGGCTTCAGCATGTCGGATGCGGTGAGTATCGCGTCGTGGTATGGCATCGGCATCGTTCTGGGACGACTGATCACGGGATGGTTCTTGGATCGCATCTGGGCACCGCTCGTCGTCTTCACGATGCTGTTGCCCTGCGCGGCCGCGTTCCTGTTGCTCGCGCACGGCGTGAATAGTTTCTGGGTGGCGTCGCTGCTGGTGTTGATCGTCGGCACATCTTCGGGCGTGGAGTACGATGCGCTTGCCTATCTGGTCTCGCGTTACTTCGGCATGCGCGCCTATTCGGCCATCTATGGCGGTGTGTTCATCGGCTTCGCGGTGGGCGCAGGGCTGGGGCCGTTCTCCTTCAGCAAGCTGCTTTCGATGCTCGATGGCTACGACGCCGTGCTGATCATCAACGCTGCCATTGTCGTGGTCGGTGCCGGTGTGTTGCTGTTTCTCGGCGCTTATCCGCGCGCAGCGGGTAACGACGACGTGGCGAAATCGTCGTCCGGTCGCGGCATGCCTGCGAACGCCTCCGGCGACCTGAAGTAAGAACGAGGAATTCTCATGGCACATGTGATCGAAACCGTATCTGTTCTGTCGTCCAGTCCGGGTACGCAACGAACGCTGAAGGTTCATCGCATCGGCAATATCGGCGCGCGGCCCAAGGCGTATTTTCAGGCGTCGCTGCATGCCAATGAAACGCCGGGTTTGCTCATCGCTCATCATTTGCTGAGTCTCGCGCTTGCAGCGGACCGCGCGGGCGAATTTAAGGGTGAACTCGTGATCGTGCCGTTCGCCAATCCAATCGGTCTGTCGGACAACGTGCTCGGCAATCAGATCGGCCGCGAGGCGCTCGATGGCGGCGGCAACTACAACCGTGGCTGGCCCGATCTGTCGAAGGGTCTCGACGCGCGTCTGGAAGGCAAGCTCGGCGCAAACGGCGACGCCAATATCGATGCCATTCGCCAGGCGCTGCGTGACACGCTCGACGCCTTGCGTCCGCCGACCGAAGTGCAGTCGATGCAGACCGAACTGCTCAAGCTCGCCATCGACGCCGATTTCGTCGTGGATTCGCACACCGAACTCGTCGCGATTGCCGGCATGGTGGTCGCGCCCTGGTGCGAGGCGATGCTCGATCCGTTCGTCGCCGAGATCGATCCGGGGCTGGTGCATGTGACCGATACGCCCACGCTTTTCGACGGTACGTGCAGCAAACCGTGGCATGACCTGCGGCAAACGCTCGGGGATCGCTATCCGATTCCGCAAGGCAACGTGAGCGTGACGATCGAAATGCGCGGCGCTGCCGATGTCTCCGACGAACTCGCAAGCGGCGACGCGAACGCCATCTTCCGTCACCTTGCGCGCATCGGTGTCGTGGAAGGGGAGTTCGATCCGCGCGCAACGTGGTCCGGAGAAAAAACCCCGCACGAAGCCATCTCGATGATGCGCACGCCCGTCGGCGGGGTGATCGTGTACCCGTATCCCCTTGGCACGGACGTGCAAGCGGGTGATGTCATCGCCGAGATCGTCGATCCCAACGCGGACGACCCCGCGCAGGCGCGCACACAGATTCGCGCGAAACGGCCAGGCAGGTTGTACGCCGCGGTGTCGAACCGATTGGTGCGGCCCAACGACATCGTGATCAAGATCGCCGCCAACGACTTCGCGCGCGACTGAGCCGCAGATTCACGCAATGCCCTTTGGCATGTCTTCCCGAGAGACATGCTTTGACGAATCATCAGGATACCTATTCTTAAAGCAGGAGAAGCGCCCGTGGAAACGGTTGAACTACACTACCGTCCGAAAGACGCGAATGATGCCGACGTTCGTTTTCCCCATGACGACGGCTCGCGCGTGCCCTATAAAGTCTTCAGTTCGCAGGCCGTGTACGACCGCGAGCAGGAGCGTATCTATCGCGGCCCGACCTGGAATTTCGTCGCGCTCGAAGCGGAAGTCCCGAACGCGGGCGACTACAAGAGCACCTTCGTGGGCGATACGCCCGTGGTGGTCACGCGACTGGAAGACGGCGGCCTCGCGGCCTGGGTGAACCGCTGCGCGCATCGAGGCGCGTCGGTGTGCCGCAAGTCGCGCGGCAATGCGACATCGCATACGTGCGTGTATCACCAGTGGAGCTTCGACAACAGCGGCAACCTGCTCGGCGTGCCGTTCCGGCGCGGCCAGAAGGGCATGACCGGCATGCCTGCCGATTTCAATCCGAAGAACCACAGCCTGCGCCAGTTGCGCGTGGATAGCTACAAAGGTCTGGTATTCGCCAGCTTCAGCGACGAAGTCGCGCCGCTGCCCGACTATCTCGGGGCGGAAATGCGCCCGTGGATCGATCGCATTTTTCACAAGCCGATCGAATATCTCGGCTGCACGCGCCAGTTCTCGAAGTCGAACTGGAAGCTGTATTTCGAGAACGTGAAGGACCCGTATCACGCGAGCATGCTGCATCTGTTCCATACGACGTTCAATATCTTTCGCGTCGGCATGAAGGCGCGCTCGATTCCCGACGCCACGCATGGGCTGCACAGCATCATCACCGTGACGAAGACGGGCGAAGATACCTCGTCGGCGTACAAGCAGCAGAACATCCGCTCGTTCGATGAAGGTTTCGCGCTCGAAGACGATTCGATTCTCGGCCTCGTCTCCGAATACGAAGAAGACACGACGAACCATATTCAGCCGATCTTCCCGCAACTCGTCATCCAGCAGATTCACAACACGCTCGTCGCCCGCCAGCTTCTGCCGAAGGGGCCAAACAGCTTCGAACTGATTTTCCACTTCTTCGGCTACACGGACGACACGCCCGAGTTGCGCGAGCTTCGCATCAAGCAGGCGAATCTGGTGGGACCGGCCGGCTATATCTCGATGGAAGACACCGAGGCGACCGAGCTCGTCCAGCGCGGCACCGTGCGCGATGCGGATGCAACCTCGGTGATCGAAATGTCGCGCGGCAATCCGGACCAGCAGGACACCGTCATCACCGAGAGCCTGATCCGCAAGTTCTGGGTGGGCTATCAGAAGCTGATGGGCTATTGAATCGAGGCCGGCACCATGGAACGAATGACATTGTGGTTCGAACTGCACATGTTGCAGGATCAGTACATCAACACGCTCGATAACGACAAGCTCGAAGCGTGGCCCGCGCTCTTCACGGAAGACTGCATCTACGAGATCGTGCCCAAGGAAAACGCCGACATGGGGTTGCCCATCGGCATCATCTATTGCACGAACCAGAAGATGCTGCGCGATCGCGTCGTATCGCTGCGTCACGCGAATATCTACGAAGAACACAGCTACCGTCACATGACATCCGGCCTGACCGTGATCGATGAAAAAGATGGCGTGATCGAAACGGAAAGCAATTACGTGGTGATCCAGACGCGCACGAACGGCGAGTCGAACGTGTATCAGGCGGGCAAGTATTTCGACCGCGTGGTGCGCACGCCGGACGGTCTGCGTTATCGGTCCAAGCGCGTGATCTACGATACCTCGCGCGTGCAGACCTTGCTCGCGACGCCGATCTGAGGAGACACACATGGATCAATTGACGAACGAATGGCAGGTCATCGGCACGCTTGAGGACTTCACCGAAGGCGAGCCGTCGGCGGTGGTCGCGTGCGACAAACCCATCGCCGTGTTCCGCATGGGCGATGAAGTCTTCGCGCTGCACGATCTTTGCACGCATGGCCACGCGCGTCTGTCGGAAGGCTTCGTCGAGGACGGTTGCGTGGAATGTCCCCTGCACCAAGGGCTTTTCGATATCCGCACCGGCGCGCCGCAATGTGCGCCCGTGACGGAAGCGGTGCGCAGTTATCCGATTCGCATCGTGGACGGGCAGGTCGAAATCCATGTCGAGTGAGTCGTATGTGATCGTCGGTGCGGGGCATGCCGCGCGTCGCGCTGCCGAAACGCTGCGCGAACGGGATGCTCAAGCGCATATCGTCATGATCGGCGACGAGGACGCGTTGCCTTACGACCGCCCCGAACTGTCAAAGGGCGCGCTGCTGTCGGAAAAGGGCGAGCAGCGCGCGTTTATACGAGACGCCGCGTGGTATGACGCCCAGCGTATCGAGTTGCGGCTCGGTCAGCGGGTCGAATCGATCGATCGTGCATCGTCGCGTGTGATAGTGAGCGATGGAACGCGCATCGAATACAAGCGGCTACTGCTTGCGACCGGCTCGCGCGTGCGCCGTTTCCCCGGCCCGCTCGATGACGGCGTGACGCTGCATTACGTACGCACCGTCGCGGATGCGCGCTCGCTGCGTGCCGCGCTTGCGCGGGGCAAGCGTGTGGTGGTTCTGGGCGGTGGGTTCATCGGACTGGAGGTTGCTGCGTCGGCGGTTTATGCGGGCTGTCAGGTGACGCTGATCGAGTCAGCGCCACGGCTTCTCATGCGGTCGATGCCGCGCGAAGTCGCGGAGTTCATCGTCGCCTTGCATCGCGTGAAGGGAGTCGATGTGCGCATGAACACGAAACCGCTTGCGGTTCGTCGTGGCATTGACGGCACAGTGGTCGAAACGGATCGCGGCTCGATAGAAGCGGATGTCGTCGTGGCAGGAATAGGTGTGGTGCCAAATGTCGAGCTTGCCGAAGCAGCGGGCCTCAATGTGAATGGAGGCATCGTCGTCGATGAACAATGCAGGACCGTTGATTCGGCGATCTTCGCGGCCGGTGAAGTCACGGCGCATTTCAATCCCTTGCTGAAGCGGCATGTGCGTGTCGAGTCGTGGCAAGTGGCGCAGAATCAGCCCGCCATCGCGGCCGCGAACATGCTCGGCGCGAGCGAGCGTTATGCGGAAACACCGTGGCTCTGGTCGGACCAGTACGAATGCAACGTGCAAACGCTCGGGGTATTCGAAGAAGGGCATGCGCGCGTTTTGCGCGGCGATCCTGCGAGCGGGGCGTTCGTCATGTTGTCGGTAAGTGATTCCGATGCGCTTGCCGCGGTTGCAGCCGTCAATGCAGGACGTGACATCGGTGCTTGCAAGCGATTAATCTCATCGGGCAAGCCGTTGGATAACGTGGCGCTCGGCGACGCTTCTCGTTCGCTCAGAACCTTGTTATGAAAGCTCCGCGTTATCTGCGCCGTACGCGCTCCTGACCGAAGCCGGAGACGCCGGCGAGTTTGGAATGGCAAGCGCCTTACTTGCTTTACTCGTCTCGGTCGGCACCCCAGCCTGAAAATGCACGCGATTCTGCCAATCGAACCAGCATGCAGGCGTTCCGGATTGACGCCTTGCACTTTCTATCATAGGTCGACCCGACTTTCGTTGCGAGAACACGTTTATAGCTGACTCTTCCTATGCGATATATCAATCGCTGACGTTTGCGTTGACGTAAGTTTTTCAACACAAGACCAAGCGGATATTTCGAGATGCCGCCAATGTCGGCCATCGGCCATATCGCTGTCTCGCCCTGTTATCCCAATAATGTCCGCAGCGCGGATAAACGCCGGCCGACACGCCGCACGAATGACCGATGTCGCTCACAACCGCCTTTGCTGCCGCGTGGGATCAACGGACTGCAGGGGTCGATGACGGCCAGATTGTGCTTTTTTTGACGTATGAAACGCAGCCGGATAGTTCTCAGTTAAGAGAGCCAAAAACCGGGTAGCCACCACGGTCCGTATGCCGCAAGCAGAAAGGCGCTTAGCGCTTCATGCCGGAAACTCTTCCGAAGCGACATCCAGATGATGACGTCGACGTTTGCCCATCCCTTCTTCGATGTCTGAGACGCTATGTGCGACTTCCGGCCTCGGATATTAGCCACTCCTTAAAGGCGACAATAGGGGCGGCGCTTTCACTGCCTTTTTTATGCACAAGGTAGTAGGCGAGTTCGCACGTCTGCACAACATCGAACGGCTTCACCAACTTCTCCTCTTTCAGGTCATGCTCGACGAGTGTCGTTCGTCCCAGCGCAACGCCATTTCCTGAAATGGCCGTCTGATACGCAGCTGCCGAGTCATTTATCTGAATGCCGCGATTGCAGTCGACGACATTCCGGCAACCTGCTTTATGAAGCCACGAGCGCCACGTTGGAAACGCTCCAGATGATTGCATCGAGACGTCATGAATCAGCAGATGGTGCTGAAGGTCCGCCGGCGTCTTCAATCTTTGTTTGCCGCGTAACAGGGATGGACTGCACACTGGGAAAAACTCGTCTCTCAGCAGAAACGTGGAGGTAAGCCCGGACCATGTGCCGGCACCGTAGCGAATGCCAACATCGACCCGGTCAGCAGCGAAGTCGACGAGCCGGTTGCTCGTATCGATGCGCAGGTCGTAATACGGGTGCCGCTGCTGGAAGCGGTCCACACGTCGCAACAGCCACTTGTCGGCGAACGCGGCGGGAACCGTGACCGTGAACGCCGTACGGGATTTGCTTGCCTTGAGTTGCTCAACAGTCTCGGACAGCAGATCGAAACCCGACTGCAGAGCGGGCAATACCGACCTCGCCGCATCAGTCAGGAAAAGGCGCGTGGCCCCCGACGTAGTTCTATGAAACAGCTCGACGTCGAGGGCGTCCTCCAGACCACGTACCAGATGTCCGACAGCAGCCGGCGTGACGTTGAGCTCCTCGGCGGCGGCGGAATAGCTCAGGTGACGGGAGACCGCTTCGAATGCCCGGAGTGCGTTTAGATTGTTGGGTGCTCGCATTGGAATAAGTCGCTTGAGTGAAGGCAACGCTATCGGCCTGCTCGTTTCTTCGGTCGCAGCACGAGCCCTTTTAGCAGTGTCAGAACGCGCTGCGATACGCAAACAACCCTGGCAGACCGCCGGTCATCACGAACAAGACATTTTGCCCAGCGCGATAACGACCATTCTGTATGTCGTGCAACATCCCTGCGAATGCCTTGCCGCTATAGACCGGGTCGAGGAGAAGCCCCTCTGCGCGAGCGAGCGTGCGTAGCGCGTCGCGCATGCTGTCGGTAGGCATACCATACCCATCGCCGAGGTGTGAATCGTCGACGTTGAGGTCATCGGCTACATGGACCGGTTCGCGTCCCAGCAGTCGCAGGGTTGCTGTCGTCTTTTCGAACGAAACCGCGCGAGCTTTTCCTTCATTGGCGAGAACGGCATGCGTGCGAACGTAGCCTGGGTCTTTTCCTGAAGCGATGAAACCTGCAACCAGGCCGGCGTGCGTTCCGCCACTTCCGTGAGGCACGACAACCTCGTCGAACTGCAGGTTCATCCCGGCGGCCTGCGTCTCAATTTCGAGCGCGCATGCCGCGTAACCCAGGCAGCCGACAGGGCTCGAGCCGCCCAACGGGGCGACGTAGACTCGCCGACCATTCTTCGACAGTTCGGCTGCCCGTCGCGTCGCAAGCGTCATGGGGTCTTCCGAACTGGACAGGTCGTGAATGGTCGCCCCTAGCAGCTCGTCCAGCAAAACATTGCCGTTCTCCGTATACGCCGCGTCGGTCCGCGGAACCGAGCGCGTCAAGACCAGCTCGCAATGCATGCCGGCGCGGGAAGCGGCCGCGGCAGTGAGCCGCGCGTGATTCGACTGACGCGCGCCGACCGTGATGACCGTATCGGCACGCTGCGCCAGCGCTTCCCCTATCAGGAACTCCAGCTTTCTGAGCTTGTTGCCGCCCCCGCCAAGGCCCATAAGGTCGTCACGCTTGACGAAGATGCCCACGTCGCCGACTTCACGTTCCAGCCGGGTGAGTCGCTGGATGGGCGTTACGCCATCCAGCAGGTCAAAGCGAGGGTAGGCCGTGAGGCCCGTATTCACGAGTTGCATGCCGATTTCTCCGTGTGTCCAGGTGGGGGTGCCGCAAGTACACCCCCAGCACCGCATCAGATTTGCGACAGACCACCATCGACGACGAGCTCCGTGCCGGTCGTGAACGACGAATCGGCACTGGCGAGGAACAACGCGGCCTTCGCAATTTCGGCGGCTTCACCGAATCGCTTGAGCGGCACGGCAGCCTGGATTGCGGCAGCCGTATCCGACAGTTGCCCTTCCGACAGTCCGAGCTTGGTGTGGAACGGCGTGGCAATCGGCCCCGGGCTGACGGCGTTGACGCGAATGCCTCGCGGCGCGAGCTCCGCGCCAAGAGAGCGGACCAGCGAGCGCGTGGCTGCCTTGGTTGCCGATAAGATGGACAGCCCCGGCGTTCCCACCGCGTTCAGGAACGATGTAGTGGCCACGATGCTACCGCCATTCGGGATGAGAGGAGCAGCCTTCTGGATGGTAAGGAACAGCCCGGTGAAATTCAGGGCGAACTGCTCGTGGATCATTTCCGGCGTGACGGCTTCGAGCGGGGCCGCCGTGCCAGCGCCAGCGTTGGCGAAAACGATGTCGATTCGGCCGAAAGTTGCAGCGACGTCACCGATGGCACGGTCGATGTCCGCGGGACTGCGCAGGTCAGCCGAAAGCACCAACGCATCGCCTCCCAGTTCTTCTGCAGCTGCTTCCAGTCGACCGGGATTGGAGCCGATGACGGCAACCTTGGCTCCTTCCGCACGGAAAAGCTTCGCAGCTTCCAGACCGATACCGGATGTACCGCCGGTAACGAGTGCAACCTTGTTTTGCAGCTTCATGGCAATTCTCCTTGAGGTGGGTTGGCGAGAACCGTTGGCGTCCTCGATGGAAACCATTCTGGTCGAGCGACCAACCCGCGACAAATGAGAAGAACTAGCCACCCAAAGTAGGAAATCTAGTCTGGTATTTCGACCGTTGCAGCGGGATCCTCAGGCAGGTCGATGATGCGGAGAACGCCGTTCAGATGATCCGTGGCGCGCCGGCGGGCTGGCTACGTGTGACACTGCCGTTTTCTCTGGCGCAACGTGGATTGCGCCGTCAATAGCCGGATTCTGCTTGCAGTACGCTGATATTCGCATCGAGATACCGGCGACACACGTTCCGCTCGACCTGTACAGCGAAAACATGGATGTTGCTCTGCGCTTCGGCGCATTGCCCGATTCCAGTTTGATGGCCCAAAAACTCGGCAGCTTCTCGACAACGACGTATGCCAGCCCCGCGTACATCGGCACGCATGGTGCGCCTGAAAGTCCGGACGATTTGTGTCTTCGCCCAACGCTCGTGCTCCATCAGGCACGCACCGAAAGCGGGTTAATATGGACGTTGAGCAGTAAGGGACGCAAGGCAAGGAGCTTCGCCTTACGCCCGCCATCGTGGCGAGCGATCCGGTTTTGCTTCTGGACGCTGCTCTCGCTGGCAATGGAATTTTGCTTGCAATGGATTATGGCGCCGGAAGTCGCGACGGGAAGGCTGTGCAAGGTGCTGCCTGATTGGAGTGGCCCACCGCAGCACCTGCATGCGCTATCTCCAGGAGCGCGCGCGCCTTCGCCAAAATTGCGAGGGTTTCTGCGATATCTCAAAGCTCACTTACGTTTTCCTCCTTCGACGTAAGCAATGAGCGGTTCCAGCTGCTTGCCGTATTCGCCGTGCTACTTTTGACGTCGGAAAAGCCGAAAATAGCCGGTCATTCGCGCGGCTTCTATATTTTTATTGAACGTGCTGCCAGCGGGGAACCAGCATCCTGAGGAAATCCAGCACTACGCGGGTTCTCGCGGGCGTGTTTTTTCTTTGTAGCCGCACTGCGAACAGGTGGAAATCAGGTATCCGCCAGTCGCTCATGACTTCGACGACACGGCCAGATCGGAGATCATCCAACCCAAGCCAGGCCGGCGCCCATGTTAGGCCGAATCCTTGCCGTACCAGCGTCCATGCGGCGGCACCGTCATCAACGATCATGTGAGTGTTTGGTTGAATCCGGACCTGACGCTGATCCGCAGCGGGCGAGCGAAATTGCCAGTTTAGTAATTGCCCGTTCCCTTTGTTGCGGAAAACAATATGTCGATGCGTCGCCAGATCCGATGGCTCGCTGGGAGCAGGGTGCGCGTCCAGATACTCAGACGCTGCACAAAGCACGTAGGGATAGGAAAGAAGCCTGGTGGCCACGTGCCCCGGCTGGCGGTCAAGTTCGCCCGCCCGAACCGCTATGTCAACGCCCTCAGCGCCAAGGTCGATTAATGAGTCTTCCAGGCTCAGATCGAGTTCAATCTCGGGGTTCAATGCCCGGAATTCCGATAGGTAGGGGAGCACGCAGGCATGCGCAAAGGAGCCTGGCAGGCTAATCCTTACTCGCCCTCGCGCAATCGGTTCACCGCCCTCCGTCAGTGAAGCGCCCAGACGCTCCGCATCCAGGAGCAGACGGCGGGCACCTTCCAGCAGCCGTTCGCCTTCGTGCGTGAGTGAGAGCGAGTGGGTGGTGCGGTGAAGCAACCGAACGCCATGCCGCTGCTCAAATCGGGCAATTGACTTAGACATGGCGGAGCTGGTGGTTCCAGCCCGACGCGCTGCTTCGGCAAAGGAGCCTGCTTCGACGACACGCACGAAGGAAAAAAGGCTCATAAGGCCGGGAATCTCGTTTTGTGCGGACATTTTGTCACCAGTGACCTGACTCGGAGGAGTGTACCGCAGCACTACGTCCACGGGGATACTGCCCGCATCGTCATTAACCGGATGAAGGAAATGAAATACCTCGCTCTACTCGAACTGGGCCCGGACCAACAGATCTCGGCTCTGGGACCGCATCTTCTTTGCGAAGAGATAGCTGTTTGGGATGCTTACCGCAGAGGCGCATTGCGCGAGATGTATTTTCAGAAAGACCCCCTCGTTGTGTCGCTCGTGTTGGAGGCAGCGGACACGGAAGCTGTGCGGTCCGAACTTGCAAAGTTGCCTCTCATCGGGCACGAACTACTTCAGGCTCGCATCGTCACGATGGGCCCGTGGCTTCCGCTTGAAAAGCTCTTTGATAAGAATCTGTTGAAGGACAACGAACATGAATGAGCAGTTCGAACCTTTGACAGTGGGCAGCTTCGCAATCACGCCTCTACTTGACGGCATGTTTCCAATCGGTTTCGACGTCATGCCGCAAGCGGATTGCGAGCGTGGACGACAACTGCTGGAGATTGCGGGCCAACCTAGTACCGGCCCTTCGATCGAGCCTGTGTACGCGTTTCTCGTTGAGCGGGAGGGTCGGAGAATCCTGATCGACTCCGGCTGCGGCCGGCTCTTCGGTCCCGCGCTCGGCAACGTTCCTGACAAACTTGAAGCGGCCGGCGTGACGGCGTCGCGGGTCGACACAATCGTTTTGACGCACATGCACCCTGACCATATTGGTGGTCTGGTGCTCGAAAACGGCAAACCGCGCTTCGCCAATGCGGAGCTGGTAGTGACTGAAGAAGAAGTGAAATACTGGCTCGACGCCCGCTCGCGCGAAGCCTCGCCACCGGCTTTCGGCGTATTTTTCGACGCAGCCGCCAAGGTGCTGGAGGCCTACGGCAGTCGCGTGCGTTATCTCGATGTCGCAGGGCCAATCACCAACGGAATGATGGCCGTTTCGCTGCCGGGGCACACGCCAGGCCACATCGGGGTAATGCTCGAAGACCAGCATGAAAAGCTACTGATTTGGGGAGACATAATCCACTGCGCGACACTCCAGCTAGCGCAACCGGAATGGCCCATTGCCTTCGACGTAGACCCTGATCAAGCAGCAGCAACCCGTTCGGCCCTCTTCAAAACAGTGGCTGAAGACGATCTGAAAGTGTTGGGGATGCACCTTGGAGGGAGTGGTTATCTGAAGCGCGACGGCCACGGCTACAACTTTTTCGCGTCAGGGACCGAAGCACTGACCAGAGCTCGACGAGACTCAGTTGACGGTAGATCGGATATCCGCCCCAACGCATAGTGACTGCGATGGGGCGGAACCGTGTTTTTAGCCGAACAGATTGATCCTCGATCACCGATTCGGTAACGCAGGATAATCGGTATATCCCCGCTCTGAGCCACCAGCATAGAGCGTGTTCCGATCCGCCTCGTTGAAAGGACCGAGCGACGCAATCCTTGCGGGGAGATCGGGATTGGCAAGTGCCAGCGTGCCGAATGAGATCAAATCCGCGTCGCCCCTCAGCAAGGCTTCCTCAGCTTCATCGGGCGTGTAGCCTGCATTGGCAACGATTGGACCGTCGAAAAGTTGTGCGTATGTCCCGAGTACGTCCTTCGGCCAGTGAGGAACGTGGTCCAGCGGGAACATCGGTCGCATTAGGTGCAAATAGGCAAGGCGCCAGGTGCTTAGCTCGGTAATCAGATGACTGTATAAGGCACGCGGGTCGCTGTCTGCCATTCCGTTGTAGGCAATGGCGGGGGACAGCTTGATACCAACCCGATCCACGCCACACACATCGAGCAGGGCATCCATCACCTCAAGTGTAAATCTGCACCGATTGGCAATGCTACCGCCATACAGGTCCGCCCGTTTGTTAGAATTGTCATCAAGAAATTGGTTAGGCAGATAACCGAACGCAGCATGCAGTTCGACGCCGTCAAAGCCGGCGCTGCGCGCATTCTCCGCAGCTCGCCGATAGTCTGCGACCACGGCAACGATTTCCTGAACCGACAGTTCGTGCGGGGTCTCAAAGTCAGCAATGCCACCTGCCGTGAATGGCTTTTGTCCTTCGATCCGGATCGCAGACGGACCGACAGGGAGCGAGCCATTTCTCCACGATGAATGCCCAACCCGACCCGTGTGCCAAAGTTGTGCGAAGATTGCTCCACCCGAATCGTGGACGGCGTCAGTGATCTTGCGCCAGGAAGCGATTTGCGCGTCAGTGTAGATGCCGGGGGTCGATGGAACTCCGATCGCTTGTGGGGAAGTATTCAATCCCTCGGAGATGATCAGACCCATCGACGCACGTTGCTTGTAGTACTCCCGCATCAAGGGGCCCGCGAGGCCATGAGAATCTGCCCTGCTGCGCGTCATCGGCGCCATGACGACGCGATTTCTCATGGCTACCGGGCCGAGCGCGAATGGCTCTAGTATTTTCATCGTTGCATTGGATAGTGTGTTCGTAGGAAGATCGTGAACGCTTTTGCTGACGGTCATCGCCCGCCGAGACGTTGACGAAGGAACTCCGCGAAGGACAGCATCCGCAGGTCGGGGTAGTGATCGTTCTTAAGGTCTTCCAGCGATGTCTGTCCGTTCAGCATGTATAGCTGGTAGGCCAGCATGATGGCCTCACCGGGGTCGGCCTTGGCCATTGCCGCCCGAAGCTCACTCTCCGTGCCAAGCGAATGACGCGTGAATGCATGCCCCGTTTGTCGCTCCGCCTCGTCAGCAACTTCCTGAAAAGAAATTCGATCGCCGGAGAAAGCAAATTTTCCGCTCGGCACGGTCCGGTCCAGTGCAACCCGTGCCGTCATCCTGGCCGTGTCCTCGACACTCGTAACTTCAATGGGTCGTTTGCCATCGCCCCAAAAGTGGACCGTATGCTTCTCATAGTTGACAAGCGGGGAAACAGGACCGAAAAGGTCCATGAACCCGCCCTGAAGCATGTGGATATGCTCCAGACCAAGCGAACTGATCTTCTCGTCCACGCTTGCGCGCCAGTTGAATGCGGCATGTTCGCCCGGCGTAGCTTTAAAGAGATCAAGCCCGAAGTCCGAAGGCAGGATGCGGCGCACGCCATTGCGCTTCGCGGCCTCGGCCAGTGCCAGCTGGCCATCAACGATGGTGGCCGGACCACCCTGTACTGCGGAGACCACAACGTCAACGCCTTGTGTCGCGCGTTCGAGCGACGCGGGGATCGCCAGGTCCCCTTCAACGACTTCTGCGCCCGCACGCGACAGCGCGTCAACTGCACTGCGCTTATTTCCATCGGTGCTACGTCGCACGAGGACGCGCACGCTGCTTACGTGATCCTGAAGCAGATGATGGGCTATGCGCCCGCCGAGCATGCCGGTTGCGCCGACTACCAGTACCGTCTGTGCCATGAGATTCACTCCATGAGTTGTATACGCTGGTATCGTATGTCGTTCCAGATAGTTTGATTAGTCACTCACGACTGGACAGCACGTTCCAGACTGGGAACGACATCTATGCTCAATTTTGCGAATCTCACTGTTTTTTCGTACATTGCCGACCTCGGTAGCATCTCCGCGACTGCCCGAGCGCTGAACATGCCAAAGTCGTCGGTCAGCCGCGCGTTGCTTCGGCTTGAGGATGCAGTCGGTACAGTTCTGGTCGAGCGATCAACGCGGCATCTGCGCCTGACGGATGCCGGGCTCCTCCTTAAGCGCCATGCGAAGCGAATCCTTGATGATGTGGGCGAGGCGGAAAACGCAATCGGCGGACTGATTGGAAAACCCAGCGGTGACCTTCAGATCAACGCCCCGTTCACGTTTGCCGGTGGACCACTGGCTGCGATGCTGCCTGGATTCCTGGAAAAATATCCCGAGGTGCGCGTCGTCCTGACGGTAGAGAACAGGCTGACGGACCTTCAGATGGAAAAGATAGATTTAGCAATCAGAATTGGACCGCTCGAAGATTCAAGTCTGATCTCGCGCCGGCTTGCCAGCATCGCGCTATGGCCGTGTGCCAGTCCTGCTTATCTGAGCGATCACTCCGCGATCGACCGACCTGAGCAACTGTTGCAGCATAAGCTCATTGCGCACGCGGACCATCCGGAAGTCTGGCGCTTTCGGGACGCTTTGGGGGCGTCGGCAATCGAGGTAAAATCGGCCATGGTGATTACGGAACCGTTCGTTATGAAGACCGTGTTGATCGGAGGCGCTGGGATCGGGTTGCTGCCAGATTTCCATGCATCCGACGCCGTTACGGACGGCCGATTGATCCGGCTTTTTTCTGATTCGAGCAAGATGTCCGTTGATGCACACGCTCTATACCCCAGTCACCGGAGCCTTTCCGCGAAAGTCAGAGTCTTTATCGACAGTCTGGTATCCCATCTAGGACCCACAACCTAACCCGGCCAGTCGCGTGCCGCGTGATCGTTTAATCGTCTGCTATCTGTCACATAGCAGACGTTGATCGTGCGGCTAAACGAACGACGGCATTGGGTCGTCAAGACTCATTTGCCAGGCGAGGAGCCGACGTTTCCCGGCGCCGCGTCGTGAATGACAGCGATGCGGCGAGCAGCCGCCGCAGGGCTGCTTAACGCGGAACGTCCGCAAAGGCCGACAAGCGAGCTTTTTATCATCGATGCTGAAGCGTTGATCGCGGCCTGATACTCTTTACTTAGTACGTTTTAGTAGTGGCCGATCACCGTTCGTCGACGGCCGACAACGCGGCCGCCGAACATCGACGAAACGCCGAACAGGATCGATTACGCGGAAGAGGGTGATCGCTGTCGCGTTCGTCGAGTTGCGGCGGAAAATCGATCCGTTAGGAGATGGGTAGTTATCCAAATATCCGTGTTTTCACGTCGTCTGCGAAGGCCCGCCGCTCCGGGTCGCGACGCGGAATCGCCGGTACGGAAGCGTCGAAAGGCCAGCACGACCCGTCCTGGCCGGTCACGGTCGAGAGGCCATGTCAACGCAGTCCGCAAGCTGACGCGCAAACCGTCAGCCGCGCAGCCAAGGAACAAGGGATGCTGCGAGCACTTGTTTCTTCCAACTTCCGGACCGGCCATGAAAATCCAACTGAAGCATCTCGATCAACAAACGATCGTCCTCACCGGCGCGACGAGCGGGATTGGTCTAGCCACGGCGCGGCGCGCCGCGAAGGCAGGCGTGCGCCTTATGTTGATCGCCCGCGACGAGACAGCGCTCGCCGTGCTTGCCGACGAACTTACACGCGACGGTGCGCCTGCCGTTGCGTACACGCCCGCGGACGTCGCCGACGAAAGCCAGCTTAAAGCCGCCGCCGATGGCGCCATCGAGCGATTCGGCGGCTTCGACACCTGGATCAACAACGCGGGCGTCTCGGTCTATGGCCGCATCGCCGATGTATCGCTCGAAGACCAGCGCAAGCTCTTCGAGACAAACTACTGGGGCGTCGTGAACGGCTCGCGCGTGGCCCTAAAGCATTTGCGTGAACGCGGCGGTGCGCTCATCAATCTGGGCAGCGAACTGTCGGACGTCGCGGTACCGCTGCAAGGTCCTTATGTCGCGTCGAAGCACGCGGTGAAGGGCTTCACAAACTCGCTGCGCATCGAACTGAAGAACGAAAAGGTGCCCGTTTCGGTGACGCTTATCAAACCGGCGGGCATCGACACGTTGTTCGTAGAGCATGCGAAGAATTACCTTGACGAAGAGCCGAAGCTG
>NZ_JARUXJ010000015.1:0-2320 GCF_031451465.1 Caballeronia sp. LZ003 | reverse complement strand
CATGAGCATCATGTCGATGCCGAACTTGTTGCCTGGAATCAGCCACATCGACGCAGCGCCTGCCGCGGCAAGCGCCACGCCCGCAATCGTCTGGAAGATCCCGCCCGCCTTACTTCCTGCAAGCACCGGTGCGATACGAATCGGCTCGCCGCCAGACGGCCAGCCAAGCTGCGTCTCTGTCACGTTGCGCTGTCCGACGAACACCGCATAGCGCACGCCTTGTTCCCCGCTCTTGCAGAGCTCGCGCCAGAAGCCCGGAATCATGGCACCGAGGGCACCGATCGCTTCGCGAGGAGAACGCACGATATAGGCGTGGTCGCGACCGAACTTGGCCCCCAGACTCCCATAGAGCCTGATTGGGCGCACTACATCTTCCAATTGAGCGTCTCCCGATGACGCAGCACATGCGTCACGTGTTTGCGGTAACGGGGCAGCGGCTCACGTCGCGAGAGCTGACCCCAAAGGTGGTGCAATATCTCGTCGTTCCCAAGATAGACTGCGGCGTGGTTGGGCACGCCGTATCGGCTCGCAATTGCCATAAGTAAGACGTCGCCCGTATGCAAGCTTGCACTGAGCTCTATGTTCGCGAAGCCCGCCGCTTCGTAGTTGTCCAGGTACAGCGAGCGGGCGGGATCGATCCACCACTTCCCGGAGCGTTCGAAGTCCGGCAGATCCAGCCCGAGTGCTGCGCGGTAATAACGTCGCACGACGCCATAACAATCATGTGTGCCGTGTACGAAGCGCGCACCGAGGAGCGGCGCGGTGGCAGTCGCTTGAGCGATTGCTTGCGCCGTAAATTGGTGAAGGCGGCCTGCCTGAGCGGCGCCGCCCTCGCCGCGTTCAACGCTTTGGATGAGCCACACCGGAGCGCCTGACGTCCCACATGCAAACAGGTCATCAAGGCTTGGCAGAGCACTCGCATCAGGATGCGAATGAACGATGGCCTGCACGGACCCCACATCTTCTGCGCAAGCATAGTCGGCCGCTGAAATGGAAAAGTGCTCGGATGGGTGATGAGAAGCGTTGGCGCACGGCAGGTAAGCGCCGTTCACGATTAGCCCGCACGATTCGTTCGGATAACACGCGAGCGCGTGCTTCTGAATCGCCGCACGCGTCCGATCGGCAAGCATCACTTATCCGCCGCGCGTGAGCGTGCCATCCGCGCCTGCCGCCGGAAAGCCACCAAAAGGCAGCGGCACGTCCTTGAAGCGCTTTCGGCAGCACGACAATCGCCCACCGCACCTATCCTCTTCCGGATTGTCCGTCTTAATGTTGTTGCGCGTGAAGTAATCCGTTCCGCGATAACCGCATTCAGCACCGCGGTACTCCCATTGACACACCGCACTGATAATCTGGCGTGCAGGCAGTTTGCGCCCCGACAGATCCAAGGGTGAACTCAAAGAGAATTCGACCACCGCCGCCGTTTCAAGCGTCTTTTGCTCAATTAGCCACACCTCGACGGGCATCTCGGCGTGCGGATCGGCTTGCGCGCTATCGTCAAGATACTGCGCAAGCGTTCTGCGCCGTCGCACGGGCGCGCCCACGAGATCGGCGAATCGCTCGCATAGTCTGGAAATCGCGCCGTCGAGATTGGCGACGCTCAGCGTAGGCGTGGGTTGTGCGGCGTCCCCCGTTCGTCCGAAGCCCATAATTTGCACGGGAAATGCGTGATACTGCTGCCCTTGCCATTTGATTAGGCCACCGTGCTGATGCGCATGAAACCGCAGAACTTCACCGCCTCGGCTTGTCAGATCGAGCTCGAATAAATTGATCAGCGCACCCGGCTCCAGTCGCTGCACATCCGCACGTGCCGCATTGATCACTTCACTCATGCGTCAAAGACCTCCTTGAATGTCACGCTTAATGCGTAAAGATCGCCGCCGAGCGCGCGCGTTTGCACGCCCTGCTGAGCGTCAAGCCTGAACAGGCCGCGCGTGCGTAATGGCGGTGTCCAGTAAAAGGCTTCGGTACCGCGCGTGGCATCGAGAAACGCGCGGATTGCGCCGATTTCCTGGCCGCATGCCACAAACCGTAACGGCCACGACTCGGTAACGTTGCGCGCGCCGTCCGCCACGACCTGGCTATAGCCGTCGCCAAACTGCACCGCACGCACTCGATAGTGCGTGGTTCCCTCCGCATCAACAGAAGGTGACCAGGTAAAGGTGCGATGCGTAGCTGATATGCTCACGCGAGCAACCCCTGCGACATCAAATAACCGACGCCGCCCTGCCCGCCCATCTTGCGGGCGATTCTCTGATCCACAAATGCGCGCACCATCTCCTGCAACTCACGTGCGTCCTGTTCGCCCAAGCCCGCACCT
>NZ_JARUXJ010000014.1:0-2348 GCF_031451465.1 Caballeronia sp. LZ003 | reverse complement strand
CACACTATTTCCCAAGACATATCGGCGGGCCGCACACGGCGGACCTATAGCGCCTCGTTCAAGTCTGAGCTTATCAACCAATGTCGGCAGGTCGGCGTCTCATGTTCAGCCGTGGCGATCTCCCATGGCCTGAATCCCAATGTGCTGCGACGCTGGATTAAAGCGGCCGCCGACCCCAGCGACGCTACGCCGCCTGAGCCCAACTCGCTTGATATCGACGTCAAGCGGGCTTTCATCGCGCTGCCAATGACTGTGCCGACACCACAAGCGCCCGATGCGGCGCAAGTGAACGTGCGTATCGACATTCAGCGCAACGGCACAACGGTGTCAGTGCTGTGGCCGCAGCTTTGCTTGAGTGAGAGTGCGGCTTGGGTTCGGGAGGTGTTGCGATGATCCGCATCGACGCCATTTGGCTTGCGACCGAACCTCTTGATATGCGAGCCGGCGCCGATACCATCCTTGCACGCGTGGTGAAGGTTTTTGGGTCCGCACGGCCACACCACGCATATTTATTTGCCAATCAGCGCTCGACGCGCATGAAGGTCCTGGTCTACGACGGATTTGGTGTCTGGCTTGCTGCGCGACGCTTGAACAAGGGTCATTTCGTTTGGGCCAGTGATCATGGCGATGTCGCTGAGACATTAAATCTCGAGCAACTGCACGCACTTGTGATCGGGCTGCCCTGGCAGACGTTGGCGCACGATCACGTCATCGCGGTGGTATAGCAAAGACGTATACAGTTTCGATTCCCCCGGCTTGCAGGTGCTGGCAAACTTGAGGACATGGAATCCCCCACTGATCTCGACGCTCTGAACCCCGATCAACTGCGCGCGCTTGCGCGTCAATTGATGACCCAGGTCGACGAGAAGACGCGCGAATCGCACTACCGCCAAACGCGCATTGACCAACTCACGCATGAGCTCTCGGTCATCAAACGTCTGCAATTCGGCAGGCGTAGCGAGCAGCTCACCACCGAGCAATTGAGCCTGCTGGACGAGGCAATCGATGAGGATTTGGCCGCGTTGGAAGCTGAGCTCGATGAGCTGCGCTCGGATGTGCCGCAGGAGAAGCCCCGCAAGTGTGCCAAACGCTTGCCGTTGCCGCCCCAGTTACCCCGTACCGATATCCACCACGAGCCGACGGAGTTGAGTTGCTCCTGTGGCTGCCAGCGGGTGCGTATTGGCGAGGATATCAGCGAGAAGCTCGACTACACGCCGGGCGTGTTCACTGTTGAGCGCCATATCCGCGGGAAATGGGCCTGTAAAGCGTGCGAGACATTGGTCCAGGCGCCCGTGCCGCCACATGTGATCGACAAAGGAATTCCGACTAATGGATTGCTTGCACAGGTGTTAGTCGCCAAATACGGCGACCACCTTCCTCTGTACCGGCAGGAACGCATCTTCGCCCGCGCGGGTGTTGCAATTCCACAGTCGACGCTCGGCGGCTGGGTGGGCATATGCGGTGTGCGTTTGCAGCCCCTGGTCGAGGCGCTTCGCGAGGAATTACTGCGCCACACCGTCGTACATGCAGATGAAACGCCGGTGCAGATGTTGAGCCCCGGCAAAGGGAAGACACATTGCGCCTATCTATGGGCGTACACGTCGACCCAATTCGCAGACGTGCGCGCGGTCGTGTACGAGTTTGCAGACGGTAGATCTGGCGAACATGCTCGCGCCTTCCTGGGCGACTGGCGTGGCAAGCTGGTCGTCGACGATTACAGCGGCTATAAAGCCGGATTCAAGCTGGGCATCACGGAAATTGGCTGTATGGCACACGCACGGAGAAAATTCTTCGATCTGTACGAGAGCAAAAAAAGCCAGATCGCCGAACAAGCACTGAAATTCTTCGTGGCGCTCTACGACGTCGAGCGCGAAGCAGCTAACTTGGACCCTGAACAACGACGAGCGATTCGCGAGGAGCGAGGCCGCCCGATTGCACAAGCATTGCACGTCTGGATGCTCGCACAGCGCAAACTCGTCGTCGCGGGTTCGCCGATCGCCAAAGCACTGGACTACAATCTCAAGCGCTGGCAGGCGCTTACGCGCTATCTTGACGATCCTCAGGTGCCCATTGATAACAATCGAATCGAGAATCTGATTCGGCCCTGGGCAATCGGAAGGGCGAATTGGCTATTCGCGGGTTCTTTACGCGCTGGACAACGAGCTGCAGCTATCATGAGTCTCGTGCGTTCCGCCCAGCTTAATGGGCACGACCCGTACGCATACCTAAAGGATATTCTCACGCGGCTGCCGACGCAGAGGGCCGATAAGATCACTGAATTGCTTCCGCATAATTGGGTACCAGCCGCCTCCTGATTAAGCGCACCCGTGACTTTGCCGGGCGCTTAC
>NZ_JARUXJ010000013.1:0-2372 GCF_031451465.1 Caballeronia sp. LZ003 | reverse complement strand
CAGGGCAAGGATTACGGCGCCTATGTGCAAGATCTGGTCGAACTGACGCCTCAAATCAAACTCCAGCTCGGCATGCGCGCGGATCGATTTTTCAATCGCACCGACGAAGTGGGCGAAGCGACCGTCCGAGGTCAGCAGACGACGTTCTCCCCGCGCGTTGGGCTGGTGTGGCAACCCATGGGGAATACTTCGTTTTTTGCGGACTGGAGCCGCAGCCACGCGCCTAACGTCGGACATAGCGGCAGCAACGTCACCTACAATGCGGAAGTCGCGGAGCAATTCGAGATAGGCGTCAAGCAAGATCTCATCAAGGATCGGCTGAGCGCTAACCTTGCCTTATTCAGTTTGAACCGAAATCACATTCTCACGACCGACCCAACCGACCCGTTGCTCCAGGTGTTGACAGGCAAGCAGAAAAGTCAGGGGGTGGAGCTCGACATCGCCGGCAACATTACGCCGCAATGGAAAGCCATCGTCACGTATGCCTACGCGCTCGCCAAAGTCACGAGTGACACGACTTACCCCGTCGGCGATCTCCTCAGTAATGTTCCGCGTCACAGCGCAAGCCTTTGGACGGTCTATCAGTTGCGGTCCATACCGGGACTGCAGTTTGGGGCTGGCGTCTATTACGTGGGCTCGCGAGAGGCAGCCCTGCCGAACACCTTCAAGCTGGCCAGTTACGTGCGCACCGACGCCATGGCGTCCTACCAGCAAGGCCACTGGAAAACGCAGCTAAACATATTTAACTTGTTCAACCGCAAGTACTACACCGGCGGTTCGGCCGCGACTTTCGACTACACGCTCATGCCCAGTCCTCCCTTGACCGCGCAAGTCACCGTTTCATATAGGTTCTGATCACGGGCGGGCGGTGCGACACTGCCCATTCATCGCGCCGCTCACGCCACGATAGTCGACCCTGTATGCGCTTCACACTGAGCGATCCGTCCGTCAAAAAGCCGCTTGTTGCATTCATCACCCCGCCTATTACCTGATCGGATGTAGCTTGATGGCCCAAAAGAATCAGTTAAGCCCGATGTCGGTCCGCGCCGGACAGCGCACACACTTTGCGCTTCACGACCGCCGGGCAACGAGTCTCGCGCCAAAGCCACTACTTGAGTTCCGCCAAGTTGGCTTGAATTGGCTGCTCGACTACTTTCTGATATGGTCCGTTATCAGATGGAGGAGGAAAGGATGGACCGTATCGCTACGCTGCGGCTAGCATTGGTGCGCTCGGCGGACGATGAGGCTACATTCAGCCCAAACTACCAACGCGAGCTCAGAGAGTTCTATCAGCTAGTGCGTGCCGACCGTACGCGGATGAGCGCCGTGTCATTCACAATGCACGGCGTACAAGACGATCGCGGTTTTACCGGCGAATTCATTGTGCCGCTCGCTCAAACGATCGGCTCAACCCTTTTGCGCGGCGCGCTGGCTTGGCGGCAAAGCCGTACCGGACGCACATTGCGGATGACCTTTAATAAATTGGAGTTTGATATCGGTACCTCAGATGAATTTGAGGCGCTCCTGAAGCGGGCGCAGGCGATCTACGGCCTAGCCTAGTTCTTGCCGCTTCGATAACGCATTTATGCGGCTGGGCCTCTGTGACGCTGACGGCGACAGATGTACGGTGGCGTTTCCGTGTAGCGTTCGGGAAACGAACAACTGGCCGAGGTGCGCTAGCCTCGAATCAATCCGATATCTGGACAGTTAAAAATTGCGTCGAGCCATGCCTTCGCCCAGGCAATGCCCCGATCACGCGCCTCGTTTTCGGTGTCGAAGTAGCCGATGTCGCTGAAGATGAACATCTCATCGTCGTGTGGGGCGTCGAGCGATCGGCGCGCCACTGCCGCCCAAGAATGCCAATGATGGCCATCCCGCTCCGGGTAAGATCTGATCACCCATATTCAAGATTCGCGCCCATTATGCTTCCTGATACCCGTTGCCGGCGTGCCTTTTCCTAACTCGTATCACATAGAATCAAAAGGTTGTTTTCCCTTGTTTATTTTAGGCGAGCAGTCGGCAGGGAAGTAACTCACAGACATGCTAGGACCGTCAATAGCAATGGTTTTTCATCCCGGGAGGTCGAATCCGTATAGCGAAGCCCCTGCCTTTTCAGAAGTAAGCACCGCAAAGCGCACATATTTTTTGGCGAACAAGAGCGAACCCCCGTTAGCGGGCTGCCTCAGGCCCGTCGCATGCTCGCCTTATTTCCATCACCTGCTTGCGCTACCCACGCGGAAATCGCACGCACACCAATGCAGGCAGTTTCTCAAACGGTTGACGAGGGCACCGACGAAGAAGAACGTGCCAGTGCATGCCGAGACCAAGCAGTCGGCAGTCGATAACCAGATTCACACGCCATGAATAGACTT
>NZ_JARUXJ010000012.1:0-2386 GCF_031451465.1 Caballeronia sp. LZ003 | reverse complement strand
GGCACCGTTGGCGCGATTGCCAGCGATGCGGCGGATTTCCTTCCCCGTTGAGCCATTTTTTACTTTTTTTGTCCACGTTTATGGTCGCGAAGGGGAACGGTCGGTGTCCGGCCCAAGCGCTCCCAGAAATCGACCTGCCCCCCTCACACATCATGACCACTCGCCATCCGCTGGCATACCGTCAGCACCGAATGCCTTCTTCTCCCGATACCCAAACTGCTGACGCGTCACCTCGTCATGACAGGCCGCGCACAAGCCACGCAGATTCGATTCGTCGTCGGTGCCGCCGTGCGCAAGCGGAACGATATGGTCCACGACAACCGAGACGCATGTGCGATCGAGGGTGCGACATAGCACGCAGACGGGGTCGCGTGAAAGGATACGAGAACGGAGGCGAAGCCAGCGGCGACCTCGAGTCCGACCGTGGGATCGCATCGATGAGGGCTTCCCAAACATCCTTGATAGATTCCTCTAAATAACAATTGTAACTATTCATTAGACAAATACTTTCATTCGGTTGTTGCTGCGCGAAATTCAGTTCGAACGTACGACAACGTGGCGCGCAATGATTTCAACAACCAGGCTCGAAGTTAGGAGCAAAACTTCGCTTGGAACTTTTTTTAAACGAATTTTGAACAAAGGCTTGGCGGTTTTACTGATCATTCGATAGCGCGTTAGCTTGACGCGTGACAACCGGGATCGATCCTCATCGGGAGGGCCATCCCCGGTTACTTTTGGAGGATGCAGATGAAAGCGCTGAGCCTAAAATGGACAGGCGTTCTTGGGGCCATCGCCTGTACAGCAACCGTTGCTATGGCAGCTGGTGGCCAACTTGCGGCAGCCAGTTCGCAGGATGAGAATCCGGTCACTCAAAACCATCCCGCAGAGTGCGTGGGCAACGACAATTGCAAGAAAGTGGAATCAGATTGTCGAGCATGTTGTAGCGAAACCCATTTACCCACTTGCGATCACGGCTTCGGGTTTTTTAACTGTGTGAACAAGTGCAAAGCTCAACACGGCTGTCTAGGAAAACGAGAGCATGATAAAAAATCTTAATACCGCTGAGAAGTTCAACCGCGCGTTGTTGCAAGCAGGAGCGGAGCTAAACAATATGCTTCTAGAAATATGGTCCGAATTGCCGGAGGACGAGCAGACACGGTGTCGATTGGCTATCGGGAATATCTTAGGTGAGATCTTGAGCGAAGGTTTGAATCCAATCCACCGAGTGCACCCGACGCTCGTACCTCCCGACATGCGGAGCACGAGTGGTGAGGAGGCGCGCGAATAGTCTCTGCCTTACGTCGGCCGCGATTGTGATAAATCGCGACCGATGACCCACAAGAATGGGCAATCGAGCAATGACACGGTTTTGCGCGGTGCACTTCGCCACTTCCTCGCCACTGCGTGTGCAACAAACGGGGGCTAAGTCTTGAGCTCCCGTTTTCTTTTCGTATGTCATCACCGAGGATGGCAGTCGGTAGCCGGCTCGCCGCAGTTCCTGAATCCTCACGAGAGGCCTTTGCCAGCGTTGCCGCCATCTCCTCTGAATGTAAAGCGACGACCTAAGCACGAACGCAGCTCTTAACCTACGAGTCATCGATTTTGAATCGTGTACCTAAGAGGGCGCACGAAGGCAAACATGTCAGTCTTGCCCACAATTGCTATCTAAACACGATATTTCCAGGACAAGTACGATTTGCGAACAGCCGCATTTGATATCTAATAGCGGATCTAGGTAGTTCAAAACGGCGGCCCATCTACTTCTTCTTTTAATATGCAATGTTTTCTAACAAGACGGCAGTTAAAATACATTTTGATTGCACTGCTTTTTCTTTTGATAATCGGTTATGTCGTTTCGCAGATAAGAGATGACGACGCCGAAAGTAGATGTTTTCACATATTCATGGATAGCATGGAAAAATGCAATTCGAAAGCGGAATCTGGTTACCGTCAATGCATGAAAGATAGTATGAAAATGCATGGTTGTACTTACCCTCCTAACGACTGAATCGAGTCAAAATCATGAGTTAGCGACGACTTTCTCCTGCTCTTTCCCGAGCGCCACATGTAAGGCGCCTCGATGGCCGCACGGAATCCGCTGAAAAAGTCTCACCCATCTGTTTTTTTCGCTGTTACGGCTGTTACGCTGTTACACATTCGTCGAAAGCCTTTACCGGTGAAGGTTTGCGCGTAACAGCGAAAGCGTAACAGCGGCGTGCTGTAACAGCGGAGTTGATAGAACGGTGGAGCATCGTGCGTCGAGGTTACAGCGGTGCGCTGTTACACCGCTTCGCTGTTACGCTTTCGCTGTTACGCGCAAAGCCCCGCCCACTGGGGCTTTGCGCGTTTTTGTAACAGCGTAACAGCCGTAACAGCGATATTCAGC
>NZ_JARUXJ010000011.1:0-2427 GCF_031451465.1 Caballeronia sp. LZ003 | reverse complement strand
GCCTTTTATGGAGTGGCGAACAATGAGGATCCTTCGATTTGGCTCGATGGGCGATGAGGTGGCGCTTTTGCAGCACCGATTGCTTCGCGCGGGTTTCGATCTCGCGGTGACGCATGTATTTGATGAGGCTACCGAAACTGCGATCAAAAAGGTACAAGCCGACGCGGGTCTCGTGGTCGACGGCCTTGCAGGGCCGAAGACGATGCTGGCGCTTGCCACTGGAAAGCGAGATGCCAAGCATCTTGCTGATGCAGATATCGTCAAAGCGGCCGCCTCACTCGATGTTCCCGTCGAGTGCGTGCGTGCGGTGAATGAGGTCGAGTCTCGCGGCGAAGGCTTCCTTGCTGATGGCCGACCCGTCATCCTGTTTGAGCGCCACGTATTCTGGGAACGGTTGGTGACCCACGGCATCGACCCCAAGCCACTCGCGGCTCGCTATCCGAACATTGTGTCGGAAACCCGTGGCGGCTATGAAGGCGGATCCGCCGAGTATGTGCGCCTTGCCTGGGCTCAGATGCTCGCACCAGTCGCCGCATGGGAGGCAACAAGCTGGGGCGCATTCCAGGTGATGGGCGAACACTGGAAGCGACTTGGTTATCAAAGCCCGCAAGAGTTCGTGTCGCGTATGGAGGCGAGCGAAAGGGAGCAGCTTGATGCATTCGTGCGTTTCGTTGCCGCTGACGCCAAGCTGCTCGCCGCGTTGAAATCGCGCCGCTGGGAGGCGTTTGCTGAAGGCTATAACGGCAAGGCGTACAAAGCGAACCTCTATGACGTGAAGCTTGCGCGCGCGTATGAGCGCTATGCGCCTACGCCTACGCTCGCGCCTAAGCCAACGCCAGCCGAAGCGACTGCATGAACTTTCTCGCGATCAAATTTAAGCTCGCTGTCTGCGCACTGCTCATTGCAGCGTCGGTCAGCGCCGTGCTTTATGTCCGAGCGTTGCGTGCGCAGCTCGGGGTGGAAAGTGGACTACTGCGCGCCGCGAGCCAGCGCATTGAAGATCGCGATAGGACCATTCGCGATCTTCAACGTGACGCTCTCGAAAAAGCGCGGCAGCAAGCGCAGCTCGACAGGGCGACGGCCGCTGCCGAGAAGACTGTATCGACGCAACGCCAAGCGATGAGGGAAGCCATTCATGACAGTCCGATCGTTCATCATTGGGCCGACACTGCTTTGCCTGATGATGTTATGCGCTTGTCAGCCAATCCCGCCTACACAGGCTCCGCAGATTTTAGTGCAGCAGTGCCAGACGATCACGCCGTGCAACCTACCGGCGATGTCACCACGCACTAACGGCGAGTTACAGGAAGCACTGACAACAGCCAAGGGCGCGTGGGCCACGTGCGCCGCGAAAGTCGATCTGATCGTCGAGTGTCAGGCTCGCGCGCAGACGCGCAACGCCGCGCAGAGCAAAGAGGCAAAGCATGATTAAACCTGGCAGTTTGCGCGGGGCGCTCGCAGCCGCTATTCCGACGCTTGCCGAAAACCCGGACAAGCTGACGGTATTTATTGATCAAGGATCGATCGCCGCGACCGGCGCAAAGTCGAGCTCGTTCGAATACCGTTACGTGCTCAATGTGCTGGTGCTCGACTACGCGGGCGAGGCAGACGACATCTTCATCGCGGTGGTCGATTGGGTTCGCGCGCATCAATCCGATCTCGTGACCAATTGGGATCAGCGCGATAGTGGCATCACCTACGAGATCGACATTCTCGGCAACAACACCGCCGATGTTTCGGTAAAGCTTCAACTTACCGAAAGCGTTGTTGTCAAGCTCGAGAATGGCGTGCGAACAGTGACGCATGTCGACGACTCACAAAGCAGCGAAAAGCCTTGGGAGAAATAGGCTGCGGGAGTCTATCGAATCGCCTCGGACCATGAGCAACGCCTTCACGCCGCATGCATGAGCACGTTCCCGGATGCCAACCGAGCACTGGACGCGTATCTCGCTGTTAAAACGGAAGCCAGCAATGGACTCGCAATTCCAACTCGATAGCCTGGAGACGTGGGCCAGCGCTCTGCTTGCCAAGCTTGCACCCGCTGCTCGGCGCGCGGTGATGCGCGATATCGCCCGCGAGCTGCGCCGCAGCCAGCAAGCTCGAATCGCCGCGCAACGCAATCCGGACGGCAGCGCTTATGAACCCCGCAAGCCGCGCTCGAAGGCTGGAACAAAGAAGCTGCGCGGCAAGCGAGGGCGCATCAAGCGTTCAGCGATGTTCCCCAAGCTTCGCACGGCGCGTTATATGCGCATTGAAGCCGATGAGAACGGGCTTGCCATCGGCTTCATCGGTCGCGTGGCGCGGATCGCGCGCGTGCATCAATTCGGCGAAACGGATCATGTCGCGCCCGGTGGCCCGGAGTATCGCTATCCCGCACGTGAGCTGCTTGGCTTCACCTGCGACGATCGCGAGTTGATCCGCGACATG
>NZ_JARUXJ010000010.1:0-2450 GCF_031451465.1 Caballeronia sp. LZ003 | reverse complement strand
TGGTGATGGTCTGCTCGCCGCGCACCAATGGCGTGTCGAGCGTGTGCGTGTTCGCATCGGCCTTCGGTTCGTTATCGATTTGATTGGTTTCCATATTCGGTTCTGTCAGTCAAAGTGGTGAAGGAACTGGGAGCGCTGCGTCCCAGCTCAAATCCCGATCGCTTTGCGCAGCGCGGCCAATAGATCCTTGCCGTTGATCTTTTCGATCGAGTTGATGAAGTCGATCTCGATGAGCTCTTGCCCGTTGATCGTCAGCTTGTAATAACTCGCGACGGTCGTGACCTTGAACGCGGTGTCGTCTTTGGCCTTCGCTGTGCCCATCTCGATCTCGCTATGCCGACCCTTGATGACGATTTCGACTGAATCGACACTGGTTGCGTCTTCGGACTGGTAGCCGCCGGAAAAGCGCAGCAACACGCCATCGTGCGTGGTCACGCCATACTGGGCGAGTACAGGACGCATCAAGCCGCCGCACGTCCATTCCATCTGGATGCCCTCTTGACCGAAATCAATCTTGATCGGCCCGCTCATGCCTGCGCCCTGATAGTCCTCCATCTTGCGGGTGAGCTTGGGCAGCGTAACCTCGGCAACTTGCCCGATAAAGCTTTCGCCGTTGTGAAACAGGTTGAATCCTTTGAGTTTGCGAGGCATACCCATGTTTTTAGCTCCTTGAAGGGGTCACGCAGCTGGTCACGGTGACGCCAACGGTTAAGGCAAATCGTTACGCGCTCACACGCGAGGCGAAGTCTGCGAGATACCGGTCGGTGATGCGCTGACGCAGCACAAGGTTTTCAAGCGGCGGCACGGGCGTATAGTCGTAGTCGATGAACGACTGCCCAGACTTCAACGTGTCGGTTGTGTTGGGGGCAGGATCGAACCAGGCCGAGCCGCCGATCAGATAGCCTTGAGAAATCCACGCCCTGAATTTGCCGTTGATCGTCTCGATGATGTCGCGCGGCAACGACGGATGAAGCGGCCCGTCGACGACGGGCATTTGTGCTTCCGCGATCGAATCGGCGAGCACCTGTGCGGTGCGCGTCGAGTTCTCGAACGCAAAGAGCGGATCGCTGGAGCAGGTACGCGAGCCCCAGAACCGGAAGCCGTCCTTGTTGATGAGCGTCGTGACGCCTTTTTCATTGAGATAACCCGCGTCGGTAGCCGGATCTTGCAGACCCCACGAGACGTCAGCCGAGATGCCCACCACGCCATTGACGGCGACGTTCGAGAGCGTCTTGTGCCAACCGATTTGCTCGTCGATCTTCGCACGCAGACCTAATGCGTACGCCACTGACGGAACCTCGACGTTTTTCTTCGCATCGCTATCCCAGGCGATGAAGTTAGGCCAAAGGAGCATGATCTCGCGCTGGCCGAATTGGTCTCGATACGCGGCGACCTCCTCCTTGGTCTTGCACCCCCAAGCGAACGCATACGTCATCGCGCGCAACGATTGCGCAATCGGCAGCATGGCGGCGGCGACTTCCGGCCGGTCCAGTCCCGGCACACCGATAATGCGCGGCGTGACATGAAGCTTCGCGTTTGCGGCGAGAAAAGCTTTCATGCCGGTGTAGCGGCCGTCGCTCGTCACGGTCCCGATCACATTGCCGACCGTCTCGTCCTGGTCCTTACCTTCGGCCACCCGCACGACAACAGTAAGGGCCTTCGTCTGCGCGCCGATGGCGCGAAGCGTGGTAGAGAGCGTGCCCTTCTTTCCAGCTTTACCTAGCGCGTCGACGACGTTCGTGAGCAGAACCGGTGTATTCAAAGGAAAGGCGTTTTCGTCCGCATCGTCTGCCGTGCACACCACGCCGATCACAGCGGTGGCCACGGTGCGAATGGGTCGCGTGCCCTGATTGATTTCGATAACACGAACGCCGTGGTGATAGTCGGTTGGCATGGTGCGAAACTCCGATGATGAGGGTGAGTAGATACGGGAGATGAGGCTTACGGTACTGTGATGTCAGGCACCACATCGGCGTCGCTGAACACGAACCGATTGGGCGGGAGCGCGGACGGGTCGATGCGCTCGGGGGGCGGCTCGATCAGCACTCGCTCGGCAAACCGAGTCAGGTCTTCGCCCTTACCCGGCACGCCCTCCACCTGAACGGTAGCGATACCGATGGACTGCGCGCCTTGTTGCGCGACCTCGCGGTTGTAGAAGCTTGCGACCTCGACGATGCTCTGCTTCAACTGCAGATCAACAGTCACTCGGCGGACAACATGAAACGATGCGGGGACACCGATCGAGGCGATTTCAACGTTTTTTTTCAGCGGCATATGTGGATTCCAAATGAGAGATTTACAGGGGTGACACCGGCCACTCGATGTGCTTCGGGAAACCGGGTTGAGCGGTGACTGCGCGAAGCGCCTGGCGATAGACGACGAGCGCTTTGAAAGTGGAAGCATCCAACGTCGTCGGCACGCCCGCGTCTTGCTCGTCACGATGCCGATCG
>NZ_JARUXJ010000009.1:0-2519 GCF_031451465.1 Caballeronia sp. LZ003 | reverse complement strand
TCCACCCCGCGCGCCCGGTTGAGTAGCCGGTAGCGACGTAGCAGGACGTTTATTTTCTTCTCCTTCAGGCATGAAGGAGATTAAGAGGTGAACGTCTTGAAACAGCATCTCCAAGCCACGATATTCACGCTGCTCGAACGCGGGGCAAGTCAGCGCAAGATCCACGAGGTCACGGGGATCGACCGCAAGACGATCCGCCGCTATCAGTCGATCTTTGAATCGCAGCGAGTCTCGGACGAGGCAAATTCCTCCACCCCCGCGCCCACCGACATGGCGGAGCCGGTGGGCGCGCAAACTCCTCCACCTTCGCGCCCGCCGGCTTCTCGGTTCGTCGCACCGGTCAAACCGTTCAATTTCGCCCGTTCCGCCAGCGAACCCTATCGCGAGTGGATTGAGCAGCAGATACGCTTGAAGCGCAATGCCCAAGCGATTTACCAGGATCTGGTTGACCAGTTCGGCTTTACTGCGAGCTACGACAGCGTCAAACGCTTTGTGCGCGCCCTCCGGCACGTCGATCCCGAGCAGTTTGACCGCCTCGAGTTTGCTCCGGCTGAGGAAGCTCAAGTCGATTATGGTGAGGGCGCGCCGACGCGTGATCCGAGGACGGGCCGGTATCGGCGCCCGCGCTTGTTTGTCATGACGCTACGCTATTCGCGGCGCAGCTTCCGGCAAGTGGTCTGGAAGTCGAGCAAGCAGGTTTGGGCACAACTACACGAGGACGCCTTCCGGTACTTCGGTGGCAGCGTGAGTTACGTCGTCCTCGATAACCTCCGGGAAGGTGTCATCACCCCCGATCTATATGAGCCGGAGCTCAACCGGCTCTATGCGGCGATGCTTGAGCATTACGGCGTCGTCGCCGACCCTGCCCGAGTACGAGACCCGAATCGAAAGGGCACCGTAGAGAACGCGATCCAACATACGCAGAACACCGCGCTCACCGGCCGGCGTTTCGAATCACTCGAAGCTCAGAATGAATTCCTGATGCATTGGGAGGAGAACTGGGCAGCCAAGCGCATCCACGGCAGAGCGCGGCGGCAGGTCGAAGCGATGTTCCAGGAGGAGAAGCCACATCTGCGGCCGCTGCCGGCCACCGCGTTCCGCTACTTCACCGAAGTCGTACGCACCGTCTGGGACGACACCACAGTAAGTATCGAGCGCAGCAACTACGCGGCGCGCCCTGCGTCCATCGGCAGCCTCGTCAGTGTGCGCATCTACGACACCACGATCGAGATCCGCGACCGTCTGAGTCAGGAACTGCTGCGCACCCATCCACGCCACATGCAGCCCGGTTCACTCGAACTGCCCGAGAGCGAGCGACCGTTCAATCCGTCGCGCCAGACGAGCCTGGCGCTCGCCAGCGCCGGTGACATCGGGCCGCAGACAAAGGCACTTTGCCAGCATCTGTTCGACGCCGAAGGACGCGTCGGACATCGCGGCATGTGGGGCATCGTCGCGCTGGCGAAGAAGTATCCCGCTTGGCTCGTCGAGCAAGCCTGCGACCACGCGCTGCATCATCACCTGTATCGCTACCGGCAGGTGCGCACCGTTGTCGAACGGCTGTTCGAACAGGCACTTGAGCGCCTCGATCGCGCGCCGCAGCTCGCCTTGCCGCTCATCCAGGAGCACCCGTTGATTCGGCCCGCAACCGAATACAGCGAGCTCTTCGACGCCGGCGCGCAGCACAGCGCCACATCTCGATCCTCCACGACGGGAGAAACCGTATGACCACCACCATACCGGACATCGAACGCGCGCTAAGGCTATTGCGTCTGTCAGGCGTACGCGACACGCTCGAGACACGCGTGCTGCAGGCCCAAGGGAGCCAGCAACCATTTCTGGAGACCTTCGCGCTGATTCTGCAGGACGAACTCGACCGGCGACAGTCGCGCCTCATCGAGCGTCGCTACCAGCAATCGGGGCTCGAGGAGAGGCTTACCCTGACGGAATTCGACTGGTCGTTCAATCCGAAGCTGCCTCGCCAAGCCTGCTTCCAGCTACACGCACTGAAGTTCATCGCCGCTGGCGAAAACGGTTTAATTGTCGGCAAGCCTGGCACCGGCAAGTCGCACGTGGCGAAGGCGGTCGCATATCAGGCCGTCCTCCACGGGCACAAGGTGCAGTATCTCGAGACCGATGACTTCTTCAACCGTTATGCGCTGAGTGCTCAGGAAAAACGGCGGTCGCGGCTGCGTGCCGTTCTCGATTGCGACCTGCTCGTGCTCGACGACCTGTTCCTCTCACGTACGATCCCCGACGACGCCGGCGCACTATTGCAGACCCTGATCCATCAGCGCTACAAGTTGCGTCGAAGCGTCGTGGTCACCTCCAATCGTGTCGTACAGGACTGGGGCGCATATCTTGGCGACAACACGATGAGCACCACGATCCTTGACCGCCTTATGCATCATTGCCACCTCCTCGAATTCAATGGTCGCAGCTACAGGCTCAAGGAAGCTGCCGAGGCGCTTGCGCAGAAAACGAAAGAAGGCTAAAAATCGACGATGTCCTGCATTACAGGG
>NZ_JARUXJ010000008.1:0-2599 GCF_031451465.1 Caballeronia sp. LZ003 | reverse complement strand
GCCTTTTATGGAGTGGCGAACAATGAGGATCCTTCGATTTGGCTCGATGGGCGATGAGGTGGCGCTTTTGCAGCACCGATTGCTTCGCGCGGGTTTCGAGCTCGCGGTAACACATGTATTTGATGAGGCCACCGAGACTGCGGTCAGAAAGGTACAAGCCGACGCGGGTCTCGTGGTTGACGGCATTGCGGGGCCAAAGACCATGCTCGCGCTTGCCACCGGAAAGCGAGATACCAAGCATCTTGCTGATGCGGATATCGTCAAAGCGGCCGCCTCACTCGATGTTCCCGTCGAGTGCGTGCGTGCCGTAAATGAGGTCGAATCTCGCGGTGAAGGCTTCCTTGTTGATGGCCGACCCGTCATTCTGTTCGAGCGCCACGTGTTTTGGGAGCGGTTAGTGACCCACGGGATCGACCCCAAGCCACTCGCGGCTCGCTATCCGAACATTGTGTCGGAAACCCGTGGCGGCTATGAAGGCGGATCGGCGGAATATGTGCGGCTCGCGTGGGCTCAGATGCTCGCACCAGTCGCCGCATGGGAGGCAACAAGCTGGGGCGCGTTTCAGGTGATGGGCGAACACTGGAAGCGACTCGATTATCAGAGCCCGCAAGAGTTCGTGTCTCGCATGGAGGCAAGTGAGCGCGAGCAGCTTGATGCATTCGTGCGTTTCGTTGCCGCTGACGCCAAGCTGCTCGCGGCGTTGAAATCGCGCCGTTGGGAAGCGTTTGCTGAGGGTTATAACGGCAAGGCGTACAAGGCGAACCTCTATGACGTGAAGCTTGCACGCGCGTATGAGCGCTATGCGCCTACGCCCGCGCCTAAGCCAACGCCAGCCGAAGCGACTGCATGAACTTTCTCGCGATCAAATTTAAGCTCGCTGTCTGCGCACTGCTCATTGCAGCGTCGGTCAGCGCCGTGCTTTATGTCCGAGCGTTGCGTGCGCAGCTCGGGGTGGAAAGTGGACTACTGCGCGCCGCGAGCCAGCGCATTGAAGATCGCGATAGGACCATTCGCGATCTTCAACGTGACGCTCTCGAAAAAGCGCGGCAGCAAGCGCAGCTCGACAGGGCGACGGCCGCTGCCGAGAAGACTGTATCGACGCAACGCCAAGCGATGAGGGAAGCCATTCATGACAGTCCGATCGTTCATCATTGGGCCGACACTGCTTTGCCTGATGATGTTATGCGCTTGTCAGCCAATCCCGCCTACACAGGCTCCGCAGATTTTAGTGCAGCAGTGCCAGACGATCACGCCGTGCGGTTTACCGGCGATGTCACCGCGCACTAACGGCGAGTTACAGGACGCACTGACCACCGCCAAGGGCGCGTGGGCTACGTGCGCCGCAAAAGTGGATCTGATCGTCGAGTGTCAGGCTCGCTCGCAGACCCGCAACGCCGCGCAGAGCAAAGAGGCAAAGCATGATTAAGCCAGGCAGTTTGCGCGCAGCGCTCGCAGCCGCCATTCCGACGCTTGCCGAAAACCCGGACAAGCTGACGCTCTTTATTGATCAAGGATCGATTGCCGCGACCGGCGCGAAGTCGAGCTCGTTCGAATACCGATACGTGCTCAATGTGCTAGTGCTTGATTACGCGGGCCAGGCAGACGACATATTCATCGCGGTGATTGATTGGGTCCGCGCGCATCAGCCTGACCTTGTAACGAACTGGGATCAGCGTGAAAGCGGCATCGCTTACGAGATCGACATTCTTGGCAACAGCACCGCGGATGTGTCGATCAAGCTGCAACTCACCGAAAGCGTCGTCGTGACGGTTGAGAATGGCGCGCGAACAGTGACACATGTTGATGATTCACAATCCGACCAGCAGCCCTGGGAAAGCTGAATTGAATCCGTCCGCTCGCTTCGTTGAAACATTCGATGTTGGAGCAAGTCATGTCCTCAAATACCTCAATGAGTCGCGTGGAACAAAGCGATGCGATCGCAAATCTGATCCGTCGCCAAGCTGTGGGCTATGTAGGCGATATCAGCGCATACGGTGAGTGGGTAAGGTTATTGAGCGAGACGCCGCCAGAGGTGGCCGCCTACGCACTGTCTGTTGCGCTTGGCGGAAAAGCTTATCAGCAAGCGCCTCAACGTCGACGATGCCAGGGGCGCGCATGTTGCTGTTTGAATGGTTAGCAGACGATGGACTCACAATCTCAACTCGATAGCCTGGAGACGTGGGCCAGCACTCTGCTTGCCAAGCTTGATCCCGCTGCTCGGCGCGCGGTGATGCGCGATATCGCCCGCGAGCTGCGCCGCAGCCAGCAAGCGCG
Source organism: Caballeronia sp. LZ003 (assembly GCF_031451465.1). NCBI lineage: Bacteria > Pseudomonadati > Pseudomonadota > Betaproteobacteria > Burkholderiales > Burkholderiaceae > Caballeronia > Caballeronia sp. LZ003. The sequence continues at coordinate 325 of NZ_JARUXJ010000008.1, read as the reverse complement.
CATCGCCGCGCAACGCAATCCGGACGGCAGTGCTTATGAACCCCGCAAGCCGCGCTTGAAGTCTGGAACAAAGAAGCTGCGCGGCAAGCGAGGCCGAATCAAGCGCTCGGCAATGTTCTCCAAGCTTCGCACGACGCGTTATATGCGCATTGAAGCCGATGCGAACGGGCTCGCCATCGGCTTCATCGGTCGCGTGGCGCGGATCGCGCGTGTGCATCAATTCGGTGAAACGGATCATGTCGCGCCCGGTGGCCCGGAGTATCGCTATCCCGCACGTGAGCTGCTTGGCTTCACCTGCGACGATCGCGAGTTGATCCGCGACATG
>NZ_JARUXJ010000007.1:0-2636 GCF_031451465.1 Caballeronia sp. LZ003 | reverse complement strand
GGCGCGAACGTCGCTGGTCATGCGCGCGCCCGAGCGCAGCGCGAGGCGCTTGGCGAACGCACGCCCAGGATGCGAAGCCGTAAGGAAATTTTGAAGGAGCTGGGCGCTTCGTCGGGTGAACGTGCTGAGGCGTTGCACTGGGTGTTACAGACTGCAAAGCAGGAGGATGGTGAATGACGACATTGACAAATGAAGCCGATTTCAACGTGTCGGCGGAGGCCGAGGATCGAGACGATGCGGAGGCTTCGAAATCTCAAAAAATCTGTCTCAGCTGCGGAGCAGAGCAGAACGACGACGGCTCTTTGCCGTGCGGTCACGACAACGATCTGTAAGGTAATCAATGAGCAACGCCATAAAACACAGCACTAAGTGGACGAAGGATCTCGTTGCGCGTCGCGCGTTCGAGCTGGTCTCGTTCCATGACGCGGCGCGTCGAGCTCGGTGGGATTATCACGACGCTTGCCGCGAATTCCGCTCTCAAGCGAGGGTCAGCGGCTATATCGACAAGAGCGATCCGAAATTCCATCTCGCGACGCGCAAGCAGTATCGCGTGCTGCACAAGGCACGGGCTGCGCTTTACAACGCACAGCGGCGCCTCGAAGCGGCGGTGCGCCATTGCGTCGAGCGGCGCGAGGTGACTTGATCATGAATCTCGTTATTACCGACATTTCAGTTCGCGAGGCTGACGGCTTGTTTTGCTTGAATGATCTCCATCGTGCATCGGGAGGCGCGAACAAAGATCGGCCAAGTTTGTGGCTGGAAAATCAGCAAGCCCAGAAGCTGGTTGCTGAAATTGAGAAAGCAGGAATTCCTGCTATCCAATCAAAACAAGGACTTGGAACGTTCGTCTGCGAAGACCTGGTCTATGCGTATGCGATGTGGATCAGTGCGGCGTTCCATCTCAAAGTCATTCGCGCGTATCGAGAGCGCCATTCGGTTCCTGCCCTTCCGAATTTCGCGGATCCCGTTTCCGCGGCGCGAGCCTGGGCGGACGCGACGGAGCGTGAGCAGAAGGCGCGCGTGCTCGCGCAACAACAGGCTCGCGAACTCGAAGCGCAGAAGCCTGCGGTCGAATTTGTGGAGCGCTATACGAGCGCTTCGAAGCACGATTGTCTGAATTTCCGTGATGCCGCGAAGGCGCTCCACGCCAGCGAGCCGGAATTCAAGCAATTCCTCATGGACTTGGGCGTGGTCTTCCTCGCCGGTAAGCGGCAGCGTATGGAGCCCTATAAGACGTACATCGAGACGGGCCGCGTCGAAGTTGGCGTTGGCGTGACGGAAGACGAGCGGCAATACGCATTCAAGTACTGGAAATTCACCCCGAAAGGCTTCGAATGGATTGCCGGCAAATGGATGGCGCGACAGCTCGCTGAGCGTGACGCGCGGTGCGCGGAGGCTTAGTGCGCATGCTCTCGACGTCCCAATCCTTCCGCTATAAAGGTCAGAACCAGCATGTTGAGCGAAACGCCCTCAACCCTGGCGCGCATTGCGAGTTCGGCGTGGACCGTTTTAGGCACGCGTGCGACAAATTTTCCGGACGCAACGCCGCCGCTGTTTGGCGCGGGTACGAGGAAGCCCTTGGCTTCAAGCGCTTCGATCGTTGCGGCCAATGCCTCATGACCGTGCACCATCGCTTCTTCAATGGTGTCGCCGTCGGCGATGCATTCCGAGAAATCCGGGTAGGAAATCAAAAATCCACCTCCTTCTTCAGCGGAAAGTGGACGCACTTCGAAGGGGTAGTTATCAAGTTTGTCCATGGATTAGGCTCCTTTGACGAAGGCAACGAACTTCTTTATGTAGACAGGTTTAATTGGCCGATGTGCGGGCACGGGAAGGGTGCTGCCGTCATTACGCACAAAAACGCAGTGGCTGCCTCCATCGTGCCGCCAGTCGATTCCGTGCTGTCGGGCAACCGACTGAAGTTGTCCGATCTGCCAATCGAGCGGATTGCGAGACATCGCTTCGAGCAATTTTGTGGCGGTGTTCATGAGCGGAATGATACTGCCAGTAATACTATCTTGCAAGGCGCGCGTACGTTGACCGCTAGTTGTTCAACGGCTTATACTTCGACCATCGCTGAGACAACAGCGGTCGGGTTTGACAGCCTGGGAAAAGCACGGCGGACATCCGCCTACTGGCGGATTTTTTACGTCCGACTGCCTCTGCACGCCTCCAATGGGCGGGCCGTGGCGGGGGAGCCTTCGGGCTCGCCGGTTTCCGTCTTTTCCGGTCTGTCAACCCTGCCATGTGCCCGCCCACCCCATTTGACAGTGGGGCGCGGGTTCTCGAACCCAAAGACGGAGCCCGCTGTGCGTGCTATCACCCTCGCTCGTCCTGAGCAAACGCAATCCCTTTCCTTTCAGAACTACCGCTTCGACGTTATCGACCGTGAGGGTCTGCGTTGGCTAAGGCTACCCCAGATTGGGGTAGCCTTGGGTTACGCCAATCCTCATAAGGTGCAGCAGGTATTCGAGCGCAACGCTGCCGAATTCACCGACAGCATGACCACCGTGGTGACGCTGCCCACAACGGGTGGAGATCAGCAGGTACGCATCTTCTCGCTCCGCGGCGCGCACTTGCTGGGCATGCTCGCTCGCACCTCGAAAGCCGCTGCATTTCGCCGGTGGGTATTGGAT
>NZ_JARUXJ010000006.1:0-2678 GCF_031451465.1 Caballeronia sp. LZ003 | reverse complement strand
CATTGCCGCTGCGCAAAAAGTCGAACACTACGAAATTGCGACCTACGGAACGCTTGCCGCGCTCGCCAAGAAGCTTGGCTACAACGATGGCATGAAGCTCCTTCTTGAAACGCTGGAAGAAGAAAAGGCGACGGACCAAAAGTTAACGCTGCTTGCAGAGCAAGAGCTTTCCGAAGGAGAAGTCGGCAAGTGACTCGTTGAGGCTAGTGGTCCTTGCAGGGCAGCTTGCCGCGATGGGCAGCCAACGATGTCCAAGTACAGAGGGTGCCGGTTGACTCTGTTAAACAAACTAACCGTCGCCACCCCCAGCCAAAGACGAGACCATGCGCGTCATTGGCTTCTTATCCGTGAAAGTTTGAGGAGCAAATTATGCCAACAGTGACATCGAACGGAACGGTAGTCGTCCGTCGCAATCCGGTTGATTGGATTACCGGAGCTCTGGCGGTCATTGGAGCTATTAATTGGGGGTTAGTTGGGGTAGCGCACTTCGATCTGGTCGCCGCTATTTTTGGTGCCGGATCTGCCGGCGCACGGATCGTTTATATCTTGGTGGGTCTGGCTGGAGTGTACTTGCTCATTCGAGCATTTGTCCCGAACCGTAGCCATGCTCTCGCTAGTCGCTGAGCGAGCTTCAGTGCGCACCCCAGCTGCCACTTTCTACCCCTGACGGATCTTTGAACGAGCAGTCGTCCCGAGCAGATAGCATAGACGCTCGCCATGATGAACGGCCGTTCTTTAGTTCGTACGCGATCTGAGAAAAATCGATGATGATCTGGTTCGTCAGTGCTTACGGTGACAGATGTGATGCGGCTGTACGCCGTAGTCGAACTTGAACGCCTTTGATGGTAAGACGCGTAGCATGATATCAGCGGCCGCCGCCATCGAAGGGTCAATCAGTCGCTGGCGCGCAGTTTCGGGAAGGGGTGAAAGTTCAATGTGCCGATTGTATAAACGGGTTCCTGGTGGCTATCGTGTTTTCTTTGTCGCTTTTGAATGCTCTGATGAAGTATGGCGGTGGAGGTGTCTGCAGACCGAAGGTTCATTGAAAAGCCGTAGTGTCGTACCTCGACAGTTCGCATCCGAGAGGCTAGCGCTCGACAATGCGCGCAATGAACTAGATGGTGATTTCTGGTTGGCAAACACGATTTTTAGGTCGATCCAATTAACTGTCGGCTGTGAAGTACGTGCTTTATGGGAGATCGTAATGCTGCACTATAGGATGGATGACCGAAAATAAAGTGTAGCGCTGACATGCCGTAGAGTTAGCACATGAAAGATGTACGCCTGTGTTCGTCGGGTGTCACCATAGTGGCTCGACAGGGCGATTCGCATTTGGTCTGGTTCGCTCAGGATGCCAACGACGCTCACCGACGAAGGTCTATGCAAATGTTTCTGCGCTCGCGCTGGGCGTGTGCTGCATCGCTCGTCCTGATAGGCGATCATCTCTCTGACCGTTTTACCGGCCTCGGCGGGCCTTTTTTTGCGTGAAGCGCCAGATGCGAAGATATCCATCCGAGCGTCTTAATAAGCTCCATCAACAAACCATGTGGCGCCGCGAAGTCGAAATCGTTGAGCGTCATTAGCAGAATTGCGATGAGGAGGACCGAGTCTCCGCTCGCAGTGAGATCCGGGATCTTCTCGCGCAGATAGGGCCCGCGCTAATGTTGAGCTCCCTGGACGACTTAACAAAGGCAGAATTGGTAGACCGAATCCGCGATCTAAATCGGCGGCTCGCGTAGAATCTCTTATGGCGGCGGTTGGAAAGGTGCTTCTGAGGAAATCATGGCCGGACGTTTTTTACGCAAGGTGTTGCGATTGAGATTATGTCGTCCCACTGATTGCGGGAGCTATTTCACCAAATCCGGCCGTTCTTTAACTCGGACGACGGTGGCTTCAGGGATGAATTCCAGCGCGATCCGCGCCTCGCCGACGCGCGCGAAACAGCCTGTGATCGTCCCAGTTGGTCCAGTGACTGGGATTGGGACTGTGGGTCAGCGTCGGCGGTGGGGCGGGCTTTCGTCATGATGAATGATGCCCGTTGCTTGAGGCCAACAGGCCAACAGCGCGGTTGGGTTTCAACTGGTCTCACCGTTCCTATGTGTCTGCACCTGCTAAGTACAACGTGGCGGCAATCCCAACAATTAGCGTCGCAACTCCGAAAATTATAGCTGCAGCTTGCAAAAACGAATCCATGATTGCCTCCAATGGCTTGCCAGATGCTTCCGACCATGCGGTGCATCACGTGAAGCAATTGCCTGTCCCGAGACCCTAGTTAGCTCTATGCTGTTACTTTGCCAACCCGAAGGAAGTTGCGGCATGGCGGGTTGTGTCGTTTGACAAGAAGGTTGGCCAGCGTTGTTCTTCGTTAGAAACGCTCGGTCTTGTCGCTGACGGCCAGCGTTACGAACGGTCGCGCCGCTCGTTCGGAGCAACGTGCACATCGGGGGCCCGAACCGGCGTCGTAAACGCATGGCATGCGTCCAGCGTTCTCAGTGTCTCGGCGCCGTTATTTGCCGCCTGAACCGCCTGAACCCCCGGCGGGCAGCCAAATTCCTCAGGCGTTGGGCACTTTAAACTCCTCCACCCCGCGCGCCCGGTTGAGTAGCCGGTAGCGACGTAGCAGGACGTTTATTTTCTTCTCCTTCAGGCATGAAGGAGATTAAGAGGTGAACGTCTTG
>NZ_JARUXJ010000004.1:1337618-1556624 GCF_031451465.1 Caballeronia sp. LZ003 | reverse complement strand
TCCGTGACCGGCCGCCCGCCCATGATCGGATAGATGTCCGAAGCTAGATAGTTTTCGACCTGGTTGACCCGCGACGGCGATCGCGAAGGCTTCCAATGTACAAGCCACGCTTCGGCCGCCTCCCTAAATGTCACGTAGGGTTTGACTTCTGTCTTGCGTCGCTCCTGCACCGGATCCACACCACCCGACAACACCTTGCGCGCCTGTGCGTGACGTTCGCGCGCCTCAGCCAGTGAGACGTCAGGGTACATGCCTAGGGACATGAGCTTCTCGCGGCCAGCAAAGCGATATTTCATTCGCCAGCATTTCGAGCCACTCGGTGTGAGCAGCAGATATAGGCCGCGTCCGTCAAACAGTTTTCTGGCTTTTCCAGCCGATCTGGCGTTGCGAATTGTGATATTGGTTAGCCGCATTTTTGGGGGTATCTTCTTTATGAAAAGCACTTCGACACTACCGCTACCCCCACGCGCACCCCCAAAAAGGGCACGCTGCGAAGGTATCTCCCGGGACCCCGCCGGATAAAAAAAGCGCGACAAACGCAATAAAATCAGGAAGTTGGATTCGCCACCCGTACTTCCTTAGACGGGCTTGTATGCCCTTGAAAAGGTGCTCTTCCTTCTTCTTGGGGATGCACACGAAGAACTCCGTAATCAGCCGCCGCCCCGCTTCCGCATCATAAGAACCGAAGACACAAGCAACGAGATCGAAAACCCACTGCGCGCCAGCCTCTCCGAACGTTGGCGAGCCGGGAGCGTCAACGATCTTCAGCTGCTTGAAGATCGAAAGCGCTTGCTCGGCTTGCTCCGGAAAAATCGGCGGCGGGATGATAGACCGCCCTGCCTTGATTCGCTCGCCCCAGTCGAGGCATGAGGTACTCCATTCAGGCATCGCGCAATACCGGCGAGAACGTATGCAGTCGAGCCTTCGCCTTGAGATACGCGGCGTGCGCGTCATCCTTGGACGAATAGAGTCCGAGACTCATCTTCTTTCCCACGTGCTCGATCTGCGCTTGCCACTTTGCCCGCTGCGAATGCCAATAAACGCCCTTGAGGCCGCTGCGCGCCTTCGTCTTCGTCGATGTGTTCTGAGCATTTTGCGCAGTACTGCACTCACGCAAATTGGACCATCGGTTGTCGCTTCGATCACCATTCCGGTGATCAATAAGGTCTGCAGGCCAGCGGTTGGTCATGTATAGCCACGCAAGCCGATGAGCAAAATAGAAACGACCGTCGATCTTGATTCGTCGATAGCCACGTTCCAGCATTCCCGCGTTCGCCCCCTTACGAGCGGCTCCTACAGCGCGCCGCCAAGTGAAGGCGCCCGTGTCGGCGTCGTAATGCAACACATCTCGCAGGCGGTCTGCGGTAATATCGGCGTCAGCCATGAAGACTCCTTGGTAGTCTGAATGGACAGAAGCCCGGCAAGCGCGTCAACGCTTCCGGGCTTCGTTCTTTGTGACTCGGGGCTTACTTGCGGTTGTTCACAATCAGTTTCGGCGCAGCCAACGACGCAAATTTGCTCGCAGCCTTCTGAGCCGCTTCCGCCTTTGCATCCTTTTTCCCGCCCTCGCCGAGCTTCTGATGCATGAAAGGCATCAGAACTTGCGCGGCCGTCACGCGAAGACGCGGCTCCGTCCGGCCGTCGTTCATGGCGGCCAGAAGAAACTGCTTCGGATCTGAAAAGTGAGTCATCGCGGTCAGGTCGAACCCAGCCGCGAGCGCTGCGCTCGCCACAGCTTCGTCGGCTTTCGCCCTTGCGTCTTCTTGCAACGCAAGGGCGTCATCCTGGGTCGCCGCAGCCGCTTTCGGCGTGCGCGCAGCCCTCGCCGCAGGCTTTTTGCGGTGTTCGGTCAGGTACGCGACCACGGCAACGTCTTTAACAAGCCGAGAGCCTGCGGCAGATGCCGTCTTAACGCTGTAACCGGCCGCGACAGCCGCGTTCTTATTGGACTTGCCGGCCAAAACAGCGTCGGCAAACAGCCGTTTCTTTGCTGTTAAAGCCATTAACAAAACTCCAAAACGGGGAAATTTTCTCTGAACGACGGAACGGGCGGTCTAGCAGATTTTACCTGCTGAACTTCTTACCCACCCCCACCCTTACAATCGGTACGATCTACAATCCAGCACCGCATTGGTGCGTTTCGCGCGCAGCATCAGCCCCGCGCCTCCTGACTCTGCTTCTCGCCGCTGTGGTGCCGCGCGCACAGCGACTGCCACCGCGCACTGTCCCAGAAGACCTTCATGTCGCCGCGATGCGGGTCCATGTGGTCGACGACTGATGCGTACGGCAACGCGATGCGGCGCTCAGCACACGCAAGGATGATCGCCTCGATGCTCGTCGCCGCGATACCTGCATCACGCAGGCAGAACGCGCAAAAGGGGTGAACGGCAAGGAACGCCGCACGCGCCTTCTGCCACTTGAAGCCGTAGCCGCGCTGCGCGCTGCTCGTCTTGTCCGTGCGCCATGAGCCCGGCTGCATCGTTGCTACTCGCGGGCTAGCCTGCTGCAGGCGCGGCTTGAGAGTTTGCAGTTTCGACATTAGCAAGTTGCAACACTGAGGTTCATGAACTAGCCTCGAACGAGGCTACGTGTCAGTAATAATGGTCAACTTGAAAACCGGAGTTGACTATGACGATGACTACTTACACGCATCTGGTGTGCGAATGCGGCCACCGCGGAACGCTGAAACTGCGCGAAAACGATCAGCCCTATTCAAAGGAGTGGAGCCAAGAAACCTATATCGACGGCGATCACCGCCAACAATACTCCGGGACGAACTCCACGTTCCATGCAGCCGAACAGACTTGTCCCGCCTGTGGGCGATAACGCAAAAAGCCCGCGCGGCGCGAACCGAGCGGGCTTTTCTTTGGGCGAGCGAACGCCCCACGCGCGAAATAGTACGATACGACGGACGGGTTTACAACCCCTTCGTGCAAATAAGCCCCTTCCCGATTAATGCCGGCCGCATCAGAGCTTTCGCTTCCATATAGTCGCGGTCCTGCGTCGCCGGACTACGCGGATTCTGGAACACAACCGCGCCCGCGACGAAGTTGCGCACGGCGGTCATCACAGCGATGCGATGCGCAAGCGACAGCTTCTGGATGATCGGATCGACAGCTTTGCCGGTTGCTGCGCGCAGCTGATTGTCTACCAGATCGCTGAGCTCGGAGTGATCCATCCACTGTCGACTGATTTTGAAGTCGCGGCACGTAGAATCCGCCCGGCCATATCCGAGCGCTGGCTCATAGGCCTGACTCCACTCGTACCATTCCGTCAGCACAGCGTCGATCTCGTCCGCAGCAATGGCGCTCGTCGTCATGTTGGTCCTCTTTCCGTATTGTTCGCAGCGGTGTCCGTGATTCTTGCCAATGGCGCAGATGGTTTGCATGGAGCCGATGAATTCGAAAGTTCGTTGGTGCGGGCAGCCCTTGCAGGTGCTGCCCTCCTTGTCTATCAGTTGCCGAAGCGGATCGCGGAATGCGCGCGGCGCGCGCGGTATCACTCGGCCACCTCGTACCGAGTCGCATAGAACGCCGATTCGTCTGACGCGCGCTGAGCGGTGGTTCGTCTAAAGCCAAGGCGAGGCCGCTGAGTCAGCGCTTGCTCGAGGGACCAAAACGAGTCGATCCGAGCGGAGATCACGTAGTGTGGGATACCCGTGATTTCCGACCATTCAGCAAGCGTCCGTCTTTCGCCGCCAAACGTAATGACGCGGTTATCTCTCTTGTTTCTCGCTTGCTCGACCCGATCTGCCCATTTGCAATTCGTCTTGTCGTATCGACCATTGACGTCGATTCGCTCAAGCGTCAACCCGTCGGGCCTCTCGCCCATATCGCGCAGGAATGCGGAGAACGACTCTTTCCATTCGTCGCAAACCGTTATGCCTCGTCCGCCATAATCACGAAATGCCTTGTTGGATTTCGAGTAGCACCTGGCTCGCATATCAACCCAGGACTTCCATGTCCCAGATTCGCTGCACCCATGAATGGTCTTCGCCATAGCAACCAATTGTCGCTGGAGACATCCGCATGAGCTTGTATTGCCACGTTTCACGCGTGTGCCGTCTGCCACAAGTTCGTTCCCACAATCGCACGCCCAAAGCCAGTTGGCCTTTCCGTTTTTTGCCGTGCCAACGCGTCTAAGCGCGACCAAGCGCGCGAAACGGCGGCCAGTCAGATCATCAAATGCAGGCATCGGGCACCTCATATCCAAATTTTTCGGCAACCCTCAATCTGCAGATCGCAACCTTCGGCGATTCGTCGGTGCACATGCCGTGAAAGTCGGGATTGAGATGCGCCTCCGCAAGCCATTCGAGCTTTCCGTCTTCGCGCAGACGCGGGTATGTCAGGTAGCGCTGACGTTCGGCGATTGGCGCGGTTATATGCCAGTTCTCAGACGGCTGGTACTGGAGATAGCCGACGTGCTGCACGTCGATCTGACACCAGTCAGCCCCGCATGCGTGCTTAACTTCGGCCTGCATGCCTTCGGCTCTCGCGACCCAATAGTCGAGCTGCGCGCCGGTCAATTGATCGACGTTCATGCCCAATCCCTCATTTCGATGCCAAGCACCAGCTTGAACGCTTCAGGCAGGTTGACGGAGACGGGCGTTTCTTCTTCTATCGGCACACCACTGATCGGACGCAAACATTCGTCGGCGATGGTTCCATCCTTGGCACTGATAATCCTTGGACACCCCGGAATCAACCCGACCAGCGGCCGCGACGATTCAAAATGCCACGCCCACATGCCTTCGATCATCCCCGCAGCCTCGACGACCTCAACCACCGCGCCGATGTTTTGTTGGAACTCTGAACTAACGACATAAGCAAGATCACCAGGTTTGCAACGAAGGTTCATACATGCCTCCAAGTTTTTCCCGATTTGATTGCTCCGATTTGTGATTGAGCAACGCCAAAACTCTTGGCGATTGTCCGCTGGGGGACGCCTTTCATCAGCAATTGGCGAATTTGCGGAATATCAACCGTCCGCAACTTCGCACTACCTTGCCTCTCACCCTTCGCGCCTCGATCGCGCTCGACGCGGTCTTGCGCGTTATCGAAATGCGAGCCCAAGACCAGATGGTGAGGATTCACACACGAGGGGTTATCGCAGGTGTGTCGCACGACTGCGCCCTTAATGTCCTCCAACCCAAGACCGTGTGCATTTGCATACGCGAGCCTATGCGCGCGCACAGTCTTCCCGTCGATTCTTACTTCGCCGTACCCATCTGGTCTAAGCGACTTACTCCATGGTTTGCAGCTCATGCTGTCGCTCCTTTCGATGTCGGCGCGTCCGGCGACATCCAGATGTAATCGGTGCAGTCTCGAAATTCGGCTAGCGACTTCCAGTTCTCTGCGTACAGGCAATCGACCCAGGCGTATTCCCGATCGACCCATGCTTTTTTCGGGATCGAGCCGCGATAGCCTTCAGGAATAAATGCCAGGGCCATGCACATGTATTCCGCGCCGCTACGGTCGAGATGCCGGACGCGGCGCAGGCCGTGCACCATCGTGTCTTTCGGCGTCTTCTGCGTCATGTAGGTGTAGCGGCCGCGCATGCCCTGCTCAGTCACAAGACCAACGACGGGTATCCGCACCGTCAACTTCTTGGGCTCCATCGTGTTCATGCTGCTGCTTCCTCCGTCAAACCCATCTTTGCGGCGCGCACTGGCTCCCACCGTTCATATGCGCGATCCCACGTTGCGAACTTGAGGTCGCGCGGCGCGCTGCCTTGATCGATCCACGCGTGACAGGCCATGCAGCCCGGCACGGTGAACTCGTGCTTTGCCTTGATGCCCAGACCTTTGCCGTGACGCGCCTGGTTGCTGTGCGCCGGCACAACGGTCTGCGCGCCGATGCAGACGCCCGCTACGCGCAGATAGCACGGCTCGCCGCGGCACGCCGCCAGATATTTCGAGCCCTCAGCGGCGGTCGGCTTCTTCACGCGCGACTTCATTGCCGAGCGGCGCAGCGAGGTCGACCGATCGGCAAGCGGCCATGCGGGGCGCTTCATCGGCGTCTTGCGCACGATGGCCGTGCGCCTCATAGCTGCACCGCGACCGGCGCGCTGATAACGCCGAGCACTGACACGTCGAGAACCGGTATATCGCCAGACAGACCGACAAGACACCGTGCGGGATACACCGTCATGCGAAGCCCACGAGCAATCGCGTGCTCGAGCGTGGCGCCAGGCGAGTTTTCCCAGCCCGGCAGCAGCGCGATGCCGTCGCAGTCGACGAGCTGCTTGATGTCCGCACGCATGCACGACAGCCAATCAGGGTTTGGGCCAACATCGATTTCTGCCGGGCTGATTACGCGGAAGCCCAAGGCACGAAGACGCGCCGCTTCGGCGTGGAACGCAGGGAAGTTCAGTTCCGGATAGCCCGACATCGGGCCTGCGATATAGAGCTTCACGCCGCCTCCTGCGAATACACGTGAGACTGATAACGCCCGCGCGCCGGCCGCTTCGCTTTCTGCGTCGGCAAGTTTTGTCCTGTGACCTGAGCCATTGCGACGGCAAAGACATTGCCGATGCACTTGCCTTCCTTGATGCGCTTGTTCACATACCTGGTGCGGTTGTATTCGTAGCGCGCCTTTGCATCGGGCTTGATCGCGTCTTCACCACGACCCCACATGAAAACAGGCATATACGGGCCGCCCGGGAATGAGCGCCTCCACGATTCGATATGTGACAGACCCTCGTGATGTGCATACCGCAGGAGATGACCGGCATGGTTGACGCTACATCCGAAAAGGCGCGCAACGTCTGGCGATGCAAATTTGTAGCCCGCCACCATGCGTGCCTTCAGCGCCTTATAGGTTGCTGAGCGAGCCATCGCCGCCTTGTTTTTTCGACGACCGAGCCCAAGATCCTGCGCGCGTACGAGGATGGCCCGCTCCGTTCGATTTGGCAAAAGATGCAGGCATTCCTTCACGAGTTTGTCGCAGCCCCAGATCTCTTTGACGAGGTCGTCTTCCGCCGTCGTCCAATGCAGTTTCCGTTTCATCAGATTTCCTTCACCGAGATGTTGTGCACCGCGAGCATCTGCTTACGCTTTTGGATGTAGGTGCGGTTCTTACGCGTCGCGACAGACTTCACGTCTTCGACGACTTCCTTGTCGGCATCGACATCGAAATAGACGAAGTCGGCGACATACTTCGATGCCCGCTCCCATGAACCGTCGTCGCGCTGCGCTCGAGCGGTGAGGACATACGGGACCTGCAAGCGCAGATCGCGGATGCGGCCGGCGGCTTGCAACTGAATCAGGTGGAACCAGCGCGAACGCTCTTTCTCGCTGTCGAACTTGATGCCGTTGTGCTCGCACTTTGAGTTGCGGTACTTCGGCGGCTTCTTCGACTGCATGTGAAGCATCAGTTCGCGCGACGGCTCGAACCGCGCGCCGCAACTCGCGATCGTTTTGCCAAACGGGTCAAGCGGGTCGTCCAGCGCACTTGACTGCGGCGGATTGCCGGTGCGCTTGTAGATCTCGCGCTGGGCGTGCGTCATCTGAGGTAGAACGCTGTCGTCGCGCACGCGCGCGGTGCCGACGTTTTTCGTTCCTTCAGGCACGTACATCGGCCAGGGTGCGGAGCGCTTCGTCATGCGGCACCCATGCGTTTAGCATCGAGCTGCAGGAGCGTCGCGGCCTCGTCGCCTCCGGCGTGACCGACAGCCTTCGCGATGAGAACGTGCAGACCACGGATGCCGTCTTCGGTCGTGAGGCCGCCTTCGCGTTCGAGTCGAGTCTGTGCGATCGCACGGCGCGCGCGCTCGATCTGCTCGGTGCGCAGCGCTTCGCTCATCTCGAGGCGCGGCACATCGCTCTTCGAGATCCATTGACGCGGCATGAGCGATTTGCAGATGTCGCGGAATTCCGGAAGCGTCGGCGGGAAGGTCTTGTGCTTTTCGGAGCACTTCGCGAGCGCCTTCAGAACGATCGGCTGCGGGAATTCGCGAAGGCCATTCAGCCACACTTGCCGCGCCGACGACATGCCAACGTCTTCGCCGTTTTCGACCTGCCCGATCCGGTATTTGTCGAGCACCGCGTTTCCATACATGCCATGCAGGAGCATGAAGAGGCGGCGAATCTGCACTTCGTCGATTGCGTCAGACATCGATGTACTCCATCGGGACGTTGCTTGTCGGGAAGATCGCGGCAGCGGCGGCAGTGCGATCGTTTTTGCTCGTGGCGCCGCGTTTGTTCAGCCCAGCCCAATCGGCGCGAATGGCTTCCATGAACGCTTCGTCCCAATCGGCGTACGTGTAGCCCTTGGCTCGACATTTGCCGACGAACGAATCGAAATGCGCTTGCAGGTTGCGATGGCCTTTTTCGGCTGCCCACTGCATGACGCGCTCAGAGATCGCGAATTGAGGCGAGATAGTCGTCTTCGCCGGAGCACGTTTGCGGGTGCGCGCGGGATGCGCAGCATCCTGTACTTGGTTAATTGACGGTTCAAGGACGGTTAAGGACGGATTGGGTGTCACCGTGACACCCCGTTCGCACTCCGCTGACACCCCGTTCGATCGTGGCTGACACCCCGTTGCTTCGTCGGTGACACCCCGTTCATCTTCACGACCTGTCACGCTGACACCCCGTTTTTTGCTCATGACCATGTCGTAGACGACGGGTCGGCGATCACCACGCGAGATGTAGGCGGCAACAATTTTTTGGTTGCCTTTGACGATCAATCCCATCTCTTCGAGCAGATCCAGCTTGCGTCGAATAGTGCTTTCCGACAGCCCTGTGTCATCCGAAAGCGTCGCCGCCGAAGGAAATGCAGCCTTGCCGCTGTTGTCCGCGTAGTTCGCAAGACAAAGCAAAACGTGGCGAGCATGCGCATCCGTCACGTCCTGCTGTTCGATGGCCCATGCCATTGCTTGAATACTCATGCTCGCCCCAATACCTAGTTTCAGTCAGCCAACCGTGCTCATTTGCGCCGACACCGGCGTATAATCGAGCCCAGATTCAGCTACCTTCAGCCCGGCCGACGCCGGGCTTTTTTTCGCCTGAACTAGCTCCGACAGCGTGGCTCGAACGTCGGTCAACGTCGCCGACATGTCATTGATTTGTATCTTGGTGACGTTCACTTTCTTGAGGTCGAACACCTTCAGGCAACGAACGAAAAGATCGAGAGTCCGCGCACTGGCAATCACGCCATTCCCATGCTGCAAATAGATTGCACGCGAAATCTTATTCATCGACTCAAAGTCCGAATGGACCAGGGTTCGATAAGACTGCTTCACGAATTCGACGTCTTCGCCGATCAACATGCGGTAGATAGCAGCCGCTTGAACGGATGCAGAACTCCACATGCGCACGTTCGTTGGGCAAAACGCCATCAGGTCGAGATGGAGAGGCTTGACCAAGTCGACATAAGGCGCGACGACAGCGTCTGTCAGACCCGCGTTTTGGCTTCCGTTCCTGATTTTTGCGAGAAGACGCGCAACGGCGACGAGCTTCGTCGTCTCACCTAGGGTGTCTGAAGTCGTTCGCACTGCGCCTTTATCGATGACCATGAACGTGGCTTCGTCCATGCCGGTGGTGACATTCATCATCACGACCTCATCGTCCGGCAACTGGCTGATGAACGTCAGACGGTGTTGCCCGTCGAGCAAGCGGCCGGTCGTCGAGAAGGCAATCCCCTGATGCGTCGTGAGCCACTCTCCACGCTCCCAGGCGCCACGAAGATTCTCGACAACCATCGGACGCAAGCGGCGATTGTCGGTGTTCTTTTCTAGCCACAAGCGAGCTTGTGCAGGACTTACAGCAAGCAGTTGAGTCTTCATTGATTCGCTACCTTCAAGGTTGAAATCGACGTCCGGTCGATCGCGGTTCGCAGGTCATTCATGGCCTGTCGTTCTTCTGGTAAGAAGTCGGTTCGCGCTTCGATCGCTTTCATCGCGAGACGCGCATACATGCAGATCTGTGATTCGGTCTGAAGCTTTTTGAGTTCGGCGCGAATTGCGTCTGCCTTCGGACCGGTTTGTGGACGGCCAGCCGGTTTGTGCTTCTTTGCTTCGCGCAGCATGAATGCGGTGGTCACCTCGCCGGCGGACTGCTTTGCCGTCTCGACGGCCGTTTCGAAGTGAGTGTCAGACATTGACGCCAGCGATTGCCAACGGGACGACTGGTCGCGGGTGATGCCGATGTCGTTTAATGTCGAAGCGTTCGACATTTCAGCCGGCTTACCTTTGGCGGCACGTTCTCCGTTTTCCGCAGACTGCCGAAGCATCTCGCCAGCCTTGCGCTCGGCGCGGACCTTGATCTCGGTCGCCATCTGGATCAGGTCTTGATCCTTCGCTTGACGCGCGTAGGCGGCCATCGCTTCCGCCTTGTCGCGGATGTCTTTCACTTCATCGATGCGCTGGCATTCGGCCAGGGCGTTACGGGCTTGTTCGTATCGGACGAGTTGCATGGATTCGCTCACAGGTCGTGATCGTGACCGCACGGCAGAGAGCCGTCGGCGTTTTGCTTCGCACCGCAACCTATGCATATAGGCACCGGTTGCTCTTCGAAAACTGCCTCGTCAACCTCGCGGTCAAGCAGGTCGTACGCAGCGACCGATTCCGGAAAAGCCATGGGAATAAAATCAGGATTCATTCGCCCTTCTCCGTTTGCATTCGCGCCAGATCCTTGATCACCTCTTCGCTGAGGCCGCCGAAGGTCACCTTGCCGCGCAGCACGAACTCGCCAAATTCCAGAATCGCCGGCACAGAGATTTCTGATTGTTTGGCGCGCTCATCGACGACGACCTCGCGCACGGCCGCCGTGATCTTCTTTTGCAGATCGGCGCTCATCACGACGCCTTCCGATCGGCGATACTCGGGACCGATGCCTTGGTCGGCTCCGGCGCGCTGTAGATCATGTAAGTGAGCGCCAGCATTTCCTGAACACTGCGGTGAATCTCATGCGCGATACCGTCGAGGTCCGCGCGCTCGTTCTGATCGACCCGGCCGTCTTCGGTCGCCTTTCGATGGCAGGTCGCCAGCTCACCGACGCGCTCGACGATGCGCAGGAATTTGTCTTGGATCTGCTCGTTGTCGAGTTGATCTTCGGCCTGCGGCAATGGGATGAACATGCCGCCCGACTGGCGAGCCACTTCCTCTGCGAAAAGCGTCGTATCGCTCACCAGCTGCATCTGAATTGCCATGTCCAGATGAACGCGCTGCGGAGGCGAGCCCTTCTCGTGGACGCGATTGTCCAAGGCAGAAAGCGTGATGCCCAAGGCGTCGGCCATGTCGCTGCGGCCGCCAGCGGCGTTGATCATCTGCAGGAAAATCTGTTTGAAGCCCACGATTTCATACCTCAGTTAGTGGTTCACCCGGATTGCCAGTTGCCGGATACTCTTTCCAACAACAAAAACAACACGCCACGGGTAGAACTAAAAAATGGAAAGCAGCCCTTTCAACGACGTCTGCGGAATTGCTTCGGGTCGTAGTACGTCTTTTTCGGATCGAGGCGCGGGGATTCGCCTCGCATCCGAATTCTTTCTCTTCGATGAAGACCTGCAAGCTCTAAGCAGTCCTTCAGAAACCTTATCCAGCGTGGCTTTCGGCGGAAGTCGAGAACACTCATCAGTTACCTCGCTGCTGCTTCTGGCTTCGCTGTCGCCGCTTTTAGCGCCGTGAATTCGCGCAGCAGGCTCTCGCGAATCTCAGTGAGTCGAACTGGACTCGCGCCGCTCACCGCTGCTTGGCACAGCGCTTCCTCTATTCGCTTCACCTGCGCTGCGCTAGTTACTTGCACCGCTCTCTCCTTTTACTGGTTGGGTCTCAAGCCTCTGGCAGAATCGGGCTGCCACGCCACGAAGACAGCTTTGAACCTGAGACTCCAAACTATGAAACTGCGCGAGCGAATCGCTTTTGTGCTCTGGAAAGACCGACTAGAAATAACGTCAGACGCCGGAGACTGGGTAATGCACTACTCGGTACTTGGGCGAATCAAAAAACTCTGGCGATCAATCTGGCGGTCGAATCACTGGTTCGTCACTGGAACCTTCTCCGCTTTCTGCGCCGTCATCACCACACTGCTCACCAATGCTATTACTGGTCAGCACGGTGACGCGCCCAAGTCCGGAGAGAACAATGAATTTCACGCCGGGGCAGTGAGATTGGAATGCCGCCCGCAGCGCGGCGACCTGCTCCTTTGCCAGCGCTACGTCGGTCGAGACGATAACCGTGTCTCCAGCACTGATTCGAACGCCGCGAGCGATCATCACCCGGACAAGCAATCGACGACGAAGCCATGAAGCCGCCCTTTTCATAACCATCACGCAGCCTCTGCTGTTTGTGCTTTGTCTGTGCTGCGAAGAAAGCCCCAGTCGACGCGAGCATTGAGATGCTCGCAACGCACGCCGGTAAGGCGCTCGACCGTTGGGCAGTGCTCTGCCGGCACCCGCGCCTGTCGGCGCCACTCTTGAATGACTTGGTAACCGGAAAGGTGCAGCGCGCGCGCCATCGCCGACATCGAACCAAAGTGCTCGATTGCTTTTTCAAGTGCTGGGTTCAAGGTGGGCTCGATGGGAGAGTTCATGCACAACATACTATACAAGAATCTCTTGTGTTGCAAGCATATCTTGCATCGACACTAGAAAAACTTGCGGCTAACATCCCGCCATGAACATCCACGAAAAAATCAAACATCTACGCACCGAGGCGAAGCTCTCACAGAAAGAGCTCGGGGCCGCCCTTGGCGTCTCGTACCAGACAGTGCAGCAGTGGGAAAACGGCAAGTCAGGTCCCAGGCGTGAGCGTATGGAGGAAGTAGCGAAAGCGCTGAATACGAGCGCGGAATACCTTTTGTTCGGACCATCGATCTCAGACGCAGGCGCGGATACTTCATCGCCTGGAACAAACGAGACCACAAACGTCCCGGTTCCTCTACAGTATTCTGTAGACGTTAAGAACTTCCGCCGCGTATATGTAGTTGGCCGGGCGCAGGGCGGATTACCTGAGAGAATTTGGACGGACGGGGACTACCCAGTGGGAGCTACAGACGAATACGCGGAGATCGCCACAACGGATCCGCATGCCTTTCTTTCACCCATCCTCGGAACATCAATGGTTCCGAAGTTCAATCCTGGTGATTTTGTTTTTGTCGAGCCAGGGACGCCAATCGAAGTCGAGGACGACGTGCTGGTTCGCCTAGGCACTGGCGAAACGATGATCAAGCGCTTGATTTCGAAGCGTGGAGGGATTCAGTTAGGGTCATACAATGAGCCAGGCACCATGCTTTTTAAGCCCGAGGAGATCACTTGGATGTATTACATCGCGCACTACGTGCCAGCCCGAAAAATCAAACAGCGGATGTGATGAGGCGAGCAATGTTTACAAGGTTTGCGGTGGGGACGATCGCAGCACTAGCGTCAACGTGTTTGTTGGCGTCTTGTATGGCTGACACGGCACAGCGGATCGCCGAACGGCCGCCGATCATCACAAAAACATCGCCGCGACAGGTAGATGCTGTGAGCGGTTGTTTAGAAAATCGCTTTCTGTCCTTTGGAAGCGACCTTAGGGTAATTCGCGGAGAAAACCGCGCCGACCTGCTTTTTGCAATCCCGCAGATGGGCGCAGACCGTTACCCATGGAAGGTGTCCGTGAGGAAGACGGGCGGCGGAGCAACCACCGAGGCGCGCCGATCCGACATTCCTTTCCCGCGCCTGCCAGAAGCGGAAATGCGCGAGGCCATCGAGGACTGTGCCGCTTGACCCGTCTTCGGCGAGCAGAAGTACGTTGATGTGGTGCGGCGGTGTCTCTAGTCGCCTAACTATGAGGGGTTGATATGCACCGTATGGACGAAGGCGACGACGGCGCCCTTGATCAACCAGTAATTGACGCTGGAATTTTCGCAAGATTTGCCGGCGTCAAAGGGATAACCCTAAAGTGTCACAGCTGCGGTCAAGAAGATAAAGGTTGGACGGTCTACAACACGAGCGGCATTCCACCCTCCCTAATCGGAACGCGTCGTAGGCAGATGCTGATCTCGCCACCAGTGATTCAGGTGATTCCCGTGCACTGTAACAACTGCGGCTATGTTCGCGAGTACGACCGGGATGTGATCGTCCGATGGGTTCTGGAGAATTCGAATGGCTAACCCCTATCTGGCATTCAAGGACGGGAATAGAATCGGAGGGAACGACGGCGAACCTCCAAATACGGAAATGGACATCTCCCAACGACTGATCGCGATCGAAACCGTAATGCCGACACTGGCTACCAAGGCTGACCTCGACGTGGGGATGGCCGAGATACGTGCTGATGTCGCTGACATTCGCGTAGACATTCACAAAGCGATCACGGAAAACGCCCGCTGGACCCATACGGCGACAATCGGGATGTTCACAGCGTTTGTACTTGGTGTGCTCGGCCTCTTGTTCACGATTTGGAATGCGACAAAGCAGTCAAAGGAATCCGGCCCAGGTCCCTCGCAGCCACCGATCATAATCAACGTTCCTGCGCCGGCTGCTATTCCTGCGCAAGTACCGCCTTCGAAGTAGCAGCGCCTTTCTTAAACCCTCTTCGCGGCGTTTTCTGCAGCCTCAGTCTTGCCTTCATCGAAACGTCTCCTACACTTGAATCGGCCATAGCTCAACTTCAGTCGTCCACACGACTTGAGGCCATCCCGCACCACTCTCCCCGGTGCGGGATTTTTTTTGCGTGTGCTCTCCTGCGCTGGCAACTCCGTCTCAGGCTCACAACAGCACGCACATCGGGCAAAACGCCGACGTCGAATAAATCCGCCGGCAAATGCAAGATTGTCTTGCATCACAAGAACGTCTTGTGTATTATCCATCTCATGCACTCACCCACCGATCTCGGGAGACGAACATGGGAAAGCTCGCAGCATTAGTAAGCGCCGGTCTCGTCGTTGGCATCCTCGCGACGGCGGGTGGTCTTTGGCTCTTGACCTCTAACCGGGGATAGACGATGGAACGCGCAATCAACGACAACGCTCTGCTCGACATTGCTCGACTGAGCCGCGTTGATCAGATCTACAAGACGATCGGCATGGGCTCGGCCGTCGCAATCTCGATTGGGATGGTTTGGTTCCTCTGTGTCGCAGTTCCGGCCGGCGCGCTCTGGAAATGAGCCTGCTGAAGATCTGGGGTGTCGTCCTCATCGTCGCGGCCGTGTTCCTGGTCATAGATTCCGAGACGTCTCACCGCAAAGCTGAAATGGAACGCTGCGCGCATACGCGCTGCATCTGATAACGCATCCCGAAAAGGCTCACCCTCATGTCCACTTTGCCGATAGTAGTCCTCACCGTTTGGTCGCTTGCCGCAATTATTGCCCTTCTCTTCAATCGCGGCGCCGCTGCTTTCGAAAAGCAGCAGAAGTGGCTTGACTCGGTGCAGATCCAGCGGCCCATCTCGAACTGAATTCCAACCCCCCGCGTGCCGGCGCGTAATCCGGCCGTATCTAGGAGATCGACATGAGCAAGTGGTTCGAAATGAAGGTCGAGACTTGGCAAGTCGTTCTCGTCGAAGTTGAAGACACCGAGGGAGAAGAAGAAGCGATGACGGCTGCTCATGACGAGTTTATGGGCGGCAAAGACGGCCAGATCACTGACGCCATCGAGATCGCCGACGACAACCTCGCATCCGCAAAGAGAAACGCTGACGAAGTGTTGCCTCTCGATTAAAACGGCCGCACGTCCGCCACGTGCATTACACGAGGAGCACCAGAAATGAAGAAGCAAATCGCATTGGCAGTCGTCGCAGCAGCATTCGCATCGTTGTTCAATGTCGCGCACGCCACCGGCGTCGAGGGTGGCATCGTCGTCGGCGCCGGCGCATCGGCATTCGGCGGCAGCGTGTCGGGCTCGGCTGCCAGCATCAGCAACGGCAACGCAGTGACGGCCGCGCAGGTCGGCGGCACGGGCGCTTCGTATCAGAACGCGTTCAACAACACGGGCGGCACGGCAACGATTGGCGGTGGCGTGAATAGCGTCGGCGCGACGGTGGTCACCAACACGACGCAGTTTTCGAACTCAGGTGTAACGGGTTCGGCGGTCGGCAATGCCCCGACGAACGTCGGCAACAGCATCGCGAATGGCGGCGCGGCATACGGCAATACGACGACCGCAGCACAAGGCAGTGGGCAGTTCGCGACCGGCGCTATCGGTGCAGTCGGTGCAATTGGCGGTATCGCAGGAATCAGCTTCATCCACTAAGCGCGGAACATCGGACAACAAGATGCGGGCCGGATGGAACCCGGCCCGCTTCCCGGAGCCACAAATGAAAACGAAATTCATCGCCCTCATAGCGCTCTTCGCGGTTGCACCCGCGATGGCTCAAGTGTCGGGCAACGCAGAGAACACGTCAACCACGTCTTCCGTGGCCGGCGCGACGAATCAAGGCAACGCTCAACAGATCACCTTCAACAGCCCGAACAAGGTCGAGTACAGCGGCAGCTATACGGCGCGCACGACCGGCAATGCGGTCCTCCCTGGCTTCGCAGGCTCGTTCTCTGGTGACTATTGCGGCGGAACGGCTGGCCTTGCCGCTGGCGGACCGGGTTTCGCGGTAAGCGTTGGCGCGCCAAAGATCGACGAGGCGTGCGTGATGCTCCGCACCTTCGAACGCGTGCAGCAAGCCGCGGTATCTGATCCCGAAAACGCAAAAGAACTCCGATCGGCAGCGCTGGACATCCTCGCTTCCATCGACCCGAAAGTCCGCTCGATCTTCGTGAAGCACAAGCTGCTGAAGGGCGAGACGGAAACGACAACGACGAACGCCGATGGCCAGCAAGTCTATGCGGTAGCGCAGCCTGAGTCGACGCGCACTGCATCAGGTAACTGAACAGGAGACGCCGTGAGCACGCTTAAGCCCTACTCCGTCGAGATCAGCATCGTGACCGTCGTAATGGCGACTGATTCGACGCACGCCATGCAGGTCGCTGAGGAAACCGCGCGCGAATCGCTCGGCGACGTGAGCCATACCGACTACGACTATGGATTCGGCCGCGAGATCAAAAGCGAATCGCAGCTTTCGTCGATCGGTTGGGACGGTGATTGCCTGCCCTACGGCGGCGATGGTCGCACGCGGCTTTCGATGATCCTCGGAAACCTGCAGGCGGATGCCGAGGCTGAGCGCGACACGAAGACCATCGACATGTTCGAGGAGAAGAAAGCGTGAGCACGAAACACACTCGCGGCCCATGGATGCTGCTGCCCGATGAAGCCGATAAGCCGTATGTGCGCATTCGCGGCAGCATCGCCGGCACGCGGTTCAAGATCGCCAACGTCCTGAAGCCGATCTATGAAGGGGCGCCCGATTGGGAAGTGGAAGAAACGCGCGCGAATGTCGCTCTCGTCGCCGCTGCGCCTGACCTTCTTGAATTCGCCGAACTGGTGCTTCGTGGCATCGACTCCGGCCATATCAAGGCTGCGCCATTTCTCGATATGAACGCCCTTGTTGGCGATAGCATCCCAATGCGGACGATCGGCGAAGCAGCGCGCGCTGTTATTGCCAAAGCAACCGGAGAGGCACTGTGAGCAGAAGCGGATACAGCGACGATTGCGACGGCTGGGCGCTCATTCGTTGGCGTGGCGCAGTGAACTCGGCAATCAGAGGCGAACGCGGTCAAGCATTTCTGCGCGAGCTCGCGGCAGCGCTCGACGCCATGCCGGAAAAGCGGCTCATCGCCGACGAACTTCAGACGGCAGATGGCGAGTTCTGCACGATCGGCGTGCTCGGCGCCGCGCGCGGCATCGACATGTCGAAGCTCGATCCATATGACCGCCAGTCTGTCGCGGAGGCATTCAATATCGCGCCCGCCCTCGCCGCTGAGATCGTCTTCGAGAACGACGAAGGTCTCTATCCGTGGGATTGGGTAGACGTCGAAGTGTGCGGTCCTTTGCGGCGCTGGGATCAGCGAATCAAATCGGTACGCGTGCCTATACAGCGCGCCGAAGAGCAGCGCTGGCATCGCATGCGCCAATGGGTCGAAAGCCATATCCAGGCAACCGGAGAGAAAGCATAAGACCACCGGGCGCGTATCGCACCCGCGCCCATCAAGGAGAAGAACGTGAGTATGTCGTCGCATCAATCACCGGTCATGATTTCTGACGAGTGGCTAACGCCACCCGAAATCATGGCGAAGCTTGGCGCGTTCGATCTTGATCCGTGCTCGCCGTTGAATCGACCGTGGGATACCGCACGGCGCCACTTTACTGTGGCCGACGACGGCTTGGGCAAGGAATGGTTCGGCCGCGTCTGGATGAACCCGCCGTTCGGACGCGAGGCTACACGCTGGATGAAGAAGATGGCAGATCACGGGAATGGTATCGCGCTGATTCCAGCGCGGACCGAGACGGCGATGTTTTACGAAAGCGTCTGGTCGCGCGCTGACGCGGTGCTGTTCATCAAGGGGCGGCCGCACTTTCACCGCGTAGACGGAACTCGGGCGAGCTTCAACAGCGGCGCGCCGATCTGTTTGGTGGCCTATGGTCAGCGAAATCATGCGGAGTTGCTGAAGAGCGGTCTCGGCGTAGTTGTCGCTGTTCCGCGAAACGCGGCTTGATACGCGCCCATAAAGGAGAAGAACGTGAGATTCGAACGAGGAAGTAATGAATGAGCTGGCTCTTTTCGCGGGCGCTGGTGGAGGAATACTCGGCGGCCATCTGCTTGGATGGCGAACCGTCTGCGCAGTTGAACGTGATGCCTACGCCGCACAGGTTTTGGCACAACGGCAAAACGATGGAGTACTCCGGCCTTTCCCGATTTGGTCTGACGTCACGACTTTTGACGGAACAGCATGGCGCGGAATTGTTGAGGTCATATCTGGCGGCTTTCCGTGCCAAGACATCAGCATCGCCGGAAATGGAGCCGGGCTCGACGGAGCCCGAAGCGGACTTTGGGTCGAAATGGCGCGGATCGTTTGCGAAGTACAGCCAGGCGTCGTGCTCGTGGAAAACAGTCCAATGCTCACTTCTCGCGGACTTGGACGAGTTCTCGGAGACTTGGCCGAGATGGGGTTCGATGCTGAGTGGGGTGTCATATCTGCGGCCGATGTCGGCGCACCACATCTTCGAGAGCGCATCTGGATTGTGGCCTACGCCCGTGGCGAGCGATACCGGATCGCGGCAAAAGCGCTATGCGCAAGGTGGAATGCCTCTAAGCCTCGCGGTGAAGCTTTGGCCTACGCCGACGGCGATGACCAGGACGGGAGGCGCAGCGCTGTGCAAATGGGGCGGCTCGCGATCGAGAGAGAAGCTCCGAACGATGGTGACGCCGGAAGAGTTGAATGGCCCGTTGAACCCGCAGTGGGTCGAATGGCTAATGGGGTGGCCCATCGGGTGGACCGACTTACAGCCCTTGGCAATGGACAAGTACCGCGAGTGGCTGCAGCAGCATTCACCCTGCTCGCCCGATGACACCTAAGGAGAACAAGATGAGCACGAAGACGCAGAGCACGCGCAATCATTGCGGAGATGAATAAATGACGGTTGTATTGGATTTTGATGCGGGCGTGATAGTCGGAGCGCTTGGCGTGATCTTTATTGCATTAGTGACGTGGGCTTGCGCTCACTTCTTTAGCTAAGGATTTGAAATGACAAATGCACTTACCTTGTGGCGAGCAATAGCAGAAGAAGCAGAATGCGTTGTTCAGCGCGGCACTAAGTATCTGATGCTGACCGAAGAAATGTGCGTCCGGCTTGGGACTGCACTTGAAGATATGAGCGACAAGCAAGAGGCGGCACAGCCGATTAGCGATGCCATGATGGATTTAGTAGACCGGCTCGGCAGCGAGGCTAAGAACGTCGATCCGCGCGCGTGGGATCACATGCTTGTATATGTCCCGAAAGCGGAAACGAAATCGCCTGACGGCATCAGCTACGAACACCTGTTCGAACTGGCGAACATGTGCGGTCTTATCGGCGCGTACAGCGTAAAGGAAGTGAACGACAAGGTCGTCGGATATGCGCGGGTCGTTCTCAACGACAGCGCCGTACAGGAAGCATTCGTTCGAGCAAACCGACGTGCACTTGTCACATCTCCCGACAAGGATTTGAAATGACTAAAGAGCAGAAATATGCGTTGCGAATGGCAATAGCGGCTTTCCAAATCGCTGATATGCGCAAATACATTCCGCATATCGAGTCCATCCTTGCCGAGACGAGCGACAAGCAAGAGGCTCCGTATAGCGCGCCATTCACAACGGACGTTCCGCATTGCTGCGGTGATCCTGAGAACTGCAACGATCCGTGTGGACCATTCGAAACGAGCGACAAGCAAGAGGCGGATGATAACGAGATTGCGTGCTCTTCGTGCGGTCTTACGATGAGGGAAGCCCGAATTATTGTCGCCCACCCCATCGCATCCGCTGATGATGCATTACGGCAAGCAAGGATTGAAGCGTTGAAAGAAGCGCGGGATTTAGTTAGCAACGATACCGCCGCTTATCACATTCTTTGCAAGCGCATCGACGCCGCCATCGCAGCTAACCGCGCATCTGAGGAAGGGGAGAAATCGTGAAGAGATACACATTTACCGTCGATGTGACTTCCGTTAGCGGCTATCAAGTTTATTACGTAGACGCGGACAACGAGGATGATGCGCGCACAGAAGTTCAACAAGGCGGCGGTGTTTTTGTATTCGAAGAATTCAGCGTTGAAGACCTTGGAACGTTCGAGCTATCTGACGTTTCAGACATTCCGGAAGACGAGAGCGCATCCACCGACACGAAGGAGAAGACGTGAGCGATAGATACACAGACCCAGCAACATGTTGGTTCAGCAAAGAACAAGCACTTAAAGAACTTGTTGACCTTGGATTCGCTTTTTCCGCAATTGCAGACATGTTGCCAAAAGGCTCCTACGAACGCGAAATGGCAATGAATGCTAGCCGTGGGGTTGATCGCAGAATAGATTATCTGCACGACTCTTTGGTTAAGCTTTTGAATCGCATCGACACGAAGGAGAAGTAGATGAGCGACCGATGCGGAAACATGAATATTTGGAGGCAGTGATGCGCGGATATATCGCAGAGTTCGGCGGCAAGTATTGCATCTGGAGCGAAGACAAACCGCAGACCGAACTGATGGACGAGCCGGATCTCATCGACTCGCTTCGTGCCGACTTGCAGAGGGACGGTATAGATCTCGACATGGCCTTGCACGACTCGCGCATGGCGCGCGTTCGCCAGTATGGCTGCAGCGGCGGTTTGTACGGCCCGACGAAAGCCGACCTGCTCGCGGACAACCGCGCTGGTCCAGACGGATCGCACGTCGCTACCGAAGAAGAAATGGTGCGGCTTTACACGATGAAGGACAGCAGCATGGAATGATCCGCAACATCGAAGAATTCATGCGCGTGGCGCGCGCGTATCTCGGAGTCGAGAAATGGCGAAGCTAGTCTCCCTTGAGCAGTGGGCAGAACTGCTGTTCGGAAAAGAGAAGCCGCATCGGAACACGCTGCGCAACTGGCGTAAAAATGGCCGTATCGTGCCGCAGCCCATCAAATGCGGCGCCAAGTATTTTGTCGAACCGACCGCCGTTTATTACGACGACGCAGGCGAGATGCAACGGAGATTTGGGAATGGCCGCAAGGCGTCGTGAAGCAAAGCGCCGGCACTGGCCCGCGAACCTGTATCAGAACAGCACGGGCTATTTCTACTGGCGCAATCCTGACACCAAGAAGGATTACGGTATTGGCCGCGATCAGGCGAAGGCGTTTGGCGAAGCGCGCGCCGCCAACGCAGAGCTCGAACAGAGTCGAGGCCATCGATCGATCGTGCAGCGCATGACTGCACCGGATGACAGGACGCTGCGCGCCTGGTCGGCAGAGTACGCTGTGATCTATGCGGAGACTCGCAATCCGACACCGAGCACGATGAAGACTGTTCGCGCCGGCATCCGAGCCGTTTGCACCGCGCCGTTCGTCGATAGGCTTCTGAGAGAAGTGAAAACAAGCGAGGTCGCCGACTTTATCCTGACCGCTACCACGGCACGCGGCGCGCCTATGGCCGCTCTGATACGCAAGACCATGCACGACATGTTTCGCGAGGCTGAGACGAAAGGCTTGATCGATGGAGGGAAGAATCCTGTTTCCGTCACGCGGCGGCCCGACATTGAAGTCGTGAGATCGCGGCTCACCCTGGAGAACTTCCTCGCCATCTATAAGCAAGCGCAGAAGTCGCCTGATCCGTGGATCGCGCGAAGCATGGAGTTGGCACTCATCACTGCGCAGCGCCGGGAGGATGTCTCGAAGATGCAGTTTGCCGAGGCGAAAGATGGATTCTTAGCGGTCGTTCAGACCAAGGGACGAGGATCTGTGCGGCTGCGCATTCCGCTGTCGCTTCGACTAGGGGCGATCAAACTGTCGCTTGACGACGTGGTGAAGCGGTGCAGAGACGACGCCGTATCCGCGTACATGCTGCATTACACCGAGACGCGCGGCGGCCAGAGAAGAAGCGCCCGCGTAACAGCTGAAAAACTCACACGAGCATTTGCAGACACCCGCAACTCGACACCGGGTTTAACGTGGGAGGATGGTCGCACACCGGCCTCGTTCCACGAGATTCGGAGTCTTGCGGCACGTCTCTATACCGAGCAGTACGATGCGAAATTCGCTCAGGCGCTCCTCGGTCACAAGTCGGCGGAAATGACGTCTTTGTACCGCGACGTGCGCGGCGCGGAATGGACTGAATTGAAAATTGCCATATAAATACAAATAGACGGATAGTAGACGATTCTAGACGGTGGGCCGCCAGCAAAGGCTTAGCGGGCCGCAACGATTACATGGCATGTAATCATTCACAAGACTTGCGCTTCAATCGCCGCCTTATCGATGACCGACCACACCCGCTCGATACGCTCATCGCGAAACCGATAAAACACGTTCTCGCGAAAGCACACGCGCCGGCCGTTCACGGGCACGCCGAGGAACGTCCCTTTCGGCGAGCAATCGAACAGCAGGCGCGCCGCCACCGTCTGCGCATCCTCAATGAGCAGTTCGATATTGAAATGCAGATCGGGAATCTGCTCGTAATCTCGCTCCAGCATGCCGATATAGCCCGCCAGCGTGCCTGGCACGTCGTTATACGACACCTCGTCGTGAACGAACTGCCCGAGCTTCGTCCAGTCCTTGTCGTTCAGGCAGGCAATGTAGTCGCGGTAAATGAGTGAGAGCATGGGTCGGGCTCCTTGGGGTTGCTGGCAAAGATAACATCGGCTCCTTGCGGCCGTGTTTCGATGCGCGGTGTTTTACGCACTAGGCAAACTTAGCGACGTTTTGTAAAGTCAGCCGAACGCGCATCTCCCTTCAAACTCATCGAGAAACCCGTCCATGACTCAACTCGCATCGAAATCGCTCGGCGGCAAGACCGCGCTCGTCACCGGCTCGACGAGCGGCATCGGCTTAGGCATTGCCACGGCGCTTGCGCAAGCCGGCGCGAATCTCGTGCTCAACGGCTTCGGCGATGTGAACGGCGCCCTCGCGCAGATCGAAGCCATCGGCGTGAAAGCGGTGCATCACGACGCCGATATGACCAAGCCCGCCGAAATCGAAGCCATGCTAGCCTTCGCCAACGAAACCTTCGGCGCGGTCGATATTCTCGTGAACAACGCGGGCATCCAGCATGTCGCGACCATCGACCAGTTCCCGGTGGAACGCTGGGACGCGATCATCGCCATCAATCTCAGCTCGGCGTTTCACACCATGCGCGTCGCGCTGCCCGGCATGCGCGAGCGCGGCTGGGGACGCGTCATCAACATCGCTTCGGTGCACGGACTCGTCGGGTCGGTCGGCAAGTCCGCTTATGTGGCGGCCAAGCACGGCATCCTCGGACTCACGAAGGTCGCCGCGCTCGAAAACGCGCGCAGCGGCGTGACGGTCAACGCCATCTGCCCCGGCTTCGTGCATACGCCGCTCGTGCAGAAGCAGATCGACGATCTCGCCGCACGCGAATCGCTCTCGCCTGACGACGCCCGCGCGAAGTTGCTCGGCGAGAAGCAGCCGTCGGCGCAATTCGTGACGACGGAGCAGATCGGCGATCTCGCCGTGTTCCTCTGCTCCGACGCCGCGAGCGAAATGCGCGGTTCGGAGTTGAAGATCGACGGCGGCTGGAGCGCGCAATAAAGCGCCCGGCGAAGCGGCGCCGATATCGGCACGAAACGCATGCCTCGTCACGCGCACGACGCGCCAATGCGTGCTATCGACGAAGCAGTGAACCGCGTATGACGATCATCATGGAAGTGGCGAAAGCCAGCAGCGAGCAGGCGGATGGATCGCGCAAGTGAATCAGGCAGTCTCGCATCTCGACGATTCGACCCAGCAGAACGCGGCGCTGGTCGAACAGGCGGCGGTGACGGCCAAGCGCCCGGCGAAGCGGGCGGTGGTGCTGGAGGAAGCGGTAAGATTGTTCACGGTCGCCGGCCCAAAAGCGACGGCTTGAGTCGGAGTTGGACCGCGAAGGCTTCCGCGCTTGATAATATCGGGCATTGTCAACAAGGAGTGCCCCACATGACCGCAGAAGCCAACCGGCAAGAAGAAGCGCGCGCGATGGAACGCATCGTCAACGCGACGCGCCAGGTTCAATCCGCCTTTCTTGCCTTGCAGAAGCAGTTCGCGCCCGAAGGCGACGGCCGCCCGACGCAACTCGCGCTGACGGCCTTCGACGCCGCCCTGCAAGAGCTCGAAGAGGCGCAAGCCGCATTCGACACCATGCTCAACGACTTGTTCGACGGCAACCGCTAAGGCGGCGGCAGGCTTCAGCCGTTGCGCAACGCCGGCGCGTCCTCTTCGGGCGCGGACGGTCCTTCGAGCGCGGCTTCGCCATCCGAGGGATCGAGTCCGGTCCATGAGACGCCATCGGTCGATTGACGGCGCGCCGCCGCCACGCATGCCTCGACCAGTTCCTTGAACGACACCGCCGCCGAACTCGTGCGCACCAGCGCTTCGCCCTGCAGCGGACTTTCGGGGAACACGAGTCCCACGATCAGCTCGGCTGCCGGCGCACGCTGATGCAGGCGGCGCAAGAGATTGCGCAGATATGGCGGCGACTCGGCGGCATCGAACGAGACCACGCAGATGATCGACACGCCGTGCAGGTTCACTTCGCCGAAGCGTCCGCGCGAGAAGCGTTCGTAGCCCGCCAGATCGGCGCCCAGCCCGTGCTTCCTAAAGAGTTGCACCGCGATTGTCGCGGCCAGATCGTCCAGTTCGCTGCGCCCTGCAATGCACAACACCGACGCCGTGTGACCTTCCGCTTGCGCATCGAAATGCGGCGGCGGCGCTTCGTAGGCGAGCGGCACCGCTTCGTCCGGCGACTCCAGACTCGCGGGCGGATCTTCGCGATGAGGCGGCGGCAGCACGGCGGTATCGTCGGTTTCCTCCAGCCCTTCGATGATGTCGAGCGCCGACTCGTTGATGCGCCGCAACTGATCCACCGTCACCACGCCGCGCAGCACGTCGTTATGCGCGAGCCGCAAGCCCTCGAGCGCGACTTCGTCGTAGTAAGCGATCAGCGAGCGTTCCGTCAGCAGCGATTCCGCTTGCGCCAGCGCTTCGTCGGGATCGTTGGCAAGCAGGCGCTGATAAAAATTTTCCGCAGGGGTGAGCGCAGGCCGGTCGCCAAACAGCACATCGAGAAATTCGAGGCGATCCACATGGCGCCCGAGAATCACGAGGCACAGCGTGAGCGGCGTCGACAGCACGAGACCTATTGGCCCCCAGATCCAGCTCCAGAAGATTGCCGCGACGATCACCGCGAACGGCGAAAGCCCGGTGCTGTGACCATACAGGAGCGGCTCGACGATCTGTCCCGCCACGATGTCGGTCACGCCGAACAATACGATGGTCCAGATCAGCATGGTCCAGCCGGGGCCAACCGCCGCCGCGAACACCACCGCGACGAGCGCGGCGATCCACGTCCCGACATACGGCACGAAGCGCAGAAGCGCCGTCATCACGCCGAACAGCAATGCGCCCGGCACGCCGATAACCGCGAGCCCAATCGAAATGATGATGCCCACGCTCACGTTGATGCCGAGCTGCGCCAGAAAATAGCGCGAAAGGCGGCGCGCGGCTTCGTCCATCGCGGTGGTTGCCCGATGCAGATCGCGCGAGCCGAATAGGCGTATCAGCCGGTCGCGCAGATCTTCACGCTGCAACAGGATGAACACGGCGACCACCAGCACGATGCCCGTCGTTTCAAGCGGACTGATGACCGGCGAGAGAAAGCGCTGCGCCAGTTCCAGCGGCGACGGCGATGGTTCGTGCACTTCCACCGGCATCGGCTGATCGATCGGCGAGGCGGCGGGATTGTTTTCGGCGGTGCGCTGCTCCTGCTCGCGCGCGGGCGAAATGCGTTTGAGCGCACGCGATGCGCGCCCGAGAAATTCGTCGGCGCGACCGACTGTCAGGCGCTGCACGGAGTCGATCTTGCGTTCTACCGCAACCTGATACTTCGGCAGATCGCCCGCAAGTTGCGCGACCTGCGCGCCGATCAGCGCGCCGACAGCCGTCAGCACCGACAACGCCAGCAACACCGCGACGATCACCGATGGCACTTGCCCGAAGCGAATGCGCCGCAACATATCGACGAAAGGCGCGAGCAGAAAGCTCAGCAGAATCGCGAGGATGATCGGAATAAGTACCGCGCGCCCGAAGTACAAAGCGCATATGACGATGACACCAGTCACCAGCGACGCCAGCGCGCGCAGGCCAGGCGCGTCGGGCGGCAGTATTTTGGCGGGTGGACGGCGCGAGCCGGGTGCGGGAGGCATTTGAATTATTCGCTCGCTCGTGAGGAGGGAAAAGCGTCATCGGCGCAACGGACGTGTCACGCATTTGTCCGCATGAAGCAAGCGTCATGCCGCAATTCGGGTCAAAGGTGAGGGTTTGCGGGGCACCGCTTGGCGGCGCTATGAGGATCATCGAAACAATCAGTTGGCGACGCGGGCACGCAGCGTGCGAAATTGTTGGCCCACTGTCACGCCCATGCGGCACTTTCACGGATAAATCATGGGAGTCGATTCGCCCTGCATCAGCATCTGCAAGTTCGATGAAAAGACGGGCTTCTGCATTGGTTGCCTGCGCACGAAGGAAGAATGCAAGGAATGGAAGAAGATGAAGGACAAGCATCGCGTGCGGATAATCGATGAGCGCGGCCAGCGCAAAGCCAAACTCAAGAAACACAAGAAATAGCGCGCGCTTGAGACAAACGCTGGACTGGTCGACGGTAGGGAGATCAGCGTTTGTGGCACGGCGCGGGTCTAAACTCAAGCAATGCGGACCGCTTCGCGCCGCCACCTCGGGAGTTTTGTCATGAACGTTCGCCTTTGTGTTTTTACGGGCTTGTTGGTCGCGGCGTCGAGCGCGTTTGCGCAGTTGCATCCGCCGAGTGCGGAAACGGATATGAGCGCGCCTCAGAACAACCCCAAGCTCATGCCGGATGCGCCGCTTGGAAGCCAGTACCCGACGCACGGGAATGCGCAGGCGGGAGAGTTGAATTTGAATCCGAGCGATCCGCGAGCGCAACTAGTCAATGGACTGCCTAACAACGCGAATAGTGGCGGGTATGGGTCGCCGCTGGCGGGGAACAAGGCGAATGTGCCGCCCCAGAATTAAGGTTGCGCGTGGCCCGCGGCGCCTGGTGCGCGTAGCAGTCTCGTCAACAATGAGCGCGCTTGCCCGGTAACTATTCCAAATCGCAGCTGATACGACCGTTCGCTTCGTTGGCTCGGCCACACGGCGCAAGGCGCTGTGTTTATCGCGTGCTGATGGCACTGTCCTTGCATAGGAAGCTAGCAACTCAACCAACGCGCGAACGGGGCGACTTATGCAAATTCTGGTGTTGGACGACGATCGCGATTTCGCGGCAGGCATTGCTTCGCTGATCGGCAAACTGGGGCATCAGGTTCAGCTTGCTCACGATTGCGGCGTCGCACGCGAACTTGCGCATGCACATACCTTCGATGTGATCCTCGCGGATGTCGAGCTACCCGATGGCGACGGCCGTGAAATGTGTGAGGGCTTGCGGGCCGAAGGCGCTTCTCACGATGCATACATGATCGCGATGACAGGGCGCACGGAATTGGGCGACAACGACTTTCCGTCGTTCGATGGCTATATGCATAAGCCGGTGACGTTTAGTGGTCTCGAACGAGCGCTGGAGGAGTGGCAGGCTGCAGCGGGGCTGGATTGATAGCGTAGGCGCGGCGGCGCGATGCTGAACAGAACGCGCACTCGCCATAAACGAACATCTATCCGACAGTTCCGGCATAGTCGCGAAGACGTTGCTATCGGTCGTGCAGCGGCATAGATCGACTTGCGCTTTAGGCGCTCGTTACTAGCTTAGGGCTCGGCTCATTTCGCTCAGCGGCATATGTTGGATGCTGTCCAGGAGCCGAATTTCACCGGCGCTAGGCTGAGCAACAATGTTGACCTCTGCGCGCGTTCGTCCAATGGCGCCGGGCAGTTCAGCGAGCATCTTTTCCAAGTCCTTCTCCGCGCCCGACGCACGCATTCCGAGTTCCTCAGCAAACGCCAGCACATTTGCACGCGATATCTCGGCAAAGCGCCTTGCGTTGCCGATGGGCATGGAGAGCTCCACATGAGGCCAGCGCTCGCCGTGTTCATGGTGCGAGGGCGTGTTATAGACGACTGTACTGACGAGATCATAGAAGGGTGCAAGTGCGTAGCCGGAAGAACGCGAGAAAAACGAAACGTTCTTCAGATGTGCATCCGCATTGCCCACGAGGACGTTGAACACAGTCCATCTAAAAAGCGCGAGTCGGGCCAATGCTTTCGTTCCGAGCAGGGACACACATTCTCCAAGCGCTTTGGCGCTGGCGTTGTTGTATTTGAACGCTTTATCCTTGTTAAGCAGTTGGGTCGCATCGAGCGTGTGAATTCGCGACATTGGTGCGCTCGCGACGTCACGATCAAAGCGGTCGATGACGTAACACGCCGAAGGCACGCGCAGAAAATGGGTATTGGGTATGGGCAAGCTCAACTGGCGCGCCAGCCGCGCGCAAAAGAACTCGTTGATGGCCGAATGAGGATAGCCGGCCATCCGCATATCCGGCTTGAGTAGATGCATGGAAGGCTCGGCGCCCACTGGCTCGAACAACTCATGTTTAGGGTGCTCCCCCGTCAGAATGATGAGCAGCTTTTGCTGAGCACCTGCCGCCGACATTCGCTTCGGCGAAGTCGCAGTCAGCGCGTGTGTCGGCATTGCCTGAATGCGCCTCTCGAGTTCTTCCAGCGCCAGCGGGGCCCGGTCAGCTCTAGGCTCGGTTTCACCCTCGGCCATTAGCGAAAGCGCACCGGCGGTTTCGCGACCGTAATAAGCGAGTAATCCCCATGCGTCGCTGGCATCCATCGACGCTTCCTTTGCGAGCGCCTCGCGCATGGCTTCTTCTGGAAGCAGGTTGTCGAAGAACCATTGCACAGGGCGCTTTGACGAGCCATCGACGACGCAGTCGCTGCTTAAAGGTAAAGCCGGCGATAGAGGAAAGGCATCCTTCGCTGCGACCCAGTGAGGATCATAGCCAAAGCTCCAGACACCGTTTTCATCGATTAGCGTACCAACGCGTCGCCCGTTGGCATAAGCAATCAAAGTTCGAGACGTCACGATCAGGTTGCCTCAGGTGGAGTGTTTCGGCGCGACCGGCGTCGCTTCAATGCGGATTCGAGGCTTTCTTTTGTAAATGTCGTGCCGGGCGTTTCCAGGTAGAGATGCATGCCGAGTTCACTCAGCAACTGAAGCACCTTCCCGACCTGAGCCGTTTCCTTCCCCAACTCAATTTGAGTGATGAATTTGGGCGATAGGCCAGTCGCCGTTGCCAACTCGTCGCGCTTGAAACCTTGCGCGATGCGTACGGCCCGCACTAGCGCACCTAATGCGACAACATCCGTTATTTGGTTGCGTTGTTCAGTCATGGCTGGCCCTCTCGTTCCCGCTCGGGAACATTATGCCACGCTGGCCTCAAACAGGCTGCCTTGGTATCCGCTCGGGAACGAAGGCCCTCAACAACTTATAAAAATCGCATCTCGTACCCGCTCGGGAACGCAGGTTACGGCGATGCATGCATTTCCGATATAAGTCGCACGATTTTGCAAATAGGAAACAGCTTGCACAAGCGTGAATCCCAGCCTCTAAAATAC
Source organism: Caballeronia sp. LZ003 (assembly GCF_031451465.1). Classification (NCBI taxonomy): domain Bacteria; kingdom Pseudomonadati; phylum Pseudomonadota; class Betaproteobacteria; order Burkholderiales; family Burkholderiaceae; genus Caballeronia; species Caballeronia sp. LZ003. The sequence continues at coordinate 1,526,512 of NZ_JARUXJ010000004.1, read as the reverse complement.
CTCACCGTTCTCCAAACAAGAACAGTGATTTGAATCTATCTGGTATTCAACTCAGCAGGGCAAATCCCCATACTTGGTTCGTACACGGAGAGACCCTCCGTAAAGGTCAGCAAAACGCGCCTCCGCGTTAGAAGACTGTCAAGAACCCAACATAAGGACTGAAGCCCGCCATGAAGCTCTATCACCATCCCCTCTCCGGCCACTCCCACCGGGCGCGGCTTTTCTTGCACCTTCCTGCCCTCGATCACGAAGAAGAAGACGTCGACCTCGCCGCCAACGCGCACAAGTCGCCTGAATTCCTGCGCCTGAATCGCTTCGGCCAAATCCCGGTGCTTACCGACGGCGATCACGTCATCGCCGATTCGAACGCCATCCTCGTCTACCTCGCGAAGAAAAGCGGCGATGCCCGCTGGCTCCCCGAAACGCCCCTCGAAGCGGCCCAGGTGCAACGCTGGCTCTCCGTTGCCGCAGGCCAGATCGCCTACGGCGCATGCGCGGCGCGTCTCGTCACCGTGTTCGGCCGGAAGTTCGATACCGAAGAAGTCATCGGCCGGGCGCACGCTTCGCTCGAAGTCATCGACGAAGAATTGCAGTCGCGCGACTGGATCGCCGATATCGGCAGCTCGCATCCGACCATCGCGGATGTCGCGCTCTACAGCTACATCTCCAGCGCGCCCGAAGGCAACGTCGATTTGTCCGGTTATTGCCATGTGAACGCGTGGCTGGCGCGCGTGGAAGCGCTGCCCGGATTCATCGAGTTCCAAAAGACGGCGGCCGGGCTGCGGGCCTGAGACGATCATGTCCTTCTCCAGTCCCGTCACGATGGACGCGCCGTGGCATCGCGGCGAAATCACGCTGCAGAAAACCGCGGGCGTCTACGAGCGCATGCAGGAACAAGGGCGGCGCGTGGTGCGCAGCTTCATGCCGGAGCAGCATCGGCAATTCTTCGCGCAGCTGCCGTTCATCGTCACGGGCGCGGTCGATCGAAACGGCGACGCCTGGGCCACGCTCCTCGCGGGCCGACCCGGTTTTCTGCAAACGCCTGACGCGACGACTCTCGCCGTCAGGCATCCGCGCGACAAGAACGATCCCGCCGATGCCGGCATGAACGATGGCGCATCGGTCGGCATGCTCGGCATCGAACTGCATACGCGGCGGCGTAATCGCATGAACGGCGTAATACATCGCCATGGCGACCGCGCGTTCGAAGTGGCCGTCGAGCAGAGCTTCGGCAATTGCCCGCAATACATTCAACTGCGCGATTTCGCATTCGTGCGCGAGCCTTCCGAGCCTTCGAGCTCGAAGCCGGTCGAAGAAGATCCGCCCTCGCCACGCACAAGGGCGATGATCGAACGCGCCGACACCTTCTTCGTGGCATCGTATTTCGACCGCGAAGACGGGCATCGTCAAGTGGATGTGTCGCATCGCGGCGGCAAGGCGGGTTTCGTGCGCATCTCCGACGATGGCGTGCTCACCATTCCCGACTTCGCGGGCAACCTCTTCTTCAACACGCTCGGCAATATTCTTGTGAACGGACGCGCCGGTCTGCTCTTCACGGACTTCGAAAGCGGCACGCTGCTGCAACTTACGGGCGACGCCGAAGTGCTCACCGATTCACCCGAAATCGCCGCGTTTCAAGGCGCGGAAAGGCTGTGGCGCTTCACGCCGCGTCGTGTCGTGCTGCGCGAGAATGCGCTGCCCTTGCGCTGGGCGCTGCGCCGCGAAGGCTTTTCGCCCAATGCGCTGATGACGGGCGACTGGGCGGAGGCATCCGAACGCATGAAGGCGGCCGCGCTCGCCAACGCGTGGCGGCCGTTCAGGGTGAGCCGCATCGTCGATGAAAGCGATGTCATCCGCTCTTTCCATCTGCAACCGGCGGATGGCGCGGGCATCGTGGCGCACGCGGCCGGCCAGCATTTGCCGATTCGCGCGCATCTTCCCGGCGAAGCGAAGCCGCTGATCCGCACGTACACGCTGTCGGTGGCGCCATCGGACGGGATGTATCGCATCAGCGTGAAGCGCGAAGGACGCGTGTCCGCGCATCTGCACGACACATTGAAAGTGGGCGATGTCGTCGAGGCGCGCGCGCCGGCGGGCAACTTCACCATCGACGCGCTGGAGCGACGCCCGGCCGTGCTGATCGCGGCGGGCGTCGGCATAACGCCGATGATCGCGATGCTGCGGCACGTCGTCTACGAAGGCCTGCGCAAGCGCCGCATCCGCCCGACGTGGCTGATCGTATCGGCGCGAACGCTCGCCAATCGCGCGTTCGCCGCCGAGATCGATGCACTCGTGCAAAGCGCGGGCGGCGCGGTGCGCGTGATTCGCGTGCTGAGCGACCCGCAAGGCGCGACCTTCAAGGAAGATTACGAGGTCTCGGGGCGGATCGATATCGACTTGTTGACGAGCTTTCTGCCGTTCAACGACTACGACTTCTATCTGTGCGGACCGGGCGCGTTCATGCAATCGCTCTACGATGACTTGCGCGCGCTCAACGTGGCCGACACGCGCGTCCATGCCGAAGCCTTCGGTCCCGCATCGCTGCGACGCACGGCCGATCGCGGTATCGAGACGAAGCCGATGCCGCCAGCGGCCACGCAAGCCGTATCGGTGAGTTTCCTCAAGTCGGACAAGCGCGTGCAATGGTCGCCCGAAAGCGGCTCGTTGCTCGATCTGGCCGAAGCAAACGGCGTCGACGCGGAGTTCAACTGTCGCCGCGGAACGTGCGGCACGTGCAGGACGCGCATCAGGGAAGGCGCGGTGACCTATGCAAGCGAGCCCGCGTTTCATGTCGGCGACGACGAAGCCTTGATCTGCTGCGCGCTTCCCGCGGAACAAAGCGCGCCGCTGCTACTCGATCTCTAGATTGCGCGGCGCGCCAGCATGCCCGAGAATGCACGGCAACTTCCCAGCCCGCAGGCCGTGCGCCCCAACATGGATCGTTTCCAGGCAATGTCGACCTTCGTCACCGTGGTCGAAACCGGAGGCTTCGCGTCCGCCGCGCGCAAGCTCGAAGTGTCGCCATCGGTGGTGAGCCGCGTCGTCACGGAACTCGAAGAACGGCTTGGCGTGCGGCTGCTCACGCGCACCACACGCGTCGTGCGTCTCACCGACGCAGGCCGTGGCTACTTCGAGGACTGCCGCCGCATTCTCGGCGAACTCGACAGCGCCGACCTCGCCGCGACCGGCACTCATTCGTCGCCGCGTGGCGTCCTCGCCATCACCGCACCAGTCATGTTCGGCCGACTGCATGTCATGCCGGTGATGCTCGACTACCTTTCGCGCTATCGGGAAGCGGACGCCAGTTGCTGGTTTGTCGACCGCGTGGTGAATCTCGTCGACGAAGGTATCGACGTGGCGGTGCGGATCGCGGAACTGCCGGACTCGTCGCTGCAGGCGATTCCCGTGGGTCACGTGCGGCGGGTGCTGTGCGCGTCGCCCGAATATCTCGATGAACACGGCACGCCGCAACATCCCGCCGACCTCGATGACCATACGATCATCACGTCCACCGGCTCCTCGACGCCGCCCGAATGGCGTCTTTACGAGGGCGAGCGGCATATCGTCGTGCGCGCGCGGCCGCGCCTTTCCACCACGACCAACGACTCGGCGATGGAAGCCGCGCTCGCGGGCTTCGGCATTGCGCGGCTGCTTTCTTATCAGATCGCGTCGCATCTGAACGAAGGCGCGCTCGTCACCCTTCTCGCCGATTTCGAACCGCCGCCGCTGCCGGTGCATCTCGTGCATCGCGAAGGGCGCCATGTCGCACAGAAGGTGCGCGCGTTTCTCGATCTCGCCGTGCCTGCGTTGCGCGCGAATCCATCGCTGAACTGGCGTTAGTTTTCGGTTGCGCGCGGCGGGCAAGACACGCGCGCTTCGAAGCTCGTCCGCTCGAATCGAACGGCCGTTAGCGCGCGCCCCGTGCAAAATGCCGGCAAACCATGCAACATAGCTCTCTCGACCGGATGTCACGGTCGCCGCGCTTCGGCTTTTCTGAACCTTCAACGGCTCACGCACCATGACGAATCAAACATCTTCCTCGAATGAACGCCCGCTCGACATGATCATCTTCGGCGGCGGCGGCGACCTTGCCGCACGCAAGCTGCTGCCCGCGCTCTACATGGCTCATTCGCATTGCAATCTGCCGCCCGACACGCGCATTCTCGCGATCGGCCGCAAGGACTGGACGCGCGAAGACTATCTGAAGAATTTCATGGAGAAGCAGTCGCGCCCGTTCATCGACGAAAAAGGCTTCGATGCGCAGTCGTGGGACAAATTCCTCGCGCTGTTCGACTACGTGCGCGTGGATGTCGAAAACCCGGACGACTTCCGCCGTCTCGCCGAAGCATCGCGCGAAAACGCGCAGCGCGTGTTCTATCTTTCGACCTCGCCGGAACTGTTCACCACCATCTGTGACAATCTCGCGGCAGCGGGTCTCGTGGACGAGCAGTCGCGCGTCGTGCTGGAAAAGCCGCTCGGCCACGATCTCGCCTCGGCGGTCGAGATCAACAACGCCGTCGGCAAGCGCTTCAAGGAAGAGCAGATTTATCGCATCGACCATTATCTCGGCAAGGAGACGGTCCAGAACCTGATGGTGCTGCGCTTTGGCAACGCCATCTTCGGTCCGCTGTGGCAAGCGCCTTATATCAAGAGCGTGCAGATCACGGTGTCGGAAACGGTGGGCGTGGGCAGCCGCGCGGGCTTTTACGACCACACCGGCGCGCTGCGCGACATGGTGCAGAACCACTTGCTGCAACTGCTGTGCATCGTGGCAATGGAACCTCCCGTCTCGCTCGATCCCGACGCCGTGCGCGACGAAAAGCTCAAGGTGCTGAAGTCGCTGCGGCCCATGTCGGTCGCGGATATCGCCCGCGACACCGTGCGCGGTCAGTATGCGGCGGGCGCGGTCGGCGGCGAAGCGGTGAAGGGCTATCTGCAGGAAGACAACGTGCCCGCCGAAAGCCGCGCCGAGACCTTCGTCGCATTGCGCGCGCATATCAACAACTGGCGCTGGGCCAACGTCCCGTTCTTCCTGCGCACCGGCAAGCGCATGCAGAACCGGCGCTCGGAGATCGTCATCGACTTTGCCGACTTGCCGTTCTCGATCATTCCGGCGGGTCCGCGTCATTACGGCAACCGGCTCACCATCACGTTGCAGCCGGAAGAATCAATCCAGTTGCAGATGATGGCGAAGGAACCCGGCAGCGGCATGCAAATGCTGCCCGTCAATCTGAACCTCGATCTGCAGCAGGCGTTCACCGAGCGCCGCGCGGAAGCGTATGAGCGTTTGCTGATCGACGTGATTCGCGGCCGTCTCACGCACTTCATGCGCCGCGACGAACTCGAAGCGGCTTGGGCGTGGGTCGAGCCCATTCTCAACGGCTGGAAGGAACTTGGCGACAAGCCGCGCGGTTATACGGCGGGAACGTTCGGCCCGGCGGCTTCATCGGCACTGATGGCGCGCGAGAATCTCGCGTGGGCCGAGGAAGCGTGATGCGTTGACTTCACGCTGACTTCGCGGCGGGCGCTTTATCGCATCATCGAGCGAGCGCCCTGCCGCGCGGACCACGCCGTGCCGACCGCCATCACCCACGCGAGCACGACGATCCCGCACAGAATGCCGGACAGCCGCAGCACGGCGGGCATCGGGTCCGACGACCAATGGTGGTCCTGCACGAAGACCATGATGAACGCGATGCTGAACTGCCGCCCGACATAGCTCGCGCCCTGCGAGCCCGTCTGCACGTGACAGCCGAGCCACACGCCCGCGCACAGCGCGAGCATGCAGGCGAACGCGTTGTCGCCCAGCAGTGGCAAAAGCGCTAGGCTCACCGCTCCCGCCAGCAGACAGCCGACGAGCCGCTGCACCATGCGCTGCGTGACGGGTTTTTTCGTCGGCTTGTCCAGTGCGGATGCGGGCAAGATCAGCACGGCAACGGCCGTTACCATCGCCTGCGCGAAGCCGGGCAGATTCCACGCATACGCGAGCGCCGCGAGAATCATGATCGACCACGCGGACTGCCATGCCAGGCGCTTGCGCATGACGTTGGCAACGTGCTGCGCGTGCGCGGCTTCGAGCGCTTGCACGGCTTGCGCGGCATCGGAGGGAACGAGCGTGATGGCATGCGTGACGGCGAGGCTGTTGGCATTCACCCTGTCGGCCGTGGACGACGCCTGCGCGCCCGGCACGAGCGCCGCGCCACGCTTTTTCCGATAATGCTGCACGCCCGCGTGAAAGAGCGCCGACACGGCCACGCACGCCACGGTGCCGACGATCACCTCGACCACGCGCAGCACCGCGAACGAAGCCGTCGCCGATGCCGAATCGAGCCGATGCGCCTCGAACGTCACCATCAGCGCGGTCACCGCGCCGAGCACCCAGGCGTAGCCGGCATCCGAGACGAGCGCGCGAAACACCGAGAAGCCTGCGATCAACCCGAGCAGCGGCACGAAGAGCCACGGCACATCGCCGATGAGCGGCCCGGCCACCGCCCCGAGCAACGCGCCCGCCACCGTGCCGAGCACGCGATGCACGCCGCGTTGCGCGCACGCGGAGAACTTGGTCTGCATGACGGCGAAGCCGCTGATGGCGGCCCACCAGATGTGCGTCAAGTGAAACGCGTAGGCCAGCGCGACCGCGAGCGCCACCGAGAACATCGCCTGCGTGGCGAAGAGCGCGCGCTCGGGCGTCGGTTTGATCGCGATGAGTTCGCGGCCCAGCGAGACGAAGGCATCGCGCAGAACGGGCGCGAGCGCGTCCACGCCGCTCAGGGCGTCACGTTCGAGCGGCGGGGCGGCTCGGGTCGAGTTTTCGTTGGGCATTGTCCGAGCGTCTTCGAGGATGCACTTTGCAGCGTAGTCGCGATGCGGCCCGAGCGCAAAGGCAAGACAAAAAGACGGCGGATTGCGTCAGACCCGCGAAGTCAGCAGTCGAATGCCTGCGACTGCGAAGACGAGCGCGAGCGCGGCGTCGAGACCGCGCTGGATGCGCGTGTAGATGCGGCGCGCCGATGCCATCGAAAAAAGCGCGGCATAGCCGCCGAACACGCATACGCCGATACACAGACAGCCCGCGACGACCGCGAGCATGTGCGCGGTGCCCTCGCCCGCCGATGAGCCGAGCGCCGCCACCGACATCCATACGAGAATGGCCTTCGGATTGGTCAGATGCAGCAGCGCGCCGCGCGCATAGAGCTTGCGCGTGTCTGGTTGCCCAGTCGTTTCCACCGACGATGCACGGCGCGCCGGCCGCCACGCCGAGCGGCCCGACTTGAACGCGAGCCACAAGAGATACACGCCGCCGCACAGCTTGACCGCGACGAGAAAGCCCGTGTATGCCGTCAACACGGCGGAAAGGCCGAGCGCGGCGAGCATCGCCCAGAAGAAGGAGCCGGAGATCACGCCCGCCGCGAAAGCGAACGCCGCGCGCCGGCCGAAAGTGCTCGCAATCGACATGATCGCGAGATTGCTCGGGCCGGGGCTTGCCGTGCCGACGAAATAAGCGGAATAGGCCAGCAGAAGGTTGGCGCTGACAAATGCGTGAGCAGACATGGAGTGGCTCCGGCGAGTCGAGTGTTTGCCGATGAGCGCGAGCTTTCGCGCCCGCCGATATTCTCGCCGACCGAAGCACCCCCGCACATGCACGATTCCCACGTGAACCGGCAGGCCAGTGCGTGATCAGTCCGCATAGCGCTCGATGCCATCCGCCAGCGCGTCGAACACGGCGCGGCAGCGCGGACTGCCGCGCAGATCTTCGTGCATCGTCACCCAGGTTTCGAGCTGAAACGTGAATACTTTCGGCAGCACGCGCACGAGCGACTCGTTGCGCCGGGCGAGCGCCACCTGACACATGCCGAGGCCCGCGCCCGCGCGGATCAGCGCAAGTTGCGCGAGGTCGCTGTCCGAGCGCAGGGCGAACGTATCGCGCGAAAATTCCGGCAGCGACTTGCTCGCTTCGCGTACGAAGGCGTTCGGCTGATCGAAACCGATGATCGCATGCCGATCCAGCGCCGCCACGTTGCGCGGCGTGCCATGCTTCGCGAGATAGTCGCGATGCGCGTGCAAGCCCACTTCGATCCGCCCGACGCGCCGCGCGACGAGTTGCGTTTGCTTCGGCCGCACCATGCGCACGGCGATGTCGGCTTCGCGTCTGAGCAGGTCCTGCACGCGATTGCTGAGGACGAGTTCGATCACGAGACGCGGATGCCGCTCGCGCAACGCCGCGAGAATAGGCGGCAACACTTCGACGCCCACGACTTCGCTCGCCGATATCCGCACGGCGCCCTGCACGCTCGCGCCATCCGCATGACCCGTCGCGGCGCGTTCGAGCGATGCGGCCGTGCTGTGCATCGCCTCGGCATGCGCGCGCAGGTCGAGCGCGACATCGGTCGGTTGCAGGCCGGTTTGCGAGCGCGTGAACAAGCTTACGCGGAGCGCCTTTTCGAGCGCCTCGACATGCCGTCCCGCAGTAGGCTGCGTGATGCCGAGCGAACGCGCCGCGCCCGAAAGCGAACCTTCCTGCAAGACCGCCAAAAAAGTGCGGTACAGCTCCCAGCCAATACTCTCTGCCATACGAATTTGTATATCTGCTCAACGAGGTTAGGCAATTTTATTGTATCGCCGCACGGCACAGAATAAGGTCTTCGATCCATAAGAGGCGCAAGACATGACACACGGCGAACAGGCATTGGTGCTCGGGGCGAGCGGCGGAATTGGCAGCGAAGTGGCGCGGCAGCTGCGCGATGCGGGCTGGCGCGTGCGCGGCATGAAGCGGGGCGCACCCGACGCGCGGCCCGACATGCATGGCATCGAATGGATTCAGGGCGATGCCATGAACCGCGCGGATGTCACGCGCGCCGCACGGGGCTGCGCGGTCATCGTGCATGCGGTGAATCCGCCGGGCTACAAGCGCTGGGCCGACTTCGTCTTGCCGATGATCGATCACACCATCGCCGCCGCGAAAGCCGAGGGCGCGACCATCGTGCTGCCGGGCACGGTGTACAACTTCGGGCCGGACGCGCTGCCCTTCATCGATGAGCGCGCGCCACAGCGTCCGCTCACGGAAAAAGGCGCGATACGCGTGGAGATGGAGGCGCGACTGGAACGCGCGAGCAAGGAAGGCGCGCGCGTGCTGATCGTGCGCGCGGGCGATTTCTTCGGGCCGAAAGCGGGCAACAACTGGTTTTCGCAGGGACTCGTGACGCCGGGCAAACCGGTCAGGAAAATCAGTTGTCCCGGTGCGCGCGGTGTCGGACATGAATGGTCGTATCTACCCGATGTGGCGCGCACGATGATCGAGTTGCTTCGACGCCGCGATACGCTCGCACCCTTCGCGCGCTTTCACATGGGCGGACATTGGGACGAAGACGGCATGCAGTTCGCTCGTGCTATCCAGCGCGTCGCCGCGCGCAACCGGCCGCGCATCGTCGGGTTTCCGTGGTGGTTGCTCGCGCTGGCATCGCCCTTCAATACGACGTTTCGAGAGCTGCGCGAGATGCGCTACTTATGGCGCACGCCGGTGCGCATGAACAATGCCTTGCTCGTCCATACGCTCGGCCACGAACCGCACACGCCGCTCGATGAAGCCGTCGAAGCCACGCTCGTCGGACTCGGCTGTCTCGATCTCGGCGAGCGCGCCTGACCGAAGCGCGGACTACTTCTGGGCGCAATGAAGCTCGGCTTCGTAAGCAGCCGAAGACGACGGCTCCCGAAAGCGCTCACCTTTAGACGCTCGAAAGCCGCCAAATCGATGGAAAAGCCCTTTGTTTTCAAGGCTCCGTGCCAACCGCGAGCATGCCTCCCGAATACCCTCACCTTTCGCGCTGATACACGTCATCCGCCTCGCACGCGCTAGCGGCTTTTTGCCTGCGCTATGCTGCCTTTCCTTCCAACGGCGATTGCAGGAGACAAGTCCATGAGCATTACCGCGCCCGCGCCCAAGCAGCAAAGCGACGCTTTTCCGCCGCAAGGTCTCACGCCCACGCGCGAGCAGATCATCCGGCATCTGCGGCATTCGAGCGTTATCGCCGAGCGTGCAACCTTGCTCGGTCATCATCCGTTCGGCGCGATCCTCGTCGGTCCTGACCAGGAAACCGTGTTGATGGAGCAAGGCAATGTCGATACCGTGAATCACGCGGAGTCGGTGCTCGCGCGCGTCGCGGCGCTCAACTTCACGCCAGAGTACTTGTGGAGCTGCACGCTCTATACGTCCGTCGAGCCGTGCTGCATGTGCGCGGGAACCGCGTATTGGGCGAATATAGGACGCGTGGTGTATGGACTGACGGAAGCGCGTCTGCTGGAAGCCACCGGCAATCACGAAGAGAATCCGACCATGAGCGTCTCGTCACGCTACGTGTTCGATCACTGCCAGAAGCCCGTCGAACTGATCGGCCCGGTTGCCGAAGTAGAAGACGAGGTGCTACGCGTGCAACGCGAGTTCTGGGCCAAACGCTAGACAAGCCTCTTGCAGTGCAACATGAAGCAAGCAAGATGGATTGGCCGTCATGCGTTGACTGCATACATGAGCCGGGTTCATGCATGGATGAACATCGATCGTTTGTCATCGGATCGCGGCGGGGAGACTATAACGATAACGAGGCAACAAACATTGGAGACCCGCCATGAACGAAGTGCTCGAAAAACCCACATCGTCGATCGTCAAGGAAGGCAAGGTATCGATCTATCAGCCGGAGCAGGAAGGGCTGATCTTTCCTGAATTGCCGGAATTCAAGAATGCGGCCGAACATCGGCAGTATTTGAAAGAGCGGCTAGTGGGTGCATGTCGCGCGTTCGCGCTGCAAGGCTTCGATTACGGTTTCGCCGGGCATCTCACCGTGCGCGATCCGGAAAACCCGGGCCTGTACTGGACTAATCCGATGGCCATTCACTTTTCGCAAGTGAAGGTGTCGAATCTGATCTGCGCGGATCACAAGGGCACCGTCGTCGAGGGCAATCACGCGATCAATCGCGCCGGCTTCGTGTTGCATGCGGCCGTGCATGAGATGCACCAGGATATCGTCGCCATGTGCCACGCGCACACGCTCTACGGCACCGCGTTCGCGTCGCTCGGCAAAGCGCTCGAACCGATCTCGCAAGACGCCGCTGCTTTCTTCGAAGATCACGTCGTGATCGGCGAGGAAGCGGGCAAGGTTGCGGTGGAAGTCAAAGGCGGCAACAAAGTCGCGCTCGCCTTCAAGGGCGTGAAAGCCGCGATCCACCAGAACCACGGGCTGCTCACGGCGAGCCGCCACAGTATCGACTCCGCGGCGTTCTGGTTCATTGCGCTGGAGCGCTGCTGCCATCAGCAACTGATGATCGAGCAAACCGGCATCACGCCTAAGCTCGTCACGCCGGACCGCGCGCGTTACAGCCGCGAACACGTGGGCAGCGACTATATCGGCTGGCTGCACTTCCAGACTATCTGGAACGACCTCGTCGCCACGCAGCCGGACATGTTCGACTGATCAGATCACGTTGAGCATGTTCAACGCCGTCTCCTGAAGCGGCGGCAAGACCCGAGCGAGCGCAGCCTCGCTCGTTTCTTTTCCGATAGGCATATTCGCCGACAAAGCCGCGACCACTTGCCCGTGACGGTTCTTCATCGGCACGGCGATCCCGCGCACGCCCACCTGCAATTGCTGTTCGATTGCAACGTAACCCTCCACGCGCGCCGCGCGAATCTTTTCGTACAACCTTTCCTTGTTGGTAATGGTGAGCGGCGTGAACGGCTTGAATTCCGTGGCGTCGAGCCACTTGCGCACCGCTTCCTCGTCCGGCTTGTGCGCGAGCAGAACGATGCCGCCCGACATCAACGCCGCCGGCACGCGCGCGCCGAGCACGAACCCGGTGGTCATGACGCGCGTCGAGCCGTTTCGCGCGATGATGACGAGATCCCACTCGTCCAGCACACTCACATACACTGATTCGTGGATCAGCGCGCTCAACTGCTGCAGATAAGGCTGCACGATACGCGGCAGCCGCGCCGAGTCGAAGTACGACCAGCCCACGCGCAACACGCGCGGCGTCAGGTTGAATAGCTTGCCATCGGTTTGCACGTAACCGAGATGTGCCAGCGTCAGCAAATAGCGGCGCGCGGCCGTGCGCGTCATCCCGGTGCGCACGGCGGCTTGCGTCGGCGTCATGCGAGCGTGCTGGTCGTCGAAGGCTTCGAGAATGGCTAGACCTTTCTCCAGTCCGGCGATCCAGTCGCGCTTGTCGAGTGTCGATGTTTTCGTCATGTTCGTTGCTCGAATGGGGCAGCCGGCGTGCGCTGACAAAGCCGAAAGGTCAGTGCTAACCCCCAATTCGGTCGATTATCGGACACACGCGTACGATTATCGCGCAAAATGCGTCATAAGTCGTTGCCGCGATCAGCCAGCGCTCTTATGCTCGAAACACTTCTGAGCGAGGCGTATTCCGGTGATCCGAATGCCCTGCCGCTCGGCCACGAGCAGCAGGCCAGAAAGCGGCGGCCTCGGTGGCAAACGGGTTCTACTCATAACCATTGTCGGAGACATTACATGGCTAGCCTTCAGGACGAAGCACACGGCGGCCGCCAGGCGAAGAAAGCGACGGCGAGCGGCTGGATCGGCTCGGCGCTCGAGTACTACGACTTCTTCATCTACGCCCAGGCGGCAGCGCTCATCTTCCCGCAGTTGTTCTTTCCCTCGGGCAATCCGAAGGTGGCTATCGTCGCGTCGCTCGCGACTTACGGCGTGGGTTATGTCGCGCGTCCTATCGGCGCATTCGTGCTCGGCCATCTGGGCGACACCCACGGCCGTAAGAACGTCCTGCTGGTCTGCATGTTCCTGATGGGCTTCTCCACCATGGCCGTGGGCCTGTTGCCGACATATCACAGCGTCGGCATGCTCGCACCGACCTTGCTCGTGATCTTGCGTCTGGTTCAGGGCTTCGCCGTGGCCGGCGAAATCTCCGGCGCAAGCTCGATGATTCTCGAACACGCGCCTTTCGGACGACGCGGCTTCTTCGCGAGCTTCACGTTGCAAGGCGTGCAGGCGGGCCAGATTCTCGCCGCCGCCGTGTTCCTGCCGCTCGCGTACTTCATGCCGGAAGACACGTTCAACTCATGGGGCTGGCGCATTCCGTTCCTGCTGTCGGCGGGCGTGCTGGTCGCGGGTTACATCATCCGTCGCGAGGTTCACGAAACGCCGGCGTTCACGGCAGAAGGCAAGCACGGCGATCTGCCGAAGTCGCCGATCAAGGAAGCGTTCGCCAACAGCACGCCTGACATGCTGCGCGTGATCTGCATGGCGCTCATGAACGTCATTCCCGTGGTCGCCACGATCTTCGGCGCGGCTTACGCGGTGCAGGCTTCCTACGGCATCGGTTTCTCGAAGAGCGTGTATCTGTGGATTCCGGTCGCGGGCAACATCCTCGCCGTGCTGGTGATTCCGTTCGTCGGCAATCTGTCGGACAAGATCGGGCGCCGTCCGCCGATCATCGTCGGCGCTATCCTGTCGGGGCTGCTGTCGTTCGCTTATCTGTGGGCGATCAGCATCCACAACGTGCCGGTTGCCATCGTCATGTCGCTGCTGATGTGGGGTCTCGTGTATCAGGGCTATAACGCGATTTTCCCGAGCTTCTTCCCGGAACTGTTCCCGACGCGCTCCCGCGTTTCGGCCATGGCGATCGCGCAGAACATCGGCACCACCATTACCGCGCTCTTGCCCGCCCTCTTCGCAGCGGTCGCGCCGCCGGGATCGAACAATATTCCGATGACGGTCGGTTGCATCACGCTGGTGGTCACGATCATCGCGGCGCTTGCGGCATGGTCGGCTCGCGAGACCTTCCGCGTTCGCCTGAACGATCTGGGCAAGCCGGACGCCGTGCCGATGACCCAGCAGGAATACGACCGTCAGCGCGCCGACTCCATGGCCGTGGAAAAAACCGCCAAGGCGCACGCCTGATCAGAAAGAACACGCGATGTTGGAGTGATTGCCGGGCTTTTCGAAGCCCGGCTTTTTTTCGTCCGGCACGAACTCATCTGTCGATACGCACGCCCGACAGACGCTCGCAAATGCCGATCAGGCGGTCCTGCATGGCTTCGTCGCGCGCGGCCGGATCGCACGAGCGCTCACGCAGATGGAAGAAGTAGCGGCCCGATACGCGCGCCTTGTCGTCGTCGCTGGCTGCGAGCCACGCTTGCGTGCGATGCGCCTTGTCCATGTCGTCGGGCGCGGAAGCGCCGCCCATCTTCGTCGGCACCCAGCCGGGTTCTAACGCGTTGGACAGCACATCCGGCCAGTAGCGCGCCACCGCCAGCGCGAGCAGCACGTCCATGAACTTGCTTTCGGCATACGCGAGCGAGCCGTTCCAGCGGCGTTGCGTCCATTCGATGTCGTCGAGATTCGCGGGCGTGCCGTGATGCATGCCGGAACTGAGATACACGAGCCGCGATGGCTTCTCGATCAGCGCCGTCAGCACGTACGGCGCGAGCACGTTGATGGCGAAGACATGCGGCAGGCCATCGACGGTTTCGATACGGTCCGGCTCGCGATACCCCACGCCCGCGTTATGAATGACTGCATCGAAATGTCCCAGCCGGTTGACTTGCTCCGCCACGCCGCGCGTGGCTTCCAGACTCGCGAGATCGCCCGTGACGACGCCTTGCGCTTGCGGCAGGACAGTGCGTGCGTCCTCGGCGCGCGCCGCGTTGCGCGCATGCAGCACCACGGCATGCCCTTGTTCGATCAAGAGACGCGCGGCCATGAGACCGAGCCCGTCGCTCGATCCGGTGATGAAAATTCGTGACATGCAACGCTCCTATGGCGATTGATCCAGAGCCCATTCTGCGCGTGAAGGCGTCGCTTCGCGATAACATGAAAGCCATTTCATCGATGACGCGGAGGCATGAATGGCGGGCTTCAACGAACGCATCCTGAACGGCATCAGCGTGTTCGCGGCTATCGTCGATGCAGGCACGTTCGCCGCCGCGGGCAACCGTCTCGGCATGTCGCAGCCCGGCGTGAGCCGCGCCATCGCCCGCCTGGAAGCGCGTTTGAGAGTGCGGCTATTCGATCGCACGACGCGCAGCGTGTCGCTCACCGACGACGGCCGGCGCTTCTTCGAACAAGTCATGCCGCATCTGAACGGACTGGAAGAAGCGGCGGCCACCGCTTCGGGCGGCGCGACCGCCGTGCGCGGCCGGTTGCGCGTGAATGTCGATCCCATTTTCTCGCGCCTCGTGCTCGGGCCGAAGCTCTACGCGTTCATGGACGCGCACCCGGAGATCGAACTCGAACTGATCACGAGCGACCGCCTTGGCGACATGATCGCGGACGGCTTCGATCTGGCGATCCGTTTTGGCGAGCCGCGCGACTCGAGTCTCGTCGCTCGCAAGCTGCTCGACACGCCGGTGCGCACCGTGGCCGCGCCTTCATACATCGCGCGATGCGGACGGCCCGCGACACCGCAAGCGCTGGAAAGCGACGCGCATACGTGCGTCGAGTTTCGCGATCCTGAAACAGGGCGTCCGTTCGTGTGGGAGTTTCACCGCAAGAAGAAGCGCATGACCGTCGATACGCGCGGCCGCCTCACGCTCAACGATGTCGGCACCATGTTGAGCGCCAGCCTGTCGGGCTATTGCGTCGCGCAGATTCTCGAACTCGGCTCCGAACATCTGTTCACGGAAGGCAAGTTGATCGACCTTTTTCCCGACTGGCCCGACGAGCGCTTCCCGCTGTACGCGTACTATCCGTCGCGGCATCATCCGCCCGCGAAGACGCGGGCGTTTCTCGATCTCGTGATTTCGCTTGCGCAGACGAAGTGAGGCCGTTCGTCATTCAGGCGAGCGCCACGGACTTTCCAGTGCGAGCGCTTTCGATGATAGCGGCCAGCGTCGCCGCGTTATCGAGACTCGCCTGCGCGTAGAACTCGATGGCCGCCGTATCGTGCGTGGCGACCATGCGCGCGAACGCTTCCGCCGTGAAGAAGAAGCCGCTGCCCGTGTCCGACTGCACTACTTTGAACGGCACCGAATTGGGAATGCCGCGCCGCACGCGCAACTGGCTCGGCAGATAGCCATACGGATGCCCGTGCGTCAGATCGCTCGTATGGTTGAGATACTCGGTATCGATCGTGCCTTCGGAACCGATGATCGTCGCATATCGATGATTCGCGCCATCCATTGCGCAGGAGAGTTGCGCGCGGCGGCCATCGGCATAGATGAGCGTCGCCATGAGGCTGATGTCGACCTTGGTATCGGCCCACGTCGCCACGGCCTGCACGCTTTGCGGTGCGGTTCCGGTCACGAGGCGAATCAGGCTTAGCGGATAGCTGCCTGCATCGAGCAGCGCGCCGCCGCCGAGTTCCGGCTTCATGCGGATGTTCGCGCCCGGGTTGCCCACAGTGAAGCCGAAGTTCGCCTGAATGGCGCGCACCGCGCCGATGGCGCCTTCGCCGATCAGCGACATCATCTGCGCGGTCTGCGGCTGGAAGTACCACGGGAAGGCTTCGAGCAACAGCACGTCGCTGCGCTCGGCGGCCTCGAACATGCTGGCGGCTTCGTCGCGGGACAACGCGAGCGGCTTCTCGCAGAGGACGTGCTTGCCGTGGTTTGCTGCCTTGATTGCCCATTCGGCATGCAGGCTGTTGGGCAAGGGAATGTAGATGGCATCGACATCGGGGCTGGCGAGCAGTGCTTCATAGCTGCCGAACCATGCGCCGATGTCGTTCGCTTCCGCGAATGCTTTTGCGTTGTCGTCGCTGCGGCTCGCCACCGCGACGATGCGCACGTTTTCGCTTGGCTGCACGTCACGCGCGAATTGCCTGGCGATATTGGCGCCGCCGAGAATACCGAGGCGCAAGGGCGATGAGGCTTGAATCGATGACAAGGCAGCTCCTTACTTGAACGAGAGAAATGAGTGGAATCGATCAGGAACCGTATCACAGCTTGACTGCGCGGCGCTTCATGTACGTGTGAAAGGTGAGGGTTTGCGGGATCGTGTGTTTGGGCGCCTCAATTGCCTGGATTTCGCTTCATTGGATGCGCTACTCGAAGCGCGCGGAGCATTGCTGCATAAGGACAAGCGGCATGACGCTTGGTTTGCTCACGCTCCGCGTATGGACGCGCTCTTCGACCAAAGGTGAGCGTTTTCGGGGAGCATGTCTGCAGACAATTAGCGCGATAACCTTAGGCGCCCTTGGGCTTATCGCTTAAGCTCAGGATGAAGCTTAAGGCGCGTTGCCCGTGCAAACACAGAGAGTCGATGGCGTATGAAGTCGTTGAAACTGCAGGAAATGTCTGGATGGGCTCACGTGTGCACGTCGGAGAACGTGCCGTGCGAAGCGGCGCGCGCCGTTTCGTATGGAGATAGACGACTCGTCGTGTGGCGCGATGGCGAAGGCGGCATCCATGTCTGGGACGATGCTTGCCCGCATCGAGGCAATGAACTGTCGACAGGACGCGTGACGGGCGGGTTGATCACGTGCGCATCGCATGGCTGGCGCTTCGATAGCAACGGTCAGCATGTGCGACCGCTGACGGTCGCATCGTCGTGCCGCGATGACTCTTACGCGAGAACATATGAAGCGCGCGAACACGACGGCACGATTCTCGCGATGCTTTGAGGACCGCGTATCAGCGAAAGAGCGGTGACGAATCCACATCCGCGAGCTTCGACAACTCTTCGCCACGTTCGTCGCATGCCTGCCGGATCTGGCCGCCGTAGCCAATCCATATCGCGAACGATGCCACCGACACGCTGCCGAGTAGCATGAACGCAACCGGATAGCCGAACAGGTGCGCGAGCCATCCGCCGATAAGCGGACTTAGACACGCGCCCGCCGCCTGAACGCCCTGCACCACGCCCTGCCCCAGATTCACGCGACCGCTGCCATGCAGAAGATGCACGACGAGCGCCGGCACGGCCACGCTTTGCAAACCGGCGCCAATGCCGTCGAGAATCTGCACGGGAAGAATGCCCCATGGCGGCTCTAACCACGCTGCCGTCACCGCGCGCAACGGCAAGGTCAGAAGCGTGACGAGAATGGTCCACCAGAAGCCGAAGCGCCGCGTCAGACGGCTCGCGAAAGCCGCCGCCAACAACATGACGACCTGCGCGATCACGATATTCGCCGCCGTGATCTGGCTTGCGCCCGCTTTGTGTGTCGATGCAACCGCGAGACTGTAGAGCGGCAGCATCGCCGAATTGCCGAGGTTGAACGCGGCAAGCGCGATGGCCAGCAGGAGCAAGGGCCGATTGCGCACGAGGATGCTCGCGCTGTCGGTTTGTACCGGCGCGTTGTCGTCGTTGTCATCGCGAGCAATACCGCGTGCGTGATGCCTATGCACGGAACGCGCGGGAATAAGGAACGCAGTAAGCACGCAGCCCACGCCGAAAGCCGCGCTCAAGGCAAACACATAGACGATGCCAAGCCACGCGCCAAGCCATCCAGAAAGCAAGGCAGCAGCAATATTGCCCGCATGATTCGCCACCTGATTGCGGCCGAATTGACGGTCGAAGTTTTGTCTTCCGACGATGCCAAGCGTCAGCCCCGCCAGGGCCGGTCCCATGGCGGCGCCCGCCACTGCCGTGGCGATCTGCGAAAGCGTGACAGGCCAGAAGCCTTGGCCCAGCCAGATGATCACCGCCGCCAGCACCGTCAGCGCGCCGCCCGCGGCCACGATGCTGCGGCGGCGCGTGGTGGCGTCGACGAGCGCGCCCGCGGGCGCCGTCACCAACATGCCGACGATGCCCGCGATGGTCAGCACCGTGCCGATCTTTTCCGACGTCCAGCCATTGGCCAGCAGATAGATGCCAAGGAACGGCCCGACGCCGGCTTGTACATCCGCCGCGAAGAAACTGACGGCGATTAAAGGAAAAGTCGGCTTCACGCGATAAACCGCCGCGATGCAGGCAGTTCGAGGTCAGGCGGATAAGCGCAGGTCACTTGCTGATCTCCCGTAGTTGGCGGTCGAGGAGCAAAGTTCGCGCCAGTGATCGGTCGTCGCGCATCTGCCAGACACGTCTCGCCCCGCGACGGTACGCCGATTGCTCGAACAATGACGATGCAATCGAACGATCGCGACCAGGTGACGAAATGAAGCGTACTGTCCTGCCGACACTCATCCTCGCCATCGCGATGGTCTCGCTCATAACCGGCTGCAAGCGCGACACGGACACAGCCGCTTCGACCACGCCCACATCCTCCGCGCCCGCAGCGGCAAGCTTTCCTGCGACGGCCGCGAGCGATACGCCGGGCGGCGCCAGCCAGTAAGCCATACGGCTCGAATGCGGCACAACGAATGCTTATCGGATTTTCAAAGTTCATCGACCACCACGAATCATGAAAGAGCCAGTTTCCGGACGAGCCAAGCTCGTGCTGTTCCCGCATAAGAAGGATCGCAATGCGAAGCCGGGTTTGACCGATGACGACTACGCGATTTACGCGTCATATCGGCCGCATGTGGGAGGCGGTTATGTCGGCACGCTGAAAGTCGTGCGCTTGACGGATGCCCGCTTGCTCTTTCCCTTCGAGGGCGCGGAAGATATTGGCCCGTTCGATTCGAAGCAGACGGCAAAAGATGCTGCCGTGCTGCGCGGCCGGGAAATCGTCCAGGCCGATTTGCAGGTTCCCGAGCTCTAAACGCAGCATTCTTTTACCTCTGCTACGTTGCGACATCGCGACGTACGCGTGCGCTTTTTGCTTCGTCATCCGGAGAAAAATTCCATGTCCACCACTGTCGGCGATTTTCTGATCGACCGTCTGCACGCCTGGGGCGTGCGCCGTATTTATGGCTATCCCGGCGACGGAATCAATGGCGTCTTCGGCGCCATGAATCGCGCGAAAGGCAAGATCGAATTCATTCAGGCGCGGCACGAGGAAATGGCCGCGTTCATGGCATCCGCACATGCGAAGTTCACGGGCGAGCTGGGCGTGTGCATCGCGACATCGGGACCGGGCGCGGCGCATTTGATCACCGGCCTTTACGATGCGCGGCTCGATCACATGCCAGTGCTCGCCATCGTCGGCCAGCAGGCGCGCGCCGCGCTTGGCGGTCATTATCAACAGGAAGTCGATCTGAGCGCGTTATTCAAGGATGTCGCGGGCGCGTTCGTGCAACAGGCAAGCGTGCCTTCGCAGATACGGCATCTCGTCGATCGCGCGGTGCGCATCGCCATTGCCGAGAAGCGCGTGACCGCCCTCATCCTGCCGAACGATCTGCAGGACCTCGACTACGAAGCGCCTGGCCGCAAACACGGGACCCTGCATTCGGGCGTGGGCTATCGCGCGCCGAAGACCGTGCCGTATCCCGATGACTTGCAGCAAGCCGCCGATGTGCTCAACGCCGGCAAGAAGGTCGCGATACTCGTCGGCGCGGGCGCGTTGCAGGCAACCGACGAAGTCATCGCCATTGCGGAGAAACTCGGCGCGGGCGTGGCCAAGGCGCTGCTGGGCAAGGCTGCATTGCCGGACGATTTGCCTTTCGTGACCGGTTCCATCGGCTTGCTCGGCACCGAGCCGAGCTACAAGCTCATGACCGGATGCGACACGCTGCTCATGATCGGCTCGGGTTTCCCTTATGCCGAATTTCTGCCGAAGGAAGGCGCGGCGCGCGGCGTGCAGATCGACCTGAAGGCGGACATGCTGAGTATCCGCTACCCGATGGAAGTCAACCTCGTCGGCGATAGCGCCGAAACCTTGCGGGCACTTCTGCCCTTGCTTGAAGAGAAGACGGATCGCTCGTGGCGCAAGGACATAGAAGGATGGATGAGCGACTGGTGGAAGACGCTCGAAAAGCGCGCGCTCGAGCCCGCTACAACCGGCGTGAACCCGCAGCGCACCGTGTGGGAATTGTCGCCGCGCGTGCCGTCGAATGCCATTGTCACGAGCGATTCCGGCTCGTGCGCGAACTGGTATGCGCGCGACCTCAAGGTGAAACGCGGCATGATGTGCTCGCTTTCGGGCGGCCTTGCATCGATGGGCGCGGCCGTGCCTTACGCCATCGCGGCGAAGTTTGCGCATCCCGAGCGGCCGGTGATCGCGCTCGTCGGCGACGGCGCCATGCAGATGAACAACATGGCCGAACTCATCACCGTGGCGAAGTACTGGAAACAATGGTCCGATCCGCGCTGGATCTGTCTTGTGCTCAACAACCAGGACCTGAATCAGGTGACATGGGAGCAGCGCGTGATGGAAGGCGACCCGAAGTTCGAGGCATCGCAGGACATTCCATCGGTGCCGTATCACAAGTTTGCCGAGATGATCGGCCTCAAAGGCTTGTATGTAGACGATGCCGAACGCATGGCCGCCGTGTGGGACGAGGCGTTTGCATCGGACCGGCCTGTCGTGATCGAAGTCAAGGCCGATCCCAATGTGGCGCCACTGCCGCCGCATATCACGCTGCAGCAAGCGAAGGCGTTCGCGACCACACTCTTGAAGGGCGATCCAAACCAGGGCAACGTGATCGTCGATACGGCGCGGCAAGTCCTGGGCGCTGTGCTGCCGGGGCATCGGGACAAATAGCTTTCGATGCGACGTGATGCATTGCGGCGGCATAACCGTTGCTGCGTTATTCGCGTAACCGTTGCAACTGTGCGGCCGACCTTCGGCGCACTGATCCTCGATCAGGAGCAAAGAAATGAATAGCGAACCTTCGGACCCGGTGGAACGCGCGGACCAGCGCCGCGAAGCGATTGGCGAAGGCGACGTGAAGGAGAAGGCCGACGGCACGATCGAACAGCGCGAACACGGAAACATGGATGCATCGCTGGTCCCGAAGGGCAAGGACCATCCGGAGCAAGGGCCTTACACGCCGGAGAACGATCATATCGATCCCGATGTCGATCCGGACGCCGGGCCCGATCATCCATCGAGCAAGCGCGATTCGGAAGCGTGAGTCTTATCGAAAAGGAGAGATGCCATGAAGATCAGCAAGCAACTCGTTCTATGCGCACTCATGTCGGGATTGTCCGGCGCGGCGGTCGCGCAAAGCGCGCAGACACAGCCGGGTGCGAGTCATGGTCCGGCCAGCCCCGGACAGGTCAATAGCGATATGACTCGTTCGGGCACCGCCGATATCACTACTGGTAAATCGGCAACGGGTGGGTCCTATAACGGCACGAGTGCCGCGGGTCGTGGCACGAATCAGGGCTCGGGCGGAATGCAGCCGCGCGTAACCGGATCGGGCGGCGGTAGTTCGAATGGTGGAACGAGTCCTTCAACCAATGGCGGCGGTGGACAGGGCTTCTGATAACCGATCGCTTGAGCGCAATGCGGCGGTGTTCGATGGTTCGGACACCGCCGCTTTTTTTATTACGCGCTTGAGGAAGTTATGCGGTGTGGACCGCATATCGACTGTCATTGAAGCTTTCGAATAACCATCGAATTAACTTTCAACTAGCATTCGTTCCGAGTGCTCGACCGTGCTCCTACGTGCGTTCGATGTTCCTCCTATTAGTTAGGATGCCGACTATTTTCACGATTCTCCCGTTGCTGATCGATGCATTTCTCCCATTGCGGCAAGGCAAAATTTCCGCTGATGATCGGCTCCACGTGGTAACTGCAACCGTGTCTTTTGTGGCTTATGCAAACGTTTTCTGAGAGGTCGCGCACGCCCTGCTACATGGCCGCCCGGCGCTAGGTTGAGTAACGCACAGAACGACATCCTGAGACTGCCATTCTTGCCCCACATCGCGTTAAACGCCTCACCGAAGCGTCGCGATAGCCAAACTACGGGGAAGACATGAGGAACCCAAACAAATACAAATTGAGGACGGCGCTCAAGCTTAGCGTGATCGTTATCGCGGCTGCGGTGTCGAATCTTTCACATGCTCAGACAGCCACGGAGGCTTGCAATAACCTGACATCGGCGGCATGCGCGAATGGTGTCATCGGGGTTGCGCCGGCGGCGGTGTCTGCTGCAACGGACCCGCAAACGCGTGCTCAAGCCGCCGTTTTGCCGGGACGGATGGTTGGACTTCCAGCGGGTAACCGGAGTGGGACATCCGCTGGTGCTGCGGGTACTTCGAGCAGCAATGGCGCGAGCACGGGTAGTGGAACCGCTAGTGCTGGAACGGCGGCTGGTCAGGGATCGACCGGAGGGCAAGGTGCGGGGTCGACTGGTTCGCATGGTGGCTCGAGTTCCGGTAGCACGGGGTCGGGTTCTGGGTCGGGTTCGAGTTCGGGTGGCGGGAGCACGGGGTCGGGTGGTGTAGGCGCTGGTGGTGGTAGCACGGGCGGTGGCAGCACGGGCGGTGGCAACACGGGTGGTGGCAGCACGGGTGGTGACAGCACGGGCGGTGGCAGCACGGGTGGTGGCAGCACGGGCGGTGGCAGCACGGGCGGTGGCAGCACGGGCGGTGGCAGCACGGGCGGTGGCAACACGGGCGGTGGCAACACGGGTGGTGGAAGCACGGGCGGTGGCAACACGGGCGGTGGCAGCACGGGCGGTGGAAGCACGGGTGGTGGTAGCACGGGCGGTGGCAGTACGGGTGGTGGAAGCACGGGCGGTGGCAGCACGGGTGGTGGTAGCACGGGCCATGGCGGCGGCAGCTCCGGTCACGGCGACGGCGGTCACGGCGACGGCGGTCACGGCGACGGCGGCCACGGCGATGGTGGTCACGGCGACGGCGGCCACGGCGACGGTGGTCACGGCGACGGCGGTCACGGTAACGGTGGCGGCAACGGCAGCAGCGGTGGTCACGGTGACGGCGGCCATGGCGACGGCGGTCACGGTAACGGTGGCGGCAACGGCAGCAGCGGTGGTCACGGTGACGGCGGCCATGGCGACGGCGGTCACGGCGATGGCGGTCACGGCGATGGCGGTCACGGCGACGGTGGTCATGGCGACGGTGGTCACGGCGACGGCGGTCACGGCGACGGCGGTCACGGCGACGGCGGTCACGGCGACGGTGGTCACGGTAACGGTGGCGGCAACGGCAGCAGCGGCGGTCACGGTGATGGCGGTCATGGCGACGGCGGACATGGCGATGGTGGCCACGGCGACGGCGGCCACGGTAACGGCGGTGGCAACGGCAGCAGCGGCGGTCACGGTGATGGCGGTCACGGCGACGGCGGTCATGGCAACGGCGGCGGCAACGGCAGCACCGGCGGTCATGGCAATGGCGGCGGCGATG
Organism: Caballeronia sp. LZ003; assembly: GCF_031451465.1. Taxonomy (NCBI): domain Bacteria; kingdom Pseudomonadati; phylum Pseudomonadota; class Betaproteobacteria; order Burkholderiales; family Burkholderiaceae; genus Caballeronia; species Caballeronia sp. LZ003. The sequence goes on along the minus strand of NZ_JARUXJ010000004.1, from coordinate 1,502,414 downwards.
GTGGTGGCCACGGTGATGGCGGCCACGGTAACGGCGGTGGCAACGGCAGCACCGGCGGTCATGGCAATGGCGGCGGCGATGGTGGTGGCCACGGCGACGGCGGTCATGGCAACGGCGGCGGCAACGGCAGCACCGGCGGTCATGGCAATGGCGGCGGCGATGGTGGTGGCCACGGCGACGGCGGTCATGGCAATGGCGGTGGCAACGGCAGCAGCGCTGGCGGCCACGGCGACGGCGGTCATGGCAACGGCGGTGGCAACGGCAGCAGCGCTGGTGGTCATGGCGATGGCGGTGGCCACGGCGACGGCGGTCATGGCAACGGCGGCGGCAACGGCAGCACCGGCGGTCATGGCAATGGCGGCGGCGATGGCGGTGGCCATGGCGACGGCGGTCATGGCAACGGCGGCGGCAACGGCAGCACCGGCGGTCATGGCAATGGCGGCGGCGATGGCGGCGGCCACGGCGACGGCGGTCATGGCAATGGCGGTGGCAACGGCAGCAGCGCTGGCGGCCACGGCGATGGCGGTCATGGCAATGGCGGCGGCGCAGGTAGCACCGGCGGCCACGGCAATGGCAGCAGCGGCGGTCACGGCAATGGCGGCGGCGCGGGCAGCAGCGGTGGCCACGGCAACGGCGGCGGTGGTCACGGTGGTGGTGGCGGCGGCGGCGGCGGCGGTGGCGGTGGCGGTGGTGGAGCAGGCGGCCGCTAACCCACCCTTCCCAAACGCGTCGATCGGACCGCAATCCGGTCGACGCGAATCAAAAGCAAAGCCAACACAAAGCGCTAGAAGCACCCGATGCTGCCTTTGCAGCATCAAACAGATTCAAACGTCAATCGACAACCGCGGGCCCGATGCAATGCGCCCGCGGCCGCAACAAACTTCCCTCCTCGATCTGCTCCATCGAATGCGCCATCCATCCCCCGCTTCGCGCGATGGAGAACAACGCGAACGCCGCACCCTCCGGTACTCTCAATGCTCAACGAGCGCAGCCAGCGCGACGTCGATGCGGGCTTCCTACCTGTCAGACGCTCGGCTCAATCGATCAAGGCACGCAACACATCGGATGCCTCGAAAGCGCATAAAGATCCGCGCGGGAATCGCCCTGCGGATAAGGCTCGGCGTGACGCGAGGCATGCCAAGCGCGCGCAAGACGCATATGCAACGGACGAGCAGCGAAAGCAAGCTCGACAAAGCTGCTCGCGAGCCGGCCGATAAGTTCGGCGGCGCACTAGAACATGCCTGCGAAATCGGCATATCGGTTTGAGTACGGAAGAAACGCGCCAAGCGATGGCCGAACGTAGTCGATGCGCTGGCCAAGCATTCCAACATTGCCAGGCCGCGCGATGAATCGAAACGACGTGCGGTGCGTATCGCCTGACGCCGGACGCCACAATCAGTGCGAACGCCCCGCCTTTGCAATCATCACGCCGCGTCCATCGCGCGGCTTCATGGCCGCGAAGAAGACGAGCGCCGCGGCCACGACCGACATCGCGGCGAGCCCCGTGAGGCCGCCTTCGATCGATCCCGTCTTCTGCTCGAGAAAGCCGAAGGTCGCGGGCGCCACGAAGCCGCCGAGATTGCCGAGCGAATTGATGAGCGCGATGACCGGCGCCGCGATGCGCGCGTCGAGATAGCCTTGCGGAATCGGCCAGAACAGCGACGACGCGGCCTTGAAACCCATCGCCGCAAAACAGATCGCCACGAACGAAAACACCGCGCTGCCCTGCCCCGCCGCATACATGCCGAGCGCGGCGATGATCAACACCACCGCCACCCACGCCTGCTGAAATTTGAAGCGCGCCGCGAGCATGGCGAAGACGTACATCGCTGCAATGGAGATGATCCACGGAATCGAATTGAAGAGCCCGACCTGGAAGTCGTTGAAGTGCCCCATCTTGCGGATGATGCTCGGCAGCCAGAACGTCGCGCCGTAGATCGTCAGCGACACGGAGAAGTAGATCAGGCAGAAGATGAGAATCTGCGGATCGCGCAACAGGCTCCACGTGGATGGCTTGACGGTATGCGACGCGTCACGTTCCACTTGTTCGCGCTCGATCTCGTCGATGATCGCGTCCTGCTCCGCACGCGTGAGCCACTTTGCATCGCGCGGCTTCGAATCGAGCCAGAACCACACGAAGGCCGCGAGCACCACGGAAGCGGAACCTTCGATCAGGAACATCCACTGCCAGCCATGCAGACCCATGCCGTCTACCAGCATGAGCGCGCCGGAGATCGGCCCGGATAGCACCGAAGCCAACGCGGAGCCGCTCAAGAAAATCGCCATGGCACGGCCACGCTGATTGCTCGGCAGCCAGCGCGTGAAGTAGAACACCACGCCGGGAAAGAAGCCCGCTTCAGCCGCGCCGAGGACCAGGCGCATGATGTAGAACGAAGTCTCGCCGCGCACGAAAGCCATGCCGACCGCCGCCAGTCCCCAAGTAATCATGATGCGCGTGAGCCACGCCTTCGCGCCGAAGCGCTGCAACAGCATGTTCGACGGCACTTCGAACACGGCATAGCTCACGAAGAACAAGCCCGCGCCCAGTCCATAAGCCGCAGCGCCGATCCCGAGATCAGCGCTCAGATGCTGACGCACGAAACCGATGTTCACGCGGTCGATGTAATTGACGATGAACATCACGACGAGAAGCGGCAGGATGTGCCACTTGATCTTGCTGACGGCGCTCGTCAGTGGATTCGTCGGTTCATCCGCGCGATCTGGCGTCGAACTGCTCATGGGCTTGTCTCCTCGTTGATCGTGCGTGCCGCTCAGAAGCGCGGATTCTTGCCGGTGAATTCCGGCTGATATTTGCGCATCTGCTTGAGGTCGTCACGATTGCGCACGCCGCACGAGAGATATTGCTCATGCAGTTCCGCGAGCCTGTCGCGGTCCAGTTCGACACCGAGGCCCGGCGTCGTCGGCACGCGCACCGCGCCGTTATCGAACTTCACCCGGCCGCCCTTGATGACTTCCTCTTCCTGCCACGGATAATGCGTGTCGCATGCGTAAGTGAGATTGGGGATACTCGCGGCGACATGCGTCATCGCCATCAGGCTGATGCCCAGGTGCGAGTTCGAGTGCATCGACATGCCAAGCTCCCACAGGGCGCACATGCGTGCAAGCGTCTGCGTCGCGCGCAGGCCGCCCCAGTAGTGATGATCCGACAGCAGCACCTTCACCGAGCCCATTTCGCAGCCGCGCCGGAAGTCGTCGAAAGTCGTGATGACCATGTTGGTCGCAAGCGGCAACCGCGTGTGCTTGGCGAGTTCCGCCATGCCTGCCAGACCCGGACACGGGTCTTCGTAGTATTCGAGCAGTTCGTCGAGTTCGGGCGCGGCCTCGATGCTCGTTTCGAGCGTCCAGTTGGCGTTCGGATCGAGCCGCAGCGGCGTGCCGGGAAAAGCCTCGGACAGCGCGCGCATGCAGGCAATTTCATGCTTCGGCTCGAATACGCCGCCCTTCAGCTTGATACTCTGAAAGCCGTACAGATCGATCATGCGGCGCGCCTGCGCCACGATCTGTTGCGGGCTGATGCCTTCGCCCCAGGCATCCGGCGCATACGGCTTGTCGATGTGTTCCGCATACTTGAAGAAGAGATAGGCGCTGTACGGCACCGCGTCGCGCACCTTGCCGCCGAGCAGATCGACGACAGGCGCGCCGACCATTTGCCCTTGCAGATCGAGCATCGCGACTTCCAGCGTGCTGATCACTTTCGACGCGTTCTTGGCCGTGTGCGAGCCGGGTGCGAGTTCGAATTCCACCGCGCCCGGGCTTGGCTTGATGCTCGCACGCACGCGCTCCTCCATGCGGTTCAACTCAAACGGCGAGAGGCCGATGGCCAGTTCCTTCGCTTGTTCCAGCACGCGCAGCATCGGCTCATCGCCATAAGTTTCGGAGATACCGACGCGCCCGTCGCTCGTTTCCAGTTCGACGATGGCGCGCAACGCCCACGGCTCGTGAATACCGGCCGCGTTCAGGAGCGGGCCGTCGCGAAAGGCGATCGGTGTGATGCGGACTTGCGTGATGGTGACGCTGCGGCTCATGGGAATGTCCGAAATGGAATCGATGTCCGCATCATAAACACTAATATATTAGTGCGTCAGTGGGGAAAGTACCCATCGTCGCTGCCGCGCCATGCGGCCGGATATCGCTCTTGCAGGCCTTAAAATCGCGAATATCGCAATCAAACAGTCCACCATGAAACTCATCGACGCCCCGGCTGCGGCAACCCGACAAGGCCTCGACCGGTCGCGCCACGCCGCGCCGCAAGTGTTCGAGCAGTTGCGCGCGCGCATTCTTTCGCTCGAACTCGCGCCGGGCACGGTGCTGTCGCGCGCCGATCTCGCCGCGCGTTATGGCCTCTCCCAAACGCCCGTGCGTGACGCGTTGATGAAGCTGGGCGAGGAAGGTCTCGTCGATATCTTCCCGCAGCACGCCACCGTGGTTAGCCGCATCAGCGTGACTTCGGCGCTGCAAGCGCATTTCCTGCGCCGCTCGATCGAGCTGGAAGTGGTGCGCACGCTGGCGAACGCGCGCAATGCCGAGTTGGTGGAGCGGCTGCGCACGACCATCGAGAAGCAGATGGAGCTGCGCGACCTCAAAAACTACGAGCAGTTCTCGCTACAAGACCAGGCGTTTCACCGGCAGATGTACGAAGCCGCCGGCGTGCCGCAGTTGTGGGATCTGGTGCGCCGGTTGAGCGGCCATATCGACCGGTTGCGGCGGCTGCATTTGCCTGTCGAGGGCAAGACGCTTGCCGTGGTGCGCGATCACACCGAAATCGTCGATGCCATCGCGAATGGCGACGCCGAAGCCGCCGACGCCGCGTTGCGCAAGCATCTGTCCGGCACGCTGCATCAGATCGATCAGATTCGCACGCGTCATCCGACCTTTCTGGCGGACGACTGAGCGCGCTACCAGCACGCGTCGCCAATAGCGGTCAGCTTGTCGCGTCCGGCGACCTTCGCGCGATACAGCGCCTTGTCCGCGCGTTGCAACGCATCCTGAAAGCCTTGCTCGCCTTCGCTCACCTGCGCGACACCGATGCTCATCGTCCATTCCGGCATGCCTTCCGTGAACGAGCGGCACGCGCGATGAATCTGGTTGGCGCACGCCTGTGCATAAGGCGCGCGCCATTCCGGCAGGATCGCGATGAACTCGTCGCCGCCCAGCCGCCCGAACTCGCCGCCGAGCGAGCCGACTTCCGCGCCCGCCAGCCGTGCCAGTTCCATCAGCACGTTATCGCCCGCAAGATGGCCGTGACGGTCGTTGATCTGCTTGAAGTGATCGAGGTCGATGGCGAGGATGGTCGCGCCCGGTGCGATCAACGGCCGCGCGTGTTGCTCAAAGCCCGCGCGATTCCATACGCTCGTCAGCGGGTCGCGCAACGCGGCGTCGCGCAGACGCTGCTGCGCGCGTTCCGCCGGAATCGCGAGCAGGCCAAGATTGAGCACGGCCAGAAGCAGTTGATCCGAAAGCATTGGAATGACCGCGAGAAAATTCACGCGCGAGTCGCCCCACGCCAATGCCGCGAGCGTGATCGCGTAACCCGGCAGATAACCGAGCATCGCAAGACCGGCGATGCGCCCGCCCCGGCTCTTTAGGCGGCGCGCGTCCAACACGAGCATGGCGCCCGCGATCAGCGCCGATATCGCGATGCCGATGGTATCGCCCGCGCGCGTCCAGGCGAACACGGCCGGCCGCGCGCCGAACGTCAACGTGGGAAGCACGTGGACCAGCACGGAGCCCGCAATGGGCGCGAGCATCCACCAGCGAAAAGGCGGCTTGCCGTCGAACGCGCGCATGCCCGTGATCAGCAGCATATTGCTCGCCGCCAGCCCGCCCAGCAGCAGGCCATCGAGGAATAAACGGTCTTCCCAGAACTCGAAGCCGACCAGAACCGCCGCATAGAGAAACGCGCTCGCCGACCAGTGCGCGAAGTAGCGTTCCGCGCGCGGTTCGAAGCGCACGAGCGCAAAGACGAGGCCGAACGCGCTGCTCGAAAGCACGCTGCAAAGACGTAGGGTTTCGGTGTCGGGTGTGGGGAACATGACCGGGCGACGCGGCCTGCGCGCGCGAGGGAGAAGGACACCGGTATATCGGCAGCCAAATCGTAAAACTTGAGCCACGGCGCGACGTTTGCGCGCGGCATAACCCTTGCTCGCCTTCAAGACGCCAAATCAACGAAACCAAGGAGGGGCACACGATGAAACTTTATTACGCACCCGGCGCATGCAGTCTCGCGGATCACATTGCCATGCACGAGGCAGGGCTCGATTTCGAACGCGTGAAGGTCGATCTGAAGACCAAGCTGACTGAAGACGGCCGTCCATTCGACGAGATCAACCCGAAAAGCTACGTGCCGGTAGTCGAATTGGACGATGGCCGCCGTCTGACCGAAAACATCGCGATTCTCTCGTGGGTCGCGCGTCAGAAGCCCGCGCTCGCACCATCCGACGATGAAGGCGGCACGCGTCTGCTCGAAACGCTCGCCTTCATCTCGACCGAAATCCACAAGCAGTTCGGCCGCGTGTTCCGCCCGACATCGGATGCGGAAGCGTCGGCGGCGCGCGAGAAGATCGGCCAGCGTTTTACGCTCATCGACAAGATGATGAAGGGCGACTATCTCTTCGGGGAATCCGCAAGCGTCGCGGATGCTTACCTTTTCACGATGCTGACATGGGCCAACAAGATGAGCATCGAAGTGCCGGCAAAGCTCAAAGCGTTCTACGAGCGCATGCGCGAGCGGCCCGCTGTCAAGCTCGCGCTCGAACACGAAGGCATTTCGCTTTGAACCTGACCATCTAACCAAATACGAAATCAGGTAAGAAGCATCGTTGAAATGATCGGTTTGCGATGACCGCAAGCAAGGCGAAGATGGGCGACTCCGCTTCCGAAACACTTCGTCCATGCTCCTTTCCGCTATCGCCACCAACACACCGGGGCGGCGCGCATGAACGCGTTGCCCCGGCGCCTGTCCGCCTCGTTCCTTGACGTTTTCCGCGAATCTTCCGCCGGTCGCCTCGACTACCGGCTGTGTGGGCGCGCGCGCCGCATACTTTCCAACCATTTATCGGAGTAAGCCATGAGCAGCACATTCAAGGACCGGGTTGTCTGGGTGACGGGCGCTTCCGGCGCGCTGGGCGCGGCCACCGCGCGCACGCTCGCCGATGCGGGCGCGACGATCGTCGCATCGTCACGCAGCGTCGATGAGCGATTGTTCGCAGCGTCGCCGAACGTGGTCCCGCTCAAGGTCGACGTGACCGATGACAAAAGCGTGAAGGCGGCGTTTGCGCAGATCGAAGAGCGCTTTGGGCGCCTCGATGGCCTCGTCACCAGCACCAACGTCTCCACTTTCGGCGACTTCCTCGAACTCACCGACGACGACTGGCAAAGCGTGATCGATGCCAAGCTGCTCGGCTCGGTGCGCCCGATTCGCGCCGCCTTGCCGCTCTTCATCAAGCAAGGGCGCGGCGCGATCGTGGCGATCTCGGGACGCGGCGGCATCGCGCCGCCGCCGAATCATTTCCCCGGTTCGAGCGTAAACGCGGCTATCGATCTGCTCGTGCAAGGTCTCGGCCGCCGCTACGGTCCGCAAGGCGTGCGCGTGAATGCCGTCGCGCCCGGTCCGATCCGCTCGCCGCGCTTCGATGCGCTCGCCGGCGCGCAAAGTCAGAACGAGCCCACGCGCCTGACCGCGCTCGAAGGCCCCGGCACGCCGGAAGACGTCGCGGCCGCGGTCGCGTATCTGCTTTCGGACGATGCCCGTTTCGTCACCGGGTCGCGTCTCTATGTCGATGGCGGCGGGCCGCCCTACGCGTAACTCGTAATGCGTAACGCATAGCGCCCGATTCGCCGCGTCAACCGAAACCCATCCAAGGACCTTCTTCATGTCACGTTTCGTTTCTCCCGCGCAATTGCGCACCCTGATCGCTCAACACAATGAACTCGCGGTGCTCGACGTGCGCGAAGAAGGCGTGTCGTCGAAAAAACGCCTGTTCTATTCGTCGGTCGCGCCGGTCGGACGCCTGGGTCTCGTGATCGATCGGCTCACTCCACGGCGCGGCACGCCCGTCGTTCTCGTCGATGCCGAAGGCGCCGAGGACGGCTATGCGCAACGCGCCGCCGCATTGCTGGCGCGCTGGGGCTACACGGACGTGTCGATTCTGGATGGCGGCGTGGAAGGCTGGGCACGCGCCGGCTTCGAAATTTTCAGCGGCACCAACGTGCCGGGCAAGGCGTTCGGCGAACTGATCGAGCATCGGCTGCATACGCCCAACATCGAGGCCGAAACGCTTAAGGCGCGTCAGGATGCGGGCGACGATCTGGTCGTGCTCGACTCGCGCCCCTTCGGCGAATTCAACAACTTCAATATTCCCGGCGGCATCGACTGCGCGGGCGCGGAGTTGGTGTATCGCGCGCTCGCGGCGGCGCCTTCGCCGGATACGCTGATCGTCGTCAATTGCGCCGGGCGCACGCGCAGTATTCTCGGCGCGCAATCGCTCATCAATGCGGGCGTGCCGAATCCGGTCGCCGCACTCACGGGCGGCTCGATGGCTTGGCTGCTCTCGGGCCTCGAACTCGAACACGGCGAGATTCGCACCGCACCGCGTCCCGAAGGCGCGAGCCTCGCGACCGCGCGCGAACTTGCGGCGGCCGCCGCGCGCAAGGCGAACGTGCCCGTGATCAACGGCGAAACGCTCGCGGCGCTCGAACGCGAAAGCGGCGAGCGCACGCTGTATCGCTTCGATGTGCGCGATCCGCTCGAATACGCGGCGGGGCATCCGGCAGGCTGGCGTTCGGCGCCGGGCGGTCAACTGGTGCAGGCGACCGACGAGTACATCGCCACGCTGCATGCACGCGTGGTACTGCGCGACGACGATGGCGTGCGCGCCCGCATGACCGCGTCGTGGCTCAAGCAACTCGGCTATCTCGATGTCCGCGTGCTCGACGATGCCGCCAGCGCCGCCCTCACCCACGACGCGCTCGAAGCCGGTCCCGAGCCGTTGCGCGTGCGTCCGCATGGCGCGCGCACGCGCTGGATCGAGCCGGATCATCTGCAACGCGCGCTCGATGCCGGCCGCGCGCAAGTGATCGATATCGACGCGAGCATTGCGTATCGCAAAGGCCATGTGCCGGGCGCGCGTTTCGTGGCGGCAAGCGCAGTGGAAGACCACCTGCGCTCGGGCGTTTTCAAGCGCGATGCGCCCGTCGTGCTGACTTCGGAAGATAGCTTGCTCGCCGGACTCGTCGCCGCCGAACTCGCGCCGCGCTGGCCGGAGATCGCCGCGCTCGTGGGCGGCACGGCGCGCTGGAGCGCGATTGGCTTGCCGCTCGAAACCGGCGACGCGCACAACCTGACTGGCGACGACGACGCGTGGTATAGCCCGTATCACGTCGAGAAGGAACGCGTGGCCGAGCAAATGAATGCGTACCTCGCGTGGGAGCTGCAACTGGTCGAACAGGTAGAGCGCGACGCGATTGCATCGATCGATGTGCTGGACTTCAAGACGGCCACGGACAAGCGCAGCCGCGAACGCCTGGCATCATGACTTCACCGACGATACGCCCTGTCTTCGACGGTTCGACGAGTCCCGCCGACATTCCCGGCAGCGCGCTTCACGGCGCGTTTCAGCAACCGTTGATGCTCGGCCTCTTCTTGCCGATTCAGAACGGCGGCTGGTCCATCTCGACCTTGCCGCGCTCGACCGACTGGCGCTTCGACTACAACGCGCGGCTCACGAAGACAGCGGAAGCGCTCGGCTTCGATCTGGTCTTCGGCCTCGCGCAATGGCTTGGCAAGAACGGGCATGGCGGCGCGCTCAAGTATCGTGAGCAATCGCTCGATGCGTTCATCGCGACGAGCGCGCTTGCCGCCGTCACCGAGCGCATTTTGCTGATCTCGACGGTGCATGCGCTCTATGGTCCGTGGCATCCGCTGCATCTCGCCAAGTTCGGCGCGACGCTCGACCATATTTCGGGCGGACGCTGGGGCATCAACCTGGTGACGGGTCACGTCAAAAGCGAATGGGCGATGTTCGGCCAGCCGATGATCGAGCACGACACGCGCTATGAACGCGCGGCCGAATTCGTCGCCGTGCTCGATTCGTTGTGGCGCAGCGATGCGAATCAGAACATCGATTCGCCGCACTGGCAGTTGCAGGACGCGTTCGTGAGTCCGCGACCGCGCTTTCATCGGCCGGTGCTCGTGAATGCGACCGGGTCGCCCGCGGGGATTGCGTACGCGGTGCGTCACTCGGACCTGATCTTCATCACGAGCCCCGCAGGCGCGGATTTCAACGACGCCATCGGCGCTCTGCCTGCGCATACCGAGACCATTCGCGAAGAGGCCGCGCGGGTGAAACGCAACGTGCGCACGCTCATCAATCCGACCATCGTGTGCCGGCCGACCGAACGCGAGGCGCGCGAGTATCGCGATGCCATCGTCGCTCACGCCGATGAAGGCGCGCTCGACGGCTTCGTCGGCCAGCACGGCCGCAGCGACGCGAAGGCATGGGCGAATCACAAGCGCGAGCAGCGCATTCTCGGCGGCAATCTGCATCTGATCGGCTCGCCCGAGCAGATCGTCGATCAGTTGCTTGCATTGAAGCACGCCGGTTGCGATGGCGTGCAACTCACCTTCTTCGACTTCGAACCGGACCTCGCGTATTTCGGCGAGGCCGTGTTGCCGCTTCTCGTCGATGCGGGTTTGCGACTGCCCGTGCCCGCAGCGAACTCCTTACCTCGGACGACGTCATGACCAAACATCGCCAATTGCATCTGAACACCAACATCACGGGCGTCGGGCGGCATCCCGCAGGATGGCGCACCTTGGACAACCCGCGTGCGATCATCGACTTCAAGTTCTTTAGGGAGATTGCAACGACAGCGGAGCGCGGCAAGCTCGACGCCGTGTTTCTCTCGGATGCGCTCGCCCTGCGCAATCACGCCGAAGGTCCGCAGCAATCGTTCGAACCCACGGTGCTCCTCACCGCGCTCGCGGGCGCGACCGAGCATGTCGGTCTCATCGGCACGGCATCGACCACGTTCAACGATCCGTTCAATCTCGCGCGGCGCTTCGCATCGGTCGATCACCTGAGCTGCGGGCGCGTCGCGTTCAATGCCGTGACGACCTACGACGCAGCCGCCGCCGCGAATTTCAGCTTCAACACGCCGCTTTCCACGGAAGAGCGCTATGCACGCGCGCAAGAATTCGTGGATGTGGTGACGAAGCTCTGGGATAGCTGGGAAGACGACGCGCTCGTCGCCGATCAGGCCACGGGACGTTATGCGGACCCGTCGCGCGTGCATGCCATCGAGCATCGCGGTCAGTACTTTTCGGTGCGCGGCCCGCTCAATGTGCCGCGCAGTCCGCAAGGAAGGCCCGTGCTCGTGCAGGCGGGATCGTCCGAAGGCGGACGCGCGCTTGCCGCCCGTTTCGCCGATGCGGTCTTCACCGCGCAAACCACCTTGCCGAGCGCGCAGGCGTTCTACAAGGAGATGAAGGAACGCGTGGCGCGGCATGGGCGCAACCCCGATCACTTTCTGCTGTTGCCGGGCCTGTATCCGGTGGTCGGCGGAACCGAACAGGAAGCGCGCGCGCATAAAGCCGAACTCGATGCGCTGCTCGACACCGACCGGGAAGTCGCGCGCCTGGCAGGCGCGCTCGGGCTCTCGCTGGACGATCTGCATATCGACAAGCCGCTGCCTTACGAGCGCATCGAAAAGGTCGTGCGCTCGGACTTGCCGCGCGGCTTCATCGACTCGACGGTTGCGCTTGCCAAGGCCGAAAACCTGACCGTACGCGATCTGCTCGATCGCAATCCGGGCGCGCATCGAATCATTGTCGGTACGCCCGAGCAGATTGCCAACGACATCGCGCAGTGGTTCGAGGAGCGTGGCGCGGATGGCTTCAATCTCAACGCGGATGTGTTTCCGAGCGGCCTTGCGGCGTTCGTCGATCACGTCGTGCCGCTCTTGCAGCGCAAAGGCATTTTCCGCACCGACTACGAAGGCACGACCTTGCGCGAACATTATGGTTTGCCGCGTCCTGACAGCCAGTATGCAAAGAGGCGCGAGGCCGCCTGATCTTTTATCGTCCGAGCCTCCAAGGGAGTTTCATGTCTTCTACTCTGGATCAACCGACTCTCGCGCAAGAAGCGCATCGCATTCGTACCGATGCAGAAGCGCTGGAAACGGCACAACGTCTCGAACATGCGTTCGCGCAGGAAGCGTCGGAGCGAGATCGCGAGCGGCGCTTGCCGCGTAAAGAACTCGAAGCGTTCAGCGCATCGGGACTGTGGGGCATCTCGGTTCCCAAGGCATTCGGCGGCGCGGATGTTTCCGTATGGACCATCGCGCAGGTCTTCGAACATATCTCGGCAGGCGATTCATCGCTCGGCCAGATTCCGCAGAATCACTTCGCCAATCTGGAACGCCTTCGGCACGACGGCACGCCTTCGCAGCAGGCGTTTTTCTTCGAACGCGCGCTTGCAGGCGAGCGACTCGGCAATGCGACGGCCGAACCCGGCGATCGCTTGCCGGGCTCGCATGAAACACGCGTGCGGCGCACGACGCGCGGGCTCGTCGTATCGGGCAAAAAGGTGTATTCCACAGGCGCGCTCTTCGCGCACTGGATACCCGTCGCCGCGCGCGATGACGATGGCTCGCCCGTGTTCGTCTACGTGCCGCGTCATGCGCGCGGCGTCGAAGTGATCGACGACTGGTCGGGCTTCGGGCAACGCACGACTGCAAGCGGTCGGGTGCATATCGACAATGTCGAAGTGGACGCGGTGCAAGTGGTGCGTCGCGAGCCAGGCGGCGAGATCGATACGGGCAACGCGGTTTCGCAGCTGATTCATGCGGCGATCGACCTGGGTATCGGCCGTGCCGCGCTCGATGAGACGAAGCGCTTCTTGCGCACGCTTGCGCATCCGGCACGAGGAAGTGGCGCCGCACATGCCACGGACGATCCGTTCACGTTGCGCGATATCGGCAAGCTGACCGTGGACCTGCACGCTGCGCGCGCGTTGACCGAGCGCGCAGCGGTGTTGATCGAAGCGGCGCGTGTGCCCGGTTCAGCGCGTGACAAAGTGAGCGCGGCCATCGTCGCGACGGCGGAAGCCAAGATTCTCACGACCCACCTCGCGCTCGATGCATCGAACAAACTCTTCGAGCTTGCAGGCACGCAATCGACACGCGAAGAGCATAACCTCGACCGCCACTGGCGCAATGCGCGCACGCATACGTTGCATGACAGCGTGCGCTGGAAGTATCACGCGGTGGGGCAGTATGCGCTGAACGACTTGCTGTGCGATCCCTTCAGCTACGCGCATCCTTATACGGCGGTGAAGGAATGAACAAGCGGGCGTGTTCTGCGCACGCCCGCTTCAGGCATCAACGCGCGGCGACTGCTTGCGAATCGAATACCGGATTGAACTCGATATCCACCTTGATGTTGTTCTTGATATCGCCGGACTTGTAGAGCGTGTCCGCAATCTTCTGTTCGCGCGCGACGAGCGTCTTGTCGAGCGGATAAAACACGGAGCGTCCATTTTCCGCCGAGAACTTCGCTCGTGCCGGCGACTGCTTCATTTTCTCCGCATAGATCTTTTCGACGGCCGGCACGTTCTGCGCCCACCACGTCCACGAGCTCTTGAGACGTCCGAGGAAGTCACCGATGGCCTTGCTCTTCGCGGGATCGCGCAAGACATCGGTGCGGGCCGCGAACACCGAGAGCGCTGGAATATCCAGTTCGTCGCTCTTGACGATCACGCGTGCATCGCCCTTATCGACCGCTTCCTTCACCGGACCAAAGCCGCCCGAATAAACCGACACCTGTCCCGCGTTGAAAGCGGAAGCCGACACGTTGCCATCGCCGAACTTGACCGCTTGGAAGTCCTTCGGCTTGAGATCGGCCTTCACATACGACAGCACGTATTGCAGATAATTGAAGCCGCCGAAGTTGTAGCCCCAGGTCTTGCCGCGCAGGTCCGCGAGCGTCTTCAAGTTGGCTTCCTTTCGAACCACGGTGACGATAGGCGGATACGCGTTATCCGGGTTGCGCCATCCCGCGATGATCTGCAAGGGCGCGGTCTCCGGCGTCCATGTCTGACGCGCATTCCCCTGTTCGATGATGAGCGAGGTATCGCCCATCAGACCCACGTCGAGCACTTTCGAATAGAGCGCGGACAGTTGCGCGGCGGGTCCCGTGAGCACGGCCCACTTGACCTTGTACGGCGCGCCATCCAGCACGTGCGATGCCTCGACGATCAATGGCCACGCGGCATCCTGCGTGCCGATCTGAATGGTGAGCGGCTCTTCCGCGAACGCCGAAGTCGATAAAGCAAGGAAGCCCGTAACGAAGAGTGCGGTTAAGCTTTTCTTGATGCGCATGAAGTGAGTGGTCGCTTAAGGAAAGGAATGTCAGGCCGCGCTTGCTGTCGCGGCTCGTTGTGGTTCTTCTGTCGTCACGCCGAGCGCTTCCAGCAGTTTTGTTCTGAGTGCTATGGCGTTGGCGTCCGCACGCGAACGCGGCCGCGGAAAGTCCACGGTGAAGTCCGCGCTTATCTCGCCTTGCGACAACACGACAATGCGGTCCGACAAGAGAATGGCTTCGTCGATGTCATGCGTCACCAGCACGACCGCCGGCGTATGCGCGCGCCACAAGCGTGCGACGAGGTCGTACATGCGGATGCGGGTCAATGCATCGAGTGCGGCGAAGGGTTCATCGAGAAGCAAGAGACGCGGCTCGCGCACGAGCGCTCGGGCCAATGCGACGCGTTGCGCTTCGCCGCCCGAAAGCGTCTTTGGCCAGCCTTCCGCGTGACTTGCAAGACCCACTTCGTCGAGCGCGGCGAGTGCGTCGTTTTTTGCGGCGCCCAACCTGTCATGGCCGATGACGACGTTCTCCCACACGCGCCGCGCCGGCACGAGACGCGGTTCCTGAAACACGACGGAGCGCGCATTCGCCACGCGCACGCGTCCTTCATCGGCCTTGTCGAGGCCCGCGAGAATACGCAGTAAAGTGGTCTTGCCGGCGCCCGATGCGCCGAGCATCGATACGAATTGGCCGCGCCTTATGTTCAGCGATACGTCCTTGAGTACTGCACGTCCGCCGAAGCGACGGCTCACGCCTTGCAATTCGAGTGCGATTTCACGATGATCGCGTACGTTCTTCAAGGCATCGATATCAGGCGAGCTCAAAGCGCGGCCTCCACGGAAGCGCGACATGTTCGAGACCGCGCATGATGAGATCGGTGAGAATGCCGAGCGCCGCATAAACCAGAATGCCCGCGATGATGATGTCCGCGCGCTGGTTCTGGTTCGCATTGACGAGGATGTAGCCAATGCCGTTCTGTGCGTTGATCTGCTCCGCGACGACGAGCGCAAGCAGCGCCACGGCGGACGCATAGCGCAAGCCGACGAGTATGGAAGGCAGCGCGGTCGGCAGAATGATGCGCAACGCTACTTGCCGGCTCGATAGCCCGAACACGGTGGCCGCTTCGAGCAGCTTGGGATCGACACCGCGCACGCCCGCGTAGGTGTTGAGGTACATCGGGAAGATGGTCGCGGCGAGAATGACCGCGATCTTCGCGCCCTCGCCGATACCGAACCACGTGATGAAGAGCGGAATGAGCGCGATGAATGGAATCGTGCGCAACATCTGCAAGGGCGCATCGACGACTTCTTCGCCTACGCGCCACAGTCCCGCGAACAAGCCCGCAATCAGGCCGATCCCGCCGCCAATGGCAAGGCCGGTCGCCGCACGCGCAAGCGATACGCCGATAGCGCTCTGCAATTCGCCATCCGCGACGAGTTCCTTCAATGCAGCAAGAATGACGGTCGGCGGCGGCAGCGTTTCGGGCGCGATGAGTTGCAGCGACGACACGAGTTGCCACAGCACGACAATCGCAATGGGCACGCCCACGCGCAAACTGCGCGAGCGGATGAGCTTCCAGTTCAGTGTCGTGGTACGGGCACGTTCGCGTGTGGGCAGTTCGACCAGCGTCTGTGCGCCGGATGCGCGTGGCGCGGGCTGTTCGAGCGGCGTGCCCGGATCGAGCTCGAGTGTCGCCGAGGAAAAGCGAGGGGCATTCATGGGCATTCTTCGAGTGAGAAAGAGAACACCCGATACTACGTTCGTGTTTGCCCCACGCAAACCAACGGTTTGCCAGATGCTATCCAAGGATCGCGCAATATCGTTTTGCGCGCCGCTGGCTCACGTTCAGGCGAGATCCGTGCTGGCTTCCTCTTGCGTCACCGCATAGCGAGAGCGCGGTCTTTCGAGACCAAGATGATCGCGCAACGTGCGCCCTTCATAGCCGTGTCGGAAGAGCCCGCGCCGGCGCAATTCAGGCAGCACCAGTTCAATGAAATCATTCAGCGAATCGGGCAGCAACGCGGCCATGACGTTGAAACCATCCGCCCCGTAATTGACAAAGCGCTCTTCCAGCGCATCCGCAACCTGCACCGGCGTGCCGACGATTTGCCAATGACCGCGCGCGCCCGCAATGCGCAAATAGAGCTGACGTATGGTCAGATTCTCGCGGCGCGCCAGGTCGATCATCAAGCCCTGGCGGCTCTTGCTGGCATTCGTTTCCGGCAAATCGGGAATGGGTCCGTCGAGCGGATAGCCCGAGAGATCGAAGCCGCCCGTGAGCGTCGAGACCATCGCTAGGCCGACCACGGGATCGATCAATGCCTGCAGTGCATCGAACTTTTCGCGTGCTTCTTCTTCCGTGCGTCCGACTATGGGCATGACGCCCGGCATGATCTTGAGCGATTCGGGATCACGTCCATATTGCGCCATGCGTCCCTTTACATCGGCATAGAACGCAACGGCATCTTCGAACGTCTGCTGCGCGGTGAAGATCACTTCGGCGGTGCGCGCGGCAAGCGCCCTGCCCGCTTCGGACGATCCCGCCTGCACCACGACAGGATGACCCTGCGGCGCACGCGAAACGTTCAGCGGACCATGCACCTTGAAAAACTCGCCGCGATGGTCGAGCACGTGCCGCTTGTCGGGATCGAAATACCTGCCCGATGTTTTGTCGCGCACGAAGGCGTCGTCGTCCCAGCTATCCCACAGGCCCGTCACCACTTCGGCGAATTCCTCCGCGCGTTCGTAACGGTGTGCATGCGCGAGATGCTGATCGAGATTGAAGTTGCGCGCTTCATGCTCGCTCGACGAAGTGACGAGGTTCCAGCCCGCGCGGCCGCCGCTGATGTGATCCAGCGACGCGAACTTGCGCGCGATGTGATAAGGCTCGTTGAACGATGTCGATGCCGTACCGACCAACCCGATGCGCTCCGTCACGGCCGCAAGCGCGGACAACAGCGTAAGCGGCTCGAACTGCGCGACATAGCTGTGCGCGGTGCGGCTCAGGAACGCGGCATCGTCGCCGCGCGTGCCGGAGCCATCGGCGAGAAAGACGAGATCGAAGCTCGCCGCTTCCGCTGCCTGCGCGAGCGCTGCGTAATGCTTGAAGTTGACGCCGGCATCCGCGACGGCATGCGGATGACGCCACGCGGCAATGTGATGTCCCGTCGGATAAAGAAACGCGCCCAGGCGCAGTTGTCCGCTTCGTTTTGCCATGGCGTCGTCGATCAGTTGAGTGCGACAGCGGCCGCGGCACCCACCGGCGAGCCTTCGATTGCCACCGATGATTGACCGTCCGGTCCCACTGGAATATCGCCGACAAGCGTCGTGCGATATAGCTGTCGATCGAAATCCAGATCGAAGATATCGGTCGGCGCGAGATGCGCGGTCGTGCGGTTATCCCAGAACGCGATGCTGCCCGGCTCCCACTTGAAGCGCACGGTGAATTCCGGCCGCGTCACGTGTTCCCACAGCAGTTCGAGCAACGCCTGACTCTCGCGCGGCGCAAGACCCGCGATGTGCTTGAGAAAGCTCGGGCTTACATACAGCGCGCGTTCGCCGGTTTCAGGATGCACACGCACGAGCGGATGCTCGCTCACGAGCGTGTGCTGGTCGACCGCTTTCGCGAAAGCATCGGTGCCGGCGGCGCCTTGCGGCGGCGCGAAGCGATGCACGCCACGCAGGCCATCGACGAATGCGCGCAGCGGCGCCGAGAGCTTTTGGT
Organism: Caballeronia sp. LZ003; assembly: GCF_031451465.1. NCBI lineage: Bacteria > Pseudomonadati > Pseudomonadota > Betaproteobacteria > Burkholderiales > Burkholderiaceae > Caballeronia > Caballeronia sp. LZ003. The sequence goes on along the minus strand of NZ_JARUXJ010000004.1, from coordinate 1,484,307 downwards.
ACGCGGCCACGAGGTTGGTCCATTGCGTATCGCCGCCATACGGCGGAATGGTCACGCCGCGCAAGATGGATGCATACGGCGGATTCACGGCAGCGGTGACGTCCGTATGCCAACCGGTCCACGGACGCAATACCGACTGCCCTTCGAAGCGCGTGGCCTTGCGGAACTTGGAGATCGAATAAATCTCGGGATGCCCGTCCACGTGACCGAAGACAGGGTGGCCCACCGTCAATTGGCCGAACTGCGCGGAAAACGCGACATGCTGTTCATGACTCAGGAATTGCTCGCGAAAGAACACCACGCGCCACTTCAGAAGCGCGTCGCGAATGGCCTTGACCTCGTCCTTCGACAAGGGCCGCGTAAGGTCGACACCGCTGATCTCCGCACCGATATGCGCGGACAACGGCTTCACTTCGACACGCGCTGCGTGTTCGATGACGGCTGCGTTCATATGCCTGTCTCCTGATTGATGTTGATGCCGGCGCGGATGCTCGCGTCAACTGCCTTGCGCATTTGCATCGTCCACGAAAAAGTAGTCGCGCCAGGACTTCGGTTCATGATGAATCACGCCTACGCGATAAAGAAAAGCGCCTAATTGCAGCGTGTTTTGCGGCGTCGTCGTGAAGCTCACGTCTTTGTCGCCGAGAATGCGTGCGACGAAAGCGGGCGTGAGTTTCGACTCGTCCTGACGAAGATAGATGGCTGCGGCCTGTTGCTTGTCGCTCGTAACGAGCTTTGCGGCATCGACAAGTGCGGCGCGTACGGCTGCATAGGTCTTCGGATTGTCCTTGCGCCATTTCTCCGATGTCACGACCACGCTGCCCGTCGATGGACCGCCGAGAATGTCGGTCGAGCTGATGACCTTGTGGATCTTCGGATCGTCGAGCTCCTGATACTGATACGGCGCGTTCGAGAAATGCAGGTTGATGACCGAGTTGCCCGAGAGCATCGCGGTGGTTGCATCGGCATGCGGCATGTTCACTTCGAAGCGGTCGAGTTGCGCGTAGTTCGCGTCGCCGTATGCCTTGGCCGATGCCATCTGCAACAGCCTGCCCTGCTGCGAGACCGCGACGGAAACCACCGCGATGCGGTCCTTTTCGCCGATATCCTTGATGCTGCGAATGCGGGGGTCGTTCGAAACGAGCACGACCGGAACCGAGCTTTGCGCCGCGATTGCACGGAAATTCTGGTGACCTTGCGTGCGGTCCCAGATCGTCATGAGCGGTCCGATGCCGAGCGTGGCGATATCCGCCGCACGCGAAAGCAGCGCTTCGTTCACGGCCGCGCCGCCGGAGAGCGTGTGCCATTCCACGTCGATCTTGATTCCGGCGCGCTCGCCTTCCTTCTCGATGAGCTTCTGGTCCTTCACGACCTTCAGCAGCAGCGAGCCGATGCCGTATTGATCGGCGACTTTCACTTCGCCTTCAGCATGCGCGCATTCGAAGGGAAGCGCGATCGATGCGATCAGCGCGAGCGCGGCCATGCTGCGATTGCTTGAGCCTTTGATCGTCATGCGGGGATTTTTGCCGTGGATTCGTCGCGCCAAGACGATGAAATGTACAAGCCGTCTCGTCACGCGCGAACCAAGAAAACGCCATACGGTTATCTCCGTGCGAGATAAGGTGCGCGGCACGGCACTTGCACATGCTTACTGAATATCCTTAGCGCAAATCATGCGTTCCGATACGCACGTTCGCTGGCTATCATGTTTAGTCTGTCGGCTCGCCGTAAAACGAACGCGCGCGCTGCTTTACCTTTCATGGAGCGTTCACCTTGACTCGAAACACCTCATCGCGTCAGCCGCTGGTTGTCGGTATCGGCGGAACGACGCGGCCGGCATCGTCGACCGAGCGTGCGCTGGCTTTTTCGCTGCGCGGCGCACAGGAATCCGGCGCGCGCGTGCAGTTGTTCGGCGGCGCGTTCCTGCATAGCCTGCCGCACTACGCGCCTGAGCATCGCAATCTGACCGACGAGCAGCACGAACTCATCGAGGCGGTGCGTATCGCCGACGCAGTGATCATCGCGACGCCGGGCTATCACGGCGGCATCTCGGGGCTGGTCAAGAACGCGCTGGATACGCTGGAAGAGCTGCGTGAGGACGAACGCCCTTATCTGGATGGGCGCGCAGTCGGCAGCATCGTGACCGCTTACGGATGGCAGGCAGCAGGCACCGTGCTGACGTCGCTGCGTTCGATCGTGCACGCGTTGCGCGGCTGGCCGACGCCTTTCGGTGCGACCGTCAACACGCTTGAAACGCGTTTTGAAACCGCCGATACGTGCTCCGACCCGAAGGTCGTCGAGCAGCTGCGCACCGTGGGCCGTCAAGCATCGAGCTTTGCGCTCGCATTCGCCGCGCACGATAGCGACGCTTATCACGATGTCGAACGACGCGTGGCCGTCGCGCAGAGTTAAACGACGTCGCCTTAACGAAAAAGCCTTCGCCGTGCGTGGCGAAGGCTTTTTTTTCATGGGCGCTACGGCTTGTTCGCGCTCGCTATCACTAAGCCGATTCGGGCCATCCACCGAACTTGGCGATCTCGTCCAGCGCAAGGCGTGCACGTGGCGCCTGCTCACGTTCGGCAAGCGCTTCGGGCAACGCCTCTGCCTCGCCATGATGCGCGATGGAGATCATGCTCAAAGCCTGATAGCGCTCGGGAATCGCGAAGGTATCGCGCAATTTCGCTGCATCGAAGCCGCCCATCGCATGGGCGGCGAGGCCGAGTGCATGCGCCTGCAACAATACGGCAAGACCCGCGGCGCCCGCGTCGTAACTCGCGCTTGGATTGATGGTGCCTTTGGCCGTGAGCGTATCCGCAAGAACGGCGATGAGCACCTGCGCATGCGCGTTCCACGACTGATTGAACGGCACGAGCGTGGCGAATGCGCGCTCGAAGGCCGCTGCATCTTGGCCCTTCTCGAACACTACGAAACGCCACGGTTGAACGTTATAAGCGGACGGCGCCCAGCGCGCGGCTTCCAGAACCGCGACTACCTGTTCATGCGCTACGGGCTGCTCTGCATACGCGCGCGGACTCCAGCGCCCTGCAAGCAGCGGATGAATGTCGATATCGGTTGGAGCGGGACGATGTGTCATGCGTTTATCTTCGATGGATATGACCATGCTTCATATGCGAAGCTTGGCAGTCAAGGGAATGCATCAAGTGTCGCCGATGCGCGCGGCATGGACAAGTCGCTTCAGGCGTTCATCTGTTCGAGATGCGCGAGCAGCTTCGTCACCATCCACACGACGGTAAGTCCAAGCAACACGAAGAACGCTGCAAGGGGCGCGAGGATATGGACCGATACGAAGCCCGCGAGTCCCATCATCACCGCCGATACGAGCAGCAATGCGCAACCGAGTATCGCGCTCGTCAATCCAGCAATGTGGGGAAACAGCGAGTTGCCCTTGGCCATCAATGTCGGATACATGGCGCCTGCGCAGAAGCCCATTACGAGGACCGGTAGCGCAAGCGTCCACACTTGCAGACCTATCGTCAACGAAAGCAATAGCATCACGATGGATGCGCCCGCCATGATCCGCGAGCCATACTTGAGCCGTTGTTCTGCTGTCGGCAGACGCAGGCTGTGAATACGGTTGGACAGGCCGCCGAGAAAGTACATCAAGCCGATGCCAAGCGCGAGGTAACCGAAGTAAGTCGGCGGCTTATGCAACGTGTTCTGCACCATGAAAGGCCCGACGATGTTGAACACGAGCAGAATGCTGTAGCACAGTCCTTGCGCAAGAAAGCAGCTCTGAAAAACCGGGCTCGACAAGACCTTGCCCGTGTTCGCGACGAGCGTACGTAATTCGAGTCGAACAGGCTTGGGTAATGTCTCGCGATAACGCCACACGAGCACCCACATGACAATCGAATACACGAGCAGAAACACGAGACAGGCCTTCCAGCCGAACCACTCCTGCAAGTGCGCACCGATCACGGGCGCAATGATCGGCGCGAGTCCCCAAGCAATCGACATGTAGGTGAATGCGTGCAGCAGCGCCTGGCCTTTGAATGAATCGGTGATGATCGCCTTGGCGAGCAGATTGGTGGCCGCAATGCCGAAGCCCTGCAGACAGCGCGCCAACAGGAATGTTTCGAGGCTCGGCGCGACGAGTGACAGCAGACAGCCGACCGTATAGACGACGAGTCCGAAGGCCAGCACTGGCTTGCGGCCGTATGCATCCGCTATCGGACCAAATACGAGTTGGCCTAGCGCATAAGCGGCCATGTAACTGGATACGCTCGACTGGATCGCTTGCGGCGAGGTATCGAAGAAGCGCGCCATGGCGGGCAGCGCAGGAACGTAGATGTCGATTGCGAGCTGCCCTGCCGAAGCGAACAGGCATACGAGAAACAACAGATAGCGCGGCGAATTAGATACGCGCGCGACGGTACTGGTGCGGCTGGGAATGTCAGATGGCATGGAGGCGTCGGGAAGCGGGTGGCGATGTGCGATGGCATCGCAACGTATTGTGCCTGCATGAGCGGGATTTGGCGTAAATGTCCACTGCACGCGCGGGGATTGGTAGGATCTCAGGTTCGAGACCATGAATGCAGCACTGAGGAGAAAGGAGCAAAAAATGCTTGAATTAAGGCCCGGTTGCGAATGTTGCGACAAGGACTTGTCGCCCGCTTCATCGGAGGCATTCATCTGCTCGTTCGAATGCACATTTTGCAGCGATTGTACCGAGCAAGTGCTAAAGGGCACGTGTCCGAACTGCGGCGGTGAACTGGTGAAGCGTCCGCGACGACCGGCGGAGAAACTGGAGAAGAACCCGGCATCGACGAAACGAGTCTTTAATCCAGCGTGCCGTTGATTAGTTCGGATGCCGTATAAAATCGAGTTTGACGGTCAAAACTTGACCTTGATCTGAAAGCCGAGCGTGAACGGCAAGTCGCTCGAAGGAATGGGCGGAATGAGGATGATGTTCGCGCCCACGCGCTTATAGTCCACCATGATGAGCGGCGCGGCCACGGGGCCAAGCGTGTGATTGTGGCCAATACCCCAGCGGCCGTAGTCATAACCGGAGATCAAGCCACCCATGGCTGCGAGCCGCACGAAGCCCCAGTGAAGGAACTCGGGCGCCCAGACCCCGCCGCCGTAAAACGAAGGCTTTGAGAGCGAGTTGCGGAAATAGCCGCCGGTTAATGCCCATTGCGGCGAGACCCAGCATTCCACGCCAATGCCGGGATTGAACTGCTCGAAGTGCTTATCGGGATGAACGTGATGCGAGCCGATCATCGCATCGATCCAAACGCCGTCAGAGCACAGCGCGGCGTGCGCCGACGGCGTCCAAGAAACCGTGATCGCAGCGAGCACCGCCGCACACGCGGCGCGAGCGAATCGGAAACAGAGTGGCCATGAGCGCATGATTTAGGCGTCTTATTTTCGAGATGAAGGTCGTCGCGAACTCTACCTGATCGTGCCATTTTCGTGTGATGAACTGACACGCACGTGACGAATGCGCACTTTTCTGTTTCGGAGGAAACTCGTTTTTCGCGTCGAGGAGATACAGATCGATGAAAGTTTGGAAAAGCTTGCAATGCGTCGCGCTATTCGCGTTGATCGCAACGAGTGGATGCACGCCGCTTGCCGTCGTCACGCACAGTGTGTCCGCGAATGAATCGAGTGTGCCGCCCGGGATGTATCAGTTAGATGCGCATCACTGGAATGTGAGCTTCGACGTCGATCATCTTCATTATTCGCGCTTTGTCATGCGTTTCGACAAGACGGCCGGACAGCTCGACTGGAGCGCGGATGGCATGACGGGGAGCACGGTGCATGTGACTATCGACGCCGCGAGCGTCAATACGAATGTGCCGTTGCTCGACCGGATGGTGAAGGGCCCCGACATGTTCGATGTCGCGCGTTATCCGAACATCGAATTCGTCAGCACCGGCTTCACGCGTACGGGCAACGACAAGGGCACACTGGCAGGCAATCTCACGATTCGCGGAACGACACGACCCGTCACTCTGGATGTCACGTTCAACGGGCATTCGGTCGATCCACTGACCAAGCTGGAAACGTTAGGCTTCTCGGCCGACGGTCATTTCAGCCGCGCGCAGTTCGGACTGACGACGTGGTATCCGGCAGTCGGCGACGATGTTCACGTCGCCATTCAGGCCGAGTTCGCAAAAGTAAAGCAGTGAAGCGCTGACACTTACGCCGCGGTCCAGTCGAGCACGACCTTGCCGCTGTTGCCCGAAAGCATGGTGTCGAACGCGCGCTGGTAGTCGTCGACGGGGAATGTGTGCGTGAGGATCGGCGAAAGATCCAGACCACTTTGCAGCATTGCGACCATCTTGTACCAAGTCTCGAACATTTCGCGCCCGTAGATGCCTTTGATCTCCAGACCTTTGAAGATAACCTGATTCCAGTCGATCGCAGTTTGCGCGGGTGGAATGCCGAGCAGAGCGACTTTGCCGCCGTGGTTCATCGCTTCCAGCATGGCGGTGAAAGCGCTCGGTACGCCGGACATTTCCAGGCCGACGTCAAACCCCTCGGTCATGCCGAGTTCTTGCATGACATTGCGCAGATTTTTTTTGGAAACGTTGACCGCTCGCGTTGCACCCATCTTGCGGGCAAGTTCGAGACGATATTCGTTGACGTCCGTAATGACGACATTGCGTGCTCCGACGTGCCGCGCAATGGCGGCGGCCATTACACCAATGGGTCCGGCGCCGGTAATCAGCACGTCTTCGCCGACAAGGTTGAACGAAAGGGCAGTGTGCGTCGCATTGCCGAAGGGGTCGAAGATCGCGGCAAGGTCGTCGGAGATATCAGGCGGAATCTTGAACGCGTTGAAGGCAGGGATCACGAGGTATTCGGCAAACGCGCCTTCGCGATTCACGCCGACGCCAACGGTGTTGCGACACAAGTGACGTCGACCTGCGCGGCAATTGCGGCAGAATCCGCATGTGATGTGACCTTCGCCGGAAACGCGATCGCCGATGGCAAAGCCGCGGACTTCCTGTCCCATCTCGACGATCTCACCGACATATTCATGTCCGACGTGCATCGGCACCGGTATCGTCTTCTGCGCCCAGTCATCCCACTTCCAGATGTGGATATCCGTACCGCAGATTGCAGTCTTACGGATGCGGATGAGGACATCGTTATGTCCGACTTCCGGCCGCTTGACGTGAGTCAAGGTAAGACCGGGGGTGCGTTCGAGTTTGGCGAGTGCTTTCATTGTTGGTGTTCCGGGCGGTTGTGTCGCGGCGCTGCCTGTAACCGCGCCGTGCATCTAAAGGTCGCGTGACGTGTCCTGACTTTATGCGCATAAAGGACCCTGCGAGGCGTGAGTCCTAACCGATCACACCAAGCGAGCGGCCCACGCGCGCGAATGCATCGACTGCGCGGTCGATGTGTTCGGCGGTGTGGGCGGCGCTCATCTGCGTGCGGATGCGCGCGCGGCCCTTTGGCACGACAGGGTATGAAAATCCGATCACATAAACGCCTTCGTCGAGAAGCGCGTCGGCCATCTTCGAAGCGAGTTGTGCATCGCCAAGCATGACGGGAATGATCGGATGCTCGCCGGGCACTAGATCGAAACCTAAAGCGGTCATCGCTTGCCGAAACCGCGCGCCGTTTTCGCGAACGCGTCGCCGGAGCGCGGCGCCTTCATTGCTATCCAGCAACTCAAGCACTTTCAGCGACGCTGCCGCAATGCTCGGCGCAAGCGTGTTCGAGAACAGGTACGGCCGGCTGCGCTGCCGCAACAAGTCGATAATCTCCTGATGCGCAGCCACATATCCGCCTGACGCACCACCGAGCGCCTTGCCGAGCGTACCCGTGATGATGTCGATTCGATCGAGCACGCCGCAATACTCGGGCGTCCCGCGTCCGTTCTCCCCGATGAATCCAACGGCATGCGAGTCGTCGACCATGACCAGCGCGCCGTAGCGTTCAGCCAGATCGCAGATGCCAGCGAGATCGGCGATGATGCCGTCCATCGAGAACACGCCGTCAGTTGCGATCAATTTGAAGCGGGCGCCGGCTGCATCGGCTTCCTTCAAGCGCGCTTCGAGGTCTACAAGATCGTTGTTCTTGTAGCGCAAGCGTTTTGCCTTGGAAAGACGCACGCCATCGATGATGCTCGCGTGGTTCAACTCATCGCTGATGATTGCATCATCCTCGGTCAGCAACGTCTCGAAGAGCCCGCCGTTTGCGTCAAAACAGCTTGAGTAAAGAATGGCGTCGTCGGAGTGGAGAAACTTCGCGACTTGTTGTTCGAGCGCTTTGTGGACTGTTTGTGTTCCGCAAATAAAGCGAACGGATGCCATGCCAAAGCCATCTGCTTCAAGTCCGGCTTTTGCGGCTTCGACCAAGCGAGCGTCGTTCGCAAGACCGAGATAATTGTTCGCGCAAAAATTGAGGACGGTGCTCCCGTTGGCAAGGCGGATCTCCGAGAACTGCGGGCTAGCGATGACCCGCTCGCTTTTGTAAAACCCGGCGGCGCGAATCTCGTTAAGCGTAGTTCGCAAATGGGAGAGGTATCGGTCTTTCATCGGCATCTTTCCAGTATCCGGCTGTTTAGGAGTCGATGCGGACCAGCCAGGCTCGGCCACACCTTTAGCCCTGTTATAGTTCATTCATTGCATTGGACAGGTTCGGTATTTCGAACCGATTTCCAGTATATCGAACACTCTAAGGGAATGCAGCGTTCATGACAAGTTCTGTCACAAGCGGCAAGGCTGGTGATTCCTCAGGCAGCGGAACTGCGCCACCACGCGTTGGCGAGCAGATTCAGCGTCTACGCAATGAAAGGAAATTGACGCTCGATGACTTATCCCGCGCCGCTGGCGTTTCGAAATCGATGCTATCGGAGATCGAGCGGGACAAGGCCAATCCGACGATTGCCGTGGCGTGGCGGCTAACGAACGCACTAGGTATCAGCCTCGATCAGCTATTTGCGCAGCAGAAGGCCGGTGACGTCATACGCGTTGCAGGTCCGCATGAGATTCCTACGTTGAATGGTGATAACGGCGGCTATCAGCTTCGCGTGTGGGGACCGATTGAGCTGGCTGGAAAATTCGAATGGTACGAGCTCACGTTGCACGCGGGTGCGGCGCTCATCTCGGACGCGCATGAGCCAGGCACGCGGGAGCATTTGACCGTGTTAAATGGCGCGATCGAAATCGAAGCATCAGGTGCTGCGAAGCGACTGAAGGCGGGGGAAACCGCACGTTACGCTGCCTACGACGGTCATGTCTTTAGGAATGTCGGGCGAGGAGAAGCAAAGGCTTTGCTCGTGGTTATACATGGGTAATGGCCCGACTCGCGAGTCTGCGGTTTTCCGCGAGCAGGTGCTCCGCCTCTTCCTCCAGCGCACAGCAACGGTGGCATGGCACTTCTTTATGCGCATAAATTTCTGGCGCGTCCTGCGAAGACGTAGCATCCGTCTGCGTCGCGCGGCCGCCTTACGTTACTCGCCGCGCACTCCCACGCAGGACTGAACCGCCGATAAGCGAAACCGCACATACACGCAAGGCGACTGGCGAGACCCTACTTTCATGACGGCAAGTACTGTATATTTATACAGTATAAAGACCAGTCGGAAGGGGCGAATCATGGAGTCGAACGGCGAGCATCTCAGCAGGAAGCAGTTTGCACGTGCGGTACAAGATCTGGAACGCATTACGCGGCAGATTGCGGGCCGATACATCGATCTGGGCGTGCCGCTGACCTGGCGTTTGCTGCACGCCATCGAAGCGGAAGCCGTGGCGGACCTGGGCTTCGCTGGCCGGCACGAGGCTGCGTTGCGCGAACTTTTTGCCCGCCCCGACGACTTCCATTTCCCCGAAACCGACGACGTGGTCGATGTCGCCTCTTCCGACGCTTTGCCGGCAGTATTCGCATTCGCCGTCGACGCTTACGAATGCGCTGCACGACAAGGCCGACCGCAACTGGCCATCGCCGCACACTGACATGCGAGCGATGCACGCCGCACATCGCTAGTCATCAGGCGGCAAAGTCCGCCGCCATGTCCGCATCCGTGCGGGCTATAAGTTTGCCGCTGCGGCAGGCCAAGCGGAACGCGTCGTAATCTTTTTCGACTTGATCTGCATAGGAGCTCGCGTATCGGACGAGCACTTCCGCCATGCGATCACCCGAACCCAGATAGCCGGATATCTCAAGCGCGCAGCCGCTTGCCTTGGCATGCGCGCGCGCGAGCGCCCAGCCGCATAGCGACGCGTATCCGCGAAAGGCCTCGCCGCTGAATGTTTCGAGGTCGGCGGATATTTTCATGTCGCGCAGTTGGCGAACATAAAGCGGGCGTCCAACCGGGCCCGACGCCCAGCCTAGAAAAGGATCGCTCGCCGCCTGCATCAGGCGTTGCCCGTGAACGATGCGATGCCCGTCGTGCGTATGTTTTGTCGCGCCGACGTAGCGCGCCACCACGGACGTCGATGCCTCTTTCAACTGCAGGAAGAGCGCCTTACCAAGATGATCGGTAAGCAACAACACGAAGCATCGCGTTCCGACACTTCCCACTCCAACCACTTTGAAAGCGATGTCCTGAAGCGCGAATTGCGACAAAAGCGCGGCGCGCTCGGATGTCAGCGTCGAAACGTAATCGCGTATGAGCGGAGTCAGGATCGTGTGCGAATCGCCTTCGAGCTTCATCCACTCGTCGTCCTCGTCGACGAGCGTGCTTGCGCCACGAATATGAAAGATCGCGGGCGGCGCGTCGCGAATTCGCCAGGCATCGCCCGATCGATCGGCGAGCTTCGGCAGCAGCTTTTCATGCGTGCGCCGGCTCGCGCGTTCGCTACCGCGCTTGATCCGACGTTTCACGTCTTCGTTTTGCACATCGTCGTACATCCTGTCGAACGTAATTCGTTCGTACCAAAGATCCAGCACGCCCATCTCGGCATACTCGCGCATGTGCTGCTGATAGCTCTGGGCCGCTTCGAAGCAGAGTGCTTCAGAGCCCGCACGGCCGTGGCCCAGATGCCTGCCCGCGACCGCCACGCTCGCGACGAGTCGCTTGACGTCCCATTCCCATGGACCTTGTGCGGTTTCGTCGAAATCGTTCAGATCGAATACGAGCGCACGCTCGGGAGTCGCGAACCCGCCGAAGTTTGACAGGTGGCAGTCACCGCAGATTTGAACGGTCAATCCACTCGAAGGTGTACTAGCCAGATCGTGCGCCTGAACAATCGCGCTGCCACGAAAAAAAGCAAAGGGCGATGCCAACATGCGGCCGTATCGCAGCGGAATCAGCGCAGGGACGCGACCCATGCTGCTTATTCGCAGCAACTCGATGGGATCGCGATCGATGTCGCCGACAGCCTCTTGCGTGCCTCGTGGTGTTCGCTGACGCGCGGCACGTCCGCTAGCCCGGCGTTCCTGCCACGTCGACGTCGATTGCCCCGAGTCTGATGCGAAGCCTTCGCCCATGGATCACCTCTCGTTATTATTCGAAGTACGTCACATCGAAAACAGTAGTCGACGATTGCAAACACCGCTACAAGACACTTCACCACACTTATCCTGAAGAGTGCCCTTGACGGAATCAGTCCGAAGTCCGACGCTGTTCGCAACGCAACATGACGCTTAGAAGCGCACTTTGAACACCATGCCGAACACTACCGATCTCTTCGACCAACAGCGCGCCGACTGGCAAGCGGACCCGCATGCTGCTTTCGATGCGTGGCTCGCGCAACAGCAGTTCCGGGCATCGTCGGCTGATGTCTATCGGGCGCAATGGGGCAACTTTCTTGAATGGCTCGCGGCCAGGCGCACAACGCTTCATACGGTGCAGCGACCGGTCATCGAGCAGTTCGTCTCTCAACTCGAGATTCGGCGGCCACAGCGCATGCGCTATCTACGCTTGATCGAACGCGTGCTGGATCACGTGCGCGAGATCGAATCGGCGTCGACGAATCCGGCTCGATTCATCGCGCAGGACGGCGAGGCGGCGTGGCGCAAGGCACGCGACAACGAGCCGACCGGCTTTCTCACGCATGACGAACGCGGCTTGCTGATCGCGCGACTCGATGCGCCGCTTGGCGCTTTGTCGAGTGTGCAGCGGTGGCGCGAGCTTCGCGATCGAGCGCTCGTCGCGGTGTTTCTAGGCGCAGGGGTGAAGACCGGTGAGGCGGCGCAACTCACTATCGATTGCTATGCGCGCGGCGCGCCGTATGTCACCGTCGACGCCTCGAATCCCATGCTGATTCGGCAGGCCCGGCTCGCGCCTTTTGCCGTCGATGTGCTGGATCGGTGGATCGACGAACGAAAGGTCGCCGGACTCTCGGGCGCGCTGCTCTTCCCGGCCGCGCCCGCCGGTCGGCCGATGCACAAAGCGACCATGCTGCGCGCCATCGATGCGGTGGTCGCAGCGGCGGGAATCGCCGAATCACGCGCCGCGCGCGCGAGCCCGCAAACGCTGCGCAATACCTATGCGGCCGAACTTTTCGAGAACGGCACGGACCCTGAACGCGTTGGACAATGGCTCGGATTCCAGCAGATGATCTCGGTTCATCGCCTGCATCGGGCGTGGCAGGACTGGATGGGTGAGCAAATACGGGAGCGCGATATGGCCGAGGCTTGCGGGCAAGACGGGATGGAAGATCGGTTCATCGATCCCGAAAACTCTCACCTTTGACCTTCGATACCCGCGTGCGGGCTAATCAGCCTTCAATCGCGGGGCTTCGATGAATCCTTCGATTGCGGCCAGCTTCGACGCGGCGGCGCCCGAAGTGCGCTCGCAATTCGGACAAGAGAGCTCGAACTCGTCTTCGTGACGCTGCAATTCCGGCTCGCCGATTTCGCAGGCCGGGCACGCGTTGGGGGTCACGAAGTACGCATCGACCTGGGTGCCGAGCGCCGCCAACTCTTCGGGGTTCAGTCGGCCGTCCTGGGCCATCGACGCCAGCAATTTGCCGATCTCGGCACTCATGCCCGCTCTGACGCGATGCGCGTCTCGCTCGCGAACCAAGGCATCGATCTCGTCCGACTGCGTGCGGACCTGCGATTCCAGCCGATCCGCGCGGCCCCTCGCGGCGCTAAGTTGTTGAATGAATTCGAATTCTTTCTGACCTGCTTCTCGCGTGCCGGCCTGATACGTCGCCGCCATGCCGCGTAACGCATCCAGTTCGACGAGCATGGGCTTGACCCGGCGCTCCGCTTCCTTGACTGCATCCTTTATCTGCTGCGCGTAATGCTCGCTATTTCGACGCGATTCGTCCTGAAGCGCATCGATGCGTTCGCGCAGCCGCGCGCCATGCGCTTGCTCTTGCGAAAGACGATCAGAAAGGGACGAGTTTTCCTTTTCCAATCGCGCGATGACCTCACGCAGGCCTGTCTGCGCATCGATCTGCTGCTCACGGGCCACTCTCAAGTCGGCTTCAAGATTTGCGATTTGCGCCATCGCCGTGTCGAGATGCGCTTTTGCTTGCTGATGCGCAAGCTCGATCGCTTCCCTCCGGCTTTCGGCCTCGCGCGCTTGCATTTGAGCCGCGCTGACAGTGGCATCGACTTGCGTGCGCTCGGCATTCAGCTTCGAGCGGGCTTCTTCTTGCGCATGTACGAATAGTTCCGTGAGCAGCTCGCCAGCGCGCTCCTGTAAGGCTGCAGGCAGCCCGCCGGCATCGATTCGTACGCGCATCGACGAGCGCACGGTGGACCAGAACGCTTCAATGTCTTTGGGAATGTCGCCAGCGCTACCCGTCTGCGTGAATTCTCGGACCGTCGTAACTGACGGACGAATGCCAAGATCGAAAAACAGGCGCTTACACGCATGCATGGACAAGTCCTGCCTGCGTGCGCCTGACGCCCTCATCTGTTCTATTTCTTCGCGCAAGGACTCGCGAGTCGCCATTTTCATATCAATTTCCAGCGCATTTGTATCGAACGGTACGTTTTACGTTTTGAGCGTTATACGGCAGCAGATCCGCTCGCGTCAAGAGTTGTCGATGTGCGGTGGCACCGACTGAGTACTGCAAATCTTAATGCTTTGAACATCAGCGCGTGAAACATCCTTAGCTTTTCCATCTATCATGTTGATATTCTTGAATAATTTCTGCTGCGACTGGCTTTTGCGAGGTTTCACGTCGTACAGAGTCGGGACGGATCGTTTTGTTTAGAGCCAGATGCTCGCGGGGCTCGTTTGAGAGTAATAAAAGTAAACACCTTTGAAACCTTGTTAACCCTGTTAACGCCTTGGCAAAGCCTTACTGCATAAGGCTTTCCAGGCCGTCGGGTGAGATGTTTCAGGATAGAAGGTGAAGCTATTCGGGACACTCTGGTGATGTCCTTCAGGGTCGTACGTGAGGACTCGCGGGAGGCTTGGTGAGCGGATTCAGGGAGCCCGTTTTTGATGTAGGTGAGATTTTCCGGGGGCTTAGTGCCTCAGTTCTCCCGCCATGGTTGGATTGTGGTCGAAATCCTCGATCAACCGAGGTGAGGCTTATCGGGATTGGCCGATTTGTGTCCGTCACTGGATAAAACGGGTCGATTTTACCGATAGGTGAGGTATTTCAGGCGCCAAAGTGTTCGTGCGGTGAGACTTTGCAGGACCAACAGCCATAAAACGAGCGAAATCGGACCCCGAAGCCTTGGAGGTGAGGTTTTACGGGGAGAGGTGAGGCCAGAGAGACCGCCACGTTTTGTGCAATGCTTCCCTTGAAGCGGGCCAAAATAGGAGAGGTGAGCTTTTACGGGGGCCTACTCGTGGCAAATCTAGCCTCATTCCCGCATTGGCTTGCTCGACGGAAAACACTTCCTTTGTCCTACTCCGAAATAGCGTGACATCGCTGAACTCGGTTGAAACACCTCATCTTCAGAATACCTTCTTTAAACAATGAGTTAGCACAAGCGCATGGGTTATGCCGGCGTTAGGGTGAGAGTATTCGGGACCTCGTCGCGATAAGGCAGCGCTCAAGGAATATCTTCTAGGGTGAGAATATTCAGGATCGGGCATTCGTCACGTAAGCCTTTCCAGCCGTCTTCGGAGCCTTATAGGGCGAGTCTTCAGCAGACGTAGACAGCGAAGGTGAGCTTTCTCAGGAGCTTCAAGTGAGCCTTTGCAGGACCCAAACGGGTCTCGAATTTTCCTTCAAGGTGAGCCCTTTCGGGATGCCAACACGCATGAACCAAGACGGCGTCTGGAGACGGCTTTGCTCAGGTCTGTCCTCTATTCCGCTTAAGGTGAGGTATTACAGGAGCGTTTTGAAGTTCGTCGACTTAAGGAGATCCACATATGCCCTTTTTCTGTTGCTTTTGGCGACGATCGTCATCCCAAATGAACGCGTCGTGCGTGTGCGACACGCCATTTTTGGGGAAAATTTTTTTCGGTGAGATTTTTCGGGACCTGTGCCGCGATGCCGTGATGCCCCCTGGCGCTCGCCGCTCCCGTTTACCCGCGTGGCTTCTAGGGATGGCGCCTGACGCTCAAAGGTGAGTGGTGAGAGTTTACGGGGCCGCACCGCAGTGAGCTTCTGTTCGTTCTCGCACTTCACCCCAAACGGTGAAGGCCACCCTGTAGACGTTGATCACCGCACTCGGTATGCTGCTGGCAATCCCGATACTGTCCGACGCATGGCAACCAAACGCGCAAAGAAAACCGATGTTGTCAGCCCGAGCTCGGCTGAGTTGCGCAAGGCGGTCGAAGCCATCGCGATTCAACCGAAGAGCGGCAAGATCACGCTGCTTACTCGCAAGCTCTTCAACGTTCTGCTCGCCGTGGCGCAGCAGGCGGACGAATCTGGCGACACCTACCGCGCGTTGCTGTCCGACATTGTCGCGAATTCCGCATTCGATTCAAACGATACAGCGCTGGTCAAGGAGCATCTGCGTCGCATGGTGTCGGTGCAGGTCGAGTGGAGCACGGGCACGTCGAGCCAGAAGCCCGGCCGCAAGTGGGGCATCTCGACGCTCATCGCCGACGCGGAAATTCTCGAGGACCCGACGACGCGCCGCGTATGGGTCGAATTTTCCTTCGCTCCAAAAATCAAAAAGAAGCTGCTCGATCCGGTGCAGTATGCGCGTCTGAGCCTGCAGTTCCAAAGCCAGTTGCGCAGCAGCGCGGGTCTTGCGCTTTATGAAATATGCGTGCGTTATCTGACCAACCCCAGCCATCTGACGATGCGCGAAACGTGGGAGTGGTGGCGGCCGATTCTATCCGGCACGCCAGATACCGAGGCTGGAGACGAGGCCAAGCGAGAGTACAAGTATTTCAAGCGCGACTATCTTCGTCCCGCAATCGCGGAAGTCAACGCCGTCACTAACATTTTCGTTGAACTCGTGGAACATCGAGAGGGTCGGCGCGTCGCCGAGATTCAGTTCCGCGTCACGGAGCGCAAGCAGCCGATGCTGGCGCTCGACGAACATCCGAACGTCTTCGACAGCACGCTGGTCGACAGGATGGTAAAGATCGGCATTCCGTTGAAAGAGGCGCAGACGCTGTACGCCGACAGCGAGGAAAATCGCATTCGGGCGGCGTTGCAGATGACCGAGCAACGGTTGCGCAGCACGACGCTTCCGCCTATCAGAAGCGCGGCAGCGCTGTTCAAGGACGCGCTCAAGAAGGGCTACGCGCCGCCGCTCGAAGCGCTACCGCCGGCAACGGCCAACGGCGCGCCGCGGTCGACAGCGGGATCGGCATCCGGCGCCGATGATCTCAAGGCACGCCTGCTTGGCGAGTTCTCGGCATATAGAAGGAAGGAAGCGCGTGCGCTCTACGACGAGCAAGGTGAGCGGGAACGGGAGCTGGCGCGGCAGAGTTTCGAAGACGACGTATTGCCGGAACTCGGCACGCATATGCGCGACGATTGGCGTAAGCGCGGCCTCGATTCGAAGCTGGCGGAAACGTCATTTTTCGACTGGCTGGCTAGGAAGACGTGGGGCGAGCCGACCGATGGGGATTTGCTCGCCTTCACACTTAGCCAGACACGCGCTAACTGAACGCGTCTGGCAGAGGGCGGACGCTGTTATTTCTTCTCTTCGTTGAACTGAAGCATGGTTTCGATCTGACGCAGCAGTTCATCTCGTCGATCCCGTGACAAGCCGCGCAACCGCAACTCAAGGCGATCCTCGCCATATGACTTGAGATCGCCGACCGCGACGCCGTCCAGTTTAATCTCCATTCGTTGGGCATAGCGTTGCCGGCCGGGTGGCTTGGGCACTTCTTGTCCGCTTGCGCGTCCCTTCACGATATCCGCGACTTGTCGCGTGCTCAGATCATCCGACGTGATCTTGTTGATGAGGCGCAGCGTGGCATCGCTGCCACGCGCCGAGTGGTAGCGCGTGATTTGATAGGCCATGTTCGACCCGAATCGATCAGGCCGAGCGACCATTTCCTGCATGACGTTTTCAGGAAGCTTCGCAACCGATAGCGCGACAGCGATAGTAGATTCGTCTAGCCCAAGATGGTCGGCCAATTCTCGTTGGCTCTGGAAATGTTGCTCGTCCAGAAAGCGTCGCCAGACGACGGCATTATCGAAGACGGTTTGCGAATCCCGCTGAACGTTTAGATCGTAGCCAAGCTTGTAGCTTTGAATTCCAATAGGCAGGTCGACGACGATCGCTTTGACGGTTTCCTTGTTGGCTTCCTTGAGCGCACGGACGCGACGGCCACCGTCGCTTACGAAGAAGGTCCCAGCGTTATCGTAGTCGGGGATGACGTGGATGGCCTGCTGCTGTCCCTGCCTTGCAAGGTTGACGGCTAGCTCCGCGATTGATGCTTTCAGATAGAAATGGCGCGGATTAAACGGGCTTGCTTTGATCGCCTTTAGCGGCAACTCGATGACCTGCCCAGCCGTGTAGCGGCTCGCCCGTCGCCACGCGCGAAACTGCTCGGATTCGGTGCTGACCTCTGCGTCGGGCTGCTCGTCGGATACGAAGGCGCTTGCGCGTCCATTCGCGGCCTGTCCGACGCTTTGTATATCGACGATTCCATCGATGGCGTTCAGGCGATCTAGAGCGGTTCGCTTCTCGCTGCTTGTCGTGTCGGGGCGGGCCTTGAAGCCTTTTGCCAGTTGGGACGGTTTCATTCAGGGTCCTTTATGCGCATAAAGTCAGGAGAGCATGCCGAGGATTTCATCGGCGCACGCGCGAATCTCGGCAGCAGCGAGGCGCGAGCCGCGGTCGGACATTTGCAAAACGGTTTGTCCTAACGCCATGGCCTGCTTGTAGCACTCTCGGGTTGGGATCTGCGTTTTTAGTAGCGGAAAGCCCAGTTCTTCAAGAGCGACCTTCAGCTCGCGCGTGAGCATCCGCTTCTCTTCCGTCTTGTTCAGCAGAAACACCGCGCGCAGATCTTCGTTCATCACCTGCGCTTGCTGAACCAGTTTGACGAGGCCGACGCTCGACCAATAATCGGCTGGCGATGATGAAGTCGGAATCACTGCCACGCTCGCGGCTAACAGAACGACGCCTGACACCTTCTCTGTAATTGACGGCGGGCAATCCACCACGATGATGTCGTAGTCATTCACGAACTTCCTGATTTCACGATGGATTTGTCCGCCCGCTTCCGAAAGATTCACGACAGGAAAGGGGATGCCGCTCGCTTCGTCTGACGCAGCGCTCGACCAGTGGATTAACGTGTTTTGACCGTCTGCATCGACGACGAGCACGCGCTTCTTCTTTTCGTGAAAAGCTGCGCCCAGGTGCATTGCAATCGTGCTCTTGCCAACGCCGCCCTTCTGCTGCGTGATCGCTATGATTTCCGCCGCCACTTTAATGCTCCAGTTTTTGCAGGCGGTTGAATTTTACATTGAGGTCTAGTAATTTCAACTTTAATTCGACATTAAATGTGTCGTTAGCCATTTGGCATAGGGGTGAGCTTTAGTTGATATTGTGAAAGCGCGGACGTGGGCCTGATGGATGCAGTTTTAAATCAAACATGATGCTCGACAGCAAGAAGCTAAGACGCGAGACCAATATCTCCCCGTCACGGCTTTAGGCGTCTTGGAAATTGTTAAGCGGTGCCGCGCGGCCGGACCAGCTTTATGCGCATAAAGTCACGGCATCCCCGAAGCCCCGAAGCCCGAAGCCCGAAGCCCGAAGCCCGAAGCCCGAGCCCGAAGCCCGAAGCCCGAAGCCCGAAGCCCGAAGCCCGAAGCCCACAGCCCACAGCCCACAGCCCACAGCCCACAGCCCACAGCCCACAGCCCACAGCCCACAGCCCACAGCCCACAGCCCACAGCCCACAGCCCACAGCCCGAAGCCCACAGCCCGAAGCCCACAGCCCGAAGCGCACAGCCCGCAACGACACCGCACCCCCACCCCCCACCCCCAAAATCGCCTATCCTAACCCTGCCTCAACCGCCATTCGCCGACCGAGTCCGGAGCTCCGTAATGACCGTTCGCAACCTGGACATCTTGTTCGCGCCGAAGTCAATTGCTGTGATCGGCGCATCAACGCGGCCGGGCAGCATCGGCGAAATGGTATGGGCCCGCGCCAACAGCGCTGGATTCAAAGGCCCAATCTGGCCAGTAAATCCAAAGCACCAAACCATAGGCGAACAGCCGAGCTTCGCCGACTTAGCTCACCTTCCTGAAGCGCCGAGCGTTGCGGTGCTATGCACGCCCCCTAAAACTTGGCCTCAACTAGTTGAACAACTCGGAGACTGTGGGACCAAAGCTGTCGTCGTTATTGGAGAGGCAGCGAGACACCCCGCGAGAGCCGAATTCATCTCCAATGCAGAGTCCCACGAATGGACTGCCCGTACCCTTGCCGCCGCGCGTCCCTTCCTGCTGCGCGTGGTAGGACCGGCAAGTCTCGGCGTAGTGTCTCCCGCCGTCGGCGCATGCCTCGGGGCGCCAGCGTGCAGTGTCAAATCGGGCGGCGTCGCTTGGGTATCAGGCTCGAACGCGCTAACCAATGGCGTGCTCGGCTGGGCCCGCGCGCGGGGCCTCGGCTTCTCACGCATCGTCGCGTTGGGCGATGAAGCCGACGTCGATTCCGGCGATATCCTCGACTTCCTCGCTACCGACGCATCGACCAAAGCGATTCTTCTTGCGATCGAAACGGTCCGCGCCGCACGCAAATTTATTTCCGCCGCGCGCGCCGCCGCGAGGAATAAGCCGGTACTCGTTCTACGAACCGGACACGACGATCCATTCGATCGCCTATACGGTGCCGCCTTCCGCCGTGCCGGACTTGTACGCGTGGATTCGCTTGACGATCTGCTCGACGAAATCGAAACCCTGGGCGTGGGAAGCGTCGCAGCCGGCGACGTGGCAACCGTCATCACCAGCGATCGCGGCGTCGCCACTTTGGCAAGAGATGCGTTCAGCAAAGCCGGCGATGATCTGGCGCAATGGCCACTCGCCGCACGCGACGCCGTCTCGCTCGCGTTACCCCGAGCCGAATCCGGTAATCCCCTCTTGCTCGGCGACGATGCGTCGCCCGCCGATTTCGGCATCGCGGTGAAAACGCTGGCTCCGCATCGCGACACCGGCACCATCTTCGTCGTACACGCGCCGACGCATAGCGCGCCCGTCGCGGACGTCGCTCGCACATTGATCGCCGCGCGCCGCCATGCTCATCGCGGATTGCTCGCGTGTTTCTTCGGTTGCGTGGATGCCGCCACCCGCGACGCACTCCACGCAAATGGCATCCCGGTTCACACCACCCCGCAGCGTCTCGCGCGTGGTTTTGCACGCCTCGTCGATTTTCGTCAGGGACGCGAATTGTTGATGCAAACACCCGACGGACTTCCAACGGAAATTCCAGAAGAAATCGATATCGCGCAAAACGAAATTCGAATCGCGTTGGAAAACGGCATTGCGGAATTGAATGGTGAACGTGCGGCGCGCATCCTCGCCCGCTTCGGCATCACGGTGAAGCCGGGACCGCCCGATTCCTTTTCCGCCGATGCAGTCGAGATACAGACGCGCCTGCTCAACCATCGCGTCTTTGGACCGGTGTTCGAATTCAAGGCCGAAGGCGCGCTCGGACTTGCCGATGCGCTTCATGAATTTGCGCTGCCTCCGCTCAACCCTGTCCTTGCGCGCGATCTCGTCGTGCGATCGCCGCGCTCGCGCGAGTTGCCCACCGACATGCTGTTGAACGCGCTGACCGCGCTGTCGCAAATGGTTTGTTATATAGAGGAGATCGTCGCACTGCGGCTGACGTTGCGTGTCACGCGCGATTCGGTTGCGGTGCACGAGCCGCAACTGACCTTAGGCGCGCACCGCAAGCAGCTAGCGATCGTGCCGTATCCGCGATGCATGGATGAGACGCTCGACTGGCGCGGTATGCGTATCACCGTGCGGCCCATTCGTCCCGAGGATGAAAATGCGCATCGCGCGTTCGTATCGGCGAACACGGCCGAAGATTTGCGCTTGCGATTTTTCGGCGCCGTGCGCAATTTCGATCATTCGCAACTCGCGCGGATGACCCAAATCGACTACGACCGCGAAATGGCGTTGATCGTGACACGGAGCATTGCGGAGGGCGCCACGGAAACGCTGGGCGTCGCACGCGCCATTTCCGATCCGGACAACGAGACTGCGGAGTTTGCCGTCGCCGCGCGCTCGGACATGAAAGGGAAGGGCTTGGGCTCGCTGCTGCTCACGCGAATCATCGACTATGCGCGAGAGCGTGGAACACGCTGGCTGGTGGGCGAGGCTTTGCGCGAGAACACGGGGATGATCGCGCTCGCGCGCAAAGCCGGTTTCGAATTGATCAGAACCGAAGATCCGAGCGTCGTTGGTTTTCGGATGCGACTCGGTGAAAAACCGACCTAGCCGGCCGTTCGCGATTAGCCGGCCAGTCGCCCGGACGCCTCGTCGATCTGCGCTCTCGTTATCGCCAACTCTTCGAGCAAAGCATCGGGATACGAACTTCCCGTTTCCTTTTCGAGTCTCGCGATCGTCAGCGCCGAGCGCGCCGAGTCTTTCGGCGTCGCGATGAACGACTTCACGGAATGTCCCGCCGAGAATGCTTCGAAGAGCGGTACACGAATCTCTTCCGGCAGCGCACGCGAAGTCCATTGATAAGGCTTGCCGTTATGCGTCAGTTGCGGCGGCAGTGTGCGTTCCTTCTTCGCGGCCGGAATAAGGCCGAAATTGCGCGCCGCTTCCGCGATCTGCTCGGCGGAAAAAAGCTCGTCCGGCGTGATGTCGAACTGCGCGATATGCGCTTCGAGCGCTTGCATTGCAGCGGCGCGATCGTCGCGCTTCTTCTGTGCGCGCGCGACGATATCGCGCAATTCGTCGGCCTCGTCAGGCGTGATCGTAAAGCTCGCCTGTTTCTGTTGAAGTTCGGAAAAACGCTGGAATTCTGAATCGGAAAGGAGTTTTGCCATGAACCGTGAAGATAGAGCGCGGCGTGGGCGTGAACCGGCTGCCGCTTTTTAGGAGGGCCGCCATTCTAACGCGTGTATCAGCCGTGGTTCAGTCTCGCGTCATCGAAAGCTCGCTCGCGGCGCCGCGCAAAAGCGCCGTTACTTCTTCGATGGAAGGCGCGACGTATTCGTCGATACGCCGCATGAAAGGGCAGGTCAGCGCCGCGATGGCTTGGCCCGATGGCCCAAGCAACGGAAAAGTCACATCGGTGACGCCGAAGGTCTGCTGGCTGTCCTTTTGTGAATAGCCGAGCTCGCCGATCTTTTCGTAGTCGGCATCGAGTACCGCGCGATCGAGCGCCAGTTCGCCTTTCACCTTTGTATGTTCCGCCAGCATGTGCTCGCGCTGCTCCTCGGTCTGAAACGCGAGCATCACGCGACCGGAGCCGGTGTCGATAAGGCCGACGCGTGACCCCAGCCGGACCGAAATTCCCCACGTGCCGGGACCGTCCACTTGCGCGATCACCAGCAGGTTGCCGCGATCGTAGACGACCAGATGAACCGACTGCTCGGCGGCATCGGCAAAACGTTGCATCACGGGCAGAGCCTCGGCAATCAGCCGGTTCATCGGCGGATGCCGGTGCGCAAGCGCGTACAACTTCAGGCTCAGCGAATAACGGTCGCCCTCGGGCGAGCGCACGACGTATTGTCGCGCGACCAGCCGTTCCAGCATCCGATACATCTCGCTTGCATTGCGCCCGAGCATCTTCGTGATCTCGGCGCGCGTCAGTCCCGATTTCTGTTCCGAGAGTAATTCGAGAATGTCCAGTCCCTTGTCGAGCGCGGGCGCGCGATAGCGATCCGCGTCGCCATCGGTGTCGGTTACTTCAACGTCCATGTTGGGTATGCGTCGATTCATGAATTGGCGCCGAGTTTAAGCCTTTCGTCAGCAATAGCGTTGCCCGCGCTAGGGAAAGCACCAACTGACTTCTGATTGTCCGTATATGAATAATACGTTCACTGATAAATATCCATATCGACAGTTTCCCGTAGTCACCCACACGGCCGTAGTCGCAAAAAACACAAGATCAGGAGACAAGCATGACGTCCTCAACTTCCTTTCGCCGCCTGGCCGTAAAAGCCGGCGTGGCGCTCGCCGTACTTTCGACCACCGGTGCAGCTGGCCTCGCGCAAGCCGCCGATGCCGGCAAGGTCGGCCTCGGTCTCCCGCTTCTGACCTCGCCGTTCTGGCAGTCGTACAACAACTATCTGCCGAAGTACGCGAAGGACATGGGCATAGACATCCTTGCGCCCGTCAACTCGAACGGCGATCCCGCGCAGCAGATCACCGACATGAACAACCTGCTGAACCTGGGCGCGAAGGGCATCGTGGTCGGCCCGCTGGATTCGGCCGCAATCAGCCGCGCGCTCGACGCCTCGGCGGCGAAGAACGTGCCGGTCGTCGCCGTCGATGTCGCGCCGACGCAAGGCAAGGTCGCGATGGTCGTGCGCGCCGACAACCGCGCGTATGGTTCGAAGTCGTGCGAGTACATTGGCGAGCACGTGAAGTCGGGCAAGGTCGTGCAGATCATGGGCGATCTGGCATCGGTCAATGGCCGCGATCGTTCGGAAGCGTTTCGCGAGTGCCTGAAGAAATTCCCGTCGCTGAGCCTGCTCGAGATTCCCGCCGCATGGAAGGGCGAGGCCGCCGCGACCGCGCTCGACAGCCTGCTCACCGCGAACCCCGACGTGAAGGCGATCTATATGCAGGCGGGCGGCGTCTATCTGTCGCCGACGTTGCAGACCTTGCGCCGCAAGCAGTTGCTGGTGAAGGCGGGCGATCCGAAGCACATCGTGATCGTGAGCAACGACGGCATTCCGCAGGAATATGATGCGATCCGCCGTGGCGATATCGACGCGACCATCTCGCAGCCCGCCGATCTCTACGCAAAGTATGGCCTCTTCTATATCAAGGCGGCTCTGGCGGGACAAACCTTCAAACCGGGCCCGACGGATCACGGCAGCACGATCGTTCAGCGCGGTCCAGGCATTCTCGAAGATCAATTGCCCGCGCCGCTCGTGACGAAAGCCAATGTCGATGACAAAACACTTTGGGGCAACACCGTCAAATGAGCGCGCCCGTCGTTGAGACAGTTGGCCTGACGAAGCGCTATGGCTCGACGCCCGCACTCGCAGATGTAAGCATGCGCGTGCTGCCCGGCGAGTCGCATGCGCTCGTTGGACGCAACGGCGCGGGCAAATCGACGCTCGTGTCGATGATCACCGGCCTGAAGAAGCCGGACGCTGGCGAGATCCGCTTCAACGACGCGCCCGCGCCGCCGCTCGCCGACCGCGATGCATGGCGCGAGCGCGTCGCCTGCGTCTATCAGCATTCGACGATCATCCGCGAGTTGTCGGTGGCCGAAAATCTGTACATCAATCGGCAGCATCAGAAGGGCGGCGTGATCGACTGGCGCGCCATGCGCCGTGATGCCCGCGCGCTGCTCGACCACTGGAAGATCGACGTGCGCGAAGACGCACGCGCGGGCGATCTGACAGTAGAAGCGCGGCAGTTGGTGGAGATTGCGCGGGCGCTGTCGTACGGTGCGCGCTTCATCATTCTCGATGAACCGACTGCACAGTTGGACGGCGAGGAGATCAAGCGTCTCTTCAAGCGTATTGAAGAGTTACAGCGCGAAGGCGTCACTTTCCTGTTCATTTCGCATCACTTGCAAGAGGTGTACGAAATCTGTCAGGCAGTGACAGTTCTGCGCGACGCTCGGCATATCGTCAGCGCGCCGGTTTCGGCATTGCCGCGCGACCGGCTCATCGAAGCGATGACGGGCGAGCAGGGGGGGCTTGCCGTCGCGGATGCCGCCGCGCGCGCGCCCCTGCCCGCTGATGCGCCGCAAGCGCTGCGTGTCGAAGCGTTACGCGGCGACGACTACGAGAACGTCACGTTGAGCGTTCGCAAGGGCGAAGTGATCGGCCTGACCGGCGCGACGACGAGCGGCCGGACGAGCGTCGCCGAAGCCATCGCCGGATTGAAGGCGCAACGCGCGGGCACGATCAGCGTCGATGGCCGCGTGCTGCCGCCGGGCGACGTGCCGGCCGCGCTGGCGCATGGTGTCGGCTGCGTGCCGAAAGACCGGCATCGCGAAGGCTTGGTGCTGTCGCAATCCGTCGCGGAAAACGCGTCCATGACGATCGCGCGATTGCTCGGCCGCTTCGGTATTGCGACGCCCGCGAAAAAGAACGCCTTCGGACGCCGCATGATTGCCGCGCTCGGCATCAAGACGCAGGGCCCGGAACATATCGTGTCGGGCTTGTCGGGCGGCAATCAGCAAAAAGTGGTGATGGCGCGCGCGCTCGCCACTGATCCGGACGTGCTCGTTCTGATCGATCCCACCGCTGGCGTCGATGTGAAGTCGAAGGAAGCGTTGCTCGGCGTCGTCGAGCGCGTGCGCGAGGAAGGGAAGGCGGTGCTCGTCGTATCGGGCGAGCTGGACGACTTGCGCACGTGCGACCGCGTCCTGGTGATGTTTCGCGGCGCCATCGTCGCCGAATTCCCTGCCGGATGGCAGGACCATGAACTCATCGCATCCGTCGAAGGGGTGAATCTCCATGAAGCATGACGTACCCAACCCGGCGATGAACGGCGCGAGCATGGCCGTGGCGCGCCCGCGCATCGAACTGGCGCGTTTTCGCGACCTCGCATTGCTGCCCGCGCTGGCGCTCTTGCTTGCCATCGGCGCGTTCGTCAGCCCGAGCTTTCTCACGCAGGCGAATCTCATCAGCATCCTTGGGGCATCGGCGGCGCTTGCGCTTGTCGTGCTGGCCGAATCGCTGATCGTTCTGACAGGCAAGTTCGATTTATCGCTCGAATCGACGGTCGGCATTGCGCCGGCTGTCGGCGCGATGCTCGTGATGCCGGCGGCGTCGGCGGGCTTCGGCTTCGAGTGGCCGGCGGCAGCGGGACTTGCGGCGATCGTTGTGGTCGGCGCGCTGATCGGCTTCTTCAACGGCTTTTTGGTCGTGCGGCTGCGGCTGAACGCGTTCATCGTCACGCTCGCAATGCTGATCGTGCTGCGCGGCATGCTCGTCGGCGCGACCAAGGGCGGCACGTTGTTCGACATGCCGCCTTCGTTCTTCACGCTGGCCACGACACTCGTGCTCGGCCTGCCGCTCTCGGTATGGCTCGCGGCGGCCGCGTTCGCCGTTGCCGCGTTCATGCTGCGTTACCACCGCCTCGGCCGCGCGCTTTACGCGATCGGCGGCAATCCCGAAGCGGCACGCGCGGCAGGCATTCGCGTGGAGCGCATCACGTGGGGCGTGTTCGTGCTCGGCAGCGTACTGGCGTCGATTGGCGGTTTGATCGTCACAGGCTACGTCGGCGCGATCAACGCGAACCAGGGCAATGGAATGATCTTCACGGTGTTCGCGGCGGCAGTGATCGGCGGCATTTCGTTGGATGGCGGCAAGGGCACGATGCTCGGCGCGCTATCGGGCGTGTTGCTGCTGGGCGTCGTGCAGAACTTGCTGACCTTGGCGCAGGTGCCATCGTTCTGGATTCAGGCGATTTACGGCGCGATCATCCTGGGTTCGCTGATGGTGGCGAGACTGGCGGGTGGAGATGCGCAGAACTGAAGCGGGAGCGCAGCCGCGCGCGTCTCGCGAAATCGGCTGACGCGTCCAGCGCCCGGACGACGAACGTCAGCAGGCGGCTGCTGAAGATGCCGCGAGCATACGGCTCAATGTCCACGACGACACGGATTTCAGAAGGAACGAGATGCCCGACACAGAGACAAAAACCACCGACCCCCGCCTGATCCTCTTGAGCAAAGAAGACAACTGTCTGATAGCAGCAGCCCGCCTAATCGCAGGCGAAACGCTTCAGATAGAAGGCGAGCCAGTCAAGCTGGAAACGACGATAGAACTGGCTCACAAAATAGCCCGCCGCGCGTTGAAGAAGGACGACAAAGTCCTCCGCTACGGCGCGATCATCGGCCACGTGAGCATAGACGTTCCCCGCGGCGCGCATCTCCACACTCACAATCTGGAGAGCGACTACATCCCCACCTACACGCACGACGCCGGCCACGCCTACGTGCAGCATTGAGAGCCATGAACACATCAACATTGCTGGGCTTCCCAAGATCCGATGGCCGCAAGGGCATCCGCAACATCGTCGCGGTGGCGTACATGGTCGAGTGCGCGCATCACGTTGCCCGCGAGATCGTCACGCACTTCCGCCCATCGTTCGACGCTTTCGACGCCGCGCAAAACGAAGCGCCGCCCGTGCACCTGATCGGCTTCCCCGGCTGCTATCCGAATAGCTACGCCGAAAAGATGCTGGAGCGCATCTGCACGCATCCGAACGTGGGCGCGGTGCTGTTCGTGTCGCTTGGCTGCGAAAGCATGAACAAGCACTATCTCGCCGATGTCGTGCGCGCGAGCGGCCGCCCCGCCGCCGTCGTGACGATCCAGGAAAACGGCGGCACGCGCAGCACGATTCAGCACGGTCTCGACTGGGTACGCGAAGCGCGCGCGACGCTCGCCGCGCAAGAGAAAGTGCCGATGGCGCTCGATGAACTCGTCATCGGCACGATCTGCGGCGGCTCGGACGGCACGAGCGGCATCACGGCGAACCCGGCCGTGGGCCGCGCCTTC
Organism: Caballeronia sp. LZ003; assembly: GCF_031451465.1. Taxonomy (NCBI): domain Bacteria; kingdom Pseudomonadati; phylum Pseudomonadota; class Betaproteobacteria; order Burkholderiales; family Burkholderiaceae; genus Caballeronia; species Caballeronia sp. LZ003. The sequence goes on along the minus strand of NZ_JARUXJ010000004.1, from coordinate 1,456,387 downwards.
GACACCTTCATCGACGAAGGCGCGGCGTGCATCTTCGAGGAAACCGGCGAACTCGTCGGCTGCGAATTTCATATGAAGACCCGCGCGGCGCGTCCCGAACTCGGCGATGAAATCGTCGCGTGCGTGGAAAAAGCCGCGCGCTATTACACGACGATGGGCCACGGTTCCTTCGCGGTCGGCAACGCGGACGGCGGGCTCACGACGCAGGAAGAGAAGTCGCTCGGCGCGTATGCGAAGAGCGGCGCGTCGCCTATCGTCGGCATCATCAAGCCGGGCGATGTCCCGCCGACCGGCGGCCTTTATCTGCTCGATGTCGTGCCCGACGGCGAGCCGCGCTTCGGCTTTCCGAACATCAGCGACAACGCGGAAATCGGCGAACTCATCGCGTGCGGCTCACACGTAATCCTCTTTACGACGGGGCGCGGCTCGGTGGTCGGCTCGGCGATATCGCCCGTCATCAAGGTCTGCGCGAATCCGGCGACGTATCGCAACCTGTCCGGCGACATGGACGTGGATGCCGGCCGCATCCTGGAAGGCCGCGCGACGCTCGACGAAGTAGGACGCGAAGTGTTCGATGTCACCGTGGCGGTGGCGGCGGGCGCTGCGTCGAAATCGGAGTCGCTGGGTCATCAGGAATTCATCCTGACTTACAAAACCTTCGAGCCCGTCGGCCCCGCGTGTTTGCCTGGCGGCGCGCAACGCGTTAGTGTTGCGTCTCGCGGCACCGCAGAAGTCGTTTCGAACTGAACAATCGACTGAGGGTTGCACAATGAACGGAGACACGCAGGAGGCCGTCACGCGCCGACGCAAGATCGGGCGGACGGATCTGGAGGTGACGGCACTTTCGCTCGGCACGGCGCCGCTAGGCGGGCTATATCACGAACTGACGGAAGACGAGGCGCGCGCTACAGTCGATGCGGCGTGGCAAGCGGGCATCCGTTTCTTCGATACCGCGCCGCATTACGGACACACGAAGGCAGAACACCGTCTCGGCGATGCCCTGCGACGCCACGCGCGAAGTGACTACGTGCTCTCGACCAAAGTGGGCCGCCGCTTCGTGCCGCGCACCGCGCCCGACGACGGCAGCGAAGGCTGGGCCGCGCCGCTACCGTTCCAGGCCATCTACGACTACACCTACGACGGCATCTTGCGCTCGTTCGAAGACAGCCAGCAGCGGCTCGGCATGATCGACATCGATATCGTGCTGATACACGACATCGGCCGTGTCACGCACGGCGAAAAAAACGCGCATTACTGGCGTCAGCTCACCAGCGAAGGCGGTTTTCGTGCGCTCGATGAACTCAAGCAGTCGCGCGGCGTGAAAGCAGTCGGCCTCGGCGTGAACGAAGGCGCGGCGGTGCGCGAGGCAATGGCCGAATACGACATCGACTGCGCGTTGCTCGCTGGCCGCTACACGCTGCTCGAACAGAACACGCTCGACGATCTCTTGCCCGAGTGCGAACAGCGCGGTGTGAGCATCCTGCTTGGCGGCGCGTTCAATTCGGGCATTCTCGCGCGCGGTCTCGATGCCGACGCGCAAGGCGATCTCAAATTCAACTACGGCGATGCGCCCAAAGAGATCGTCGATCGTGTGGCGAGGCTGGAACGCATCTGTCGCGAGTATGGCGTCGCGCTGTCGACGGCCGCCCTGCAGTTTCCTTATGCGCATAAAGTCGTCGCCACGGTGTTGATGGGCGCGCGCAAGCCCGAGGAAGTGCGTGAGAATGCGGCGTCATTCGCCACGCCGGTTCCTTCGGCGTTGTGGGACGCTTTGCGTGCGGCTGGCTTGCTGCATGAGAAGGCGCCGACACCGCAATGAACATCGACGCTCATCAACATTATTGGGACCCGGCGCGTGGCGATTACGGTTGGCTCACGCCCGATCTCAAGCCGCTCTATCGCGTCTTCGGTTCCGATGATCTGGCGCCGCTCCGCAAGATCACGAATGTCAAGCAAACGGTCGTCGTGCAAGCGGCGGCGACCGTCGATGAAACGCGTTATCTGCTCGATCTAGCGCGCGATGACGAATCCATTGCGGGCGTCGTCGGCTGGGTTCCGCTCGATTCCGTCGACGCGGTAGAAATCATCGACGAATTTGCGCGCGACAAAAAATTCAAAGCCGTGCGGCCGATGCTGCAAGACCTGCCCGACGATACGTGGATAGACCACGCGCCGCGCCCGGAAGCCATCCAGCGTCTGATCGAGCTCGATCTTGCTTTCGACGCGCTCATCTTCGCGCGCCACGTGCCATCGCTCGTCGAGTTCGCCGGGCGTTATCCGGCGTTGCGTATCGTCGTGGATCACGGTGCGAAGCCGCCCATCCGCGATGGCGAAGCGGGCTGGCAACCGTGGGCCGATGGCATCGCGCAACTCGCTGCCTTGCCGCAGCGCCTCTATTGCAAGCTCTCGGGGCTCGCGACAGAAGCGTCGCCTAGCTGGACCGCCGACACGCTCGCGCCTTACGTCGCGCATCTCATCGACCAATTCGGACACGAGCGCCTCATGTGGGGCAGCGATTGGCCGGTACTGAACTTAAACGGTTGCTACACTGATTGGCACGCCGCCGCGAGGCGCTTGGTCTCGCATCTCGAAAAAGCCGAGGAAGACGCGATTTTCGGCGGAAACGCCCGTGCGTTCTATCGCCTCTGAAGCCGCTGATATACCCGGCATGTCTTAAAATCAACTTCCACTGGAGCAGTAGATGGTACAAAGACTGGCAGGCAAGACGGCGCTGATCACCGCGGCGGGACAAGGAATCGGGCTCGCGACGGCCGAGCTTTTCGCGGCGGAAGGCGCGCGCGTGATCGCAACCGACATTCGTATCGAAGGGCTCGAAGGCAAGCCGGTCGAAGCCCACAAGCTCGACGTGCTCGACCCCCAAGCCATCGAGGCGCTCGCGAAGGAAGTTGGCGCCATCGACGTGCTCTTCAACTGCGCGGGCTATGTGCATCCCGGTTCGATTCTCGAAGCAAGCGAAGCGGACTGGGACCTCGCTTTCAATCTGAACGCGAAGGCCATGTATCGGACGATCCGCGCGTTCCTGCCGAAGATGCTGGAAAAGGGCGGCGGCTCGATCGTCAATATGTCGTCGGCGGCGTCGAGCGTGAAGGGCGTGCCGAATCGCTTCGTGTATGGTGCGTCGAAGGCGGCGGTCATCGGGCTCACGAAATCCGTCGCGGCGGATTTCGTCACGCGCGGCATCCGCTGCAACGCAATTTGTCCGGGCACGGTGGAGTCGCCGTCGCTGAAGGACCGCATCGCCGAGCAAGCCAAGGCGCAGGGCGCGACGATCGACCAGATTCAGGCGGCTTTCGTTTCGCGTCAACCAATGGGCCGCGTCGGCCGCACGGAAGAAATCGCGGCGCTCGCGCTGTATCTCGCCTCGGACGAGTCGTCGTTCACGACGGGTCAGGCTCACGTCATCGATGGCGGCTGGTCCAACTAAGACCGGCCGCTGCGTTTTCAACCTTTGCATTTCGAAACACGAGGATCTATTCAGATGAAGCTGCTTCGTTACGGCCCCAAGGGTCAGGAAAAACCGGGTTTGCTGGATGCCGAAGGCAAGATTCGCGATCTGTCGAAGGTCGTGGACGACATCTCCGGCGCTACGCTGACCGATGCGGGCCTGGCCAAGCTGCGCGCGACCGACCCGGCGTCGCTGCCGGTGGTGGATGGCAATCCGCGTATCGGGCCGTGTGTCGGACGTGTGGGCAAGTTCGTGTGTATTGGCCTCAACTACGCGGATCACGCCGCCGAATCGAATCTGCCCGTGCCGACCGAGCCGGTCATTTTCGGCAAGTGGACGAGTGCCATTTGCGGCCCGAACGACGACGTGGAAATTCCGCGCAATTCGAAGAAGACCGACTGGGAAGTCGAACTCGGCGTGGTGATCGGCAAGGAAGCCAAGTATGTCGATGAAGCCAACGCGCTCGACTACGTGGCCGGTTACTGCGTGATCAACGACGTCTCCGAGCGCGAATGGCAGCTCGAACATGGCACGCAATGGGACAAGGGCAAGGGCTTCGACACGTTCGGCCCGCTCGGCCCGTGGCTCGTGACGAAGGACGAAGTCGCCGATCCGCAGAAGCTCGATCTCTGGCTCGAAGTGGACGGTCATCGTTACCAGAACGGCAACACGAAGACCATGGTCTTCACCGTCGCGCAACTGGTCGCATATCTGTCGAAGACGATGAGCCTGCAGCCCGGCGATGTCATCTCGACCGGCACGCCGCCGGGCGTCGGCATGGGCGTGAAGCCCAGCGCGGTGTACCTGAAGTCTGGGCAGACCATTCGCCTTGGTATCGAAGGTCTCGGCGAGCAGCAGCAGAAGACGGTCGACGCGTAATAGCTTCGCGCCGTGAAAGTAAAAAACCTCGCTGCGGCGAGGTTTTTCGTCTTCAGGACGGAAGGTTGAATTCAGGCGTTATAGAGCGCTTCGGCCGCGCTTTCGCTGATGCGCGTGATCGTGCCTTGCGCCACCGCGACGAGCGTTTCGGCGTTGCCGTCGGTGACGAAGACATCGCACTGGCAGGTTGCCTGCGTCATGCCGGCATGCACCACGCGCGCCCGCGCCATTAGCGTGCCGGAAACCGCCGGGCGCAGATAGTTGATCTTGTATTCGCCGGTGACGACCTTCGGACCGAGCCTCAGCGCGCCTGCGAACGTCAGCGCGTTGTCCACGAGATAACTCACCACCCCGCCGTGCACGAAACCGTGTTGTTGCCTCAGCTCATCGCGGATCTGCAGACACAGCGTGAGACTCGCTGCATCGACCTGCATCAGTTTCGTTCCGAGCAAGGCGCTAAACGGTTGCGCATTCAGCGCACCGCGCGCGATATCGACTAATTCGGCCATTCGGACACTCCTTGGGGTGGGTTCGGCGCCGTCCTGCAAAGACAATAGGTAGGGTTTCTTCGCACTGCAAGGACGTTCGACAAAAATCGTGCGAACGCAGCATGCGCGCGCCCGCCGTTTCGGCAAGCGCGCCGGTCATCCCGCTCGCGCAAAGCGGCATCGACGCAAAACAATTCAAGCTGGCGCGCTTCATTGCCGTAAACCCGGACTTCCGCCGTAGTCATACGGCTCATTCGTTAGTTCGGGTTCTTGAGAAATGTTTGCAAAGATCAAGGTTTCATCCGGTTTGCTCGCCGTGCTGGTGGTGTTTTGCCTATTCCAACTGGTCACCGAAGGGCTTGGCTTCTGGTCGCTTTCGCGCACGCATGACGATGTGGGCAACCTGTCCGATATCGCGCTCAAGCAAGTCAACGCGGTCAATAAGACCACGCAGCATCTGATGGATGCGCGCATCAACCTGTCTCGCGCCGGCACGCGCATGGTGCGCGGCGGCACGGAGCCGGTCGAGATCGTGCAGCACGCGCGTGAGCAGATCGCGCAGGCGGACAAGTCGTTCGCGGCCTTCCTCGACGCGCCGAAGACCGGCGATGAGAACAAGGAGCGCATGGCCGCGCTTCAGGCCAAATACGCAGAGTATTCGAAGGCGCTCGGCGAGCTCGTCCAGTATCTGGATGCGGGCAACATTCAGGCGTTCCTCGATCAGCCGACACAGGGCTTTCAGGATCGCTATCTCGCCGAACAGCAGAACTTCGTCAACTTCGGCAATGCGGCGAGCAGTGCGTATCTCGAATCGATCGATACGCGCTACGCCTGGTTCCGCGCGGTCGGCATCGCCATTTTCGTGGCGCTGGTCGCGGGTGTCGCGGCGGTGCATTTTGCGCTGCGCCGTGGCGTGATCGCGCCGCTGGAAGAAGCGGGACGCCATTTCGAGCGCATTGCGCAAGGCCGCCTCGACGAACGTATCGCGGATCGCGGCAGCAATGAAATCGGCAGGCTCTTCGCGGGACTCGCGACGATGCAAGCAAGCGTCGCCACGACGGTAAAGACGGTGCGCGAGACGTCCGATTCGATCAACTTGGGCGCCGATGAAATCGCGAGCGGCAACGCCGATCTGTCCGCGCGCACGGAGAATCAGGCGGCATCGCTCGAGGAAACGGCGTCGAGCATGGAAGAATTGACGGCGACGGTGCGTCAGAACGCCGAGCACGCGCGCGAGGCCAACACGCTGGCGGGCGTGGCGCTCGAAGCGACTTCGCGCGGTTCCGGCGTGGTGGATGACGTCGTGGAGAAGATGCGCGGCATCGCGAAAAGCTCGGACAAGATCGCGGAAATCATCTCGGTCATCGACGGCATCGCGTTTCAGACCAACATCCTCGCGCTGAACGCGGCCGTCGAAGCGGCGCGCGCCGGTGAGCAAGGGCGCGGGTTTGCAGTCGTCGCGGGCGAAGTGCGCGGCCTCGCGCAACGCTCGGCGCAATCGGCGAAGGAAATCAAGGAACTGATCGGCGAATCGGTCGCGCAGGTCAGCGACGGCTCGACGCTGGTCGAACGCGCGGGCACGGCGATGCGCGAGGTATCGACCTCGATTTCACGCGTCACGCAGATGATGGCGGAGATCAGCGCGTCGTCGCTGGAGCAGAGCGTGGGAATCGAGCAGGTGAACCAGGCCGTGACGCAAATGGACGAGATGACTCAGCAGAACGCCGCGCTCGTGGAGCAGGCCGCGGCTGCCGCGCAGTCGCTCCATGAACAGACGCGGCAGTTGAAGGATGCGGTTTCGGTGTTTCAGGTGGCTTGACGAGTGGATGACTTCGGCGTCTGTCGGGCGCCTGAATTTTCACGGCCCTGACGCTTTCGCTCGTCGAATGCGCAGGGCGGCTATCGATTGCAGCCGTAAGCAATGCCGTGATGCGAAGGCGATCCAACCGCTCAATCCGGCAACGCCGCGTATGCCGTCGCCAAATGATACGGCGTGGTCGAAGGCATCTCCGACCTTGTGATCGCGCCGTCAGCCGAGCGGCACTCGATCCACCCGCGCGCATGTAGGAACCGTGCGCCGAAGCGTTCGATCTGTTCGCCGACGGCTTCGCCGCGCGTTGCCAGCGCGCGTAGATATTCGGTTTGCGCCCAGATGCGCTGCGTGCCGTCGATCACGCGTCCCGCTTCGTCCAGCGCGGCGCTCACGCCGCCAGTCGACTTGTCGACGCCATGTTCCCGCGCGAAGTCGAACGCCCGTTCGAGCCGCGCGTTCAGTCCCGCCGCCTCGAATGCGGGATGGCCGCTGCCGATTGCCAGGAAATACCACTCGAATTGATGTCCCGGCTCCAGGCGATTGCCCGGCGCGCCAATCGGCAATTCGGCGATACTGCCGGTCGCCTCGTGCACGAACGTGCGCGCGACCGATTGCGCCAGCACGGCGAGCCGCTCGTCGAAAGCGATGTTGCCCGTGGCATCGCGCGCGGCGAGCCACGCTTCGCTCAAATGCATGAGCGGATTTTGCAGCGGACCTTCGAGCATCGCGCCGAAGTCTTCGCTGTACGCGGCGTTCAGCAAGCCGCCATCGCTACCCGCGAACTTCGTTTCGATGAGCCGCGCGGTTTCATCGAGCAAGGCGAATGCGTCCGCCGATCCGCTCTTTTGCGCGAAATGCGCGCACGCATACGCCACGAACGCGTGCGTATAAAGGTCCTTCTGGCGCTCGTAGGGCGCGCCGTTTGCATCGACGCTATAGAACCATCCGCCGTTTTGCTTGTCCTGAAAATAGTGTCGCAACGATTCGAACAACACCGACGCGTGCGCGAGATCGCCTGCATCCGTGAAAGCGAACAACTGACGGGCGCATGCCATCGCGCGATAACGCTTGGGTGGCAACGGCGCGTGATCGTCGGGCGTAACGGCTTCGAATGGCAGGTGAAGCGCTGTGTTGAAGCCGGGACCGCGCCAAATGGGCAGCACGATGCTCGTGTAGTGTTCGCGCAATGAAGTGCCGTTTGAGTGCTGTTGCTGCATAAGACAAGTTCCAGCCTGATGGTTCGGAAGAGATGAGCCCTTTGAAAACGGCTCGGCACAGCCGGATAAGCATAGCAAAAGCGCTCCGGCAGGAGACCGGCCACGACGACAGGAGGTCAAAGATGTTGGGCAACGTAGAACTCGTTTCACGACTCATCATGGCCGCGGCGCTCGGCAGCGTGATCGGTTTCGAGCGCGAACGGCTTTCATGGGCGGCGGGCTTGCGCACGCACATGCTGGTGTGCGTTGGCTCCGCGCTCATCATGATCGTGTCTGCCTACGGTTTCGAAGAGGCGCTCAAGGCGGACCACGTCGTGCTCGATCCATCGCGGATCGCGGCGCAGGTCGTGTCCGGCATCGGCTTTCTCGGCGCGGGATCCATTCTGCTGCGCGGCGAGATCGTGCGCGGGCTGACCACCGCCGCGAGCTTGTGGTCGGTCGCCGCCATCGGGCTGGCGGTAGGCGGCGGGCTGTACACGGCATCGATCGCGGCGACGGCCATCATCCTCGTCATTCTGGCGGGACTCAAACCGCTGGAGCGGCGCTTCATCAGCGTCAAGCAGCAGCGGCAATTGACGATGCTGGTCGATCGCGGCTCGCTGTCCTTTCACGGCCTGCACGAAGCGCTCGGGCCAGGCAGCGTGCGCGTGAAGCAGTTCGTCGTGCAGCAAAGCGACGAATCGCCGGAACTCGATGAAGTGCAGGTCGTGCTTTCGCGGCTTTCGACGCAGGAATATCGGTCGATTTGCGAGCGGCTCAAGCATCTGAGCGTGGTGCGGGAATTCCACGAAGAGGATGGAAGCTGACGGCATCGCCCGCGCGACGCAAGACATGCACGAACACGATGTGGGATAAGCCGCCGCGCCGTGCGACAATGCCGCCTCTCGAAAATCATTGCCGAACCGCATGTGCGCGTTTCGCGCCGGTTGTCCCGGTCACCGCCTTTCGACCTATGCCAGATCCTGCTGTTAAGCGTCACCGCCATACCTTCGATACACCCGCCGACGCCGTCGCTCCTCTCACGCGACCGCGCCGTGGCCGCGCCGCCGAGGCGTCATCGGCCGACAGCGCCGACACCGAAAAGAAACTCGCGCGCGCCGTGCGTTCGGCGCAGCGTCTTGCCCAGTTGAGCGCAACGCAGCGCTGCGCGGGCGAGACGCTCGATCTCTTCGCCGAAGACGCCGAGCGCGCCAACCTTCAGGCGCTGAACACCGACATTCGCCAGGGCACGTTCGAAGGCTTCGAACTGCCGGACGTGTTTTTGGCGGCGGTGCAATCGAATGGCGCATTGGCCGTGAACAAGCGGACGGCGCCGCGTTCGGAAGCCGCGCCGCATCCGGCATCGGTTCAGGACGAGCTTCTCGTTGTGGCCGAAGGCGATGAAACCGACGCTGCGCCGCCAACTCATGCGCCAGGCGAACTTGCTGCATCGATCGACTCGCATTCCGCGGATATCGTCGCAGGTTCATTGAGCGCCGCGCTCGTTGATGCACGCATTGGGCTAGAGGACGCGTCCTTCGACCCGGTGCTGGATCGCGCACGCGTGACGGCGTTCACCGACACAATCGACGCGTTACGCGCCGTGATCTCGGAGCAGCGCGGATCGACTGCCGCGCACGCCCGCCGCATGAAGACGCTGCTGACGATCATCGTGTGCGTCACGCTGCTGACGGTGGCGACCGGCGTCGTGCAAACGGTCGTGCTGATGCGTATGGGTCGCGACACCACGTTGCAGCAGGAGCGCATGGAGCAACTCATGCTCAATCAGCAGGCGACACTTGCTTCTCTCTTCGATGCGCATTCCGAAACCGCCGCCATTAACGGCCCTACGAATAGAACGATGGCGCCTACGGTCCACTCGCAACGTCACACGCGCTGATTCCCGCCAAAAACTGTTACTTTGACGCGACATTCCGTCTCAAGACGGACTGTCGCGTAATTTTTTCCGTCACTTTCTGCGTGCTTGCTGGAAGGCCGTCTCCGAGCTGTCCCCGTTTTCGCGAGAAACAGTCACACTAAAGAATGTAGAAAAACTACCAATTTGTTCGGTCGTAAATGTTGCATTGCACTAGGAATAGCTAAGGGCAAACCCTATAATCGGTCCTAAAACCCTCTTATCACCAACCGGAGTTTGACATGAGCTACCTCTTCGCCTTGCTGCAAAAATTCGCTTCGCTGTTCGAATCGCCGCACCTGCCGATGGACAGCGACTACTCGTATCAAGCGCGTTTCCGTGAATCCGAGCGTCAACGCAAGTCACGCGGTACCGCTTTCGGCGTTCGTCTGTAATGCGTAACTAATGGCGGTGCGGGACAACCACAACTAGCAATGCGAGACGGCCTGACGCCGTAGACCCCGCCCGCCGATTAGTCTTAAGTTTGTAGTTTTTCTAGCAGATTCCCTCTAACTTTCCGCCTTTAAGATCGCCCCGACCGAGCAATTTGGCCGCACGATCATCCTTCTTCCCCGCATCTGCATTGCAAACGCGCGAACACTTGTTCTTGCGCGACACGCGCAATTCGCCGAATCTTGGCCATTCGACGCCAAAAAATCCTTGCGTCACAAGGGCTTACCCGCGCCCGTCCAGAATCCTCCTTATTCCATTGTCGTATTTCGACATGCAGTTGTCGCAAATAGTCGGCTAGCGATACTTTTTTCTGGCAACTATGTATGCACAGCGCGGACGCACGTCCGCCACGCTATGGAGATTTCGATGAATTCCCCAAAGGTAGTAGTCGAAGGGCTATGCAAGGTGTTCGGCAACAGCCCCAAGCAGGCGATCGACATGCTCGCCGGCGGCGCGACGAAAGAAGAAGTCTTTGCGCGCACCGGGCAGATCGTCGGCGTACATAACGTTTCCTTCGACGTCAAGGAAGGCGAGATCTTCGTGCTCATGGGCCTTTCCGGTTCCGGCAAATCGACGCTGATCCGTTTGATCAACCGTCTCGTCGATCCCACCGCCGGCAAGGTGCTGATCGATGGCCGCGACGTGGCGGCCGTGCCGCGCTCGGAACTCACGGCGCTGCGCCGCAAGGACATGAGCATGGTGTTTCAGTCCTTCGCGCTGATGCCGCAGCGCACCGTGCTTTCGAACGCCGCATTCGGTCTGGAAGTCGCGGGCGTCGGCAAGAAGGAACGCGAGAAGCGCGCGATGACCGTGCTCGAACAAGTCGGCCTTGCATCGTTCGCGCAGAAGTTGCCAGCGCAACTATCGGGCGGGATGCAGCAGCGCGTGGGGCTTGCGCGGGCGCTGGCGGTGAATCCCTCGCTGATGATCATGGACGAAGCGTTCTCCGCGCTCGATCCGCTCAAACGCAAGGAAATGCAGAACGTCCTGCTCGACTTGCAACGCGAGCAGCAGCGCACGATTCTCTTTGTCTCGCACGATCTCGAAGAAGCCATGCGTATCGGCACGCGCATCGCGATCATGGAAGGCGGCCGCGTGGTGCAGATCGGCACGCCGCAGGAAATCATCCAGAACCCCGCCGACGACTACGTGCAAGCGTTCTTCGACGGCATCGATACCAGCCGCTATCTAACCGCCGGCGACCTCATGCAGACCGATGTCGTGCCGCTCATGAAGCATTCGCCGCAGATCGACGCATCGAGCGTGGCGGAGACGCTCAACGGCAGCGCGGACTATGCGTTCGTGCTTGACGGCGAGCGGCGCATTCGCGGTTTCGTCGGCCGCGATTCGAACGGCAATCCAGTGCCGCAGATCAATCACATCGAGTGTATCGAGCGCAACATGACGCTCGATGACGTCGTGCACCGCGTGGTCGCGAGTCCCGCGCCGCTGCCGGTGGTCGACGCCGAGGGTTTCTATTGCGGTTCGGTCAACAAGTCGAACGTCCTGAAGGTCTTAACCCGCCATCGAGGTTCCCATGTCTGAAATCATTCCGCTCGGTAGCTGGGTCGATCACGGCGTCCATTACCTGCTCGACCACGACGCCAAGACGTTCGATTCAATCGGCAAGGTCATCGAGAGCTTCGCCGCTTTCATCGAACACAGCCTGCAGGCCGTCCCGATGTGGGCGCTCATGGCCATCTTCGTCGGCATCGGCTTGTGGCGCGTGGGCTGGCGCTTTGCCGCCTTCACGTTGCTCTCGCTGTTGCTGATCTACGCGACCGGCTTCTGGGATCAGATGGTCATCACGCTCGGTCTCACACTCTCGTCGACCTTCATCAGCCTGTTGCTCGGAATTCCGCTCGGTATCTGGACGGGGAAGAGCAAGGTCGTGGAGATGGCCGTTCGTCCCGTGCTCGACTTGATGCAGACGATGCCCGCCTTCGTGTATCTGATTCCCGCCGCGATGCTGTTCGGCCTCGGCCGCGTGCCCGGCATTCTTTCGACCGTGATCTTCGCGATGCCGCCCGCCGTCCGTCTTACGTCGCTCGGTATCAAGCACGTGAACCGCGAGATCGTGGAAGCGGGTCAGGCGTTCGGCTGCACGCCGTGGCAACTGCTCTACAAGGTGCAGATTCCCAACGCGCTGCCTTCGATCATGACAGGCGTGAACCAGACGATCATGATGGCGCTGTCGATGGTCATCATCGCGTCGATGGTGGGTGCGGGCGGTCTCGGCAACGACGTGCTCGCGAGCATTCAGCGTCTGGATATCGGCCTCGGCTTCGAGAGCGGCTTGTCCGTCGTGTTGCTGGCGATCATTCTGGACCGTATCACCGAGAGCTTCGGCCGTTCGCCCGGCATGGCGCGCGCCCCGCTTCTTTCGGGCATTCGCAGCGTCATGAAGGTGCGCCGCGCACCGGCCGCGCAACAAGGCTGATGCACTCATGAAACGCGACGCGCTCGTTCCGGCTGCCTCGGAATCGCCGTTGTCCAACCTCGCGCACTTCGGCTTCCTCACGCTGCCGAATTTCTCGATGATCGCGTTCACGAGCGCGGTCGAAGTGCTGCGCATGGCCAACTACGTCGGCCGCGCGCAGCACTACACGTGGTCGGTCATCACACCGGATGGCGAGCCTGCTCGAGCAAGCAATGGCATCACCGTGAAGCCGACCACGACGCTCGACGAAGCCGGCATGCCCGATGTGCTCATCGTCTGCGCGGGCTGGCACGTGACGGATCACGTGGACGATACGATCATCGAGCTATTGCAGCGCGTGCACGAAGCGGGCGTTCCGCTCGGCGGCATTTGCACCGGGCCTTATGCGTTGCTCGCGGCCAAGCTGCTCGACGGCTATCGCTGCACCGTGCACTGGGAAGACATGTCGCCGCTCAACAAGCGCTTCCCGCATGTGCGTTTTGCCGATGAGCTCTTCGTGATCGACCGCGACCGCATGACTTGCACGGGTGGCACGGCGCCGCTCGATCTCATGCTCAATCTCGTGAGCTTGCGGCTTGGCCAGGCGCATGCGTCGCAAGTGTCGGAGCAGTTCATCGTCGAACGCATTCGCTCTTCGACGGACTATCAGCACATTCCCGTCGATGCGCGCGTCGGCTTCTCGCGTGCCGAACTCGTCGAAGTGGTGCGCCTGATGGAAGCGAATATCGAAGAGCCGCTTTCGCTCGAAGAACTCGCGCGGCTCGTGCATCTGTCGCAACGACACTTGCAACGCATGTTCAAGATGTTCCTCAACGTATCGCCGACGCATTACTACTTGACGCTTCGCTTGCGGCGCGCACGCGAGTTGTTGCGCAACACGGATGCATCGATTGCACGCGTCACCAGCATCTGCGGATTCCATTCGCCTTGTCATTTCAGCAAGGCGTATCGCGCGCAATTCGGGCACGCGCCGAGTGTGGAGCGGCGTCTGTCTGCTTGACCTAATCGACATCGTTCTGGCTTCGCGCGTTCTTCATGGACCGCGCGTGAGCCTCTCATCGTCAATTGAAAACAGCAACGGGAGATAAGGCATGAATCGTTCGTGGATCGCATCGTTTGCTTTCGCGGTAACTTGCGCTGCGAATGCGGCAGAACCCGCTGCATGTAAGAACGTGCGTTTCGCCGATGTCGGATGGACCGACATTGCCGCGACCACCGGGCTTGCATCGACGGTCCTGCAGGGACTTGGTTATAGCCCGACGAAAACGATCGCATCGGTGCCGATCACCTTCGCTGGCGTGAAGAGCAAGCAGATCGACGTGTTCCTCGGCTACTGGTCGCCGACCATGGATCCGATGATCGATTCGTTCAAAAAAGCGAATCAGGTGAAGGTGCTGCCGACGCCGAATCTCATCGGTGCAAAGTACACGCTCGCGGTGCCGGAATACGCGTACAACGGCGGCATCAAGACGTTCAGCGATATCGCGAAGAACTACGACGAGCTCGACGGCAAGATCTATGGTATCGAGCCGGGCAACGACGGTAACGCGCTCATCAAGAAGATGATCGACAGCAATCAGTACGGGCTCGGAAAGTTCAAGCTGGTTGAATCGAGCGAGGCGGGGATGCTTGTCGAAGTGAATCGCGCCATTCGCGACAAGAAGCCGATAGTGTTTCTGGGCTGGGAACCGCATCCCATGAACGTCCAGATGAAGATCGATTATCTCTCGGGCGGCGACGATGTCTTCGGCCCCAACTACGGTGAAGCGCGCGTGCTGACCGTGACGCCGACCGATTACGACACACGTTGCCCGAATGTCGCGAAGTTCGTATCGAACCTGCGGTTCACGACGGACATTGAGAATCACGTCATGCTGCCGATCGTGAACAAAACCGACGCCAACAAGGCCGCGCGCGAGTGGTTGAAGCAGAATCCCGCGGTGCTCGATAAATGGCTCGCAGGTGTCAAAACCTTCGATGGCAAGGACGGGTTGCCGGCGGTGAAGGCTTATGTCGCCGGCAACTGAAGGTCAGGTGCGATAGTCCGTCTTGCCGCCCTCGATCATGCGCAAGGCGGCTTGCCATTGCAGCGCGATGATCCCTTCCGACTCGTCCCTGCGATACTGCGCGGCAGTCGTTTCGCAAACCTTCTGCGAAGGCAGATTCAGCTCGCCGCCGCCCGCGAGCGCACGCAATTGAATCTCGCAGGCGCGTTCGAGGAAATACATCTCCTGAAACGCCGAGGGAATCGACGGGCCGCAAGTGAGCAGCCCGTGATTGCGCAAGATCATCGCGTTATGCAGGCCGAGATCGTTGACGAGCCGGTCACGTTCCGCGAGATCGAGCGCAATGCCTTCATAGTCATGGTAAGCAATGTGCCCGTAGTACTTGAGCGCATGCTGGCTGATCGGCAAAAGCCCTTGTTTCTGCGCCGATACCGCCGCGCCCGCCGCCGTATGCGTATGCACGACGCACACGACATCGTGACGCGCCATATGAATGGCCGAGTGAATGGTGAAGCCCGCCGGATTGACGAGAAACCGCTCCGGATAATCCCGCGCCGCCGGATCCACCGCGCGTCCTTCGCTATCGATCAACACGAGGTCCGACGCGCGCATCTCGTCGAAGAGCACGCCGTATTTGTTGATGAGGAAGTGATGCTCCGGCCCCGGCACGCGCGCACTGATGTGCGTGAAGATCATGTCGGTCCAGCGAAAATGCGCAATCACGCGGTAGAGCGCCGCCAGATCGCAACGCAGCGCCCATTCTTCCTTCGAATAACCGTGGTTCTCCATGCCGTTCCTCCTTGGGTTGTAAGCCGCGGATAACGTGGATAGATCGTGTTAGATCGCCTGTGCGCGGCCCGGGAAAGTCTCGTCGTAGTCCAGCGTCTGATTCTCTTCTTCGGCGTTGCCAGAGCCGCCTTGTTCACGATACATCATCGGCGGAAGACCGTATTGCTTGCGGAATTCGCGGCCGAGATGCGAGGCATCGGAAAAGCCGCAACTCGATGCAATATCCGCTACCGTCTTGTCCGAACTCGTGAGCAGCCACGCCGCCGTGCGCAAACGCACTTGCTTTGCGTAGGCTTGCGGCGCCTTGCCGGTTTCCGCCTTGAACAGACGTTCAAGCTGACGCGTTGAAAGGTCAAGCTTGTGCGCGAGTTCGTCGAGCGTGAGCGAGCGTCCCACGTGCTGTTCCATCAGCAGAATGGCGCGCTTGACCTTGGGATGCGTCGCCGGCGCAAGTCCCGGCGGATGCGGCTGCGGCGCGTTGCCCTTCTGCATGTCGTCGACGAGGAGAATGCGCAATGCCTTTTGCACCGTCGCGGTCTCGAAGTGACGCAGCAGGATGGCCGCCGCGACATCGATGGATGCGCGTCCGCCCGAACACGTAATGCGCCGCCTGTCGATCACGAAGAGCCGGTCCGCCACGAGCGCCTGCTCATCGACGTGCGGAAAGCGTTCGACGAAATCCCAGTAGTGAAACCAGCTCACGCAGATTCGATGCCCTTCCAGCACGCCCGCACGCATCAGCGAGAAAACGCCCGTGCACATGCCGACGATGGTTGCATCGAGCGCGGCGGCGCGGCGGATGAACTGCAAGGTGGCATCGCTTGCGGAGGGCCCCGAGTGCAAGAGACCGCCGACCACGACGACGTAATCGAAGTGCTCGGCCTGATCGAAAGTCTCCCACGGCGTGATCTGGATGCCGCAGCTTGCGCGCACGGGTGCGAGCGTCTCGCCAATCACGCTCCACGAACAGCGCACGGGGCGGCTGAAATCGCCTTCATCGGCGGAAAGGCGCAAGAGATCGACGAAACCGGAGAACGCGGTCAGCGTGAAGTTCGGCAACAGCACGATGCCGAAGCGAATACGCGATTTGGATTGACCGTCGATGGAAAGCGGCGGAAGCGATTCTGCGGGGTTCATGCGCGTGAAGTGCGGCGGCCTGGAAGTATGCCGCGAGCATATCACTCGTGCGTGGAGCACGGGCGCATGGTCAGAAATGAGAAGGGCCGCAATACGGCGGCCCTGAAGGAAGACTAGTTGCCCAGCACGGCGATGGCCCAGGCGAACGCCGAGCCGACGAGTGCGCCGGTGGTTCGACCGAGCAGGCTTGCGACGGTGTAGTCGGCCCAGCGCTGTTCGACTTCGGCCTTCAATACGCCGAAGTAACGCAAGGCGGGATCGACGCAACACGCGATCATCAACGCGGCCCAGGTGGGCGCTTCGCGCGTGAGAACGTGTTCGGGAGAAATGATGTCGATGGCCTGAAGCAAGCCGACCACCGCGGCGCCGATAATGAAAGCAAGAGTCCAGGATTTGAAGAACTGATCGGGAAGAGCAGAGCTTTGCATGGATACAGAAGACGAAGGAACAACAGAGAAACGAGCGACGCGTCAAGCTTGAAGGGTGGCCGCTCACGGACCTAGGGAATATACCGAGACGTCCTCTTTCGGCCCGTAGGATCAGTCTCAAAAATCCCGCGATCTGCAACGAAGCTGCGCAAAAACGCGCCAACCTCGAAATGCTCTGCTACCGCCGCGTTCGCGTGGCGGACTCATGCGGCGACTTTCGATCAAACGTCATGAACCTTGGTAAATCCGTCATCGGGGCGAGCGTTCCCGCGCGCTGACGCCGCCATCCCATTTCGATGCCGCTTTTGTTCTATCGGACGGATTTGCGGTTTGGTGCAATGAGCACAGTCGCGAAAGGTGGGCAAGCGGCCCATGATCCAACCAGGAATGCACATGAACGTCAGCGTTTTCGATCTGTTCAAGATCGGCATCGGTCCTTCCAGCTCGCATACCGTCGGGCCGATGATCGCGGCGTGCCGCTTCGCCTCGCACATCGAGGACGCGAATCTGCTTGGCTTCGTCACGCGGGTGCGCGCTGAACTGTTCGGCTCGCTCGGCGCCACCGGCAAGGGCCACGGCACCGACAAGGCCGTGCTGCTCGGCCTGGAAGGCAATCTGCCCGATCTGATCGATCCCGACCTGATCGCGCCGCGCCTCAAAGAAATTCGCGAAACGAAGCGCCTGATGTTGCTCGGCAAGCATGCGGTCGCGTTCGAAGAGCGCGAACACATCGGCTTTTATCGCAAGCTGATGCCGGGCGCGCCGGGATCGAGCATCGTGCATCCGAACGGCATGCGCTTTCAGGCGTTCGACGAGAACGGCCAGCTGCTCGTCGAGAAAGAATACTTCTCGGTCGGCGGCGGTTTCGTCGTGAATCGCGAAGGCGATCGCGTCAACGGACTGCGCGCGGGCGGCAGCGTGCCGTATCCGTTTCGCACCGGCGACGATCTCATGCGCGTGTGCAAGGAGACAGGTCTGTCTATCGCCGAGATCACGCTGCAGAACGAATGCGCGAATCGCAGCGAACAGGAAGTGCGCGAGGGCATGCTCGCCGTGTGGCGCGTAATGGCGGCATGCGTCGAGCGCGGCTGCAAGGAGCGCGGCGAGTTGCCGGGACCGATGCACGTCAAGCGTCGCGCGGCGGATCTTTCGTCGCAACTGCGCTTTCGTTCCGAAGAGTCGTTGCGCGATCCGCTTTCGATGCTCGACTGGGTCAACCTCTATGCAATGGCCGTCAACGAAGAGAACGCGGCGGGCGGCCGCGTCGTCACCGCGCCGACCAATGGCGCAGCGGGCGTGATCCCCGCCGTGCTGCACTACTACGTGAAGTTCATGCACGGCTCGAACGACGATGGCATCGTGCGCTTCCTTCTTACGGCAGCCGCCATCGGCATCATCTACAAGGAAACGGCTTCGATCTCGGGTGCCGAAGTGGGCTGCCAGGGCGAAGTGGGCGTGGCCTGCTCGATGGCCGCCGCCGCGCTGGCATCGGTCATGGGTGGCACGCCCGCGCAAGTCGAAAACGCCGCCGAAATCGGCATGGAACATAACCTTGGCATGACCTGCGACCCGGTGGGCGGCCTCGTGCAGATTCCCTGCATCGAGCGCAACGCGATGGGCGCGATCAAGGCCATCAATGCCGCGCGCATGGCGATGAAGGGCGACGGCCAGCATTACGTCTCGCTCGATTCGGTCATCAAGACCATGCGAGAAACCGGTGCCGATATGAAAACGAAATACAAGGAGACGTCGCGCGGCGGACTGGCCGTCAACGTCATCGAATGCTGAATTCAGTACGTCACGAAGGAAAGGAAACACCATGACCCGCTATTCGATCTTCAGCCTCTTGCGCAACGGCATGTCGTATCACGAGAACTGGGAGCGCCAGTGGCGAAGCCCCGAGCCCAAGCGCGAATACGACGTGGTGATCGTCGGCGGCGGCGGGCATGGTCTTGCGACGGCGTATTACCTTGCGAAGGAACACGGCATCACGAATGTCGCGATTCTGGAGAAGGGATGGATAGGCGGCGGCAATACCGCGCGCAATACGACGATCGTGCGCTCGAACTATCTGTGGGACGAATCTGCGGCTTTATACGAAAAGGCAATGAAGCTGTGGGAAGGCCTTTCGCAAGACCTCAACTACAACGTCATGTTCAGCCAGCGCGGCGTGATGAATCTCGCGCATACGCTGCAGGACGTGCGCGATACCGAACGCCGCGTGAACGCCAACCGTCTCAATGGCGTCGATGCCGAGTTCCTCACGCCCGCGCAGATCAAGGAAATCGAACCGACTATCAATCTCAATAGCCGCTATCCGGTGCTGGGTGCGTCGATTCAACGGCGCGGCGGCGTCGCGCGTCACGATGCCGTGGCGTGGGGCTTCGCGCGCGGCGCGGATCAGGCGGGCGTGGACATCATCCAGAACTGTCAGGTCACGGGAATTCGGCGCGACGGCAGCCGAGTCACGGGCGTCGATACCACCAAGGGTTTCATCAAGGCGAAGAAGGTCGCGGTGGTCGCGGCGGGCAATACGACATCGCTTGCGGATATGGCCGGCGTGCGTCTGCCGCTCGAAAGCCATCCGCTGCAGGCGCTCGTGTCCGAGCCCATCAAGCCGGTAGTCAACACGGTCGTCATGTCGAACGCGGTGCACGCTTACATCAGCCAGTCCGACAAGGGCGATCTCGTGATCGGCGCGGGCGTCGATCAATACACGGGCTTCGGGCAGCGCGGCAGTTTTCAGATTATCGAAGGCACGCTGGAGGCTATCGTCGAAATGTTCCCGGTGTTCTCGCGCGTGCGCATGAATCGCCAGTGGGGCGGCATTGTCGATGTCTCGCCGGATGCTTGCCCGATCATCAGCAAGACGGATGTGAAGGGCCTCTATTTCAATTGCGGCTGGGGCACGGGCGGCTTCAAGGCGACGCCGGGCTCGGGCTGGGCGTACGCGCACACCATCGCGAAAGACGAGCCGCATGCGCTGAATGCGCCGTTCTCGCTGGAGCGCTTCTACACGGGTCATCTGATCGACGAACACGGCGCGGCTGCCGTGGCGCACTAATTGCACTTTAGGGAGTTAGGAACATGTTGCTGATCGAATGCCCCTGGTGCGGCCCGCGCGCCGAAAGCGAATTTTCCTGCGGCGGCGAAGCGGATATCGCGCGCCCGCTCGAAACGGACAAGCTCACCGACAAGGAATGGGGCGATTACCTCTTCATGCGCAAGAACTCGCGCGGCAAGCATCGCGAACAATGGATGCATGCGCAAGGCTGCCGTCGCTGGTTCAAGGCGCAGCGCGATACGGTTTCATACGAGATTCAGGGCTACGAGACGTTCGACCGTCCGCTTGCCGTGATGGACACGAATAACGGAGGCACGTCGAAATGAGCCAGAAAGACCGACTCGGCGCGGGTGGACGCATCAACCGCGCGATTGCGTTGACGTTCACCTTCAACGGCAAGACGTATCAGGGTTTTCAAGGCGATACGCTCGCCTCCGCGCTGCTCGCCAACGGCCAGCATTTCGTTGCGCGTAGCTGGAAGTATCACCGGCCCCGCGGCATCGTCACGGCAGGTGTGGAAGAGCCGAATGCCGTCGTGCAGCTCGAAACCGGCGCGTACACGGTGCCCAATGCGCGTGCCACCGAAATTGAGCTGTATCAGGGACTCGTCGCGACGAGTGTGAATGCGAAGCCGAGCATCGAGAACGATCGCATGGCCGTGAATCAGAAGATCGCGCGCTTCATTCCAGCGGGCTTCTACTACAAGACCTTCATGTGGCCGCGCAAATTCTGGCCGAAGTACGAAGAAGTGATTCGCGATGCAGCGGGTCTCGGCAAGGCGCCCGAGCAACGCGACGCGGATCGTTACGACAAGTGCTTCGCGCATTGCGACGTGCTCGTGGTCGGCGGCGGTCCTTCGGGACTCGCGGCGGCGCATGCGGCGGGTTTGTCGGGCGCGCGCGTTATTCTCGTCGACGATCAAAGCGAACTCGGCGGCTCGTTGCTCTCGTGCCGCGCGGAGATCGATGGCAAGCCCGCGCTGCAATGGGTGCAGAAGATCGAAGCCGAACTGCGCAAAATGCCCGACGTGAAGGTACTTTCGCGCAGCACGGCGTTCGGCTATCAGGATCACAACCTCGTGACCATCACGCAGCGTCTGACCGAGCATCTGCCGGTGTCGTTGCGCAAGGGCACGCGTGAACTGCTGTGGAAGGTGCGCGCCAAGCGCGTGATTCTCGCGACGGGCGCGCACGAGCGGCCTATCGTGTTCGGCAACAACGATTTGCCGGGCGTGATGATGGCTTCCGCCATATCGACGTATCTGCATCGCTATGCGGTGTTGCCGGGACGTCGCGCGGTCGTGTTCACCAACAACGATGACGCGTATCAGTGCGCGCTCGATCTGAAGGCGGCCGGCGCGGACGTCACGGTCGTCGATCCGCGGCCGGCGGAAACGAAAGGCGCGTTGCCTGCTGCCGCGCGTCGCTATGGCGTGCGCGTCATCAACGATGCGGTCATCACGGCGGCGCACGGCAAGCTGCGCGTGTCGTCAGTGGAAGTCGCGGCTTATGCGAAGGGGCAAGTCGGCGCGAAGCAGTCCGACCTGCAATGCGACCTCGTGGCGATGTCGGGCGGCTGGAGTCCCGTGTTGCATCTCTTCGCGCAATCGGGCGGCAAGGCGCACTGGCACGAGGATAAAGCCTGCTTCGTCCCCGGCAAGGCCATGCAACTGGAAAGCAGCGTGGGCGCGTGCGCGGGCGAGTTCTCGCTGGCGCGCGGCATCCGCTTCGCACTCGATGCGGGCGCCGACGCAGCGCGCGCGGCAGGGCTTATCGTCGCGCGGCCGAATCCGGTGCAAGTGGCCGAGATCACGGAAGCGCCGTTGTTGCCGTTGTGGCTCGTCGGTGGACGCGAACTCGCGACGCGCGGCCCCAAGCAGTTCATCGACTTCCAGAACGACGTCTCTGCTGCCGACATCTTTCTCGCGGCGCGTGAAGGCTTCGAATCGGTCGAGCACGTGAAGCGTTATACGGCGATGGGCTTCGGCACCGATCAAGGCAAGCTCGGCAACATCAACGGCATGGCGATTCTCGCGCAAGCTCTGAACAAGACGATTCCCGAGACCGGCACGACGACCTTCCGCCCGAACTACACGCCGGTTTCATTCGGCACGTTCGCGGGCCGCGAACTGGGCGAGTTTCTCGATCCGGTGCGCAAGACGGCGGTTCACGAATGGCACGTTCAGAACGGCGCCGCGTTCGAGGATGTCGGCAACTGGAAGCGTCCCTGGTACTACCCGAAGGCGGGCGAGGATATGTACGCGGCAGTCGCGCGCGAATCGCTCGCAGTGCGCGAAAGCGTCGGCATTCTCGATGCATCGACGCTCGGCAAGATCGACATTCAAGGCCCGGATGCGGCTCAGTTGCTGAACTGGGTCTATACGAATCCGTGGAGCAAGCTCGAAGTCGGCAAGTGCCGCTACGGTCTCATGCTCGACGAAAACGGCATGATCTTCGACGACGGCGTGACCGTGCGCCTGGCCGACCAGCATTACATGATGACGACCACCACGGGCGGCGCGGCGCGCGTACTCACGTGGCTCGAACGCTGGCTGCAAACCGAATGGCCCGACATGCGCGTGCGGCTTGCCTCCGTGACGGATCACTGGGCCACGTTCGCGGTCGTGGGACCGAACAGCCGCAAGGTGCTGCAAAAGGTGTGTCACGACATCGACTTCGCGAATGCCGCGTTCCCGTTCATGAGCTATCGCGAGGGCACGGTGGCGGGTGCATCGGCGCGTGTGATGCGCATCAGCTTCTCGGGCGAACTCGCGTATGAAGTGAACGTGCCGGCCAATGTCGGACGCGCGGTGTGGGAAGCCATCATGGAAGCGGGCGCGGAATTCGACATCACGCCCTACGGCACCGAAACCATGCACGTGGTGCGTGCGGAGAAGGGCTACATCATCGTCGGCCAGGATACGGACGGCTCGATGACGCCTTACGACCTCGGCATGGGCGGGCTAGTCGCGAAGTCGAAGGACTTCATCGGCAAGCGTTCGCTCACGCGTTCGGACACCGCCAAGCCGGGACGCAAGCAGTTCGTCGGTCTGCTCTCGGACGATCCTTCGTTTGTCATTCCGGAAGGCTCGCAGATCGTCGCGGGTCCGTTCCAGGGCGACTCGGCGCCAATGCTCGGTCATGTCACATCGAGCTATTTCAGCCCTATTTTGAAGCGCTCGATTGCGCTTGCCGTGGTGAAGGGCGGTCTCGACAAGATCGGCGAGGCGGTCACCATTCCGCTTTCGAGCGGCAAGCAGATCAACGCAAAAATCACCAGTTCGGTGTTCTACGACAGCGAAGGAGCACGTCAGCATGTGGAATGAAACCAGAGGTTCCTCGACGGTCGTCGATCGCGTCACGGTTGGACAAGGGGTGTGGCAGGAGTCACCGCTCGTCGGCGCGGATGCGTTGCTGAAGGCACATCAGGCGGGCTCGCCGAAAGCGTTTCGTCTTTCCGAGCGGCCGTTTCTCCAACTCGTCAACGTGCGTGGCGATACGCGCGATGCGGCCTTCGTGCAGGCCGTGCAAAGCGTGATTGGCTGCGCGCCGCCCGACAAACCGAACACCACCGCGCGCGGCAATGGCTACGACATGCTGTGGCTCGGCCCCGATGAATGGCTCGTGCGCTCACTGACCGCGCACGATGCCGCACGCCCCGCGCCGCTCGAAGCGAAGTTGCGCGACGCGTTCAAGGGCGCGTTCGCGGCAGCGGTGGATATCGGCAGCGGTTATACGGTGCTCGAAATCGATGGGCCGCGCACGCGCGATGTCCTTTCACGCGGATGCCCGCTCGACCTGCATCCGAAAGTATTCGGCGAAGGCCAGTGCGCGCAGAGTCATTACTTCAAGGCTTCGCTCACGCTCGTGCCGTTGGGCGGTGACCGCTTCGAACTGATCATCCGCCGCAGCTTCGCGGACTACTTCGTGAAGATCATGCTCGATGCCGCCGAGCCCTTGCTCGCATGAAGCCGTTCGAACTGCTTGCCATGGGCGGACAGGGCTGGCGCGTCGTCGTCGATGAACTGATGGTGACGACGCGCGTCGGCTTGTACGAACATGAGCATCGTGCGCCGCAGCCGGTTGCTATCGATGCAAGCCTGCGCTATCGAAGCACGCCGCATGAATCGACGGATGGTCTTATCGATTACGAAGCGTGGTGCGATCGCGTGAGTGCGTTTCTCGAAACGAAGCCGCATACGCGTTTGCTCGAAACGCTCGCGATGGAAATCGCCGCGTTCTCCTTCGATGAATGGCCCGCGCTCGACGGTCTCACGCTCGCGTTGCATAAGCCCAAGATTCGTGAAGGCACGCGCCGTCTTGCGTTGGAACTCGACTGGCGTCGTGCCGATTTCGACGCGTGGCGCGCACAGAACGCAGCCGCGCTTCAAGCTTCCTGACCTTCACGACGATGACTTCATCGCGCGACACGGCGGCGTTGCTTTCCGAGCGCGCGGTCAAGGAGCGCGATGCGAACGCGGCGCTCGCGCTTCTCGAACGCAGCATTGCGTTGAAGCATCGGCGGATTGCGTTGATTCGCTATCTGCATGCGCAGTATCTCGACGCGCCGCTCGATGCGCGTCACCACGAGTACGTGAAGAACATCGCTGCAAGGCTCAGCGTGGATGCGCTCATGCGTATTGCCGCGGCGGCGCGCGCACGCTATGACGCATGACGCGTACGTTCCATCCCGATGACGCGAATCTTCTATGTTGCGGATTTATGTCGGCGTCTACTGAAAACGCTTTGACTTCTGTACGCCACGTCCACGCGGTTAGCGCCGCATCGAGAGAGGGATGACATGTCCACCGCCACGCAATCGCGCGCGAGCGCTGCTGCACGGCTAGAACGCCTGCCGTTCTCCGGGTATCACCGCACCATTTTCATCATCATTGCCGTTGCGTTTTTCTTCGATTCGGTGGACCTCGGCACGATGACCTTCGTGCTCGGTTCGATCAAGACGGAGTTCGGTTTGTCGACCGCGACTGCGGGCCTCGTTGCAAGCGCAAGCTTCTTCGGCATGGTGCTCGGCGCGGCCGTCGCGGGCTTGCTTGCGGACCGCTTCGGACGCCGGCCCGTGTTCCAGTGGAGCATGGTGCTGTGGGGACTGGCGTCGTACCTGTGCTCGACGGCGCATTCCGTCGATGCGTTGATCTTCTATCGCGTGCTGCTTGGTATCGGCATGGGAATGGAGTTTCCTATCGCGCAGACGTTGCTCTCCGAGTTCGTGCCGACGGCTTCACGCGGCAGGCTGATTGCGTTGATGGATGGCTTCTGGCCGCTGGGATTCATCGCGTCGGGCGTGGTGTCGTACTTCGTGTTGCCGCAGTTTGGCTGGCGCACCGAGTTTGCGTTGCTCGCAATACCCGCGGTGTTCGTGCTGATCGTGCGGCGCGTGGTGCCCGAGTCGCCGCGATGGCTCGAACATCACGGACGTATCGAAGAAGCGGATCGCGTGCTCGATGAAGTCGAGGCGAAGGTCATGAGGGCTAGCGGCTTGCGTGCGTTGCCTGCGCCTTCGATGCTGGCGGAACCGCCTGTCAGGAAGGGATCTGGAGCGTTTCGTGAGATCTGGAGTGCGGCATACAGGCGTCGCACGATCATGGTTTGGGCGCTTTGGTTCTTTGCGTTGCTTGGCTTCTATGGATTGACGTCGTGGCTCGGCGCGTTGATGCAACAGGCCGGTTTTGCCGTCACGAAGTCCGTGCTTTATACGGTGCTGATCTCGCTTGGCGGCGTGCCGGGTTTCTTGTGTGCGGCGTGGCTCGTGGAACGGTGGGGACGCAAGCCGACTTGCATTGCATCACTTTTGGGTAGCGGGTTGATGGCGTACTTGTATGGCCAGACCGCGTTGCATGCCGAAACGCCGACGCTCCTGATC
The DNA here is from genome assembly GCF_031451465.1 of Caballeronia sp. LZ003. NCBI lineage: Bacteria > Pseudomonadati > Pseudomonadota > Betaproteobacteria > Burkholderiales > Burkholderiaceae > Caballeronia > Caballeronia sp. LZ003. Next base: position 1,430,433 of record NZ_JARUXJ010000004.1, on the reverse strand, counting down.
TGCGCGGGACTTGCCATGCAGTTCTTCCTCTTCGCGATGTGGGCCGTGCTTTATACCTATACGCCAGAGTTGTATGGGACCGGCGCGCGCGCGACGGGGTCGGGGTTTGCATCGGCGATCGGGCGTGTCGGGTCGTTGATCGGGCCTTATGTCGTTGGCGTCGTGTTGCCGGTCTTCGGACAGGGCGGAGTCTTTTCGCTGGGCGCCGCCTGTTTTGTGGTGGCGGCGTCGGCGGTTTGGATTCTTGGGATCGAGACGCGCGGGCTCGCGCTGGAGACGCTGGTTTCGGAGGCGGAGGTGGTGGAAGGGAGCGGGGTGCTGGTTTCGGCTCGGGAGTGAGGGATCGCGGCGTGGCCCACACCGATGATCCCGAAGGCCGATGGTACGATGTAAAAAAACGAACATCTCACTTCAAAACGAAAATCGGCGAGAGACGGGACAAAGCCAGCGTATGACACGTTTATTCTTGCCCGGACCCAAGCGGCAACCAGTCCCGCGCCATGTTGTTCGATCGACCTCGCGCGCGGGATTTCCCCGATGAACAAGCATCCCGCGCAGCCTGACATGCAGGCAATCACGCCGCCCGATCGCGCGACGCTCCTTCGCGAAATCGACCGGACCGCGTGCTGGGATATCGTGGTGATCGGCGGCGGCGCGAGCGGTCTAGGCACGGCTGTCGATGCCGCGTCGCGCGGCTATCGCACCTTGCTGCTCGAAGCGCGGGACTTCGCGAAGGGCACGTCGAGTAAGGCGACCAAGCTCGTGCACGGCGGCGTGCGTTATCTCGCGCAAGGCAACATCCCGCTCGTGCGCGAGGCTTTGCATGAACGAGGGCTGCTTGCACGCAATGCGCCGCATCTGGTGAACGCGCTGGGTTTCGTCGTGCCCGCTTACCGCTTAACCGACAAGCTGTTCTACGGCGCCGGCTTGAAGGTCTACGACTGGCTTGCGGGCGCATTGAATCTCGCGCCGAGTCGTGGTCTCGGTCTGCGCGAAACGCACGACAAGGCGCCCATGCTCGCCGGCAATCTGCAGGGCCGCGCGCTCCGTGGCGGCACGCTCTACTATGACGGCCAGTTCGACGACGCGCGCCTCGCCATTGCACTCGCGCGCACGGTTTTCGATCTCGGCGGCATCGCACTGAACAATGCGGCAGTGCGCGGTATCGAGGTGGATCGCGCGGACAGGACGCATCGGATTGCCTTCGAAGACACCGAAACGGGCGATGCCTTCTCAGTGCGCGCCCGCTGCGTGGTCAACGCAACCGGCGTCTGGGTGGATGCCATTCGCGCAATGGACGATCCCCGCGCGCGTCCCATCGTGGCGCCGAGTCAGGGCGTGCATCTCACGTTGCCCGGCCGCTTCCTCAAAAGCGATAACGCCATTCTCGTGCCGAAGACGAAAGACGGCCGTGTGCTGTTCGTGGTGCCGTGGCATGGGCAGACTATCGTCGGCACGACGGATACACCGCAGAGCGACGTGCCGCTCGAACCGCGTGCAAGCGACGCGGAGATCGACTTCATCCTGAGTTCGGCGGCAGATTATCTCTCGCTCAAACCGACGCGCGACGATGTCTTGAGCGTGTGGGCCGGCCTGCGTCCGCTCGTGAAGGGCGATAGCGGCGCGTCGACGGCGGCGCTGTCGCGCGAGCATACGATCGAATCGAGTTCCACCGGAATGATCACGGTGACGGGCGGCAAGTGGACGACGTATCGACTGATGGCGGAACAAGTGGTCGATCTGGCCATTGCAAACGGTCTGTTGGCGGCTGCGCCATGCCGCACGCGCTCGTTGCCCTTGCATGGCGCAACGGGCGTGCAAAGCGGGTACTACGGTTCGGATGCGGGGATCATTGAACGATTGCCGGGCGCGGACACGTTGCTCGTCGAAGCAGGCGGCCTGACCGAAGCGCAAACGCGTTTCGCGGTGCGCGCGGAGCTGGCGCGTTCGGTCGAAGACGTGCTTGCGCGCCGTAATCGCGCGCTCTTTCTGGATGCCGCCGCAGCACGTGCGGCGGCGCCCGAAGTGGCGCGCATCATGGCTCAGGAACTCGGCCGCGACGCTGCGTGGCAGTCCGCGCAAGTTGCCAGTTTCGAAGCCTTCGCCCGAAACTGGACCTTGCGTTGATGCGCTGAAGTGAGCGTCAGAACGCGTGCCGCATGCCGATCATCGCGATGAACTGCGACGGCCCGGACGACGGCGTGGTGTTCTGCGAATCGCCGACCACCGCGACTGCATCCGAAATTCTCACACGGCCCGCGCCATTTGCGATCAAAGACTGACCGCTCGCGTGCTGATAAGCCTGCAACGCGTAGAACGTGGTGCGCGCGGACAAAGCATACGTCTGCTCCAGCGAAATCTGTTGATAACGCGCCGGGTCATTCACGCCGTTCGACTTGCTGGCCCGTGTGTAGCTGTAGCCCGCCGCTGCGGCGAAAGCAGGCGTGAAACGATACGACGCAATCGCGCCGTACGAGTTGAACACGGCTTCGTCCGAGAACAATGAGTGCGCGCCCGGTGCGTATTGCACGTTCGAATAGTTCAGACCCACCATCAGGTCCTTGAGCGTGTAGCGCGCGGCAGCGGCGATCATCTGCACGCCGCCCGACGTGGCGTAGCCGTTGTTGATCGGCGAATTGTTGGCGAAGCTGCCGATGGCGCTGCTCGTCGCGACGTCTTTGAGGTGCACATAACCCGCCGCGATCGAGACGGGCTTGAAGTCGTAGCGCAACGCCGCGCTGAGGTTGGAGCCGCTCGCAATGCTGCCGGCTTCGCCGCCGAGCCCGGCTTGTGCGGCGAGCGTCAGACCCGCGACGTTTGGCGAGACATACGAGACCGAGTTATTGAAGCGCAGTGTGGTGTCGAGCGCATCGACATCGCCGGGATGTGCGCCGGTCGCGCCCGTGAGCGCGCTGGTCGGACCGAGCGCACCGACGAGATTGAAGTAGGGCGTGTATTGCCGCCCGAGCGTCAGCGTGCCGTAACGGTCGTTGGAGAGACCGGCATAGGCTTGTCGATTGAACATGCCCGCGGAGCTTGCCGCTGCGCCGTTCAGGGAATTGAAGCCGCTCTCCAGACGAAACACGGCTTTTGTGCCGCCGCCGAGATCTTCCGCGCCCAGCAGGCCAAACTTGCTCGCCTGCAAACTGCCTTGCGACATATACACGTTCGACGAGCCGCGCTGATTGCTGGCATAGGCGAAGGCATTATCGACTACGCCGTACAACGTGACGCTGCTCTGCGCTGCCGCCGATGCGGACACGACCGCCGCTGCGAGCGGCAGACACGCGATGGCAAGCGCGCGCGTGGATTGAAGCTTTGAGACTTGCATTGCTACTTCGGTCCTTCAGTTCAAAAGTGTTGATCAAATGTTGATGTTCAAGGTCAGATGTAGCCAACCCTGTTCGGTGCGCTCACTGATCACCGTGCCATTCGTGCATGAAGCACGGCGCGCGTCGGAAGCGGGCACGCTGATGCGCACTTCGTTCTGCGAGCGCGGCATGTTACCTGCTCGTTCGACGGCGATTCGCAACGTTTCGTGGTCGCTGTGTATTCGCACGCGCCAGCGGCCTTGTTCGCCGCGACGCCCTTCGCTTTAGCCGTCACATTTATTTCATTCGGTACGGCGACGGGAACGCTTCGGAATACGAATGGGCTGCGATCGTAATAATTGAGATGAAGACGAGGCACTAGGGAAAACCATGCGTCGGATGCAAAGGTCGCCGCCGGTTATCGAGCCGAAGAGTTCGGCTCGGAGGAGGTTTCTCTGGAAATGCTCAGATGCGCGAGGTGGCGGAGTCGCTCGTCACGTCACTTTTCGCACGCTCGACCAGTTCCTTCTGCAACCAGCCGCTGTCGCGCGCGCGCTTGCCGTTCGCCACGAAGTACGGCGTCTCGACGCGTGGCAAGGCTTCGCGCCCGCGAATGCGATCCGCGATCTTTTCCGCGAGCATGATGGTCGGCGCGTTGAGATTGCCCGTCGTGATCTGCGGCATGATCGACGCATCCACTACGCGCAAGCCTTCCATGCCGTGCACGCGTCCTTCGGCATCGACCACGGCCATATCGTCGTAACCCATCTTGCACGAGCACGACGGGTGATATGCGGTCTCCGCTTTCGCGCGGATGAAGGCATCCAGATCCCGGTCGCTCATGCGCTTTGCGCCGGGATTCAACTCGCGTCCGCGATACTTGCTGAGCGCCGGCTGCTGCATGATTTCGCGCGTGATGCGAAGCGCATCGCGGAACTCGCGCCAGTCGAGCGGATCGGCCATGTAGTTGAAGAGGATGCCCGGATGCGCGTGCGGGTCGCGTGACGTGAGCTTGACGCGTCCACGGCTGGGCGATCGCATCGACCCGACATGCGCCTGAAACCCATGCATCTCGATGGCGTTCGAACCGTTGTAATTGATCGCCACCGGCAGAAAGTGATACTGGATGTTCGGCCACGGATCGTCATCGCGCGTGCGGATGAAACCGCCCGCCTCGAACTGATTGCTCGCGCCTATGCCCGTGCCCTTCAGAAGCCATTCGAGCCCAATAGCAGGCTGATTACGCAGTTGCAGCGCAGGATAAAGCGAGACCGGCTCCTTGCATTCGTATTGCATGTACATCTCGAGGTGATCCTGCAGATTCTCACCGACTCCCGGCAGATCGTGCACCACGGGAATCTCGAGTTCCCTGAGCCAGCTCGAACGCCCGACACCGGAACGCTGCAGCAATTGCGGCGAAGCAATGGCGCCGCTGCATATGAGCACTTCACGCCGCGCATGCGCGCGCACGCGTTGCGCGCCATGCAGATAAGCCACGCCAGACGCGCGCTTGCCCGCGAACAACACACGGTCAGTAGTTGCATGCGTAACTATCGTGAGATTGCCGCGATGCTTCGCGTGATCCAGATAACCACGCGCCGTGCTCGCGCGCCTTCCGTTCGGCGTGACGGTACGATCCATCGGTCCAAAGCCTTCTTGCCGATAGCCGTTGAGATCGTCCGTACGCGGATAACCCGCCTGCACGCCTGCTTCGACCATCGCCGCGAAGAGTGGATTGTTGCCGGGTTTGCTGGTCGTGACATAAACGGGACCGTCGCCACCGTGATAATCGTTCGCACCGATATCGCGTGTCTCCGCTTTGCGGAAATACGGCAGACAGTCGAGATAGCTCCAGTTTGCAAGACCCGGCCGCGTGGCCCAGTTGTCGTAGTCGAGCGCATTGCCGCGTATGTAGCACATGCCGTTGATGAGCGACGATCCGCCGAGTCCCTTGCCGCGTCCGCATTCCATGCGACGATCGTTCATATGCGGTTCGGGCTCGGTTTCATACGCCCAGTTGTAGCGCCGCCCTTGCAGCGGATACGCAAGCGCCGCCGGCATCTGCGTGCGAAAGTCGAAGCGATAATCCGGGCCGCCCGCTTCGAGCAGCAGCACCGTCACGTCCTCGTCTTCGGTAAGACGCGAGGCAAGCACGTTGCCCGCCGATCCCGCGCCCACGATGATGTAGTCGTATTCCATCGCGCTCATCGAAAGCTCCTTAAAACACGGGCTGATAAGGCCCGAGCTCGACCTGCACGGACTTGATGCGCGTGTAGGCATTGAGCGTCACGATGCCGTTTTCGCGCCCCACGCCCGATTGCTTGTAGCCGCCCACGGGCATTTCCGCGGGCGATTCGCCCCATGTGTTGATCCAGCAGATACCCGCTTGCAACCGATGAATCACGCGATGCGCACGCGATATGTTCTCCGTGACCACGCCCGCCGCAAGTCCGTATTCGGTATCGTTTGCGCGCGCGATGACTTCGTCTTCGTCGTCGAAGGCAAGAATGCTCATCACCGGTCCGAAGATTTCCTCGCGCACGATACGCATGTCGTCGCGGCAATCGGCAAACACGGTCGGTGCGACATACTGGCCGCGCGCGAATGCACCATCGCTCATGCGCGCGCCGCCGGCGATGAGTCGCGCGCCTTCGCGCTTGCCGCTTTCGATAAAGCCGAGCACTTTATGCAGTTGCGCCGCGCTTGCAAGCGGGCCGAAGTTGGTGAGCGGATCATCCGGCGCGCCAATGCGAATGCGCTTTACGCGCTCCAGCACCAGCGCTTCGAAGCGTTCGATCACGCCGCGCTCGACGAACACGCGCGTGCCGTTCGTGCATACCTGTCCCGAGCTAAAGAAGTTCGCGCTCATGGCAATGTCGGCGGCGCGTTCGAGATTGGCGTCGTGAAATACGATGAGCGGCGACTTGCCACCCAGTTCCATCGTCACTTCCTTGAGCGTCGAGCCGCCCGCATGCGCCATGACCTTCTTGCCGGTTTGCACCCCGCCCGTGAACGATATCTTCTCGATACCCGCATGTTCCGCGAGCATGGCACCCACGCGGCCATCGCCTTGAACCACATTGAAGACGCCGGCGGGCACGCCCGCTTCGGTATAAATCTCCGCGAGCTTCAGCGCGGTGAGTGGCGTGATCTCGCTTGGCTTGAAGATCATCGCGTTGCCGGCCGCGAGCGCGGGCGCAGACTTCCAGCAAGCTATCTGGATCGGATAATTCCATGCGCCGATGCCCGCGCACACGCCAAGCGGCTCGCGTCGCGTATAGATGAACGACGATTCGCGCAGCGGTATCTGCGTGCCTTCGATGGCCGTCGCGAGTCCCGCGTAATACTCGATCACATCCGCGCCGGTGACGATATCCACGGCGCGCGTCTCCGCAATCGGCTTGCCGGTGTCGCGCGTTTCGAGCGCGGCGAGTTCGTCGTTGCGCGCGCGTAGCAGGTCGACGGTGCGTCGCAGGATGCGGGAGCGCTGCATCGCGGTCATGGCGGCCCATTCGCGTTGCCCTTCGTGTGCTGCGTGCACGGCGCGATCGACATCCGCTTGCGACGCCTGCTGCACATGCGCGATGGATTCACCGGTGGCGGGATCGAGCGTGACGAAGGTTTCGCCGCTCGTGGCATCGACGTATGCGCCGCCGATGTAAAGGCGTTGCTCTTCCAAGTCGTGCTCCTTTGAGGATGGAGGGTTTTAGCCGCGCGCTTCGAGCACCAGGTCGATGTAGTCGTAAGCGAGGCGCAACGCCGACTTCGTATCGAACGGTTCGCCTGCAAGCGCGCCGCGCAGCCAGAGACCGTCGATAAGCGCGGCAAGACCGCTGGCCGCACGGCGCGCGGCGGGCTTCGTCAAGGCGCGCGAGAAGTCCGCGCATAGATTCGAATAGAGTCGCCGCGTGTTGACACGCTGCAAACGCCGCAACTCGGGCTTGTGCATGCTTTCGGACCAGAACGCGAGCCATGTCTTCATGGCGGGGCCGTTCACCTGTTCGACATCGAAATTCGCGGCGACCACTGCGCGCAACTTCGCACGCGGCTCGGCTTTCGCGGCCTTGCGGCGACGCGACGTGGCCTGCCAGAGATTGCGCAGCACATGACGCATGGTGGCTTCAAGCAGCCCGTCCTTGTCGCCGAAATAGTGACTGACGATTCCCGTCGATGTACTCGCGCGCTGCGCCACCGAGGTGAGCGTCGCACCGCCGAGGCCCGCTTCGTCGATGGTCTGCAAGGTCGCGTCGATGAGTTGCGCGCGACGAATCTCGCGCATTCCGAGTTTGGGCATTGGTCGCTTCTGCTGTCAGTTCGATTCGATGTTAGGCGTTTTTATATTGAACGGTCAATCAATAAAAACCGCCGAGGAACGTCATGTCGGTTTGAGTCAAACCCGCGTCGCATTGGAGATCGGTCGTGCGCGACTAGCGGCGCTACGCTCGACGAACGGGCGCGATGAACCGTGACGGTGCATCGCGCGAGCCGTCCACGAGACATGGAGACGATCAATGAGCAGCAATCGCGGCGTCGTATATCTGGGGCAGGGCAAGGTGGAAGTGCAGTCCATCGACTATCCGAAGATGGTCGATCCACGCGGGCGCGACATCGGCCACGGCGTCATTCTTCGCGTAGTCAGTACCAATATCTGCGGCTCGGATCAGCATATGGTGCGCGGCCGCACGACGGCGGAAGTCGGCCTCGTGCTCGGGCACGAGATCACGGGCGAAGTGATCGAAATCGGCCGCGATGTGGAGACGCTTGCCATTGGCGATCTCGTTTCGGTGCCGTTCAACGTGGCATGCGGGCGCTGCCCGACCTGCAAGGCGCAACATACGGGCGTGTGTTTGAACGTGAACCCGTCGCGTGCTGGCGGCGCGTATGGTTATGTCGATATGGGCGGCTGGATAGGCGGCCAGGCGGAATACGTGATGGTGCCGTATGCCGATTTCAATCTGCTGAAGTTTCCGGACAAGGCACAGGCCATGTCGAAGATACGCGACCTCACGTGTCTCTCCGACATCTTGCCGACGGGTTATCACGGCGCGGTGATGGCGGGCGTGAAGCCGGGTGCGACGGTCTATATCGCGGGCGCGGGACCGGTTGGAATGGCGGCGGCGGCATCGGCGCGCATCTTGGGCGCGGCGTGCACCATCGTCGGCGACATGAACGAAGAGCGCCTGGCGCACGCGCGCAAGATGGGTTTCGAGACCATCGATCTCTCGAAGGACGCGACGCTCGGCGAGCAGATCGAGCAGATTCTCGGTAAGCCGGAAGTGGATTGCGCGGTCGATTGCGTGGGCTTCGAGGCACACGGTCACGGCAGCGGCAGCGGCGAGGAAGCGCCGGCCACCGTGCTCAATTCGCTGATGGAGATCACGAAGGCAGCGGGCGCCATTGGCATTCCCGGCCTCTATGTCACCGATGACCCCGGCGCCGCCGATGCCGCCGCGCGCAAGGGCAGTCTCAGCATTCGCTTCGGCCTTGGCTGGGCGAAGTCGCATTCGTTCCACACGGGACAGACGCCGGTGATGAAGTACAACCGCAATCTGATGCAGGCCATCTTGTGGGATCGTTTGCCGATTGCGGATATCGTCAACGTGTCCGTGATTTCGCTCGATGAAGCGCCCGAAGGCTACAGAAAGTTCGATGGCGGCGCGCCGAGGAAGTTCGTGCTCGATCCGCACGGATTGTTGAAAGCGGCGTAATCGGCCTGGAATGAAGAGAGCCGTTGGCTGTTGCAAGCCAACGGCTCTTTTTGTTCGAACCGATATCAGGCAACCAGCGCCGAAGGTGCAACCGCCGCAAGTGAAGGCGCTTGCTTGCGGCGTTCGCGCGTGGGCGCGGTTCCGAAGGCATCGCGATAACTCTTCGAGAAGTGGCACGCCGACTGGAAGCCGCAAGCCATGGTGATATGCATGATCGACATATCGGTTTGCAGCAGCAGTTCGCGCGCGCGCCGCAGACGCAGCGTGAGATAGTAGTGCGTCGGCGTCATGCCGAGATGCTCGCGAAAGAGCCGCTGCAATTGCCGTTGCGACATGCCGGCAAGGCGCGCCAGTTCCTCGCGCGACAGCGGCTCCTCGATGTTGTTCTCCATGAGCGAGATCACTTCGAAGAGCGACTTGTTGGCCGATCCGAGTCGTGCAACGAGCGGCATGCGCTGCTGCGCGCTCGTATCGCGTACATGTTCGACGATGAATTGCTCGGCGATCTGCGTCACGCGCGCCGTACCCACGCGGGATGCGATGAGATTGAGCATCATGTCGAGCGGCGCGACGCCGCCGGTACACGTGACGCGATCGCGGTCGATCACGAACAGTTCCTTCAGGAAGCGCGTGTCGGGAAACTCTTCCTTGAGCGCCGACATGTTCTCCCAGTGGATGGCGCACGCATAGCCCGCGAGTAAGCCCGCACGAGCCAGTGCATAAGTGCCGGTGCAGAGGCTGCCGAGCACGCTGCCCATGCGGGCGAAGCGGCGCAGCGCGGCGAGATGTGCGGGCGTGGTCGCGCGCTGCACATCGATGCCGCCGACCACGAACACGATATCGGGTTGTCCCACGCATTCCACCGGACCTGTATCGACGGACAAGCCGTTGCTCGCGGTGACGGGACCGCCATCGGGACTCACGATCGACCAGCGATACAACGGCTGCCCCGTCAGATAGTTCGCCATGCGCAGGACTTCGATCGCGTTGGTGAAAGCGATCATGGTGAAGTTGGGAAGCGGCATGAAAGCGAAGTGCGACAGCGACGCCGTGCGATCGGGGGACATGTGAGGGATGATTCCTTCGAATCTATTGTTTGACGCCGTCAGATGCGGCGCTTTGCCACTTTTGCATTTTGGTTTCGTTTGCAACTACCATGCCATCAGGCTAAACCCTGAGCCTCGCGAGGCATCGTGCATGCTTCATATAGACGCGATTTCCTCGCCGACCCTCCACGAGCAAGGGCGCGCACCTTCGAAGCGCACGGGCGTTCCGCGACAGTGCAGCGGCGCACCGAATAAATCGCTACACCGAAATCCATCGGGCCACTTGTCGAAAAAAGACGCGCATGTCGGAAAAGGCCAAGAACACGTCTAAATTCGTAAATTGACCGGCAGGACGAAAGTCAAGAATAGACGCAACGATTACGGCCGCGACGGCAAACGGAAAAGTATCCGAAGAGCCACCCGCACCGCCGTCGAACGACCGTCACACTTGACCCACGGACCTGCCAATGTCGAACTCGAATCCCTTCTTCGAAGCCCCGCTTGCATCCAGCGACGCTTCGGTGCGCGGCGCGATCCTGAAAGAACTGGAGCGCCAGCAATCGCAAATCGAACTGATCGCGTCGGAAAACATCGTGTCGCGCGCCGTACTGGAAGCGCAAGGCTCGGTGCTCACGAACAAGTACGCGGAAGGGTATCCGGGCAAGCGCTATTACGGCGGCTGTGAATTCGTCGATGAAGTCGAGGCGCTCGCCATCGATCGCATCAAGCAGCTCTTCAACGCGAAGTTCGCCAACGTGCAGCCGCATTCGGGCGCGCAGGCCAACGGCGCCGTGATGCTTGCGCTCGCCAAACCCGGCGACACCATTCTCGGCATGTCGCTCGATGCGGGCGGTCACCTCACGCATGGCGCGAAGCCCGCGCTTTCGGGCAAGTGGTTCAACGCGGTGCAATACGGTGTGAACCGCGACACCATGCTGATCGATTACGAGCAGATCGAGGAACTCGCGAAGCAACACAAGCCGTCATTGCTGATCGCGGGATTCTCGGCGTATCCGCGCAAGCTGGACTTCGCGCGTCTGCGCAAGATCGCCGATAGCGTCGATGCGAAGCTCATGGTCGATATGGCGCATATCGCGGGCATCATCGCGGCGGGGCGTCACGATAACCCCGTGGATCATGCGCACGTGGTCACGTCCACCACGCACAAGACCTTGCGCGGTCCGCGCGGCGGTTTCATCCTCACGAACGACGAAGACATCGCCAAGAAGATCAACTCGGCCGTGTTCCCCGGCCTGCAAGGCGGCCCGCTGATGCATGTGATAGCAGGCAAGGCGGTGGCCTTCGGCGAAGCGCTGCGGCCGGACTTCAAGACGTACATCGACAACGTGCTCGCAAATGCGCAAGCGCTCGGCGAAGTGCTCAAGAAAGGCGGCGTCGATCTCGTCACCGGCGGCACGGACAACCATCTGCTGCTCGTCGATCTGCGCCCGAAAGGCCTCAAGGGCAATCAGGTCGAGCATGCGCTGGAACGCGCGGGCATCACCTGCAACAAGAACGGCATTCCCTTCGATACCGAAAAGCCGACCGTCACCTCGGGCATTCGCTTAGGCACGCCGGCAGGCACGACGCGCGGCTTCGGCGTCAACGAGTTCCGCGAGACCGGCCGCCTGATTCTCGAAGTCTTCGAATCGCTGCGCGAGCATCCGGAAGGCGATCCGCAAACCGAACAACGCGTGCGCCGCGAGATCTTCGCGCTGTGCGAACGCTTCCCCATCTACTAAGCACACGGAGTTATAAACGATGAGCACTCTGCACGACAACAGCATCATCATCGACGGCCTGAACATCTCCAAGTTCGAGCGCTCCGTGTTCGAGGACATGCGCAAAGGTAACGTCACCGCGGTGAACTGCACGGTTTCGGTCTGGGAAGACTTCCAGAAGACGATCGACAACATCGCCGAGATGAAGCAACAGATTCGCGAGTACAGCGAGATTCTCACGCTCGTGCGCACGACCGACGACATCCTGCGCGCGAAGAAGGAAAACAAGACAGGCATCATCTTCGGCTTCCAGAACTCGTATGCGTTCGAGGACAACCTCGGCTATATCGAAGTGTTCAAGGAGCTCGGCGTGAACGTGGTGCAACTCTGCTACAACACGCAGAACCTGGTCGGCACGGGCTGCTATGAACCGGACGGCGGACTCTCGGGTTATGGCAAGGAAGTGATCCACGAGATGAATCGCGTCGGCATCATGGTCGATCTTTCCCACGTGGGCGCGAAGACTTCTTCCGATGCCATCGCCTGCTCGAAGAAGCCTGTCACGTACTCGCACTGCTGTCCCTCAGGACTCAAGGACCATCCGCGCAACAAGACCGACGATCAGCTGAGAGAGATCGCGGACGCCAACGGCTTCGTCGGCGTGACCATGTTCTCGCCGTTCCTGAAGAAAGGCCCGGACGCGACCGTCGACGATTATCTCGAAGCCATCGATTACGTGATCAACGTGATCGGCGAAGACAAGGTGGGCATCGGCACGGACTTCACGCAAGGCTACAGCACCGAGTTCTTCGACTGGATCACGCACGACAAGGGCCGTTATCGCCGTCTGACGAACTTCGGCAAGGTCGTGAATCCGGAAGGCATTCGCACGATCGGCGAGTTCCCGAACCTCACGGCCGCGATGGAAAAAGCGGGCTGGGGCGAGACGCGTATCAAGAAGGTGATGGGCGAGAACTGGATGCGCTTCTTCGGCGAAGTTTGGAGCGTCTGACTCCAACAAGAACAGGGAACCCGCGATGCAACCGCAACTGCCTATCGACGTCGATCAAGAAACGGGCGTCTGGACTACCGACGCGCTGCCCATGCTGTATGTGCCGCGCCACTTCTTCACTAACAACCACGTGGCCGTGGAAGAAGCGCTCGGCCGCGAAGCTTACGCCGCGATTCTCTACAAGGCGGGCTACAAGTCCGCTTATCACTGGTGCGACAAGGAGGCGGACAAGCACGGCATAGCGGGCATGGCGGTGTTCGAGCATTACCTGAAGCGCCTGTCGCAACGCGGCTGGGGTCTCTTCGATATCGTCGAATCCGACCCGCAGAGCGCCATGGCGCGCGTGCATCTGCGTCACTCGTCCTTCGTGCTCGCGCAACCGGGCAAGCACGGCAAGCTCTGCTACATGTTCGCCGGATGGTTCGCCGGCGCGCTGGACTGGGTCAACGACACCGCACCCGACAGCACGAAGAAGGGGCCGCGTTCGCACTCGGTCGAAACGCAATGCGCCGCGGAAGGCTGCGAGCATTGTGTGTTCGAAGTGTCGCCGCTCGCATCGAAATAAAGGCTTCAAAGCAAAACCTTTCCGAGGTCGCCCGCAATGCGTTACCCGAACCTTTTCAAGCCACTCACGCTGAACAAGCTGACCTTGCGTAACCGTATCGTCAGTACCGCGCATGCCGAGGTCTATGCCGAGCCCGGCGGTCTGCCCGGCGACCGGTATATCCGCTATTACGAAGAGAAGGCGAAGGGCGGCGTGGCGCTAGCCGTTTGCGGAGGTTCGAGCCCGGTGTCGATCGACAGCCCGCAAGGCTGGTGGAAGTCGGTGAACCTGTCGACCGACAAGGTCATCGACCCGCTCTCGCAGCTGGCCGAAGCGATGCATCGGCATGGCGCGAAGATCATGATCCAGGCAACGCACATGGGCCGGCGTTCGGCGTGGCACGGCGAGAGCTGGCCGCATCTGATGTCGCCTTCGGGCGTGCGGGAGCCAGTGCATCGCGGCAACGCGAAGATCATCGAAGTGGAAGAGATCAAGCGCATCATTCAGGATTTCGCGGCGGCCGCGAAGCGCGTGAAGGATGCGGGCATGGATGGCGTCGAGATCTCGGCGGCGCATCAGCATTTGATCGATCAGTTCTGGAGTCCGCGCACTAACTTTCGTACGGACGAATGGGGCGGTTCGCTCGAAAACCGTCTGCGCTTCGGTAAGGAAGTGCTGCAGGCCGTGCGCGAAGCCGTGGGCGCCGACTTCGCAATTGGCTTGCGCATGTGCGGCGACGAATTCCATGAAGACGGTCTCGATCACGAACAATTGAAAGAGATCGCTCAAGCGATGGCTGAAACGGGCCTCATCGATTACGTCGGCGTGATCGGTTCGGGCGCGGATACGCATAACACGCTCGCCAACTGCATGCCGCCGATGGCGCTGCCACCCGAGCCTTTCGTGCATCTCGCGGCGGGCATCAAGTCGGTCGTGAAGCTGCCGATCATGCATGCGCAAAGCATTCGCGATGCGGGTCAGGCGGAACGTCTGCTCGCCAACGGCATGGTCGATCTGGTCGGCATGACGCGTGCGCAGATTGCGGACCCGCATATGGTGATCAAGATTCGCGATGGCCGCGAGGACGAGATCAAGCAGTGCGTCGGCGCGAACTACTGCATCGACCGGCAGTACAACGGACTCGATGTGTTGTGCGTGCAGAACGCGGCGACATCGCGTGAAGCGACCATGCCGCATGTCATCGAAAAGACGCGCGGGCCGAAGCGCAAAGTCGTGGTGGTCGGCGCAGGGCCCGCGGGACTCGAAGCGGCGCGCGTGGCGAAGTCGCGCGGTCACGATGTCGTGCTGTTCGAGAAGAACGATTACGTCGGCGGTCAGATCATGCTTGCCGCGAAGGCACCGCAGCGCGAGCAGATGGCGGGCATCGTGCGCTGGTTCGACATGGAAACGAAGCGGCTCGGCGTGGATCGTCGTCTCGGTGTCGCCGCCGACGACAAGGCCATCATGGCCGAGAAGCCGGACATCGTCGTGCTCGCGACGGGCGGCTCGTCGTTCACGGATCAAGTGCCTTCATGGGGCGTCGAACGAGGTCTCGCGGTGAGCGCCTGGGACATTCTCTCGGGCAAGGTCGAGCCGGGCAAGAACGTGCTCGTTTATGACGGCGTGAGCACGCATGCGGGCGCGGGCGTCGCGGACTTCATCTCGAGCCGTGGCGGCAATGTCGAGATCGTGACGCCGGACGTGAAGGTCGCCGATGACGTCGGCGGCACCACGTTCCCCATCTTTTATAGAAGGCTCTACGCGCAAGGCGTGATCCATACGCCGAACTACTGGCTCGACAAGGTGTACGAGGAAGACGGGAAGAAGATTGCCGTGATCCGCAACGAGTACACGGAAGAACAGGAAGAGCGCGCGGTGGATCAGGTCGTGATCGAGAACGGCAGCACGCCCAACGATTCCCTGTACTGGAAGCTGAAGCCCGAATCGCTCAATCGCGGCCAGGTGGATGTGCACAAGCTCTTTGCATCGGAAGCGCAGCCGTGTCTTTCGGAGGAGCTTGGAAACGGGCGTTTCCTCTTGTTCCGCGTCGGCGACTGCATCTCCATGCACAACATCCACGGCGCGATCTACGACGCGCTGCGTCTTTGCAAAGACTTCTGACGAGGGCTCTAGACGATGAACCCCGTGTTTGTCATCACCGTCTTGCTGTGGGTATCGGTGGCGGGTCTCGCCTTCGCCGTGGTGAAGCGCGCGGCCTATTGGCGAGAAGGACGCGCCACGACTGCCGGTGCTTATGGCTGGGCTAACCTGCTGACCATCCCGAAGCGTTACTTCGTGGACTTGCATCATGTGGTCGCGCGTGATCCGTATATCGCAAAGACGCACGTTGCAACCGCTGGCGGCGCCATTCTCGCGATGGCGCTCGTATTCCTCAACTACGGCCTCGCCATTTATTCGCCGTGGCTCGACAAGCTGATCTTCCTCGCGGCTATCGTCATGCTGGTGGGCGCGGTGTTCGTGTACCGTCGCAGACACGGCGCGAAGGAAGTGCCCGCGCGTTTGTCACGCGGACCGTGGGACAGCCTGCCTTTACTGCTCGGTTCATTCGCGCTTGGTCTTGCATTGTTCATGCTGTTGCCGGCTTCGTGGATGTCGGGTGCACTCGCGATCATCGTTGCATTGCTGATCGCGGCGGGCGCATACACGATGACCTTCGGCGCGGCGCAAGGCGGCCCGATGAAGCATGCGATGGCGGGCTTGCTGCATCTCGCGTTTCATCCGCGTCAGGAGCGCTTTGCAGCGAAGAACGAGCATGATGTCGTGCCACCCACCGCGCTCAAAGTGCCCGTACTCGATGCGCAGGAATATGGCGTGAGCAAGCCCATCGAGTTTCGCTGGAACCAGTTGCTGAGTTTCGATGCCTGCGTGCAATGCGGCAAATGCGAAGCGGCGTGCCCTGCATTCGCATCGGGACAACCGCTCAATCCGAAGAAGCTGATTCAGGATCTCGTCGTCGGCATGGTCGGCGGTTCGGATGCGCTCTACGCCGGCAGCCCGACCCCCGGCATTTCGGTTGGCAGGCATTCGGGCGCACCGGGCAAGCCGCTCATCTCCACGATGATCGAAGCCGATACCATCTGGTCCTGCACCACGTGCCGCGCCTGCGTGCAAGAATGCCCGATGCTGATCGAACACGTCGATGCCATCGTCGATATGCGCCGCAATCAGACGCTCGTGGAAGGCAACGTCCCGGGGAAAGGTCCGATCACGCTTGCGAATCTGCGTGAAACGGGCAGCGCGAACGGGTTTGACATCGGCGCGCGTTACGACTGGTCGGTGGATCTGCAAGTGCAGGTCGCGCAACCGGGTCGTCCCGTCGATGTCTTGTTGATCGCGGGCGAAGGCGCGTTCGACATGCGTTATCAACGCACGCTGCGTGCGTTGGCGAAGGTGCTGAACAAGGCAGGCGTGGATTACGCGGTGCTCGGCGGCATTGAAACGGACACCGGCGATACGGCGCGTCGTCTCGGCGACGAAGCCACCTTTCAAGCATGCGCGAAGAAGCTCATAGGCACACTTTCGCAGTATTCGTTCCGGCGCATCGTGACGGCGGACCCGCATGTGCTGCATAGCTTGCGCAACGAGTATCGCGCGCTTGGCGGCTTCTATGAAGTGCAGCATCACACGGCGTTGATGGCAGAACTCGTCGCGAACGGCAAGCTCTCGCCGAAGGCCGCGACCGTGCTCGCCGACAAGAAGATCACGTATCACGATCCGTGCTATCTCGGCCGCTATAACGGCGAAACCGAAGCGCCGCGCAAGCTGCTGAAGTCCATCGGCATCAAGGTGGTGGAAATGGAGCGTAACGGCATGCGCGGACGGTGCTGCGGCGGTGGCGGCGGCGCGCCCCTGACCGACATTCCCGGCAAGCAGCGCATTCCCGATATCCGCATTGCCGATGCCCGCACGATAGGCGCGGAAGTGGTCGCCGTGGGTTGCCCGAATTGCACCGCGATGCTCGAAGGCGTGGTCGGCGCGCGTCCCGAAGTGCTCGACGTGGCGGAGCTGGTCGCCGCGGCGCTGGAGTAACACGATGAACGACAACATCAAACGAATCGATCCGCGCAGGCCGTTTATCGTCACGAGCGCGGGGCTCAAGCGCATCACGCTCGGCGAGATCGGCAGCGGCGCGCTGCTTGACTTCGTAGCAACACACCATGATGCAGCGAAGCCGCGCCGCACGGCGAAAGCGTCGCGTCGCGCGGTGCTGGTGGCGGCGCATACGGATCGCGGCGCGCTCGACGATCACGGCCGTCAGGCACTGGCCGCCGCCGCGTTGCTCGCGGACGATGAAACGGAAGTCGTGTTGATCGCGTTCGGCGCGTTCAGTGACGATGCGGCGTCGCTCGGCGCGGATCGTTATATCGAGCTGCCCGGCTTCGATCGCCGCCATTTCGCACCGGATGAAGAACTGCGCGCGCTCGCTGCCTGCGTCGCGGCGTTCACGCCCGTGCATGTCTTCATGCCCGACAACGCAACCGGCGACGGCGATCTCGGCCGGCGTTACGCGGCGCGCGCCGGTGCGAGTATCGCCACACACGTGGTGGAACTCGACCTTCAGCACGTCGCTGCGTATGCGCATGCTGGCCGCGCGGTGGCATTGCGTGCGCTACCCGATGTGATCTTGCTCGCACCGAATGCGGTCGATGCCAAGCTGCCTTACGTCGGCGCAGGCGCGCGCGTGAATAGCGAAGACGTCGTGCCCGCGACGATGCCGAGCGCGTATGTCGATCTCGGCATCGAGGAAATGGACGCGGCCCAAGTCGCGCTCGAAGAAGCGGACTTCATCATCTCGGCGGGCAACGGCGTGACGGACGTGCCCGCATTCGAAGCGTTGGCAAGCACCTTGGGCGCGGCTATCGGCGCGAGCCGGGTGGCCGTCGACGACGGCAAGTTCTCGCGCGACAAGCAGATCGGCGCCACGGGCAAGACGGTGGAAGCTAGCGTGTATATCGCGTTCGGCATCTCGGGCGCGGTGCAGCACCTGCAAGGCATCAAGGATTGCCGGCATGTCATCGCGGTCAATCTCGATGCGAGCGCGCCCATTGCCAAGCGTGCGGATCTGACCATCGTCGCGGATACGCAAGAGACCATCAAGGCGCTGACGGACGCGGCGTCGGCCGCGCGTGCATCGCGTACCAATGGCAGCCCGATCCTGCAGACGGCGACGCTTGCCGAAGGAGCGTACGCATGAAAATAGCCGTTCTCGTTTCTACTGGCCGGCATCCTATTAGCGGCACGGCGCGTTATAGCCGCAACGACGCGGCCGCGCTCGCCCTCGGTATCGACATTGCAAAGGAACACGGCGCGCAACTCGATGTGCTGCATGCAGGCGACCCCGCCAATCCCGCGCTTGCCGAATATCTCGCACTGGGCGCGCCGCGCGTCGAAGTGCTCAACACACCGGGCGATGCCTGCGCGGCACTCGCGCAACGTCTCGCGGGTTATCGACTCGTCTTGACCGGCACGCGTGCCGAAGGCGCGTTCGATAGCGGCACGTTGCCGTATCGGCTTGCCGATGCGTTGAACGTCGCGCTAGTCGGCTCGGCTGTCGATATCGACGTGACGAACGAAGGCGTCGAAGTGCGCCAGTTCATGCCGAAGGGCTTGCGTCGCCGTGTGCGCGTGCAGTTGCCCGCGCTCATCGCCGTGCATCCGCTCGCCAACGCGACACCGCGCTACGCGTATGCGCGTATGCGCGAAGGACGCGTCGCACCGGTTGCAGCGGCCGCGCCTGTCGATCCGGAAGCGAGCGCATGGAGCGTCGGCCCCGTGAGCGCGAAGCCCAAGCGCCTCGCCGCGCCCGAAAAGCGCACCGGCCATGCCCGCATGCTTTCCGCGACCACGACCGAAAGCCGTGGCGGAAGCGTCGTAATTGAAGGGAGTTCCGTCGAAAAAGCACAAGTGATCCTGGCGTATTTGCGCGAGCATCAACTGGTGGATTATTAAGTTCAAAGCGCAGCAAGCCCGCATTTCAGGGGTGTTGGCGGGGCACCAGACGTGACGCACAACGGAGCACACGATGAAAGTTTCGGCAGACGTTCGCGCAATGATCGAACGCCGCAAAAAGGGCCACACGCTCGAAGCGCCGTTCTACACGAGCGACGAGATTCACGCGCTCGACCTGGACGCGATCTTCCGGCAGCACTGGATACAGGTTGCGATCGAGCCGGACGTGCCGGAGCCGGGCGACTATACGACCGTCGATATCGGCCACGATTCGATCCTGATCGTGCGCGACGACGACATGCAGATTCGCGCGTTCCACAACGTCTGCCGTCATCGCGGCGCGCGTCTTTGCAATCAGGAGAAAGGCTCGCTCGGCAATATCGTGTGCCCGTATCACAGCTGGACCTATAACCTCAACGGCGACCTCATGTTCGCCGAACACATGGGCGAACAGTTCGACCGCTGCAAACATAGCCTCAAGAAGGTTCATGTGCAGAACCTCGCGGGCCTGATCTTCATCTGTCTCGCCGATGAACCGCCCGCCGATTTCTCCGTGCTGCGCGAGTCGATGGAGCCGTATCTTTTGCCGCACGGTCTCGCCGATTGCAAGATCGCGGCGAGCATCGACATCGTGGAAAAGGGCAACTGGAAGCTCACGATGGAGAACAACCGCGAGTGCTATCACTGCGTGGCAAACCATCCCGAGTTGACCATTTCGCTCTATGAATACGGCTTCGGTTATCAACGCACCCCTGCGAACGAGGACGGCATGGCCGCGTTCGAACGCACGGTGAGCGAACGCACGAAGCAATGGGAAGCAATGAACCTGCCTTCCGCCGAGATCGAACGTCTGGCGGATCTCGTCACCGGTTTTCGCACGCAACGTCTGCCACTCGACCGCGATGGCGAATCGCAGACGCTCGACGCGAAGGTGGCATCGAAGAAGCTGCTTGGCGGATTCGAGCGCGCGGACCTGGGCGGCTTGTCGTTCTGGACGCAACCGAATTCGTGGCATCACTTCATGAGCGATCACATCGTCACGTTCAGCGTGATTCCGCTGTCCGCGGGCGAAACGCTCGTGCGCACCAAGTGGCTCGTGCATAGGGACGCGCGCGAAGGTATCGATTACGACGTCGACAATCTCACCGCCGTGTGGCGCGCAACGAACGAACAGGACCGCACGTTGGTCGAGTATTCGCAGCTGGGTGCAACGAGCAGCGCTTACGAGCCGGGCCCGTATTCGCCGTTCACCGAAGGGCTCGTGGAGAAGTTCTGCGAGTGGTATATCGGCCGCCTCGATAACTATGCGAACACGCCCGACAAGGACGTGGTCACGCATGGCGAGAAAGTCGTTTCCTTCATGCGCTAAGCGCGTTCGAGAGGCAAAACATGATGCGCGATCAGGCCACGTTCGAGCCGACTGCAAGCCGTGTCACCCAGCCGCGGTTCTGGGGGGCGCTGCCCGCGCGCTGGAATAGCGATACCGACGACACACTCGTCTGCTGTCACGTCCGGCAGGAAACGCACGACGTGAAGAGTTTTTTCTTCAAGGCGCCGAGCGAACGCAGCTTCGTGTTCGAACCGGGGCAGTTCATTACACTGGAACTCGATATCGACGGCGAGCAGATCAATCGCTGCTATACGATTTCCTCTTCGCCCACGCGGCCGCACACCATTTCGATCACGGTCAAGCGTGTACCGGGCGGAAAGGTTTCGAACTGGCTGCATGACAACGTAATTGCGGGATCGCGCGTGCGTGTGCTCGGACCTTCGGGCGAGTTCACCTGTGCGCGGCATCCGGCGCGCAAGTTCCTGTTTCTTTCGGCGGGGTCGGGTATCACGCCGCTCATGTCGATGAGCCGCGCGCATCACGAACTCGGCGAGGACGCGGATATCGTTTTCGTGCACAGCGCGCGCACGCCCGACGACATCATCTTCTCGCGCGAGCTGGATCTCATTGCATCGAATCAGACGAACTTTCGCACGGCCTTCGTTTGCGAGCGCGTGGGCACGCGCACGAACTGGGCCGGTGTGACGGGCTTTCTCAGCTTGCCGCTACTGAAGCTGATTGCACCGGACTATCTCGAACGCGAAATCTTCACGTGCGGTCCAGCGCCTTATATGAAGGCGGTCCGCGATCTTCTCGATGAAGGCGGTTTCGATCGCAAGCATTATCACGAAGAGAGCTTTTCGTTCGAGACCATTGCGGAGGTCGCATCGCAGTTGACGACCGCGCACGTTGCCGACGCCATCGCCACACAGACCGATTTCGTCGAAGCGCGTGAAGAGGCAGTCGGCTTTGCGCCTCGACCAGCGGCGCCTGTCGATACGACATACAAAGTCAGCTTCGCCAAGATCCGGCGCGACATCGAATGCGGTAGCAACGAGAACGTGCTCGATGCCGCGAAGAAAGCCGGGGTGCGTTTACCCTCATCGTGCACGCAAGGCATGTGCGGCACATGCAAGGTCAAGCTCGTATCGGGCGAAGTGAGCATGAAGCACGCAGGCGGCATTCGTCAGCGCGAAATCGATCAGGGCATGGTGCTGTTGTGCTGCAGCAAGCCCTTGAGCGACCTCGTGGTGGATAAATAAAACTCGGCGTCGCTTCTGGACAATTGAGTGTCGGAAAAGTGCGTTACTGGCCAATTCTGGCTGGTGATTCTGGACGCTACGGCGTGGGGCCGCAAAGGGGAAATCAAATGAAAGCGATGAGAAGACTGTTCGTGCTGAGCGCCATGGCTGCGGCACTGGCCACCAGCATGGGCGCAAACGCCGAAGATAAACCGACCATCAAGATTGGCTACGTCGAAGGCTGGGACGACAGCGTGGCAACGTCGAACGTGGCGGCGCGCATCATCGAAAAGAAGCTGGGCTATCAGGTGCAACTCGTGCCGGTGGCGGCAGGCGTGATGTGGCAGGGCGTGGCGCGCGGCGATCTGGATGCGACGCTGTCCGCGTGGCTGCCGGTGACGCACGGTGCGTATTGGAACAACTTCAAGACGAAGGTCGTCGACCTCGGACCCAACTTCAATGATGCGAAGATTGGTCTGATCGTCCCTGAAAACGTCGATGCCAACAGCCTGACCGACCTCGAAGCGAAGAAGGCCGAATTCGATTCGCGCATCGTCGGTATCGATGCGGGCGCGGGCGTGATGCAAAAGACGAGCGAAGCCATCAAGGCTTATAACCTCGACTACAGGCTGATGCCGAGTTCGGGCAGCGCGATGACCGCTGAACTTGCGCGTTCGGAAGCGGCGAAGAAGCCGATCATCGTGACGGGCTGGAAGCCGCACTGGATGTTCGCGAAGTACAAGCTGAAATTTCTCGAAGATCCGAAGAAGGTCTTCGGCGAAGCGGAACACGTCGATAGCGTGGTGAATCCGGAACTCGAAAAGAAGGCTCCGCCGGTCGTGGCCTTCCTGAAGAAATTCCAGTGGAAGCCGGGTGAAATCGACAGCGTGATGCTCGCGACGCAAAACGGTGAGAAGCCGCAAGCCGCCGCCGATGCATGGATCGGCGCGCATGGCGATCGCGTGGACAGCTGGGTGAAGTAAGTCTCAGCGCCTGGATCAAGAAGGGGTGCCGCGAATCCGCGGCACCCCTTTTTTGTGCTTACCGTAGAACGACAGTGCGTTCGCCGTTGATGAACACGCGCCGTTCCGTGAACGCCTTGATGGCGCGCGCAAGCGTGATGCATTCGACATCGCGTCCCGTTGCAAGCAGGCGCTCGGGGCTATAGGAGTGATCCACGCGCTCCACTTCCTGTTCGATGATCGGGCCTTCGTCGAGATCGTCGGTGACGAAGTGCGCAGTGGCGCCAATCAGTTTTACGCCGCGCGTATGCGCCTGGTGATAGGGCTTTGCGCCCTTGAAGCCAGGCAAGAACGAATGATGGATGTTGATCGCGCGGCCTTTGAGTTTGCGGCTCGTATCGCCGGAAAGAATCTGCATGTAGCGCGCGAGAATCATCAGTTCCGCACCGGATGTCTCGAAGAGATCGAGCAGACGCGCTTCCTGCTGCGCCTTGGTATCGGCCGCGATCGGCAGATGATGAAAGCGCAGACCGTGTTGTTCCGCAAGCGGCGCCAGGTCCGGATGATTCGACGCAATGCCGACAATATCCATCTTCAGTTCGCCCATGCGCCAGCGGAACAGCAGGTCCGCGAGGCAGTGTTCGAGCTTCGACACCATGATGAGCACCTTGGGCCGCGCGTTGAGATCGTGCATCGACCAGTTCATCGAGAAGCGTTGGGCGATGGGTTCAAACTCGCGCTGCAGCATCGGCAGATCGAGCGTGTCGTCTCGGCTTGCGCCATGAAACACGCAGCGCACGAAGAAGCGTTCGCTCAGGTCGTCGTCGAACACGGTGAGTTCGTCGATATAACCATGATGGCGTTCGAGAAAGCCGACGATGGCGGCGACTTGCCCCGCCGCGCTCGGACACGCAACGGTCAGCACCAGTTGATTGGGACGGGTTTCAGCGGACATGCACGCTCCACATTCGATAAAGGTCGCCACGCCGCTCGTGCGGCGAACGTTATCGCTAGTAGAGCAAATGCGCGGGCACGACGGATAGAAGCGAAGCGCCGTCGCGCTGGTATGCAAGCGTCAGGCGATCACGTCGCATTCATCGAGCAGCCAGTTGCTGAACGCGCGCACGACGGCAGACGGCTCGCGTTGCGTGACGAGCACGTAGCCGCGATCGGTGACGAGCGGAGTATCGTCTAGCGCGATGAGATGACCTTTGGCGAT
Source organism: Caballeronia sp. LZ003 (assembly GCF_031451465.1). NCBI lineage: Bacteria > Pseudomonadati > Pseudomonadota > Betaproteobacteria > Burkholderiales > Burkholderiaceae > Caballeronia > Caballeronia sp. LZ003. The sequence goes on along the minus strand of NZ_JARUXJ010000004.1, from coordinate 1,406,369 downwards.
GAGGTCATCGACGAGCGGCGCCCAGCCAAGCGCGACGCCCTGGCCCATTACGGCCGCATGCGTGACGAGCGCGTAACTGTTGAAGGTGAAGCCGCCTTGCGCCGGCGGCGCGCTCAGCCCATGCGCCTCGAACCAGCCGGCCCATGAAAGCCAGCGTTCGGGCAACGTAGCCTGCAGATGCAAGAGCGGCAAGTCGAGCAGATCGGCGGCACTCGACGGCTTGTTGCGTGCCACGAGCGCCGGGCTGCATACCGGCACGACGCTTTCAGGAAAGAGCCGGATGGCGTGCGGCGAACTCCACTGCGCGCGCGAGCTGCCGAATGCGATCACCACGTCCGCCGGTTCGCCGTCGGCATCGGATACATTTTGCGAGGTGACGATCTTCACATCGACATCGGGCATCAGCGCCTTGAATTGCGGCAGGCGCGGCATGAGCCAGTAAGTCGCGAAGCCGAAATCGGTCAACAGCGTGAGCGTGCGCTGAGCGTTACGCGCGCGAATCTCGCCGGTAGCCGTGCGGATGATATCGAGGCCTTGACGGACCGCTTCGAAGAGACGCGCGCCGTCTTCAGTCAAGGTGACGCCCCGGTGCCCGCGCTCGAAAAGCGGCACGCCGAGCGCTTCTTCGAGTTGCACCACGCGCTGGCTCACGGCGGGCTGTGTCGAGCCGAGTTCACGCGCGGCGGCAGTGAAGCTCGCGAGACGCGCGGCGGACTCGAACATCGAGAGCGCCTGCATGGGCGGTAGACGGTCCTGGCGCGGCATAAATCCCCCTTATGGGCGCATAACGATTTGCTCTCTTCACAGCGGCCATTTGAACGGCAATAGTCACATGAAGCGAACCTGCGTCGCCATGCGCGTGTCCGCTGTCGATTCTATTCGAGGTATGCATTCATGCTTGAGACAAAACAAAATATCCTTATTCTCATGGCCGATCAGCTCACGCCGTTCGCGCTTGCGGCATACGGCAACGGAGTGACGAAGACGCCGTGCATCGACGCGCTCGCGCGTGAAGGCGTGGTGTTCGAATCGGCCTACTGCGCGAGTCCGCTCTGCGCGCCGTCACGCTTTTCGTTGCTCGCGGGTAAGCTGCCTTCGCAAATCGGCGCTTATGACAACGCGGCCGAGTTCCCTTCGGAGACGCTCACGTTCGCGCACTACTTGCGTGCCGAGGGATATCGCACGATTCTTTCCGGCAAGATGCATTTCTGCGGCGCGGACCAGTTGCACGGCTTCGAGGAGCGGCTGACGACCGACATCTATCCCGCCGATTTCGGCTGGACGCCCGACTGGGAGAATTTCGAGGCGCGTCCCTCGTGGTATCACAACATGAGTTCCGTGATCGACGCAGGTCCGTGCGTGCGCACGAATCAACTCGACTTCGACGACGAAGTGACCTTCACCACGCTTCAGAAGCTGTTCGATATCGCGCGCGAGCGCAATGCGGGCAAAGACGTACGACCGTTCATGATGGTCGCGTCGCTGACGCATCCGCATGACCCGTATGCCATTCCGAAAAGATATTGGGACCTGTATGGCGATGACGACATCGACATGCCTTCGTATCGCGATTCGCTCGAAGCCAGCGATCCGCATTCGCAGCGCCTGCGTCATGTCTGCGAGACGGATCGCACGCCGCCAACCGAGAGACAGATTCGCAATGCTCGCCGTGCGTATTACGGCGCGGTGTCGTACGTGGACGATCAATTCGCATCGATACTCGAAGCGCTGGAACAGGCGGGTCTCGCAAATGACACAACCATCGTCGTGACGTCGGATCACGGCGAGATGCTCGGCGAGCGCGGCCTCTGGTACAAGATGACGTTTTTCGAGGGCGGCTGCCGTGTGCCCTTGATCGTGCATGCGCCGAAGCGTTTCGATGCGCATCGCGTGAGCGCTTCGGTATCGCATCTCGATGTGTTGCCCACGCTCGTCGAACTTGCGCGCGGCGATGCGCCTTCAGCGTGGCCGGATAGCATCGACGGGCAAAGCCTCGTGCCACATCTCGCGGGCGCGGACGGCCATGACGAAGCCATCGGCGAGTTCCTCGCGGAAGGTGCAATCGCGCCTATCGTGATGATCCGGCGGGGGCGCTACAAGTTCATCCATACGAGTGTCGATCCCGATCAACTCTACGATGTCGCCGCCGATCCCCTCGAACGCAATAACCTCGCGAGCGATGCGCGGCACGCGTCGCAGGTCACCGCGTTCCGCGATGAGATCGCGCGACGCTGGGACCTGGAAGCGCTGCATCGCGATGTGCTCAAGAGTCAGCGCCGCCGCCATTTCCATTTCGCCGCGACCACGCAAGGTGCGATCCAGTCGTGGGACTGGCAGCCGCATGTCGATGCGAGCCAGCGCTACATGCGCAATCACATCGACCTCGATACGCTCGAAGCCATGGCGCGCTTTCCAGCGGTCGAGCGCTAGTCCCGCGCTAGTCACCAGCAACTCCAACGACAGGAACGCCCCATGAAAAAGCCCTTGTTTCATGCGCTCATTGTTGCCGCGCTCGTCGCCGTGGTCTCGCCCACATTCGCCGCCGATCCCTCGACCTGCACGCAGGTGCGCATGGCAGGTCCGGGATGGACCGACATCGACGCCACCAATGCGATGAGCGGCGTCATTCTGAAAGCGCTCGGCTACAGGCAGAACGTGGCGAACCTGTCTGTGCCGATCACGTATCAAGGCCTCAAGAACGGCCAGATCGACGTGTTCCTTGGCAACTGGATGCCGGCGCAGGCGCCGCTCGTGAAGCCGTTCATCGACGACAAATCGGTGCAGGTGTTGCGCGCCAATCTATCCAACGCGAAGTTCACGTTGGCCGTGCCCGACTATGTCGCCGCAGCCGGCGTGCATTCGTTCGCCGATCTCGCGAAGAACGCCGACAAGTTCGATGACCGCGTCTACGGTATCGAGCCGGGCGCGCCCGCGAATCAGAACATCAAACGCATGATCGACGACAAAGCCTTTGGGCTGGGCGGATGGAAGCTCGTGGAATCGAGCGAGACGGGCATGCTCACGCAAGTGGATCGCGCGGTGCGGGACAAGAAGTGGATCGTGTTTCTGGGCTGGGAGCCGCATCTCATGAACACCAAGTTCAAGCTCGCCTACCTCGATGGCGGGGATCGATACTTCGGCCCGAACTTCGGCGGCGCGACGGTCAACACGGTGGCTCGTAACGGCTACGAGCAGCAATGCCCGAACGTCGGCCGCCTGTTCAAGCAGATGGCGTTCAACGTAGATCTGGAAAACGGCGTGATAACCGACGTGCTGGAGAAGGAGACGCGCGTCGATACAGCCGCCACGGACGCATTGAAACGGCATCCGGAACTGCTGAAGACGTGGCTCGATGGTGTGACGACTGCGAGCGGCGGGAACGGCCTGGAAGCCGTTCAGACCGCGCTCGGGGTGAAGTGATCGAAAACGATCAGTTGAGTTGCAAGCTGACGCGTTCCTGCTGCGACATCAGCATGGCGCGCATGGGCGACTGGATGGCGAGGAAGTGGACCATCAGGCTGGAAGGCTGCTGAAAATACCACGGCGTATTGATGCCGATGCAGTCCAGTCCGTCCTCGAGCGCCCAGTCGAGACGTTCGCGCAAGAGGTTTGCAATGATCGTCTGATCGCCGCCGTTCGCATACGTGCTCGACTTGTCGGGCGCGGCGCTCACGGCGCGATAGATCTCTTCGACGAACTCGACATTGTGGTCCGTGCGTTTGAAACCGAGCACGCCTGCATTGATGATCCAAGGACCGATGTCGTGCGCGGCGAGAAGATCGCGATTCGCGAAGAGCGGTTCTAGCGGCTTGGATTGATCGACGAAAAGAATGTCGGCATCGACCCACATGACCCATTCGTGATGCGGCAGATATTTGCGCAGGAACCACGGCTTGAGCCAGGTGCCCGTCGTGCCTGGTTCCACCTCGGCGGGCGTATCGCGATAGACGTAGAGCGTGTAGCCGTGACGCTCGCAATAACGCTTGAAGTTCAATTCGGCGATTGCGCCGTACTCGCGCACGTTAGCCGTGTAGTAGGTCACGAGCGCGATGGGCTGGCCGGGGTTGTAGACGCTGAAGGGTTCGGCGGGCACATTCGCATGGGCTGAAAAATCGAGCAGGCGCGCGCCTTTTTGCTGGCAATCGTTGATGTGCTCGGCGAGCGCGTTGCGAAAGCTCGGATGAATGTAGCCGTACATCTTCTCTTCGTCCATCACGATGGTCCACAGATTCGGATACGTAGCCCAGACAGGCGTGAAGCGTGGATTGCAGAACATGGCGCACGTGACACCACCGCGCTCGCCCATCGGTTCGATGACGTCGAGCGGGGCGAGCAAGGTTTCTTCGTCATCGGTTGCGCCGCCGATCTTGCATTCGCCGATGCAACGAACGATGAAGTTGCGAATGTCCTTCGTGTTACGCCAGACCTGCACGGCGGCCTGATGACTGCCCGTGTTGCCGTTGAGCGAAGGAAGCAGATGTTGCCTTCCTTCGGCCATGGGTTCGACGGGATACATGTTCAGCACGAGGCAGTCTTCGCTGAAGCAGACGAGCAAAGCCATTTCAGGCATCTGCCGCAAGTGATGCAGCACGAGTTCGTACTTGAGAAGCGTTCGTTGGGCTTTGCCCTGCATACCCGCCATGGAAACAGCGGTGTGCTCATAGCCCATGCGAGAGCTGTAGTGCTTGTGATTGGCAAGAACGTGAGGGGCGTCGACGTGGAAGATGCTCAGGCAGCGAGTGGTCATGTTCGATCAGTGGTTGATGCAGATGGTGCGATGTAGCGCTTTTTTACAGATTCGGAAGTATGGGTAGGGACAGAGGAATCCGATATCGGGCATGTCCGAAATAGAAGGGCTGCAAATGAGCGCGAGTCGCAACTGGACATGTTTGCGTCGCACCGGGTCGAGCCGTGGCTTATATGTGGCCTTACTTTTACGACGTTGGCGCACGCACGCCGATGCATCGAAATGCAGCGTTTCAGCGGCAGTCTTTAGCACTTTCAGCAGGACACGACGAACGATCAGCAACCTTCAACGACACGACAATCCACAAGAAGAGGAGCAGCAGATGAGAAGAGGACATGCCGCACGAAGCGTTTCGAGACTCGCCCGCGGCCGTCGTGCCAGTCTTGCGGGACTCGCGCTCGCGGCGAGCGCGGCAGGCGCGCCGGCCCTATCGCACGCGCAGAGCAGCGTGACGCTCTACGGCATTCTCGATGCAGGCATCACCTATGTGAACAACACCGGTGGCTCGCATGTCGTGAAGTTCGACGATGGCGTGTCCTACGGCAACCGCATCGGCTTTCGTGGCGTGGAAGATTTGGGCGGCGGACTGCAGGCGATCTTCGCGCTGGAATCGGGCTTCCGCCTCGGGACCGGGCGCTATGCATTCGGTGGCGCGGAGTTCGGACGGCAAGCCTATGTGGGCCTCAAGAACCCGTGGGGGCAAATCTCGTTCGGTAATCAGCTAGATATGACCGAGGAGATGGTCTACCTCTACAACATCTCGGCATGGGGAAGCGGCTATGCCATCCATCAGGGCGACTTCGATCGGATGAACGGCGACCGCTTGCCGAACTCGGTCAAGTTCCTCTCGAACAATATCGCGGGCTTCACCTTCGGCGGCATGTATTCGTTCGGCAATAACGCGGGCGACTTTCATCGCAACAGCGCGTGGAGCGTGGGCGCGCACTATGCGGCCAACACCTTTAGCGTGGGCGCGGCCTATACGCAACTGAACAACCCGTTCGGCATTTACGCGTTCGATCCCTACGCGATGATCGGCGCGCGCACGTTCTTGGGCCAGCCGACGGTATCGGTCGATCCGGCCACGGGCGCAGTCACGGACCTCTACAGCACGAATTCGTTTCCCGTCGATAAACAAGGCGCCTTTGCAGTCGGCGGCGCGTGGACGCTCGGCGACCTGATGCTCTCGGGCAACTTCACGTACACGACCATCAAGGGCCTCGGCGTGACCTCGCATATGCAAGTCTACGAAGGCGGCGCGTCGTATTCGTTCAGGCCGGATCTCGCGCTTTACGGCGGTTATCAGCACACGCGCTTCGAAGGCAATCACTGGAACCAGGGTTCGCTCGGACTGCACTATCTGCTTTCGAAGCGTACCGACGTCTATGTATCCGGCGATTATCTGCGTGCGTCGGGTCCGATCGATGCCGTAATCGGTTATAGCTTCACGCCGTCGACTTCGAATACGCAGTCGGATGTGCGCATCGGCATGCGGCACTCGTTTTAGGCGAGACGAAGATCATGCGGCGGCAGGCACGGCGCGCAACGCGCTGCGGTCCTGCCGCGGACTTGCATTGAAGCGCGCGCGATACGTCCGCGAAAAGTGCGACGGCGATTCGAACCCGCACGCGACACACACGGCAAGTATCGACATATCGGTTTGCTGCAGTAGTTCGCGTGCGCGCGTGAGACGCAGCCCGAGATAAAAATGCGTCGGCGTGTCCTTTAGCGCGGTGCAGAACAGGCGTTCGAGCTGACGTCGCGTGACGCTGATGGATTGCGCGAGCTCATCGGGCGAGAGCGGCTCTTCCATATGCTGCTCCATCACGCCGATCACCTGAATCAACTTGCGATTGTGAATGCCATAGCGCGCCGCGATCTTCATGCGCTGATGGTCCGAGCGCTGCCTGATGCGCCCCAGCACGAACTGCTCCGACACTTGCGCCGCGAGTTCCGCGCCATGATCGCGCGCGATCAGATCCAGCATGAGGTCGATGGACGCAGTGCCGCCCGCGCACGTAATGCGCCGCGTATCGATCTCGAACAACTCCTGGCTCGTTTCTATCGCGGGATAGCGCTCGGCGAAGGCCGCCGCCGCTTCCCAGTGCAACGTCGCGCGCTTGTCCGCGAGCAGGCCGGCTTCGGCGAGTATGAAGCTGCCCGTATCGATGCCGCCAAGCGTCGCGCCCGCGCGATCCAGCCGCTTCAACCACTCGCCGATGCCGCGTGTATAGCGCGCGAGCGGCTCGAATCCCGATACGACGAACACGGTATCCGCATGTGTCACGCTGTCGAACGCGCTTTCCGCATTCAGCGAGATGCCGTTGCTCGCGGCCACCGGCCCGCCATCGGGCGACAGGATATGCCAGCGATACAACTCGCCGCTGAAGCGATTCGCAACCCGCAAGGGCTCGATCGCCGACATGAAGCCAATGGACGAGAACTCGGGCAGCAGCAGGAAGTGGAAGTCTTGGGGAACGGGCATCGAATGGCGTGTGGCGCTTTGGACGAACGCTCCACGCTAGCAAGCACAAAAAGCCCGCGCAATCCGGCGTGGCCCGTATTCGCAGGCCTTTCTTCTAGCACGTCGCATGCGGTCAAGTCGCGGTCGCAAGCGGTCGTTCGTTCGCCTTTATGCGGCGTTACTTTTGATGCACGCCGGCACGACGAACCGGCATCCAATGAACCCTCACCGGAACAGCACGCCATGAGACATCGCCTGGTTTCGAAACTGCTCCTGACCGGCGTCTGTGCCGCGACCGCACTGACTCACGGCGCCTTCGCGCTTGCCGCCGATGATGCGAGCTGCCGCAACGTGCGCTTCGTGGATATCGGCTGGACCGACATCACGTCGACGACCGCGCTCGCTTCCGTCGTCTTCGAAGGGCTCGGTTATGCGCCGAAGACCACGGTCGCCTCCGTGCCCATTTCGCTCGCGGGTCTGAAGAGCAAGCAGATCGACGTGTCGCTCGGCTACTGGTGGCCGGTGCAGGAAAAGGCGGTCGAGCCGTTCCTCGAATCGAAGAGCATTCAGAAGCTCGATCCGCCGAATCTCTCTGGCGCGAAGGCCACGCTTGCCGTGCCGAGCTATGCGTATGACGCGGGCATCAAGTCGTTCGCGGATATCGCCAAGCATCGCGATGAGCTCGACGGCAAGATCTACGGCATCGAACCGGGCAGCAGCGCAAACGCCAAGATTCAGAAGATGATCGACACGAATCAGTTCGGGCTCGGCGGATTCAAGCTCGTGCAATCGAGCGAGGCGGGCATGCTGGTGACGGTGGAACGCGCCATTCGCGACAAGAAGCCGGTCGTGTTTCTTGGCTGGGAGCCTCATCCTATGAACATTCAGATGAAGATCAACTATCTCGCTGGCGGCGATGAAGTCTTCGGCCCCAACTATGGCGAAGCGCGCGTCTACACGCTCACGAATACCGACTTCCTCACACGCTGCCCGAACGCCGGCAAGTTCGTATCGAACCTCAAGTTCAATACCGATCTCGAAAACCGTCTCATGGAACCGGTGATGAAGAAGGAACGCCCCGCCGAAGCGGCAAAGGCGTATCTCAAGAAGAATCCGCAGGTGCTCGATTCATGGCTTGCGGGCGTGAAGACCGTCGATGGCAAGGATGGTCTGCCAGCGGTGAAGCAATACCTCGGACTTTGAACTGAATAAGGACAAGCGCCACCATGAACCATGACGTGATCGTGACCTGCGCGGTAACGGGAGCAGGCGACACAACGGCCAGACATCCGGCAATACCCGTCACGCCCAGGCAGATTGCCGAAGCGGCTATCGAGGCCGCGCGTGCGGGCGCGACCGTGGCGCATTGCCATGTGCGCGATCCGCAAACCGGGCGCGGCAGCCGCGACCCGGCGCTGTATCGCGAAGTAGTGGATCGCATTCGTTCATCGGATGTCGATGTCATCATCAACTTGACGGCGGGCATGGGCGGCGATCTGGAAATCGGCGCGGGCGAAGAGCCGATGCGCTTCGGCAAGGGCACCGATCTCGTCGGCGGTCTCACGCGTCTTGCGCATGTCGAGGAACTGCTTCCGGAAATCTGCACGCTCGATTGCGGCACCCTCAATTTCGGCGATGGCGACTACATCTACGTCTCGACGCCCGCGCAACTCCGAGCCGGGGCAAAGCGCATCCAGCAGCTTGGCGTGAAGCCGGAACTCGAGATTTTCGATACCGGTCATCTCTGGTTCGCGAATCAGTTGCTGAAGGAAGGCCTGCTCGATGCGCCGCCGCTTTTTCAGCTTTGCATGGGCATTCCTTGGGGCGCGCCGCCCGACACGGGCACCATGAAGGCCATGGTCGATAACCTGCCGCCTGGCGCGCATTGGGCGGCCTTCGGCATCGGCCGCATGCAGATGCCGATGGTCGCGCAAGCCATGCTACTCGGCGGTCATGTGCGCGTGGGTCTCGAAGACAATCTGTGGCTCGATCGCGGCGTGCATGCGAGCAACGGTTCGCTCGTGCAGCGCGCGGTGGAGATCATCGAACGTCTTGGCGGACGCGCGCTCACGCCGGCGGAAGGGCGTCGCAAGCTCGGTTTGCCGGCGCGCGGCGAACGCTTGCTGGAGCGTCGCGCGCTCGGGCAGTTGGCATAGGATCAGGATCACTACATTCGGATGGACGATATGCAAGTCAGGCAATTCGCCGCGCTCGGCGCGGGTGTGATCGGCAGCGGCTGGGTGGCGCGCGCGCTTGCGCATGGGCTAGATGTCACCGCGTGGGACCCGGCGCCTGGCGCTCAAGCGCAGTTACGCGCGAACGTCGCCAATGCGTGGCCGGCGCTGGAACGCGTGGGACTGGCGAAAGGCGCGTCGCAGGATCGCCTGCGCGTGGTGGAAACTGTCGAGGAGTGCGTCGCCGATGCGGATTTCATTCAGGAGAGCGCGCCCGAACGCGAGGAACTGAAGCTCGCGCTGCACGAACGCGTGAGCCGCGCGGCGAAGGCCGATGCGATTATCGCGTCATCCACTTCGGGCCTTCTGCCCAGCGATTTTTACGCACGCGCCGTACATCCCGAGCGCTGCGTGGTCGGGCATCCGTTCAATCCGGTTTATCTTTTGCCGCTCGTCGAAGTGCTTGGCGGCGAGTTGACTTCCGGCGACGCGATCGATACCGCGATGAGCTTCTACGCATCCATCGGCATGAGGCCGCTTCGCGTAAAGAAGGAAGTGCCGGGCTTTATCGCGGACAGATTGCTCGAAGCGTTGTGGCGCGAGGCGTTGCATCTGGTGAACGAAGGCGTGGCGACGACCGGCGAGATCGACGATGCAATTCGGTACGGCGCGGGCATTCGCTGGTCGTTCATGGGCACGTTCCTGACCTATACGCTGGCGGGCGGCGAAGCGGGCATGCGACACTTCATGCAGCAATTCGGCCCCGCGCTCGAATTGCCATGGACGAAGCTCGTTGCGCCGACGCTCACCGATGAACTCATCGACCGCGTGGTGGACGGCACGTCGCGGCAGACGAACGGACGCGGCATCAAGGAACTGGAGCGGTATCGCGACGACTGCATCACGAGCGTGATCGAGGCGATTGCGCAGGCGAAGGCACGGCACGGTATCGAAGACTAACGGGGCGAGATTCATGAGCACGATTTATCGCGACACCGTGAAGGCCGAATGGGTCGATTACAACGGCCATCTGCGTGACGCGTACTACATGCTGATCTTTAGCCTCGCGACCGATGCGTTCATGGACGGCATCGGTCTGGACGACGCGGGCAGGCGCGCGCGGCAGCGCACGCTCTACACGCTCGAAGCCCATGTGAGCTATCTGCGCGAGATCAAGGAAGGCGCGGCGGTGCGAGTGGACGCGTGGGTCGTCGCGCGCGACAAGAAGCGCGTGCATCTTTATCTGGAGATGTTCGAAGCGGACGAGGCGGAGCCGGTATCGGCGTGCGAGCAGATGATGATGCACATCGATTCGAGCGGCGCGCCGAAGTCGGCTTCGTTCGATGAAGACGTGGCGCGAAGTATCGATATGCACGCGGTGATTGCCGCGTGCGATGCGCGTTATGCGGGGCGGGTGATTGGTTTGCCCGCGCGTTCCGCTGGCACCTCGGTTCCCGCCTGAGCACGCCAGCGCCGCAACAACAACGCGTTCGCCACCACGCTCACGCTCGAAAACGCCATCGCCGCGCCGGCGAACATTGGGTCGAGCATGCCGAATGCGGCAAGCGGAATGCCGATCAGGTTGTACACAAACGCCCAGAAAAGATTCTGCTGAATCTTGCGATACGTCCGGCGCGAAATGTCGATGGCATCCGCCACGAGCGCCGGGTCGCCACGCATGAGCGTGATGCCCGCCGCTTCGATCGCCACGTCCGTGCCGCTGCCCATCGCGATGCCGACATCGGCGGCGGCGAGCGCGGGTGCGTCGTTGATGCCGTCGCCCGCCATCGCCACGATGCCGTGGTTCGATGCCTTCAATTCCGCGATCACGCGCGCCTTGTCCGCGGGCAAGGTCTGCGAGAAAACCAGCGCCGACGGAATGCCCAGCGCGCGCGCAACCGCCTGCGCGCTACCCGCGTTATCGCCCGTAACGAGCGCGGCCTTCACGCCCAGTTGCGCGAGTCTTTCGATGGCGGCCCGCGCCGTCGGCTTGATCGTGTCGCCGAACGCGAGCAGGGCAAGGACGGTCGCCTTGCCGTCAGCGCGGTCCAAGAGCCATGACACCGTGTTGCCCTGCGCTTCGAGGTTGCGCGCCTCGACGGCAAGCGCTTCGGGCACGGCCGCATGCAATTCCTCGACCCAGCGCGCACTGCCTATCGCCACGTTGCGCGCGCCGATGAAAGCCTCCGCGCCGCGTCCGGCAATTGCTTTCGCCGACGTCGCCTCGTATCGCGCAATGTCCGGCGTGCTATCGGCGAAACCGACTACCGCTTTCGCCAATGGATGCTCGCTCATTCTTTGCACCGCCGCCGCCAGCGCGAGTGCTTCCGCGCGCTCGAATCCCGGCGCGGCTTCGAACGCGACGGGACTCGGTTGGCCGGCCGTCAGCGTGCCGGTCTTATCGAACGCAACGACGCTAATGGCATGCGCCTGTTCCAACGCCTCCGCGTCCTTGATCAGGATGCCGTGACGCGCCGCGACGCCCGTGCCGGCCATGATGGCGGTCGGCGTGGCGAGGCCGAGCGCGCACGGGCAGGCGATCACGAGCACGGCGACCGCGTTGAGCCAGGCGGTCTCGGCATCCGCGCCATGCAGAAGCCAGCCCGCCAGCGTGATGAGCGCGATAACCAGAATTGCCGGTACGAAAACGGCGGACACGCGATCGACCAGGCGCTGGATCGGCGCTTTTTCCGCTTGCGCCGATTCGACCAGCCGGATGATCCGCGCGAGCGTCGTTTCCGCGCCAATGGCCGTCGTTTCGATCGCGATCGCGCCTTCGCCGTTGATCGATCCGCCCGTCGCGCGCGCGCCCGGCTCTTTCGCAACCGGCAGACTCTCGCCCGTGATCAGCGATTCGTCGACATGCGTGCGTCCCTCGCGCACGATGCCATCCACCGGCACGCGCTCGCCCGGCCGCACGATGGCGATGTCGCCCACGCGCACATCGGCGAGCGCAATCTCGCTTTCATGCGAAGGATCGGCGCGATCGCGCACGCGCGCCGTGGTCGGACGCAGCGCATTCAGGGCGCGGATGGCGTCGGTGGTCTGGCGTTTGGCGCGCGTCTCCAGCCATTTGCCAAAGCGCACCAGCGTGATGACGACCGCCGATGCCTCGAAGAACAGATGCATCGGCATGCCGCCGTGCGCGAACATCTGATAGACACTCAGCGCCCACGCCGCCGATGTCCCCAGCGCCACGAGCAAATCCATGTTGCCCGCGAACGCCCGCAGCGCGCGATAACCGCCGACGTAGAAACGCGCGCCGAAGCCAAACTGGACGATGCTCGCGAGCGCCAGTTGCAGCCACGGCGAGAGCGCTGCGCCGAACATCGGCGCAAGCAAGGGCAGCGTGACGAGCGCGCTCGCGACCACCGCGACGAGTTCGGCATCGAGCGCTTGCGGCGTTTTCGCATCGACAGGCGGCGCGTCCGGCTCAACCTTCGCCGCTTCATAACCGGCTTTCGTAATGGCCTCGACCAGTTGTTGGTCGGTGACGGCATCGTTCGTATGGACGGTGGCTTTTTCGGTCGCGAGATTCACGGCGACCGATTCCACGCCCGGCACGCGTCCGAGCATTTTCTCGACGCGCGCGACGCACGACGCGCACGTCATGCCGCTCACGGCGAATACCGCGGTTCTGGTTTGATTGACTGGTCCCGATGACATGATGAAACGCTCCTTCTGGCCACGCATGAAGCCAGTATCGACCTTCCAACGATTGGAAGGTCAAGAGCGCATTTCAGTCGCGAGGCGGTTCGATCGAGCCGAACATGGCGTCGGCGAGCGCGCCGGCTTCCTCGCCGCCGCGCTGACGCAAGCCCTCGACCGTGCCGATGCGGTCTGCTTCAGCCTTGTTCTGCGAAAGCTTTGCCTTGCCGACCAGCCGCGTCACCTCGATTTCGATGCCGACGATCGCGCCCAGCAATTGATCGATGAAATCGCGCGGCGCGTCGCCCATTTTCCACGGCATTGCTTCGCCCGCTTCCATCTTGCGCGTGAGTTTCGCAACGACGCCGCGCACGTAGGCTTCGTCGTCACGCACGGTGATTCGGCCATGCGCATGCACGACGAGGTAATTCCACGTCGGCACTTGACGGTGGGTTTCCTGCTTGCTCGGATAGAAAGTCGGCGAGATATAACCTTCCGCGCCCTGAAAGATCACCAGCACGTCCTCGCGCGCCCCGACTTCGCGCCACACGGGATTTGCACGTGCCACGTGCGCGCGCAAGGTGCCGTGTTCGCCGATGGCGGGATCGAGTTCGAAAGGAATGTGATTGGCGTCGAGCCCATTCGGGCCATGCGTGACCAATGCGCCAAAAGGATGCGCGGCGATCAGCGCGCGCAGGGCTTCCGGGCGGTTTTCCTCGAAATGGGCGGGAATATACATGCGTCGGACTCGTTCGAAAGGTTCTAAAACATTCATGTTACGCGATGCCGTGAAGCGAGTCTCGACGAGTGGTCAGACGTATTTGCGCGACGAGTAGCGCCTTTTATGCGTGTTGTCTTGCCTATCATCAGCGGATACGTTAAAACCCCAATTTCGAGATCGAATTTTCGGCGCGCTACCTCGGGGATCAGGACGGCGGCGGGCTGCTCGTCTGCGAACCCATCGAAATAAAACCGGATTTCCATTCGAATGAATAAGCACCGACGCTGGACGCTTCCGCTCAACGCCGCTTTATGGGTCAGCACGAGCCTTTCTGCCGCGGCCTTGCTCGCCGGCTGCGCGGGAACCGCGACGCCCGAGGCGGCAAATACGGGCGGCTGGGTAAAAAACCAGGTCGTCGATGCCTACACGTTCGGCTTTCCGCTCGTCGCGTCGGACATCGCGCGGGAACGTGCAAGCGGGGCGGCGCGGCCGGGTCAGGCGCCGCTCAACACGTTCCGCCACGCCATCGCGTTGCCGCCCGCGGGCGCGACCGGCTGGCCGAGCGTCGATACACTCGATTCCTCCGCATGGCTCGATGTCTCCGCCGATCCCGTGATCGTGACCGTGCCCGCCGCGCCGCGCGCACGCTATCTCGATACCCGCGCGTTCGATGCATGGAGCAACGCGCTGTATTCGAGCGCCGACACGACGCCGTTTCCGAAGGCGCAGCTCATCGCCTTCGTGCCCGCCGGCTTTACGGGCACGTTGCCCGCCGGTGCAACGCGCGTCGAAACGCGCACGCGCTACGTCTGGCTTTCGGTGCGCGTGCGGGTGAACGGCATGCGCGACGTGCGCGAAGTCAGAAAGCTGCAGACGTCGATGCGCATCGATACGCTTACGCCCACCAAGGGCTCGCTCGCCGATCCTACTTCGACCGTGACGGGCGCGTGGCCGGGCAATGCCACGGGCCAGACGCCTAGCGTGCCGCCTTTGCCGAGCGCGGCGCCGACGGCATCGCCCGGCGCGCAGGCCGAAGCGCTCGATGCCAACGCGTTTTTCGCGCGCCTTGCCCGCTCGCTCGACGACAATCCGCCCGCCGCCGACGATGCGCCCGCGATGTCCCGCCTCGCCGATCTCGGCGTGAAGCCGGGCGAACCGGTGCAGTTCAAGAAGGCCGACGCGCCGCTTCTGGCGTCCGGTGTCGCGGATGGCCGCGCGCATCTCGCGACGGCGCCATCGAACGCGATCACGAAGAACGGCTGGACGTGGTTCGGCGACGATGTCGGCAACTACGGCACGGATTACATTCTGCGGGCTTATCTCGCGCGCTATCAGCCGTTTTCGGGGACGAAGGCCGGCGAAGCGAAGCCGGTTGCGCGCGTGGACAGCGACGGCCATCCGCTCAACGGCGCGAACACCTACGTGCTGCACTTCGCGCCCAATCAGTTGCCGCCGGTGCGCGGTTTCTGGACGCTCGCGGCCTACACGAAGGATGGCGCGTTCGCCAACGGCAAGCTGCCGCGTCTGTCGCTAAGCGACCGCGACCGCCTCAAGAAAAACCGCGACGGTTCGGTCGATGTCACCGTATCGGCCGAAGCACCGCCGCGTGCGCGCGCATCGAACTGGCTGCCCGCGCCCGACGGCGACTTTCAGCTGACGATGCGCCTCTACGCGCCCAAACCGCAGGCAAGCGACGGCACGTGGACGCCGCCAGCCGTCGAACGGCAGTGAAGCATTTGATGAACGTTTGCGCGATGCCTCGTCGTATACTTGAAGCATCCTCTATCTGACAGGGCGATGCGCCGCCGCGCGTCGCAGCGCGCATCGAATGGCAAGCGTCACCAAGTCTTCACTGGCCTCGGCCGGGCAAACCCTGCGCGGCGTCGTGCATGCACGGCGTACGCGGCGAATCGCGATTGGCCTGATCGTCTTCGTGGTGGTCATCGGCCTTCTCGGCTTCTTCGTCGCGCCGCCGGTCATTCGTCATATCGCCGAGCAACAGCTTGGCAAGCAACTCGACCGGCCGGTGACCATCCGGCGCATTTGGCTCAATCCCTATTCGCTCGATTTCGAAGCTGATGACGTGCATATCGGCGAAGCGCCCGCGAATCTCGCGAAAGCGCCCGGCGCGGCGGCCGGTTTCGTCGATGTGTCGCGGCTCGTCGTGCGCACGTCGTGGTCGTCCATCTTCCGGCTCGCGCCCGTCGTCAATGAACTGAAGATCGATTCGCCGCGCATCAGCATTGTGCGTTTCGACGGCGAGCATTTCAATTTCTCCGATCTGATCGAGAAATTCTCGAAGCCTTCGTCGCCGCCATCGGACAAGCCGGCGCGCTTCTCCGTGTCGAACATTCGCGTGGAGAACGGCCGGATCGTGTTCGACGACCGGCTCCTGAAGGCGAAGCACACCATCGACCAGTTCGCGCTCGGTATCCCCTTCATTGCGACGCTGCCCTCGGCCACCGATATTTTCGTGACGCCGTTATTGCAGGCGCACATCGACGGCTCGCCGCTCGTCGTGAAGGGCCGTACGAAGCCGTTTTCGGAGTCGCGCGAGTCGGAGATCGCGCTCACGCTCGACGGGCTCGACGTGCCGCAGATGGCGTCTTACGCCCCGGCTTCCGTGCCCGTCGCGGTGAAGAGCGGCAAGCTCACGACCGACCTCAACGTGCGCTTTGCCATTGCCGGCGATGCACCGACCATTCGTATCGACGGCACTGCGGATCTGGCCGATCTCGCCGTCACCGATAAAGCGAACGCACCGCTCGTCGCCGCGCGCGCGTTGCATGTGAAGATTGCCAACGCCGAGCCGTTGCGCGATATCTATCATCTCGACGAAGTGACGCTTGCGGGCCCGGATGTACGGCTCGCGCGCGATCCGTCCGGCACGCTCAACGTGCAGAAACTCGCGCCGCCGCCCGCGAAGGCCGAGGTGAAGAAGCCCGAAGCGAAGGACGCGCCGCCGCTCGATCTGGCCATCAAGCACGTTGCCATCGACCACGGCAAGATCGCGTTCGACGACCAGTTGATGAAGCAGCGCGTGCAGGAAACGCTGACAGGTCTAGCCGTCACGCTCGATGGTTTTTCGACGCTCGACAAGACGCCCGCGCGCTACACGCTCAAGACGGCGTTCGGTCACGGCGGTTCGCTCGGCGCTTCCGGCAACGTCGCGCTCGCCGCCAAGACCGCCGACGTCAAGTTGGCGCTCGAAGCATTGGCGCTGCCGCCGTTGCAGCCTTATATCGCGAATTCGCTGGCGGCGCGCGTGACGAGCGGCACGCTCGGCGCGAATCTGCCGGTGTCGGTCGATTGGTCGAAGCCGGATGCCAACGTGCAGGTCGGCGCGGGCGATGTGAAACTCGACGCGCTCACGCTTGTGCCGAATGCATCGAATGGCGCGGATGCCGCCGCGCCCATCAAGCTCGATGCCGCGCTCGCGAAGATCGTCAAGGTGGATGTGCCCGCGCGTCAGATCGCGCTCGACAGCGTGCAGTTGAAGGGACTTTCGCTCGATGCCACGCGCCGCAAGGACGGCAGTATCGACCTGGCCGCGCTCGCTGGAGCGCATGAGGTTGCGCCGGAGCCGAGCGCCACGCGCAAGATTCAGAAGGCGCAGGAAGCGGGACCGGCGTGGCGCTATCAAATTGGCCAGATCGCGCTCGATAACGCCTCGGCTAATGTCACCGACTTGACGCCCACGACGCCCGTGAAGCTGCGCATTGCGCCGATGTCGGTTGCCGTGAAGCAGTTCAGCGACGATCTCTCGAAACCGCTCGATGTTACCGGCAAGCTCACGCTCAACGGGCGTGGCGCGCTCGATATAAATGGCACGGTCACGGTCACACCGCTCAAGCTCGCGCTGCATGTGAAGGGCGATCAGGTCGATGCCGCCGCCTTCGAACCGTATTTCGGCGACAAACTCAACGTCGATATCGCAAGCGCGTTCCTCAACGCCAATGGCGATGTCGGCTTGTCGGGCAGTGGCAAGACGCTCGCGGCTTCCTACAAGGGCGATGTTTCGCTGACAGACGTGCGCATGCAGGACAAAGCGACGTCCGACCGTTTCGCCGGCTGGAAACTGCTCGGCCTCACTAACGTAAAGGTGAACTATGGCGAGCGCGGCACGGACGTTGACGCGGCGCGCGTGACCTTCGCGAACTTCTACGGCCGCGTGTTGCTCGACGCGCAAGGCAAGCTGAACCTGAAGAGCGTCGTGGCAAGCGACAACGGCCCGCGGCAATCGGTGACGCGCGATCAGTCGAAGCCCGAGGCCTCGGCGGCGGCATCCGCGCCGGTCGCGGCGAGTGCGCCGGTCAAGACGGCGGCTGCCTCCGGTCCTCCGGTGAACATGCGCTTCGGCCAGCTCGTTCTGCAGAACGGCCGTGTGACCTACACCGACAACTTCATCAAGCCCAACTTCACGGCGAATCTCGTGTCGATCAACGGGACCATCGGCGCATTCGGCACACATTCGACGACGCCCGCGCCCGTCGATGTCGCCGCCAAGCTCGCCGCGAACGGACCGGTTTCGATCAAGGGACAGGTGAATCCGCTCATCGAAAAGCCCGCGCTCGACTTGACCGCGAGCGCGCACGACGTCGAACTCACCAACCTCACGCCGTATTCGTCGAAGTACGCGGGCTATCCGATCACGAAGGGCAAGCTCAACGTCGATCTGCATTACATGCTCGGCGACGACAAGCTCACGGCGAACAACCACCTGTTCATCGACCAGTTGACGTTCGGCGATCACGTCGACAATTCGACGGCGACGAAGCTGCCGGTGCGGCTCGCCGTGTCGTTGCTAAAGAATTCGCGCGGCGAGATCGACGTGAACATTCCCATTTCGGGATCGCTTTCGAATCCGGAGTTTTCTATTGGCGGGCTCGTCTGGCAAGCCATATTGAATCTGGTGCAAAAGGCGGTGACCGCGCCGTTCTCGCTGCTCGCGCATGCGTTCGGCGGCAGTGGCGAGGAGTTGAATTACGTCGAATTCGACGCAGGCTCGGCGACGCTCAACGATGCCGCGCAGAAGAAGCTGGAGACGATTTCGAAGGCGCTCGCGGATAAGCCGTCGATCAGGCTGGATGTGACGGGGCGAGTCGATCCGAAAGTCGATGAGCCCGCGTTACGCAGCGCTTGGCTGGATGGCCAAATCAAACGCGCGAAGGTCCGCGACATGTCGGATGGCGGCGAGAATGTGGACTGGCAGTCGGTGAAGGTATCGGATGCGGATTACGACAAGTATCTGACGAAGGTTTATAAGTCGGCGGATTTCAAGAAGCCGAAGAACTTCATCGGCTTGACGAAGTCGGTGCCGGACGCGGACATGAAGAGCGCGCTGACTGAAAACGCACCGGTCGATGAAGGCGCGTTGCGCGATCTGGCGCAGCGCCGCGCGCAGGCGGTGAAGGAGTACTTCGACGGAAAGATCGACAGCAGCCGGATTTTTGTCGTCGCGCCCAAGCTGAACGCGGACGGGATCAAGGATAAGGGCGCGGGGGAGCGGGTGGAGTTGGGGTTGAAGGGTTGAAGTGAGCGTGCTTTAGAATCGGCGTGCCTCGCGTAATGAATTTCAACAGTCGTGTCTCGACACAGGTAGACAATTGCAGGTTTGCACCGGTGTGTGTGCGCTACTCAGAAATTGCAATGGCCGAAACATCACGACAGCGCATGGGCGAACTGTTAAGGAAACTGTTTGAGATTCTGAAGGCGCAACCGGAGGGCTTAGGCGCAGCCCAAGCACTCAAGACGCTCGCTTCTAGCGTGACTCTTTCTCCATATGAAGCGAGCTTCTATGAGAACTCCGGCGCAAGACGCTTCGAGAAGACGGTGCGCTTTGCGACTATCGCCTGCGTAAAAGCTGGGTGGCTCACCAAGCACAAAGGCATTTGGTCTATCACTGACGAGGGCTTGTCCGCGTATGACCGTATTAAAGAGCCCGCTGCGTTTCGTCGCGAATCGGATCGACTCTACGCCCAATGGAAAGCGGCTCAACTGCGTGATCCGAGCGGGTTGAGTTATGCATCGGCCAAACTCAGCGAGCAGTCCGACTTGACGTTTGATGTTGACGCCGAAACTGCGAGCATGACTTACGAGCAGGCAGAGGAGCAGGCTTGGGGCGAGATTGAGCAGCATCTTCTGAAAATGCCGCCTTACGATTTTCAAGATCTTGTTTCAGACCTGCTGCGAGCAATGAGCTATCACATCGGCTGGGTATCGCCACCGGGCAAAGATGATGGTGTTGACATTATCGCAAACAATGACCCTCTTGGCACTCGGCCACCACGCATTAAGGTGCAAGTGAAGCGCGTCGCACATCGGGTAGATACGGACGGCCTCAAATCCTTTATTGCGATTATCAACGAGGACGACGTCGGCTTATTCATCTCCACCGGCGGCTTTACTCGCGACGCCCAATCTTTTGCACGAAATCAAGAGCGCCGCAAGATTACGTTGATCGACTCCGAACGATTGATCGAATTATGGATTCAGTTTTACAGCAAGCTTGATGATAAGGCGCGCGCCCGTATGCCGCTGACGCCCATTTACTTTTTGACGCCGCAAAGTTGAGTACCGCGTGCCGTCCATTAGTAACGGCACGCGAAAAATCTCAATGCGCCCCCGCCGCCGCCCCACCGCCGCCACCCTTCGCCACCTTCGTAATCCAGATCAGCGGAATGATCAGAATGAAGATGACCGCTGAAATGAGGAAGATATCGTTGAGCCCCATCATCGCGGCTTGAGTGTTGACGGTGAAGTTGAACATCCCACGCGCCTGGGCTTCACCGATATTCAGCGTCGATTGCGACATGCCGAGCGACTGCAAGAACGCCGGGTTATAAATATTCGCCTGCTCCGTCAGCCGCTCGTGATGCAGCGCGATCCGATGATCCCACTCGTTGCCCGCAAGCGATGTCCCCACCGCGCCGCAAAACACCCGCGCGAAATTCGACAAGCCTGCCGCCGCCGGTATTTTCGATGGCGGCAAGCCCGACAGCACGATGGCCGTGAGCGGCACGAAGAACATCGCCATCGGAATGCCTTGCAGGAGCGTCGGCAGCACGAGATGCCAGGTATCGATCTCGATCACATACTTCGAGCGCAGCCAGAATACGAACGCGAAGCCCACGAACGCCATGGTCGCGATCACGCGTGCGTCGCTGCGCGGCAGCACCTTGCCCATTACCGGCGCAAGAATCACGGCGAAGATGCCGAGCGGCGCGGTGACGAGACCCGCGTCGACGGAACGGTAGTTCAAATACTGCTGCATCCATTGCGGCAACAACACGAGATTGCCGAAAAACACGCCATAAGCGACCGAAATGGCCACCGTGCCGCCGAAGAAATTGCGTCCCGCGAAGAGCCGCAAATCGACGACCGGATTCTCCGCCGTCAGCTCCCACACGACGAAAAACGCGAATGAAATGGCTGCCGTTATCGCGAGAATGACGATGACCGGCGACTGGAACCAGTCGAGATCGCGTCCCTTGTCGAGCATGATCTGCAAGGACGCGACCCACGCGATCAGCAGCCCGAGCCCGACGATATCGATAGGCGCCTTGCGGCTCGGCGACTCGCGGTTGCGGTAGATGATCCACGTCACGCCCGCCGCGAAAATGCCGACCGGGATGTTGATATAGAAGATCCACGACCAAGAATAACTATCCGTGATCCAGCCGCCGAGCGCGGGACCGGCGATCGGGCCGACGGTCGCGGTCATCGCCCAGAGCGAGAGCGCCATCGACGATTTCTCTTTCGGATACGAGCCGAGCAGAATGGCTTGCGAGAGCGGAATCAGCGGCCCGGCCACCGCGCCCTGCAAGACGCGCGCGAAAAGCAGCACAGGCAAATTGGGCGCAAGACCGCACAACCACGAGGAGAGCACGAACATGAGGATCGCGCCGACGAACAGATGAATTTGCCCGAGTCGCTGCGTGAGCCAGCCGGTTAGCGGAATGGAAACCGCGTTCGACGCGGCGAACACCGTAATGACCCAGGTGCCTTCGTTGACCGAGACGCCGAGATTGCCGGAGATGGTCGGAATCGCGACGTTGGCGATCGACGAATCCAACACGTTCATGAACGTAGCGAGCGCCACGGCGAAAGTGGCGAGCACCAGTTGCCCGCCTTGCAGTGGTGCGGGCGCGGCCGGTTGTCCAGGGGCGGCGGGGTTCGTTCGAGGCGGCGTGCTCAATGCTTTTCCTGTGAGGGCGCCGCGGCGCTTCAACTCGCCGCGGTGGTGAATCAAGCCGCCAGTGTGCCTGTGCCGTGGGAAAGTTGCTGAACGCCCGCTCATCCCTCATTTCGCCGAAATATCGATTTCCCCCAAATACTTCTTCGCGAACTTGTCGATCGTGCCGTCGGCCTTCACCTTCGCGATGGCCGCGTTGAGTTTGCTCTTCAGCGCATCGTCGCCCTTGCGCACGCCGTACGCAATGCCGCTGCCGAGAATCTTGTCGTCCCGCACCGGCGCGCCGACGAACGCAAAGCCGTTGCCGTCGGGCTTCGACAGAAAGCCGGTTTGTCCCGCAGGCGCGAGCACCAGCGTGGCATCGAGGCGGCCGGACTTGAGGTCCGTGTAGACCTGGTTCTGATCTTGATACGGCACGACCTTCACGCCTTCGTTTTCCCAATGCGCCTTGGCAAAGGTCTCCTGGATCGAACCCTGCAACACGCCCACGCTCTTGCCCTTTAGCGACGCGGGCGTCGGTTCGAGTCCACTGCCCGTTTTCGCGATGAGTTGCGTCGGCACGCGATACACCACCGTCGTGAAGTCGATGGCCTGACGGCGCTGGTCGGTCGCGTTCATCGCCGAATTGATGGCGTCGAACTTGCGGCCCTGCAGCGCGGGAATCAACCCGTCGAAAGAGGTCTCGACCCACTTGCAGCTCATCTGCGCCGCCACGCACACGGCGTTGCCGACATCGATATCGAGTCCTTGCAATTCGCCCGTCGACGCCTTCGACTCGAACGGCGGGTACTGCGCTTCGAGCCCGAAACGCAAGGTATCGGCGGCGAACGCCGCGCCGCTCGCGAACGAGCAGGCAAGGAATAGGGCGGTGGCGGCGTATTTGATCTTCATCGTGTCGTGTCTCGAATGTTTTTAGATGGAGCAAAGGCGGCGCGCGCCTTCGATCAGCGTGTCGTCGTCCTTCGCGAACGAAAGCCGGATCACGCGGTTGTCGGTGCCGTCGGTATAAAACGCGGACAACGGAATGGTCGCCACGCGCGCCTCGCGAATGAGGCGCAGCACGAAGTCGCTGTCGCTTTCATCCGAAATCGCGCTGTAGCGTGCGAGCATGAAGAAACTGCCCGCGCTCGGCAGCAATTCGAAGCGCGATCCCGCGAGCGATGTCGCCAGCAAATCGCGCTTGTGCTGATAGAACGGTCCGAGGTTGAGATAGCTCGATTCGTCGGCGAGCGCTTCGGCGAAAGCCATTTGCATCGGCGTATCGGCGGAAAACGTCATGAACTGGTGAATCTTGCGGATCTCGGCAGTCAACGCGGCGGGCGCGAGACAGTAGCCAACGCGCCAGCCCGTCACGTGATACGACTTGCCGAACGACGACACGATCACGCTGCGCTCGGCCAGTTCCGGGTAGCGCGCCATGCCGTGATGCGGCGCGCCGTCGAACACTACGTGCTCGTAGACTTCGTCCGACAGCACGATGATCTTCGTGTCGCGCGTGAGCGCCGTGAGACGCGCGATGTCTTCATCGGCGAAGGCGCTGCCGGTCGGATTGTGCGGCGTGTTGACGAGGATCATGCGCGTTTTCGGCGTGATGGCCGCCGCGACTTCGTCCCAGTCGATCTGAAAATTCTCCGCCGATAGCTGGATGGCGATAGGCGTCGCACCCTGAAGCTGCACGATCGGCGCGTAACTGTCGAACGACGGCTCGAAGTAAATTACCTCGTCGCCGGGATGCACGAGCGCGCTGATGGTCGCGTAAAGCCCCTCGCTCGCGCTCGCCACGACCGTCACTTCCGTGCCCGGATCGTACTGCGCGCCATACAGCTTGTGCGTCTTGTCGGCGATGGCTTCACGCAGCGCCAGCACGCCCGACATCGGCGAATATTGGTTATGTCCTGCTCGCATGGCTCGCTCGACGCCTTCGATCAGGCGCGGATCGCATGCGAAGTTCGGCGCGCCTTGAGAAAGATTGAGCGCGTGATGTTCGTCGGCAAGCTGGCCGATCACGGTGAAAATAGTCGTGCCGACGCTCGGCAGCTTCGACTCGGGGATGCAGGCGCTTTGCACGGCAAATGTCTCCGGTATTGCAGTTCGTCGATTGAACCGCGGCAATAAAGCCGGAACAATCGAAACTTTGTCATACTAGCCATGCTTCGAATTCATGGCTACGTAGATAAACCCGCGAACGACCACATGAAACCCTTGCCATCCCTGGACGTGCTGAAAACCTTCCTCGTGGTCGCGCGCAAGCTCAATTTCACGCGCGCCGCCGATGTGTTGAACGTGACGCAAGGCGCGGTGAGCCGCCAGATTGCCGGACTGGAGGCGCATCTCGGCTATGCGCTCTTCGTGCGGCAGGCGCGCGGCCTCGCGCTCACGCATCATGGCGCGTTGCTCATTGCGCCGTTGCAGCAGGCTTTCGAACAGATCGCCGATGCGCTCGCGAAAGGTGGCGCACAGTCCGGAACACTGCGTCTGAAGTGTCCGACCTGCGCCATGCGCTGGGTCTTGCCGCGTGTCATTCGTCTGCAGAACGAGCGTCCGGAGCTGGTGATCGAAGTGACAGCAGCCGTGTCGCACAGTGTCGAGTTCAACGCCGAACAGTTCGATGCAGCCATCGTGTTTGGCGCGCCGGCGCCAGCGCAGAAGGGTGTTAGCTCGCACCATCTGTTCGATGAAGTGTTGACTCCCGTCTGTGCGCCCGAGCAGTTCAAGGTTCGGCGGGACCGCGCGCCGACGCCCGACGATCTGGCCGGCAAGACGCTTTTGCATCCCACACGCGACCGGCGCGACTGGCTCTTGTGGCTCGGCGCTTATGGTTACGCCGGCCTGCCTTCGATGAAGGCGCAGCATTTCGACACGCTCGATCTCGCCATCACATCGGCGATGCAGGGTCTCGGCGTAACCATCGGCGACTTGTCGCTGATCGAGGACGACTTGCGCGCGAAACGCGTGATCGCGCCGTTTTCGCTGTGTGTGCCGAGCGGCGCGGCGTACTACCTCGTCTACCCCGAGCGGCCCGCGCCGTCGCCGACCTTGCAGCAGTTCGCGAAATGGCTGGAAGGGGAGGCGGCACAGACGCGTGAGACGCTCCAGGCTTACACGAACGCCGTGCAAGCCTGAGCACGTGCAACGCTTACATGCCGTGCTTCGTCACCACGGTGTCCCACTGGCCGTTCTTCACCTGATAGAGCGTCGATGACGCGTTCTTCAACGCGCCGTTGTCATCGAATGCGATCGGGCCGGTGATGCCATCGAAGGAGATCTTCTTCAACGCCGGCCGATACACCTTGGGATCGGCGGAACCGGCCTTCTCCATTGCGTTGATCGCGGCCCACGCGGCGTCGTAGCCGAACGGCGCATACGAGAGAATCGCCACCCCGAAGCGTTTCTGGAACTTGTCGCTGAACGCCTTGCCTTGCGGCAGCTTGTCGAGCGGGCTGCCGTATTCCCACGCCTGCGCGCCTTCGGCCGCATCGCCGGCGAGCTTGAGGAAGTCGGCATCCATCACGCCGCCGCCGCCCACGAACTGCGCGGTCATGCCGAGCTGCTTCATGCGCTTGACCACGGCTGCCGCTTGCCGATCCAGTCCGCCGAAGAAAATCAGATCGGCGTTGGCCGCCTTCAGACGCGTGAGCTGCGCGCTGAAGTCGACCGTCTGGTTGTCGCTGAATTCGCGCGCGACGATCGTGCCGCCTTTCGCTTTCACCGCTTTCTCGAACTCGTCGGCTTCGCCCTGACCGAAGGCCGTGCGGTCGTCGATGATGCCGATCTTCTTCGCCTTCGTCGTCGTCACCGCGTAGGCGCCGGCGTTGCCCGCGTTCTGCGCATCGCTCGAAATGACCGTGAAGACGTTTTCCAGGCCACGCGTGGTAATGGTCGGGTTAGTCGCCGCGGGGTCGATCAGCGGAATGCCGGCGGTGTTGTAGATCGGCGATGCAGGCAGCGTCGTGCCCGAGTTGAAGTGTCCGACGACCACGGCCACGCCGTCATCCACGAGCTTCTGCGCGGCCTGCACGCCGATGCGCGGGTCGGCCTGATCGTCTTCCGCCGCGATTTCGAACTTCGCCGTCTTGCCGCCGATGCTGATCTTTTTGGCGTTCGCTTCATCGAGCGCGAGTTGCACGCCGTTCTGGAGATCTTTGCCGTAGCCCGCGTTTGCGCCGGTGAGCGGCGCGGCAAAGCCGACTTTCACCGTCATGTCCTCGGCGGCCGCGGCGAACGGCAGCGCGGCAAGCGCGACGGCGGCGCAGACTAGCTTGAGGCTCGTGTGGATACGCATGGTTTCCTCTCCTTGTTGGTCTGACTGACTGTTTCGACTATCGAATGGGACATCGCCACAAGTGCGCCGGCAAGAAGGGCTTTCCCCTCGCGCGCATCCGGCGCACGGTGAACGAGGCGGGACATGCGCAATTTAGGGAGCCAAATTCGCCGCGTCTTGTTGTTAAGTCGCGTGACGGATGCGGATTTCGGCATAGCGTCGGCGGACCGAATACCCAAGCGGGATGCGGCACTGCGGGATTTGAAGCAACTAGCGCCACGACGATTCGCGCCGCGTCCCGAGAGCCTCCTGTCGCGTCGATGAAAACGCGGCCCTTGACAGAGTGCATATGCACAAATATGCTAAACGGCATGGCTACGAATCCGAACTCTTCTCTCTTCGATTGCAACTGCTTTGCTATCCGTCAGGCCGCGCGCTATGTCTCGCAGTTGTACGAGCGGCATCTGAACGTGGCCGGCATCACGGCCGCGCAATACACGCTCATGTTGGCTATCGCGCGCCGGCCCGATGTGTCGATGGCGGATCTCGCCGACGCCATGGTCATGGACCGCACCACGCTCGTTCGCGCGCTCAAGCCTTTGCAACGCGATGGCATCGTCGAAGCGGAGCAGCAGGCGGCGAGTTCGCGTGCAGTCGGGCTGCGGCTGACGTCGCAAGGCAAGGAGACGCTCAAGAAAGCGGTCGAGCAATGGCGCATCGCGCAGGCCGAGTTCGAAGCGAAGTTCGGCGAGAAGCGCGCGAAGGCCTTGCGTCAATCGCTATTCGAACTGACCGCGTCGGCTTGAGGCGAAAGCACGAATGCTCCGCGTCTGGCTCAAGAGCGCGGCTTGTTCTGCGCTTCATCGAAGCCCGCCGCCGCTTCCTGCACGTCGGGCGGAAAGTCGCCGAACTCCATGACTTGCCGCACTTCGATCACCTCGTTGTCCGACGCGGGACAACGCTTCGCCCATTCGATCGCCTCTTCGCGCGATTTGACCTGCAGCATCCAGTAACCGCCTAGCACTTCCTTGGCTTCGGCGAAAGGGCCGTCGACGACGCGCGGCTTGCCGCCTTCGAACGAAACGCGCGCGCCCATCGAAGGGGGATGCAGTCCGTCGAGCGCGAGCAACACGCCTGCCTTCTGCAGTTCTTCGTTGTACTTCATCATTGAGGCGACGGCTTCGGCGGAGGGCAGCGTGCCCGGTTGCGCGCTTTCGTAGCCGCGCGGGATCATCAGCATCATGAAACGCATGGAATGCTCCTCGATAAGTTGCAAGCGTGGCCTTTCCCCGCTCACACCCTACGACGAGCCAGCCGCAAGCAAATCGACAGACGCGCGCCTTAAGCGTTTATCCCTAGCCGATTCCGGTTGCTTTAAGCGCGTCTCGCGCCGAATAATGTAATCCATTACATCCCGTTCGCCGCGGTGGCGCGCAGCATGTCGGATACGGTTCGTACACGCGAGGAAGTATCGATAGCGGATGTCGCCGAGCGCGCGGGCGTGTCCGTGGCGACGGTATCGCGCGTGCTCAATGGCCATGCGAACGTGCGCGATACGACGCGCGAAAAAGTGCGCGTGGCGGTCGCTGCGAGCGGTTATCGCATCAACGAACTTGCGCGCAATCTTCGCACGGCGGAAAGCCGTCTGCTGCTCACCATGGTGCCGGACTTCGGCAATCCGTTTTATGCGGCTATCGTACGTGGCATCGACAGCGTGGCGCGACAAAACGGCTATTTCATGCTGATGTGCGATACCGGCGCCGACCCCTTGCGCGAGCGCAGTTACTTCGACCTGTTACGCGGACGCCGCGCGGATGGCGCAATCTGTCTCGACCCCGCCGCCGTGCAAAAGGCGCTTGCCGAAGAGGCCTCGACCTTGCCGTGGGTAGCGTGCTGCGAATTCGATCCGGGCGCGGGCGTGCCTTACGTGGGCATCGACAATCATCTTGCAGCGGGCGATGTCGTGCGGTATCTGCTTGGCAAGGGACACGAACGCATCGCGCTCATCAACTCGGGACACGGCTATCTGTACGGACGCCAGCGGCTGGCCGGTTATCGCGATGCGCTTCGGGACGCGGGTATCGAAGCCAATCCGGCGTGGCAGGTCGAACTCGAAAGCCTCGATTACGACGCCGGCGAACGCGCGGCCACGCAGCTGGCCTCGCTTGGCGAGCGCACAAGACCGACCGCGATCTTCGCCGTTTCTGACACGCTCGCCATCGGCGTTATGAACGGTTTGCGCGGCGTCGGCCTGCGCGTACCGGAAGATGTCGCGGTAGTGGGCTTCGACGATATCGCGGTGGCCGCGCATGTCTATCCGCCGCTTACCACTGTCTCGCAGCCCATGCAGGCGCTCGGTGAAACGGCGGCGGAACTGCTGCTCAAGCGCCTGCGCGATCCACGCGCGGACGTGCCGGGCGTGCTGCTGCCGCATCGACTCATTCAACGAAGGAGCGCGTGAAAATGAGCCTTGCCGTGCGCTTCGAGGGAATCGAAAAACAGTTCGGGCCGGTGCGCGTGCTGCACGGCGTGAGCTTCGATCTGAAGCCGGGACGCATCCACGGCTTGCTTGGCGAAAACGGCGCGGGCAAGTCCACGCTCATGAAAATCCTCGCTGGCTACGAGCGCGCCAACGCAGGCGAGATGGTGATCGACGGAAGACGAGCCGACTTCAGAAGTTCGCGTGAAGCGGAACATGCCGGCATCGTGCTGATCCACCAGGAACTGAACCTCGCGGATCATCTCAGCATCACGCAGAACATGTTTCTCGGGCACGAGTTGCGGCGCGGCTTCTTTCTCGATGAACCGGCCATGCGCGATGCCGCCCGCGACGCGCTCACCGAAGTCGGCCTGCACAAGAACCCGGACACGCGCGTGCGCGACTTGATCGTCGCGGAAAAGCAGTTGGTCGAGATTGCCAAGGCGATGCTGCGCAATGCGCGCCTGCTCATCATGGACGAGCCCACCGCGACGCTCACGCCTTCGGAAACGCAGCGTCTTTTTGCGCTGATGGCACGGCTGAAGGAAGCGGGCGTGACCATCGTCTATATCTCGCACAAGCTCGACGAAGTGGAGCGCGTGACCGACGAAGTGATCGTCATGCGCGATGGCCGCTTCGTCGCGCGCTCGCCGACCGATGAAATCACGCGTCATCAAATGGCGAACCTGATGGTCGGCCGCGAAGTCTCTGACATGTTCCCGGACAAGCCGCCGCTCGCCGCCGATGCGCCCGTCGCCTTCAAGGTCGATCAAGCGTCGGTGCCGGGCTGGGCGGAAGGCGTGAGCTTCTCGGTGCGCGCGGGCGAAGTGTTCGGCTTCGCGGGTCTCGTCGGCGCGGGACGCACGGAACTCTTCGAAGCGCTCGTGGGTTTGCGGCCGCTGAGCGCGGGAACCATCGCGATTAAAAATGGCACCGTGAAGCTCAAAAGCCCGCGCGACGCCATGCGTCACGGCATCACTTACTTGAGCGAAGACCGCAAGGGACGCGGCCTGCATGTCGACATGGCGTTGAAAGACAATCTCACGATGATGACGCTGGAACGCTACGCGCATCCCCTCGTCGACATGCACGCGGAACGCGTGGCGCTCGATGTCGCCGTGAAGGACTTCGGCATACGCACGGGCAATGCGAAGAGCCGCGCGCGCATGCTCTCGGGCGGCAATCAGCAGAAGCTCGCGCTCGCCAAGTTCCTGCATCCCGATCCGCGCGTGATCGTGCTCGACGAACCGACGCGCGGCGTCGATGTCGGCGCCAAACGCGACATCTATTTCCTGATCCATCGCCTGGCCGCCGAAGGCCGCGCGGTGATCGTGATCTCTTCCGAGCTGATCGAACTCATCGGGCTTTGTCATCGCGTCGCGGTGATGCGCGCGGGCGAGCTCGTCGCGACGCTCGGCATGGAACTCCTGACCGAAGAGAGGTTGATCGCGCATGCGACCGGCACACACTGAAGACACCGCGCAGGAAAGCCGCCTCGCCGCCTACTCACGCATACTGTTCGGCGTCGGGCCGCTGATCGGGCTGATCGCGCTTTGCGTCGGCGGAACCATGCTCAACGGCGACTTCGCCACTTTCGACAACGCCATGAACGTGCTTACGCGCACATCGTTCATCGGCATCATCGCGGTGGGGATGACCTTCGTCATCATCTCGGGCGGGATCGACCTGTCGGTCGGGTCAATGGCCGCGCTCATCGCGGGCAGCATGATCTACATGATGAACGGGCTGCTGCAGGGCGTGCGCGGACATGCCGTGCCGCCGCTCGCGATTCTCGCGCTCGGCATCGTGCTGGCGCTCGTGCTCGGTGCGTTGTTCGGGCTCGCGCATGGCTTGCTCGTGACCAAGGGGCGCATCGAGCCGTTCATCGTCACGCTGGGAACGCTCGGCGTGTTTCGCGCGCTTCTGACATGGCTCGCGGATGGCGGCGCGCTCACGCTCGACAATTCGCTCGTCGATCTCTACGGCCCGGTCTATTACGCGAGTCTCTTCGGCGTGCCCGTGCCGATCTGGGTGTTCCTGATCGTCGCGGCGGGCGGCGCTATCGTGCTCAATCGCACGGTGTTCGGGCGTCACGTGCAGGCTATCGGCTCGAACGAACAGGTTGCGCGTTATGCGGCCATTCGCGTGGATCAGGTGAAGATCGCGACCTACGTGCTGCTTGGACTGTGCGTCGCGGTCGCGACCGTGCTCTACGTGCCGCGGCTCGGTTCGGCCACGCCGACCACCGGCCTCTTATGGGAGCTCGAAGCCATCGCGGCCGTGGTGGTGGGCGGCACCGCGCTCAGAGGCGGCGAAGGGCGCGTGATCGGCACGGTCATCGGCGCGATTCTGCTTTCGGTCATCAACAACATCTTGAACCTGACGAGCATCATCAGCGTGTATCTGAATGCGGCGGTGCAGGGCGCCGTGATCATTTTCGTGGCCTTCCTGCAGCGTGGACGTCGATAGAAGTATCTAAAACACAGGAGACATCGTCATGAAACTCGTGCTTCGCGCGCTCGCCGCGCTTACCTTGACGGCGAGCGCGTTCGCCGTTTCCACGTCCGTATCCGCCGCCGATAAAGTCGTGCTCGGCGTCGCCATTCCGACCGCGACGCACGGCTTCACGGGCGGTATCGTCTGGTGGGCCAACGAAGCGAAGAAGGAACTGGAGAAGGCGCATCCCGACCTCAAGGTGATCGTGAAGACGGCGGCCGGCGCGCCCGAACAGGCCAACCAGTTGCAGGATCTCGTGACGGTCAACAAGATCAATGCGCTCGTGATTTTCCCGTTCGAATCGGCGTCGCTCACGCAGCCGGTCGCGCAGGTGAAGAAGAAAGGCGTGTACGTGACGGTCGTGGATCGCGGCTTGACCGACACCAGCGCGCAGGACGCGTACGTCGCCGGCGACAACACTGCGTTCGGCAAGCTGCCCGCCGAATATCTCGCGAAGACGCTGGACAACAAGGGCGATATCGTCGCGTTGCGCGGCATTCCGACGACCCTCGACAATGAACGCTGGGCCGCGTTCGAAGGCGTGATCAAGCAGCATCCGGACATGAAGATTCTCGATGCGAAATACGCCAATTGGAATCGCGACGACGCCTTCAAGACCATGCAGGACTATCTCACGCGCTTCAAGCACATCGACGCCGTGTGGGCCGCCGACGACGACATGATGATCGGCGTACTGAAGGCGATCGAGCAGGCAAAGCGCACCGATATCAAGGAAGTGTTCGGCGGCGCGGGATCGAAGGAAGCGGTCAAGCGCATCATGGATGGCGACAAGCTCGTAAAGGCCGACGTCTCGTACTCGCCGAAGTTCATCTACGACGCAATCAAGCTCACCGCCGAAGCGCGCCTGAAGGGCGACAAGCTGCCGCCGACCACGATCATTCCCTCGGTGCTCATCACGAAGGAGAACGCCAAGCAGTTCTATTACCCGAACTCGCCGTTCTGAGTGGCGGGCCGGTTTCGACCGGCCCTTCGCGTTGTTCAAATATCGAGGCGAAAGATGAAGACCATCAAGGGCCCCGCGATCTTTCTCGCGCAATTCATGGGCGACGACGTGCCGTTCGACTCGCTCGCGCATCTCGCGTCGTGGGCGAAAGGACTCGGCTACGCGGGCATTCAGGTGCCGGCGGACCCGCGTCTCATCGATCTGGAGAAGGCCGCATCCAGCGATGCCTATTGCGACGACATTCGCCGCACCGTCGAGGATGCGGGCGTCGCGATCACCGAACTGTCTACGCATCTGCAAGGGCAACTGGTCGCGGTGCATCCGGCCTACGACACCTTGTTCGATGGCTTCGCCGCGCCCCATGTGCGAGGCAATCCGGCCGCGCGCACCGAATGGGCGACCGGGCAATTGAAGTACGCGGCGGCGGCATCGAAACGGCTCGGGCTTGCTGCGCATGTGACCTTTTCGGGCGCGCTCGCGTGGCCGTATTTCTATCCGTGGCCGCAGCGTCCGGCGGGTCTCGTCGAAGCCGCATTCGAGGAACTTGCCGCGCGCTGGCGACCGATTCTCGATGAGTTCGAGCACGCGGGCGTCGACGTGTGTTACGAACCGCACCCCGGCGAAGACCTGCACGATGGCGTGACCTTCGAGCGCTTTCTCGCGGCGGTGGATGACCATCCGCGCGCGAATATCCTGTTCGATCCGAGTCACTTCGTTTTGCAGCAACTCGATTATCTGGCGTTCATCGACATCTATCACGCGCGCATCAAGGCGTTTCATGTGAAGGACGCGGAGTTCCGGCCGAATGGCCGCCAAGGCGTGTACGGCGGATATTCGGGATGGGTCGAGCGCGCCGGGCGCTTTCGCTCGTTAGGCGACGGGCAGATCGACTTCAAGGCGATCTTCTCGAAGATGGCGCAATACGATTTCCCAGGCTGGGCCGTGCTTGAATGGGAATGCGCGTTGAAGCATCCGGAAGACGGCGCGCGCGAAGGCGCGGTGTTTATCCGCGATCACATCATCCGCGTGGCCGAACGCGCCTTCGACGACTTCGCGGGCAGCGGCGCGAATCGCGAGCAGTTGCGCGGCGTGCTCGGCATGGGAGAAACGCGATGAAGCGCGTGCGGCTGGGCATGGTAGGCGGCGGCGAGGGCGCGTTCATCGGCGCGGTGCACCGGATCGCGGCGCGGCTCGACGACCGTTATGAGTTGGTGGCGGGCGCGTTGTCATCGGACCCGCAGCGCGCGGCGGCGAGCGCATCGGCAATCGGTTTGCCGCGCAGCTATGGCGATTATCGCGAAATGGCGCGAGTCGAGGCGGGGCGTTCGGACGGCGTGGAAGCGGTGGCTATCGTCACGCCGAATCATCTGCATGCGCCCATTGCCACGGCGTTTCTCGAAGCCGGCATCCACGTGATCTGCGACAAGCCGCTCGCGGTATCGCTGGCCGAAGGCGAGGCGCTGCAAAAGCTCGCGCGCGACAAGGGGCTGGTGTTCGCGGTGACATACACGTACACGGGCTATCCGCTCGTGCGGCATGCGCGCGGCATGGTGCGGCAGGGATTGCTCGGCGATATCCGCGTGGTGCAGGTCGAATATGCGCAGGACTGGCTTTCGTTGCCGGTGGAAACGCAGGCGAACCGTCAGGCCGTGTGGCGCACCGATCCCGCGCTCGCGGGGCCGGCGGGATGCCTCGGCGATATCGGCACGCACGCGTATCAGCTTGCCGACTACGTGACGGGGATGCGGCCGTCGGAGTTGGCGGCGGAAGTGACGACGTTCGTGCCGGGGCGGCGTATCGACGATCACGTGCAAGCGATGCTGCGCTACGCGAACGGCGCGCGCGGCATGTTGTGGGCGAGCCAGGTCGCGGCGGGCGAAGAGAACGCGTTGCGCCTGCGCGTTTATGGCACGAAGGCCGGTTTGATGTTCGATCAGCAGGAGCCGAACGAATTGTGGTTCACGGCGGTGGGCGGCGCGTCGCAGCGAATCACGCGCGGACGCGTGCAAAGCGCCGAGGCGCTGCACGCGACGCGGGTTCCGGCGGGGCATCCGGAAGGGTATCTAGAGGCGTTCGCGCAGCTTTATACGGATGCGGCGGCGTGTATCGCTAGCGGGACGACGCAGGGGGATGACTGGTTGACCACGGTCGAGGATGGCGTCGCGGGGTTGAGGTTCGTGGAGGCGGTGTTGAGGAGTAGTGGGAGGGATGGGGCTTGGGTGGGGCTCGATTGAATCCGTTGCGCAAAAAAAAAGCGGCTCCAAAAGAGCCGCCCCGCTTCAACTCAAACCAGCACCCTCAAGCCCAGTTAGCGTGAAAGCTTCCCGGCTTATCCGTGCGCTCGAACGTATGCGCACCGAAAAAGTCCCGCTGCGCCTGCACGAGATTCGCCGGCAGTGTTTCCGACCGGTAGCTGTCGAAATACGCCACCGCCGATGAAAACGCCGGCACCGGCACGCCCGCCTTCACCGCCGCCACGACGACATCGCGCAATGCGTCCTGGTACTTCGCGGCGATATCGCTGAAATACGGATCGAGCAGCAAATTGGCTAGCCCCGCGTCCTTCTCATATGCGTCCGTGATCTTTTGCAGGAAGCGCGCGCGGATAATGCAACCCGCCCGGAAAATCTTGGCGATGGTGCCGTACTGCAAGTTCCAGTCGTATTCGTCCGATGCCGCGCGCAACTGCGCAAAGCCCTGCGCGTAGGAAACGATCTTGCTCAGATACAGCGCGCGCCGCACCGATTCGATAAATGCTTCACGGTCGCCGTCGAACTTCGGCGACGGACCGGTGAGGACCTTGCTCGCCTTCACGCGCTGATCCTTCAGCGACGACAAAACACGCGCGAACACCGCTTCGGTAATCAGCGGCAACGGTGCGCCGAGATCGAGCGCGTTCTGGCTCGTCCACTTGCCCGTGCCTTTCTGCGCCGCGCGATCCAGAATGACATCGACGAGATCCTTGCCGGTTTCGTCGTCTTTCTTCGAGAAAATCTTCGACGTGATTTCGATCAGGTAGCTGTCCAGCTCGCCCTGATTCCACTCGACATACACCTTGCCGAGTTCTTCGTTCGACAGACCCGCCACGCGCTTCAGCACGTCGTAGCTTTCGGCGATCAATTGCATATCGCCATACTCGATGCCGTTGTGCACCATCTTCACGAAGTGACCCGCGCCGTCCGGGCCCATGTACGCGACGCACGGTTCGCCGTCCGGCGCCTTCGCGGCGATCTCGGTGAGGATCGGTGCGACGAGTTCGTAGGCTTCCTTCTGGCCGCCCGGCATGATCGACGGGCCCTTGAGCGCGCCTTCCTCACCGCCCGACACGCCCGTGCCGATGAAATGCAGCCCCGACTTCGCGAGGTCCTGATTGCGGCGGATGGTATCGGTGAAATGCGTATTGCCGCCGTCGATGAGAATGTCGCCCTTGTCCAGCAGCGGACGCAGCGCGTCGATGGTGGCATCCGTGCCGGCACCGGCCTTGACCATCAACAGAATGCGGCGCGGGGTTTCGAGCGACTGGACGAACTCTTCGAGCGTGTACGCGGGCACGAGCTTCTTGTCGGGATGTTCGGCAATCAGTTCATCGGTTTTTTCGCGGCTGCGGTTGTAGACCGAAACGGCGTGGCCGCGGCTCTCGATATTCAAGGCCAGGTTGCGGCCCATGACGGCGAGGCCCACTACGCCGATAGCTTGCTTGCTCATTGCTTGATCTCCGGATGGCCGAAGCCCGCGGCTCGTGGCGCAAGGCTTCGGGGATGAAACGTATCGATAAATGCGGCGTTCGCAGGATGAAGAGATCGTCTTCACGCGCGGATCGCGCCGGGGCCGGCTGAAGGCCCGGTGCGACGCGCTGCGGCGCGGCCGGAATTTTACCGGCGGCGCGGCCGCTGACGCGAACGCAGACCGACCCGAATTTACCACTTTGAGCGCCATCCGGCAGGGAAAGCGCGCTCTCGGCAGGGCGTTCGGGCAGCGCACGCGGCGCCGTCATAGAATGACCAGCCCAACGAGCACGCCGCGAGGCAATTCATTCATGGCGCAGGCCCGGCGCGCGCGAGCGCATCATTATTCGGTCTACGTCGTCGAGCTGGCGGACGCAGTCTGGAACGAGGCGCGCTTTCGTCGTGCGAATCCGGATTATGTGTTGGGCAAGCCGTTCGTCTATGTCGGCATGACGGGAATCGATCCCGACGTGCGCTTCGACAAGCACAAGGCGGGCATTCAGTCGAACCGCTTCGTGCGCGATTTCGGCTTGCGGCTCTTGCCGCAACTGTATGAGATGTACAACCCGATGCCCTACGAGGGCGCGCGCGAGATGGAAGTGGAACTTGCAATCGGCTTGCGCGAAGCGGGTTATGGCGTCTGGCAGGCGTGAAGACCGATCACGAACACGAGCACCATCAACGACACGGAGCGTGACATGCGGATTCTGGTAGTGGGCGCGGGCGCCATCGGCGGATACTTCGGCGCGCGGTTACTCGAAGCAGGCAGGGACGTGACCTTTCTGGTGCGCGAACGCCGCGCGCAAAAGCTGCGCGAGAGTGGCCTCGTGGTGAAAAGTCCGGCCGGCGATCTCCATTTCGACGCGCCGCCGCTCGTGCTGGCAAAGGACATCGATAAGCCGTTCGATCTCGTCATCTTGAGCTGCAAGGCTTATGACCTGGCCAACGCCATCGATTCGTTCGCGCCCGCGGTCGGACCGGACACCGCCATCCTGCCGCTTTTG
Source organism: Caballeronia sp. LZ003 (assembly GCF_031451465.1). NCBI lineage: Bacteria > Pseudomonadati > Pseudomonadota > Betaproteobacteria > Burkholderiales > Burkholderiaceae > Caballeronia > Caballeronia sp. LZ003. The sequence goes on along the minus strand of NZ_JARUXJ010000004.1, from coordinate 1,369,492 downwards.
AACGGCATGGGCCATCTCGACGTGCTCGATGCGCGCTTCGGCACGGCAAAAGTGCTCGGCGGGCAGTGCGTGATCGGCGCGACGCTCGGCGCTGAAGGCGAAGTGCTCCATCTGAACGACATGCAGTCGATGACCATCGGCGAGCGCGCGGGCGGGCGTTCGGCGCGCATCGACACAATCGCCGCGCAATTGAGCGACGCGCGGTTCGATCTGCAGGTGAGCGAGGACATTCTCCAGGCGATGTGGGAGAAGTGGGTCTTCCTGGCGACGCTCGCTACGGGAACGTGCCTGATGCGCGCGCCCGTTGGCGACATCGTGAGCGCGCCGGGTGGCGATGATGTGTTGCGTCGTCTCTTCGACGAATGCAGAGGGATCGCGGCCGATAACGGTCATTCGCCGGGCGAGGCGCTCGTCACGCGTGCACGCGGTTACTTCACGGACCGCGGTTCGCTGATGACGGCGTCGATGCTGCGCGATCTGGAAAACGGCGCGCGGATCGAAGCGGATCATATCGTCGGCGACTTGCTGGCGCGGCGCAAGACGCCGGTGGATGGCGCTTCCGTGCTGGCAATCGCGTTTGCGAATCTGAAGGCTTACGAAGCGCGGCGGGCGCGGCTGGCTGGCTGAGGACGGCGATGCGCCGCGTTCGCCTTCGCCTTCGCAGCGGCGAACCGCCATGCGTACCGCATCGCTTTCAATCAACCCACAACGATAAACACCTCTTCTGGCGCACATCGGGACGCTGTACCCTTTCGGCTTTCCCGATGAACGTTCACGCCCGCGCCTCATGTCATCCGATCCCGCTCTCACCGGCCGCACCGCCGCGCCGCCCACCGTCTCGCAGATCTTCACCGGCTTTCTCACGCTCGGCCTCACCGCGTTCGGCGGCGCGTTGCCGCTCGCGCGGCGCGAGATCGTCGAACGCCGCAAATGGCTGACTGCCGACGAGTTCACCGATCTCCTCGGCCTCTGCCAGTTCCTGCCGGGCGGCAACGTGATCAACCTGTCGGTGGCTATCGGCATGCGCTTTCGTGGCCTGGCCGGCGCGTTCGCGGGCCTGCTCGGGCTGATCGGCGGGCCGTCGCTGATCGTGATCGCGCTGGGCGTGATCTATCAGCGCACGCATCAGGACCCTCGTATCGCGCATCTGTTCGCGGGGCTTGCGGCGGCGGCGGCCGGGCTGCTGATCGCGATGGCCATCAAGATCATGTGGCCGCTGCGCAAGAAGCCCGAGGCGGCAGTCATCGCGCTCGTCATGCTCGCGGCCATCGCGTTCCTGCGCACGCCCTTGCTTCCGTCGATGCTCGTGCTCACGCCGATCTCGGTCCTCATTGCGTGGAAGGTGCGCCGATGATCGCGAATCTGCTTTCGCTCGCCGCCATCTTCAGCCAGCTCTCGCTGCTCGCGTTCGGCGGCGGCAACACCATTCTTCCCGAGATGCAGCGGCAGGTCGTGCAAGTACACGACTGGATGACGAAGGCCGACTTTTCCGCGCTCTTTGCACTGGCGCAGGCGGCGCCCGGGCCGAACATGATGGTCGTCACGCTGATCGGCTGGCATGTCGCGGGCTGGCCGGGCGTGCTGGTCACGTCGATCGCGAAGTTCGGGCCGTCATCGCTCGTGACGATTGCCGCGCTGCACGCGTGGGAGCGGTTCAAGGACCGGCCGTGGCGGCGCTATGTGCAACTCGGTCTCGTGCCGATCACGGCGGGCCTCGTGGCGGCGAGCGCGCTGCTGATCGCCGAGGCATCCGATCAGACGTGGATGCTGGTCGCGATCACCGCTGTCGTGGCGGTCGTGTCGTACAAGACGAAACTGCATCCGCTGTGGTTGCTGGCGGGCGGAGCGCTGATCGGGCTGACGGGGATCGGGCAGTGAACGGGCTGTAAGCGCGATCCGCGAAGGCCGGCTCAAGCACGCGGGCGCACTTTCTGCTGAAATCGAACCGGACAAGACAGCCAGGACGAAGCCATGACCATGACCACCGAATACGCGAAGACCGCGCCGGAACGCGCTGAACTCGATGCATCGACGGCGCCCGTCGTCATCGAATTCGGCACCGACTGGTGCGGCTTCTGCCGCGCCGCGCAGCCGCTGATCGCGCAGGCGTTCCAGGATCATCGCGATATCCGTCACATGAAGATCGAGGACGGCAGCGGCCGACCGCTCGGCCGCTCGTTTCGCGTCAAGCTTTGGCCGACGCTCATTTTCATGACAGGCGGCAAGGAAGTCGCGCGGCTGGTCCGTCCCGGCGACGCGTCCGAAATACGCGATGCGCTGGCGCTGATCGACGATCCTTTGGAGCAGTAGCCGCTTCCCGGCTAGGGGTTAAAGCTGATACGATCTCGGCCACGCAAACTTGTATGATGACCCGATGACCGTACAAGAGCCGTCCATCCGCATGTTCGAAAAGATTCCGTCCCGCGCACTGAGCGATACGGTCGCGCAGCAATTGCAAAAGCTTATCGAGAAAGGCAGTTTCACTGCCACCGGCAAGCTACCGACCGAAGCCGTGCTCGCGCAGGAGTTCGGCGTGAGCCGCACGGTGATCCGCGAGGCCATTTCGCGGCTGAAGAACGAAGGCATGGTCGAACCTCGGCAAGGCAGTGGCGTCTTCATCGTCGAGCGCGCGGGCATTCGGCCGTTGCGGATCGACTACGCGCAGGCCGTCGAGCCGGGCTCCGTGCTGCATATCCTCGCGCTGCGCCGGGCGATCGAAGCCGAAGTCGCGTCCGAAGCCGCGATGCGCCGCACCGACGAACAAATGGCCGCCATCGACGCCGCGCTCGTTCGTATCGACGAAGCCGTGCGCGACGGCCAGAACGGCGTGGCGGAAGACGTGGCGTTCCATCGCGAGATCGCGACCGCCACGGGCAATCCTTATTTCCTCAAGACGCTCGCTTTCCTGAGCCAGTACCTCGAAGCCGGAACCATCGTCACGCGCGGCAACGAAGCGCTGCGCGAAGACTTCTCGCGACAAGTGCGCGAGGAACACGCCGCCATCGCCGAAGCCATTCGCGCCGGCGACCCCATGGCCGCGCGCAACGCCGCTCAGACACATCTCTACAACGCCGCGCGCCGACTGGCGGAAGCGGGCCTTTGCTAACCGCTTCATCGAAAATCAAGAGAACGCTATGTCAAGAAACGTGGGAGTCATCGGGCTGGGCGCAATGGGTCTGGGCGTCGCGCGCTCGCTATTGCGCGCGGGCTTCGCCGTGCATGCATGCGATGTCCGCCAGCAAGCGCTCGATTCGTTCGCGGCCGAAGGCGGCATTGCATGCGCGTCGCCGGCCGAAATGGGCGGCAAGTGTGAGGTCGTCGTCACGCTGGTCGTGAACGCCGCGCAAACCGAAGCCGTTCTGTTCGGCGATAACGGCGCGGTCCCGGCGATGAAACCGGGCAGCGTCGTGCTCGCCTGCGCGACGGTCGCGCCGGGTTTCGCGGTGGAGCTCGGCAAGCGCGTCGCGGCAACCGGCGTGCTGATGCTGGACTCGCCGGTATCGGGCGGCGCCGCCAAGGCCGCATCCGGCGAAATGACGATGATGACCTCCGGCCCCGCCGATGCCTACGCCGCCTGCGAAGACGTGCTCGATGCCATCGCGGGCAAGGTGTATCGGCTGTCGGAGGAGCACGGCGCGGGCTCGAAGGTAAAGATCATCAACCAATTGCTGGCGGGCGTGCATATCGCCGCCGCCGCCGAGGCCATGGCGCTCGGCCTGCGCGAAGGCGTGGACCCGGACGCGCTCTACGACGTCATCACGCACAGCGCGGGCAATTCGTGGATGTTCGAGAACCGCGTGCCGCACATTCTCTCGGGCGACTACACGCCGCTATCCGCCGTCGATATCTTCGTGAAGGACTTGGGCCTCGTGCTCGATACGGCCCGCACGTCGAAGTTTCCGCTGCCGCTTTCGGCGGCCGCGCATCAGATGTTCATGATGGCCTCGACTGCCGGACACGGCGGCGAGGACGATTCCGCAGTCATCAAAATTTTTCCGGGCATCGAAGTCCCGAAGGGAGCGAAATAATGGCGCAGGCCTTGCTTGGCTGCATCGCAGACGATTTCACCGGCGCGACCGATCTCGCCAACATGCTCGTGCGCGGCGGCATGCGCACGGTGCAAAGCATCGGCGTTCCGGCAGCCGGGACGAAGATCGAAGCCGACGCGTTGATCGTCGCGCTGAAATCGCGCACGATTCCCGCCGAGGACGCCGTGCGTCAGTCGCTCGAAGCGCTCGAATGGCTGCGCGCGCAAGGCTGCCGCCAGTTCATCTTCAAGTATTGCTCGACCTTCGATTCCACCGACAAGGGCAATATCGGCCCGGTCGCGGACGCCTTGCTCGAAGCGCTGAACGACGACTTCACCATTGCCTGCCCCGCGTTTCCAGAGAACGGCCGCACGATCTTTCGCGGCAACCTCTTCGTCGGCGACGTGCTGCTGAATGAATCGGGCATGGAGAACCATCCGCTCACGCCAATGACCGATCCCAACCTCGTGCGCGTGCTGCAACGGCAAACGAAGTCGAAGGTCGGCCTGATTCGCTACGACACGGTCATGAAGGGCGCGGATGCGGTACGCGCGCGCATCGCCGAACTGAAGAAGGATGGCGTGCGCCTGGCTATCGCGGATGCCATTTCCGACGCCGATCTCTTCGTACTCGGCGACGCCCTCGGCGACCTCAAACTCATCACGGGCGGCTCGGGTATCGCGCTTGGACTGCCGGAAAATTATCGCGCGGCGAATTTGCTTGCTCATGCGGAAGATGCGGGCGAGCTGCCGAAGATCGAAGGCAGGTCGGTGGTGCTCGCGGGCAGCGCGTCGAAGGCCACGAATGCGCAGGTCGCGGAGTGGCGCGCGTCGAAGCCGAGTTTTCGCGTCGATCCGCTGGCGCTGTCGCGCGGCGAAGCGGTCGTCGATCAGGCGCTGGAATTCGCGCGCAGTCATGGCGATGAAACCGTGCTCATCTACGCAACGTCTTCGCCGGATGACGTAAAGGCCGTGCAGAAGGAACTGGGCGTGGAGAAGGCGGGACAGCTGGTTGAAGACGCGCTCGCCGCGATTGCGCGGCAACTGCGCGACGCAGGCGTGCGCAAGTTCGTGGTCGCGGGCGGCGAGACATCGGGCGCGGTCGTGCAGGCGCTCGACGTGCGTTCGTTGCGTATCGGACCGCAGATCGATCCGGGTGTGCCCGCGACGCAATCCATCGGCGCCAATGCAGACGATGCGCCGCTCGCGCTTGCGCTCAAGTCGGGCAACTTCGGCACGACGGATTTCTTCGCGAAGGCCTTGAAGGCGCTGGACGGGGTGGCGTGATGTCGTCGAACGAAAACCGTATCCGCGAGGAAATCTGCGTGACGGGCGCGAGCCTGTACGAACGTCGCTATACCGTGGGCAGCGCGGGCAATATCAGCGCGCGTCTCGACGATGGCTGGCTCATCACGCCGACCGACGCGTGCCTCGGCCGGCTCGATCCGGTGGATATCGCGAAGGTGGATCTGGAAGGCAAGCATGTGTCGGGCGGACGTCCATCCAAGACGCTGGCGCTGCATCGGCGCATCTACGAGAACAATGCGGATGCGCACGGCGTCGTGCATACGCATTCGACGCATCTCGTCGCGCTGACGCTCGCGGGCGTCTGGAAAAACGAGGACGTGTTGCCGCCGATCACGCCGTACTACGTCATGAAAGTCGGCCATGTGCCGCTGATTCGCTATCGACGTCCGGGCGATCCGGCCGTGGCGGAAGAAGTGGCGGCGCTGGCATCGACGGTGCGCGCGGTCTTGCTTGAGCGGCTCGGACCGGTGGTGTGGGAAAAGTCGGTGGCGCATGCGTCGTATGCGCTGGAGGAACTGGAGGAGACGGCGCAGCTTTACTTATCGACGATGCCGAGGCCTGCGCCGTTGCCCGACAGCGCGCTCGAGGATTTGCGCACGACGTTCGGTGCGCGTTGGTGAGAGCCGTGCGACGTTGCGAAGGCCGCGCGCGGTAACGACGCCGCAGCGGCACTCGGCGACCGCAACCAAGAGCAATTAACGCGCTGACTTTAGTGGTCAAGACCCGGAATCGAACGCATTGAAAAGGAGACAACCGCAATGCCCCGCTTTGCAGCCAACCTCACGATGATGTACCCGGAACACGAGTTCCTCGACCGCTTCGGCGCAGCCGCGAAAGACGGCTTCAAGGCGGTCGAATTCCTGTTTCCCTATGACTTTTCGGCATCGGACATCAAAGCCCGATTGCAGGACAACAACCTCACGCAAGCGCTTTTCAACGCGCCGCCGGGCGACTGGGCCGCGGGCGAACGCGGCATCGCGTCCTTGCCGGGCCGCGAGGACGAATTTAAGAAGAGCGTGGACAAGGCGCTCGAATACACCGCCGCGCTCGGCAATAAGAAACTGCACTTCATGGCGGGACTCATCAAGCCCGGCGAGTCGCGCGAGGAGCGCAAGGCGATCTACCTGAAAAATCTCGCGTATGCGGCGAAGCAGGCGGAATCGGCGAACGTGGATGTCGTGATCGAGCCGATCAACACGCGCGACATTCCCGGCTTCTTCCTCAATCGTCAGGACGAAGCACAGGCTATCTGCGATGAAATCGGCGCGCCGAATCTGCAAGTGCAATTCGACATCTATCACTGTCAGATCGTGGAAGGCGATGTCGCGGTCAAACTCAAGCGCGACATGAAACGCGGGAACGCGGGCATCGGCCATATTCAGATTGCGGGCGTGCCGGATCGACACGAGCCGGATCTGGGCGAACTCAACTACCCGTATCTGTTCGATCTCATCGATTCGCTGGGCTACGAAGGCTACATTGGCTGCGAGTATCGCCCGAAAGCGGGTACGTCCGCGGGCCTCGGCTGGCTCAAGCCTTACCTATAAAAAAGGAGACGACATGAAGGTTCTGATCACGGGAGGCGCAGGCTTCCTCGGGCAAAAGCTCGCCAAACGTCTGCTGGAAAAAGGCGAACTCGACGGCAAGCCGGTCACCGAGCTCGTACTGCTCGATGTCGCGCGCCCGAGCGATGCCGCGCTTCTCGACGACAAGCGCGTCAAAGCCGAAACCGGCGACATCTCGGACAAGGCCACGCTCGAGCGCTACATCGATACGAAGACGGAGGCGATTTTTCATCTCGCGGCCATCGTGAGCGGCCAGGCGGAAGCCGACTTCGACCTCGGCATGAAGATCAATCTCGATGCCTCGCGCGCGCTGCTCGAAGTGTGCCGCGCGCGGGGCCACGTGCCGCGCGTCGTGTTCACGAGTTCGGTCGCGGTGTATGGCGGAACGCTGCCGGAAGTCGTGCAGGACGACACCGCGCTCAACCCGCAATCGTCGTATGGAACGCAAAAGGCCATCGCGGAATTGCTGCTGTCCGATTTCTCACGGCGCGGTTTCGTCGATGGCCGCGTGCTGCGCCTACCGACCATCAGCGTGCGGCCGGGCAAGCCGAACGCGGCGGCGTCGTCGTTTGCGAGCGGCATCATCCGCGAGCCGCTCAATGGCGAGCGCTCGGTATGTCCCGTCGATGGCGACACGCGCGTCTGGCTGCTCTCGCCGAAAAGCGCGGTGGATGCGCTCATCGCCGGATGCGAGATCGAGCGCGCGAAGCTGGGTCTTCGGCCGGTGATCAATCTGCCGGGGCTTTCGGTGAGCGTGAACGAGATGGTCGCGGCGCTGCGTGAAGTCGCGGGCGATGAAGTCGTGGCGCGCATCGACTTCGAGCCGGAGCCGCGCATCGAGAAGATCGTGGGAAGCTGGCCGGGCGCGTGGAATCCAGCGCGCGCTGAAGAACTCGGGCTCACGGGCGACAAGTCTTTCGCCGATGTGATTCGCGCGTATATCGCCGATCAGCGCGTTTGAATGAGGCAGGGCGCCGTGTTTTCACGGCGTCCGCGCGAGCCAACCCGCAGCGCACCCGGCAACCGCCCCAAAGGTTGCACGATGCAAGCTTGTATCCCCTTTCCGCGCTACACTCCTCCCTTAAATGTGACGAACGCCGGTCCGGCGCCGCGTGCACCGCAGTGAACCACGAGCGGTAGCCTGCTCGTTTCTCATTCCAGCGCCGATCCGCGCTGCCGCCACGCGCAAAACCCGTCGTCTCGTCAGGCTGCCCCTTGCGCGGAGAATCCCATGTTGCTCCACCAGCTCGTCGATCGATTCGGCCCGTTGATCGTATTCGTCAATGTGATGGGCGCGGCGCTCGGGCTGCCCGTGCCCGCCATGCCAACGATGATCGTCGTCGGCGCGTCCATCGCGCTAATGGCGGTGAATGGCGCGGCGTTCTGGCCACCGCTCATCGGTGTTCTGTGCGTGGCGGTCGCGGGCGGCGTGATCGGCGATCTCGTCTGGTTCCAAGGCGGCCGCAAATACGGCGACCGCACGCTCAAGACCATCTGCAAGCTCTCGCTGTCGCGCGATACCTGCGTCAAGAAAACCGAGCGCTTCTTCGGCCGGTGGGGCGTGCGCATTCTGCTCGTGGCGAAGTTCATTCCCGGTTTGTCGCTCGTGTCCGTGCCGCTCGCGGGCGCCATGGGCGTGAAGCTGCGCAGCTTCATTACCTGGGACGGTCTTGGCATTGCGTTGTGGGGCACAGTTGGCCTTACGGTCGGCGTGCTGTTCGCGGCCGAACTGGAAATGGTCTTCGCCATGATTTCGCAGCTCGGCCGGCAGGCCATCATGGTCGTCGCGGTGCTGCTCGCGGTGTATGTGGCGTATCGCTGGTGGCGTCGCCGCGCGCTCATGGCGACGCTGGAAAAAGCGCGCATCAGCGTGGACACGCTTTACACGATGATGCGCGACGAACCCGTGCCGGTGATCTTCGATATCCGCTCGCCGGAAAAGCGCATGCTCGATCCGTTCACGATTCCCGGCTCCGTGTTCGCCGATGAACGCGAGCTGGCGAAGATCATTGAAAACTACGACAAGTCGCGCAAGATCGTCATCTACTGTTCGTGCCCGAATGAAGTGTCCGCTGCGTGGATGGCGAAGACCATGCGCAACGCGGGCTTCAACGATGTCGTGCCGCTCACGGGCGGGCTCGATGCCTGGCGTCTCGCCGGCTTCGATGTCGCGAAGCTGACCGAGTTCGGCCAGATCGTCGCGGCCACGCCGGAAGAAGTCGCCGAGATGGCGGCAATGTGCCCGTGGCCCGTGAAACAGGCGTCGGGCGCATCGGCTGCGGCGTCTTCCGCGACGGCGGCATCCACGGGCTCCGCATCCTTGCATGAAGCTGGTTTTCCACACGGAGATCGCGCATGAGTACAACCCCGAACAACGAGCACGGCGCGGATATGCCCAATGTCGTGGCATGGAGCGCGCGCGTGCCGTCGTCGGAAGATCCGAACGTCGTTCCGTCGACGACCGTCGTCGAGCCTGCGGCAGCGGATGAAAACGCGCCATATTCGCCGCTGAATTCGCGCATGCATCAGATGTTCCCCATTCTCACGGCGAACGAGATCGAACGCATGAGCCGCTTCGGCAGCGCGGCGCGCTGGCGCAAGGGCGAGTGGCTCTTTCGCACGGGCGATCTCGGGCGCGGCATGGTGATCGTGCTGAGCGGTTCGGTGCGCGTGACGCGGCGCGATGCGCTCGACCGCGTGCATTTGGTTGTCGAGCATGGTCCGGGCAATTTTCTGGCGGAAGTGGCGCAGCTTTCGGGCAAGCCATGTCTCGTCGATGGCATGGCCGCCGAGGATGTCGAAGGCGTGGTGATCCCGCCCGAGCGTCTGCGCGCGCTGCTCGTCGCGGAAGCGGAACTGGGCGAGCGCATCATGCGGGCGCTGATTCTGCGGCGCGTCGGCTTGATCGAAAAAGGCAGCGGACCGGTGCTGCTCGGCCAGTCCGACGATGGGCGTCTGGTTTCGCTGCAAGGTTTCTTGCGGCGCAACGGCCATCCGCACACGGTAATCGACGCGTGTACCGATCCCGATGCCATCGCGCTGCTCGAACGCATCTCGGCTTCGAAAGCCGACTTTCCCCTGGTGATCTGCCCGGACGGCACCGTATTGCGCGCGCCGTCCGAGAACCAGGTGGCGACGCAACTCGGCTGGCTGCCGGAATTCGATCCGAGTCATGTCTACGATGTCGCGATCGTCGGCGCGGGACCGGCCGGGCTCGCCACGGCGGTGTATGCGGCGTCGGAGGGATTATCGGTTGCCGTGTTCGACTGTCGCGCGCCGGGCGGACAAGCGGGCGCGAGTTCGCGTATCGAAAACTATCTCGGTTTTCCGACCGGTATTTCAGGGCAAGCGCTTGCCGGACGCGCGTTCGTGCAGGCGCAGAAGTTCGGCGCGCATATCGCCATTCCCACGCGCATCAAGGCGCTGCATTGCGGTGCGACGCCCATTCGGATCGAACTCGAGAACGGCACGTGCGTGGCGACGCAGACGGTGGTGATTGCATCGGGCGCGGCATATCGGCGGCCGGCCATCGCCGGGCTCGAAAAGTACGAAGGGCATGGCACGTATTACTGGGCGTCGCCGGTCGAGGCCAAGTTGTGCAAGAACTCGGAAGTGGTGCTGGTCGGCGGCGGTAACTCGGCGGGACAGGCGGCCGTGTATCTCGCTTCGCACGCAAAGCACGTGGATGTGCTGATTCGCGGCGCGGGGCTCGCGGCCAGCATGTCGCATTATCTGATCGAGCGCATTGCGTCCTTGCCGAACGTGACGGTGCGCACGCATACGGAGATTACCTCGCTCGAAGGCGACGATCGCATGTTGAGCGCCGTCGTCTGCAAGACGCCGGAGGGGCCGTTGCGGCTCGAATCGCGGCATCTGTTTCTCTTCACGGGCGCGGACCCGAACACGGACTGGCTGACCAATTGCAACGTCAACACGGACGAAAAGGGTTTCGTGCTGACCGGGCCGGAAGCGCACGAGGGCCGCACGCAAGGCGTGATGATGCTGGAGACGAGCGTGCAGGGCGTGTTCGCCATCGGCGATGTCCGCTCGAGTTCGACCAAGCGCGTGGCGGCCGCGGTCGGCGAGGGTGCGGCGGTCGTCGCGCAGATACACGGCTTGCTCGCACGGCGACAGGCGGTGCCTGCACCGGTTGCTTGATGAAAAAGCCCCGCATTCGCGGGGCTTTTCGTTTGAGGCAGGCTCGAAAGCCGGTCAGAACCGATGCCGCAAGCCGACGCGCGTGACGAACTGCGTGTTCGCTCCGGCACTCTGGCCGATAAAGGCCGTCGACGAGGCAATTTCCGCTTGCACCGGCACATTGCGGCCGGCAACCGTGTTGCTGCCCGACGCCTTCTGATAGATGCCGAGCAAATACACATCGGTGCGCTTGGACAACGCGTAATCCACCGCGCCGTTGATCTGATGCCATTTGCCTTCGAAGTTGTCGTCGAGCTTTGAGAACGTATAGCCGAGACCCGCGCTGAACGCCGGCGTGATGTTGTACTTGCCGCCGATTTCGTAGTTGTTCAACTTCGACGATGCCGCGACCAGCGGTTCGAACGTCGTATGCGTCCAGTTCGCCCAGACCGTGGCCGCGGAGAACGTGTAGCGCGCGCCGACGCCATAGGTTTCGAGATCGCGCAGGCCGCCCGTGGCGATGTTCGCGATGTTCGTGCTGAATGCAGGCGTCGCGCCATTCGGGAAGCGGATGTTGGTGTACGCCGCGCCGATGCCGAACGGTCCCTGGTTGTAGTTCAAACCGAAGCTGTACGTGCTCGACGAACCTTGCGTCGCGCCCGCGCCCGTGGTGGTCGGCGTGCCTGCGAATTGCGTTGAATTGGAGAAGCCGTACATGGCGCCGAAGGTTACGCCATAGAAGCTCGCGCTGTTGAACTTCACCGAGTTGTTGATACGGCTCGAAGTCAACTGATCCAGATCGTTGATGTGGTACGCATAGTTGCCGGCGGGCGTTTGGCTACCCATCGTGTAATTGCCGCCGATGACATCGGTGGAGAACGAATACTGGCGACCGAAGGTCAGCGCGCCGACATCGTTCTTCGACAGACCGACGAAGGCTTGCCGGCCGAATTCCGCGCCGCCTTGGCCGAGCGTGCCATCGCCGCTATTGAAGCCGCTTTCCAGGACGAAGATGGCCTTGAGCCCGCCGCCCAGGTCTTCCTGTCCGCGCAAACCCCAGCGGCTGCCTGATGCAACGCCGTCGCCGTATTTCACGAGGCTGTCGTGGCTGTTCGGTCCGGTCGAAACCTTGTTCGCATAGGTGATACCGGCGTCGATCAGGCCGTAAAGCGTGACGCTGCTTTGCGCATGCGCGGCCATGCCGAAGGTCCCGAGGATGGCGAGCGCCAGGATTTTCTGCTTCATCGATCTTTCCTTGTTATTTGCTGTTCGCGAGTGACGATTTGCCACGCGAAGCGGCGCCGCTTGTGCGGCTGTTGTGTTCACGCCGAAGGGTTTCGTCGGACATACCGTTGCGCGATGAACGCCATCGTTATGTCGCGTGGAATATAGCGAAATGTCAGCTAGCGGTAAACGCTTCGAGGGGAAGCTGTAGCCTTTCTTCCACAATACTTGCTATAAGAATTTTTATAGCTTGAGCAAGGATGAGGCAGGAAAGCGCAGTTCGAATTCGATCCAGCCGTTCTGCGTGCAACGCGCCGACGCGCTGCCGCCATGCATGCGCATGATTGCCTGGACGATGGAAAGGCCCAGCCCGCTGGACTCCGTGAACTCGCTACGAGCCGCATCGCCACGATAGAAGCGGTCGAAGAGACGCGTCAGTTCGGCGTCTTCTATACGCGCGCCGCGATTGCCCACGACGATGCATGCGTCGTCCGCATCCGCGTGACCTGACAGGCGCACGACCGTGCCTGCGCTCGCGTAACGCACCGCATTGACGACCACATTGCCGATCGCGCGGCGGCACATGATTGCGTTTGCAACTATCTGGCCGCTTGCCTCGATATCGAAGCTGATGTGCCGTTCTTCCGCGATGCCTTCGAAGTAAGCGGCGAGGTTGTCGAGTTCGTCGCGGATATCGAGCTTCTCGCATTCGATGCGTTGCGTTTCGTGATCCGCTTGCGCCAGAAACAGAATGTTCTGCGCAATGCGCGCGATTCGCTCCAGTTCCTCCAGATGCGATTCGAGCACGGTGCGATACTCCGCCACGCTGCGTTCATGCGCGAGCGTTACCTGCGTCTCGCCGATCAACACGCCAATCGGCGTACGCAGTTCGTGCGCGAGATCGGCGGAAAACTGCACGAGGCGCGCATAGCCGTGTTCGAGCCGGTCGAGCATGGCGTTGAACGAAGCCGCGAGGCTTTGGAGTTCCTGCGGCGCGTGCGCGACGTCGAGTCTCGCCGACATGCTGTCCGGCGCGATCTCGGCGGCTTTGTCCGCCATGAGCCTGAGCGGCATCAACCCGCGGCTCGTGACCCAGTAAGCGAGCAGCATCGTGACGAGCACGGCGGCGATCATGGTGATCCAAACGCGCACGAGATACGCCGACAACACGTGCGCTTCCTGCGTCATCACGTGCGCGGCCATGATCTCAACCACTTCACCGCTTTCGCCGATACGCGCCTGCGCACCGAGCCAGCGCATGCGCACGCCATCGGCGCGCGTGCCTTCGTAGAGATCGTCGAGCGCGACTGCGCGTGTCACGGGCACGGTCTGCAGCGGCGGCAGCGGCATGTTCTCGGGATTGACGGCGATGAACGGCGCCGCGCCCGCACGCCGGAAGATGATCACGTCCTGCCGGTCGCCGAGCATGGTTTCGAAAAGCCGCGGCCGCGCTTCGATTTCCTTGATCGTGTAGAGGTCGTGCAGCAGCGCGCGATAGTGTTCTACACGGGCGATCAACTGATAATCCGCACGCGTGGAGAGGGCGGAGTTGGTCGCGTGATAGAGCGATGCGCCGACCATGCCGACCACCACGCACACGATCAGCACGAACGACACGGCAATACGTACGGCAAGCGAGCGCGACGGCTGCGGCGGCAGCCAGCGCAAGACGGCGTCGTTCAAGGCTCTTCCCCAAACGAATAGCCGATACTGCGCACCGTATGAATCAGCTTCGGTTCGAACGGATTGTCGATCTTCGCGCGCAGACGCTTGATGGCGACATCGACCACGTTGGTGTCGCTATCGAAATTCATGTCCCACACTTCCGAGGCAATCTGCGTGCGCGACAACGCCTCGCCCTGATGCTTGCAAAAGAGATGCAGCAGCGCGAATTCCTTGTTCGTCAACGCGATATCCATGCCCTTGCGCGTCACCTTGCGGCGCAGCACATCGACGTGGAGATCGGCAATCTGGAACATGTCCGATTCGCGCATCACGCCGCGACGCAAGAGCGTGCGAATACGCAGCACGAGTTCGGTGAAGGAAAAGGGCTTGACGAGATAGTCGTCCGCGCCGAGTTCGAGACCGTGGATACGGTCCGTGACGTGGTCGCGGGCCGTGAGAAAGATGACAGGCAAGTCACGTTTCGCGCGCAACGCCGACATGACCTGCCATCCGTCGATGCCGGGCAGCATCACGTCGAGCACGATCAGCTCGTAAGAGTTCGCCAGCGCCTGATGCAGACCGTCGGTGCCGTTGCGCACGAGATCGACCTGATACCCGGACTCGATCAGCCCTTTTTTCAGGTAGTCTCCGGTCTTGCGATCGTCTTCTATAACGAGGATGGTCATGCGCGGCATTCTTGCTTTGTATTGCCGTCATTTTGCCAGTGCGCTTGAACGGTCCGTCGAAAATGACAAAAAAGTCATCGATGCGTCATGGATCGATCAGAGCGGGCTGGCTACCATCGGTCCTGTGTTTGCTCCGTGAGAAAGACGTGCAGAACAATTCGCGACATTCCGTGCAGCCGCTTTGGCTTCGCATCACACATTGGGTCAATGCCTTCGCCATACTCATCATGGTGACGAGCGGCTGGCAAATCTACAACGCATCGCCGATCTTCAAAGCGTTCACGTTTTATCCGGCCATCACGCTCGGCGGCTGGCTCGGCGGTGCGCTGCAATGGCATTTCGCGGCCATGTGGCTGCTCGTGGCGAACTTCATCGTCTATGTCGGGATGAACGTTGCGACGGGCCGTCTGCGCGAGCGCATGTTTCCGCTCAGCATCAAAAGCATCATTGCCGATGGCATTGCCGCCGTGCGCGGCAAGCTCGGTCACGACGATCTCACGCGCTACAACGCCGTGCAGAAGTTCGCGTATCTCGCGGTCATGGTGGATATCGTCGTCATCATTCTGTCGGGCCTCGTCGTGTGGAAGTCGGTGCAGTTCCCGCTTTTGCGCGCGCTGATGGGCGGCTACGACAACGCACGCGTCGTGCATTTCCTCGGCATGAGCTTTCTGGTGGCGTTCTTCGTCGTGCATGTCGCCATGGTCGCGCTCGTGCCGCGTTCGCTCGTGTTGATGATCAAGGGACGTTGATTCATGTCGCTCAAGCTTTTTAAAACACGAACGGACGCCGAACTTATCGTTAAAGATGCGGCGAAGGAATTAAAAGCCCCCGCGCGCCGTTTATTCGGCAAGCGCATTCTTTCGCTCGGCGGTCTCGCGATGCTGTCCGGCTGCAACATCACCGACGACAAATCCGTCAACGTGATGCTGCGCAAGATCTCGTCCTTCAACGACGACATGCAGGCGTTGCTCTTCGATCCCAAGCAACTCGCGCCGACTTATCCCGATTCGATGATTACGCGTCCGTTTCCCTTCAACGCGTTCTACGACATCGACGAAGTGCCCGAAGTGGACGCTTCGAGCTACAAGCTGCAGGTCGGCGGCCTGGTCAAAGGCAAGCGTATCTGGACGCTCGATGAGCTTCATGCCATGCCGCAAGAGAGCCAGGTGACACGGCACATTTGCATTGAAGGATGGAGCGCCATAGGCAAGTGGGGTGGCGTGCGCTTCGCGAATTTTCTGCTGCATGCAGGCGCGGATACGACCGCGAAATACGTGGCCTTTCACTGTGCGGACAATTACTCGACGAGCATCGACATGCCGACCGCGCTGCATGCACAAACCTTGCTCACGCTCAGCTACGACGGTCAGACCTTGCCGCCCAAATACGGTTTTCCGATGAAGCTGCGCATGCCGACCAAGCTCGGCTACAAGAATCCGAAGCATATCGTCGCGATCACCGTGACCAACGATTACCCCGGCGGCTACTGGGAGAACCAGGGCTATAACTGGTTCGGCGGTTCCTGAAGAAGTCTCTTCGCTTGACCCTTATCGATACCAAAGGAGAATCCATGTCGATTCGCATGAAACTCGGCGTCAGCATCGCGGCGCTCGCACTCACGAGCGCGGCCTTCGCGCAGACGCCCGCTGCCAAACCCACGCGTATTCGCGGCGATATCGTGTCCCTGTCCGGCGACACGATGACGGTGCATCGGCGTAGCGGCGACACGGTCAAGGTCGCGGTGAAGGCCGACACGCCAGTCACGGCGCTCAAGAACATCAAGCTCGAAGACATCAAGCCGGGGCAGTTCGTCGGCACGGCCGCGACCACGGGCACCGACGGCAAGATGACCGCAACCGAGGTGCTGGTGTTTCCGGAAGCGGCACGCGGCACGGGTGAAGGCCACTACGCGTGGGACCTCGGCCCGCAAAGCTCGATGACCAACGCGAACGTCGATCAGGTCGTGCAAGGCACGAGCGGACGCGATCTCAAGCTGTCGTACAAGGGCGGCTCGAACGCTGTCACCGTGCCGCCGAACGTGCCGGTCGTGACCTTCGCGCCCGCTTCGCATGACGACCTGAAGCCTGGCAAGAAGGTGTTCGTCGTGGCGAGTCCGGCAGGTGGCGACTTTGCCGCGCAGCGTATCGTCGTGGAAAAGGACGGCGTCGCTCCGCCGATGTAAGCTTCGATGTAACGTAAGACCCGCGCCCGCTTCAGAGCGGGCGTTTTCATTCCAGACTCGCGCGCACGTCTCTCACGTTCGACACCGTCTCGTCGAAGTGCGCGGACCCGAGTTTGCGCCTCATGCGCTTCGTGACCTCCGAGCTCATCGAGCCAATGCGCTTCATCAGCGCAGGCGCCGCGGCTGTCGGATGAATCGATGCCTCGCGTCCATCCCTGTCGGTCGACCAGCGTTCGACCAAGCCGAGCTTTTGCAAGCCGTCCAGCGTGCGCGTGGCCGTGGGTCGCGAAATGGCGAGCGCATCGGCAAGCTCGCCCTGCAGCAAGCCGGGATGCTCAACGATCGCGCGCAGCATGAAGCCTTGTGACGGCGTAAGGCCGAACGGCTTGAACGCTTTCGTCCACTCGCGCTCCAATGTGCGTGCAAGCGCCGTGGTGTTGAAGTAAAGGCATTGGTCGAACATGCGGCTTTCCTTTGAATCGAATTGATTTGCTCTGCAACTATCCGCGTGTCGTCGACGGACGGGGCAGCAGATTTTACGGGCTCGGGTTAACATCGTCGTTTGCCGCGAACCACTCGTCAGGAGAACATGCATGAGCAATACGCGTTCCGACCTTCCGTCATATCCGAACACACAACTTTTTATCGATGGCGAATGGCGCGCCGGCTCGCGCGACACCGCCGTGATCAATCCCGCGAGCGAAGCGGAAATCGGCCGTCTCGCGCTTGCGGGCATCGACGAACTCTCGCTTGCCGCCGATGCCGCCGCGCGCGGCTTCAAGGAATGGCGCAAGGTTTCGCCGTACGAGCGCAGCAAGCTGATGCGTCGCGCCGCGCAGAACATCCGCGACCGCGCGGAGCAGATCGCCGCCATCATGTCGATGGAGCAGGGCAAGCCGCTCGGGGAAGCGCGCATCGAGACGCTGTCGGCTGCGGACATCATCGAATGGTTTGCCGAAGAAGGGCGCCGCACGTATGGCCGCGTGATTCCGTCCCGTTCGGACGCGGTGCGCCAGATCGTGACGCGCGAGCCCGTCGGTCCGGTGGCCGCGTTCACGCCGTGGAACTTCCCGATCAATCAGGCGGTGCGCAAGGTGTCGGCGGCGCTTGCCTCGGGCTGCTCGGTCGTGTTGAAGGGACCGGAGGAAACGCCCGCGAGTTGCGCGGCGCTCGTGCAGGCTTATGCCGATGCGGGTTTGCCCAAGGGCGTGCTGAATCTCGTGTTCGGCGTGCCGGCGGATGTATCGAAATATTTGATCGCGCATCCGGCCATCCGCAAGATTTCGTTCACGGGTTCCACGCCGGTGGGCAAGCTGCTCGCATCGCTGGCGGGCGAGCATATGAAGCGCGTGACCATGGAGCTCGGCGGACATGCGCCCGCTATCGTCTTCAAGGACGCGGACGTGCCGCGCGCGGCGAAGATGCTGGCATCGGCCAAGTTCCGCAACGCCGGTCAGGTGTGTATCTCGCCTACGCGCTTTCTCGTCGAAGAAGCGGCGTATGAAGAGTTTGTGCATCACTTCGTCGCGACGGCGAGCGCGGTGAAGGTCGGCAACGGTCTCGACGACGGCGTGCAAATGGGCCCGCTCGCCAACGGCCGCCGTCTCGAAGCCATGGAACGCCTCGTCGCCGATGCCCGCGAGCACGGCGCAAAGGTGCTGACGGGTGGCGAACGCGTGGGCCGCGAAGGTTACTTCTTCGCGCCGACCGTGCTGGTGGACGTGCCCATGAACGCGCGCATCATGACCGAAGAGCCGTTCGGCCCGATTGCGCCTATCGCCTCGTTCAAGTCGTACGACGAAGTCATCGCCGAAGCGAATCGCTTGCCTTACGGTCTCGCCGCTTATGCGTACACGAGTTCGGCGGCGACCGCGGCGGCGGTATCGGACGATATCGAAAGCGGCATGCTGTCGATCAACCACCACGGGCTTGCCTTGCCTGAAACGCCGTTCGGCGGTGTGAAGGATTCGGGCTACGGTTCGGAAGGCGGCAGCGAGGCGATGGAAGCGTATCTCGTCACCAAGTTCGTGACCGAGCATCGTTGATGGAAACGCGCGGGCGTTATCACGACGCTCGCGCATCGACAGGAGAAGCAGGTGACGCGAACGGTCGTGGGTTTGCTCGGCGCGGGCAGCATGGGCGCGGCTGTCGGCCACAGGCTGACGCAGAAGGGCGCGCGTGTCTTGACGATACTCGAAGGGCGCAGCGAGGCCAGCATCGCTCGCGCGCGCGAGGCGGGGATCGAAGACGCAAGTCCCGACCGCTTCGCCGAGTGCGATTTCATTCTATCGATCGTGCCGCCCGCGGTGGCGGTCGAATCGGCGCACCGTCTGGCGCCCGTGCTTGCGCGGGCCGCCCGTAAGCCTCTCTACGTCGATTGCAACGCGGTCAGTCCGGCGACGGTCAAGCGCGTGGCAGGAGCGCTCGACGTTCCGTTCGTCGATGGCGCGATCATCGGTTTGCCATCCGCGCCAAAGTTCTATGTGTCGGGACCGCAAGCGCACCGTACGCTCGCACTCGCCGATGCGGGCCTCAACGTACACGTGCTCGATGGTCCTGTCGGCGCGGCTTCGGCGCTCAAGATGTCGTATGCGGGAATCACGAAGGGATTGACCGCGATCGGCGCGGCCATGTCGCTCGCCGCGCTTCGCAATGGCGCGGGCGATGCGCTCTTCGACGAGTTATCGGCGAGTCAGCCCGAGCTCGCCAAATGGCTTGCGAATAGCGTGCCGCGCATGCCGCCCAAGGCGTATCGATGGGTCGCGGAGATGGAAGAGATCGCGGGCTTTATCGGCGACGAACATGCCGAGCATCGCATCTATGAAGGCGCGGCCGGTCTCTACGAACGCCTGGCCCAGGACAAGGACGCCACCGACGCGCTCAAGCAGTTCTTCGAGCGTTAAGCCCTGGCCGTCTGCGTCATGTGTTCGAAAAAGCGTGCGGCGCGCCGGTCGCCTGCGTATGCCGAATTGATGCGCACCCACGCGCACGTCTCGCCGTTCGGCCGATAGTAATTCCCCGGCGCCAGCGTCACGCCGAACTTCAGCGCTTCACTCACGAGCTTCGTCGAGTCTTCGATACCCGGCACCTTCGCCCAGACGAAATTGCCGCCGCTCGGTTGATCGAATACGTCCCAGCCGTAGCTCTCCAACTGCTGCACCGCGCTCGAAAGCGAATCGCGCACGCGCTTGCGCAGCCGTTCGAGATACTTCCTGTACGTGCCGCGTTCCAGCAGACTTGCCGCAACGCTCTCTGCGAAGCGCGTGCCGCCGAGGCTCGTCAGGACTTTCACATCGACGAGATTCTTCACGAGCTCGCGATTGGCCGCGAGATAGCCGATTCTCAGCGACGACGACAGCGTCTTCGACAAGCCGCCCACATAAATCACGCGGTCGAACTGATCGAGCGATGCGAGCCGTTGCGTCGGCACGGTCTGAAAATCCGCATAAATGTCGTCTTCCACGATAGTGAAGCCGTGCTGCGTCGCAAGTTGCAGCAGCCTGAAAGCGATTTGCGGCGCGATGTTGGTCGCCGTCGGGTTCTGAAACACGGTGTTCACGAAGAACAATTTGGGCGTGTGCTGCTTCAGAAGCGCTTCGGCCATCTCGACATCCGGCCCGTTGGCCAGACGCGGCACGCCGACGAGCCGCACGCCTTGCAGCTTCAGCAAGCCAAACAGATTGTAGTAGCCGGGATCTTCGACGAATACCGTATCGCCGGGCTTGAGCATGTAGCGCACGACGAGATCGAGCGCCTGACTCGCGCCGCTCGTGATCATCACATTGGGCAAATCCGCGTTGATGCCGAGCGTGTTGAGGCGCATTTGGATCTGCTGGCGCAGGTTCGTGTCGCCGTGCGGAATGGCGTAATCGATCACGCTTGCGATGTCCGCGCGCGACGCCTGCCGCACCGCCTGCGTGAGGCCATCGACATCGCGCCATGCCTCGGGAATGAAGCCGCTCGACAGCTTGAGCGTCTCGCCGGGATAGTTGAACTGCGCGAGGATCTGGCTCGACTCCTCTTCCGCGAGACGCGGGTCGCAATTGCCAGCGTCGCGCGCGTGTTCGTCTACGTGATTCGCCACGTAAAAGCCCGAACCGTGACGCGGCTGGATCAGCCCGCGCGACGCAAGACGGTCGTACGCTTCGATCACCGGAAAGCGGCTGATGCTCTGTTCGGTCGCAAGTTGCCGGATCGACGGCAGTTTCGCGCCCGCCAGCACGCGGCGCGACCGGATCATGGTTTCGATCTGGCTGACGATCTGCTCGGTCAGCGGCACGCCCGTGGCGCCATCGATATTTAGCGGAAGTGCGTTCATCGTTTTAAGTGTTCGGTCGAACAGAGTGAACAGTTGCGATCAAGTGTTTGCGGAGTGATTTGAAGTATTCGAACGCATCCGAAAATCGCCGTCAACTAGGCTAAACGGCCATCCACACTGTTCTGCCCGAATACCGACAAAATTGTTCAACTCGAAGTGTTCGGTGTTTCTGGCTATACAGTTCCTGTGTAACTGTACGCAAGTGTTCATTCTAGATGTTCGGCACTGGCCGAATAATACGCTTAACGGCTGCGACACGCTTTTACATTCGCAGCATCCATCAAGCGATCAGGCGATCGAGCGACAGGGAGCGGCATCATGCGTGAAATCAGGACTTTTGAACTCGACGGGCGCGATGCGCCGACTAGCTGGTTTATCGACCGGCCGCAAACGCTGCGCGCTACGCGTGGCCAGATCTGGCTGACCATCGAGGGCGACGCCGGCGATTTTTGGCTCGATGCGGGCGAGTGCGTCGAACTTCAGCCGTTCTCGACGATATGGGTAAGCGGCGCGCGGGACGAAAGCGCTTTTTCGCTGGCGTCGGTTTCCACGCCGACGACCACATCGAGGCGCTTGATCGACGCAGCCCGCGCGTGGCTCGCGCGCCGCACGGCGCCTTCCGGTGCGGCGATCTCGAAGGCATAGGCGAAAAAAAACCCGGCCGAGGCCGGGTCCAATGTTCCCGCGCTCTTTCGAGCGCGGTCACCTGCAAAGCTACAGACTACTCGCTTACGCCGCCAGCAGCGAGCGCAACACGAACGGCAGAATGCCGCCGTGCTTGTAGTAGTCGACTTCGATCGGCGTGTCGATACGCAGCAGCACCTGCACGCGATCTTCCTTGCCGTCCTTCCGATGGATCACGAGCGTCACTTCTTGCTGCGGCTTGAAGTCGTCGCCCAGACCTTCGATATCGTACGTCTCTTCGCCCGTGATGCCGAGCGTCTGCACGCTGTCCGTACCCTTGAACTGCAGCGGCAACACACCCATGCCGACCAGGTTCGAACGATGGATACGCTCGAAGCTGCGCGCCACCACGGCCTTCACGCCGAGCAGTTGCGTGCCTTTCGCCGCCCAGTCGCGCGACGAACCCGTGCCGTATTCCTCGCCCGCGAAGATCACGGTCTGCGTGTTGTCGCCGATGTACTTCATCGCGGCGTCGTAGATGGACAACTGTTCGCCGCTCGGTTGATGGATCGTCAGGCCACCTTCCACGCGCGTGCCATCTTCCTTCAGCGGAATCATCAGGTTCTTGATACGCACATTGGCGAAAGTGCCGCGCATCATCACGTCGTGGTTGCCGCGACGCGAGCCGTAGCTGTTGAAGTCGGCCTTCTGCACGCCGTTCGCCTTCAGCCACACGCCCGCCGGCGACGTTTCCTTGATTGAACCTGCCGGGCTGATGTGGTCGGTCGTGACCGAGTCGCCGAAGATGCCGAGCGCGCGTGCGCCCTTCACGGCGGGAATCGAGTCGGCCGGGGTCATCGAGAAGTCGTGGCCGAAGAACGGCGGCTCCGCGATATACGTCGACTTCGGCCAGTCATAGACCTGACCGGTTTCGCCCGCGATCTTGCTCCACAGGTCGCCATCCTTCGTAAGCTGCGAGTAGTTCTCGCGGAAGGCTTCGGCGTTGAGCGCGTACTTGAGCAGCGAATGCACTTCCTCGCTCGTCGGCCAGATGTCGCCGAGATACACGTCGTGCCCGTCCTTGCCCTTGCCGACCGGCTCGGTCATGAGGTCGCGCGTGATGTTGCCCGCGATGGCATAAGCGACCACCAGCGGCGGCGAAGCCAGGAAGTTGGCGCGGATGTTCGGGTGAATACGCGCTTCGAAGTTGCGGTTGCCCGACAGGACGGCGGCCGCGACGATATCGTTCTTCACGATGGCGTCGTTCAGCTCCGGCGTCAGGTCGCCCGCATTGCCGATACACGTCGTGCAACCGTAAGCGGCGAGCGTAAAGCCGAGCTTGTCGAGATACTGCAGGAGATCGGTCTTCGTCAGATATTCGGTGACGATACGCGATCCCGGTGCCAGCGACGTCTTGATATGTGGCGCCACCGTCAAACCGGCCTCGACCGCTTTCTTGGCCAGCAGACCGGCGGCCAGCAGCACGCTCGGGTTCGACGTGTTCGTGCACGACGTGATCGCGGCGATCAGCACGTCGCCGTTCTTCACGTCGACGCCATCGGCGGTCTTGTAGTCGGCGGTCAGATCGGCGGGCTTCTTGGCAAAGCCGTTTTCGCCGACAGGCTTCGAGAAGAGGTCGGTGAACGTGCTCTTCACATTGCCGATTTCGATACGGTCTTGCGGGCGCTTCGGACCCGCCAGCGACGGCGCGACGGTGGACAGATCCAGCGTCAGCGTCTTCGTGAAGTCGATGTCGCCGGCCTTCGGCACGCCCCACAGCTTCTGCGCCCTGAAGTAGTTTTCGAAGGCGGAGATTTCGGCGTCGGTACGGCCCGTGCCCTTGAAGTAGTCGATGGTTTTTTCATCGACCGGGAAGAAGCCCATGGTGGCGCCGTATTCCGGCGCCATGTTGCCGATGGTCGCGCGGTCCGGCACCGCGATGGAAGCCGTGCCTTCGCCGAAGAACTCGACGAACTTGCCGACGACCTTCTCCTTGCGCAGCATTTCCGTGATGGTCAAGACGAGGTCGGTTGCCGTGCAGCCTTCGCGCAGCTTGCCCTTCAACTCGACGCCGACGACATCCGGCGTGAGGAAATACACCGGCTGGCCGAGCATGCCCGCTTCCGCTTCGATGCCGCCCACGCCCCAGCCCACCACGCCGATGCCGTTGATCATCGTCGTGTGGCTGTCGGTGCCGACGAGCGTGTCCGGGTAGTAGACCGTGTCGTTGCCTTCGGTCTTCTTGTGCACGCCGCGTGCGAGATACTCCAGATTCACCTGGTGGACGATACCCACGCCCGGCGGCACGACCTTGAACGTGTCGAACGCCTGCATGCCCCACTTCATGAACTGGTAGCGCTCGTTATTGCGCTGAAACTCCAGCTTCATGTTCAGGTCGAGCGCGTTCGGCTCGCGGAAGTGATCGATCTGCACCGAGTGATCGACGACGAGATCCACCGGCACGAGCGGCTCGATTGCCTTCGGGTCCTTGCCCGCGCGTTCGGCCACACCGCGCATGGCGGCGATGTCGGCGAGCAGGGGCACGCCGGTGAAATCCTGCAGCACGACGCGCGCGACGACGAACGGGATTTCATCGACGCGGGCCGCAGTCGGTTTCCAGTTCACGAGTTGCTCGATGTGCTCTTCGGAAATCTTCTTGCCGTCGTAATTGCGCAGCACGGATTCGAGCACCAGCCGGATAGACACCGGCAGACGTTCGATCTTGACCTTCAGGGCTTCGCCGAGTTGCGGCAGCGAGTAGAACTTGCCTTTGCCGGAACCACTGTCGAATTCCTTGAGCGTATTGTGAAGATTGTGGGCCATGGTTATTTTCCTTGGGCTGATCTGGGTTTGATGCAACGTTTCCTGAATCTGAAACCGGGTCGTGCCTGGTTTGACGCGCCGGCACGCGCGCACCGGCTCCAGGCGCTAGATCACATACAAATCGACGTATTCATTGACCGGCATGGCTTCGAGCTTTGCCTGATCGAGCGATACCGCGAGGATCGCCTGTTGCTGTTTTTGCGGGAACCGGCGCGCGAGATTGGTCTTGAACTTCTCGACGAGCAGCGGAATGCCGTCCTCGCGGCGGCGCTTGTGACCGATCGGATATTCCACCGCGATTTCATCGAGCTTCGAACCGTCCGTGAACTCGACGGTGAGCGCGTTCGCAATCGAGCGCTTCTCAGGGTCGTGGTAGTCGGTCGTGTATTGCGGGTCTTCCACGCATTCCATCTTCGCGCGCAAGGTGTCGATGCGCGGATCCTGCG
This sequence comes from Caballeronia sp. LZ003, assembly GCF_031451465.1. Classification (NCBI taxonomy): domain Bacteria; kingdom Pseudomonadati; phylum Pseudomonadota; class Betaproteobacteria; order Burkholderiales; family Burkholderiaceae; genus Caballeronia; species Caballeronia sp. LZ003. The sequence goes on along the minus strand of NZ_JARUXJ010000004.1, from coordinate 1,344,487 downwards.
CGATCGAATCTTCGTAATCGGCGGCGGTGAGACGGCCGTGGATGAGCGGCACGGCGATCATGTACTGAATGCAGTGATCGCGGTCGGCCGGATTGTTGAGCGGTCCCTTCTTGTCGATGATGCGGATAGCCGCTTCGTGCGTGCGAATGGTGATCTTCGCGATATCTTCGACACTCTTGCCCGCTTCCTTCAGCTTGCCGTGCAGCGTCATGGCGGCTTCGACGGCGGTTTGCGAATGGAATTCGGCCGGGAACGAAATCTTGAAGAGCACGTTCTCCATGACATACGAGCCGTACGGGCGTTGGAACTTGAAGTCGTTGCCCTTGAAGAGCACGTCGTAGAAGCCCCAGGTCTTCGTGGTCAAGACCGACGGATAGCCCATTTCGCCGGTCTTCGCGATCAGCGCGAGACGCACGGCGCGCGAGGTCGCGTCGCCCGCGGCCCACGACTTGCGCGAACCCGTGTTCGGCGCATGGCGATATGTACGCAGCGAATGACCATCGACGAAAGCGAGCGACACCGCGTTGATGAGTTCGTCGCGCGAGAGGCCGATCAACTGACCGACGACCGCCGTGGACGCGAGCTTGACCAGCAGCACGTGATCGAGCCCGACCTTGTTGAACGAGTTTTCCAGCGCGATACAGCCTTGAATTTCGTGCGCCTTGACCATGGCGATCAGCACGTCTTTCATGGCAAGCGGCTTCTTGCCGGTGGCGATTGCGTTACGTGACAGCCAGTCGGCGGTGGCGAGAATGCCGCCCAGGTTGTCCGACGGATGGCCCCATTCGGCGGCGAGCCATGTGTCGTTGAAGTCGAGCCAGCGGATCATGGCGCCGATGTTGAAGGCGGCCTGGACCGGGTCGAGCTGAAACTGGGTGCCAGGCACCTTCGCGCCGTTGGGGACGATCGTGCCGGGCACGATCGGTCCCATCAGCTTGGTGCAGGCAGGGTACGAGAGGGCTTCGAGTCCGCAGCCGAGGGTGTCGATCAGGCAGTTGCGCGCGGTTTCCAGCGCAAGCGTGCTCTCGACGCGATAGTTGAGAACGTAGTCGACTATGTCGACGAGTACCTGATCCGGCTCTGGCCGGACGTTCGAGATCGGTGCGGACATCGAGGATTCCTGTTTGATTGCAGACTTTGTTATTCGGCCTTCTTGAACAACGCTTCCGACTGCGTGGGAGCGGTTGCGCCCGCAGCCATTTCGGCGGTCATGCACTCGTCGGCCAGGCGCGACGAATCCTTGTCGGAGAACAGCATTGCCTTCGACGGGATCACGACGAGATCCATGCCCGTTGCCGCATCGTGGAAACGATCGGCGCCGGTCGTGGTGTCCTGACGGGGCAGCTTGTAGTCCTTCTTGGCCCAATTCACGGTGACGATGGTGTCACGCTTCATGTCGCCTTTCAGATAGAAAGACGCGCCTTCCTTACAGGTCCACTTGACGGCGCCTTCGGGAATCGGGTCGGTCTTCGCTGCCGCGGCCGCTTCGGCCTTGGGTGAGCGCTTGATGAGTCGACGTGCCGGAGCCGGGCGTTTGGCCTTTGCCGCCTTCGAGTCCGTGGTGGTCGTCGCGGCGAAGGCGTCGGCACTGACGAACACGCTGGTGGTAGCCAGTGTGCCGACGATTGCAGCGATCAGGAGTTTATTCATCGAAAAACCTTTCAAAACATGGAGGTTGGTAACGGTTGCCGCGCGGAGTGAATTTCGTCCTCGCGAAATTCGATCGCGCAGTCCGCTATTTTCGCTTATTTAGTGGCGTGAACTTCAAATTATCGGGACCCGTGTAGTTCGCACTCGGCCGGATGATTTTGTTGTCGATGCGTTGCTCGATGATGTGCGCGCTCCATCCCGCCGTGCGCGAGATGACGAAGAGCGGCGTGAACATGGCCGTGGGCACGCCCATCATGTGATACGAAACCGCGCTGAACCAGTCGAGGTTGGGGAACATTTTCTTTGCGTCGGCCATCACGGATTCGAGCCGTTCGGCGATGCTGAAGAGCTTGTTGTCGCCCGCTTCCTTCGAGAGCTTCTTCGCGACTTCCTTGATGACCTTGTTACGCGGATCGGAGATGGTATAGACCGGATGACCGAAGCCGATCACCACTTCCTTCTTCTCGACGCGTGCGCGAATATCGGACTCGGCTTCGTCGGGCGTCTGATAGCGCGATTGAATTTCGAACGCGACTTCATTGGCGCCGCCATGTTTCGGGCCGCGCAATGCGCCAATGCCACCCACGATCGCCGAATACATGTCCGAGCCCGTGCCCGCGATCACGCGAGTCGTGAACGTGGATGCGTTGAACTCATGTTCAGCGTAAAGATTGAGCGATACGTGCATGGCTTCGACCCACGATTTCGAGGGCTCCACGCCATGCAGCAAATGCAGAAAGTGTCCGCCGATGGAGTCGTCGTCAGTTTCGACTTCGATGCGCTTGCCGTTGTGCGAGTAGTGATACCAGTAGAGCAGCATCGAACCGAGCGAGGCCATCAGCTTGTCGGCGATATCCTTCGCGCCGGGAACGTTGTGATCGTCCTTTTCGGGCAGGATGGTGCCGAGCATGGATACGCCGGTGCGCATGACGTCCATGGGGTGCGCGGACGCCGGAATCCATTCGAGCGCGGCCTTGAGGTTTGCGGGCAAGCCGCGCAAAGCCTTGAGTTTTGTCTTGTACGCCTTCAACTCGGCGACGTTCGGCAGCTTGTCATGCACGAGCAGATACGCGATCTCCTCGAACTCGCTGGTGGTCGCGACATCGAGAATGTCGTAGCCGCGATAGTGCAGGTCGTTGCCGGTCTTGCCGACTGTGCACAACGCGGTGTTGCCAGCGGTCACGCCCGAAAGCGCGACGGATTTTTTTGGCTTGAATGCGCCCGCTGCGGCGGGTGCGTCGGTCGATACGGTATCGCTCATTGCTTCAAGTCTCCTTTCAACGCTCAGGGCGTGCGTTACTTCTTCTTGAAACGCGCGCTGCGTAACCGCTCGCGCGCGTGCTGCAAATGTTCTGTCATGCCTTGCCGCCTTGCGCCGGCGTGGCGAAGAGCGACGCGTAATCGCTTGGCATTGCCTGGCCGGTGGCCTCGGCGCGCCGCAGCACCGACCAGTAATAGCGATAGCTCGCGCGATCGTGCAAGGTATCGCGGTGACGCGTTGGGCCCCACTGTGCGCGTTGTGCGCCAAGCAGTATCTCGGCGGCGAGCGCGATTTCATCGGCACGTGGCGAGAAGGCTTCGACGACAGGCCGTATCTGCTCCGGATGAATGCTCCACATGCGCGTATAGCCGAACTCGTTGCGCGCGCGCCCGGCGTCGTTCGCCACGATGCCCATGTCGCGCACTTCCGTCGATACGTTGTGGGACGGCACCTTGCCGTGTGCATGACACGCCGCCGCGATTTCCAGCTTCGCGCGCCGCACGAGCGGATGTTCAAACTGGCCGGGCGAGCGCATGGCGGTATCTGGAATGGCGCCGTTGTGCGCCGAAACGAAGTCCATCAGACCGAAGCTCAGCGATTCGACGCCAGGCAGCGCCGCGAGCTCGAAGGCTTCGCGAAGCGCGCCATGTGTTTCGATCAACAGATGACAAGGCACCGGTTTCTCGATGCCGAACTCGCAACGCGATGCCTCGACGAAAGCCACCATCTCGGCGGCGTCGAAGACGCTGCGGATTTTCGGCAGCATGACGAAGGCAGGCGCTTTCCTCGCGTGACGCAGGATGATGCGCACGTCGTCGCGCCACGCGCGGTGATTGAAGTCGTGAATGCGCACGCCCACGCGCCCGAAGCGGTCTTCCTCGCCGCCGACGAACGACGCGACGAGTTCCGCATGCTCCGCCTCGCGGCCTACTTCCGCACCGTCCTCGCAATCGAGCGTGATGTCGAAGACCGGCCCGAGTTGCGCCTGCAACGCGAGCGACTTCTTCATCAGCTTTTCGCTGCCCGCGTAGTGATCGCAGGGCGGCAGGACAGCAGGCTGCGGGTCGCCGTCAAACAGCACTTCGGCGGGGGTGAGAGCGCGCATCGTCGGCGTCGGGTCCAATTGGGGGAAAAGGATGTCGATCTTGCTCAATGCTTCTGATTCGGCCGCGCTCGGGCTTCTTCCGTGAAAGCACGGCAAGCTCCAAACGCGTTCGAATCAGGCGCGATGCATCGGATGCATTCGCGCCAGCGGGAAGCCTCCCGGCTTCCCCGCGATACTTAAAATTACTTGCCCAGCAAATGCGCCACGCCGTCGCGCTCTTCTAGCAGTTCGTTCAGCGTGCCGTCCATTTTTTCGCGCGAGAACGCGTCGATTTCCAGACCTTCGACGCGTTTGTACTCGCCGTTTTCGCACGTGACCGGCACGCCGTAGATGATGTCTTCCGGAATGCCGTACGAGCCGTCCGACGGAATGCCCATGGTGACCCACTTGCCATTGGTGCCGAGCACCCAGTCGCGCACGTGGTCGATTGCAGCGTTAGCCGCCGATGCCGCCGACGACAGACCGCGCGCTTCGATGATCGCCGCACCGCGCTTGCCGACCGTCGGGATGAACGTGTTGCGGTTCCATTCGTCGTCGTTGATGAGCTTCGTCAGATCGTCGCCCGCCGCGGTGGCGAAGCGGAAGTCGGGGTACATGGTCGGCGAGTGGTTGCCCCACACAGCCAGTTTTTCGATCGATGCGACCGGCTTGCCCGACTTGGCCGCCAGTTGCGACAGCGCGCGGTTGTGGTCCAGGCGCAGCATGGCGGTGAAGTTCTTCTTCGGCAGATCCGGCGCCGACTTCATCGCGATATAGGCGTTCGTGTTGGCCGGGTTGCCGACCACGAGAACCTTGACGTCGCGGCTTGCGACTTCGTTGAGCGCCTTGCCCTGAACCGTGAAGATTTCGGCGTTGGCCGACAAGAGGTCCTTACGCTCCATGCCTTTCGAGCGCGGACGCGCACCGACCAGCAGCGCGACGTCGGCGTCCTTGAACGCGACTTTGGGGTCGTCCGTGACGACCACGCCTGCGAGCAGCGGGAACGCGCAGTCTTCCAGTTCCATCACGACGCCCTTGACTGCGCCTTGCGCTTGCGGCAAATCGAGCAACTGAAGAATCACGGGCTGGTCTTTGCCGAGCAGATCGCCATTGGCGATACGGAACAGCAGCGAGTAGCCGATTTGACCTGCGGCGCCGGTGACGGCAACGCGCTTTGCGGACTTAGCCATTGATAACTCTCCTGGACGGTGCGTGGAACGCTAGGGAAAGCGCCATTTTATGCGCGTTACGCAAAGCGTTGATGAAAGACATGCCTGTCATGCCGCCCGCGAAGCGGGGGAACGCCCGGCCGATGTCCTGCCGATGCGGCTTCGCGCCTGTATTGGCGCCAAGGCGAGCGGCGCACCGACGGGCGCGGCGTGACTGTCATGCCATGAATCTCTCATTCGAGCGAGTTGCTTGCGGGAGGTTTCTTGAAGGACGCGAAATTCGCTTGGGTCCTACGGCAACGCGCCCATACGAGACGGCGCTTGACGTTGCGAGGCGATAGGCAGGCAGCGGCGCGCGAATCGAGTGGTCGATCGGCGTAAGGCGAAAGCGAAAGGGCGTGCCTGGCGGTATGTCGCGCGGCCGAAGAACTGACGGCATCTGGCGAAAACCGCCAGGACAAACGCGCCGGTCAGCTCGGTTTCCGGTGTTACGACAACCCGCAAACCCTTGCTCGACAAGGAGTGTAGGGTTCGTCACAAACAAAGTCAACACTATCTTATGTCTTATATAAGACATAGGATTCTCAGGGAAAGCTCTGGACGCACGGCGCGGCTTTGTGTTGAAATGCGCGGCATGAATTCGAACCCGGCGAGCACGACGAACCCGAACGGCAGCGCGAGCGCGGCTGAGGCTGCCGCGAGTACGTCGTCGCCTACGTTCAGTCCGCTATATCAGCAAATCAAATCGCTCATCACGCAGGGGCTCGAAACGGGTGAATGGAAGCCCGGCGAAATCATCCCGAGCGAGGTCGAACTCGCCGCGCGCTATAAAGTCAGCCAGGGCACTGTCCGCAAGGCCATCGACGAACTCGCCGCCGACAATCTGCTCGTGCGCCGTCAAGGCAAGGGCACGTTTGTTGCGACGCACAATGAAGACCGCGTCCAGTTCCGCTTCCTGCGCTTGTTGCCCGACGACGGCGACGCTCATCCCCACGTCAGCCGCCTGCTCGAATGCAAGCGTCTGCGCGCGCCCGCCGAGATCGCGCGTCAACTCGATCTGAAACCGGCCGACCCTGTCGTTCTTATCAAGCGCCTGTTGCAGTTTGATGGCGTGACGACCGTTTTCGACGAAATCTGGCTGCCCGGCGCGGTCTTTCGCGGCCTGACCGCCGAGCGTCTCGCCGATTACAAGGGTCCGCTCTACGCAATGTTCGAGACGGAGTTTGGTACGCGCATGATTCGTGCGACAGAGAAGATCCGCGCCGTCGCCGCTGACCCAGCGGTCGCGCGCCTGCTCGATGTGAAACCGGACTTTCCGCTGCTGTCGGTCGAACGCGTCTCCTATACGTATGGCGACCGGCCGGTCGAAGTGCGGCGCGGCTGGTATGTCACGACCGGGTATTACTATCAGAACGACTTGAGTTGAGCGCCGAAAGCAGGCGGGAAATGCAGGGTGGCAAGCAGTGCGTAAGTTTCGCGCAAGCACGTAAGGGGTACTCTTTTCTTACACGCCTTAGAAGAGTGTTTTAGGCCGGTTTTCGCTGCAGCGCGGAATAAAAAGGCGCTAAAATCGCGGATTGGTGTAATAACAAGTTGGGGTCTAGCATGGCTGAAGCCGTAAAAAAACCAAGGCCCGAGTTCCGGAACATCGGGCTTGGTCAACTCGCGAAGTATCGCTTGCCGCTCGCGGGGAAGGTGTCCATCC
>NZ_JARUXJ010000004.1:1245023-1334521 GCF_031451465.1 Caballeronia sp. LZ003 | reverse complement strand
CCGTTGCCACACGATCATGAATTGCGTCGACGTGTGCCCGAAGGGGCTCAACCCGACCAAGGCGATCGGCAAGATCAAGGAATTGATGGTGCGCCGCGCTGTCTGAGATGGGCTAAGAGATGGTCGACAATTCAAGCATTACTGCGGACGACGGTCCGCATCAGTCCGACCCCCTTCGTCGCGCGCGTCTTCGCTGGCGTGCGCGGCGCGGCCTGCTGGAAAACGATCTGATCTTCGAGCGTTTTTTCAGCCGATATGAGCATGACCTCAGTGACGCCGACGTGTTCGCGTTGACCCGTCTGCTGGAGCTGAGCGACAACGAACTGATGGATTTGTTGCTGGCGCGCACCGAGCCCGAAGGCGAGCTTGCGACGCCCGATGTAATTCGTCTGCTAGGCATGCTGCGTACCGTGTGATTTCAGCAGGAATCCACGGAGTTCTGCACAATAAGCCGAAATAAACGAATTAAGGCCGCAAGAGGCCCACAGTACAGTTTGTGCCGCGCAGCTTCCGTCGTGCAAATTATCGAGAACCTGTATCCATACTTCGATTGAGGATGTGCTATGACCCCGTCAGATGTTAAAGCCACGCTATCGTTCAGCGACAACTCGCCGAGCGTCGAAATGCCGATCTACAAGGGCTCCATGGGCCCGGACGTGATCGACATTCGCAAGTTGTACGGTCAGACCGGCAAGTTCACGTATGACCCGGGCTTCATGTCGACGGCAGCGTGCAATTCCGCGATTACGTATATCGACGGCGACAAGGGCGAACTGCTCTATCGCGGATATCCGATCGAAGAACTGGCGGTGAACGCCGACTTCCTCGAAACCTGCTATCTGCTGCTGAAGGGCGAACTGCCGACCGCCGCGCAGAACCAGGAATTCGTGGATACGGTCACGCGCCACACGATGGTGCATGAGCAAATGCACTTCTTCTTCCGCGGTTTTCGTCGCGACGCGCACCCCATGGCCGTCCTCGTCGCCGCAGTCGGCGCGCTGTCGGCGTTCTATCACGACTCGCTGAATATCAACGACCCGCGTCATCGCGAAGTGTCGGCCATCCGCATGATCGCCAAGCTGCCGACGCTGGTGGCCATGGCGTACAAATTCAGCATCGGTCAACCGTTCGTTTATCCGAAGAACGATCTGTCGTATAGCGCGAACTTCATGTACATGATGTTCTCGAACCCGTGCGAAGAGTACAAAGTCAACGACGTGCTGGTGCGCGCGCTCGACCGTATCCTCATCCTGCACGCGGACCACGAGCAAAACGCGTCGACCTCGACGGTGCGTCTCGCGGGTTCGTCGGGCGCCAATCCGTTTGCGTGTATTGCAGCGGGTATCGCGTGTCTGTGGGGCCCGGCGCACGGCGGCGCGAACGAAGCCGCGCTGAACATGCTGGAAGAAATCGGCTCGGTCGACAACATCGCCGAGTTCATCAAGCAGGTGAAGGACAAGAACTCGGGCGTGAAGCTGATGGGCTTCGGCCACCGCGTCTACAAGAATTACGATCCCCGCGCGAAGCTCATGCGCGAAACCTGCCACGAAGTGCTGAACGAGCTCGGTCTGCATGACGACCCGCTCTTCAAGCTTGCGATGGAACTGGAAAAGATCGCGCTGGAAGACGAATACTTCGTGTCGCGCAAGCTGTACCCGAACGTAGACTTTTACTCGGGTATCGTTCAGCGCGCGCTGGGCATTCCGACGTCCATGTTCACGTGTATCTTCGCAATGGCCCGTACGGTTGGCTGGATCGCGCAGTGGAACGAGATGATCGCCGATCCGGAACAAAAGATTGGCCGTCCGCGTCAGTTGTTCATTGGCCAAACGCCGCGTGATGCGAAGGCGCTGGACAAGCGTTAAGCGCATATAGGTAAGGTTGGACGAAAGCCCCGGCGAGTGATTGCCGGGGCTTTTTGCTTTTGGCTCCTCGTCCGTCTTCCTATCCGGGTATCGCTGATCCAGGTACCGAACCCACCACCCAACCCACTGTTTTTAATGGATTTTTCCGTAGCCTAGTACTATCCACGCGCTCCTTGAGAGTGGCATAATCGACTCACAAGTCGTCAAACTGAAAACCCCGCAGTCACACTCCAAAGCGCTCACATGGCACAGACTCTCTACGACAAACTGTGGAACACACACGTGATCCACACGGAAGAGGACGGCACGTCGATCCTCTATATCGACCGTCACCTGCTGCACGAAGTGACGAGCCCGCAGGCCTTCGAAGGCTTGAAGCTGGCCGAGCGCCCGGTGTGGCGCATCAGCGCGAACCTGGCCGTGTCCGACCACAACGTGCCGACCACCGACCGTTCCCACGGCATTGCTGATCCCGTGTCGAAGCTGCAAGTCGATACGCTCGACTCCAATTGCGATAGCTTCGGCATCACTCAGTTCAAGATGAACGATCTGCGTCAGGGCATCGTGCACATCATCGGGCCGGAACAGGGCGCGACGCTGCCGGGCATGACCATCGTCTGCGGCGACTCGCACACCTCCACGCACGGCGCGTTCGGCGCGCTCGCGCACGGCATCGGCACCTCGGAAGTGGAGCACGTGCTCGCCACGCAAACGCTCTTGCAGAAGAAGAGCAAGAACCTGCTCATCAAGGTCGAAGGCCAATTGCCGCGCGGCTGCACCGCGAAGGACATCGTGCTCGCGATCATCGGCAAGATCGGCACGGCGGGCGGCACCGGTTACGCCATGGAATTCGGCGGCTCGACCATCCGCGCGCTCACCATGGAAGGCCGCATGACGGTCTGCAACATGGCGATCGAAGCGGGCGCGCGGGCCGGCATGGTGGCCGTCGACGACACCACGATCAACTATCTCAAGGATCGTCCGTACTCGCCGCAGGGCGTCGAGTGGAATCAGGCGGTCGAGTACTGGCGTCAGTTCAAGTCGGACCCAGACGCGCAGTTCGACCGCGTGGTCGAACTCAATGCGGCCGAAATCGTGCCGCAAGTCACGTGGGGCACGTCGCCGGAAATGGTCACGTCGGTCGATGGCCGCGTGCCCGATCCCGAGCGCGAAAAAGATCCGGTCAAGCGCGACGCCATGGAACGCGCGCTGCACTACATGGCGCTGCAACCGAACACGCCAATCGAGGCCATCAAGCCGGACAAAATCTTCATCGGCTCGTGCACGAATGCGCGTATTGAAGACCTGCGCGCCGCCGCGTATGTGGTGAAGACGCTCGGCCGCCGCGTGGCATCGAACATTCGTCTGGCGATGGTCGTGCCGGGCTCCGGTCTCGTGAAAGCGCAGGCTGAGCGGGAAGGGCTCGACAAGATTTTCACGAACGCGGGCTTCGAATGGCGCGAGCCGGGATGCTCCATGTGCCTTGCCATGAACGCGGACCGGCTCGATCCGGGCGAGCGCTGCGCATCGACGTCGAACCGCAATTTCGAAGGCCGTCAAGGCGCGGGCGGACGCACGCATCTGGTGAGCCCGGCAATGGCGGCCGCCGCTGCAATCGAAGGTCACTTCGTCGACGTTCGCAAGCTCGCCTGACTCGGTGCGATGAAGCGAAATCTACTCTCGCTCGTGGTTGCCGCCGGTTGTCTGCTCACACTGACACTCGCGGGCTGCAACACGATGCACGGTTTCGGCGAAGATTTGCAGCATCTGGGCAATTCGATCAGTAACGCGGCTAAGTAGGCGAGCCGCATTCATCCGGCGACGCGGCCAAGCATTGCCGGATCTGCAACAGACAAAGGGCTCAAGCGTCATGGAAAAATTCATTGTGCATAGCGGCCTCGTGGCGCCGCTGGATCGCGAAAACGTCGACACGGACGCGATCATTCCGAAGCAGTTCCTGAAGTCGATCAAGCGCACTGGCTTCGGTCCCAACGCGTTCGACGAATGGCGTTATCTCGATGTCGGCCAGCCGGGTCAGGACAACAGCAAGCGCCCGCTGAACCCGGATTTCGTGCTGAATCAGCAGCGTTACCAGGGCGCGTCGATTCTGCTCACGCGCAAGAACTTCGGCTGCGGCAGCTCGCGGGAGCACGCGCCGTGGGCGCTGGATCAATACGGCTTTCGCGCGATCATCGCGCCGAGCTTCGCGGACATTTTCTATAACAACTGCTTCAAGAACGGGCTGCTGCCGGTGGCGCTGACGGAGCAGCAAGTGGACAAGCTGTTCAACGAGACCAACGCGTTCGTGGGTTATACGCTGACCGTCGATCTCGAAGCGCAAGTCGTGCGTACGGGCGACGGCACCGAGTATTCTTTCGAAGTCCCGGGCTTTCGCAAGTACTGTCTGCTGAACGGCTTCGACGATATCGCGCTGACTCTGCGCCACGCGGACAAGATTCGTCAGTACGAGACGGAACGGCTGACGAAACAGCCGTGGCTGAACAATCGGCTGGTTGGATAAGAGCCTGTATTCGGCCTGCGCTCAGATGCAGGCGCGCTTTTAGTGACGTTGTTCGTGTCCGAGAAACCCGACACGACGGCGCGAACCAAACCGGGAAGCTCCGCAAGCGCGGAGCGCGTCCTGTGAATAAGGAATCGAGACATGAAGATTGCAGTCCTCCCCGGCGACGGGATCGGTCCGGAAATCACCGCCGAGGCGGTCAAGGTGCTGAACGCGCTTGGTGAGAAGTTCGAACTCGAAGAAGCGCCCGTTGGCGGCGCGGGTTACGAGGCGAAGGGCCATCCCCTGCCGGATGCGACGCTGCAACTCGCCAAGGACGCCGACGCGATCCTTTTCGGCGCCGTCGGCGACTGGAAGTATGACAAGCTCGAACGCGCGTTGCGCCCGGAGCAAGCCATTCTCGGTCTGCGCAAGCATCTGCAACTGTTCGCGAACTTCCGTCCGGCCATTTGCTATCCGCAATTGACGGGTGCTTCGTCGCTGAAGGCCGAGATTGTGTCGGGGCTCGATATCCTGATCGTGCGTGAACTGAACGGTGACATCTACTTTGGTCAGCCACGCGGCGTGCGTGCTGCGCCGGACGGCTTGTTCGAAGGCGCGCAGGAAGGCTTCGACACCATGCGTTACGCGGAACCGGAAGTGCGGCGCATTGCGCATGTCGCGTTTCAGGCTGCGCAAAAGCGTCAGAAGAAGTTGACGAGCGTGGACAAGGCGAACGTGCTCGAAACATCGCAATTCTGGCGCGACATCATGATCGATGTGTCCAAGGAATATCCGGACGTCGAGCTGTCGCACATGTATGTCGATAACGCGGCGATGCAGCTGGTCAAGGCGCCCAAGGCTTTCGACGTGGTCGTGACGGGCAACATGTTCGGCGACATTCTCTCCGACGAAGCCGCGATGCTCACCGGTTCCATCGGCATGTTGCCTTCGGCGTCGCTCGACAAGAACAACAAGGGCTTGTACGAGCCGTCGCATGGTTCGGCGCCGGATATCGCGGGCAAGGGCGTGGCCAATCCGCTTGCGACCATTCTCTCGGCCGCGATGATGCTGCGCTACTCGCTCGGCAAGACGGAGCAAGCCGACCGTATCGAAAGCGCGGTGAAGAAGGTGCTGGAGCAGGGCTATCGCACCGGCGATATCGCGACGCCCGACGGCCAAGTCGTCGGCACGAAGGAAATGGGCGACGCGGTGCTCAAGGCGCTCTAAAAAACTCGCGATCGGCTGTTGCGACAAATGCAGCCGATCGTGACGTTTATCCTATTTTTATCCGTTTTACGGCACGATTCGCGGCGATTCGGTTCGAGATTCACGAAATAGCCCGGTTATCGTGTAGACTGTTTTGTTATGGCGAAGAACTCTCAATTCTCTTTGGAATCCATCGGACGCGGCTCAAAAGTCAGCGCGACGGGTCTCGCCATCAGCACGCGCGGTCACGCCATCGTTGGCGTCGCCAAAACGCGCATTACGAAAACCTCCATCAAAGCGATCACGATTCGCTGATCGTCCCTCGTGTCCGAGCGTCTTCCCCGCGCGGCCACGCCGGGTAAGGATGCGGGGAAGCTACCACTGGAAGGGTGAGTCATGAACGTAGGTCTCGTTGGTTGGCGCGGCATGGTCGGCAGCGTCCTGATGCAGCGCATGCAGCAGGAAGGCGACTTCGACCTGATCGAACCGGTGTTTTTCAGCACCAGCAATGCGGGCGGCAACGCGCCGTCGTTCGCCAAGAACGAGACTAAGCTCAAAGACGCGACGAGCATCGACGACCTGAAGAAGTGCGACGCCATCATCACGTGTCAGGGCGGCGACTACACCAACGAGGTGTATCCGAAGCTGCGCGCGGCGGGCTGGAAAGGTTACTGGATCGACGCGGCCTCGGCGCTGCGCATGAAGGACGACGCGGTCATCATTCTCGATCCGGTCAACCTGGACGTCATCAAGGACTCGCTCGTCAAGGGCGGGCGCGATTTCATCGGCGGCAATTGCACGGTCAGCCTCATGCTGATGGCGCTCGGCGGCCTGTTCCGCGAAAACCTCGTCGAATGGACGACGGCCATGACGTATCAGGCCGCATCCGGCGCGGGTGCGCAGAACATGCGCGAACTGCTGCAGCAAATGGGTGTGCTTTACGGCGCGGCCAAGGAAGACCTGGCCGACCCGTCTTCCGCCATCCTCGATATCGACCGTCGCGTGCTGGCTGCAATGAAGGGCGAACGCATGCCCGTCGATAATTTCGGCGTGCCGCTCGCAGGCTCGCTGATCCCGTGGATCGACAAGGATCTCGGCGACGGCATGTCGAAGGAAGAGTGGAAGGGCGGCGCGGAAACCAACAAGATTCTCGGCAAGCCCGCAATGGGTCAGCCGGGCTCGGTTCCCGTGGATGGGCTTTGCGTGCGGATCGGCGCCATGCGCTGCCATTCGCAAGCGCTGACCATCAAGCTCGCGAAGGACGTGCCGCTCGACGAAGTGCACGGCATCCTGGCATCGGCGAACGACTGGGTGAAGGTCGTGCCGAACGAGCGCGAAGCATCCATCCGCGATCTGTCGCCTGCAGTCGTTACGGGCACGCTTACGGTGCCGGTTGGCCGTCTGCGCAAGCTCGCCATGGGCGGTGAATATCTGTCCGCGTTCACGGTCGGCGACCAGCTCTTGTGGGGTGCTGCCGAGCCGCTGCGCCGCATGCTGCGCATTCTGTTGGACAAGTAAAGTAAACTACGCGCTTATGAGCGCGGCTTGACGAGAAGCGTCGCGTTTATCGCGGCGCTTTTTCGTTTGTGCAGCCGGTTTTGTCATGGAACGTGTCCGCGTGACCGTTCGACGAAAAATCCACCCGCGCGCGTTTGTCATGGCAGTGTTTCGATTCAACCTTCGCCGTTCCCTGGAGTTTCAATGATTCATCGACCTGGCCGGTCTTTCAACACGCCATCGCGCGCGGCGTTCGCTGCGGCTGGCATTGTCGCGTCCGCGGTGCTCGCCGCGCATCCGGGCGCGGCTTTCGCGCAGGCGAGCGAGGTTGCAGCAGGCGCTACGCAGCAGTACGCGGTGAAGCCCGGTCAGTCGCTGAGCGATATCGCCGGCGAACTCACCGGTTCCAAGGAACGGGCCGTCAAGGAAAAGATGGCGCGCGCCCTGTTCGAAGCCAATCCGAACGCGTTCGCCGGGCACGACATCAACCGGTTGAAGCTCGGTTCGGTGTTGAACGTGCCGGCATCGGATGCGGGCGGAGCGTCCGCGCCAGTCTCGGCGCCCGCATCGACGCCAGCGCCGGTCCCGCAGGAAAACGCGACGGCGAGCGCATCCGCGACTGGCGTTGCACCGGCGTCGGCGACTCAAGACGTCGCGAGCGAACCCGCGCCGCCCGAGGCAGCCTCGAATCCCGCGCTTGTTGCGAGCGCGCCGAATGCCGTTGCGCCGGCGTCCGAGGCAAGTACCACAATGGCGCCCGCGAAGCCCGAGGTCGCCACTTCCGCTGCGGCGCCCGCGACCGGGTCGCCGCTTTCGGACCCCAGGATTTTCCTTGGTGGGCTGGTTGGGCTGAGTGTCATATTCGGCCAGTGGTATATCAGAAGGCGTAATCGCGCCAAACTCGAAGCGGCGAGAGCGGCAGCGGACCCGCGCGCGCCGCGAACCTTTTCCTCGATGGAAGAAGCGGAAGCAGACGCCGCCGCGCGTAACGAAAAGCTGCGTCAGCAACGCGAGCGCGAGCGTTTGGCTGCTATCGCCGTGGCGAGCGTAGATGGCAAGGCGGTTCAGCGCGACGATCAGTCGGAACTGAACGCGGTGGCGGCGAGCATCGAGGATTACGACGCGGCGCAAGTCTTCCCCACACCGTCCGATGACGACGCGGTCGCGCGCATGACGCCGCCGGCCAGGAATCCGGCGTCGCAAGCCGAGCCGTTCGTTCCCGCGACGCCCGCCGCTTTGCACGCGGAATTCGTGCCATCCGCGCGCGAAGAATCATCGAACGACGCCGACGCGCACGAAACGCATGCCCGTGAAATCGCTGCACGCCAGGCCGCCGCGCTCGAAGCGCGCAAATGGGAAGAACAGGAGCGCGAAGCCGCCGCGCGTCAGGCTGCGCATCAGGAAGCCGAGGAACGGGAGACGCGCGCACGTGAGCTCGCGGCCCGCGAGGCGCTCGCCCGCGATCTGTCCGCCCGCGAGACGCAATTGCGCGAAGCCGAAGCGCGCGATGCCGCCGAGCACGCGGAACAGGCCCGCGAGGCGGCGGCGCGCGAGATCATCGCTCGCGAAGCCGAACTGCGCGAAGCTCAGGCGCGTGCGGCCGCCGAGGAAGCGGCCGAGCAGCGCGCGGCAGAACAGCGCGAGATCGAGCACGCAGCGCTCGACGTGCCGCCCGAGCCGGAACTCGACGACGATCCATCGCCCGGTCATCGTTTCCCGATGCCTAAGTTTCCAAAAGAAGCAATTCAGGCGCTCGACTCGCTCGAACTCGGTTTGCCGCCGCGTCTCGAACTGACGCTGAACGCGCCTCATGATTTGGCGAGTTCGCCGCCGCAGGCGCTTGAAGCCGCGCCCCGTGAGTCCGCTGACGCGGCGCCGTTGCCGTTCATCCCGCAGCCGGTGGCCCACGCGCAGACGGCTCACGAGGACTTGCCGCCCGTGCCGCGAGGGGATTCCGTCGTCGCTCAGATCGAAGCCGGCACTGCAGGCGCCGCGGCGGTGGCCGGCCTCGGAGCCACCCAGTACGGCCCGCTGAGCCTCGACTTCGACCTGAATCTGCCGGCGAGCCAGACTGCACCGTTGCCGGCGCTGACGCCTTCGCAACTGGCGACAATCGCGCGAAACAAGCTCGAACTAGCGACCGAATACATCGAACTGGGCGATTTGTCGGGCGCGCGCACGTTGCTTCAGGAAGTGCTCGCCTCGAACGATTCAGCCACGCGTCCGCAAGCCGCCGCGTTGCTTTCGACGCTCGCGCCGCATTCTTGAAATGCGCATTGCATTAGGCGTTCAGTACGACGGCTCGGCGTTTTCCGGCTGGCAATCTCAGCCGCATGGCAACACGGTGCAGGACGAACTCGAGCGCGCGCTCGGGGAGTTCGCGCAGACTCGTTTGCAGACGGTCGTCGCCGGACGGACAGATACCGGGGTTCACGGCCTGGGCCAAGTCGTGCACTTCGACACGGAACTCGACCGTACCGAGTTTTCCTGGGTGCGCGGCACGAATGCGTTTTTGCCGGAAACGATCGCGGTGCAATGGGCGAAGCCGATGCCCGACGACTTCCACGCCCGCTTCAGCGCATTCGAACGCACTTACTATTACGTGCTGTACATCAATGCGGTCCGTTCACCCATGCTCGCGAAACGCGCTGGCTGGGTGCACACGCCACTGGATGTCGGCGCGATGCGTGAATCGGTGGCGTGTCTTATCGGCGAGCACGACTTTTCGTCGTTCCGCGCGGCGGATTGCCAGTCGAAAACGCCGGTCAAGCATGTGTATCGGATCGATGTACGCGAGCAGGGCAACTTCGTGCACTTCCGGTTTCGCGCCAATGCGTTTTTGCATCATATGGTACGCAATCTAATGGGATGCTTCGTTGCCATTGGCCGGGGAAAACATCCGGTTTCGTGGATGACCGACGTACTCGCCGCGCGCGACCGTCGTATCGCCGCGCCGACCTTCATGCCGGACGGCCTATATCTGGCGGAAGTCGGTTATCCGGCGCAATTCGCGGTGCCGCCTGCGCATATCGAAAGCATGCCGTGGAGCGCCGTCTGGGCGAACGAGAAATGAGCGAACGGGATCTTCATCGAACGAGAATCAAGCTGTGCGGACTTTCCCGCGCCGAAGACGTGCGCCACGCCGTGGCGCTCGGCGCGGACGCCGTGGGCTTCGTTTTCTATCCACCGAGTCCGCGTTCGGTGAGCGTCGCGCAAGCGGTCGAACTGGCTCGGCATGTGCCGCCCCTCGTGTCGGCAGTCGGTTTGTTCGTCAACGCGACGCCGGAATGGGTGAGAGAAGTCACGTCGAACGTTCCTCTGTCCATTTTGCAGTTTCACGGCGACGAGACACCCGAACAATGCGCCGAGTTGGCCGCAATTGCGGGTTTGCCCTATTGGCGCGCATTGCGAATCGGGCCTGATGCTGCAACGAGCGATTTGATAGAATCGTCTCTTAAATTTGCAGATGCTGGCGGCATTCTTCTCGACGCACTCGTCGAGGGCTTTGGCGGCGGCGGGAAGATATTCGATTGGTCACTTATCCCAACAGATCTAGGGCATCGGGCCGTTTTGAGTGGTGGGTTGAACACGCAAAACGTCAGTGAAGCCATCCGGCGCGTGCGCCCGTTCGCGGTCGATGTCTCAAGCGGCATCGAAACGCCGGGCGCCAAGGGCGTGAAAGATCCCGCCCGGATGGCGGCATTCGTGCGCGCGGTGCGCGAAGCGGATGCCAGCTGAATAAAAATGTGAATTCGCCGTAATGGCACTTCACCACCGAAGAGTGACGTAATGTACAATTTACCAGACGAAAGAGGCCATTTCGGCCAATATGGCGGCATTTTCGTGTCTGAAACGCTCATCCACGCACTTGATGAATTGCGCGTCGCGTATGAAGCCGCTCAGCAAGATCCCGAGTTCCAGGCGGAGTATCACTACGAACTGAAGCATTATGTGGGTCGCCCTTCCCCGATTTATCACGCAAAGCGCTGGAGCGAAATGCTTGGCGGCGCGCAGCTTTATTTGAAGCGCGAGGACCTAAATCACACCGGCGCGCACAAGGTCAACAATGTGATCGGCCAGGCGCTGCTTGCGCGCCAGATGGGCAAGAAGCGTGTGATCGCCGAGACGGGCGCAGGTCAGCACGGTGTTGCAACCGCCACCATTGCCGCCCGCTTTGGCATGGAATGCGTGGTGTACATGGGCGTCGAGGACGTGCGGCGTCAGGCTGCGAACGTGTATCGGATGAAGCTGCTGGGCGCGACGGTCGTGCCGGTCGAATCGGGCTCGAAGACGCTGAAAGACGCGCTCAACGAAGCCATGCGCGACTGGGTGACGAACGTCGAGAGCACGTTCTACATTATTGGCACGGTGGCGGGCCCGCATCCTTATCCAATGATGGTGCGCGACTTCCAGCGTGTGATCGGCGACGAATGCAAGGTGCAAATGCCCGAAATGGCCGGTCGTCAGCCGGACGCGGTGATAGCGTGCGTAGGCGGTGGATCGAACGCGATGGGCATCTTTTATCCCTATATCGATGACCAGGGCGTGCGTCTGATTGGCGTCGAGGCAGCCGGCGACGGAATGGACACCGGCCGTCACGCAGCCTCGCTCATGGGCGGTAGTCCCGGCGTTTTGCACGGCAATCGCACCTATCTTCTGCAGGACGACAACGGCCAGATCATCGAGACGCATTCGGTTTCGGCGGGTCTCGACTATCCAGGCGTCGGTCCCGAGCACGCATGGCTGAAGGACGCGGGACGGGCCGAGTATGTCGGCATCACGGATGAGGAAGCGCTCAAGGCCTTCCACGACTGCTGCCGCATCGAAGGCATCATCCCGGCGCTCGAATCGAGTCACGCGCTGGCGTATGGCGCGAAGCTTGCGAAGACGCTGCCGCGCGACAAGGTGCTGCTCGTCAACCTGTCGGGCCGGGGCGACAAGGACATGCACACGGTCGCCGAGCGATCGGGCATTCAGTTCTGAGCGGCCGGATGCGCACTGTCATCGACGAACCGTTGTCCGTCGGCGCGCTCACGGGCGCCGACATCGATATCCGCAATCGCGATTTCCTGGCCGATGCCGCGACCATTCCCGACGCGTCGATCGACTTGATCGTCGCGGACCCGCCCTATGGTTTGGGCAAGGACTACGGGAACGACTCGGACATGCGGTCCGGAGAAGCCTTCCTTGAATGGACGTACGGCTGGCTTGAACTGGCCTTGCCAAAGCTCAAGCGAAGCGGTTCGATGTACATCTTCTGCACCTGGCAGTATTCGCCAGAGCTGTTCGTGTTTCTCAAGCGCCGCCTGATGATGGTCAATGAGATCGTCTGGGACCGGCGTGTACCGAGCATGGGCGGAACGACGCGAAAATTCTCGTCGGTGCATGACAACATCGGCTATTTCGCGGTATCGAAGGACTATTACTTTGATCTCGATCCAGTGCGCATTCCTTACGACGCAGTGACGAAGAAGGCGCGCTCGCGCAAGATTTTCGAAGGCAGCAAGTGGCTGGAGATGGGCTACAACCCGAAAGACGTGTGGTCGGTGTCGCGTTTGCACCGGCAGCATGCGGAACGGGTCGATCATCCGACACAAAAGCCGCTGGAGATCATCGAACGGATGGTGCTTGCCAGTTGCCCGCCGGGCGGCCGCGTGCTTGATCCATTCATGGGCAGCGGCACCACGGGCGTTGCCTGCGCGCGTCACGGACGGCTCTTCACCGGATACGAGATAAACGCGGACTACTGTGCGATCGCTGAACAGCGCACGGCGCAGGGACGCGAGGATCGATTGCAGGTTTTGCGCGCACCTAGCGTCATTCTCGTACCGGAAGCTGCCCGATAGCGCCATTTTCGTCGCTGAAACGCGTCAGATGCCGAGACAACGACGTCTGACGCCCACGAATACGACTGCGAGAATTTCTCATGTCACGCATCAAAACTACATTTGCGGCACTCGCCGCCGAAGGCAAGAAGGGGCTGATTCCGTTCATTACGGCGGGCGACCCGAACCCTGAACAGACCGTCGAGTTCATGCACGCGCTGGCGAAGGGCGGCGCGGACGTCATCGAACTGGGCGTGCCGTTTTCGGACCCGATGGCCGACGGTCCCGTCATTCAGCGCTCGTCGGAACGCGCACTGGCGCGCGGCGTGACGCTCAAGCGCGTGCTTGCCGATGTCGCGCGTTTTCGCCAGACCAACGACAAAACGCCGGTCGTCCTGATGGGCTACGCCAATCCGATCGAACGCATGGGCGCGGACACTTTCGCGGCGGCAGCGAACGAAGCGGGCGTCGACGGCGTGCTGGTGGTCGATTACCCGCCCGAGGAAGCCGAGGAATTCGGCACGAAGATGCGCGCGGCCGGCATCGATCCCATCTTCCTGCTGGCGCCGACTTCGACCGACGAACGTATCGCGGCGGTCGGGAAGATTGCGAGCGGCTATGTCTATTACGTCTCGCTGAAAGGCGTGACCGGCGCGGCAAATCTGGACGTTTCCAGCATCGCGAGTAAAATCCCGGCCATCAAGTCGCATGTGCCGCTGCCGGTGGGCGTGGGTTTCGGCATCCGCGACGCGCAAACTGCCCGCGCGGTGGCTGAGATCGCGGATGCCGTGGTCATCGGCAGCCGGCTCGTGCAGTTGCTCGAAGAGGCGCCGCCGGATACTGCCGCGGCGTCGCTTACGACATTCATCGCGGAAATCAGAGCGGCGCTCGACGCCGCCAAGTAAAAACGCAGTCGCGGCCGCGCCGGATTCCCTCGGTGCGGCGCCGCGACCGTCTGAACACTGAAGGAAATTCGATGAGCTGGCTCGACAAATTGTTGCCGCCCAAGATCAAACAGACCGATCCCAAAAGCCGCAAGGGCATTCCCGAAGGCCTGTGGGTGAAGTGTCCGGCGTGCGAGGCGGTGCTGTACCGCAACGACGTGGAGGCGAATCTGCATGTGTGCCCGAAGTGCAGCCACCACATGCGAATCGGCGCGCGCGAGCGGCTCGATCGTCTGCTCGATCCGGAAGGCCGCTATGAAATCGGCCAGGAAGTCTTGCCGGTCGACGCCCTCAAGTTCAAGGACAGCCGCAAGTATCCGGACCGCCTGAAAGAGGCGATGGAAGACACCGACGAAACCGACGCCATGGTCGTCATGGGCGGCGCAATCCACACCATACCGTGCGTCGTGGCGTGCTTCGAGTTCTCGTTCATGGGCGGCTCGATGGGTTCGGTGGTCGGCGAACGTTTCGTGCGCGGCGCGCGCAATGCGCTCGAACAGAACGTACCGTTCATCTGCTTTACAGCTTCGGGCGGCGCGCGCATGCAGGAAAGCCTGCTTTCGCTCATGCAAATGGCCAAAACCACTGCGCTCCTCACCAAGCTGGCCGAGGCAAAGCTGCCGTTCATCTCGGTGCTGACCGACCCGACCATGGGCGGCGTGTCCGCGAGCTTCGCGTTTCTGGGCGATGTGGTGATTGCCGAGCCGAAAGCGCTCATCGGCTTCGCGGGTCCGCGCGTGATCGAGCAGACGGTGCGTGAAAAGCTGCCGGAAGGCTTCCAGCGCGCCGAGTTCCTGATGACGAAGG
Source organism: Caballeronia sp. LZ003 (assembly GCF_031451465.1). NCBI lineage: Bacteria > Pseudomonadati > Pseudomonadota > Betaproteobacteria > Burkholderiales > Burkholderiaceae > Caballeronia > Caballeronia sp. LZ003. The sequence goes on along the minus strand of NZ_JARUXJ010000004.1, from coordinate 1,319,874 downwards.
GCGCCGTCGACATGATCGTGGATCGCCGCAAGATGCGCGAGGAAATTGCCCAGTTGATGGCATTGATGACCCGACAGCCCGCCGACGCCGTCGCCTGACGGCTTCGAATGCAGCGCCGCGCCGCGCGTGAACCCGCGAGGTTCCGCGCGGCGCTTTTGTTTCCCGATCTCGAAAATGAACACTTTCCCCACTCTCGACGCCTGGCTCGCTCATCTCGAAGCGGCGCATCCGGTCGGTATCGACATGGGTCTCGCGCGCATCGGTCGCGTGAAGGAAGCGCTCGGGCTTTCCTTCGCCTGCCCGGTCATCACCGTCGGCGGCACGAATGGCAAGGGCTCGACGTGCGCGATCATCGAAACCATTTTGCTGCGCGCGGGTTATCGCGTGGGCTGTCACACGTCGCCGCATCTGCTTTCGTTCAACGAGCGGGCGCGCGTCGATGGCGTCGAGGCAAGTGACGCCGAGTTGCTGCAGCATTTCGAGGCCGTGGAAAAAGCGCGCGCGAGTCTCGCCGAGCCGGTCTCGCTGACTTATTTCGAATTCACGACGCTCGCGATCCTGCATCTCTTCGCCTCGCGCACACTAGACGCCGTGGTGCTCGAAGTCGGGCTCGGCGGGCGGCTGGACGCGGTCAATATCGTCGATACGGACTGCGCGGTGATCACGAGTATCGACATCGATCACACGGACTATCTCGGCGATACGCGCGAGAAAATCGGCTTCGAGAAGGCGGGCATTTTCCGCTCGGGCAAGCCCGCGATTTGCGGCGACCCGACGCCGCCGCAAAGCCTGATCGATCATGCCGAGGCGATCGGCGCGGATCTGTGGCTTGTGGGCCGCGATTTTCGCTACGAGGCGCAGCCGGGCAACGAGCGCCAGCAGTGGAGCTACATCGGACGCGCACAACGGCGTTCCGCGCTGGCTTACCCGGCGTTGAGGGGCGCGAATCAGCTCATCAATACGTCGGCCGCGCTGGCGGCGCTCGAAGCGCTGCGCGACCGTCTGGCCGTGTCTGCGCAGGATATCCGGCTGGGCCTGGCGAACGTCGAGTTGCCGGGGCGGTTCCAGGTGCTGCCGGGCAAACCGCAGATCATTTTGGATGTCGCGCACAATCCGCACGCCGCCGCCGTGCTCGGTCAGAATCTCGGCAACATGGGCTACTTTCCGTACACCTACGCGGTGTTCGGCGCAATGGGCGACAAAGACATCGAAGGCATCGTCAATCAGCTCAAGGGCGAGGTCGATCACTGGAACGTGAGCGCGTTGCCTACTCCGCGCGCCGCGTCGACCGACCGCCTGGCCAAGGTTTTGCGCGATGCCGGTGTCAACGAAGGCCCCGACAGCAGCGTTTCACAATTCGACACACCGGCCGAAGCATTTCGAGATGCGTTAAGTCGTGCGTCCGAAAATGATAGAATTTTGGTTTTCGGCAGTTTCTACACGGTTGCCGGCGTCATGGCATACCGGAAATCGCAGCATCACTGAGACGGTCGGCGGTCAGCCGCAAGGCAAACCCCCGCACCAAGCTTCTCGCACCAAGCCATACATGGGACTTTTCTCGTTCGGCAAGAAAGACGACTCCGGTCGCGACACATATTCCGACTCACCGCGCGGCACGCGTCATACCGTCCGCACGGAACGCCGCACGCGCCGCCCCGAGCGCACCGACGCCGACGCGATGATGCTCGACCCCACGCTGCCCGAAAAGCAGCGTGCCCGGCGCAGGCTGGTCGGCGCAATCGCGCTCGTGCTGGCCGCGGTCATCGTTCTGCCCATGGTGCTGGACTCGCGCCCGAAGCCCGTCACCGACGATATCTCCATCGATATTCCAAGCCGCCCCGCGCCGGCCGTGAAGCAATCGCGCGAAGCCACCGATGCCGACACGCAAGCCGGCGTCGCGCATGACGGCCCCGCGGCGACATCGAACGGCGTGGCGGCGGGCGTAGCGCAGCCCGACGCGCAAGCGCCGGCGCCAGTTCAGCAACAGGCGCAGGCCAAGCCGGAAGCAAAGTCCCCGGCACCCGCGAGCCAACCCGCAAAAACCCAGGCGGCCAAGCCGCAGCCGGTCGCGCCCGCCGAAGAAGCCAATACCGCCGCCAATGCACCGAGCTCGCCTTCGTCGCCGGCCGGCAGCCGCTTCGTGCTGCAAATCGGCACCTTTGACGACGAAACCGCCGCGCAAAACTGGGTCAACAAGTTGAAAGCGGCCGGTGTGCCCGCATATCTCGAACATCGCAAGCAAACGGACGGCTCCACGCGCGCTCTATTGCGCGCAGGACCGTTTGCGGATCGCACGGCGGCATCGGCGGCGCTTCAGAAGGTGCGGCAAGCCGGACTTGCCGGTGGCAAGCGGCCAGCGAACTGAGGCGAACCAGAAGCTCGATGTTCACCAGTTTCGACTATGCCGTGCTCGCCGTGATCGGTCTGTCAGCCTTGCGCGGCATGTGGCGCGGCTTTTTGGCCGAAGCGTTCGGTCTCGTCGGCTGGGTGGCGGCTATCTTGATTGCAGGGCGCTTCGTCAGCGTCGTCGTGCCGTACATACCGTCCACGTGGCCGGGCGGTGCACTGACGCAATGGCTCGTGGCGTTCCTGCTGGTGGTGGCGGCCGTGCTGCTTCTGTCGAGCGTGCTGTCCGCGCTCCTGACGCGCATCACCGAAGTCACCGGCCTGCGCGGTGTCGACCGCTCGCTGGGTTTGCTGTTCGGCCTCGCCAGAGGGGCTATATTGGTAGTCATCCTGGTCGCCCTGGCGGGCTTGACCGAACTGCCGCAGAAAGATTTTTGGCGCAATGCGCTGCTCGCGCCCATGGCCGAGCAAGGCGTGCGTGAACTGAAACCGCTGCTCCCCGCTACGCTTGCCGCGTATGTGCGTGTCGCCCCGGCCCCCGATGCCGGCGACGCGGCGCGAAACGTCGCACAATAGACGAACGGCTGGCTACATGAGGGACGCGATACGGCGCCCGCCTGCGAACAGGCGGTGTGGACCGGCACCGCCTATCGACCCCGTCGACCCCGTTTCGACTCTTTGAAGGACCATGCCATGTGCGGCATCGTAGGTGTAGTTTCGCAAAGTCCCGTCAATCAGCTGATCTATGACAGCTTGCTGCTTCTGCAGCATCGCGGCCAGGACGCAGCGGGCATCGCCACGGCGAACGGCAACAACTTCCACATGCACAAAGCCAATGGCATGGTGCGCGACGTGTTCCGCACGCGCAACATGCGCAGCCTGCCGGGTACGGTCGGCATTGGGCAAGTGCGTTATCCGACGGCGGGTTCCGCATCGAGCGAGGAAGAAGCGCAACCGTTCTACGTGAACGCGCCGTTCGGGATCATCCTCGCGCACAACGGCAATCTGACCAACTGGACGCAGTTGAAGGACGAGATGTTCCGCATCGATCGCCGGCACATCAACACGGCGTCGGACACGGAAGTCCTTCTCAACGTCTTCGCGCATGAACTGCAGCTTGCAAGTTCGGGCTTGCAACTCGACGCCGCCGCGCTCTGGAAGGCGGTTGCGGGCGTGCATCGGCGGGTGAAGGGTTCTTACGCGATCGTCTCGCTGATCGCGGGTTACGGGCTCGTCGCGTTCCGCGATCCGTTCGGCATTCGTCCGCTCGTGCTCGGCAAGCTGGAAACCGCGACGGGCGTGGAATGGATGGTGGCGTCGGAATCGGTAGCGGTGGAAGGCGTGGGCTTCGAGTTCGTGCGCGATGTCGAGCCGGGCGAAGCCATCTTCATCGACGCGGAAGGCAACCTCCACAGTCATCAATGCGCCGAAAAACCGACGCTCAACCCCTGCATCTTCGAACTCGTGTATCTTGCGCGTCCGGATTCGTGCCTCGATGGCGTGCCCGTCTACAACGCGCGTCTGCGCATGGGCGACTATCTTGCCGAGAAGATCAAGCGCGTGCTGCCGGACGTGCCTATCGACGTGGTCATGCCCATTCCCGATTCCTCGCGTCCCGCCGCCATGCAAGTGGCCGCGAAGCTCGGCGTGGAGTACCGCGAAGGCTTCTTCAAGAATCGCTACGTGGGCCGCACCTTCATCATGCCGGGCCAGGCGGTGCGTAAGAAGTCGGTGCGCCAGAAACTCAATGCCATGGCCATCGAGTTCAAAGGCAAGAACGTGCTGATCGTCGACGACTCAATCGTGCGCGGCACGACCTCGCATGAAATCGTGCAGATGGCGCGTGACGCCGGCGCAAACAAGGTGATCTTCGCGTCCGCCGCGCCGCCGGTTAAATTCCCTAACGTGTATGGCATCGACATGCCCACGCGCGGTGAACTCGTGGCGCACGGCCGCAGCGACGAAGAAGTCGCACGCATGATCGGCGCGGATTATCTCGTTTATCAGGACGTGGCCGACCTTAAAAGCGCGATCCGTGACATCAACCCTGAGTTGCAGGAGTTCGAGGCTTCGTGCTTCGACGGCAACTACATCACCGGCGACATCACGACCGAGTATCTCGACCGGATCGAATCGGCGCGTCTTGCGCCGCAATCGCAGTCGGATCGCGACAATGCAAGCGACGTGCAAGAGGGCGACGTCGCGCGCTCGCAATTGCATCTGCAACTGTCGGTGGAATGATTCGTTAGCTGGTTGAGGCATGAAGAAAGCCCGCCTGGTCGATGACCGGCGGGCTTTTTTACGTCTTCAATGCTGACGCGGGTCAGGCGCTCTCAGGCCATTGCGCCAGAGACCAGGCGCTATGCCGAAGCGCTTCGAGAACGCATGCGTGAACGCGCTTTGATCGGCGAAACCGACATCGAGCGCAATGTCCGACAACGCGGCGCGCGGATCGGCAAGCAACGCAAGCGCGGTATCGAGCCGCAAGCGATGCAGATAGCGATGCGGCGTCTCGCCAAACGCCTCGCTGAATAGCTGATGAAAGCGCCGCATGCCGAAGCCGCAGTGTGCGGCGAGATCGGCAATGCGCAGCGGCTCCGACAAATGCAGCCGCAGCCATCGGTCGATGCGCGCGAAGTCGAGGCCACGCGCTTCGGCCGCGACGGATGCGCCCGCGTCGGCCATCAACGCGCCGCACAGATGCGCGGCGGCTTGCCAGGCGAAGCGGCCATCGTGAATGCCTGCATTCAGCGCGATATCGGCGACGAGCTGCGTCATCGCGGAATCGAGATCGACGGTGCGCGCGCGTTCGAAAAAGCGCTCGGGCACCGCTACCGACGTCGCCGGAAGATCGAGCACCAGTTGGCGATTCACGCCCTCGGCCCAGTATTCATGCCGCGCGTGAGCCGGAATGATCCACGCGCGATGCCGGTCGATATGCGACTCGCGCCCGTCCACCGCCATGCCCATTGCGCCGTCGAAGCCGAGCACGATCTGATGGAAGTCGTGCTCGTCTGTCGCCTGCACCGCTTCATAGCGGCGCAGCGAAATGCCTGGACGATGGACTGGCGCGTTCATGGCGTCGACGCTCAGACGTCGAGCAGTTCCACTTCGAACACGAGCGTGGCGTTCGGCGGAATGACGCCGCCCGCGCCACGCGCGCCGTAGCCGAGTTGCGGCGGAATGGTGAGACGGCGCGTGCCGCCCACTTTCATGCCTTGCACGCCTTCGTCCCAGCCCTTGATGACCATGCCGCCACCCAGCACGAAGGCGAACGGGTCGTTGCGGTCCTTGCTTGAATCGAACTTCTGTCCGTCGGTCAGCCAGCCCGTGTAGTGCACGCTCACCGTCTTGCCCGCGACGGCTTCGGCGCCTTCGCCAACAGCGATGTCTTCGTATTTGAGGCCGGAATCGGTCGTGACTTGCGCCATGTTGTGCTCCCTGGTTGCCCGGCCATGCGCACGTTCGTCATGCCATGGTCCGGTGGTCGAAACCACCATTGTAGAACGTCGCAGGCAAGCGGGAGGGCAGTGCGCGCACTGCCCGAAGGGTCACCGAGGCGCTTTCAGGGATGACGTCCGCGCGGATTCATGCGGCTGCCGATAGCGGGACGCGGTCCCACGGGCGAGCCGACACGCGGACCCGAATGCGGTTTAGCGTTCGTACCGAAGTCGGTGCCGATAGGCGTCTGATCGATGACGACGGCGGCGTCGCGGTCATGCGACTGCTGCCTGGCCTGCTTGAGCGCGCGCACTCGCACGTAAGCCATCGCGACGAAAGTCCACGGTGCGAGATAGGCGAACTCGGGCACGGAGACCATCATCATCAGCCAAGTGCCCACGCAGCATTGACGCAGCGCCATGCCGCGCGCGTCCCAGTCGAGCTTGAACGCGGGATACAGCATGAGCGCGCTGATGCCGACGAGACCGACCACGCCCGTGTTCACGAGCAACGTGGAGAACAAATCGGTCGAGCGTATGTAGCCGAAGCCGATGCCGAACAACTGATTCATCGGCGTCGCGCCAAGCCACATCTGCACGGAATTCAGGACCAGCATCGAACGGTCCGAGCCCGATTCGTTCTTGCCTTCGAGCTTGTCCATCACCATCTGCTGGAACAGATCGGCGATATAGTCCTGCGCGAGATAGGCGATCACGCACACCACCGCGAGCGCGATCAACGCCTTGATCGGGTTGATGCCGAGCTTGCGCATGCGAATCAGCGCATAAACCGCATAGCCGATCAGCACCGTCGACGACGTACTCATGATGAGCGAAATGCCGATGACCCACACCGGCCAGCGTACGCGCGAGGTCGCGTTGAAATACACCCAGAAAGGGAAGATGGACATTGCGTACATGGAAGGCTCGCCGGTCAGCGCCTTCAGCCGCTGAATGGGGAAGCCCTTGATGTCGATCTGCTGGAACGAACTGCCGTTCACGGTGCCGTCCGAACGCACGATACCCTTGCCGAACTGATCGCCAAATGCACGGTTCGAGATGAAGTCGCCCGGCTGTCCAGTCGCGACGAAGTAGACCACTTCGTACATGCCGTAGAGCGCGAAGAGCGTCACGGCCACGAGAATCCACTGGTCCCATGTCGGCTTGTAGAAGTAGTAGACGTAGGATGCGTAGAGCACCACCGCCGCGACGTAGATCGACTGCGTGAACATGCTCTTGCGCAGGATGAACGTGACGAGGTCGGTGTCGTCGACCATCGCGACCTTGCTGAAGTCGGGATCGAAAGGCGCCATGACGTCCGCGAGCTGCGAGGTGCAGAACATCAAAAGCCATACGACCACGGCCGCGATCAGGAAGTGCATCCAGTTCTTGCGCGCCTTGCCGCCGAAGAGCAGCACGAGCGGCACCGAAAGAAAGCACATCAGATAGCCGATCGTCGTGCCCTGGATGCTCGGCATCACGAGGAACGACGTCACGGGCATCGCGAAGGCCCATATCTGGTAGAAGCGGTCTGTCAGCGCGAGTTTTTCTTTCATCGGTCGGGGGCTCTTCAACGCGCAACGCCGCGTGAGACACGCGGCGTTGCGTAATCGCTCTTTTAGTGGGCCAAGCTTAATTCACCGGCTTGAACGAACTGGTGTATGCCGCGGCATAGCCATAACTGCGACGGTTGCTGCGCCGGCGCGGAATTGCGTTGAAGACCGAACCCACGAGTCTCCCGCCCGCGCGCTGCACCTTCTTCACGGTCTCCTCGATCTCTTCCTCGGTCTGAATGCCCGAGCGCAACACCAGCACCGTGGAGCCTGCGTCGCTTGCGACGATCGCGGCATCCGTGACGGCGAGGAACGGCGGGGTATCGACGAGCACGAGGTCGAACTGGTCGCTCATGCGCGCGAGCATGTCGCGGAAACGCGGCATCATCAGCAATTCGGACGGATTCTGCGGATAGCCGCCGCACGACATGAACGACAGGCCGGGTACGCCGACGTAACGCAGCGCATCCGTGATGCCGATATCGCCCTTCAGCACTTCCGCGAGGCCGCCAGGGTTCGACTGCTTGAAGAACGACGCGATATGGCCACGGCGCATGTCGGCGTCGATCAGCAACACTTTCAGGCCGATTTCCGCGAGCAGCACGGCGAGGTTGGCCGCGACGAAGCTCTTGCCTGCCGACGGAATCGGGCCGGTCAACATGACGATGTTGTTCGGCGCATTGACGAGATCGCGATACAACTCGGTACGCACGGCGCGCAGCGCTTCGACAGCCGGATCGTGCGGGAAGCGCGAGGCAAGCACGCGAGCGTCTTCGTCGCGTTCGTCCACATGCGGCATGGTCATGGCATCGTGTTGCGCCTGGTCATAGTGCGGCAGGGCCTTGGGCGCGGCGCCGTTTTGCTGCGTGCCCGAGAAGCCGAGCGCGCGTCCGACCGGCGACACCGCGATCTCGTGATCGAGCACGAGTTGCTGGCGGCTGAACAGTACCTCGCCCAGCACCGGCACCGACAGACGGCGTTCGACGAACATCGGGTCGGTCACGCCGATCATGGCGTGACGGCGCAGGAAGATGAAGAACGTGCCGACGAAGAAGCCAAGACCCGTACCCGCGAGAATCACGAGCATCTTGTTCGGCTTCACCGGGCGATGCGGACGCAGCGCGTTGTCGAGAATATGCGCGCCGCCGCTCGTGCTCGCACGACGCACCGACAGTTCCTCGGCCTTGTTCATCATGCCGAGGTAAATGGTTTCGGCCACGCGTGCATCGCGCGTGAGTTCGGCGCTTTGACGCTCCGACGCCGGCATGCTGTCGAAGCGCGACTGGATCTGCTTGTTGGTCGCTTCGAATTGGGCGATCTGCTGATCCAGGTTCTTCACTTGCGGGCTGTCGGGCTGGAAGCGCTGCAAGGCCTGCGTGCGCTGGAGTTGCAGCATGGCGAGCTGTTGCATCGACGTGATGCTGCCTTGCAAATACGCTTGCGCCTCGTTGACCGGCTGCACCGACTGCGACTTCGAACGGAACGCGCTGAGATTGCCTTCGGCCGTCTTCAGGTCGGCTTCGAGACGCGGCAACTCGCCGCGAATGAACTCGAGCGTCTTGGTGTCGTTGGCCTGACGGCTCGCGACTGCCGCCGACATGTACGCCTGACCGAGCGCGTTCGCGACATTGGCCGTGAGTTCGGGGTCGTCCGCATTGAACGAAATCTGCACGATGCCCGTGTCTTTCGCTGACTCGGTCACCTTCATCGTCTTGAGCATGAGCGCGATGGCGTCGAGCGTGTTGTAGCGGATCACGTCGAAGTGCACGCCGGGATGGCCCACCACGCTGTCCACGAGCATCGACACGCCATTCGCGGCTGCCGGACGGCCAACGGTGCCACGCACGAGCACGTCGCCGTCTTCGTCGCGCAGTTCGTACTGGTTCTTGTCGAGCAGCACGAAATCGAGCTTCGAATCTTCGAGCGATGCAGGCACGTCGAGCCGGCCGATATTCAGTTCCTCGCCGCCCCAGCCATACGAATCGAGGCCGAGCCATGCGGGCGAAAGTTGACCGCGCTTGGCGAACAGGTCGGCGATCTGCCCGAGGACCGGCAGCGTACGCGGCTTCGCCTTGATGTCGAAGTGAAATTGCTTGACGACCGGTTCCAGCACGGAACGGCTTTGCATCACCGAGATCTCGGCGGGCGCGATCTGATTGACGGTCTGCGCCTGCTGCTGCATCTGCTGCTGATTCTGCGGCGTGATGCCGAGCGCGTTCGGATCTGGCGGATCGACGCGGATGATGACGTCGGCGGAGTAGATCGGCTTGGCGAGAAACGCATAAGCCGTGGCGAGCAAGGCCGCGCCCGCGATGAACAGCATCAGCATGCCGATATGGTCGCGAAGCAGTTTGAGCATATCGCTCGCGGTGAATTCACCGTCGTCCTTGCCTGAGCGCGAAGATCCGGAGTTGACATAGAGCGTGTTCAAAGGCGCCATCCTCAATTCGATAGTTAGAACGTAGTTGTCAGGGCGTTGGAAAAAACGAATGCCCCGGCGGCTAAAGCCGCGGTACGTCTCTTTGCTTTATTTAATCCGGCGGTATGGCCGGTGAGTCGCAGCAACATGAATGCTTGGGGCCTGCGGCGTCGGTCAGCGCGGGCCTTGACAGCCCCGGCGCATCTTGCAAACCCCTACGATACTTGCAGATAAATAGAAAAAAATTATCCTAAGGGGCATCTTCCGGCCCTGAGTTATCTGCGTCTGTTAAGTACCGAACGTTGTAATGCTCGAAAGGTCAGGCATGCCGCTTGCGCGATGGCGGATTTGGGCGATAATGCGCGGTTTGCCTGAGCCCGGGCACGCACTCACGGCATAGGGTTGGCTTTGATGAATTCGCGGACCACGTCGAAGCGTGGTTTTTTTGTTTTACCGTCGTCGTGAATCACGCCGTAGTTGCCGTCGCCACCAAAGCGCTGGTCGTCGTAAAGCTCGTAGAGCGTCACGTTCTGAATGCCATAGGTCTTCGCTATCGAGACGAAACCACCCAGCGCGTTCTTTCCCACGAGATATCCCGAAGGGTCCGGATGATCCGGACGTACACCGTATTCCGTGATCCAGATCGGCTTGCCGTAACTGTCGCGCAAACGCTCCAGCACGTTGGTCTTTTGCGATCCCGCTGACGTGATCGAACCCATATCGGAATACCAATGCCACACGGTGATGTCCCACTGCGGCACGGGATGCCCTTTGGTTCCGTCCGGCTGCGTGCCGGAAAAGAGCATGTCCGGGAAGGCGAAATGCAGCCAGCTGAATGACGTGAGCAGAATCTTGGCGTCAGGGTTGGATTCGCGAATGCCCTTGATGAGACCGAGGATCGAGCCGCGCGCCTTCATGTACATCGCGTTGTCGTAATCCGACGGATGTTCGCCGCTGCGGTCATCGCCGCGTATGGTCCAGTTGTCGTACTCGTTGCCCACCTGATAGTAGGTCACCACGCCCTTCAGAATGCGTCCGGAGAGCTTGCCGAGTTCGTGGCCGCGCGCGAAGGCTTCCGCTTCGTTGGCGCGCTTCTGCACTTCGAACGGTGTCACGAGAGCAAGCACGCCGATGCACTGCCTGGACGCCTGACGCGCGAAGTCCGCGACCATGTGCGCGCTTTCTTCGTTCGAGACGTCCTGGGCGTACATAGTGACGCCGAGTTCGCGAAGCTGCGAAATCTGCAAACCATAGTCGCTCGTGCGATACGCACCGCGATGTTCGATATGGCCAGCAATGCCGTAGAACACGCCGGCCGACTCATTGCCGCATTTCATCTTGGGTGCGGCGAATGATGGGGTGTCGGCATTGGCATCGGCCTTGGCGCCGCCGGTGCGGCTTGCGTGATACGCATCGGGACTGCCGCTGCGCGCGAAGAGCAGAACGGAGCCGCAAAGCATTGCGCCGAAGAAGGCGACTACGATCAGAATCGTTCGCTTCAATATCTGGACCTCGGGAAGGCGAAACTATTTGGCCAGCATGTCCGAATGCTCGCGCGTGGCGGGATTGGCCGCGCCGCGCGAGCTCGATGCGCTCGTCAGGATGCTTTGCGCTTGCGCGTCGAAAACTTCACGCGAGAAGCGGCGGCGGAAGTCGCGCGTGAGCGCGGCCATCGAGTAGGTGCTCGCCGAGAAGACGCGCTTTACGAAAGACGCGGAGTCGTCGACGGGAAACAGCAGCGCATCGGGCAGATAAGACTCGAGACCCGACACCCGTGACACGACAACTGGACGTTCCGCGAGCACCGCTTCGATCATCACGAGCGGCACGCCTTCATACGCTGAAGGCAACACGAGCGTGTCGCTTGCGACGATATACGGCAGCACGTCCTTCTGTGGCCCGACAATACGCACGCATGCGGCAAGCGCGGGACTCTTCTCGACGATTGCTTCGAGACGCTCCGCATCCGGTCCTTCGCCGACGATCAGCACCAGCGTTCGCGCGAACGCTTCCTTGTGACTTTCGATAGCCTGCATCAGGAAGTCCTGACGCTTCTGCTGGAAATTCAGTCTGCCGATATGCGCGATGATCGTGGTGCCGTCATCCGGCAGACCCAGCGATGCGCGTGCTTGCGAACGCGTGAGCGTTGAACGGCTGAAGCGGTCATCGACATAGTTTTCGAGGATCGTGGTCCGCGCACGCGGCGCAAGTGCGCGCAATTTGCCACGCAAGTGCTCGTTGAGCGTGACGAATTCATCTGGCATGCGATACAACACGCGCTTGATGAGCCACTTGATCTTCTCGGCGGCGCCCGCGTTTTCCGGCGCTTCGTCCACGAGAGGAAGATAGCTCACGGCGGTGACACGCGCCTGGCGCGCGGCGAAAAGACCTGCGAGACCGGAAGCGATGGTGCCTTGCGCGATCAGCAATTTTTCGAGTTCGAGACTACGCAGGATGGCGGCCGTGGAGCGCACCATGCGGACGAGTTCGATCATGTTTCCGCGCAGCGATTCGGCCGTATAGGTAAGACCGATGACCTTCACTTTCTTATGCTTGAGCGATAGTTCGCTTACATAACGAAAAAGCGGTTCATTAGCGGTCGGCACGAGAATGTTAAGCGTCTCGATACCTGTGCTTGCGACGAGCGCAAGCATCAGGCGCTTGAGCATTTCCTCGTGCCCGCCATTGATGCCCGAATCGCAGTAAATACCTAACTTCACCGGCCTTCCCCCAAAAACGCGTTCAACGCGATGGCTTGTCGATGAACTGCATGAGCATGCGCGCGCTTTCCGTCCAGCGATACTTCTCCGCGTGTGCAATGCCGCGCTGCTTGAGATCCTCGCTTAGTGCCGGCGAGTCGAGCAATTCGCGCAGCTTAGCCGAAATATCCTCGACGGAGTACGGATCACAATAGATTGATGCGTCGCCGCACGTCTCCGGCAGCGCCGCTGCGCGTCCGACAAGCGTCGGACAGCCATTGCGCATGGCTTCCAGCGGCGGAATGCCGAATCCTTCGTAAATCGAAGGATAAAGAAAGCAAGCTGCATCCTGATATAAAGCTTTGAGCTTTTCATCGCTCACGTAGCCCGCTTGCTTGATGTTAGGCGCACTCGAGAGATCATGCGCGCGGCCAAAAATAGTGGCGTTCTTCATGCCGACAATAACGAGGTCGATAGACGGATCGTTCAGTCGAATGAAGGCGTCGACAAGACGTTGAAAGTTCTTTGTCGGGTTCATGCTGCTCACTGCAAGCACGTACCGGTTCGGCGTGAGATCGAGATCCTTGATGACGGACCGGTCCGGCACGACGTGATCGAGATGGTCCGCTGCGAGCGGCACGACGCCGATACGTTTGGCATCCACACCGACATGATGCGCGAGGCGGTCGCGCGAGAACTCCGAATTCGTCATCACGCAACTCGACGTGCGCGCGAGAATCCAGAACATCACGCGATACCACATGCGGAACTTCCACGAGAAGTGCGCGGGCGTGTCGAACACCGCGGCATCGTGCATGTAGATGACCTGGTTCGCGCGAAAGATCGAACCCGAGTTACTCAGATTGACAATGCGCGAGCGGCCCGCAAAGAGTGGCAGGACGAATTGTTCCCACAGCACGCCTTTACCGAAGCCGAGCTTCACGGTTTCGACGCCGGCCACGGGTTCGAGCCCGTCTTGCGGCGGCACGGCAAGCGTCACATGCGAGCCTTGCGGCAGCTTGACGAGCGCGGCTACGAGCTCGCGCGCAACGCGTTGTACGCCGGTGGTCTTCTGACTCGTGAACCTGCCGTTGTAGACGAGCTTGTTCGGGGCAATAGATGTGTCCATGTCTCGGGCGGGTCAGTACTGTGATTCGGAAGTGGGTTCGTACGATTCGAATTCGTTCGATTCGACGGGCTCTTTCAAGTACCTGTCCGAACCGAATTCGTATACCGAGAGCCACTTGCGGAAGATGGCTTCCATCGAGAAGCGCCGGCTAGCCGTTCTTTTCGCGGTTTCGCCCATGCGCGCACGCAGGATAGGGTCGTCGCGCAACATGGCGATGTACTTCTGCATGTCTTCGTGCGTCGTGGCGACGAAGCCAGTCTGCCCGTGCAAGACGACATCGCGATTGCCGACCACGTCTGTCACGACAGCGGGAATGCCCGCGACCTGCGCTTCGATCAACGCGATCGGCATGCCTTCCCAGCGCGAGGTCTGCACATAGATGTCGAGGCCGGAGGTCAGGGCGAGCGCGCGTTCACGCGTGACCCAGCCGCTGCATACGACTGAATCGCTCGCAGTCTGACCGGGCAATTCATCGAGGTTTCCGCCGATCCACAAGAATTGCGTCGTGGAGTTGCGCAGATCGGTGGCGAGCTGCACGAAGGCTTCGTGATTCTTCTGGAACGACGCGCGTCCGCTCATGCCGACCACGACTTCACGGCCGTCTTTCTCAAGACGCGAAGGAATCTCCAGCACGTTGACGCCGTTCTCGATCATCTCCGTGTTGCGCGTGCGCATCTGCGTTTCTATCTCGTGCTGTTCGCTCTTGGAGCACGCGACGATGGTGCCGCCCATGCGTGCTGCAATGCGCTCGAAGCTGAGATAAGCAAACTGCTTTGCCGCCGATACATCGCGGCGCAGAAACGCAAGGCCATGCGGCGAATAGAACACGCGGGCACGCGGCGCGGCAATGCGCGCGGCGGCCCGTCCCAGCACACCCGCCTTGGACGAATGCAAATGCACGACCGACGGATTGCATTCCTTGAGCTTGCGCACCAGCTCCCACATGCTCGTCCAGTCTTTCTTCACACTGACTTCGCGAAACATGCTCACGTAGACGAGCTTCACGGCCGGATGAAAGAGGCTCGCGAAGTTGTTCGGCGTTTCGGGCCGGATGGAGTGGAGGATCGTGACGCCGACGCCTGCAGCCGCAGCACGGTTCGAGAGCTGAGTGAGCATGGAGAGGACTCCCCCTCCAAAGGCTTCGGTTATATGTACGATCTCTTTCATATAGAACTCTGCAATGAGCAAAAGCCGAGCGCCCGCGGCATTCGCAATTGAGAAGGCACGGCGGTCTTGTGTTTATAGGTGGAGTGGTGAGCTCCGCTTGCCAACGCGCCTCGCTGGGTCCGTTATCGGTTCCGTCGAAGGAGGCATCTATGACGGCCTGGAATGCAGTATCACTAATCGACCTAAGTTTTTCTGTTCGATTAATACATATGCAACCTAACCGGTGCGCCTCGATCTCTCAGAACCGGGCGGCAACGCACACGGACTTGCTGATTCCCCTGCTAATCGGCTTTGCAAAGCCCGCGTTAGCGAATCTGGCATAAGGAACATCAAAACTGCGAACTGGTCTAAAGAATTCTTAGGCCAGCGTCGACAGTTTGTTCACGCAGTTAAAGACGAATGCAAGCGAGCAAGGCAGCGGGTTAATCGACTTCCGATTCGGCCTTAAGCCAAGCATATTTCTGTTCGAGCGCTTGGTCGCAAAGTTGCACAAGGGCTTTGAGTTCCTTGAGCGGAATCGCGACGGACTGCATACGCAGCCTGTCTGCACGATCAGCGAGTTCTCGCACACGTTCGAGCGTCGGGTCGTTTGAGTTCATTCCGGTCCTCACCCTGCCTACCTGATGTTGTTACTAATACGATATCGGCTCAAACAATTGGCGTCCGTGCGTTTCGACACATACAAAAACGCAACTTTTGCAGTAACGGTGCGTCGTCGAACGGAAATGTGGGAGCGTGAATCGTCTGGACATTAGGTAGAAGTGGCTAACCGTGCACCGCATGACGGAGCCGTTTAAAGCTCGTCATGCCGATGCAATCGTGCCTTGTGCACGATTCACGCCTGGTCAGGAACCGGCGCTTTCCGGCATGGCGCGCCGGAGCAGGGGTACGCCCTGGAAGTGCAGGGTGCAGAACATCGCGGTGGCAATCGACGTCTCGACGATCAGCACGGTGGCTGCCGCGCCTTGCTCGCCGAAGAGTCTGGCAAGCACGGCGAGAAGACCGAAGTTCAGAACAGCCGAAGCGATGAGTACACGGCTGAATTGCGCCTTCATGCCGAGTGGAAGCATGGTCTGAACGCCGAAGAGATCGGAGAGGCCGGCCATCAACGGGACGAACGCCATCCAGCGCAGCACGTCGACGGTCGGCGCGAACTGGGGGCCATAAAGCAGTTTCACGGCAAGCGGCGCGCCGAAGAAAATGCATACGGAGATGAGCGAGACGATCGACCCTTGCAGCACGAACATCTTGCGCAGAAAGGCGAAGGCGTCATCGCGCGCATGATGCATGAGGAAGCTCACGCGCGGATAAGCGGCCGTCTTGAGCGGCTGAAGCATGTTCAACGCCGCGCGAATCAGCTTGTCGCCGGCCGCGAAGTAGCCGCCCGCCACGTTGCCCGCAATGAAGGTGAGCAAGACGATATTGCTCGATGCATAGATATCGACGAGCGACGTGGCCATGAACACGCTCCATCCTTCCTTGAGGCGCGTGAAGATGGTCGGCAGGGATACCGGCACGAAGTCGAGTTCGCGTCGAAAGTACAAATACGTGCAAATTGCGATGCCCGAGCATAACGGCACGAGCGTGTTGACGGCCATGGCGATATCGACATCGCCGCGATGACGCACGAAGAGATACATCGCCGGAATGCTCAAGGCGCGTCCGATGAATACGAATACGCTGATCATGCCGAGGTCTTCCACGCCCTGGAAATACCACGTGGGAATGAGCATGGAGCCAACCGCCATGCCGAAGCCCAATAGCAGCAAGTCGCGGTTTTCCGCAAGATACGGCACGATGAACGTCACCGCGAGCAGGATGATGAAGCCTGCAAGCGCAAGCACGCTTTGCGTGAGGATGGTTTCCCAGAAGACCTGCGAGCGCATGGCGCGGTCATCGCGATTGATCGAGACTCTTGGTGTCGCCGTCAACGAGAAACTGTAATTCGTAAGCGTGATGAAATAAGCGGAGAAAGCGAGTGCGAACGAAAGGCGTCCATATTCGCTGGGGCCGAGTACGCGCGCAAGCCACGGCAGCGTGAGAAGCGGCGCAAGGTATGTGGATACCTGCAACGTCATCAGAATGGTGAAGTTCTTTCGAAAAGATGCCATGTAACGATAGGTTCCGGCTTGAGCGCTGACGGATCGCGGTAACGCAGTTTGCGGCCTTGTCGCATGTTCGCCCGTTTAAAAGGGCATTGCATGACAACGCGTGTAACGAATCGTTTCGTCAGGCGCATGCGCCACTTCGAGCGCAGCAAGACCAATGGGGTTAGACACATCCTCGCCTTGGCCTCAGGGCAAAGGAGCGCAAGTATGAACGACATGAACCGCTCTCGAGCGGTAAGCCCACGCGAAGCGGTTCATGTTGTCGTGCCGGACGTATTTAACAATAAAAAAATTTATTCGTCAGTGGGTTTGCACACGCACACTGCCGGCTACTGCTTGACTATTGGGCGAGCATCGCGCTAGCAATCTCGCTCTCGCTGTTCACTGTCTGGTCCAGAAGCGTGTCGTGTCGCTCGATCACGAGCGGCGGCAAGCCGATGAACCGTCGCACGACGTTACGCGTGATCTGATCGACGACGACATGGCTCTGCGCGCTCGTATTCATGAGAACGCGCGCCCAGTCCGTGGTGCCGCCATTGAACACTTCGCCTCGTTCCGGCGAGCCATTCGCATCGGGCTTGAAGACGCCCATTGCGCCCGCGCCGCCGACATCCCAACCCGTGAGCTTGACGGTATCCGCAAGCGTCACGAAGCCATTCGCGACAGGCGGCACGCCATCCACTTCATAGCCTACGAGACGATCTTCCGCGCCGAACGTCTGACCTTCTCGCAAGCCGGTGCCTGCAAAGACCCAGTGATTTGCCTGACGCACCGTAAAACCGATCGCTTCGCGCTCGCGTCTGATCCATCCGCCGCGCAAGCGTTTCCATTCGCCGTATTTTCCGCCGCCGTAACCATAGCTCAGGCCGATGAGATTCGATTCATCGTGATCGGGCCATTTCTCGGCAAGCCGGTTCATGATCTTGAGATCGCCTTCGATAGGCGCATCGCCGAAATCGACCGGACGGAAGCACGTATTGCCGCTGAAGACCGCGAGGTTGCCGCCTTGCGCGATGAAGCCCGCCACGCGCTCGCGCATTTCCGTGGTCCAGTATTCGTGATGCCCCACGCTCAACATGCAGCGGTAGTTCGCGAGCTTGAGATCCGTGCCGCGATGCAGATCGTGGTCGGTGTAGAAGTCGCAAGCAATTCCTTCCGCCTTGAGCCAGCGAATGAACTTCGCATCCCAATGCGTGAATTGCTGACGCGGCGAGCGCGAATCATAGGGATCGTTCGGCTCGCCGAGCTGTGCGCCAAGACCGCCGCCTGGCCGACGAAGACTCACGCGTGTCGCGGGCTTCGTGCGATGAATCGGGTCGCCGTAGTAACAGCCGCCGCCGATGGAGTTGTATGCGTGATACGTGTTGATCGGCACGATATACGCGATATCGGCGGAAGGCTTGCGCGGCCGCGCGATGACGAGCGCCATGCTGTCGCTGTCGGGCGGTCCCGCGAAGATCGGCTTGTGCGTGGCGGCGCGTCGACCGAGCTCGGTCAGGGGCTCGCCCTTGCCGCCGACTTCATACGCGATCACCACATACGCGCCCGTTTTGAGCGACGCCGTGTTCGGCTTGATGGTGATGGTCGGCCAGCCCCAGTCTTCGTCGAAGCGCACGGGCGTCATGCGGCCCGGCGACTGGAACACGTACTTGCCGTGCTTGAGTTCCGCCGTAACGGCGCCGCCTGCCTGAACGGCCACGCCGCCCACGCTCGTCAGATTCTCGTCATGCCCTTGCCGATAGATGGCGATGGAAAACCGCGATCCCGGTTGCACGGCGATTTCGAACGGTTCGCCAGCGGTGAAGCCGGGCTTGATCGGATAGATCTGCATCAGTGCGCCTTTATACGCGGAGTCATCGGTTGCCTGCGGGCATTGCGCGCGGCGCGGCGGCGGGCGCGCGAAGTTCCATGCCCAGCACGCGTTTGATCAGGCGCTTGGCGAGAAACAGGCGGCGGTCCGCGGCAATCTTCTTGTGAAAACGCAATTCCTTCGATTCTTCGCCGCGCTGCGTCGCGAACACGCGATATCGCTCCGCCGTGGCTTCGATCGCGCGGATCGCATCGTCATAGGCGCGGGCATCCACGCGCGCGGCCTGGTGGCACGCATAGCCGAAAATCTTGTGGAACATGGCGAGCCAGAAGGCGTCGTATGGACCGCCATCGCAGCGTTGCAGCGTTTCTTCCGCGCAGATCGTGAGGCTCGTGACCGTATAGGTCGTGGCCTTGGTCGTAATGCTGCCCGCGCGGCGCCGGTAAGAATACAGTTCGTCGGCCAGACGATGCAGCGTGCGGGCACGCGCGTAGACGAGCGGAATGGCGGCGGCGTCTTCGTACACGCGGCCTGCCGGAAACTCGATGCCGTCCCACAATTCGCGCTTGTAGACACGCGCGGCCGGGAACACCTGATACACGTGTGCGAAGTCGAGCAGCGCGTCGAGATCGCACGTGCGCGAGCCGATGGTCGAGCGGTCGATCAGCTTCACGTTGTCGATCACCTTGCCGCCAGAATTGATGATGCCCACGTTGAACTCGATTATGTCCGCGGCTTGCGCGTCGAGGAGCGGCATGATCTTGGCGGTGAAATCCGCGGACCAGACATCGTCGGAATCGAGAAAGCCGATATAGGGCGATTTCGCTTCTGCAATCGCGCGATTGCGTGCGGCGGAAACACCACGGTTTTCCTGGTGAATCACGTGAATCTGCTTGCCATGCGCGCGCTTCTGCACTTCGAGAATGCGGGCGAGTGTCTGGTCGGTGGAACCATCGTCGATAACGATAAGTTCGATCTCGTCGGAGCGCGGCTGCGAAAGCGCGGATTCCAACGATGCGGCTATAAAGTGCTCGACGTTATAGGCGGGAATGATCACCGACAGCAAGGTTCTGGGGGTGTCGCTCTCGACGCGTGTCATAGGCTCGTGTCACCGGATTAAGTTTTAGTTGAAGCCACCGTGGCCGCGGCCGGCGTTCGAGGGCCGACAATAAAGGTCGACCAGCCGTCCATACGTAGTCTCCTGACAAATGCTATAGGCAGTTGTAAGCTTGGAATGTTCGCCGACGCACGCATGAAATTTCCGCTTCTTCGCAAACGATTTCCGTATCTTCAAGCGCGATTTCGTGCATCGCTCTGCAAAACCCGCTGAATCCTTGTCAGGCGTGGATAATCAGCTTAGAGCGAGTAAAAGACACGCGTGTTTCAATTGCTTCTCGCAAATGGCGGGTATAGCGGATGAGAGCGTTGGTTATCCGCGGATATCGGCCATTTGAATTGCACTGACTGTATATCGGCGCGGTTTCGCAATGGTTGAATCCGGGACGCATGACGCCCTCGTTTTCTTCGCACGTCCGTGCACGCCAATTGCTGGAATTGCCCCGTAGTTCGTGAGCAAACAGAGCCGTTCGTGCGGCAGGCGCTCACCTATAATGGCCTCTCGGAAGACCCGCAGGCTTGGCCTCGCGCGACGCGCTCCTGGTGACCGGAACGCCGCTCGCGACAGAACCTCAACACCGATCCACGCAAGGACCCAAAACCGTGACCACGTCATTTTCCAGTACGGTCGAGCCCGGAGACACTCAGTCCTTCGATACGGCCGTCGCCGGAAACGATGGCTTGCTGGTGCTCGATGCGGCCCAACGCTGCCTCAGTGCCGACGCCGTCTTCTCCCATCTCTTCGATGTCGATTCCACCGCGCTGCGCGGACGCGCACTCGCCGATCTCCCGCTGCCCGCTCCGTTGATCGCGTCGCTTTCGCTTGCAGCCGATGCCGCGCTCGCGGGCAACGGCGCCCGGCGCGCGCAGGTCAGCATCGAGGAGGACGATTCCACGCGAGTCTTCAACATACTTGCGCTGCCCGTCGCCGAATCCGTGACGCTGATCGTCTCGACCTGCGCGAACGCGGCGGGTGCTAGCGACAACGCAGCGCGCATCGCGCATCTGCGAGCCGAAGCCGCGCTGTTCATGCGCGATCACGTGCTCTCGGTCGTATCGCACGACTTGCGCGGTCCGCTCAACGCCATTCATAGCTGGGGCTATGTGCTCGAGCGCAAGGTCGATGCAAACGACCCCGCCGCCCAGCGCGCGCTCACGGGCATTCGCTCGGGCGTCGAACAGCAGGTCAAGCTGATCGAACAGTCGATCGATACGACGCGTGCCGAAACCAAAGCCGTCGCGCTTGCCGTCGCGCCTGCCGCCGCGCGCGCTCTTCTCGAGCGTGGCGTCGCGCTCGCACGCGAGGCTATCGGCGAGCGACGCGGCGTGAGCATCACGCTCGACTCGCCGCTCGTGGAAGAACAAGTGGAAGGCGACGCCGATCGGCTCACCAACGCGCTCTGGCTCATGGCGGCATTCGCCACCGAAGCAAGCGCGCGCGACACGACGGTGCAGGTATCGAGCAACATCGAAGGCAGCACGTGGCGCACCGACGTGCGCTTCACGGTTGCGGCGTCCGCATTGACCGATGCATCGGCCGCGCATGTACTCGAGGCATTCGCGCGCAGACAGGCGCTGGAGCCGCGCGAAGCCGGCCGCATTGCGTGGGGCCTTGCGCTTTGCAAGCGCATTTCGGAGGCGCATGGCGGCGCGTTCGAGCACACGGATATCGTGAATGGTGCAGCCGTCTCGGCCACCATGCGTATTCCGGTGGCGGGAATGTAATTGAGGGCGTAAATTGACTTTCGTTTGCCTGTCGCCCATATACTGACGCTTTCCACTTTCGAAGAGAGTTGCTTTGGCTCAGGTTGTCGCGCTGGTCGGCGCATTGTTGCTCGTTGCCCTGAATGGTTTTTTCGTCGGGGCGGAATTCGGGCTCGTCAAGTTACGGGCGACGCGCGTGCAGGCCATCGCGCGGACCAACGGCCTGCCGGGGCGTCTGCTCGCGAAGGTGCATAGCCAGCTGGACGCCTATTTGTCCGCGTGTCAGCTGGGCATCACGCTCGCGTCGCTCGGGCTTGGGTGGATAGGCGAACCCGCGTTCGCTTCGCTGCTGCATCCGCTGTTTGCGCTCATCGGCGTTCAGTCGGAAAAGCTCGTCGAGTCCGTCTCGCTCTTCTTTGCGTTCTCCGTCATCTCGTTTCTGCATATCGTGGTTGGCGAACTCGCGCCCAAGTCGTGGGCCATTCGCCGTCCCGAGCAAGTCGGCCTGTGGCTCGCCACGCCGCTCTATGGCTTTTACTGGGCCATGTACCCGTTCATCTGGGTGCTCAACTCGAGCGCGAATCTCGTGTTGCGGCTTTTCGGCATGTCGGCGGAACACGGTCACGACGCCCACTATTCCACCGACGAACTCAAGCTCATTCTGCGCGGGCGTCGTCTTGGCGGGGCGTCTTCGTATAACGCGGACGAGTGGAACACCATCGCGCATTCGCTCGACTTCAGCCGCATGACGGTGTCGGACCTGATGCGTCCCGCGCACGAACTCGTCGGCCTGCGCAACGACTTGCCCATGCGCGATAACTTGACCGTGATCTCGCGGCATCGCTTCAGCCGTTATCCCTTGTTCGCGGATGCTTCCGGCGAACGCGTGCTCGGCATGATCCATTTGAAGGATTTGTTCCTCGCGGGTGACGGCGAAGCGCGCGGCTTCAACTTCAGCTTTTCGAAGGATGCCGAAAAGATCGAAAAGCTCGCGCGCCATGTCCGTCCCGTGCAATACGTCGCGCCCAATCTGTCGGCGCTGGAACTGTTCCGGCGCTTTCGCAAGGGCGCGCCGCATTTCGCCATCGTGGGGCGCAAGGGCGCGAAGCCCATCGGCTTTATCACGCTCGACAATCTGCTGGGCGCACTCGTCGGTCAGATTCACGACGAATTCCGTCAGGGCGACGCCGACTGGTCGCGCATGGACGACGGCACTTTGATGGGCAAGGGCAGCTTGCCGGTGGTCTCATTGGAACGCGCGCTTGGCATCGATATCGACGAAGGCCGCGCGGAATCCGTCGGCGGGCTCGTCATCAATGCGCTCGGAGATCTGCCGCAGGAAGGGCAGCGCGTCGAGTTCGACGCCTTCGACATCGTCGTCAAGAAGATGAACGGGCCGCGTATCGTGCTGGTGCGGGTGTATCCGCGCGAGGAAGAGGTCGAGCACGCCGAGTAGTAGCGCAGGCAAGGACGGGGCGCGTGGTGAGAAACGCGCCCGCCTCATGTCTCACTAACTCATGCTTTGATCATGCGCAAGGCACGCCTTCTTCAACGAGCAAGGCCACGGGCATCGAAGCCAGCGCATCGCGCAGGAACAGTTTTTCGCCGTCCGCCTTCGGCGCATTCGGGCTCAGCCAGTCGAAGAGCGCACGGGAACGCAACGCTTCCGGAAGAATGACCGCCGTATCGCCCCAGCTTTCCGCCTTGACGAGCGGCACATCGCTGCCAGCAGGCAGCAATGGCGCGGCGAGCCGCGTGGCGATCACGATTGCGTAAGCGCTACCGGCATGGCGCGCGTAAGCGATCACGCGGTCAGCATGTTCGCCCTCGATGGCGAGCGGCACATACTCACCTTGAGCAAAGAGCGACTCGCAATGCTTGCGCAACGCAAGCGCACGCTGTACCACCGCCAACTTGATGCGCCCATCGCGCCAGTTGGCGAGTTGCTCCGAAGGCGGACCTTTCTGGTCCACTTCCGCAAGCCACTTGCGACGCAATTCGAAATCGACCGGGCGGCGATTGTCAGGGTCCACGAGACTGAAGTCCCAAAGCTCCGTGCCCTGATAAAGGTCCGGCACGCCCGGCGATGTCAGTCGCAACAACGTCTGCTGCAGACTGTCGATCACGCCCAGCGGCCCGAGCCGCGCCACGAAAGCCGACAATTCCTGCAAAAAGCCATTGCGCCGCTGCGGCGAGACGATATCGAAAAGGAACTCGCGGCAGGCATTTTCATACGCCTCGTCCGGCGCGAACCAGCTCGTGCGCAACTTGGCTTCGCGCAACGCCTTCAACTGCCATTGCGCGACGCGTTCGGCCAGCTCCTGGACGCCCGCTTCGTCATCCGGCGAGAGCGTGAGCGGCCAGCATCCGACGAGCGTCTGGTACAGCATCGCTTCGGCGCCGGGGCCGGGCGCCCAGTCGCCGCCGGCATCGGCACCACGACGCAACGGCGTGTTCAGCGTCGACCATTGCTTGAGCGTGGTCGCCCATTCTTCGGGAATCTCGCTCAATGCCGCGATGCGCGCGCGCACGTCTTCGCCGCGCTTGTGATCGTGCGTCGCGGTGCAAAGCATGGCGTGCGGGAACGCGGCGAAGCGTTCCTTGTTGCCCGCGTGGAAATCTTCGACGGACAAAGAAAACTCGCCGGGGTCCGCGCCCACTTCGTTACGCGAGATGAGCCTTCCATAGCGATAACACGCCGTGTCTTCGACCGCCTTTGCCGCAACCGGCGATGTGAGCTGCGAAAACAGCGTCTGCGCCGCGCGCCGCTGCGATCCGCTCGACGACTGCGCGTTTTGCCCAGCCGTCGCCTGACTCTGGTTCCGGTCGCGTCCACGTTCGGCGGCGCGCTCACGCGGGCGTTCCGCGCGCTCGGCCGGTGGCGTGCTGACCGGCGCTTCGTCGGGCAGCTTGCCGCCGAGCCACTGCGCCACCTGATCGAGCACGACATGATACGCACTCGAAAGCGATGCGCGCGCGGCATTCAGCGCTTGCGAGAAGTACTTCTCATCCTCGGCGCTGCGCACGCTGCTAACGGGATAGATGCGATACACCGGATACTGAATCACCAGTTCCGCGACCACGCGACGGATCGACGTGAACGTGAAGTCGCGCGTGTTGTGCGAGTCGCGTGCAATGCGATGCAGCGCGCGCGTCACGCGATCCAGTTCCGCCGATAAGTTTTCCGCGAGAATCTTGCGGCGCGCGGCGAGCGCTTCGTCGGCGAAGCTCGCGCTTCGGCCGGTGATATCGGCCCACAACGCGGCGAGCGGCTCGGCGCCTGCCGGGTCGTGCAGCAGCGCGCCGACATCGTTCATGAAGTCGTAGCCCGTGGTGCCATCCACTTGCCAGTCGCGGCGCAGCGGTTCGCCGCGCGCGAGAATCTTTTCGACGACGAAATACGTATGGCCGTTGCCATGCCGTAAAGCCTCGGGCCGTTGCGCGGACAACTCTTCGAGCCGCGCGCGCAGGCGTTGGCAGTACTCGCGCGGTTCGGCAAGACCATCGACGTGATCGATCCGCACGCCGTCGATCAAACCTTCGGTAAAGAGCCTGAAGATGAGCGCGTGCGATGCCTCGAACACTTCAGGCCGCTCGACGCGCACGCCGCCGAGCGTGCTCACGTCGAAGAAACGCCGCCAGTTCACTTCGTCGGCGGCCGTACGCCACCATGCGAGGCGATAATGCTGCCGTTCGAGCAGACGATGCAGCCGCTCGCGTCCAACCGGCGTGTCCGGCGAATGCGCGGCGAGAATCGCTTCGATCGCGGCCTTGCCGCCTTCCGTTTGAGCAATGGTCGCGAGCGCATTGCGCGCTTCGGCCGCGCGCGGCTGATCGGCAGGCTGCGTCGTCAAGCCGGAGAAACGGTGCGCGAGTTCCGGCGCTTCTTGCAGCACGACCGGGTAATCGACCGGACAGATCGGGAACACATGCGCGTAGTACTCCACCACGAAGCGTCCTTCATCCGGCCGATACACGAGCTTGATCTTGCCGCCCTGCAACTCGTCGCCATAGGAAGCGCCAAGAAACGGCGCGAGCACCTTGCCGCGCAATGCAGGATCGGGCGAATGCCAGTCCACGTCGAAGAAGCGCGCATGCGCCGCGTGACGTCCCCATTCGAGGATGTCCTGCCACCATGCGTTTTCCGAACCGCCCACGCCCATGTGATTCGGCACGACATCGACGATCAGTCCCATGTCGTGCGCGCGCAGCTTCTCGACGAAGCGCCGCAGGGCTTCCTCGCCGCCCAGCTCCGGATTGACCTTCGTGTAGTCGACGGTGTCGTAGCCGTGCGTGGAGCCGCTCGTCGCGGTCGTGATCGGCGACGCATACGCATGACTGACGCCGAGCGAAGCGAAATAATCCACTTGCGCCGCGGCGTCGTCGAAAGTGAAGTCCTTATGAAGCTGGAGCCTGAGCGTGGAACGCGGAACGGTCATGGTGAGTCGGCTGGTTTGGGTGAATCAACATTGTCGGATTGCGTCGAACGCTTGCGCGCGGCATCCACCGCGAGCAGTCGTTCGGAAAATGCGTCGTCGAGAAACAGTTCCTCGACAGGCGCGGCAAGACGGCGCCGCCAGTTCGGATGCTCGTCGATCGAGCCGGGCAGATTCGGCTGTTCAGCAAGCCCAAGCAGATCTTCGAGCGGATACGTGACGAGCGGCGCGGGCGTCGCGGCCACGAAAGCGAGCGCTTCATCCACGGGCGCTTCCTCGACCGGAGGCGCATCGACATCGGACGGAGCAATACCCGCTTCCTGGAAAGCGCGCCATAGTAAGCCACGATCGGCGCCGCGCTCTTCCTGCGCTACTTCCACCGCATCGCGGCCGTCTTCGCGCGCCGCCGTCTGGCCGATCTTCGAGCGCCACACGATATCCTCGCCGCGCCACCATCCGGTGACGGTCGGCAGATCGTGCGTGGTCGTGGTGGCGGTCACGCCGCTGTCCCACTCGCGCGGCGGCTTGAAGCCGGGGCCATCCACTTCGCGTTCGAACCACAGCACTCGTATGCCAAGCAAGCCGTGCTCCTGCAAGCGTTCGGTGAAGCCCGGCGGCACGGTTCCGAGGTCTTCGCCGACGACAATCGCGCGATGCCGCCACGATTCCAGCGCAATCAGCCGCAAGAGGTCTTCGAGCGGGTAGCGCAGATAGGCGCCGTCTTTCGCGCTTTCGCCTTCGGGCACGAGCCACAGCCGCCTCAGCCCGAGAATGTGATCGATACGAATGCCGCCCGCGCGCGCGAACGCGCAACGCAACATGTCGATGAACGCCGAGAAGCCTTGCGTGCGCATGGCGCGGGGCGAGAAGGTGGTGAGTCCCCACGACTGCCCGGCCTGATTGAAGAGATCGGGCGGCGCGCCGACCGACACGCCTGTCAGCATTTCGTCGCGATACGACCATGCATGACTGCCCGCGCTGTCGCATCCGACGGCAAGGTCCGCGACGAGTCCCACGGCCATTCCCGCGTCGCGCGCCGCGTGTTGCGCGTGCAGCAGGCCTTTCGATGCAAGCCATTGCGTGAAGAGAAAGAACTGGACTTCGTGGCGATTGGCTTCGGCGAATGCGGCGACCGCATCGCTGCGCGGATCGCGCAGTTCGTCTGGCCAGTTGCGCCAGTGGCCTTCGCCGTTTTCCGCAAGCTGCGCTGCCTGCAGCGCTTCGAAGCGTGCATGATCTTCGAGCGCGCGCCCGCCTTCCTCGACGAACGAAGCGAAGTCTTGCGCCAAAGGCGATGCGCTGTCGGCCGAGAACGTCTCGAAGAGCGCGCGCTGAATGGCCAGGCGTGCTTTCATGGCGCGCGGCCAGTCGATGAGCGGCAGCGCTTCGAGTTCGGCGAATTCATCCGCCACACCGGCTTGTTCGATCGCGGCGCGCGCGGCGGCCGCGCCGAACACGGCGGCGGGATCGACGTGCGCGATGTTCAGAAAGAGCCGCGACGAAGGCGAATAAGGACTGAACTTGTTCGGCTCGGCGCTGAACATGGCGTGCATCGGACTAATGGCGAGCGCATGAGCGCCGCGCTTCGCGCTCTGCGTCGCGAGCGTGGCCAGCGCCGTGAAGTCGCCGACGCCGCCATCGCCCAGACGGCGCAAACCATAGACTTGCGCGGCGACGCCCCAAAGCGGCGGCGCGGTTTCAGCGGCGGCTTGGTCGGTTGCGTCGTCGAGCGCGCGCCACGCATCGTCGATGGTGTAGCAGCGCGCGGGCGCTACCGCCAGCGTCGTGCGATGGTCGTTGATGACGAGCGTGTGATAGCCCGGCTCCGATATCGGCGAGAGCAATGCGGTCTCGCCTTTAGGCGCGGTAAAACGCCCGTCGATAACCTCGCCGCTTTCCAGTTCGATGCGATAGCGCACGCCCGACTTCGCCGCCGACACCGGCAGCGCAATGCCGCGATCCACTTCCGCCGTGATGAGCGGCGGCAACTTGCGGCCGCTCATTTCGGCATCGACGGCGGCCATGCTCTGCTTGATCTGCGAGGCGTTGCCACACGGCAGGCCGAGCTTTTCGAGCAGAATGCGCAGCGTCGTTTCCGGCACGCGCTGCATCGCCTTGTGCGCGTTCTGCCATTCGACTTCGAAGCCCGCGCGCGCGGCGAGCGTTTCGATGGGCGACATTTCGCCCGTGGTGCTTGCAGTGGCGCTCACGTGCGGGTTCCTTGTGCATGGGCAAAGCCGTTGACATCGCCGCTGAGCCACGCGATAAAGCTGCGTCCGCCGAGTTCGCCCGCGCTCGCGCCATCCTGCGCGCGTGCCGGCGTCTCGAAGATGACCTTGCCCTTCGGCGCTTCTTCAAGCGTGGCCGGCGCTTGCCCGAGATTGAGCGCGATGGTGAGCGTTTCGCCATCACCGAGCTTCCAGCTTGCGAGAACGGCCTTGTCGCCAAGCACTTGAGCGCCGAGCGACTTCGAGCCCTTCAGACGCGGCGCGATGAGTTTCGCACGCACGGCCAGCGCCGACTTGTAGAAGTGCAGCCAGTCGAGGCGGTCGAGTTCGTCCGCTTTGCCTTGGACGTTCGGCGACGACATCGCGAACGTGCGCTTGTCGTTCGGGTCGGGAATCTGCGCGCGGCGCTTTTCGTCGGTGAATGCGGAGAACTTCGCGAATTCCTTGCGGCGGCCTTCGCGCACGGCATCGGCGAGTTCGTCGTGATAGTCCGTGAAAAAGAGGAACGGCTGCTTCGAACCGTATTGCTCTTCCATGAACAGAAGCGGAATCTGCGGCGACAGCAGCAAAAGTCCGGTCGCCGCGTAGAGCGATGCGTCGTCGGTGAGCGAGCGCAGGCGTTCGCCCATCGCGCGGTTGCCGACCTGATCGTGATTCTGCAGGAACATCACGAACGCAGTGGGCGGAAGATGCGAACTCTTCTCGCCGCGTGGCTTGCCGTCGTGAATCGGCGATGGATCGCCCTGATACACGAAGCCTTCGCTCAAGACGCGTGCGAGCTTATCCGTGGGCTTGTCGACATACGCGCCGTAGTAGCTCTCGTCCTCGCCGGTCAGAAGCACGTGCAGCGTGTTGTGCGCGTCGTCGTTCCATTGCGCGTTGAAGTGCGACTCCAGCAGATTGGCCGTGTTGTGTTCGTTCTCGAGCACGAGGTGAACATGACGGCCCGTTTCCACGGAACTGCGCACGCGGTCCGCGAATTCGCGCAGCCATTCGTCGTCGTTGATGGCGTGCACGGCGTCCAGACGCAAGCCATCGAAGCGATATTCGTTGAGCCAGTACAGCGCGTTATCGAAGAAGAAGTCGCGCACTTGCGGACGCTCGAAATCGATCGCGGGACCCCAGGGCGTATCCACGCCTTCGCGGAAGAAGGTTTTCGCATATGCATGCAGATAGTTGCCGTCCGGGCCGAAGTGGTTATAGACCACGTCGAGGAACACCATGAGGCCGAGACCGTGCGCAATGTCGATGAGCTTCTTCAGTTCATCGGGGTGACCGTAGGCCGAATCCGGGGCGTAGGGCAGCACGCCGTCGTAACCCCAGTTGCGCGTGCCGGAGAAGTCGTTCAGCGGCATGAGTTCGATAGCCGTGACGCCGAGTTGCGCCAACTCGTCCAGACGCGCGATGACGCCCGCATAGCCGCCCATCGCGCCGACGTGCACTTCATACAGCACGGTTTCTTCCCACGGCCGGCCATGCCAGTCGGTATTGATCCAGCGATACGCGCGCGGATCGACCACGGCGCTCGGGCCGTTCACGTCTTCCGGCTGATAGCGCGATGCCGGGTCGGGCACCGCGAGATCGGCATCCAGACGATAGCGATACAGCGTGCCCGCGCCGCCATCGGCTTCGACTTCGAACCAGCCGTCACCGGCCGGCTGCATGTCGATGAGCGCGGGCGCGGCATCGCCATCGCGCTGCAACTCCAGTTGCACGCGGTCGCGCGACGGCGCCCAGAAACGGTAACGCGTGCGCGGTGCTTCGCGCGCCGCGCCGGTCAGATGCGCGCCGAAGGGAAGGCAATGCGCGTGGTGATGCTTGTGCGGATCAATCGGACGTTCGGACATGATTTCGAGCCTGGTGTACTGCGGGATATGCCACTTTTCTGTGCGCCGCGCGAGCCGTGGTGAATCGCCTCATTGAGCCGAATCGATGCCCGGCGGTCGATTTGCCGGAAGGGTGCCCGGATCGGGAGGCAGCGCGGTCAGAAGACGCGGACCCTGATGTGCGCCCGCCATCCAGACCGCCTGCCAGTCGGCGTCGCCGGTCGGTTGCGCGAGCAGCACGACGATACTGTGCGCCGCGACCTCCAGTTCGCTGCCGACGAGCGGCCGCTGGATGGCGTCGGGCTCAGCGCTATCCAGGAGCACGTTCCATTCCAAGTGAGGCGGAGGCGGCGTGAAGACGAGGTTCTGCCCCGAGCCATTGATGAGGAGCAGGATCACGTCGATCTCGCCGTCGAGTCCCGGCCCCGCCCGGCGCAAGGTCAGCGCGCGGCCCTCAGGGTCCTGCCATGCCTCAATGGCGAGCGCGACGCCGCGTTCGTCGAACCAGCTCACATCGTAAAGACCGGGCAGCACTTCGCGGTCGCCGTAGAGAAAGCGCGTTTCCCGCAGAACCGGGTACTTTTTGCGCAGCGCGGCGACGCTTGCGACGAACTCCGTCATCTCGCGGCCTTCGGGACTATGCGCCGCGGCCCAGTCGGTCCAGGAAATGTCGTTGTCCTGGCAATAAGCGTTGTTGTTGCCGTTCTGCGTACGCAGGAATTCGTCGCCGCCCAGCAGCATCGGCGTGCCGAGCGACAGAAGCGTGGTCGCGATCATCGAGCGCGCGAGGCGATTGCGAACGGTGCGGATCGCGGGATCGTCGCTCGGGCCTTCCACGCCCCAGTTCGCGCTGCAGTTTTCATTGTGCCCGTCGCGGTTTCCCTCCTGATTCATCTCGTTGTGCTTTTCCGAATAGGCGGTAACGTCGGCGAGCGTGAAGCCATCGTGCGATGCCACGAAATTCACCGATGCCCATGGCTTCCGGAAACGCCGGTTGAAAAGCTCGGCCGAGCCGGTGAGCCGCGCGGCGAGGTCGGGGCGCATGCCCGAATCGCCGCGCCAGAAGCGCCGCACGCCGTCGCGGTACTTGTCGTTCCACTCCGCGAAACCGGGCGGATGATTGCCGACCTGGTAGCCGTCCGGCCCAATGTCCCACGGCTCGGAAATGAGCTTTCGCGTCGAGAGAATCGGGTCCTGGCGAATGGCGTCGAAGAAGCCCGAGCCGGGATCGAAACCGTGCCCTTCGCGGCCCAGCGTCACGCCGAGATCGAAACGGAAGCCGTCGATATTGAACGCCGTGCACCAGTAGCGCAGCGAGTCCATGACCATTTGCAGGACACGCGGATGCGACAGGTTCACGGTATTGCCGCAACCGGTTTCGTTGATGTAATGCCGCTCGTCGCCGGGAATCAGACGGTAGTAGCTTGCATTGTCGAGCCCGCGCCATGACACCGTGGGCCCCAGTTCGCTGCCTTCGCAGGTGTGGTTGTAGACCACGTCGAGAATCACTTCGATGCCCGCCGCATGCAGTTGCCGCACGGCGATACGCATCTCGTTCAGCCGATGCGTCGAAAGATACGAAGGCTCGGGCGCGAAGAACGCCGCCGTGTTGTAGCCCCAGTAGTTTTTGAGACCGCGTTCGACGAGAAAGCGGTCGTTGAGAAACGCGTGCACGGGCAGGAATTCGACGGCGGTGATGCCGAGCTTTTGCAGATGCTCGATGAACCACGGCGACGAGAGCGCGGCGAATGAACCGCGTTCGTGCTGACGGATATCGTCGCGCAGCATCGAGGCGCCGCGCACGTGCGTTTCATAGATGATGGTTTCGCCCCACGGCGTGTTCGGGCGATTGTCGCGCGACCAGTCGAAGGCGTCGTCGGTGACGATGCATTTGGGCATTGCCGGAGCGGAGTCGCGGCGATCCATCGACATGTCGAGGCGATTGGAATGCACGCGATAGCCGAAGAGCGCGTCGGACCATCGCCACGGGCCGACGAGTTTCTTCGCGTAGGGATCGAGCAACAGCTTGTGCGGATTGAAGCGATGACCATGTTGCGGCTGATAGGGGCCATGAGCGCGAAAGCCGTACACCGTGCCCGGATGCGCGCCGGGCAGATAGCCGTGCCACACTTCGTCGGTGCATTCCGGCAGATCGAAGCGCATCAGTTCCTTGCGGCCCGTGCTGTCGAAGAGACACACCTCGATGCGGTGCGCATTCGATGAGAACACCGCGAAGTTGACGCCCAAGCCGTCCCAGTTTGCTCCCAGCGGGTAGGATGCGCCGGGGAGAAGTTTTTCGGGGAGTGCGTTTGCCATTTGGTCGGGGTTTTTGCCCTTGCCGGGCTGGTGGGTTCTGGTTCTCTGAAGGGTTGTTTCTTGCCCGTGCTGATGAGTCGTTGAAATTGAGCCGTTAGCTTGCAGCGTTCTCAGTAGCCGCCGGGGAGACGGTTACCGAACAAAAACGCAAGCCAGCGGCTCGACTTTCCCGAACGCTCAAGAAAAAAGAAACCGCCAGCAAGGCCCCATAAACGCCTAGGCGGAAGAAGACACGAACAAACCAGCGCGCCTCCTTCCGCAACGCCCGGAAAGAACCCTCAATCGGCCCGCAAAACAATGGTAGCCAAAGGTGGCAACGTCAACGCGGCTGACTGCTCCTTTCCGTGCGAAGGGTAATCATCCGCATGAATGACCCCGCCATTGCCCATATTGGACCCGCCATAAATCCCGGCGTCGGAATTGAGCACCTCGCTCCATCGCCCGCCACGCGGCAAGCCGATGCGATACCCCTGGCGCGGCACGGGCGTCATATTGCAGACGACCACGAGTTCGCGCCCTTCGGCATCCGTCCGCCGATAAGCAAACACGCTATTGCCGCTGTCGTCGCCGACGATCCACTCGAAGCCGCGCGGATCGCAATCCAGCTTATGCAACGCCGCTTCGCCGACATACAGCAGGTTCAAATCGCGCACGAGCTTCTGCACGCCGCCGTGATAGGGATCGTCGAGCAAGTGCCAATGCGGCGTCGCGTCGTGGTTGAACTCGGCAAACTGCCCGAACTCGCCGCCCATGAACAGCAGCTTCTTGCCCGGGTGCGTCCACATGAAGCCGAAGTAAGCGCGCAAATTCGCGAACTTCTGCCATAAATCGCCCGGCATCTTGCCGATGAGCGACCCCTTGCCATGCACCACTTCATCGTGCGAAAGAGGCAGCACGAAGCGCTCGGAATACGCATAGACCATCCCGAACGTATAGAGGTGATGGTGATACTGCCGATACACCGGATCTTCCTCCATGTAGTGCAGGGAGTCGTGCATCCAGCCCATGTTCCACTTGAAGTCGAACCCGAGACCGCCGCTCTCGACGCTCGCCGTCACGCCCGGCCAAGCCGTCGATTCCTCGGCGATCGTGATCGCGCCCGGCGTGTGCGGGATATACCGCACTTCATGGTTCAGACGCTTCAAGAACTGGATCGATTCGAGATTCTCGCGCCCGCCGTACATGTTCGGCACCCATTCGCCCGCCTTGCGCGAATAGTCGCGATACAGCATCGACGCCACGGCATCGACCCGCAAGCCATCGACGTGATAGCGCTTCAACCACGCAAGCCCCGACGCGAGCAGGAACGCGCTCACCTCGTTGCGGCCGAGGTTGTAGATCATCGTGTTCCAGTCTTGGTGATAGCCCTCGCGCGGATCGGCGTGCTCGTAAAGCGGCGTGCCGTCGAACTGCACGAGGCCGTGCGCGTCGTTCGGAAAATGCGCCGGCACCCAGTCGATGATCACGCCCAGCCCCGCCTCGTGCGCGCGATTCACGAACTCCGCGAACTGCTCCGGCGTGCCGAAGCGCGCGGACGGCGCAAACTGGCCAAGCGGCTGATAACCCCACGATCCGCCGAACGGATGCTCGGCAATCGGCATGAATTCGAGGTGCGTGAAGCCCATGCCCTTCGCGTACGGAATCAGGCGCTCGGCAAGCTCGTGCCAGTTCATGCCGCGATTCGCATCTTCGGGTACGCGCAGCCACGACTCGGCGTGCGCTTCGTAAATGGTGATCGGCGATTGCGCCGTCTGACGGCTCCCGCGAGTCTCCATCCATTCAGCGTCGGTCCATGCGTAATGGTCGATGGCATCCGCGTCCGCCACCACCGATGCCGTCGATGGCGGCTTCTCGCTCTGCATCGCGCACGGGTCGGCTTTCAGCGGCAGCGTATGGCCGTCGCGCGTGACGATCTCGTACTTGTAGCGCGTGCCCGCGCCGATGCCCGGCACGAACAGTTCCCACACACCCGCGTTGTGACGCAGGCGCATTGGATGACGGCGGCCGTCCCACGTGTTGAAGTCACCGACCACCGAGACACGCCGCGCATTCGGCGCCCAGACCGCGAAGCGCGCGCCCGCCACGCCGCCATGCGTGACCGGACGCGAGCCCATGCATTCGAGCACCGCGTAAGGGTCGGCGGCCGAAAGGCGGTTGAGCCAGTCATCGGAGAGAACGGGGCCGAAGGAATACGTATCGTGCGTTTCCTGCGGCGTGCCATGCCAGTCGATTTGCAGACGATACGCCGCCGGCCGCTCCACGAAGCCCGCGAACAGACCTGAATCGTGAATGCGCGCGAGATGGCCGAGCACTTCGCCGCTCGCGGGATCGACGACATTTGCGCCCGCCGCGTTCGGCAGGAACACACGCACCACATGCCCGAGGTCGGTCTGATGCATGCCGAGGACCGAGAACGAATCGGGATGGCGCGCCTCGACGATGGCGTCGATGTCGAGCGGACTGAGGCCGTGCGCCGGGTTTCGGGTATCCGCTCCTGGATCGCTACGATTATTCATGGTGGGTTCCATCCGGATTGTCCTTGGTGGCGTTGAACACGGGTCGCGTGCCGGGCGCGGGCGGAACGCCCGTGTCGCCAAGCAGGCGGCTCGCGAGCGACGCGAGGCCCCGCAACGGAAGGCCGATCCAGGTCGGCCGGTTCGCTGCTTCGTAGCGGATTTCGTAGGCGGCCTTTTCGATCAGGAAGAGATCGAGCAGGGCCGGGAAGACGCTTTCGCCGGCGATCGGCTCGGGCGATTCCGCAATTGCTGCCACGTACTCGCGCAAGAAGCTTTCCTCGGCGAACGCACGCAGGCGCTCGAACAGCGCGCGCTTGCGGTCGGCGGTTTGCGCGGGCGCATTTTCCGTCGTCGGTTGCGCGGCGGCGCTCGCATACGAAAGCGAGCGCAAGAGACCGGCGACATCGCGCAGCGGGCTCGTCTTGTTGCGGCGTTCCTCGAGCGGACGCGCGGGCTCGCCTTCGAAGTCGATGAGATACGCATCGCCCTGAGCCATCAGCACCTGACCCAGATGGAAGTCACCGTGAATGCGGATGCACAACGCATCGGCATTGTCCGAGACGAGCTTCTTCACTGCATCCACCAGCATGTCACGGCGATCGAGCAGACTCTGCGCGAGGAAGCGGTCGTGCTCGCTGAAATCGCCGATCTTCTGCGCGAGGATGTCGAGCGCCGTTTCCAGCAGTTGCAACGTGCCTTTCAGCCAGCCCTGAACGTCTTCCGGCGTGGCGCGGCGCGGTGCGAACGCTTCGTCGTCGGTTGGCGAGGCAAGCGCCACATGCAGTTCGCCGAGCCGCTTGCCGATGATGCCCGCAATGTTGCCGTAGCCGATAAAGCCTTGCTCCTGCGCGTCGCGCTCGGGCGTGTGCTCTTCGGAGTCGAACGTGACCGCGAGTTCATCCACCGTGCGGCGCAGATAGTCGAGCGCATAGTTCCACGCATCGCCCTGATTGTCGATGAAGCCTTGCAGAATGACGAGCGTGTGCGGCACGCCTTGCGGATCGACACGCACCACTTCGCCATACAGCGGGCCGGTGTTCGCGTAGCCGAGCTTGGTCAGATAACGGCTCATCTCCGCTTCCGGGTGAATGCCGCCAACCACGCGCCGCACCAGTTTCAGCACCACTGTGTCGCCGATCACGAGCGAGCTATTGCTCTGCTCGGCGGCGAGCCAGCGGATTTCCGGCGGCTCGACCGGATTGAAGTCGAGTGCATCGAGCCTTTCGGTCGGAATGAAGCGGATCTCGCTTTTCTGCACCGTCGGCACGACCGCGCGTTCCTTCAGTTTGCGCAATATGCCGTAGGTGAAGTTCGGCACAGCGAAGGCATCGGTGATATGTCCGATCACGCGATTCCGCCGCGCTCGCGCCAGCGCGAGTTGCATATAAAGCGGCGAGGTCGTTTCCGTGCCCCACGCAATGGAAAGCGGCAGCACGTAGCGCTCGGTGTGATCGCCGACATCGGCTTCGATTTCCGTGAACGCAAAGCCCGCGCCTTCGATCGTCGTGAGCGCGGCGAGACGAACCGCATGCAGCTTCTGATCCTTCGACGCAAACCAGCGGCGCTTGCTCAAATACGAAGGCAGCACTTCCGATTCGAGCAGACGCACATTTTCCGGCGTCGGACCGGTTTGACCGGCGCGAATCACCATCGTGACGAATTCGGGCAGTTGCTCCGAAGGCGCTTGCGACCAGGCCGGACGCATGTTGCCCGGGCAAAGCTGGAACCACAGGAAGCCGTAGGGCGGGAAAGTCAGCAGATACGTCAACTGACCGATGGCCGGGAACGGCGAGTCCGCCGTCATTTCCAGCGGCACGGAGCCGGCGAATTCCGACAGATCCAGTTCCACCGCTTGCGGCGCGCGCGACAGATTGGCCACACAGAGAATCGGCGGCTCGCCTTCGAGCTCGCGCAAATACGCCAGGATCTTGCGATTATTCGGCCGCAGAAAGCGGATCGTGCCGCGGCCGAACGCGTGCTTCGAGCGGCGCACGGCCAGCATCTTGCGCGTCCAGTTCAAAAGCGAATGCGGATCGCGGCTTTGCGATTCCACGTTCACCGCGTCGTAGCCATACAGCGAACCCATCACCGGCGGCAGCACGAGTTGTTCTGGGTCGGCGCGCGAGAATCCGCCGTTGCGGTCGGACGACCATTGCATCGGCGTACGTACGCCATCGCGGTCGCCGAGGTGGATGTTGTCGCCCATGCCGAGTTCGTCGCCGTAATAGATCACGGGCGTGCCCGGCATCGACAGCAGCAGCGAATTGATCAGCTCGATACGGCGGCGGTCGCGCTCCATCAGCGGCGCGAGCCGGCGTCGAATGCCGAGGTTCAGACGCGCGCGGCGGTCGCTTGCATAAGTGTTCCACAAGTAGTCGCGCTCGGAGTCCGTGACCATTTCGAGCGTGAGTTCGTCGTGGTTGCGCAGAAAGATCGCCCACTGATTCGTCACGCCCAGGTCCGGCGTCTGCCGCATGATGTCGGTGATCGGGAAGCGGTCTTCGCTCGCAATCGACATGTAGATGCGCGGCATCAGCGGGAAGTGGAACGCCATGTGGCATTCGTCTTCATCGCCGAAGTATTCCTTCACGTCTTCCGGCCACTGGTTCGCTTCCGCGAGCAGCATGCGGTTCGGGTACTCCGCGTCGATGGTCGCGCGAATCTTCTTCAGGATCTGGTGCGTCTCGGGCAGATTCTCGTTGTTCGTGCCCTCGCGTTCGACGAGATACGGCACCGCGTCCAGCCGCAACCCGTCGATGCCCATGTCCAACCAGAAGCGCATCACGCTCAGCACTTCCTTGATGACCGCCGGGTTGTCGAAGTTCAGATCGGGCTGGTGCGAATAGAAGCGGTGCCAGTAGTACTGACCCGCGACCGGATCGTGCGTCCAGTTGGACGGCTCCGAGTCGATGAAGATGATGCGCGTCTCTTCGTACTTCTTGTCCGTATCGGACCAGACGTAGTAGTTGCGATGGTTCGATCCCGGCTTCGCACGACGCGCGCGCTGAAACCAAGGATGCTGGTCCGAAGTGTGATTGATGACGAGTTCGGTGATCACGCGAATGCCGCGCGCGTGCGCTTCCTGAATGAAGCGGCGGACATCGCCGAGCGTGCCGTAGTCCGGATGCACGTTGCGATAGTCGGCGATGTCATAGCCATCGTCGCGGCGTGGCGACGGATAGAACGGCAGCAGCCAGATCGCATCGACGCCAAGTTCCGCGATGTAATCGAGCTTCGCGAGCAGGCCGGGAAAATCGCCGATGCCGTCGTTGTTCGCATCGAAGAACGACTTGATGTGAACCTGATAAATGATCGCGTCCTTGTACCAGAGCGGATCGTCGCTGACTTGCGAAGTCTTGTTGCGCTTCACCCTTGTATCCACGGTTTGCTCCATGCGCTTTGCGGGCTTGCTGCCGCCCTTGTTTTTGGTTCGCGGCGTCTCGTAGGTCGCCGGATGAGTGCATCTTTATTCGTTCGGTTGCGGCTTGGGCAGTCCCCAGGTCGGCGAAATGCGCCAGATCGCGAACGGCAGCGAATGCGGATTGAGCCGCACATGCTGGCGCCGTCCGCGCCATTCGAACCGATCGCCCGTGACTTGATCCTCCACGGCGATCGCATCCCATTCGTTGACGCCCCAGCGTTCGAGCGTCTGCCACGGCAGTTCGATATCCGCGCCCTGTTCGTTGAACGGATCGAGGTTGATCGCGACGAGCACCACGTTGTCGCGCGACTCGTTCGCCTTTTCGAAGAACAGGATCTTGTCGTTATGCGCGGGCAGGAAGTTCACGCCGAGATGCGTCTGCAACGCTGGATTCGCGCGGCGGATGCGATTGAGCGCCGTCACTTCGGTGACGATATTGCCGGGCCGGTTCCAGTCCCACGCGCGCAGCTGATACTTCTCGGAGTCGAGATATTCCTCGCTGTTCGGCAGCGCGGCTGCCTCGCACAGTTCGAAGCCGCTATACACGCCCCAGAGCCCGGAGAGCGTTGCCGCCAGCGCCGCGCGGATCACGAAGCCCGGACGTCCCGAGCTCTGCAAGAAGCGTGGGTTGATGTCCGGCGTGTTGACGAAGAAATTCGGCCGGAAAAATTCCTTTGCATCGGTCTGCGTGAGATCGTGCATGTACTCGATGAAATCGCGCTTCGACTCGCGCCACGTGAAGTACGTGTACGACTGCGAGAAGCCGAGCTTCGCCAGACGGTTCATCACGCGCGGACGCGTGAAGGCTTCGGCGAGGAAGATCACGTCGGGGTGACGCGCACGCACGTCGCCGATCACCCATTCCCAGAATGGGAACGGCTTGGTATGCGGGTTATCGATCCGGAAAATGCGCACGCCCGCCGCAATCCAGTGCAGGAACACGTCGCGCAGCCCAAGCCAAAGATCGGGCTTGGCGTCCTGCGCATAAAAGTCCGGATTCACGATGTCCTGATACTTCTTAGGCGGATTCTCCGCATAACGCAGCGTGCCGTCCGGACGCCATGCGAACCACGTCGGATGCTCCTTCAGCCACGGGTGATCCGGCGAGCATTGCACGGCGAAGTCGAGCGCGATCTCGAGGCCGTGTTCATGCGCGGCGTCGAGCATGCGCTTGAAGTCGTCGAGATTGCCCAGTTCCGGATGCACCGCCGTGTGTCCGCCTTCCTTGCCGCCGATAGCGTAAGGGCTGCCGACATCGCCCGGCTCGGCCGTCAGCGAATTGTTCTTGCCCTTGCGGTTGGCAATGCCGATAGGATGAATCGGCGGAAAATAGAGCACGTCGAAACCCATCTCGCGGATGCGCGGCATCTTGCCGATCACGTCGATGAACGTGCCGTGACGATTCACGTCGTCGCTCATCGAACGCGGGAAGATCTCGTACCAACTTGCGAAGCGGGCCGCCGCGCGCTCCGAGTCGATGCGATACACCACCGGGTCGCGCGACAGAAACGGCCGGTGGCGCGCCGCCGCGATGGCCTTGGCGGTTGCGGGCGCGAGCGCAAGTTCGAGCTTGCGCGCGGCATCGGCCTTGGCGAACTCCTTGACGATCTTCTCCAGCGGCGCGCTATCCGACTCCTCGACCGTCTTCACTTCGGCGAGGATCAGCGCGAACAGATGCCGCACTTCCTCTAGTTCGAGTTCGACGGTTTGCCCGGCCTTCAGCTTCTTCGACATGTGGTCGGTGAGCGAGGCGAAATCGTCGCGCCATGCCATCACGACGAATTCGTGACGGCCCACGCGTTCGAGCGGAATGCGCGTGGTCCACAAGTCGTTGCCGAGCGGAAGCACGGCGGTCATCGGCGCTTCGTGCCATTCGGTTTCGTCGGCGGCACGCCATTGCACGGCGGCGGCGATCTTGTCGTGACCTTCGGCGAAGATCGCGGCCTGAATCTGCACGGCTTCGCCCACGATACGCTTTGCCGGAAAGCGCCCGTTATCGACCGAAGGCGTGACGCTTTCGATAGACACCCGCGGCGCGGAGATCGCTTCGGCCACCGACTTTTTATCGGCGCTCTTCGCGCCTCGCTTGACCTGCGGCTGCGCGAGCAGGATGAAAGGCTCGGCTTCGGCGCGGAACAAGCGTACATCGCCCGCTTTCAGGGTGAACGGCAAGAGACGTTCGGGCTTCGCCTTGGCGTCGTCGAGCGGCGCGAAACGCGTGTAATTGCCCGGCACCGATTCGAGCAGATGCAGGGTATCGACATGCACCGGCGCGACGAGATCGGGATTGAAGATCGCGAGAATCGCCGAATCGCTGCGGCGCAAGTCCGCGCTGTCGGAGCGAATCAACGCGGCGTAGGGCGTGCCCGCGCCGGTCAGCGCGCGCAATTCGCCGACGCTTTCGAGCGTGCCGGTATCGCGCTGCAATGCGTTCGCGCGCTTGACCTGACTCGACAGGTCGAAGCGCGCTTCGCTTTTCGCGCGCTGATATTCCGCCGCGACGCCGTATTGCGGCGACATCGGCAAGGGCACACCGTATTCGAAGCCCATCGGCACGAGCAGACCGGTACCGAGCGCGGTTGCGGTAAAGAGCGAGCGGTTATAGGCGCGTTCGACGAGCGCGGTATCGCTGGTATCGCTCAATTCGCTGATGAGACGCGCGCCGTACGGCTCTTCCGGAAACGTGATCGGCGATGCAATGCGCGCGAGCGCCGCATGTTCGTCCGTGAGCCACGCGCTGCGATAGTCCCACCAGCGCGTGGAGGCGAAGACCGCGTCGAAGCCGGCGTCGCTCAGTCCATGCAGATCGTGACGCGTGAGGCCGACCGTCCATGCGAGCCAACGGGTTTGCGGATGTTTCTCGCGCACTGCCGCGCCCAGACGCCGCCACACGTGCGCGGGCACCGCATGCGGCGAGTCGAAGCGAAAGCCGCCAACGCCCGCGTCCGCGAGCAGACACAATTCCTTCGCCCACCACTCGGTCAGATGATGCGCCGCCTCGCCATCGCCGAACCTTGCCTGCGCGACATCGCGCTGACTGGGCGCGCGACGCGGATCGAGCCGCGCATCCGCGCTCTCGAACGGCTCGAACCAATGCTTGTTGTCCTGATAAAGACCGCCTTCGGCACTGACGCGGTCGATCACGATATCGACGAGCAAGGTCAGCTTGTGCTTCGTGGCGATATCGGCGAGCTGGCGCAGACCCTCCGCCGCGCTCGCGTCGGATTCAAAAACAGCGTGAAGTTGATGATGATCGGCAACTGCCTCGCGATGCCCGTTGCTTCCGGGCGCGAACGGCGAGCCGATCAGGACGTGATCGAAGCCCAGCGCCGCTGCGTGCTCGAACTGAGCTGGCCAGTTCGGCAAGGGGCCGACGAGAAGGGGATCGATGAAGTAGATACGAGGCGCATACGCATGATGAGCTTGATGGTTTTCCATCGTTCGTCTTTTCCAGAGTCGTCCTGCGGTGGCGGGGATGCGGGCTTTGAATCGCGATCACGCTCACGGGCCAAACTGGCAACGCGTCGGTCCATATATCACGACGCGTGTCGTTTGTGCACGCGTCACGGGCCAAGACGTATCGACACATGGATAACACAGTACCGCCGGTATCGACACTGGCCCGCGTCGCGTATCGCGAGGCACCGGCGCGAGAGTGCATCTCGCCGGTGGGCGCCACGGCCCCCCAAGAGTTTCCTTCGGGGCTTCGCATGGGGGGTTGGAGCACGTAGCGTGCCGCGCCCCGAATGCCATTGCGTCTGACGTGACGACGCTGCCGTGCAATAGCTTCGAGGCTTGGGCTCAGGCAGTGCGCGCGACGAGGCGCTCGGCTGTCTCGAGAATGGCCGGATGCGCGGCTTGCGAAGCGGCATCGGCAATACGGCGGGTACGCAAGGCGGTCTTGCTCGGCTTGAGGCCGCTGAGATCGACATAGAGT
Organism: Caballeronia sp. LZ003; assembly: GCF_031451465.1. Classification (NCBI taxonomy): domain Bacteria; kingdom Pseudomonadati; phylum Pseudomonadota; class Betaproteobacteria; order Burkholderiales; family Burkholderiaceae; genus Caballeronia; species Caballeronia sp. LZ003. The sequence goes on along the minus strand of NZ_JARUXJ010000004.1, from coordinate 1,277,703 downwards.
GCAACCATCTTCGCCACGGCTTCGCGCCAGCCGAAGTCGCACGACATGGCGTTGCGCTGAAGTTCGCGCCAGGTCTGCGGGCGCATGTAGGCGTCGATGGCGCGGCTCGCGGCCTGCACGACATCGTCCGCGGATTCGCCTTCGAAGAGGAAGCCCGTCGGCGCCGCCGACGTTTCCTCGATGGCGATCGGCGTGTCGTATGTGCCGTCGCGCAGATAGACGGTTTCGCGCACGGCGGCTTCGGCGGCGTCGACGATGGTATCCGCCAGACCGCCCACGCGCGACGCGACGGGCAGAGTGCCATAGCGCATCGCGTAAAGTTGCGTGAGGCCGCAAGGCTCGAAGCGGCTGCCATGCAGGAGAATGTCCGCGCCCGCGTGCAGTGCATGCGCGCGCCGCTCGTCATAGCCGATCCGCACGCCCACGCGATCGGGAAACTCTTGCGCAAGCCGCCTGAAACCTTTCTCGATGTGCGATTCGCCCTTGCCGATCACCGCGAGTTGCAGACGCGGATGCTTTTCGAGCAGACGCGGCAGTGCGTCGAGCACGACATCGGCGAGCTTTTGACCGGTCATGCGGCTGCCGATTGCCATCAGCGGCGCGAACGGATCAACCGGCAGGCCGAACATGCGCTGCAAGGTCCGCTTGCAAGCGTGCTTGCCGCGCATATCGTCGAAGGAATAGTTGCGCTCGATCAGCGGATCGCTAGCCGGATTCCACGTCTCTTCGTCGATGCCGTTCACCACGCCCGACAGCTTGTCCTTACAGCTTTGCAGCACGCCTTCCATCAGATGGCCGAAGCGCGGCGTCAGAATTTCGCGCGCGTAGGTTTCGCTGACGGTCGTCACTTTGTCGCTATGGACGATGCCGGCTTTCATCAAACTGAGCGCGCCATAGAACTCGATGCTTTGCGGATCGGTCAACGCATTTGCCAGCCACTTTTGCGGCACGCCGAGCGACGCACCAAGCGAGAGCGCGTAATTGCCCTGGAATGCCAGATTGTGGATCGTGAATACGCTTTTCGCGTGCACGCCCGCATCTTTCATCAAGAGCGGCGTGAGGCCAGTGTGCCAGTCGTGCGCATGGACGATATCGGGCTTTTTCACGCCCTTGATACCCTGCGCGATACGCACGGCGGCGGCCGAAAGCGTCGCGAAGCGTACGGCGTTGTCAGGATAATCGCGGCCTTGCGCGTCCTGATACAGACCCGTGCGGGCATAGAGCGCGTCGCAGCGCAGCATCAGAACCGGCACGCCGGTGTCGGGCATGCGGCCACGTATGAGCGTCGCGTCGCCACCAGGCAAGCCTGTGAGCACCGCGACGCGGACGAGATCGGTCGCCTGGGCGATAGCGTTGGGATATGCGGGCAGGAGAATGGTGGCATCGACGCCGGCTTCACGCAGCGCGGCGGCGTAAGCGCTGACCATGTCGCCGAGACCGCCGGTTTTGGCGAGTGGCACGGCCTCGGAGGCGACCAGCAGAACGTTCAAGGGCAAAGTGGGCTCCAGTGCGGAAGTCGCGTGGCGATGGCCTCGCGCTCTTCGATGCCAGAGCGGGATACCGGGCCGCGCATTCGCGGTGCTGATCAGGGTTTCTATCTAATTCACTGGCGCAGTGCAGCAATCGCCGTGCCATGCGCGCACGAAACGTGTGCGTATCGCCACGATCATTTCCGCCTTTGTCGCGAATGAGCAGACTTAAAGGTGCCCGAAGCCCTGGATTTCGAGCCGTGTAAAAGTGACAGCGCCGCGCGCCGCGTTTTTACATGCGGCGTACGGTCAGCTTATTTGGAAGGTGTGACAGTCGCGTTGCGCGGATGCGTTCAGCCGCCGACCATGCTCGCCGCGATATTGACCGAAAGGCCGAGCACCGCGAGATTGAAGAAGAACGAAAGCACCGATTGCGCGAGCGCCGTCTTGCGCGCGCTCTTCGAGCAGACGACGACATCGGAAGTCTGCGATGCCACCGCAATGGTGAAGGAGAAGTACAGCAAGTCCCAGTAGTCCGGCTTCAGATGCCGGTCGGGAAATCGGAGCGCGGGTTCGCCTTCGGTCGAGCGATAGTAGTGGCGTGCATAGTGCAGCGTGAACATCGTCGGGATGAGAAACCACGCGCCGAGCATGGTCGCGCCCGTCAGCAAATACTTCGGCAGCCCGTGCGAGCCCATGCTTTTCGCCGCCGATAATTCCACGACGATGGCGACCAGACTCGCCAGCGCCGCGACGCTCACGATCATCAGCACGGCGGCCGCGTTTTCATCTTCGCGCTCGGCGAGTTGCTGCACGTTACTCTGGTCCGCGGTCGCCATCTGTATCCAGATGAGCAGCAGATAAAGCCACACGGCCGTGTCCCAGCCAATCAGGACGCGCACGGTCGGCGTGACGTCGAGGGGAATCAGCGCGCTGACCGATATGCCGACCAGAAGGCCGATCAGGGCGCGCGGGCGGTTGCGCAAAACGGTTGGGAGAATGATCATTGTCTTTTTGCGTTGGCGTGAGCGCGGGCGACTTTCGCAGCGATTATTGCCGATGCGCCTTTCAGCCAGCCTTGAGTGACGCAGATTCCGGGAACCGGTATTCCAACCGTCATTTGCGTGATGAAAGCGACCCACGCCGCACACGCCCCGTTTAACTGACGCTAAGATTGCTCGAATGAATGGTCCTACTTTACCTGCCGTTTGCCGGCACCCAGCCAACGAGACTGGCCGCGATTTCGTGGTCGGCGACCTGCACGGCTGCGTGGACGCGCTGCGCTATCTCCTGCGCGAGATAGGCTTCGACGGCGCCCGCGACCGGCTGTTCTCGGTCGGCGATCTGATCGATCGCGGCACGGATTCGCTCGCCGCCATCGACCTGATCGACAAGCCGTGGTTCTATCCGGTGATGGGCAATCACGAGGAATCGCTGATCGCGGTCGCGACCGGCACCATGCGCCGCGAGGCGTGGTATGCCATTGGCGGGGCGTGGGCGCAGACGCTCGGGCACGATCAGCTCGAAGCGCTCGCGATTCGTTTGGCGAGGCTGCCGCTCGTGCGAATAGTCGGCAGCGGCGCGCGGCGCTTCAACGTGCTGCACGCGGAATTTTTCGGCAGCGACGCCGATCTCGACACCGCCGATTTCTCCGACCAGGCGCGTACCGACATGCTTTGGGGCCGCGGCCTGGCGCTCGGTAGCGTGGACCCGGCGCGCCAGCGCGGACTCTCGCCCACGTACTGCGGACACACGCCGCAGCGCGTGGTCAAGCAAGTCGGCGCGCAGATCTTTATCGATACCGGCGCGTTCGCATCGGAAGGGCGGTTGACCATCGTCCAGCCGGGCACCGATGAACGCTGGTCGGTCAAAGAGCGCTGGGCCGCCTCCGAAGGCGCGCGGGAGCTGGCGCTGCCCTGATCGCGCACGTGCCCGAGGCACGCACGTTGCTCGATAGCCTGCCATCAACATGAGCAGACAAGCGAGGCAGACGTGGCGCGGATTGCGAAAAGTAATGAAGCAGGCGGCGGCGCGAGCGTCGCCGAAGTGCTTACGGGCAGCGGCGCGCAAGGCTGTCCCGAAGATCTGCCGCCCGGACTTCGGTATGTGGACGATTCGCGTCGCGGCTACACGCGCGAATGGATCGACGGCAAATTCGCCTTCTTCAACACGCAGGGAAAGCGTATCGACGATGAAGCGGAAATCCGCCGCATCAACGCACTGGCCATTCCGCCCGCTTACATCGATGTCTGGATCTGTCCGGACGCGCACGGCCACTTGCAAGCCACCGGCCGCGATGCGCGCGGTCGCAAGCAATATCGCTATCACCCGCAATGGCGCGAAACGCGCGATGCCACCAAATACGAGCGCATGCTCGCGTTCAGCGCGGTGCTGCCTAAGCTGCGCGCCCGCGTCACGCGCGATCTTGCCCTCGACGGCATGCCGCGCGACAAGGTGCTCGCGACGGTGGTGCGCTTGCTCGATACGACGCTCGTGCGCGTTGGCAGCGAGGAATATGCGCGGGAAAACCAGTCGTATGGACTGACAACGCTGCTCAAGCGCCATTTGAAGGTGTCGTCGGGGACGCTGCGCTTCCGGTTTCGCGGCAAGAGCGGGATCGAGCACGACGTTTCCGTCAGCGATGCGCGCGTGGCCAAGATCGTGAAGCGCTGCATGGATTTGCCGGGGCAAGACCTTTTCCAATATCTCGATGCCGATGGCGAGCGCCACGCGGTGAGTTCATCCGATATCAATGATTATCTGCGCGAGATCACCGGCGCGGATTTCACGGCGAAGGACTATCGCACGTGGGCCGGCAGCGTGTTCGCGCTCGCGGCGCTGCGGCGGCTGCAATGGGAAACGGTGACGGAGGCGCGCAAGCACATCGTCGGGACCATCAAGGAAGTGTCGCAACTGCTGCGCAATACGCCGGCGGTGTGCCGTAAGTGCTATGTGCATCCGGCGGTGATCGAGGCGTTCGAAGCGGGCGAACTGGCGGAATCGATGCCGGCATCGCGTCGCCATGGCCTCAAGACCGACGAAGCTGCGCTTGCCATCTTCCTCGAAAAAGATGCGAAGCGTCGCGCCCGCGAAGCCGCGCGCAAAAACCGCAAGGGTACCGTTCCGAACGATGCGCGGCTGACCAACCTTCTCGCCGAATCGAGCAAAAAGGCGCGTGCCGGCGGTTTGAAGGCGAGCGGCAAGAGTGCGGCGGCGCAAGCGGTATCTACCGTGGCGCGCAAGACTCGGCCGAAAGCGGCGCGGCCGGCCGCGAAGAAGCTCGCGCGTACGCGGTCGCCGGCCGCCGTGGCGATGAGTTGATTCGCTAGCCCACTTGATTCAACTCGAACACATAGTCGACTGTCTCGCCGTTCCAGTTGTATTCCAGGTACGCCGCGTGATGACAGTCGCGCAGCATCGTGGTGTGCAGCGCGGCGAGACATTCGCCCTGCGTATCCCGCACGGACGGATACGCAATGCCCGGCACGCCCGCCGCCCGGATAGCGCGTCCGAGCGCCTTGCCGGGCGCATAGTCGTCGGGATCGAGGATGCGCGCGTCGAGTCCCGCTTCCGCGATGCGATTTCCACGCAGATCGACCACTTCGCCATGCGCGATCACCGTGTACAGGCGCATCTGCTGACGAAGCGGCGCTTCCTTGGTTGCTGCGAGAAATAGCCCCGAGTGATAGCGCGTCTCCGCGATAGCCGTTTGCCGTTCGCGTCCGCAATAGAACACGCCGTAGCTGCCGTCGGAAAAACGGCTGCCATTTGGGTTCAGATGCGTGAACGCGGCCATGATCGGCCCGCAGCCCGGCCCGAAGCAGCGCTCGTCGGGCGGAACGAGATCGAGATCGCCGACTTCGGTACGCAGGCGGTCGTTGGTCATCGCTTCCAGCGCGTAGAGCGCTTCGAAGTCTTCCGGACGCGCGACGCGATCGAACAGATTGACGGCGGGAAACCGCGTGGGAATTACCCGATATGCCGGCGACCAGTCCAGTTGGCCGTGCGGCCAGCGTGTGCGCCAGTCCGCGGCTTGAATCACATCCTTGTTTTCGATCACGCCCATCCGCCTCGCATTGCATCCAGATACTGCCGAACCGCCAGAAGGTCGCTGATATTGCCCGCCAGCATGCGAGCAAGCGCAGGTCTGCCGCCGAACGGCGGCGCGGTATTGGGGCGTTTGATCCAGGTATCGGCGGCGGCCGGCTCAGGAAGCAGAATCTGCAGCGCCTTGTAGATGCCGAGAATCAGCGAAAGGCGTTCGAGTGTGTCGCGCGTGAGCCGCGCCGAGTCGGGCGCATTCTTCCATTTGAAGAAGGTCGAGCGGCCCGGCGAGCCGAGCAAAACGATCTGCTCTTCGATGGATAGCGACCAGTCCCGCGCGATGTTCAAAAAAGCGCGCAGACCGGCAGCGGATAGCTCGCCCAAGCCGGGAGCCAGACGCGGCGGCGGAAGCCCACTCTCCGGCGAGGCGATGCGTGCAGCAGATGGCATTATCTTTGAGTCTCTAAAGGAACTTGAGACTCATAATAGTCCATTTATGGATTAGTACAAGGCGCTTTTAGTCTTCGTCCGATGGACCGTAGCACCGGCCGGGCACGTGCGACCGTAGTGTTTCAGCCAATTCGGAGGCGGTGCAGTCGGCCGGAACCACCCGTCGCTGCACGCGCGGATCGCTTTTCAGCGACCATTCGATCGTCCGATACGCCGTTCCCCACGGCGGTTCGACCGGCTCCGACAGGCGGCATTCCTGAAGCTTGAGCGCGGACTGCTTGCGCATCGTCGATGCAATGTTGGCAAATAACTGACGCGCGGCGGTATTGGCGGGCATGGCACATTCCTCATCTGATCGGCTCGTCGCCTAACGGTTGAAGGCGGCGCTGGGTCGGGCGCGATTGGAGTTTGTGCGTCAAAAATTAAGCGCGGCTTAACGCGAATGCTTGTCGACATGCACGCGGCGAAATGCCGCCTTCAAACGTGAGAAACGGCGGTCGCGCGGCGGTCAAGCGATGTTTGGCATTTTTGCCACGCCGTGTGCGGAGTGTTTTGCATCCCGCCGCGTTACTGTATATTCGTACAGCTTGTCCGCAACAAGGAGTTTGCCGATGAACCCACGCAACGAGTCGCTCGAAGCCGCCGCGCTCGAACGTTTCATGCGCGCGACACGCGCCGTCAACGCGGCTTTCGACGCCACGCGCGTCGAACCGGACGACCAACAAGACGGCCAGTTCGCCGCCCGCGCGCTCGACCGACTGGACGCCGCGCTGCTGGAACTGGACACTTCCGAGCGGTCGCTCGACGCCATCCTCTCGCGCAGAGCGGATCACTAATTCACGGAGCGGACCTCTTGAAGCTCGCATTGCTTACCATCGCTGTCTTGCTCGGTTCATCCACGGCTATTGCTGCCGAGCGTTACACGGAAGTCTGGAATCCGCCCGAGGTCCAGACCACGAAGTCCAAAAACAAGGCGCGTGTGCCGACGCAGAACACCGCGCAGAGCACGGCGAAGAAGAAACGCAAAGGCGCCACGGCCGTCAAGCAGGTGGCGGATAAAGGCACGGTCGAATCGGCGGGCGCTGCGGCGGTACCAAGCAGGCCGTCGGCGTCATCGTCATCGCGCAAGCCGGCAGAACCGGTGATTCCGCGCAAGATCGAACCAAACGGACAGGTCATGCGGGTTTGAAGCGCGGGTTTGAGTCGCGGGTTTAAATCGATTCGCTACAAAACAAAAGGGGCGCGCAACATTGGTTGAGCGCCCCTTTTGTTTTGCGGTCTGTCTCGAACGTTGTTTGCAAACCGTTCAGGCGGTTATATGCGACCCATGAGCAACAGCACGATGACCACGATCAGCACGATGCCCAAGATACCGCTCGGCCCGTAACCCCAGCTACGGCTATGCGGCCACGACGGGATTGCGCCCACCAGCAGCAAGATCAGGATAATCAGCAGTATGGTTCCGATCGTCATTTTGTCTTCTCCTTATCGAAAGATCGCCTTGAACCGGCCCCGCCATGGTCTCCCACGCAGCGACACGTCGAGTGGCGGCTTTCGGCCGCCAGCCGGTCGGGTTGCGATCGACGAGTGGTGTTTAGCAATAGCTGTGCCGCAGCGGCTCAGGCTTATGGATAAAGGCTAGACGCGCAATCGAACGGTTGCGCGGTTAAAGCGGATTGTCGAAAAGGGAGTCGATGCAGATGGGGGTGGGCAAAACTTGCACGGCGCGGATCGGACTCTGCGCCGTGCAATTGCGTAGGATGCGGAAGGGATGCGAAACGGATGCGAAAACAAACGCTTAGAAGATACCGCGAAAGGCCCAGAAAAGTCCGCCCGCGAGGATGATCGACACCGGCAAGGTCAGCACCCAAGCCAGCGCGAGACTACGCACGGTGCGCCATTGAAGACCGGAGCCGTTCGCGGCCATCGTGCCCGCGACGCCCGACGACAGCACGTGTGTCGTGCTCACCGGCAAGCCGTAAACGTCGGCGGCGCCGATGGTCAGCATCGCGACCAGTTCCGCCGAAGCGCCTTGTCCATATGTCAGATGCGTCTTGCCGATACGCTCGCCCACCGTCACCACGATGCGCTTCCAGCCGACCATCGTGCCAAGCCCGAGCGCGACGGCCACCGCTACCTTCACCCAGGTCGGGATGAACTTGGTGGCGTGATCGATCTGCGCCTTGTAGTTGGCGAGCACGGCGGAATCGTCCTTCGTGAAGGCCGGCGCTTTTTGTTTTTCCATCAGACGCAGCGCTTCCGATGCCACGTACATGTCGTTACGCACGTTGCGCACCGTTCCCTGCGGCAAATTTGCGATGGTTTCGCTCGGACGCACTTTCGCATCGATGGAATCGATCAGATTTTTCAGCGACGGAACCGTGTCTGGCGCAAGCGTCTTCGTCTGCACGTAATGCTCGACGGCGCCGCGTGAATCCGTGGCGGCAGGCTTGCCATCGGCGTAACGCTGCAGCACTTCGGATGCGTTGTGGCTAACCGAGAGGAAGGTCTGCGTTTCCTCAGCCGTGACGGCCTTGTTGAGCGCGTAGGCGGTCGGCACCGTGCCGATCAGAATCAGCATGATGAGGCCCATGCCTTTCTGGCCGTCGTTGGAGCCGTGCGCGAACGAAACGCCCGTGCAAGTGAGAATCAGCAGGCAGCGAATCCAGAAGGGCGGCGGCGTGTTCTTTTCCGGTTCCTTGTAGAGCGCGGGCACGCGCACGACCAGTTTCATCACGTAGAGCAAAAAGCCCGCGGCGATAAAGCCGACCAGCGGCGAAAGCAGCAGCGACTTGCCGACCGAGGTCGCTTGCGCCCAATCGACGCCGGACGTTCCGTTCGCGCCGTGCAGCATCTGGTTCATCAGCCCGACGCCGATCACGGAGCCGATCAGCGTATGCGAACTGGAAGACGGCAAGCCGAGCGCCCACGTGCCGAGGTTCCAGATGATCGCCGCGATCAGGAGCGCAAAGACCATCGCGAAGCCCTGCGAGCTCCCCACGCCGATGATCAATTCCACCGGCAGCAGTTGCAGGATACCGAAGGCCACCGCGCCGCTCGAGACCAGCACGCCGACGAAGTTCCACGCGCCGGACCAGACGACAGCCAGATTCGGCGTCAGCGAGTGCGTGTAGATGACGGTGGCGACGGCGTTCGCGGTATCGTGAAAGCCATTGACGAACTCAAAGCCGAGCGCGATCAAAAGCGCAATGCCAAGCAAGATGTACGGAAACGCTGACGATTCGCGCACGGGCGAGAGGTCTTCGAAAAGATGCGTGACGCAATAAACGGCGCCTGCCGCGATGGCGATCAGAAAGAGCAGCAGGGCGAGCCGTTGCCCGGTGGTGCGGCCCTGACGGCCAGTAGAAAGAGCAAAGTCGTTCATGTCGCGTCCTTGGCTTGAGCGGGGCTTGCGCGAATCGGTGAAAGCGCAATGCGCCATGTTTCACTCGCCGTGTGTCGATTTCGTGACTGCGAGAATGATTGGCATTCGTATGAATTGAAACGGCTTTCTGACCTATCGGCCGTGGCCGTGTATGCGCGCCGATATAATGCGCAACGCGATGCGGGAGGCAATCGATGAACGAAACAGCACCCTCCGCCACGGCCGATTCATTGGCAGTTGGTGGCGCTGTCTGGCTGCAAAGCGGCGACGCGACTCTTGGCGGCGCGGCGCGTATTGCGCTGCTCGCGGCGATTCGCGATAACGGATCGATCACGGCGGCGGCAAAGGCCGTCGGCATGAGCTACAAGGCGGCCTGGGATGCGGTCGACACCATGAACAATCTCGCTGGCGAGCCACTCGTGATTACCGCGAGCGGTGGGCGGGGCGGAGGCGGAACCACATTGACATCGGCGGCGCGGCGTCTCATCGACACCTACCAAGCGGTTGAACGCGAACATCGCAAGTTTCTTCAACAAGCGGGCATGGCTATGGAAGGCTTCGCCCGCGACTGGCAACTCATAGGGAGACTAGGAATGAAAACGAGTGCACGCAATCAACTGGCGGGGAAAGTCACCAAAGTCACGCGCGGTGCGGTGAACGACGAAATCGAACTGGGCTTGCCGGGTGGACAGACGATCGTTGCCGTGGTTACGCACGAAAGCACCGAATCGCTCGGTCTCAAGGAAGGCAGCGAAGCGTTCGCGCTCATCAAGGCGTCGTGGGTCATGCTGATGGAAGACGCGCCCGCGAAGATTTCGGCACGCAATCAGTTGCGTGGCACGGTGGCGAGTGTGACGAAGGGCGCCGTGAACGCCGAAGTGACATTGACGCTGGACGACGCAACCACGGTGACCGCGATCATCACGAACCGCAGCGCCGATACACTTGGCCTCGCAGAAGGTCAGAAAGCCGTTGCAGTGATCAAGGCTTCCAGCGTGATCATTGGTGTGAGCGACTGAGGCTTACAGAGAGTGCGGCTGCTCAGGCGGCCGCTCAAGCAACCGCGAACGGCACCGCCAGCGCCTCGGTCCGACGCGCTGGAATTCGATAATTTTGCACTTTCCAGCGCGCCCGGATATACGGCCGCTCGTGGCCGGACAGTTCCAGCGCGATCTGCGTGATCCACTGCTGAGTAGGCACCGGCACGCCATGCAACGCGATCACGACCGCAGCCAGGCTCGCCGCGACCGGTCCCGGTGATAGCGTTTTCGCCGCTTGCGCCCGCCACGCGATGCACGCGAAAGCAACGGCCACCACTGCGCCAAGCAAACCTCCCGCGACCACTTCCGAGATCGAATGCGCGTTCAGCACGACACGCGACACGCCCACCATTACGCCAATAACAAGTCCCAGCACGATCGCTGTGACGCGCAACGACGCGCGCATCGACAACGCGGCGACGAATAGCGCAACCGGCAGTACAGCCGTCGACATCAACGCATGACCGCTGATGCCGGTGAAATCCAGATCGCGCACGCCGATTCCCCAACCGATAAACGCGATCTTGCTCAACGCCACGAGTCCGCTGGCAACACCGAGCAACCCGAGCCACGCGCACGCGTATTTCCATCGGTAGCCGACGGCGAGCCACGCCGCAATCACGACCGCCAACGGCGCCATGACGCCGACGCTGCCGAAAGCGGTAACGAAAAACCAGGTTGAGGCTGATGGAACAAGGTTCATTGCAGAGCTTGGGAATAGAGGTTGCTGCAGTGCGACATGAAGCGTGCATCTCGCACCGGCTGTCACGACTGCGTGGAGAAGACCTTGGAGTATACCTGCTGGGACAATCCCTAATTATGCGACTCGGCCGAAAAGATGATGTCAGTTACGTCGTGTAACTTCGGTTAAAAATTCTCTTTCGCCTTGATTGCCCTGCAATTCGTCCCGATAAATGAGTTTTCGAGTCGTTCGAAACCGTCTTTTTGATGTTATTGTGCGATGCACAACTGGGCACGTCTTGTCATCATCAAAACAGAGTGCCTTCTGATTCGCTTATTTGTAGAGGACCCAGCCAAATGTCGAAAAGCCTTACCAAGCTCTGGTTGCGTGGCTTGAGACGCCTGGTCGCCAGTCAAGTCGAACCCTTGCGTGTGCCGAAGTCGCGTCCCTCAACAAAGCCAGCCCGACCGAAAAGCGTCAAGACAAAACTCAAGTCGGGTGCTGCTACCAGGGCAGCCACTGTGCGCAGTGGCTCAGGCGTTGGTGCGCAGCCGACGGCGCGGGAGTCGCGAGTTCGTCCGCGCGCGTCCGCTTGGGCTTTGGGAAAGTGGATGCGTTCCTATCATTCCGCGCCGCCGACGGGTGGACGCTTCGTCAACCATGTTTCGTACGCGCTGTACACGCCGCCGCAAGCCGAACTCGAACGCGCGCCGCTCGTCGTCATGTTGCATGGCTGTCAGCAGAATGCCGATGATTTTGCGCAAGGAACGCGCCTCAATCTTCTCGCCGACAAGTTTGGTTTCGCCGTGCTGTATCCCGAACAGTCTAAGCATGATCATGCGCATCGTTGCTGGCGCTGGTACGACGCGTCCGGCAATGGAGGCGGCGGCGAGGCGGCGTCGATCGTATCGCTGGTCAAGGCGGTCGTCGCCGAGCATGGTTTCGACGCCGAGCGCGTCTATCTCGCCGGCATGTCGGCGGGTGCTGGCATGTCCGCCTTGTTAGCGGTGCGATATCCGCAACTGTTCGCCGCTGTCGGCTTGCACTCTGGGGTAGTGTTCGGCGAGGCCAGTTCGGCAATCGGCGCGATGGATGTCATGCGTCGCGGCAGTCGCAACGACCCCGTCACGCTCGTCGATGCTGCCGTCGACACGCGCGAATATCCCGGAATGCCGGCGATCATCGTTCACGGCGAACTGGATTCAGTCGTGTCGCCGTCCAACGCCGAACAATTGACGCAACAATTTTTGCGTCTCAACGGTTTCGTCGATGCCGCCGGTGCTCCGCGCGCAGGCGAATTGCGTGAAGAGAAGCAAGCGGACGGCGTCGTGCGCGACTACTTCAAGAATGGCCGACGCGTCGTCAAGAGCGTGGTCGTTCGCGGGTTGGGCCACGCGTGGGCGGGCGGCGACGATACCGTGGCTTTCCATTCAGCCAAGGGTCCGGACTCGTCAGCCGTGATGTGGGAGTTCTTCAAACATCAACGCCGTTCCAGCGAGTCCGCGCACGCGGCTTTCGTTGCTTAGAGCAGTCCGTACGACAATTTCAGGTGTTGCAAATAAGTCTTTAGTATCAGGAATCTAGCCGATAAGACTTGCGTCGGATCAGGGATTACCCTATAGTTACATCCATAGGTAGTTACCCCAGTATCCAAGCGAGGCCCACCATGTTCCTGCTCAGCCGCATTTTCCTGTTTCTGACGAAGTCCGCCGACCAACGTGATCGCGAACGCGACGACGCTTATTTGGCCGAAGCCACAGACATTTACGATCTCGAATATCGCATGAAGCGCCTGGATCAGCGTGCTGGCACGCGTCATCCGACGTGGATGGCGAACTAAGCAGTATGCTTTCAGAGCGTTAATAAAAAAGCCGCAGGAATTGTCCAGCGGCTTTTTTCATTTGCAACGCCCAAGAAAATGCCGGTTTCGCGAGCCGGCATTTTCTTTTGTCCGACTCGCTCAGACGAGCTTCACGCGCACATCGACGTTATTGCGCGTCGCGTTCGAATACGGGCAAACCTTGTGAGCCGCATCGACGAGCGCTTGTGCTTCCGCTCGGTCAAGTCCCGGCAGCGCGATGCGCAATTCGATATCCAGCGCAAAGCCGCCCGCATCGTTGGGGCCGACGCCCACGTCGGCGGTGACGGTCGTATCCGCCGGAACCGTACGCTTTTGCTGGCCGGCGACGAATTTCATCGCGGAAAGAAAGCACGCCGAGTAGCCCGCCGCGAACAATTGTTCCGGATTCGTTCCTTCCGCGCCCGTGCCGCCCAAGGCCTTCGGTGCGCTCAACTTCACGTTCAGTTGTTCGTCGGATGACACCGCGCGTCCGTCGCGTCCACCGGTGCTCGTCGCGGTTGCCTTGTACAGGATGCTCATCGCTTTTCTCCTTGAATTCGTCGCCGTGTTCGGCGCGGAAGGGTTGGACTTGACTGTCGGGTCATCGTTGCGTCGACCACGGATAGAAATATATCGCGATAATCATTAGCGTGCAAATTAAATTTTGGTCAAGATGCGATTAGGGAATGGCTATCAGCGTTCTAGATACTCGTTGAGCGATGCGCGCAGCCTGACGAGATCGCTGCGCAGGCGCACTAATTCGTCCACATCCGATCCAGCCGCGCAAAAAATCTCAGGCGGAATGGCCCGAGCCGATTGCCGCAGCGACCGGCCTTGCGCCGTCAAGCGCACGTGCACCTGCCGTTCATCCTCGACGCCGCGCATGCGCTCAACGTACCCCTGCGCCTCCAGGCGCTTGAGCAGCGGCGTGAGCGTGGCGGAATCGAGCGACAGGCGCGCGGCGATTTCCTTCACGGTGAGATTGTCGCTTTCCCACAGCACCAGCATCGCCAGATACTGCGGATAGGTGAGGCCGAGTTTGTCGAGCATCGGCTTGTAGGTTTTCGTCATCGCGAGCGATGTCGAATAGAGCGCGAAGCAGATTTGCTGATCGAGTTCGAGCGGGAAGTCGTCGGGCGAGGTCATGGCGAGGCGCCGCAAAAGGCCGTATCGGCCAATGACGTTAGTGTACGGAAAACGCTTCGCGCGCGAGGATTCGGGGCATCAGATGCCCGGTGTGTCCGATGCATTAGGCATATCCGGCGTGTCCGGCGACTGCACGCCGAAGCAGCCGCGATAGGTCGCATAGAACGAGCAGTAAAGCGCGGTCGTGACGAGAATCGACGCGGGCATGAGCACCGCCAACGCCATCTCCTGACTCACGCCGAGCGCCTGCATCAGCGCGGTCAGGCCGAACGATACGGCAAGCGCCACGGCAATCCACAACACGCCGTAAAGCACGAAGGCGCCGCGATTGCGCCAGCACGACACGAGGCTGAAGAACAGCGCCTTCGCGGGCGTCACGTCGTGCCATGCAACGAGAATGGGCGCGAACCAGAACAGCATGGCCACTGGAATATAGCAGGCCATCGCCACCAGCACGGCGAGCGGGCTGAAGCTCGCGGCCACGGTTTCGGGGTCGCCGGCGGGGCCGTCGCCCATCATCAGGCCGAGCAGCGTGCCGCCGTCGACCAGTGCCGATGCCGCGAAGATCACCGCCATCGCCACGACGTAGATCGCGCCGAGCGCGAGCAGACGGCGCGCGACCACGGTGCCGTAGGAGCGGAAGCCATCGACGAGAACGGTCGGCCAAACGGGCTTGCCCGCGATGGTGTCGCGGCAGGCGGCCATGAAACCCACCGCGATGCCCGGAATGAACAGCAACGGCAGCAACGGTCCAATGAGCGGCACGCGCGAAATCAGCGTCATCACGAACAGATAAGCGAAGAACACGGTGAGGAACGCAAACGGATTGCGGCGGAACAGCCAGATGCCCTGGCGGAACCATACATAGCCGGTCTTGGCGGGAACTTCGATCAGTCGCATGAGCAGAGTGGAAGGTTACTGATTGAGGCTGGCAGCGGCTTTGACGCGCTCGCGCAGAATGCGTTCGAAATGGCCGGGATCGTGCGGTTTCAACATCTGCGCTTCGCGCGGACGGTAAAAATCGTACAGGCGCGAGACCCAGAAGCGCATGGCGCCGGCGCGCAGCATGTCGTTCCAGTGGCGTTCCTCGGCGGGCGTGAAGGGGCGCACGGTTTGATAAGCGCGCAACATCGCGTCGACACGCGCGGGGTCGAGCGCGCCGCTTTCGATATCGACGCACCAGTCGTTCACGGTCACGGCGACGTCGAAGAGCCACTTGTCGACGCCCGCGAAGTAGAAGTCGAAGAACCCGCCGAGCCGTGCGTGATCGCGGCCCGGCGCGAACAGCACATTGTCGCGAAACAGATCGCAGTGGCACGGCCCGTCCGGCAGCGCGGCGTAGTCCGCCGACGTGAAAAACGCGGCCTGATGCACAAGCTCGGATTCGATCAGTTCGCGCTGCGGCGCGCTCAGGAAGTCAACGATGGCCGGCAAGTTCTCCTGCCACCACGCGAGGCTGCGCAAGTTCGGCTGATGCCGCGGAAAATCGCGCCCGGCGAGATGCATGCGCGCGAGCATCTGACCGACTTCGATGCAATGCGCGGGCGTTGGCTTGAGTTCCGGCGCGCCTTCGAGTTTCGTGACGATGGCAGCGGGCTTGCCGTGCAGCATGCCGAAGAGCGAGCCGTCGCTGCGCGGCATGGGATCGGGAACCGGCACGCGATGCGCCGCCAGATGGCGCATCAGATCGAGATAGAACGGCAGTTGCGTCGCCGTGAGATTCTCGAAAATCGTGAGCACGTATTCGCCGCGCGTGGTCGTGAGAAAAAAGTTGCTGTTCTCGATGCCCGACTGGATGCCGCGCAATTCGACGACATCGCCGAGATCGTAGTGTTGCAGCCAGTCGCCGAGTTCGGCGTCAGAGACGGGGGTGAATACGGCCATGCAGAAACTTGGGTCAGGTTGAGAAGCCCGTGGCGGGCCGGTGAACGGCGCAGTCGCGTGAGCACTGCGTGGAGACGCCCGCTCAGACGAGCGGGCGCAAACAACCCGTGGATCAGTAGCGCACGCTTACCGATGGCAGGCGCGTGCTTGCCTTGCCGTTATCGCGGACTTGCGGCGAGGTGTCGTAAGGCGAACTCATCTGATAGCGCGTGCCGAAGTTCGAATGCACGTTGATCTCGACGGGCTTGCCCTTGTCGCGATACTCGGTGATCTCGGTGCCGTTGGTGCTGAGTTCGTGGAAGCTCGGCATGCGCGGCGGCGAAATTTCGACCTTCGAACTCGCGTTCGCGGGCGGGCGGTTGATAGCCTTCAGATCAGGCAGGCCCGCGGCTTCTTCCTGCGACATTTGTGGCTGTGCGCCCGCCTGCTCGGCCTGGAGGGTTTGCGCCGTGGCGCCTACACTTGCGACGGCAAGGACGGCCGCGGCGGCGGCGAAATAGAGCGGCTTCATGTCAGTTCTCCAGGCGATGGCCGGATTCTAGCAAAACGCGAACCCCATGCCGGCGCAACGCCTTATTTTGCGCTGCTTCGCGGATTTCGGCCGGAACGTTAAAAAAGCTGTTGCGCGCCGTGTTCGCACGCACTTGCGCGGCGCGGGGGCTTCATGGTTCTTGCATGCTTCCGTGTTAATGTCGATGACTACGAGGGCATCAGACACGCATACAAGATCATGACAAACGACCGGACTCAGACCACTCAGGGAACGCCTGCAAACGACTTCCCGACCGAATCATTCGACGACCCCGCAGCCGCCGTCTCGCGGGTCTCCGCCATCTACGAAGCCAACACCGCTTTCCTGCGCGACGAGTTCGCGCGGTATCGGCGCAACGAGCAGTTCACGCATCGCGTGCGCGCGTGCTATCCGTTCGTGCGCGTGCGTACCGAGCTCAACACGCAGATCGACTCGCGGCGCTCGTATGGTTTCGTCGCCGGGCCCGGCATCTTCGAGACTACGCTCACGCGTCCGGATCTCTTCGGCGATTATTATCGCGAGCAGTTGCGGCTCTTGACGAAGAACCATCATGTGGGCATTGAAGTGGGCGTGTCGGCGCAACCCATTCCTATTCACTTCGCGTTCGCCGAAGGCATCCATCTCGAAGGCGATCTCGACCGTGATCGCCTGCTCGCCATGCGCAATGTCTTCGATACCCCGGACCTCGCGCTGCTCGACGACCGCATCGTGAACGGCACGTATGAGCCCGCCGCGGGCGAGCCTCATCCGCTTGCGCTCTTCACGGCGGCGCGGGTGGATTTTTCGCTGCATCGGCTGCGGCACTACACGGCGACTTCCCCCACGCATTTTCAGAACTACGTGCTTTATACGAACTACCAGTTCTATATCGACGAGTTCGTGAAGCTCGGCCGCACGCTGATGTCGCGCGCGGATGACGAGGAAACGCGCGCGTATCGCAGCGAGTATTCGTCGTTCGTCGAACCGGGCGATGTCGTCACCTACAACGCCAATCTCGGCGAGCAACCGGAGGAAGGCGCGCCAATCGCGCGTCTGCCGCAGATGCCCGCGTATCACCTGAAGCGCGCGGATGGCAGCGGCATCACGATGGTGAACATCGGCGTGGGGCCGTCGAACGCAAAGACCATTACGGATCACATCGCGGTGCTGCGTCCGCACGCGTGGGTTATGCTCGGGCATTGCGCGGGCTTGCGGAACACACAGCGTCTGGGCGATTACGTGCTGGCGCACGGCTATGTGCGCGAGGATCACGTACTGGATGACGACCTGCCGCTGTGGGTGCCGATTCCCGCGCTGGCGGAAGTGCAGGTCGCGCTCGAGAAGGCCGTTGCGCAGGTGACACAACTCGAAGGCGTGGAACTGAAGCGCGTGATGCGCACGGGCACCGTCGCGAGTGTGGACAACCGGAATTGGGAATTGCGCGATCATCGCGAGCCGGTGCAGCGGCTGTCGCAAAGCCGCGCGATCGCGCTCGATATGGAAAGCGCGACCATCGCCGCGAACGGCTTCCGGTTCCGCGTGCCTTATGGGACGTTGCTATGCGTGTCGGACAAACCGCTGCATGGCGAACTCAAGCTGCCGGGCATGGCCGATCAATTTTATCGTGCGCAAGTGGATCAGCATTTGCAGATTGGCGTGAAGGCAATGGAACTGCTGCGCATGAATGGCCTGTCGCGGTTGCACAGCCGGAAGTTGCGCAGCTTTGCGGAGGTGGCGTTTCAGTGAGACGTCGAAACGCGAAGAAGCGAAGCGGGCGGTCTTCTTCAAGGCGGCTCGTGCGTGGCTGAAGATTGCGATGCGCCATGCAGCGGCTCGACAGCGAACACCTATGCGGGAGCCGGCAAACTCCAGTATTCGATTCGGAAGACTACGCTTTATGGGCGTGTGTCAGAGAGATGCTGCTCGTGAATGAGGCGAGAGAGGGGAAAGGGCGAGAGGGAAGATAGCGATTCCGCTCGCCCGACAGCCTTCGAATCACAAATAAAACATCCGGTCCTCATCCGACTTACCTTCCGCCGGTTGCTCTGCCGCGCCTTCGCGATCTTCATAGAAGCGCAGCACCGCATCGAGCACTTGATCGGGGTCGTCGATCACTTGCATGAGTCCAAGATCTTTTTCGCCGATGACGCCATTGGTCAACAGCGTGTTCTTGAACCAGTCGAGCAAGCCGGCCCAAAATTCGGCGCCCACCAGCACGATAGGCACGTGGCGCGACTTCTTGGTCTGAATGAGCGTGAGCACTTCGGCCAGTTCGTCAAGCGTGCCGAAGCCGCCCGGCATCACGACGACCGCATCCGAATTCTTGACGAACGTGACCTTGCGCGTGAAGAAGTGACGGAAGCGCAGCGAGATGTCCTGCCATTGATTGCCCGACTGCTCGTGCGGCAATTCGATGTTGAGACCCACCGACGGCGACTTGCCCGCATGCGCGCCTTTATTGGCTGCTTCCATGATGCCGGGACCGCCGCCGGAGATCACGGCGAAGCCTGCATCGGAGAATTTTTGCGCGATTTCAATGGTCCGCTGATAGTACGGCGACTCGGGTTTAAGACGCGCGGAACCATAGATGCTGATGGCAGGACGGATCTCCGAGAGGTACTCGGTAGCCTCGATAAACTCTGCCATAATCGTGAACATCTGCCACGATGCGCGAGCCTTTTTGGCCGTCGCGCGCTCTTGATCTGCGAGCGATCGCAGACTCGGAATCACTTTTCTCTTGTTCATAATGCCTGAAGAACGAAGTCTTGAAGGTAAGACCCTGCTATTGGTCGACGGTTCTAGCTACTTGTACCGGGCTTACCATGCCATGCCTGACCTGCGCGGCCCCGACGGCGGGCCGACCGGCGCACTGTATGGAATGATCAACATGCTGCGACGCCTTAGGCGTGAAACCAATGCAGAGTATAGCGCGTGCGTCTTCGACGCCAAAGGCAAGACGTTTCGCGACGACTGGTACGCCGACTACAAGGCCAACCGGCCTTCCATGCCCGAAGACCTTTCGAAGCAGATCGAGCCTATTCACGTCGCCGTGCGTGCGCTCGGCTGGCCGCTCGTGATGATCGAAGGCGTCGAAGCCGACGACGTCATCGGCACGCTCGCGGTTCAGGCCGAAAAGCGCGGCATGAAAGTGATCGTCTCGACGGGCGACAAGGATCTGGCTCAACTCGTGACGGATCATGTCACCCTCATCAATACGATGACCAACGAAACGCTCGATCGCGCCGGCGTCATCGCCAAGTTCGGCGTACCGCCGGAACGTATCGTCGATTATCTTTCGCTCATCGGCGATACGGTCGATAACGTGCCGGGCGTCGAAAAGTGCGGTCCCAAGACTGCGCTCAAGTGGCTCACGCAATACGACTCCCTTGATGGCATCGTAGAACATGCGGGCGAGATCAAAGGTGCGGTAGGAGACAATCTGCGCAAGGCTCTGGACTTCCTGCCCATGGCTCGCAAGCTCGTTACCGTACACACGGAATGCGACCTGGCGTCGCAGATCGCGTCGATCGACGAAACGCTCGAAAGCCGTCCCGAGTCGCGCGACGAATTGCGCGACGTGTTCCTGCGTCACGGCTTCAAGACTTGGCTGCGTGAAGTCGAAATCGCGGATGCCGTCGAAGGCCCGACCGACACGCCGCCCGCCGAAGTCACGGAGATCGTCCACCACTACGAGACGGTACAGACGTGGGAACAGTTCGGCGCGTGGCTCGAACGCATCGATGCCGCCGAGATCACTTCGTTCGATACCGAAACCACCGCGCTCGACCCGATGACCGCGCAGATCGTCGGCTTGTCCATCTCGGTCGAACCGGGTCATGCCGCATATGTTCCGCTCGCGCATCGCGGGCCGGACGCACCCGTGCAACTGCCGCGCGATGAAGTGCTCGCGAAGCTCAAGCCGTGGCTCGAAGACGAAT
Source organism: Caballeronia sp. LZ003 (assembly GCF_031451465.1). NCBI lineage: Bacteria > Pseudomonadati > Pseudomonadota > Betaproteobacteria > Burkholderiales > Burkholderiaceae > Caballeronia > Caballeronia sp. LZ003. The sequence goes on along the minus strand of NZ_JARUXJ010000004.1, from coordinate 1,257,314 downwards.
CGAAGAAGAAGGTCGGCCAGCATCTGAAATACGATGAGCAGGTGCTCGCCAATTACGGCATCGTCATGCGCGGCGTCGAGCATGACACGTTGTTGCAGTCGTACGTGCTGGAGTCGCATCGGCCGCATGACATGGACAACCTCGCGCTGCGGCACTTGGGCGTGAAGACCATCAAATACGAGGACGTCGCGGGCAAGGGCGCGTCGCAAATCGGTTTCGACGAAGTCGCGCTCGACAAAGCCGCCGAGTATGCCGCCGAAGATGCGGACATCACCTTGCGTCTGCATCAGGCGCTTTACCCGCAAGTCGTGCAGGAAGAGGGCTTGTTGAAGGTATATCGCGAGATCGAATTGCCGACTTCGCGCGTGTTGCGCAAGATGGAGCGCAACGGCGTGCTGATCGATCGCGCGAAGCTCGACACGCAGAGCAACGAGATCGCCAAACGGCTGATCGACTTGCAAACGGAAGCCTATGAACTGGCGGGCGGCGAATTCAATCTCGGGTCGCCCAAGCAGATCGGACAGATCTTCTTCGAGAAACTCGAACTGCCGGTGGTGAAGAAGACGCCGAGCGGCGCGCCTTCCACCGACGAAGAAGTGCTGCAAAAACTCGCCGAGGATTATCCGCTGCCGAAGGTGCTGCTCGAACATCGCGGGCTGTCGAAGCTCAAGTCCACTTATACGGACAAGCTGCCGCGCATGGTGAATGCATCGACGGGACGCGTGCATACGAACTATGCGCAGGCTGTCGCGGTGACAGGGCGCTTGTCGTCGAACGAGCCGAACTTGCAGAACATCCCGGTGCGAACGGGCGAAGGCCGGCGCATCCGCGAGGCGTTCATCGCGCCGCCGGATTGCAAGATCGTATCGGCGGATTACTCGCAGATCGAGCTGCGCATCATGGCGCATATCTCGGGTGACGAATCGTTGTTGCGCGCGTTCAAGGAAGGCGAGGACGTGCACCGCGCGACCGCGTCGGAAGTGTTCGGCGTGACGCCGATCGAAGTGTCGAACGACCAGCGGCGTATCGCCAAGGGGATCAATTTCGGCTTGATCTATGGCATGAGTTCGTTCGGGCTCGCGTCGAATCTCGGCATCACGCGCGACGCGGCGAAGCTTTATATCGACCGCTATTTCGCGCGTTATCCGGGCGTTGCCGACTACATGGAGCGCACACGCGTGACCGCGAAGATGAACGGCTACGTGGAGACCGTGTTCGGCCGGCGTCTGTGGCTGCCGGAGATCAACGGCGGCAGTGGTCCGCGTCGTCAGGCGGCCGAACGCGCGGCCATCAACGCGCCCATGCAGGGAACGGCCGCTGATCTCATCAAGTTGTCGATGATCGCGGTGCAGGACTGGATCGAGGCTACGAATATCCACGCGAAGATGATCATGCAGGTACACGATGAGCTCGTGCTCGAAGTTCCCGAAGAGGAACTGCCCGAAGTCAGGAAGCGCTTACCCGAATTGATGTGTGGCGTCGCCAAGCTGAACGTGCCGCTCGTGGCTGAGGTGGGCGTCGGCAATAACTGGGAAGAAGCACACTGAGCAAAAAGAGCGCGCTGAATGCCGGACATGCGAGGCCGGCCATTGCAAGTGCGCCGCGCGTTCAAGCAGAATGGTTTTTGGAAGGTGAGACATCGGGCCGACACGTCGTCGAACGTACGTGCGGTCCGAGGCTCGGTAAGTTGATTACTCCGCGTGCGGAGAAAAATTCGGGAGAGCTTTATGCATCGATTCATCATCGTCGGCGGAGGGGCCGGCGGTCTCGAATTGGCGACTCGTCTCGGCGACCGTTTCGGTACGACGGACAGTAAAACGGCACCGCGTGCGCAAGTCACGCTCGTGGACCGTAATCCCACGCATATCTGGAAGCCGCTTCTGCATGAAGTGGCCGCAGGCAGCATGGACCCGTTCACGCAGGAACTCGAATACGCCGCGCAGGCCATGTGGCACGGCTTCGAGTTTCAGCAGGGCGAGTTGATCGCGCTGGACCGCGCGACAAAACGCATTACCATCAGCGCGTTGCGCGACGACGAAGCGGGCGAGGTCTTGCCGCAGCGCGAGCTGGAATACGACACGCTCGTCATTGCCATCGGCAGCACGACGCATTTCTTCGGCGTCGAAGGCGCGCAGCAACATTCCATCGCGCTCGATACAGTTGGCCAGGCCGAGCTCTTTCGCAAGCGGCTCATCGCGGCATGCATGCGCGCCGAGCACTTTGCGCCGGAACCGGTGGCGGCGGGCATCGACGATTCCGAAGGGCCGCCTGTGCCGCTCGGTTCGCCGAACGCGCCGCGCATTCAGGTGGCGATCGTCGGCGCGGGTGCGACGGGTGTGGAATTGTCGGCGGAACTGCGCAACACGGCGCACGTGCTTTCCGCGTACGGTTTGCACAAGCTGGATCCGAAGCACGACATCGGTATCGTGCTGATCGAAGCGGGGCCGCGCATTCTGCCCGCGCTGCGCGACACCGTATCGACCGCGACGGCCGAGCTATTGACGAAGCTGGGCGTGTCCTTGATGACGGGCGAAACCGTCGCGGAAGTCTCGCGCGATTCCATTCGCACGGCGAGCGGCAAGACCATTCGCGTGGACCTCACGGTGTGGGCGGCGGGCATCAAGGCGCCGGCCATTCTCTCGCAGCTCGACGGCTTGCCGACCAATCGTCTCGGCCAGCTCATCGTGCGTCGAACGCTGCAAACGGAAGCCGACGACAACATATTCGCCCTGGGCGATTGCGCCGCGTGTCCGTGGCCCGGCAACGAGCGCGGTGTGCCGCCGCGCGCGCAGGCGGCGCATCAGCAGGCGAGCTTTCTCTTGAAGGCTTTCGAGCGCCGCATGAACGGTAAATCGCTGCCGGAATATACGTATCGCGATTTCGGTTCGCTCGTGTCGCTCGGTCGCTATAGCGCGGTCGGCAGCCTGATGGGCGGGCTCATCGGCGGCAACATGATGATCGAAGGCCTCTTCGCGCGCTTCATGTACATGTCGCTGTATCGGCTGCATATCGCCGCGCTCCACGGCTACGCGCGCATGGTGCTCGACACCATCGCGCACTGGCTGCGCCGGTCCACCGCGCCGCGCGTCAAGCTGCACTGAGCTGCATCGACGCTGCAAAGCTGTTTAGAATGAGCGGCGCGCCTTGTGATATGTCGGCGCGTTCGCTTGGGAGTCGTACAGCGCCGCGCGTCGTGGAGCCTTGAACACGCTCGCGCGGTTCCAGAATCCATGCCGCCGGCCGCGCGAATCGACGCCTGCCGGCGCTTGCTGCGGGAGCTTTGCATGCTTACCCCTGAAGTCGACAGCCTCATTCCACACGTTCCGTTCGACCGTCGCAACTTCATCAAGGCAGCTTTCGGCACAGGCTTCGCAGCGTGCGTGCTGCCCGTGTCGGCACAAACCATTCATACCGATGACGCGGGTCTCGAAGCCGGCGCCGTGGGCGTGCGCGGCGCGGATGGCGTGCTCGTGCCGGCGTATCGCGCGCAGCCGAAGGGCAAGACGCATCTGCCGGTCGTCATCGTGATCCACGAGATTTTCGGGGTGCACGAGCATATCGCCGATGTCTGCCGGCGCTTCGCCAAGCAAGGCTATCTTGCCATCGCGCCGGATCTCTACACGCGTCAGGGCGATGCCTCGGCGTACAAGTCCATGCAGCTTCTCAACGAGCAGCTCGTCTCGAAGGTGCCTGACTCGCAAGTGATCTCGGACATCGACGAAACCGTCAAATGGGCGGGCGAGCACGGCGGCGATCTGAAGCGGCTAGGCATCACCGGGTTCTGCTGGGGCGGGCGCATTACGTGGCTTTATGCGGAGCACAATCCGCACGTGAAGGCGGCGGTTGCATGGTACGGGCGCGTCACGGGGAACAAGACGGCGAACACGCCGAGCAACCCGATCGACAACGCGGCCGAGCTCAATCTGCCTGTGCTCGGGCTATACGGCCGGCAGGATCAGAGCATTCCGCAGGACACGCTCGAACAGATGAAGCAGGCCGTGGCGAATGGCCAGCCGAAGGCGCGGGAGTCGCAGATCGTCGTGTATGACGACGCGCCGCACGCGTTCTTCGCGGATTATCGGCCGAGCTATCGCAAGGAAGACGCGGAGGATGGCTGGAAGCGCGCGCTCGCGTGGTTCCGCGAGCACGGCGTCAAGTGACGGCGCTTTACGCGCTTCAAGGCTTCGCACCGGTCGCAACGGGCCTGCCCGGATCGGCGCTCCATTCGCTCCACGATCCCGGATACAACGCCGCGCCGTGCAGACCGGCAATCTCCATGGCGAGCGCGTTATGACATGCCGTCACGCCCGAGCCGCATTGCAGCACGATGCGGTCGGTGGGCGTGGCGCCGATCAGCGAGCCGAACGCATCGCGTAATTCGTGCGCGGTCTTGAAGCGGCCTTCCGGCGTCAAATTGTCCTTGAAGAAGCGATTCAGCGCGCCGGGAATGTGACCGCCGACGGGATCGAGCGTCTCGTTCTCGCCGCGATACCGGTCCGCGGCGCGCGCATCAATCAGCAGATGGTCGCGCGTGCCGATGCTGCGTTCGATCGCCGGAGCATCGATGGTGACGGCAAGCGGCGCGGCGGCCTTGAACGTGCCGTCTGTCTTTTGCGGCGCGGCGGTATCGAGTGGCTGACCTGCTGCCTCCCACGCGGGCAAACCGCCGTCGATCAGCGCGACGGAATCGTGACCGAGCCAACGCAGGAGCCACCACAAACGTGACGCGTACATGCCGCCTTGCGCGTCGTAGGCGACGACTTGCTGGCCTTCGTTTAGCCCGAAGCTCGCGAGTTTTTCGACGAGCGCGCCGCGTTCGGGCAACGGATGACGTCCGTTCGACCCCGTCTTGACGCCGGACAAGTCGCGGTCGAGATGAAGATAGTGCGCGCCCGGAATATGACCTTGGGCATAAGCCGCTGCGCCGGATTCAGGCGCGGCGAGGTCGAATCGGCAATCGAACACGAGCACGCTGCCGGGCGCGGCGGCGCGCCGTTCGGCAAGATTCGTCGCCGAGATGAGCGTGGTGTAGTGGGTGTGCGGCATGACGGCTCCTGTGTCGGACAGAGTGTGCGCTTCGGCGCGCGACCCCGATCCCTTGCAAAGCGTCCGCGCCCGGTCGTGTCAATCGCCGCGCGCGTGAAGTGGGATACAGCTAGTCTAAACAAAAAGGCGGACTCGAAAGCCCGCCTTTTCATGATTCCCGCGCGATAGCCGAACGGCGTTCAGATGGCCCCGAGCTGATGCCGCAGAAACTCGTGGAAATGCTGCATGCCGGATTCCATCGGACTCTGATACGGCCCGACCTGATTCTCGCCACGCGACATGAGCGCGCGCCGGCCGGCGTCCATGCGTTCGGCGATTTCATCGTCCTCACGCGCGGTTTCCATATAGGCCGCACGTTCCGCCTCGATGAACTCGCGCTCGAAAAGCGCAATCTCCTCGGGATAGTAGAACTCGACGATGTTGGTCGTCTTCTGCGTGCCCTGCGGGATCAGCCACGAGACCACCAGCACGTGCGGATACCACTCGATCATGAGACCGGGGTAATACACCATCCAGATGGCGCCGAATTCGGGCGGCGTACCGTTACGGAAGCGCAGGACTTCGTCGTGCCACTTGCGATACGTCGGGCTGCCCGGCTTCTCCAGATTTTTGTGCACGCCGACGGTCTGGACGCTGTACCAGTCGCCGAATTCCCACTCGAGGTTGTCGCACGACACGAAGCTGCCGAGTCCCGGATGGAACGGCGCGACGTGATAGTCCTCCAGATAAACCTCGATGAAGGACTTCCAGTTGTAGTTGCACTCGTGCACTTCGACGTGATCGAACATATAGCCCGAAAAGTCGAAATGACGCGCCGTGCCGAGTTTCGCGAGATCGGCCGCGACATTGCGACCCGCGGCCTCGAAGAGAAGGCCTTGCCAGTTTTGCAGCGGCGTGGCGCCGAGATTCAAGCAGGGCTTGTCGGCGAAATGCGGCGCGCCGAGCAACTGGCCGTTCAGATCGTACGTCCAGCGATGCAGCGGGCAGACGATGTTGTCCGCGCTGCCGCGACCGTTCAGCATGATTGCCTGGCGATGGCGGCACACGTTCGACAGCAATTCGATATTCGACTGCTGATTGCGCACGAGCACGCGCCCTTCGCCCTCGCCAGGAAGCGCGAAATAGTTTCCCGCTTCGGGAACCATGAGTTCGTGCCCGACGTAGCGTGGACCAAGCTTGAAAAGTGTTTCGATTTCGCGCGTAAGAAGCGCTTCGTCAAAGTAAGCCGTGACTGGCAACTGACTGTGAATGGCATTCAGTTGCAATGCATTGCTCAGATTGGACATTCCCACTCCCGTTAAGACGTGAAAGCAGTGAACAACCCAACCATCGAAGATTCGATTTAGGGAGCCCGCGATTATACCGAAATCCGCCACACTCGGGCGTATAAGGTCTTGATTTGGGTATAAATTGTTGCAGGAGTTCCGTTCAAAGCCGGCGCGAGGGCGTCGCGTCCCTACGCCGGGCGGCTGTGGCGCAAGCTCAAGGATTAGCCGTCTCCACGCTTTGCGACGGACGTGTTTCGGGTCGAAAAACTGGCTTTTGCCGTAGAATGTGCGACTTGGTTCCAAAATACATTTGCACATCCACGATTCATGGCGAAGACCGCTGTCCCCGATACACGCGAAGAAACCGGTGCAGGCGCGCTTGCCAACGACGCCGCGCCGCTTCCGGAAAACTACGAAACAGCGCTCGCGGAACTCGAATCACTCGTCGGCCGCATGGAAGCGGGCGCGCTGAGTCTCGAGGAGTCGCTCGCGGCATACCGGCGCGGCGCCGCGCTTGTGGGCTTTTGCCAACAACAGCTCGAAAAAGTCGAGCAGCAGGTGCGCGTGCTCGATGGCGAGACGCTCAAGCCGCTGCCCGCCGAGGTACAGCGCGCGACCCAGGGTGCAGGAGCCACCAACGACCGAGGGGACGACGACCTATGAGCTTCGAACAATGGATGCGTGCCACGCTCGATCGCGTCGAGACCGCGCTGGAGCACTATCTGCCGGGCACGGACATCGCGCCGGCGCGTCTGCACGAAGCCATGCGGTACGCGGTGCTGGGCGGCGGCAAGCGTGTGCGGCCGCTTCTCGTGCACGCTGCGGGCGAACTGACCCACGCGAGCGCGCCGGCCGTCGAAGCGGCAAGCGCGGCGCTCGAAATGATTCACGTCTATTCGCTCGTGCATGACGATATGCCCGCAATGGACGACGACGCGTTGCGTCGCGGCAAGCCCACGGTACACGTGCAATATGACGAAGCGACGGCACTGCTCGTCGGCGACGCGTTGCAGTCGCAGGCGTTCGTCGCGCTGACATCCGAGGGCAATGGTCTGAGCGATACCCAGCAGGCCGCGCTCGTGCGCGAACTGGCTCTCGCAAGCGGCTCGCTCGGCATGGCGGGCGGTCAGGCCATCGATCTCGAAAGCGTCGGGCGCAAGCTGTCGCGGCCGGAGCTCGAAACCATGCATCGCAAGAAGACGGGAGCGTTGCTGCGCGCCTCGGTGCGCATGGGTGCGCTCGCGGGCGAACGTCCGGACGCCAAGGCGCTTGCGGCGCTCGATCAATACGCCGCCGCGGTCGGCCTCGCGTTTCAGGTGGTGGACGATATCCTCGATGTCACGGCGGACTCCGCCACGCTTGGCAAGACCGCGGGCAAGGATGCGCAGCACGACAAGCCCACGTATGTTTCGGTCATCGGGCTGGATGCGTCGCGCGAACTCGCCGCGCAACTCGGCCGCGATGCGCACGCTGCAATAGAGCCGTTCGGCGCGCGCGGTCAGCGCCTGGCCGAACTTGCCAACCTGGTTGTGAACCGGGTGCACTGAACGTTGAATGCGTGACGAACCCCACGGCGCAATGACCGCGTTGAACGAATCACGCCAGTTTTCCTAAAATGGGACGACGATGTACGACTTGCTGAAAACCATCGACGATCCGGCCGACCTTCGCGCCCTTGATCGACGCCAACTGCAGCCGCTTGCCGACGAACTGCGGGCCTACGTGCTCGACAGCGTGTCGCAGACGGGCGGCCATCTCTCGTCCAATCTCGGCACGGTAGAGCTGACGATCGCGCTGCATTACGTATTCGATACGCCGAATGACCGTATCGTCTGGGACGTAGGCCATCAGACGTATCCGCACAAGATCCTGACAGGCCGGCGCGACCAGATGCACTCGTTGCGTCAGTTGAACGGCATCTCGGGCTTCCCGCGCCGCAGCGAGTCGGAGTACGACACGTTCGGCACGGCGCATTCGAGCACGTCGATATCGGCGGCGCTCGGCATGGCGATCGCCAACAAGCTGCAGGGCGACAACCGCTATTCCATCGCCGTGATCGGCGACGGCGCGATGACCGCGGGCATGGCCTTCGAGGCAATGAACAACGCCGGCGTCGCCGACGACGTGCCCTTGCTCGTGATCCTCAACGACAACGACATGTCGATCTCGCCGCCCGTGGGCGCGTTGAATCGTCATCTCGCCCGTCTGATGTCGGGCCGCTTCTACGCCGCCGCGCGCGCCGGTGTCGAACGCGTGCTGCGCGTCGCGCCGCCCATGCTCGATCTCGCCCGCAAGCTCGAAGAGCACGCGAAGGGCATGATCGTGCCAGCTACGCTCTTCGAAGAGTTCGGCTTCAACTACATTGGGCCAATCGACGGTCACGATCTCGATTCGCTCATTCCGACGCTGCAGAACATCAAGGAACTGCGTGGTCCGCAATTCCTGCACGTCGTGACCAAGAAAGGCCAAGGCTACAAGCTCGCCGAAGCCGATCCGGTGCTCTATCACGGTCCCGGCAAATTCAATCCGGCCGAAGGCATCAAGCCATCGACGGCGCCCTCGAAGAAAACCTACACGCAGGTGTTCGGCGAATGGCTGTGCGACGCTGCCGCGCAAGACTCGCGCGTGGTTGCCATCACGCCTGCCATGCGCGAAGGCTCGGGCATGGTCGAATTTGAAAAGCGCTTCCCGGATCGTTATTACGATGTCGGCATCGCCGAGCAACATGCGGTGACGTTTGCGGGCGGCTTGGCTGCAGACGGCATGAAGCCCGTCGTCGCCATCTACTCGACTTTCCTGCAGCGCGCGTACGACCAGCTGATCCACGACGTCGCGCTGCAGAATCTGCCAGTGGTGTTCGCCATCGACCGCGCGGGTCTCGTCGGCGCGGACGGTGCAACGCACGCGGGCAATTACGACCTCGCGTTCCTGCGCTGCATCCCGAACATGACGGTGATGGCCGCATCCGACGAAAACGAATGCCGTCAGATGCTCTACACCGCGCTTCAGCAACCGAACCCGACAGCCGTGCGGTATCCGCGTGGCGCGGGCACGGGCGTGGCAACCGTCAAACAAATGACCGCCATTCCGCTTGGCAAGGGCGAGGTGCGCCGCGAGTCGTCGCAGAAACTCGGCTCGGGCAAGCGCATCGCCGTTCTCGCGTTCGGCACCATGGTCGCGCCGTCGCTCGTTGCCGCCGAAGAGTTGGATCTGACGGTGGCCAACATGCGCTTCGTGAAGCCTGTCGACGCCGACTTGCTGCGCGAACTCGCCGCCACTCACGACGCGCTCGTGACCATCGAGGAAGGTGCGATCATGGGCGGTGCGGGTTCGGCATGCGTCGAAGCGCTGCTGGCCAGTTCGGTCGTGAAGCCCGTGCTTCAGCTTGGCTTGCCGGACGTCTTCATCGATCACGGCGATCCCGCGAAGCTGCTTGCAAGCGTCGGTCTGGACGGTGCGGGTATCGCGAAGTCTATTCGCGAGCGCTTTCTCAACGCGGTCGTGAGCGCCCAGCCGGGCAAGCTGGAAAAGCGCGTTGCCTGACGTTTCAGCCTGACGCGGCGCGCTCGGGGCGCGCCGTGCTTTGCACTTAGTCTCTACACGGCGCGGGCCGCAATCCGCGCCGTTTTCGCTTACGAGTTATGAAGCGCGCTTTCAGGAAAGACCGCGCGAGCCCAAGGACAAGAATCAATGAACCAGATGAATCCCGCCTTCGTGATGCCCGACGTTCAAAGCACGCCTGATACGCGTCAGATCGCCATTGCGCGTGTCGGCGTGAAGGGAGTGCGGCATCCGTTGTCGGTGCGGTCGGCAAACGGCGTGCAGCCGAGCGTTGGCGTATGGAACCTCGATGTGCATCTGCCCGCCGAGCAAAAGGGCACGCATATGTCGCGTTTCGTCGCGCTGCTCGAGGAGAATCGCGAGCCGCTCGATCAAACTTCCCTGCGTGCGCTGCTCGTCTCGATGCTCACGAAACTGGAGGCGCATTCCGGCCGTATCGAAGTGAGTCTGCCTTACTTCGTCATGAAGACCGCGCCGGTGTCGGGCGTGCAGAGTCTCCTGGATTACGACGTGAGCTTTATCGCCGAAACGCGCGACGGCGAAACGCGCATGACCATGAAAGTGCTCGTCCCCGTTACGAGCCTTTGTCCTTGCTCGAAGAAGATTTCGCAATACGGCGCGCACAATCAGCGCTCGCACGTGACCATCACGGCGGAGTTGGCGGGCGAAGTCGCGGTGGAAGAACTGGTGCGAATCGCCGAGGAAGAGGCGTCGTGTGAATTGTGGGGCTTGCTCAAGCGGCCCGACGAGAAGTTCGTGACCGAGCGTGCGTATGAAAATCCGAAGTTCGTCGAGGACCTCGTGCGCGACGTGGCCACGCGGCTGAATGCCGATACGCGCATCGTCGCTTATGTGCTCGAAGCCGAAAACTTCGAGTCGATCCACAATCACAGCGCGTATGCGGTGATCGAGCGCGACAAGCGCCTCGGTTGAGCGAAGGCTCAAGCCGCCACGGTTTGAGTCGATGCGTGCATCTCGCGCACCGAATCCATCACGAGTGACGCGAGCCGGTCGACCACGGGCGATCCCGCGCCCGCTCCGCGATGCAGCGCGAGCGGAATCGACGGCAGCGGCGGCAAGCCGCTCTCATCGCATTCGAGGGCGCGCACCGTGGTTGGCACGCCATAGGCCGTGCGCACCGTCACGCCGAGACCTGCGGCGGCGGCCGCCCACAATCCCGACAGACTGGGACTCGTGAACGCGATGCGCCACTTGATGCCCGCGCGATCCAGCGCTGCGGCCGCCGCGCTGTGAAAGAGACACGGGCGGTCGAACGCGATCAACGGTAGCGGCTCGTCCAGATCGAACTGCCACGGTACTGTCGATGACACGATCCAGCGCATCGGCGGCGCGGCGATCGGTTGAGGGAGGCTGGTCGCGTTGCCAACGTCGGTTGCGCTGCCTGCGCCCCAGACGAGCGCGAGATCGAGCTGACCCGCCTCGATGCGCTCCAGCAATTCGGTGTTGCGCGCCACCCGCGCTTCGATCCGCACTTTCGGATGCGCCCGCGCAAAGCGGCCCAGCACTTCCGGCAGCAAAACTTCGCCAAAGTCTTCCTGCAGACCGAGCCGTATCCAGCCTTCGAGATCGACGCCGCGCACCGCGACCGCCGCTTCATCGTTCAATTCGACGAGACGGCGCGCATAGGCGAGCATCACCGCGCCCGCGTCGGTGAGCGCGAGCCCACGGCCCGATTTACGAAAAAGCGGCGTGCCCGCCTGCTCTTCCAGCTTGCGGATCTGCGCGCTGACGGCGGAAGTCGAGCGACCGACGCGGTCCGCGGCCTTGGCGAAACTTCCCAAGTCCATGCCCGCGACGAAGCTGCGAAGGACCGCGAGGTCGAACGTGGTTTGAGTCATGGCAACAATCCTGTTTTATCGAACGATCGATGCAAAACTTTGCTATTTTCAGGATGATCGTATGCCGTCACACTGGGTTTAGTCAAATTGAGAACAGGGTGGCGACATGGCAACTCCTTTAACCTTGAACGCAGCGTCGCGTTCGAGCGCGCATCGATGGAAAGTGCTCGGCGTGGGCGTGGCCGCCAACGCGAGTTTTTCGGCGGCAATCGGCGGCATTCCGACGACGGCCGTCTGGATGCGCAGCGGCTATCACTTCGGCAACGGCGAAGTCGGACTCGTGCTCGGCGCGCTCGGGCTGGGGCTTGCGGTATCGGAACTTCCTTGGGGATTGCTCACCGACCGCTGGGGCGACCGGCCCGTCTTGCTGACGGGACTGTTCGCGACGGCTGCCGTGCTGCTCGGCATGAGCGTCTTCGCGGTGCCGTCGGGCTTCGGCGCGGCGCCCGCGCTCGGCTGGCTCGTTTTCGCGATGTTCCTGCTCGGCACGCTCGCCGCAATGTGCGCGATCTCGGGCGCATTCACCTGGCGCTGGCTGCATGAGCCCCCGGAAAGGC
>NZ_JARUXJ010000004.1:1234129-1245013 GCF_031451465.1 Caballeronia sp. LZ003 | reverse complement strand
GCTCGGCGGCAGCGTCAACGGATCGAGCGGGCGCGCGGTCATGGCGTGGTTTGGCGAAGGCGAGCGCGGTCTCGCGATGAGCATCCGCCAGACCGCCGTGCCGATGGGTGGCGGTCTGGGCGCGGCGTTGCTGCCGTGGCTCGCTTCATCGCACGGTTTTGGCGCGGTGTTCGGCACGCTCGCCGCAATGTGCGCGATCTCGGGCGCATTCACCTGGCGCTGGCTGCATGAGCCCCCGGAAAGGCCGCATCGCGCGGACGCGGGGGTATCGCAGGCAACGACGGCTGCGCCGTTTAGAGATGCGCGGATCTGGCGCGTGGTGCTCGGTATTGGCGTGCTGTGCGTGCCGCAATTCGCGGTGCTGACCTTCGCGACGGTTTTCATGCACGACGCGGGACACTTCGGCGTCGCGGCGATCAGCGCGACGATGGGCGCGCTGCAACTCGGCGCCATGATCATGCGCGTCTGGAGCGGCCGTCATACGGATCGTCGCGGCAACCGGCGCGCGTATCTGCGCGGGTCGGTGGTGGTCGCGTCGGTGTCGTTCGTGGCGTTGGCGGCGGCGACCGCGCTGGGCGTCGCGCAGCTTCCGTACTTGCTCGCGGCGATGTCGGTCTTTGCGGGCATTTGTGTATCGGCATGGCATGGGGTGGCGTACACCGAACTCGCCACGCTCGCCGGCATGCAGCGCGCCGGCACGGCGCTCGGCATGACCAACACGGCCGTCTACGTGGGCTTGTTCGTGACGCCGCTCGTCATTCCGCATGTGCTGGCGGCCACTTCGTGGCCGGGCGTGTGGCTGCTGGCGGGCGTGTGCGCGCTGCTCGCGTGGCCATTGTTTCCGAAGCCCGCGCGCGCTTAAACTGTTCGACCCGAACTTTGCGGAGTGCGTCGTGATTCTCATCGGCCAATACGATTCCCCGTTTGTCAGACGCGTGGCCATTGCGCTGAATCTTTATGGCATTGGCTACGAGCATTGGCCGTGGTCGACTTTCGGCGATGCCGGCAAGATCGCGCCGTTCAACCCGCTCTCGCGCGTGCCGACGCTCGTGCTGGAGTCGGGCGACACGGTGATCGAGAGCGCGACGATCCTCGACTATCTCGATGAACTCGCCGGCGACGACCGCGCGATGATTGCGCAAAGCGGCGCGCAGCGTCGTGCGGCGCTGAAGGTGTGTGCGCTCGCGACGGGTCTCGCGGACAAGGCTGTGGCGCTGGTCTACGAGCGCGTGATGCACGCGGAAAAGTCGCAGGCTTGGGTCGAGCGCTGCACGGGGCAGATCGAACGCGTGCTCGACGTGCTGGAAGCGGATCGCGCGGCGCGTCCGACGCCTTTCTGGTTCGGCGACGCAATCGGTCACGCGGATATCGCCGTTGCTTGCGCGCTGCGGTTCGTGCGCGAAGCGCATGGGGCGTTGGTCAGCGGGAATCGCTGGCCGGCGTTGATCGCGCATGGCGATCGGTGTGAGGCGCTGCCGGCGTTCGGGGCGGTTGTGCAGGCGTTCGATCCGCCGAAATGAACGTTGGAGCGACGCCCTTTCCTCATTTGGCGATGCATTGGCCGCGCGAATATTGCCGTTGCGTGCGTGCCGCCCGTTCGCGCAAGGCACATGCGTCGCTAATTCGTGAGCTCGTTGGCCGGCGTTGGTCGCGTGTTGCGATCCGTGTGGGCCTTGGCTGTGTCGAGGTCGTCGTGCGGTTCATTCAGCAAACCAGACTTCGCACGAAGCCACGCAAAGGTCAAACTCGCGCCAGCGAACTCAAATCCCATCTGGGCTTCACCGTAAATGCATAATCCCGCCCGGCCTGCTCCGGCCAGCGGGCAAGCCGCAACGCGCCCGCCAGCGCGATCATCGCGCCGTTATCGGTGCAAAGCGCCAGGTCGGGGTAATGCACGTCGAAGCGCCGCTTCCTTGCCGCAGCCGACAACGCCTCGCGCAACTGCCGGTTCGCGCCGACGCCGCCCGCCACGACCAGCCGCTTCGACCCGGTCTTCTTGAGCGCCGCGAGCGACTTGGCGACGAGCACGTCGACGGCTGCATCGACGAAACCTCGCGCCAGATCTGCCTTTGCCTGCTCGCAGACATTCGCGCCGAGCTTGCGGCTTTGAGTCAGCACGGCGGTCTTCAAGCCGCTGAAGCTGAAGTCGAGATCGCCTGAATGCAGCATCGGACGCGGCAGCGTGACCGCGCCCGGCGTGCCGAATTCCGCCAGCCGCGACACTTCCGGCCCGCCCGGATAACCCAGCCCGAGCAGCTTTGCGGTTTTGTCGAAGGCTTCGCCCGCCGCGTCGTCGAGCGTTTCGCCGAGCGTCTCGTAGACGCCGATATCGGTGACGCGCATCAGTTGCGTATGGCCGCCCGATACGAGCAGCGCGACGAACGGAAACGGCGGCGGGGCATCGACGAGCAGCGGCGACAACAGGTGTCCTTCGAGATGATGGATGCCGACAGTCGGTTTGTCCCATGCCATCGCCAGCGCATTGGCGATGCTCGCGCCCACCAGCAGCGCGCCCGCAAGCCCCGGACCTTGCGTGAACGCGATGGCATCGATGTCGGCGCGCGCTGCGTGGGCCTCGGCCATGACTTGTTCGAGGAGCGGCAGCGCCCGGCGGATGTGATCCCGCGAAGCCAGTTCGGGCACCACGCCGCCGTACTCGCGATGCATCGCGATCTGCGAATGCAGGGCGTGCGAAAGGAGGCCGCGCTCCGTGTCGTAGAGGGCGAGGCCGGTTTCGTCGCAGGAGCTTTCTATGCCGAGAACTAGCATGGGTTGAGCGCTTGAAGGGAACAGAAAAGTATAGCAGTGTAACGACGCCCCCCAGTTACAATGCGCGCCATGGAATCCTTCGATATCGCCGTGATCGGCGCGGGCGCGGCCGGCATGATGTGCGCGGCAGTCGCCGCCCAGTCGGGGCGTCGCGTCGTGCTGATCGACCACGCCGAGCGTCTCGCCGAAAAAATCCGTATCTCGGGCGGCGGCCGCTGCAACTTCACCAATCTCAACGCGCAGCCGGCAAACTTTTTGTCGGCGAATCCGCATTTTTGCCGCTCCGCGCTCGCGCGCTACACGCCGCGCGACTTTCTCGCGCTCTTGAAGCAGTACCGCGTGAAATGGCATCAAAAGCACAAAGGCCAGCTTTTTTGCGACGATTCGAGCGAAACCATCATCGACGTGCTCAAAAGCGAATGCGATGCCGGCAGCGTCGCGTGGCGGCGCCCGGTGAGCGTCCACGAGATCCGGCACGACGGCGCGCGCTTCACGCTCGACACCTCGGCGGGCGCAATCGACGCGGCCGCGCTCGTCATCGCGACGGGCGGCTTGTCCATTCCGAAGATCGGAGCGACGGATTTCGGGTATCGCGTGGCGAAACAGTTCGGCCACAAGCTAGTCGAAACGCTTCCCGCGCTCGTGCCGCTCACTTTCACGTCAGCCGACTGGGCGCCGTTCGCTGCGTTGTCGGGGCTGTCGCTGCCGGTTCGCATCGGCACGGGCAAGGGCAAGACGCGAGGTGAATTCGACGAGGACTTGCTGCTGACGCATCGCGGGCTGTCCGGTCCGGGCGTGCTCCAGATTTCGAGTTTCTGGAATACGTCGGAGCCGATCCACGTCGATCTCCTGCCCGACGCCGACGCCACAGAGCTCCTGCTCGAAGCCAAGGCGGGATCGAAGAAACAAATAGGCAACTTTCTCGCGGACCACGTTCCCGCACGGCTCGCGCACGCGTGGCTCGAAGCGCAGCATGTTTCCGTCGATGCCCGCCTCGCCGATCTCTCCGATCGCACGCTCAAGGGCCTTGGCGCGTCGTTGTCGGACTGGACGATCACGCCGAGCGGCACCGAAGGTTATCGCAAGGCCGAAGTCACGCGCGGCGGCGTCGATACCCGCGAACTCTCGTCCACGACGATGATGAGCGAGCGCGTCGCGGGCTTGTATTTCATCGGCGAGGCTGTCGATGTGACGGGCTGGCTCGGCGGCTACAACTTCCAATGGGCGTGGGCTTCCGGCGTCGCGGCGGGCAAGGCCGCGGCGGAGTTCGCGCACGGCTGAGACGGGGCGTTCCGGCCGCCGTGGCGCGGTCTCGAAACGCCATCGCGCCTGCTATACTCAAACGGTTATCGGAGGATTCCGTATTTGTTCGAAGGCGCCTCGAAACGCGCGTTCGGGCACGGATTCTTTCGCTCCGGCTGACGTCACGATGGCCTCAAGCTTCGCCGCGGTTTCAACGGCCTCGCTCAAAGTCCCGCTTGAGGAAGCATTCCCAAGCGGGTTTTTGCTTTAGCGGAAAGGGTCGGGAGCCGCACGGGCACGTGTCGCGCCAGCCGGGTTTTCAATATCGCGAATTTCGCAATTGCACCGGGTGAACGATGAGCCTCAAGGATCAGATCAACGACGACATGAAAAATGCCATGCGCGCGCGCGAAACCGAGCGCCTCGGCACCATTCGCCTGCTGCTCGCAGCCATCAAGCAGCGAGAAGTCGATGAGCGCATCACGCTCGACGACACGGCCGTCGTCGCCGTCGTCGACAAGATGATCAAGCAGCGCAAGGACTCCATCAGCCAGTTTCAAGCGGCCAGCCGCGACGATCTCGTGGCGAAGGAAAACGCCGAACTCGCCGTGCTCGCGGCGTACATGCCCGAACAGCTTTCCGCCGATGCCATCGCCGCTGAAGTCGAGGCCGCCATCGCCGCAACGGGCGCAGCCGGCCCGCAAGACATGGGCAAGGTCATGGGCGCGCTGAAACCGAAGCTCGCGGGCAAGGCGGATATGACGGCCGTTTCCGCGCAGGTCAAGTCCGCGCTCGCCAAGTAATCAGCGGCGTTCGCCTACGTTGATACCGCACGCTTTCCTGCAGGACCTGCTCAACCGCGTCGATATCGTCGACGTGGTGGGCCGTTACGTCCAATTGAAGAAGGGCGGCGCGAACTTCATGGGTTTGTGTCCGTTCCATAACGAAAAGAGCCCGTCTTTCACGGTCAGTCCGACCAAGCAGTTCTATCATTGCTTCGGCTGCGGCGCGCATGGCACGGCCATCGGTTTTTTGATGGAGCATACGGGGCTGACGTTTCCCGAGGCCGTGAAGGACCTCGCGCAGTCGGCGGGTCTGACCGTGCCGCAGGAGCCGTCGTTTCGCGGCGGCGCGGGTGGCGCGGGCGGTGACGCCTATGCCAACGCGCCGAGCAAGGCCGTCAGCGTCGCGCTCACCGAAGTCATGCAGACCGCCTGCGACTTCTATCGCAAACAGTTGCGCGGCGCGCCTAACGCCATCGGTTATCTGAAAAAACGCGGCTTGACTGGCGAGATCGCGGCGCGCTTTGGCTTGGGCTACGCGCCCGACGGCTGGCAGAATCTCGAAAGCGCGTTTCCCGATTATCGCCATGAGAATCTGGTGGAAGCGGGGCTCGTAATCGTCAGCGAAAAAACCGACGCGCAAGGACAAGCGCGCCGCTACGACCGCTTCCGCGAACGTGTGATGTTCCCTATTCGAAATGTGAAGGGCAACGTCATTGGCTTCGGCGGACGCGTGCTGGACAGCGGCGAACCGAAGTATCTGAATTCGCCGGAAACGCCTTTATTCAGCAAAGGCAGCGAGCTTTACGGCCTTTTCGAGGCGCGTCTTGCCATTCGTGAACTGGGTTATGCGCTCGTCGTCGAAGGCTATATGGACGTGGTCGCGCTTGCGCAGCTAGGTTTCGCGAACGCCGTCGCCACGCTCGGCACGGCTTGCACGCCGGTCCATGTACAGAAGCTTTTTCGACAGACGGAAACGGTGGTCTTCAGCTTCGACGGCGACTCCGCCGGCCGACGCGCCGCGCGCCGCGCACTCGAAGCCGCGCTGCCGCACGCAGCGGACAACCGCACGATCAAATTTCTGTTTCTACCGAAAGAGCACGATCCGGACAGCTATGTGCGCGAATTCGGCGCCGACGGTTTTGGTGAGCAAGTCGACCGCGCAATGCCGCTGTCGCAATTTCTGCTTAACGAGGTGCTGAACGACAAGGAACTCGACCAGCCCGAAGGCCGCGCGAAGGCCCTGTTCGACGCGAAGCCGCTGTTGCAGGCGCTGCCCGCCAACGCGTTGCGCGTGCAGATTCTGCATATGCTGGCCGACCGCCTCGCTACGCCGTTCACGGAAATCGCCGCACTTTGCGACATCGACTCGCGTGCCGCCGCTGTCGCCCGCGCGATGGTGCCGAGGAGCGAACGCCGGCGTGTCACGGGTCAGGAACAGCGCGCGCTACGCAATCTGGTGATGTATCCGGGCATTGCGGCATCGCTCGATCGAATCAGCGAACGCACGCTCGTCACCATGACCGAGCATGGCGAACTGTTCAGCGAAGTCATCGCGCATGCGCGCGAACTGGGCGCGAGCGCAGAATTCCAGATGCTTTCAGACATCTTGAGAAACGCAGCAAACGCGCCCACCTACGAGGATATCTTCCAGGAAATTCTCGCCTATGATGAAAACGTGCGGGATTTACTGATGCGCGATCCGTCCGACGAGGACGCCGCGCAGCGTGTGGAAGAGCAGAAACGCCTGCTCGCCGAAGAGTTGCAGGCGACGGTACTGAAATTGCAACACGACAGTTATCGCGCGCGGCTGGATTTGCTGGCGCGGCAGCCGGGACTTTCGCCGGAAGAGGTGGCGGAGTTCTCGGAGCTATCGGCGAAGATCGCGCAGATCAAGGCAGGACGGGCGGCTAGCCCTGAAGCCGGATAGCGAGATGCTATAATAAAATGTTAAAAAGTAGTTGCTTTTTGTCAATTCCTCTCCCGTTTCGAAGGGTGAAATCCCTTCATTGGTGCGTGGATAGTTAGCGAAGGAAGCAGGGAAGTTGCAGCAAGGCGCTGGCCGAATCGGCTGTGGGACTCATGTAAAAGCGGTGCGCAGCACGCGTTTGAGCATTGCTCCGACACGAAACGGACAGGAAAGCACGCCGACGTACAGACGGGCGCAAGGGAAGCGGCTGCTATCGTGGTGAAGGGCGTATGACGAATTCGCCGTGATGAACCGCGACGGATTCAACCGCGATGGCGCCCCGGGCAGGGCACGCAGGACGATGCAGCGTGCGTATTTGGTATTTACGGTTCCATCGGCTGTTGTCCAGCAGCCGCGAGTCGAGACTAAAGCCTGTATGGCGAACTCCATGACGAAAAAGCTGAACGATGTACCCGTCGAAGACGACGCAACGCAAACTGCGGAGCCCACCGCCGCGCCTGCGGCGAAGGTCGAAAAGGCTAAGGCTCGCGACCGCCGTGCGAAGGAAAAGGCGCTTCTGAAGGACGCGTTCGCGTCGAGCGCGCCCGGCACTGTCGAGGAGATCGAGGAGCGCCGCTCGAAGCTTCGCGCGCTCATCAAACTCGGCAAGGAGCGCGGTTTCCTCACGT
This sequence comes from Caballeronia sp. LZ003, assembly GCF_031451465.1. Classification (NCBI taxonomy): domain Bacteria; kingdom Pseudomonadati; phylum Pseudomonadota; class Betaproteobacteria; order Burkholderiales; family Burkholderiaceae; genus Caballeronia; species Caballeronia sp. LZ003. The sequence goes on along the minus strand of NZ_JARUXJ010000004.1, from coordinate 1,237,622 downwards.
ATGCCGAAATCAACGATCACCTGCCCGATAACTTCACGGAAACCGAGGCGATCGAAGGCATCATCAGCACGTTCAATGACATGGGCGTGGCGGTGTACGAGCAGGCGCCGGATGCCGAAACGCTCCTTCTGAACGACAACGCGCCGAACGCTTCTTCCGACGATGAAGTCGAGGAAGAAGCCGAAGTCGCGCTCTCCACCGTCGACTCCGAATTCGGCCGAACGACCGACCCGGTGCGCATGTACATGCGCGAAATGGGCACGGTCGAGTTGCTGACACGCGAGGGCGAAATCGAGATCGCGAAGCGTATCGAAGACGGCCTCAAGCACATGGTCATGGCGATCTCCGCATGCCCGACGACCATTGCCGACATTCTCGCGATGGCCGAGCGTGTGCAGAACGAGGAGACGCGCGTCGACGAACTGGTGGATGGCCTCATCGACCCGAACGCGGAAGACACCGACGGTTTTTCCGAACAGGAAGCCGAAGCGATAGAGACCGAGGACGTAGAGCAGCAATCGGACGAGGAAAGCGACGAGGAAGAGGACGACGACGATGGCGCGGCGCAAGCCAGCGCGAACGCCGCCCAACTCGAAGCGCTCAAGCGTCAGTCGCTCGAAAAGTTCTCGCTCATCAGCGAATGGTTCGACAAGATGCGGCGGGCCTACGAGAAGGAAGGCTACAAGTCGAAGGCCTATCTGAAGGCGCAGGAAGCCATTCAGACCGAACTCATGAGCATCCGCTTCACCGCGCGTACCGTCGAGCGTCTGTGCGACACGCTGCGCGCGCAAGTGGACGAAGTGCGCCAGGTCGAGCGGCAGATTCTGCACACGGTCGTCGACAAGTGCGGCATGCCGCGCGCGGAGTTCATCACGCGCTTTCCGGGCAGCGAGACGGATCTGGAGTGGGGCGACAAAGTAGTGGCCGAAGGGCACGACTATAGCGCCGTGCTCGAGCGCAATATCCCCGCGATTCGCGAGCAGCAGCAGCGTCTTTTGGACCTTCAGGCGCGCGTCGTGTTACCGCTCAAGGACCTGAAGGAAACCAACCGTCAGATGGCGGCGGGCGAACTGAAGGCGCGTCAGGCGAAGCGCGAGATGACCGAGGCGAATCTGCGTCTCGTGATTTCGATTGCGAAGAAGTACACGAACCGCGGCTTGCAGTTCCTCGACCTAATTCAGGAAGGCAATATCGGACTGATGAAGGCGGTGGACAAGTTCGAATATCGGCGCGGCTACAAGTTTTCGACATACGCGACATGGTGGATTCGTCAGGCCATCACGCGCTCGATTGCGGACCAGGCGCGCACCATCCGCATTCCGGTTCATATGATCGAAACGATCAACAAGATGAACCGCATCTCGCGGCAGATTCTGCAGGAAACCGGGCTGGAACCGGACCCGGCGACGCTGGCCGAGAAGATGGAGATGCCGGAGGACAAGATCCGCAAGATCATGAAGATCGCGAAGGAGCCGATCTCCATGGAAACGCCGATCGGCGACGACGACGATTCGCATCTTGGCGACTTCATCGAAGATACGAACACGGTGGCTCCCTCCGATGCCGCGCTGCATGCCAGCATGCGCGATGTCGTGAAGGACGTGCTCGATTCGTTGACGCCGCGCGAGGCGAAAGTGTTGCGGATGCGCTTTGGCATAGAGATGAGCACGGACCACACGCTGGAAGAAGTCGGCAAGCAATTCGACGTCACGCGTGAGCGGATTCGGCAAATCGAGGCGAAGGCGTTGCGCAAGCTGCGGCATCCTAGCCGTTCGGACAAGCTCAAGTCATTCCTGGAAGGGAACTGATCGGATCAATGGGCTTGTAATGGAAGGCGTTGTGAGGCAAACTCGCAAACCTTCAGTTGTCGCGCAACGTTTGTATTAGAGAAAGCGCCGCCATGGCGCTTTCTTTTTGCCCTCTGCTTTCAAAAGGGCCGGAAGCTTAACTGGTATAAGCTGTCGACTCATAATCGACCGATAGTGGGTTCGAGCCCCACCCGGCCCACCAGCTTTTTCAACTCAAGTCATCAAGCCGTTGGCGGTGTTGCGTCAATGGTGAGGGGCTTTCGGGGACAGTTGCGGGGACTATGCGGGTCACAATGCCCATAAGGCCCCTTGGACGCTCGACTCATTCAGCGTACCTCTGCGCCGCTTTGCCGTGCATCCCTTCCTATGCGCTCGACGCCTTGTGGACGAACACCTTGTTATCCCACGAGCAAACCTGCCGACAACGGAAAGTTGGGCCGCCGAATAATGACATCTCCGCCAACGAATGGTGTCAGGGATTGCGTTCCGCAAGGTTTCGCCCCCTGTGATGATTCCGCGGATCGACCGAGATCATTCACGAAACTAAAGTCTGGGCCGCTTGATGCAATTTCTGCAATTGCATCATCTGGTTCAACACCGGGTGCCGATTCCAAAACGGCCACGTCATAGGTCCGTTGTCGACCCATCGCGGCCAATGGGAAGGTTCGATTTGCTATGACGGCTCAACGGTGAGAAGCAGTCGAACGGCTGCCATGGCTACTTCGCCAAGCATACGAACGTCGGTGGCTTTCCCGCAAGCGCGGTGCAATTGCGTGCGGATGGAGAAGGCTTCTGATTTAACCTCGCTGACAACAATACAACCAATCCTGATGCCACCGACGGCAGCGCGCGAAACAGGCTGTCGTTGAACGCTAACTGGACCGCAAGCAGTGGTCCAACGGCCATTCTGAACAAACCGGCTCTGCAACCCCCGCTTGGCAGATGATCTTCTCGGTGTGTGTGGGGTACGGCTACCCGGACGTCTACAGCAATCGGTTCGACGCTTTCTCGATCCGCCGCAGGGCACCCAAACGAAGAACGGAACGCTGGGCTTGATCGTCGCCGGACCGATACCCATTCCGCAGGCGACAACGTGTGGGCAGGCTTTTCGAAAGTGCTTGGCGCGACCACGCAAACACCGCTCCAAATCCACGGACGCCTGTCGCTGACAAAGGTCGCGTAAAGCGCCTTCCTGATGAATCGGTTCAAGCAAGCTTGCGTGGACGGCTCGACCGACCAAGACGATAGACGTCGTGCGTCGATCGCCTTGGTGCGTGGGACGTTCGTCGCTATCTCCCTTCTCATGTTGCCTGCCTGCACGCTCGTCTATGTGAAGGGAAACGCTAACAGTGTTGCTGACAGTGGGAATCACAGCGGCTCGCTGAGCCTGCCGGGGTATCAGCGCTCGCAGGGGCGCCGTGACCAAGGGAACCGTCGCGAAATCCCCAAGCGGGTAGCTGACCAATTAAGACGATTCCGAATTGTCGGTCATCTAATTGACGATTTTACGTTGCAACCCTAAATTCTTCTGCAGTAAAAGCTCCGAACGTGACGACCGCGCATCGTTGCGTTCAACTGAACAGGATGCGAATGAATGCTGTAACGAAAAAACTGACGGACGCGCTGCAGCATCCAAGCGCGCGACTCACCCAGCGTTTGAGCATATGGATCGGTACGCTCGAGCT
>NZ_JARUXJ010000004.1:1133371-1184434 GCF_031451465.1 Caballeronia sp. LZ003 | reverse complement strand
GATAGTGCGGATCTCCCGTGTGAAAGTAGGTAATCGTCAGGCTCCTCATGCAGCAACAAAAACCCCACCCCCAAACAGGTGGGGTTTTTGCGTTTCTGCAGCATTGGGCGCGAGAAAACACGACGTCAACGCATCCATTAGCGTCAGGCACGTTATAAGCTTCGAAGGCTGTGATTCTGTCGGTAGAATGGCAACGCAAGGTTGTCCATGCCGAACGATTAGGCTGACCTCTGGAGCGCATATGAGAACGAGTCTGTTGATCGCCGCCGTGAGCGTCTCGCTGCTATTCGCAGCCTGCGGCAAGAAGAACGATGCGAGCGAGTCCAGTCTGGGCGACGCCATTTCCGCCGATATGAAAACAGATCGCGGGCTTCTGTGTCTGAATCGCAGTGGACGTGGCCCGTACACATTTCCATCGGCCTATACGAGTCGCGATCTCAACGAATATTCCGGCGCCGCGCTGCGTGAGCAACTCGCGGCGCTCGAAAAAAGCGGACTTATCGCGCGCTCCGCGGCGACGCCCGCCAATGCCAATGCCAAGCAAAATGGCATTGCATATAGCCTGACGGGCGAAGGGCAAAAGTACGCGGTTGAAACCACGCGTCCGGCTGGCGACCCGAACGCCACCAGCGATTCCCGTGTCTGGATGCTGTGCTACGCGCACGTCAAGCTCGACAAGGTCGTCAGTTGGACAGAGCCTGATCCCACCGCGCATCGTTCGGACGTCACCTACACCTATAAGCTCGATAATCCCGCGTCGTGGGTCGACGACCGCGACATCAAGCGCGCTTTCCCCGACCTGACCGCCGCCGATCGCGAAGCGGGCGAGACCAAGCTGCACGTCACGCTCGAACAGCGTACCGATGGCTGGGTGCGCGTGGATTGAGGAACTTCGCGCAAGCCAGGCCGAGCGACGACGCGCCCTCGGGTCCGCCACGCATGTCCGATGTAGCGGCGCTCGCGGGCGTCTCGAAAATGACGGTATCGCGCGTGCTCGCGGGACACAGCGTTGCCCTGGCGACTCGTGAGCGCGTGCAGAAAGCCATCGAAGAACTCGGCTATGTAGCGGATGCCGCCGCCGGTGCGCTTTCATCCGGGCGGTCGGAATTCGTTGCCGTGCTCGTGCCGTCGCTCGCAAGCTCCAACTTCTCCGATACGGTGCGCGGTCTGTCCGCGTCGCTCGAACCGCATGGCTTGCAACTGCTGATCGGCGATACCGACTACGACTTGCAGCGCGAAGAACGCATCGTGCGTTCGATGCTGCGTCATCAACCACGCGCCATCGCCCTAACCGGCTCGCGTCACACGGACGCTGCCCGCGTTTTGTTGCGCCGCTCAGGCGTGCCCGTCGTGGAAATGTGGGATGCGCCCGCCGAGCCAATTGATTCCGCCGTCGGTTTCTCCAACGTCAGCGCCGCGCGCGCGATGGTGCGCCATCTCGCGGAACGCGGCCATCAACGCATCGGATTTCTGGGTGGCGCGAGTGAGCTGGACAGGCGCGGCCTCGACCGGCTCAAGGGCTTTCGTTCGCAGATGAAGGCGTTCGGTCTCGACGATACCCGCGTCATCCGGCTAGGCGACTCGCCGATCACGATGAGCCACGGCGGCCCTGCAATGGCCGCGCTGCTCGAAGCATGGCCGGATACGCAAGCCGTGATGTGCGTGAGCGACATGTCCGCGTTCGGCGCGATAATGGAATGCCACAGGCGCGGGCTTCGCGTGCCGCAGCACATCGCCATTGCGGGCTTCGGCAACTTCGAAGTCGCCATGTGCTGCACGCCGTCGATCACAACCGTTTCCGTCGATGCTTACGGCATCGGTTCGCGCACGGGCGCGACGCTGCTCGAAGCGATCGAAGCGCGCGATCGCGGAGTGATGGAGGGCATGGGCAAGAAGGTACGCGTCGGTTATTCGGTATTGGCGCGCGAGAGTGCCTAGGCGCATTTCGAAGTAACTCGAACGCTGCGATAAACAACCCGCCCGTGTTACCGGTAACATAACGCAATCGAAAACCACGGAGACAACCCCATGCCCCAGCATCCAACTCGCCGTCTACGTAGCCAGGAATGGTTCGACGATCCCTCGCACGCCGACATGACCGCGCTCTATGTCGAGCGCTTCATGAACTACGGTCTTACGCGCGAGGAGCTGCAATCGGGCAGGCCGATCATCGGTATCGCTCAGACGGGTAGCGATCTTGCGCCATGCAATCGCCACCATATCGAGCTTGCCGAGCGCACGAAAGCCGGTATTCGCGATGCGGGCGGCATTCCCATGGAGTTCCCCGTGCATCCGCTCGCGGAGCAAAGCCGCCGTCCGACTGCCGCGCTCGATCGCAACCTGGCCTATCTCGGTCTCGTCGAAGTGTTGCACGGCTTCCCGCTCGATGGCGTCGTTCTCACGACCGGCTGTGACAAGACCACGCCCGCATGTCTGATGGCAGCGGCGACCGTCGATCTGCCGGCCATCGTGCTCTCAGGCGGGCCGATGCTCGACGGCTGGTACGAAGGCAAGCGCGTCGGCTCGGGCACGGTCATCTGGCATGCACGCAATCTGCTTGCGGCAGGCGAGATCGATTACGAAGGCTTCATGCAACTCACGACCGCATCGTCGCCGTCCATCGGCCATTGCAACACCATGGGCACCGCGCTCTCCATGAACAGCCTCGCCGAAGCGCTCGGCATGTCGCTGCCGACTTGCGCGAGCATTCCCGCCGCGTATCGCGAGCGCGGTCAGATGGCGTATGCGACGGGCAAGCGCATCGTCGACATGGTGCGCGAGGACTTGCGGCCATCGCAGATCATGACGCGTGAGGCTTTCGAGAACGCGATCGTCGTGGCGTCGGCGCTGGGTGCATCGACCAATTGCCCGCCGCATCTGATCGCGATTGCGCGTCATATCGGTATCGAATTGAGTCTGGAGGATTGGCAGCGTTATGGCGAAGACGTGCCGCTGATCGTGAACTGCATGCCTGCTGGAGAGTATCTCGGCGAGAGTTTTCATCGCTCGGGCGGGGTGCCGGCCGTGCTCAGGCAACTCGATGCGGCCGGTCTCATCGAGCGCGCGTGTCGGACTGTATCGGGCCGCAGCATCGGCGAAATCGCGGACGACGCGCCCGCCGCCGACCGCGAAGTCATCCGCACGGCCGACGATCCGCTCAAGCACGGCGCGGGCTTCATGGTGCTGTCGGGCAATTTCTTCGACAGCGCGATCATGAAGATGTCCGTGGTCGGCGAGGCCTTCACGAAGACCTATCTCAGCAAGCCGGGCGAAGAGAACGTGTTCGAAGCGCGCGCCATCGTTTTCGATGGACCGGAGGATTACCATCGGCGCATCAACGATCCCGCGTTGAACATCGACGAGCATTGCATTCTCGTGATTCGCGGCTGCGGCACGGTGGGTTATCCGGGCAGCGCGGAAGTGGTCAACATGGCGCCGCCTGCAGAAATGATCAAGCGCGGCGTCGATTCCCTGCCTTGTCTCGGCGACGGCAGGCAAAGCGGCACGTCGGCGAGTCCGTCCATTCTCAACATGTCGCCGGAAGCGGCCGTCGGCGGCGGTCTCGCGCTCTTGCGCACGGGCGACCGGATTCGCGTGGACCTGAATGCGCGTTCGGTGAACGTGCTGATCGAGGAAGGCGAACTCGAAAGCCGCCGCACGCATGCCGCGTTCGCCACGCCGCCCGCGCAAACGCCGTGGCAGGAGTTGTATCGGCAGACGGTGGGGCAGTTGTCGACGGGCGGGTGTCTCGAGCCCGCGACCTTGTATTTGAAGGTGATCGAGACGCGCGGCAATCCGCGTCATTCGCACTGAAGAGGAGACGCTCATGGCCTATGCAATCTATCCGAGCCTCGTAGACCGACATGTCGTCGTGACGGGCGGCGGCAGCGGAATTGGCGCATCCATCGTCGAGGCGTTCGCGAAGCAAGGGGCGCGCGTGTCGTTCATCGATGTCGCCGAAACCGACGCGCGCGAACTCGAACAGGCGCTCGCCAACGAGAAGCACGCGCCGAAGTTTTACCGTTGCGATCTGCGCGATACGGCCGCCATCGAAGCCATATTCGACGACATGATCGCGGCGGCGGGACCGCTCGATGCGCTCGTCAACAACGCCGCCAACGACGACCGCCATCGATGGGACGACGTGAGCGCCGCGTATTGGGACGAGCGCATGGCCGTGAATCTGCGGCATCAGTTCTTTTGCGCGCAGGCGGCGGCCAAGAGCATGCGCGCGAACCGGCGCGGCTCGATCATCAACATGGGTTCGATTTCGTGGCATCTCGCGCTGCCGGAACTCACGCTCTACATGACGGCGAAGGCGGCTATCGAAGGCCTCACGCGCGGATTGGCGCGCGATCTCGGCGCGCACGGCGTTCGCGTGAATACCGTGATTCCGGGCGCCGTGCGAACGCCGCGTCAGATGAAGCTGTGGCAGTCGCCCGACAGCGAGGCCGCGCTTCTTGCGCAGCAGTGTCTGCACGAGCGAATCGATCCGGAACACGTCGCGCGGATGGTGCTCTTTTTGGCATCCGACGATGCGGCGCGCTGCACGGGGCGCGATTATTTTGTCGATGCGGGATGGTTTGGAACCTGAGCGTTACGGCAAGGACGTTCCATGTGTCGTCTGCCCGTAACGTAACGTACACGGCACCTCACACCCGCGCGTCGCGCCCACGCATTGCACGCGGCGTCGCCTTCACCTTCGGCACGCTGCTGGTTTCGATGTAATGCTGCACGCGTTCGGCCGCGTCGTAGTAGCCGCGTTCATCGAGCCAATGCCAGACTGCCGCGAGGAAGAGCCCGAGGCCCGTATGGCCGCAATGGGCGATGAAATCCGCGACGCCTTCGGCCAGCGCGGCATCGCGCCCAGGCTCCTGCAGTGCGCTCGCCACGTGAGAGGCGCTGCGCGACACGAGCATGGCGTGCATCGAGAAAAGTTGCGGATTGAACGTGCGTGCAGCGTGACTGCGTTGTTTACTGCCCATCATCGGGCCCCCGGTTTCGAAAGTGCGGTGTACGGCGCGCTCGGTCCTGAACTGCTAGATGAGAAACGAGCGCGCGCCACCGATGGTCTATTTGGATTGTTCGTGACGCCTGTGCCGACGTTCGGAGCGGTTTATTGCAAGAAGCGGGCCTACTTTGTCGATTTCGTTGTCCCGCCTTGTGGGATAAGGCAGACGAATACATGCGGCTTCATCCAGACAGCACCTGCCGGAGCGAAAAGACAAATTTTTCTACATTCCGTAGAATCAATTGCCCGGCGTGCTTAATTCATAGCGAAGCCTAAGAAGCCGCCAACCGCGCATGGCCTGGCCTCAAGCCCGCTGCGCTCAACCGGTCAACTCATGCGCCGTATCCTTGCGAGTCTGTTCGATGCAGGACATCATGGCCCGCGCGCCGTCGTATGTGCCTTCGCCATGCTGGCCGGCTGCTCCGGCAACACGGTCGCGCAGAGCGAGGAGGCAGCGAGCGCGAGCACCGCGAAGACCGATGCGCAAACCCAGCCGCAGCCGTTGCATCACGCGAAGCACACCGCGTCCGGTTTCGAGAACGACTACGGCCAGTTGCCGCACGAGTCGCTTCTGAAGTGGCGCTGGGAGCGCTTGCGGCAGGGTCTGCCCAAGCCGCCCGCGAACGGCTATCGATTTCCGATGGCGCATCCCGACATCGCCTGGCTCAAGGCCAATCGCACGGAGAACACGCTCACGTGGATCGGCCACGCGAGCGCGCTGCTGCAAATCAACGGCGTGAACATCCTCGCCGATCCGGTGTTCTCCGAACGCGCGTCGCCGTTCTCGTTCGCGGGTCCGAAGCGCAAAACGCCGCCCGGTCTCACACTCGACGAGTTGCCGCACATCGATATCGTGCTGATTTCGCATAATCACTACGACCATCTGGATAAGGCGAGCGTCGAAGCGCTCAACCGGCAGGCGGGCGGCCCGCCGCGCTTTCTGGTGCCGCTCGGCGTGAAGAAGTGGATGAACGACGACGGCATCCAGAACGCGGAAGAACTCGACTGGAGCGACGAAACCCATGTTGCCGGCCTCGATATCTGGTTCGTGCCGAGCCAGCACTGGTCGGCGCGCACGCCCTTCGATCGCGCGGAAACGCTGTGGGGCGGCTGGGTGGTGAAAACGCCGGCGGGCGCGGCGCATCCGTTTTCGTTTTACTTCGCGGGCGACACGGGCTATTCGCCGGACTTTCGCGATATCGGCGCGCGCTTCGGCGGCTTCGACCTTGCGCTCATTCCCATCGGCGCGTACGACCCGCGCTGGTTCATGCACGGCCAGCACGTCGACCCCGAAGAAGCCGTGCGGATCTTCCAGGACGTGCAGGCGAAGAAGGCGATCGGCATCCACTGGGGCACGTTCGAACTCACCGACGAGCCGCTCGACGAGCCGCCGCGCCGGCTCGCCGATGCCGTGCGCCGCGCGGGCCTGCCCGCCGATTCCTTCACCGTGCTCAAACACGGCGAAATGATCCGTCTCGATTCCTCCCCCTCAAGCGCCGCCGCAATCAGCCGTTAACCCAGTCAACTGCACTGGCATATACCGTGCATGGTGCGTGGGACGCCGCGCGCAGTCAGAACGCGCGCGCCGCAAACGATTCAATGCTCGTGACGCCTTCCGACGCGGTTTCATACGGTCCGCGCCGATCGATTACACATGAGGGTTCATCGCGTGAAGCATCTGTCCATCCGGCATCGCATACTGGCGAGTTTCGGCGTCATTCTCTTCCTGATGCTGGTCATGGCCGCGCTGTCCTATACGCTGCTCGGCGGTATCGACCGCGAGGCGAAAAGCCTCGAAGAAGATTCGATGGTCGGTCTTTCGCTGTCCAACGATCTGCGCGCGGCCTGGCTCGAAAGCTACGCCGTGACGCAACGCCTGGTCTTCGCCGATAGCGACGAGGCACTCATTCGCCGCGATAGCGACCGTCTGACACAAACGCGCGCGACGCTCGACAAGCTCATCGAGGACTACGCGCCGACGGTCCACGAAGAAGACGAGCGCCGCATCTTCGACGAATTCAGGCATCAGCGCGCGCTCTACGCGCCACTGCAGGACGAAGCGCTGCGCGGTCTCATCGATTCGAAACAAGCCGGCGCCACGGTGTTCAACACGCGCCTGACGCCAGTCTGGGAAGCGGGGCAAAACGCGGCGCGCGCGCTCGTCGACTACAACGAGGCGAGCAACGCGAGTTCGGTCAAGAGCATCCGTCATTCGGTGGGCAAGTCGGAGACGACGCTCGTCGTCATCATGCTGGTGGCGTTGGCCACGGCCGCCGTGCTCGGCTTTCTGCTAATGCGCGCGCTGACCGTGCCGATGCTGCGTCTCGTCGATGTCGTCGACAAGATGCGTACGGGCGATTTCACGCAGCGGCTCGACCTCGCGCGCGCCGATGAGTTCGGCACGCTCGAAGCGGGTTTCAACCGCATGACCGACGAACTCACGGGGCTCGTCGGGCAGGCGCAGAAGTCTGCGCTGCAAGTGACGACATCGGTCTCCGAAATCGCCGCCACCGCACGCGAGCAGCAAGCGACCGCGAGCGAGACTGCCGCAACCACGACGGAAATCGGCGCGACGTCACGCGAGATCTTCGCGACGGCGCGCGATCTCGTACGCACGATGAATGAAGTGTCGGGCGTCGCGGAGCAGTCGGCGACGCTCGCGGGCACGGGTCACGCCGGACTCACGCGCATGGAGGAAACCATGCGGCACGTGATGGAAGCGGCCGGTTCGGTGAACGGCAAGCTCGCGATCCTCAACGAGAAGGCGGGCAACATCAATCAGGTCGTCGCGACCATCACGAAGGTGGCGGATCAGACGAACCTGCTTTCGCTGAACGCGGCCATAGAAGCGGAAAAAGCCGGCGAATACGGGCGCGGCTTCGCGGTGGTGGCCACCGAGATTCGGCGTCTTGCGGATCAAACCGCGGTCGCGACCTTCGATATCGAACAAATGGTCAAGGAGATTCAGTCTTCCGTCGCGGCGGGCGTGATGGGCATGGACAAGTTCTCGGAGGAAGTGCGGCGGGGCATGCTCGACGTGCAGCAAGTGGGCGGGCAACTGTCGCAGATCATCCATCAAGTGCAGACGCTTGCGCCGCGCGTGTCGATGGTCAACGAAGGCATGCAGACGCAGGCAGCCGGCGCGGACCAGATTTCTCAGGCGCTCTCGCAATTGTCGGAAGCCGCGCAGCAGACGGCGGAGTCGTTGCGTCAATCGACTCAGGCCATCGACGACCTGACGCATGTCGCCAACGGTCTGCGCACCGGCGTATCGCGCTTCAAGGTGGCCGCGTAAAGCGGCGCGCGCCATGCTCTTCGTCCAGTTCACGCTCGGCTCCGATCGCTATCTGCTCGACAGCGCGCAGATCGAGCGCATGTTGCCGCTCGCGCCGTTGAAGGCGCTGCCCGGCGCGCCGGAGTGGGTTGCGGGCCTGTTCGATTACGAAGACGCGCCCGTGCCCGTGATCGATGTCGCGGCGCTGGCGCTCGGGCGCGCGTCGCGCGAACGCTTGTCGACGCGGCTCGCGCTCGTCGCATACAAGCGCGACGGCGCGCACGATTCGACGACGCATCGACTGGGTCTCGTGCTCGAACAGGCAACCCGAACCGTCAAGCTCGATACCGCCGCGTTCGCCGATGCGGGCATCGACACGCCGCACGCACGCTATCTCGGTCCCGTCGCGCGCGATGAAGCAGGCCTGCTGCAATGGGTGCGCATGGAACATTTGTTGCCGCTCGACGTGCAGGCGTTGCTCTTTGCCGAGAGCACATCATGAACGAAGACAACACGCGCCGCTTTACCGAGCTGCTGCATCGGACGATCGGGCTCGACGCCGAGTCTATCGGCACGAACGCGGTAATGCGCGCGGTGCGCGAGCGCTTCGATGCATCGCGCGCGGTGACGCTCGACGACTACTACCACGCCGTATCGAACGATCCCGCGCTGATGCAGGAACTGATCGAAGCGGTCGTCGTGCCGGAAACGTGGTTCTTTCGCGATCCCGAGGTCTATACGGCGCTCGCGCGGCTTGCGCGCATTCGTTTGTCGGAGCGCCCTTCGAACAAAGTGCGCGTGCTGAGCCTGCCCTGCTCGATGGGCGAGGAAGCCTACTCGGTGGCGATGGCCTTGAGCGATGCAGGCATCGCGGCGGACCGCTTCGTCATCGAGGCTATCGACGTAAGCGAACGCGCGTTGTCGCATGCGCGCCGCGCGCACTATGGACGCAATGCGTTTCGTGGCCGCGCGCTGGGTTTTCGTGACCGGCATTTTCGCGCGACCGAAGACGGCTGGCAGCTCGACGAGCGCATGGCGCGCTGTGTGCGCTTCACGCAAGCCAATCTGTTTCAACTCGATGCGCGCATGTTCGAACGCTTCGACTTCATTCTGTGCCGCAACGTGCTGATCTACTTCGATCGCGAGACGCAGAGCGCCGCGTTGCGCGTGCTCGACAGCTTGCTGGCCGACGGCGGCATGCTCTTCATCGGACCTGCTGAAACGGGTCTCCTGATGCGCGAAGGCATGAGTCCCGCGAACATTCCGCTGGCTTTCGCGTTCAGAAGGCCCGAGCGCGAGATCGTGAATGCCGCTCCTCCGATAAAGCCCGCGGCATCCGGCGAATTCGTCATGCCTGCATGGGCGCGAGGCGCTACGCGTGTGGACTCGTCGAAGGTATCCGTGTCGAAGCCGATGGCGTTTGCAGCGCCTGCAATGGCGTTGCATCGAACCTCGACACCGGTGAGCGTCAATCCGGCGTTGGCGCCGGCCTCGACGCCAACGCCAACGTCAACGCCAACGCTCGCGCAAGCCCACGCTCTCGCCGATGCCGGTTCGCTGATCGAAGCCGAATCCATCGCGCGCGGGTGGTTGCACAAGCACCCGGCAAGCGCGGATGCGTACTATCTGCTCGGCGTGATCGCCGATGCCCGCAACGCGCACGACGAATCGCGCGCGCATTATCGCCGCGCGCTTTATCTCGATCCGACGCATCGCGAAGCGCTTACGCATCTTGCCGCGCTGCTTCAACTCGATGGCGACACGGACCGCGCGCGCATCATGCTGGCTCGCGCCGAACGCAGCGCCGAGAGCGCGCGATGAACGCCCGCACGCCGCTCATTCCCGATGTCATCGACGACTGCTGGAACCGCATCGGCGTGCGCGGCGACGGCTCGTGTCCGAAGCTCGAACGTTACGTGCATTGCCGCAATTGCCCGGTCCATGAGTCGGCGGCGGCGCGCGTGCTCGATCGTGTCGATGCGGTTTCGGTCGTCGAGCGCTTCAAGGGCGACGCAAAACGAACGCGCGACGCAGCCGATGCCGTTTCGTATCTCGTGTTTCGCATTGGCGGCGAATGGCTCGGCTTGCCGACCGCGTGTTGTGCGCAGGTCGCGCAACTTCGGCCGGTGCATACGTTGCCGCATCGGCGTAACCGCGCGGTGCTCGGCGTCGTGAACGTGCGTGGACGTTTGCTGGTATGCGTGTCGCTGGCGCGTCTCTTCGGCATCGAGGAAAGCGTGGCGAAAGCGGTTTCGAAATCGCAAGTTGTCGATGCACGCGAACTCGGCCGTCTGCTCGTCGTTCAGCGGCGTCGGGATGACGCGCACGCGGATGGCGAAGGGCCGCTCGCTTTTCCCGTCGATGCCGTCGATGGCGTGCATCGCTTTTCGGCCGCGCGTTTGCAGCCGGTGCCCGCGACGCTCGCGCAACGTCATGCGTCGCATACGCAGGCGCTTGCGCCGTTCAAGGATACGACCGTCGGCTTGCTCGATGCCGAACGTCTCATCGACAGTCTCGACGGGAGTCTCGGATGACGAGTGCCGATCCCGGACGCCGCTCGCTGCTCGACCTGTTTCAGGAGGAAGCGCGCGCGCAGGCGCAGATTCTTTCCGATGGCCTTATCGCGCTGGAACGCGCGCCGAACGATCCGGTCACGCTCGAAGCGTGCATGCGCGCGGCGCATTCGCTTAAGGGCGCGGCGCGCATCGTCGGTGTGCCGGTCGGCGTGACGCTCGCGCATGTGATGGAGGACTGCTTCGTCGCGGCGCAGGAAGCGCGCGTGACGCTCGATGCGGTCTATATCGACATGCTCTTGTGCGGCGTGGATATGATCGTGCGGATCGGTCAGGCGGAAGAAATCGACGCGCAGACGACGCTGGAAAGCGAGGTGAATGCGTTTGTCGAGGGGTTGAATGCGCGTTTGGTGGGTGATTCGGATGGATCGCGCGAGTTGGCGTTGGCAACGTCCACGGCGGGTGAGACGGACATGCTTCACCTAGGCGCAACGTATGATGTTTCGTCGCGCGATCGTGCAAACGATGGGCCTCGTTCGCACGCACCGCATCATACGCATTCCGCAATGCGTTCGAACGAAGCTCACGCGCTTCACGCAAGCGATGAATCGAATCTCACATCGCGTTCTGACGAAGCCCACACGCTGCGCGCAAGCGCCGAAACGCATCGTCTACGAGCGTCGCAAGAAGCATCCCGCCCAACCGAAGCCCGCATGCTTCGCGTGCGCGCCGAAACTCTCGACCGCCTGTTGAGTCACTCCGGCGAGACGCTCGTCGAATCGCGCTGGCTCAAGCCTTTCTCGCAATCGATGCTGCGCGTGAAGCGCATTCAGCACGACGCGAGCCGCGCGCTCGAACGCCTGCACGACACCTTCGCCGACAGCGCGCCACTCGACGCGCGCGCACAGGCCGCGCTCGACGTAGCCCGGCGCCTGACGAACGAAGCGCACCGGCAACTGAGCGAGCGGCTCGCCGAACTCGAAAACTACGACCGCCGCTCGACGCATCTCGCGCAACAAATCTACGACGAAGCGCTCGCTTGCCGCATGCGTCCCTTCGTCGATGCAACCGGCGGCTTTGCGCGCATGGTCCGCGACGTGGCACGCTCGCTCGGCAAGGAAGTACGCCTCGTGATCGCCGGCGAAACCACGCAAGTGGACCGCGATATCCTCGACTTGCTCGACGCGCCGCTCGGCCATTTGCTGCGCAATGCGGTCGATCACGGCATCGAAGCGCTATCGCTGAGACGCGCGCTCGGCAAGCCGGAAATCGGCACTATCACGCTCGAGGCACGGCATAGCGCGGGCGCGCTTTTCATCAGCGTATCCGACGATGGCGGCGGTATCGACCTCGATGCATTGCGCCGCACCGTCGTGCACAAACGCCCTGCTAGCGAAGACACGGCCGTGCGACTTTCCGAGGCGGAACTGCTCGAATTCCTCTTTCTGCCGGGCTTCACCATGCGCGACGCCGTCACCGATGTATCCGGCCGCGGCGTCGGGCTCGACGCCGTGCAAGACGTCGTGAGGCAAGTGCGCGGCAGTCTGCGCGTGACGCAGGATGCCCACGCCGGCACGCGCTTCGTGCTGCAGTTGCCGATCACGCTGTCGGTCATTCGCAGCCTGATCGTCGAAGTCGCGGGCGAACCCTATGGCTTGCCGCTTGCGCATGTCGTGCGCACGCTCGTGCTGCCGGTGAACGCTATCGATACGCTCGAAGGTCAGCAGCATTTCGCCTTCGACGGCAAGCGGCTGGGTCTTGTGACGGCGCATCAAATCTTGCAGACGCCGAGCTTCGAAGCCGCGAACGACGCGCTCGATGTCGTCGTGATCGGGCAGGGCGCGTCGAGTTACGGCATTGTCGTGGACCGCTTTCTCGGCGAACGCATGCTCGTCGTGCAACCGCTCGACAAACGGCTCGGCAAGGTGCGCAACATCGCGGCGGGCGCGTTGATGGAAAACGGCGACCCGCTGCTCATCGCCGATCTCGACGACTGGCTGCGCTCCGTCGAAAAGCTCGTCGCGGGCGGCGAACTCGGCCGTGTCGATAGAAGCACGTCACACACGACGACAGCAAGCGCGAAACGTGTGCTCGTGGTCGACGATTCACTCACCGTGCGTGAGCTCGAACGCAAGCTGCTTGCATCACGCGGCTACGACGTCGCCATCGCGGTGGACGGCATGGACGGCTGGAACGCGGTGCGCGGCGAGCACTTCGATCTCGTCATCACGGATATCGACATGCCGCGTCTCGACGGCATCGAGCTCGTGACGCTCATCAAACGCGACGCGCAACTTGCGCGCACGCCCGTGATGATTGTGTCGTACAAGGACCGGGCGGAAGATCGCCAGCGCGGTCTCGATGCGGGCGCGGATTACTATCTCGCCAAGGGCAGTTTTCACGATCAGGCGCTGCTCGACGCGGTGCGCGATCTCATCGGCGAGGCGAAGCCATGACCACGGAGCGCGCGCGATGAAGATCGGTATCGTCAACGACATGCAGCTCGCGGTCGAAGCGTTGCGGCGCGCGCTTGCCATTCGCCCCGACCTCGAGATTCTGTGGGTTGCAAGCGACGGCCGGCAGGCTGTCGACCTGTGCGCTTCGCAGACGCCGGATGTCGTGCTCATGGATCTCGTCATGCCGAACATGGATGGCGTGGCGGCCACGCGTCACATCATGGCGAAGTCGCCGTGCGCCATTCTCGTCGTCACGGTGGATATCGGCGCGAACACGTGGCGCGTGTATGAGGCGATGGGCGCGGGCGCGCTCGATGCCGTCGATACCCCCGCGCTCGCCGGTGCCGATGCGCGGCGCGGTGCAGCGGCGCTCATCGCGAAGATCGATCAGATCGGCGCACGGATCGCGCCTTCGATGACCATGACGGCCACGCCCAAGAGCCAATCGCGGCTGCTTGCAATCGGCGCATCGGCGGGCGGCCCGGCGGCGCTCGCGACATTGCTCGGCGCATTGCCTGAAGATTTCTCCGCCGCGACCGTTATCGTGCAGCATGTGGACCGCGCCTTCGCCGAAGGCATGGCGGACTGGTTAAGCGGTCAATCCGCGCTGCCGGTGCGTATTGCGCGCGAAGGCGACGTGCCCGCGCCCGGCGTCGTGCTGCTCGCGGCGACCAACGATCATCTGCATTTCACGGATGCCACGCATCTCGGCTACACCGCGCATCCCGAAGCGTTGCCGTACCGGCCATCCGTCGATGTGTTCTTTCAGAGCGTGGTCGAACGCTGGACCGGACGAGCGGTCGGCGTACTCTTGACAGGCATGGGACGCGACGGCGCCATCGGTCTCAAGGCGATGCGCGCCAAGGGTTATCACACGATCGCGCAGGACGAAGCAACGTCCGCCGTCTACGGCATGCCGAAAGCGGCCGCCGCGCTCGATGCCGCCGTCGCGATCCTGCCGCTGCCGCGCATTGCGGGCGCACTCGCGCAAGCTTTCGACAAAGAAAAAGAAGCGCGTATAACGACATTTCCGAGGACACGTTTATGAAGCTCCCTCATCCCGATCCGCTCGCCGAACGCGTGAAGCGCGCAACGGCCGCCGCGGCTCAGAGCATCGAGCAGGCGAGCGCGCGCTCGCTGGCCCATGAACGCGCCGTATCCGAACTGCTCGCGGTGGCGCTCAATGCGCCGCCTGCCGCCGATTTGCCGGTGATGGTGCTGCTCGTGGACGATCAGGCGATCATCGCCGAGGCACTGCGCCGCGCGCTCGCCGACGAACCGAATGTCGATCTGCACTATTGCGCCGATCCCGCGAGCGCGCTTGCCGTCGCGCGCGAAACGCGGCCGACGGTGATTCTGCAGGATCTCGTGATGCCCGGCGTCGATGGACTTACGCTCGTGCGCCAGTACCGCGAACATCCGGCTACGCGCGACATTCCCATCATCGTGCTTTCGACGAAAGAAGAGCCGCGTATCAAGAGCGCGGCGTTCGCGGCGGGCGCGAACGACTATCTCGTGAAGCTGCCCGATACCATCGAACTGGTGGCGCGCGTGCGATATCACTCGCGTTCATATCAGAACCTGCTGCAGCGCGACGAAGCGTATCGCGCGTTGCGACAGTCGCAGCAAAAGCTCCTGGAAACGAATCTGGAATTGCAGCGCCTCACGCATTCGGACGGTCTCACGGGACTCTCGAATCGTCGAAGACTCGACGATTATCTCGATGCCGAATGGCGTCGTGCGGCGCGCGATCGCGCATCGGTCGGCTTTCTCATGATCGATGTCGACAACTTCAAGTCGTATAACGATACCTACGGACACGTCGCCGGCGACGATGTGTTGAAGCTTATCGCGCATGCCATCGAAACCAGTCTGAATCGTCCGGCCGATCTGGCCGCGCGCTTCGGTGGCGAGGAATTCGCGGTGGTGTTGCCATCGACATCGGCGCCGGGTTTGCGGCTGCTCGGCGAGAAGATTCGCATCGCGGTCGAGGCGTTGCAAGTGCCGCATGCGGGATCGGCCACGGACTTCGTGACCGTGAGTGTCGGCGGCGCGACGCAGGACGTGATCGACGAAAACGCTTCGAAACAACTGGTCGAATCGGCCGATCTCGCGCTCTATCGTGCAAAGCGCGATGGACGCAATCGCGTGATCATCGGTTGACTGGTGCAAAAAGCAAAGCCGGAAACAAAAACGCGCGGTCCGAAGATCCGCGCGTTTTCGTTTGGGCTCACGCTTTCGTCATCGCCTGAACACGCCGAGCAAGAGCGTAGCGAGGAAGATCACGATAAAGATGAAGAACAGGATCTTGGCGATTTCCGCCGCGCCCGTTGCGATCCCGCCGAAGCCGAAGAAAGCCGCGATGAGCGCAATGATGAAAAAAATGACAGCGTAACGGAGCATGAAGCCTCCCACGGGGACACGATTGGTTGGTTTTTGATTCGCATGCGGACTGACATCGTCGCCGCCATCGCTCATCGGTTCATGCCGCGCTTTTGTTCAATGTTCGACGCGGCACGAGGACCTGAGCAACCAATGTGCCTAAGACCATGTCTGCGTGTAAATGCAACAACGCCGCGAGCACTGCTCGCGGCGTCGAGTAACGCGCTTCCATATGTGAAATGTCGATGCGCTCTAGCTGCCTGGCGCGCGATTGGAATCGGCTTCGTCTTG
The DNA here is from genome assembly GCF_031451465.1 of Caballeronia sp. LZ003. Classification (NCBI taxonomy): domain Bacteria; kingdom Pseudomonadati; phylum Pseudomonadota; class Betaproteobacteria; order Burkholderiales; family Burkholderiaceae; genus Caballeronia; species Caballeronia sp. LZ003. The sequence continues at coordinate 1,168,507 of NZ_JARUXJ010000004.1, read as the reverse complement.
GAGATCGTCTTCGTCGTCGACTTCGTTTAGCGCATCCGGCAGGTTGTTCTCCATTTCGTCGCGCTCGATCTGATCGGCCAGGTCGAGAGATTTACGCGTGGCGGGACCGGATGGGCGGTTGGCTCCAGACATGGCATAACTCCTTGAACGGATTTCGAAGCCGCGCCGGGAATTGGCGCGAGTGAACGGTGCCAGTCGAGGCACGTGCACGCCGGCAAGAGCCGCCTTAACGAATCGCTTAAGGGTGAATGCGCGATCGCTCGAAACGGCAATGGGTCGATGTCGACCGATGTCGACCACCGGGAAAAGACGCAGTCCCAAACTTGCAAGGGGGACGGCAAGAATTGCGCGGCCGGCGCGTCGGATCAGTATGCACCGGTCCGGCGGCGCGGCAAAGAGGCAATTAAAAGATCATCGGATGTTTAGCGCCGCGCTCGAAAAGCAAATCTCAGGCGAAGAAATGCGCGACGATGGGATACAGCGAGCACACGAGCAGCACGGCCATGGTGATGTTGAACGCGCGCAACCAGCGCGGTCTTGAAAGGAAGCGCCGCAACGACATGCCGAAAGCCGCCCACGCCACGATGCACGGCATGCCGATCACGACGAACAGGAGCGCCATCAGCCCGGCATTGAGCGAGAGACTCGAATGCAGATGGATGGTCGTCGCGGCGGTGAGGACCATCATCCACGCTTTGGGATTGACCCATTGAAACGCGACGGCTTCGTAAAAGCGCATGGGGCGGCGCTCGCCGTCGCGCATCTGCACGGACGACGACGTTCCGATCTTCCACGCCAGATACAGCAGATAGACCACGCTTGCGGTTTCGAGCACCGTATAGAGCCACGGCAGCCGCTCGAAGGCTTGCGCAAGCCCGAGCCCCACTGCAAGCATCAGGAGCGCGACGCCCGCGCTGATGCCGAGTACATGCGGCACCGTGCGCTTCAGGCCGAAGTTGACGCCCGACGCGAGCAGCATGGTGTTGTTGGGACCGGGCGTGATGCTCGTCACCATCACGAAGAGGGCAGCGGCGGGCAAGGCGTTCAGGAAGTCGATTGGCATGGTGCAGTTCGCAAACAAAAAATCTATTGCACCAAGTGTAGGGAAAGACGGCAGTACAGTACCGGTACAAAACGTCAGAGGCTTTCCGGTACGGTACGAGCGCCTTCAATGAGAGCTATCAGACAGGAAACGGATTGCGCTCCGCAAATCCTTGCTGATGCCAGTACGGATACGGCGGCTTCACCATGCTCGCTTCGTCGAGCTTCTTCACCTGTTCCGCCGTGAGGTTCCAGCCGACCGCACCGAGGTTCTGGCGCAACTGTTCTTCATTGCGCGCGCCGACCAATACGGTCGCCACCGTCGGTCTTTGCAGCAGCCAGTTCAGCGCGATTTGCGGAATGGTCTTGCCGGTTTCCTCGGCGATGGCGTCGAGCGCGTCGATCACGCGATACAGATGTTCTTCCGGCACCGGCGGCCCCATGTCGGCGGTCTTGTGCAAACGGCTCGACGCGGGCAGCGGCTGACCGCGCCTGATCTTGCCCGTGAGACGCCCCCAGCCGAGCGGACTCCACACCACCGCGCCCACGCCTTGATCGATACCGAGCGGCATCAGTTCCCATTCGTAGTCGCGCCCGATCAGCGAGTAGTAGGTCTGATTGGCGACATAGCGCGGATAGCCGTAACGGTCCGCGACATCCAGCGACTTCTGCAGATGCCAGCCCGAGAAATTCGACACGCCGGTATAGCGGATCTTGCCCGCGCGCACGAGATCGTCGAGCGTGGAGAGCGTTTCCTCGACGGGCGTTTTCGCATCGAAACCATGTAGCTGGAAGATGTCGATGTAGTCCGTCTGCAAGCGCTTCAATGCATCGTTCACGGCTTGGATGAGATGGAAGCGCGACGAGCCCACGTTGTTCGGCTCGTCTTTATCGAAGCGAAAGGTCGCCTTGGTCGAGACGATGACTTTGTCGCGCCGGCCCTTGAGCGCTTCGCCGAGGATGGCTTCCGACGAGCCGCCCGAATAGATGTCGGCGGTGTCGAACATGGTCACGCCCGCGTCGAGGCAAATGTCGACGAGCCGCTGCGCTTCGCTGACGTCGGTTTCGCCCCAGGCCTGAAAGAACTCGCCCTTGCCGCCGAACGTGCCCGTGCCGAAACTCAGCACGGGTACCTTGAAGCCCGAAGCGCCTAGATGTCGATATTCCATTGTTGCGTGTCCTCATTCGGTTGTCGGTCTGTCCTGCCGCATGCATCGCGGAAGGGGGATCGTCGAGACTACCGCAATGCGCACGTATGCGCTGAGACTGCCGCCGTGCGCTTTCGCGAGGCTAACGCCGTTTTGCCGCGCGCTCGCCGAGCGAATCGTATATGGGCGGACAGCGCAGCAGCATGGGCACGAGCATGGCGGTGAAGCACGCGGTAAGCATCGGCAGGAGCAGCGTGAAGCTTGCGGTCATTTCGGTGACGAGCACGATACCCGTCATCGGCGAACGCACGACTGCCGCGAAGAACGCGGCCATGCCGACCGCCGCGAAGGTGCCGATATCGCCGGTGGATGCGGACATCCCGGGGAACCAGTCGAAGCAGATGCGGCCGAACACGCAACCCGTCTGCGCGCCGAGCACGAGCATGGGCGCGAAGAGACCGCCCGGCGTGCCGGCCGCATACGATACCGAGCCGAGCACGAAGCGCAGCGCAAGAATGGCCGTGACACCCGCGATGCTGCCCGCGCCCACCAGCGCACGTTGCGTGAGGACATCGCCGCCGCCCGCCAGATCGGGCGCGAACCACGCGAGCAAACCGACCGCCGCGCCGATGACCGCCGCGCGCGCGAAGGCTCTGCGCGTCGGCGATGCAATCAACGGATGACGCGTGAGCCAGTCGGATGCGTCGAGTGTCCAGAGAATCGTGCGTGAATAAGCGGTGCCCAACAGGCCGAGCGCCACGCCGAGCACGAGATGCGCGGCCGTCATGCCGAAGCCTGGAAACGGCTGGGCGGGCAGATGGAAGTCGGGCAGATCGCCGTGCATGAGACGCGCCATGGCAATCGCACTTGCCGATGCGCCGAGCGCGGCCACGGCGGTGCGCGTATCGAAGCGGCGCATCAGTTCTTCGAGCACGAACACCGCGCCCGCAATGGGCGCATTGAACGCGGTGGCGAGCCCCGCGCCCGCGCCGGCCGCGAGCAAGACGCCGCGATCGGTTGCGCTGCGTCCAAGCAAGGTGCCGATGCGATGCGCGATGCTCGCGCCCATCTGCACCGTCGGTCCTTCGCGTCCGAGCGCGAGTCCTGCACCGATGGCGAGCACGCCGCCCACGAACTTGACCGGGATGAGGATGAGCGAAGCGGGCGGCGCCTTGCCATGCAAGACTGCCTCGACATGGGGAATGCCGCTGCCGCTTGCTTCGGGCGAGAAGCGCGCGACGAGCCATGCCGCCAACGCAGCGGCGAAAGCCGCCGCAAGCACCACGACAATGCTTGCCGCGCCATGCCCCGAATGCGCCCATGCAACGAGCGCGTAGCGCAGCGCATCGGCGCGTTCGAGCGAAAAGCGGAATAACGCACCGAGTGCGCCACTCGCCGCCCCGACGATGACCGCGGCTACGGCGAGCGGAATGAGTCCGCGTGGCGAGTCTGCTTCGACTTCGGCTTCGGGCTTGTAGTCGGTCATGGCGCTCGTTCGTTTGAAGGATGCGCGCCAAGCGTAGCACCGAACGCGGCGGCATCGCGGGCACGGCACTTGCAAACTTAGACTCGATGCAAATGCCGCGCTTGAATTTGGCGCGGCGAGCGAAACCATCACGGAGAAACCGGCATGAGTCTCACCCACGAACGCACGACGTCTGACGAAGCTGCATAACGCATGACGCACGTCGATGCCCCTTTCTTCGAGCCGGACCGCAATTGCGCGAACGTGCGCCATGCGGATCGTTTCAGCCTGCTGATAGACGGTGCGGATTATTTTCGCGTGCTGCGCGAAGCGATCACGCGCGCGGAGCGCACCGTGTTCATCCTCGGTTGGGATATCGACAGCCGCATGCAGCTCACGCCGGAAGGTGCGGACGATGGTTTCCCAGCTGCGCTCGGCGACTTCCTGCATGAGATCGCGGCGAACAAGCGCCGTTTGCGCATCTACATCCTCGCGTGGGATTTCGCCATGCTGTATGCGTTCGAACGCGAATGGCTGCCGGTCTACAAGATGGGCTGGCGCACGCATCGGCGTATCGCGTTTCAGATGGACGGCAAGCATCCGATGGGCGGATCGCAACATCAGAAGGTCGTCGTGATCGACGACAAGCTCGCGTTCGTCGGCGGTCTCGATCTCACGCGTTCGCGCTGGGACACGACCGCGCATGCACCCGACGATGCGCTGCGCCGCGATGCGAACGGTGCGCCTTATCAGCCTTTCCACGATGTCCACACCATGTTCGATGGCGATGCCGCGCGCGAAATGGGTATCCTGGCGCGCGAACGCTGGGCGCGCGCGTGCGGCAGACGGCTCGCGATACGCGCACATCGCGCGGCCGCCGACAGCGATCCGTGGCCACCCGCGCGCGCGGTCGATATCGACGATGTGCGGATCGCCATCTCGCTCACCGAGCCTGCTTACGGCGGACGTCAGCCCGTGCAGCAGATTCGCACGCAATATCTCGATGCCATCGCGAGGGCGCGCCGCTCGATCTATATCGAGAACCAGTACTTCACGTCGGGTTCCATAGGCGCGGCGCTCTCGGAGACGCTCGCGCGCGAGGACGGGCCGGACGTGGCTATCGTGGTGCCGCGCAATCAGAGCGGCTGGCTGCAGGAGGTGACGATGGGCGTGTTGCGCGCGCGGCTCAACACGCTCTTGAAAAGCGCGGACCGGCATGGGCGATATCGTCTGCTGAGCCCGGATGTGCCCAATCTCGGCGAGCAGATCGTCAACGTGCACAGCAAACTGATGATCGTCGATGACGAATTGTTGATCGTCGGCTCCGCGAATCTGAACAATCGCTCGATGGTGCTCGACAGCGAATGCAACGTATCCATCGACGCCGGCGCCGATCAGCGCATTCGCCGCGCGATTGCGAAGATGCGCGATACGCTGCTCGCGGAACATCTCGGTTGCGAAGTCGCGGATGTCGTGCGCGAGCGCGATGCACGTGGCGGCCTCAATGCCGCGATCGAAGCGTTGCAACGCAATCGCGATGAACATCGCACGTTGATTGCGCTCGACCCGGAAGTATCGGCGGAACTGGATCAGCTCATTCCGCCCGATGCGCTGATCGACCCTGAAACGCCTATCGCCGCCGATCAGCTCGTCGATCAATTCCTGCCCAAGGAAAGGACGCGTCCGCTGATCGGCCGCTTCGCGCTTCTCGGCGTGCTCGTGCTGATGGTGGTCGGCGTGGCCGCGCTTTGGCACTGGACGCCGCTTGGCGACTACGCCAATCTGAAGTCGTTGACCAACGCCACACGCCACATCGAAGCACTGCCGTTCGCGCCGCTGTTGATCATCGTGTGCTACGTGGCCGCCGCCGTGCTCTCGGTGCCGGTGACGTTACTGATCGCGACGACGGGCATCGTGTTCGGCGGTCTATGGGGCGGCGTCTATGCGTTCGCCGGCACGCTGGCAGCGGCGGCGATCACCTATTCGCTCGGCAACTGGCTTGGGCGCGATGCCGTGCGCAAAGTCGCGGGCGCGCGCGTCAACCGGCTATCCGAACGCGTGGCGAAGCGCGGCATCGTAGCGGTCGTTGTGTTGCGGTTGCTGCCGGTGGCGCCGTTTGCCATCGTCAATCTCGTGGCGGGCGCCTCGCATATCCGCATGCGCGACTTCATGATCGGCACGGCGCTCGGCATGGGACCGGGCATCGTTCTGACAGTGGCGTTCGCGCATCAACTAATGGCGTCGTTCCGGCATCCGACGGTCGGCTCGTTCGCGGTGCTGATCGGCATTGGCGCGGCGTTACTCGGCGTGTCGCTGCTGTTGCAACGCTTCCTCGGAAGTGGCGAAGAAGAAAAAGTCCACGAAGGCGCACCGAGCGATGCCGACAAACCGCGCGCCAGCGACGAGGCGCAACGCGCGAGCCGTCTGCGCGAAAGCGGTGCGATGCCGCGCGAAACCGGCCATGCCGCAAGCAACGGCGCGAACAAGGGCGCGCCCGCACGCCATGACGAGGTCAACCCATGACGATGATGCACGAAGCGGGAATGGATATCGGCAATCAATCGAAGCACGCGGCGCGCGCGAGAGAATTGCGTATCGCGACTTACAACCTGCATGGTGCGGTTGGCATCGACGGACGTTTCGCGCCGGAGCGTATCGGCGAAGTGCTCAACGAGATCGATGCCGATATCTTCGCGCTGCAGGAAGTGCCGCTCGGCGGCAGTGCATCGCCCGATGTACTCGAAGTGCTGCAGCGCATGACGGGTCTGCACGCGGTCGCGGGCCCGACGCTCGATACACCCGCACGCCGTTATGGCAACGCGGTCCTTACGCGCTATCCGGTGCAGGCCGTGCGCACGCTCGATCTTTCGTTCAGAAGCCGCGAACCGCGTGGCGCGCTCGATGCCGACATCGACTGTGGCGGTGAAGTGTGGCGCGTGGTCGCGACGCATCTCGGGCTTGCATCGAGCGAACGTCGCATGCAGGTCGAACAAGTGCTGCAAAAATTCGATACACCTGCCTTGCCCGTGATCCTTCTCGGCGACCTGAACGAATGGTTCGTTCATGGCCGCACCTTGCGCCGGCTCGTTACGCACTTCCATCGCGCGAGTGCGCTGCGCACGTTTCCGACGCGCTATCCGCTCTTCGCGCTCGATCGCATCTGGGTGCATCCCGGTGAACGTCTGATGAGCGTGAACGTGCATCGCACGCGCTTGTCGCGGGTTGCATCGGATCACTATCCGCTCATTGCGCATATCGCGCATCGTTCATGACTGGCTCTTCATGAGCCTTTCAACTCGACGCATAAGCATCGATTCGATGCTCATCACTCGATCGTCGACTCGCATGTCAGCGCGACGCCACGAAAAAGCCCTAGAAAAGCGATATAAAAACGCAAAAGACTCGCACGAACTCGCTTGGCGTATGTAGAATCCGGCCTGATACGAACGCATTACCGCGAACGTATTCCGATATCACTGACCAAAAACACAGGTAGGAGAAACATGCCGACTTCCGCAAAAACCGCTGCCAAGAAAGCCACGGCCAAAAAGGCCACGGTAAAGACCGCCGCACCGGCTAAGAAAGCAGCATCGAAGGTTGCCGCGAAGAAAGTACCCGCCAAGAAGGCCGTCGTTGCCAAGAAGGCAGTCGCCGCCAAGAAGACCACTGGCGCGCTGGCTCCGATCAAGGACACCTTCACCAAGGCATCGCTTGCAACGCATCTGTCCGAGCGTGCAGCCGTGGATGTGAAGGCGGTCAAGGCCGTGCTGGTCGCGCTGGAAGACACCATCCTTGGGTCCATCCATAAGAAGGGCGCAGGCGAGTTCACGCTCTCCGGTCTTCTGAAGATCACGGCGCAAACCGTTGCCGCGAAGAAGAAGCGCTTCGGCAAGGACCCGTTCACGGGCACGGAGCGCTGGTTCCCGGCCAAGCCCGCAAGCGTTCGCATCAAGGCGCGCGCGTTGAAGAAGCTGAAGGATGCCGCAGCGTAAGGTTTAAAGCCTGAACTGATTGCCTGATTTTCGGTGATCGGGAATCGAGAGGCCAGCGTTCCTTTTAATCGAGGACGTTGGCCTCTCGTGCTTTGATTTCAAACGTCGGCTTTCGCAAAGATATCGCTCAACCAGTCCACGAAAACCCGTACGCGCGCTGAAAGCTGCCGCGCATGCGGATAAAGCAGCGATACCGGCATGGGCGGAACGATCAAATCAGGTAACACGCATTGCAGCCTGCCATCGGCGAGTTCGCTTTCTATGCGATAACGCGGCACTTGCACAATACCGAGTCCCGCGAGCGCAGCTTGCGTATATAGCTCGACGCCGGTAACGGAAATCGCGCCCGGCAGTTCTATGCTTTGCACGCCGTCGGCTATTTCGAATTCAAGGGCAACGTTGCGCCCGCTCGCACTCGATACATAATTCACCGCGCGATGCGCCGCAAGCGAATCGATATTTTCCGGCGTGCCCATTCGCGCGAGATAAATGGGGCTCGCCACCGTCACTTGTTCGAGCGTGGCGACGCGTTTTGCGATCATCGACGAGTCCTGCAGAGTGCCCGCGCGCAACACGCAATCCACGCCTTCACGCACGAGATCGACGAAGCGGTCGTCTTCGCCTACATGCAGTTCGATCTGCGGATAGCGTTCGAGAAACGCCGGCAACCCAGGCACGATGAAATGGCGTGCAAGCGTTCCTTGCAGGTTGACGCGCAGCAAGCCCTTTGGCTCCGCATGCCTGAACGAACCTTCCGCTTCCTCCATGTCCGCGATGAGCCGCACGCAACGGCGATAATGCGCGTCGCCATCGGGCGTGAGGCGCACGGTGCGTGTCGTGCGTTCGAGCAGGCGCGCACCGAGCCGTTCTTCCAGGCGCTTCATCAGATTGGTGACGGTTGCGCGCGGCATCTGCAAGTCGTCGGCGGCTTGCGTGAAGCTGTGGCGCTCGGCAATGCGCACGAACACCTGCATTTCCTGAAAGCGGTCCATGTCGGCTGAAGTTCGAGGTCTGAGATTGTTGAGGCAACTGGAACGATGATACTAATCCGCAAGCGATGATCGCGAAAACGAAATGATCCATCATGGCGCTCATCGATTAACGAACATGAGGAGCAAACCATGAATCAATCGCACACGAACAAGGTTGCCATCGTCACGGGCGCATCGCGCGGAATTGGCGCGCAGATTGCGAGACGTCTCGCGAAGGAAGGCTTTGCGGTGGCGGTGAACTATGCATCGAGCGCGAAGGAAGCGGACGCGCTCGTCGCGGAACTGGAAGCCGCGGGAAGCCGCGCGCTCGCGGTAAAGGCGGACGTGGCTAGCGCCGACGACGTGCGACGCATGTTCGATGCGGTCGAAGCGCAACTCGGCTCCGTCGATGCGCTCATCAACAACGCAGGCGTGCTCAAGGCCACGCCGCTCGCCGACACGAGCGACGCGCTCTACGACCAGACTTTCAACATCAATGTGCGCGGCACGTTCAACACGCTGCGCGAGGCGGCGAAGCGTTTGAACGAAGGCGGGCGTATCGTCAATTTTTCGAGCACGACGCTCGCGCTCAACATGCCGGGATACGCCATTTACAACGCCACGAAAGCGGCCGTCGAAGCGTTCACGCATGTCTTCGCGAAGGAGTTGCGCGGACGAAGCATTACCGTGAATGCGGTGGCGCCGGGGCCGGTTGCGACTTCGCTCTTTCTCGATGGCAAGACCGACGAACAGATCGCGAACTTTTCGAAGATGCCGCCGCTTGAGCGGCTCGGCCAGTCGGAAGATATCGCGTCGGTGGTTGCGTTTCTCGTCGGCAAGGATGCGGGATGGGTCAACGCGCAAGTATTGCGGGCGAACGGCGGGTTGGCTTGAGTTGGGCGCTCGATCGCGCCGTGTCGTTAGGGCGCCGTCTTCGCGTCAGAAACTCAATGCGAATTGATCTTCGACGTAACGCGTCTTCATGCGCTTCGTCTTCGTTTGGGTCGGCGCCGGCGTCTTCATCGGCGCCGCCACGATTTGCGCGATCTGCGCGACGAGACGGAACGCAGGTCGCGCATCGCACGCGATCCATTCGAACTGACCGGACGACAGGCGTTTCGCGATCAGCGCGTACACATCCGGGTCGAACGGACGTATCTCCGGCGCACTGGCAAGCAACGATGCAATTTCATCGCGCGCGGCGCATGTGCCGAGATAGCACCATCGATCGATGACATGCCACGCCTCGCGATTCGTCGATGCATCGCGCTCGCTGATCGCGATGGCGCCTTCATGCGGCCAGCGCACGAGGCGCGCATTGCCGAGCGCTTCGAGCGCACGCGCCGCATGGTCCGCGAACGGCTCCGCGCCCGCGCATGAACCGAGACAGCGCTTCACCTGATAGCCGAAGCAACCGCGCGCCGGTCCCGCTTTTTCCAGGCCGAGCGTGGCGTGGCAGAGTCGATGTTCATCGGCGAGATGGCGCAGATACGCATGCGCCTTCGCGCGCGATTCGAACACGCCGAAGAGATGCGCCTCGCGCGACAGATCGCGCTTGCTCGCGCGCAGCAGCACGGGCGCAGGCGCGCCCGGCAGCCATTGCCACGCGCACGCCGCCGACGCGCGCTTGAGCAGCCGGTTATGCAGCGGCTGCAAGTCCTTCACGAGCTTCGCTTCGAGCAACAGCGCGCCGAGTTCGCCCACGGTCTCGCGGTATTCGATTTTGCGGATGGCCTGCGATATCGACAAATCCTTCGCCAACCGATGATCCCCTGCGAAATGCGCGCTCACACGCTGCTTCAGATTCACGCTCTTGCCGACGTAGAGCGTAATGTCGTCCGCGCCGTGGAAGAGATAGACGCCGGGCGTGGCAGGCAACGCGTCGAGCGCGCCCTCGGGCAACGCGGCGGGCAGACTCGCGCGCCTGACGAGCGCTTTCACGGCGGCATCGACGAGTTCTTGCGAATAGAGCGCGTGAATCTTTTGCCAGAACTGCCAGAGGAGGTCGGCATCGGCGAGCGCGCGGTGGCGTCCTTCAGGCGCGAGATTGAAGCGCGCGATGAGCGCATCGAGCCCATGACGTTCGACCGATGGAAAGAGCGAGCGCGACAAGCGCACCGTGCACAGCGTATCCGCGCGAAACGCAATGCCCGCGCGACGGAACTCGTTCTTGAGGAAGCCGTAGTCGAAGCGCGCGTTATGCGCGACGAAAAGCTTGCCCTGGAGACGCTCGGCAAGCGCCTGCGCGAGCGATTCGAAAGTGGGCTGACCGCGCACCATGCTGTCCTCGATGCCCGTCAGACGCGAGATGAACGGGGGCACCGGCATGCCCGGATCGACGAGCACGCTATAGCGTTCGATGCCCGCCTTGCTCACTTCTATGACGCCGATTTCGGTGATGCGATCCACCGTCGGATTGCTGCCGGTGGTTTCCAGGTCGACGAACACGATGGGACGCGCGAGGCCTGCGAGCAGCGTGTCCGCTGCGAATTCATCGAGGTCGTCCGTGAGATCGTGCATGAATAAGGTGCTGGAAGTCCGCGCTGGTGACGCTCTCAAGCAGCGCGGATAAGTGCCGTTAATCAGTTTAATGCCTTTACTGCCGCATTTATGCGATTCAGCGAAAAAACGCAGCGCGAATGCGATGCGCGGGCAGCGTCAGTACAATAGCGTTTTGTTTGGCTTCAGGATTGATCGACATGACTTATTGCGTGGGTATGTGTGTGGACGAGGGCCTCGTGTTCCTTTCCGATACGCGCACGAATGCCGGTGTGGACCACGTAAGCGCCGCCCGCAAAATGACTGTTTTCGAACAGCCGGGAGACCGGGTGATCGTGCTGCTTGCGGCCGGTAACCTCGCGCTCACGCAAGCGGTGACGCACATGCTCGCCGAACCCGCGGACCCGGACGCGCCCACGCTTTATAGCGTCGCCACCATGGCGGAAGCCGCGCGCATCGTCGGCGACGCGGTGCGCGAAGTGCATCGGCGCGACGCGCTTTCGCTCGCGGAATTCAGCGTCGATTTCAACTGCAGCTTCATTCTCGGCGGTCAGATACACGGCCAGCCGCCGCGCCTTTTCATGGTTTATGCAGCGGGTAACTTCATAGAATCGACGCGCGTTTCGCCTTATTTTCAGATTGGCGAGTCGAAATACGGCAAGCCGATCATCGACCGCGTCATTACGCCGTCCACGGATCTCGACGAAGTCGCGAAATGCGCGCTTATCTCCATGGATTCGACGCTGCGTTCGAATCTCTCGGTGGGCTTGCCGCTCGACTTGCTGGTCTACGAGAAAGACGCGTTGCGCGTGACGCGTTTCGCCTCGCTCGACAACGACAGCGCGTATTACCAGATGATCCACCGCACGTGGGGCGAGCGCCTGCGGCAGATTTTCGGCGAGATTCCGAACCCTTCGTGGACCGATCTGGCCAACGTGCCGCTGCGTCCGCGCGAGTCGCGCACGATCGTGCCGCGGCTCGTCATCGGCGATCTGCCAAGTTCTGGTGAAGCGCCGGCGCAGACGCTCGCCGAGGACGTGGATTCAAACGGCAACGCGCCGCAGCAGTAGACCTTCAAGAATCCTTCAGGGCGCGTTTGCAGGGCACTGCAGCGGCTCGGCAAGGCTTGTCTTGCTTGCGTATGCCCGGCGCGGCGAATCGGCCAGCACGGCGTCCATTCCAAGACACGCGGCGGCGCGATAATCCTCCGCCTGGTCGACCCCGATCGCCAGAATCCGCACGTTGCCGTTCGTCTTGAAGCAACTGACCGCCGGCGGCGTCCAGAGTCGCGCATCCACGGCGGAGCGCGCTTCGCCAAGCGTGAACGTCTCGACCAGTTCCATCTTTCTCCTGTATTCGAACGCCGTCCATGTGCCTTCGGGCGGCGGCTTTCGGCACTCGTGCTCCAGCGCGACTTGCGCCAGGCGCTCACGCGTCGCATCGCGCGATTCGAAAAGACGCGCTTCGCGATAAGGCGCAAACGCCGCCTGGTAGGCGGCATCCGTCGAATAGATCAGCACGCGCGGCCACGCGCTTTCCTCGCTCAGCACGCGGGCGACGGCGCTTGCCTGCGTTTCGGCGGGCAGCGCTTTCATGTCGAGTATGACCGTCGTGGACGATGGAATGGCCCGCAATGCCTCGGCGAGCGAGGGAATAGGCAACGGCCGCGCGCGATACGGATACTGCTTCTCGCCGTTCGCATCCGTCTGCGTGAAGTTCCAGCCCGCGTTCAGGCTTCGCAACGCGGCGAATTCGTGGCTGGCGACCGTGCCCGTACCATTTGTGTTTGCGGAGAGATCGGCCGGACGATAGAGCACCGGGACGCCATCGCGCGTGAGTTGCACGGTGAGCCAGATCGCATCCGCGTGATTCGCGAGCGCGGTCTCAATGGCGAGCAGGGTGTTTTCAGGCGCGTCCGCCGCGCCGCCGCGATGCGCGACGATCATTGGCAAAGCGTTGCCGGATGCGGCTGGTACAGGCGCGAAACGGCAGGCGCCGAGCAGGATGAGCCAAGCGAAACACGAGACAGCGGCGAGTTGGCGCGACAGCATGAACGAATCTCCCCCGAATGCTTGGTTATCCGAACGATTGTGCTTTATGCGCGCGTGTCGATGAAGCCCGTCGGCACAATTTGTTGCGGTTCACGCTGGCTCGATGTGTGGGGCAAAGGCTTTGCACAAGAAAAAACAGCCACCGGAAAACCGGTGGCTGTCGAGGTGTGCTGCTCTATCGTGTGGCGCGGTACTCGCGTACCGGGCCATCCGCTTGTTCTTAGAACTTGTGACGCACGCCGATGATGACGATTTCCTGATGGCTGCTGCCGCTGTCGTAGCCGTAGGAACCGATCGAGGCTTGCGCCGAGTTGATGCCGCCCGTCGTGCCGTCGCGCTGATCGCCGCTTGCGTGCTGGTAAGCCGCAACCGCGTAGAAGTCCGTGCGCTTCGACAGCGAGTAGTCCGCACCCAGGCTGGCCTGGTGGTACTTGGCCGACGTGTCGCCGCCCGACTTCGTGTAGGTGTAGCCCACGCCGAGCAGCAGCGCCGGGGTTGCCTGGAAGTTCACGAAACCGTTGCCGACGTTGAAGTGTTCCGAGCCGAAGCGCGAACCACCGTCTGCCTTGAACTGTGCATTGCTGTACGAACCGCCGACCGTGAACGCGCCGATCGTGTACTGAACAGCGCCGCGAGCGATGCCGATTGCGTGCGCCGATGCGTATGCGTTGTTGATCGGGCCGTCGAACAGTGCGTCCGACGTCGTGCTGTTCCACGTGCTTGCGCCCGTCGGCGGAATGCGGCCGGCGTTCGGGTTGTTAGCGTAGAAATAGCCGCCGGCGACTGCCAGGGGACCGTTGTTATACGTTGCAGCGCCCGACCAGGTTTGACCTTGGCCCGTTGCGCCTGCCAGACCCGAGAAGCCGTACAGGCCTTCGACCTGGAAGCCCGCGTAGTTCGGCGAAACGTACTTGACGGCGTTGCTCACGCGCAGCGAGTTGTCGTAGTTGTCGACGTCGCCCGGCGTTGCGAAGATTGCGCCCCAGTAGTTGTCGGCCGTGATGCCTTGGACCATGTCAACCAGCGGATCGTATTGGCGACCCAGGGTGACCGTACCCCACTGATTGCCCGACAAACCGACGAATGCTTGACGACCGAACTCGCGGCCACCTTGGCCGAGACGGCCGGTGCCGATGTCAAAGCCGCTTTCCAACTGGAAAATCGCCTTCAGACCGCCGCCCAGATCTTCTTGACCCTTCAGGCCCCAGCGATCGCCGGACAGATTGCCGTTGATCATGCCGTACAGGTGGTCGCCATTTGCGTTGGCGTTGCTCACATAACCGAGACCAGCGTCGATCACGCCATACAGCGTCACGCTCGTTTGTGCCTGTGCCGCGCCAGCTGCGCCGAGCAGCGCCAGCGAGAGGGACGTCAGTGCGAATCGTTTCATCGAATTCTCCACGCGATTGTTAAATATCGTTGTTGCCGGCGCAGAGAATAACGCAACGTTTCGAATCTTAAGAAACGAAAAAAATTTACTGTCTCGTAAAAGACACAGTTTCTAACGTGGTCTCAAAAAGGGGGATTTCCGTTTGTTTTGAACGGGTTGCGGATGACAGGCTATCTTGAAATTAGTTCCGCGCTCAATTCTAGGATATTCCGATAGCGCGCGATTACCATCAATCCGATTAACAAACCGCAGCCGCGAGCGGGTATTTTCCTTTCACCGAGGCAACAAAAAACGCCGCGCCCTAGAGGCGCGGCGTTCGTGGAAGGCGAAAAGGAAATGCGGATCAGCTTTGCAGGTCGTCGTTTTCCCGATGCTCGGAGCCGCGGCGTGTGAGCAACGCGACTGCCATTCCCGCGCTTGCCGCGAAAAACACCGAGCGCCACGGGTGCCGCTTCACTGCGGCATTGGCGGTCGATGCCTTGCGGCCCGCACCCAGCATGGCCATCGCCGTGGCGCGCGTCGCGGTGCTCTCGACGCGCGCGATCTTGCGCGATATCTCCAGCGCCTTCGCCACCGCCGATACCTTCTTGCGCGCCTGTCCCGTCAACAACTGTGTGTGTTGAGCGCGCGCGCCGATGGCACGCCGGGCGCTCGCGGGCACGGGCGCATCGTTCCGAGCGCTGGCGGGCGATACGACTGGCGCTGTGCTCGATGCCTCCGTCGCCGCCGCCGATGCGGATGCCGCCGCAGGCATGCCCGTGCGGGTGGAAGCCGCGAGCATCGAACCGATCTTGGCGCGGCTGCCCGGCGGCACGCGTCCCATGTTTTGCTGGCCCCACGCGCCGCGCGGATCGTGCAGACGCGCGCGCGCCGCCGAGAACTCCGCGCCGAGCAACAACACGGCCGCCGAAAAATACAGCCACATGAGCAGAACCGCGAGCGATCCGGCCGCGCCGAACGCGCTGGCCGTGCCTGCGTGCGTCAAATAGAGCGCGAACAGTTTCTTGCCCGCCGAGAACAACAGCGCCGCGACGAGCCCGCCGACGAGCGCGTCGCGCCACTGCACGGGGGCATCGGGGAGAAATTTGAGCAGCGCGCCGAACGCGACGGTCAGAATGGCGAGACCGGCGACCAATTGAACGATATCGCCGATGATCACGAACGGCGAGTCGCCCCAGAGCCACATGCCGACGGCCTGGATCGCGGTGTCCAGCACCAGCGAGACGATCAGGAGAAACGCCACGCCGAGCACGAGTCCAAACGAGATGAGCCGCACGCGCACCATCGCAAAGACGCTCGAGCGCTGATCGCCCGTGAGCGGCCATACAAGGTTGAGCGCCGTATTGAGCGATGAAAACGTCGCCGACGCCCCGATCGCGAGCAGCGCGAACGAGATGACCGCCGCGATGCCCGTCCCGCCGCTGCGATGCGCATTCTCGACAATACTCTGCACGCCCGCCGCGCCCTGATCGCCGAGCAGCCCGTTGACCTGATGAAAGAGCTGACCGCGCGCGGCTTCGGCGCCAAACACCCAACCGGCCACGGCGATCACCATGACGAGCGTCGGCGCGAGCGAAAACGCGGAATAGAAGGCGATACTCGCGGCCATCGCGGCGCAGCGATCCTCCGAAAATTTCTTGAGCGCGCCGAGCACCCAGGAGGCGTCCTTTTTGACGACGGCTTCGATCTTCTGTGTGGATACGGAACTCATGGCGGACCTCTGGATACGATGAACGGACTGACCAAACTCGAACGAAGGAGAGCAGGAACTATTCCAGTCCAACCGTAAGTCGACGTGACTGGGTGCAACGTTTGGCTCTTGAACGCGCGTCGGCGCAACGCCACAACGAGGCTTCGCATCGAGTCGAAAGTGCCGTGTTCGCCAGCGAAATAGGACAGCGCGCCCTATAATTTCGCCACCCACATTACAAAACGCCGAGGCACTAAAATGCTGCAAATGTCACGGCGACAGTTCCTGAAGGTCTCAGCGAGCACGCTCGCCGGATCGAGCCTGGCGGCGCTAGGCTTCTCTCCGGCACCTGCGCTCGCCGAAGTTCGTCAGTACAAGCTGTCGCGTACCACGGAAACGCGTAATACCTGCCCGTACTGCTCAGTCGGATGCGGCATCCTCATGTACGGCCTCGGCGACAACGCCAAGAATGCGAAGGCCAGCATCATCCATATCGAAGGCGACCCCGACCATCCCGTCAATCGCGGCACGCTGTGCCCGAAGGGTGCATCGCTCATCGACTTCATTCATAGTCCCAGCCGCCTCATGCATCCCGAGTATCGCGCGCCGGGATCGGACGAATGGAAGCGCATCTCGTGGGAAGACGCGCTCGACCGTATCGCCAAACTGATGAAGGAAGATCGCGACGCGAATTTCGTCGAGACCACGGCGGACGGCAAGAAGGTGAATCGCTGGCTGACCACGGGCATGCTCGCGGCGTCGGCGGGCAGCAACGAAGTCGGCTATCTGACGCATAAAACTGCCCGCAGCCTGGGCATGCTCGCATTCGACAATCAGGCGCGTGTCTGACATGGCCCGACGGTGGCAGGTCTTGCCCCGACGTTTGGCCGTGGAGCGATGACGAACCATTGGGTCGACATCAAGAACGCGGACGTGATTCTGGTAATGGGCGGCAACGCAGCCGAGGCGCATCCGTGCGGTTTCAAGTGGGTGACCGAGGCGAAGGCGCATCGCAAGACGCGTCTCATCGTGGTCGATCCGCGCTTTACGCGCACCGCATCGGTGGCGGATTTCTATGCGCCGATTCGCACGGGAAGCGACATCGCGTTCCTGGGCGGCATCATCAATTACCTGCTCACCAACGACAAGATTCAGCACGAGTACGTCCGCAACTACACGGACATGTCCTTTATCGTGCGCGAGGACTTCGCGTTCAAGGACGGCGAGTTCTCGGGCTATAACGCCGAGAAGCGCAACTACGACAAGTCGAGCTGGGACTACGAACGCGGCGACGATGGCTTCGTCAAGGTCGATCCGACCTTGCAGCATCCGCGCTGTGTCTACAACCTGCTCAAGCAGCATTTCTCGACCTATACGCCCGAGATGGTGACGAAGGTCTGCGGCACGCCGACCGACAAGTTCCTCAAGGTCTGCGAGATGCTTGCCACGACCGCCGCGCCGAATCGCGCGGGAACCATTCTGTATGCGCTCGGCTGGACGCATCACTCGGTTGGCGCGCAGATGATCCGCACCGGCGCGATGGTGCAACTTCTGCTTGGCAACATCGGCATGGCGGGCGGAGGCATGAACGCACTGCGCGGGCACTCGAACATTCAAGGCCTGACCGATCTCGGCCTGATGTCGAATCTGCTGCCCGGCTATATGACTTTGCCGATGGAAGGCGAGCAGGACTTCGACGAGTTCATCAAGAAGCGCGCGACGCAGCCTTTGCGGCCGAATCAGTTGAGCTACTGGAAGAACTATCGCGCGTTCCATGTGAGTTTCATGAAGTCTTGGTGGGGAGACAACGCGACCGCCGAGAACAACTTCGGCTTCGACTATCTGCCGAAGCTCGACAAGTCCTACGACATGCTCCAGGTGTTCGAGCTGATGGCGCAGGGCAAGATGAACGGCTATATCGCGCAGGGTTTCAATCCGCTCGCGGCCGCGCCGAACAAGGCGAAGATCGGGCTCGGACTGTCGAAGCTGAAGTGGCTCGTCATCATGGACCCGCTCGCCACCGAGACTTCCGAGTTCTGGAAGAACCACGGCGAGTTCAACGATGTCGACGCCTCGAAGATTCAGACTGAAGTCTTCCGTCTGCCGACCACGTGTTTCGCGGAAGAGCGCGGCTCGCTCGTGAGTTCGAGCCGCGTGCTGCAATGGCACTGGCAGGGCGCGGTCGCTCCGGGCGAAGCGAAGAGCGACCTGGAGATCATGTCGGGGCTGTGGCTGCGCATTCGGCAGGCCTATAAGGAGAAGGGCGGCAAGTATCCCGACCCTATCCTCAACATGACCTGGCCTTACGCGGACCCGGAAAGTCCGACGCCCGAAGAGATCGCGATGGAGTTCAACGGCCGCGCGCTCGCGGATGTCGCCGATCCCACCGACAAGACGAAGGTGCTGGCGAAGAAGGGCGAGCAGTTGTCGAGCTTCGCGCTTTTGCGTGACGATGGCTCGACGGCGAGCGGTTGCTGGATCTTCTGCGGATCGTGGACGCAAGCTGGCAATCAGATGGGCCGGCGCGACAACTCGGACCCGACGGGCATCGGTCAGACGCTCGGCTGGGCGTGGGCGTGGCCGGCGAATCGCCGTGTGCTCTACAACCGCGCGTCATGCGATGTGAGCGGCAAGCCTTTCGACCCGACGCGCAAGCTGATCGCATGGAACGGCAAGGCGTGGACCGGACCGGACATTCCCGACTTCAAGGCCGACGAGCCCCCGGAGAACGGCATGAATCCGTTCATCATGAATCCGGAGGGCGTGGCGCGTTTCTTCGCGCGCGACGGCATGAACGAAGGACCGTTCCCGGTGCATTACGAACCGTTCGAGACGCCGCTCGGCTATAACCCGTTCTTCCCGGACAACAAGGCCGTGGTGAGCAATCCAGCCGCGCGCATCTTCCCGGATGACCGCGCGGCGCTCGGCACCGCCGACAAGTTCCCGGACACGGCAACGACCTATCGCCTGACCGAGCACTTCCACTACTGGACCAAGCACGCGCGGCTCAACGCCATCGTGCAGCCGCAGCAGTTCGTGGAAATCGGCGAGGAACACGCAAAGGAAGTGGGCGTCGTGGCGGGCGAGCGCGTGAAGGTATCGAGCAATCGCGGGCATATCGTCGCGGTGGCGCTCGTCACCAAGCGCATTAAGCCATTGAACGTGGAGGGCAAGAAGGTGCATACCGTCGGCCTGCCGCTGCATTGGGGCTTCAAGGGCCTCACGCAGCCGGGCTATCTCGTCAACACACTGACGCCTTCCGTGGGCGACGGGAACTCGCAGACACCGGAGTTCAAGTCGTTCCTCGTGAAGGTCGAAAAAGCCGAGAAGGCTTAAAGGAGACGAGATGGCTCTGCAATCGCTCGACATCAAGCGCCTCTCGGCCACCACCACGCCGCCGCCGCAAGTCCGCGAGCCGGTGACGGGGACGGTCGCGAAGCTCATCGACGTATCGAAGTGCATCGGCTGCAAGGCATGTCAGACGGCGTGCATGGAGTGGAACGACCTGCGCGACGACGTCGGTCATACGACCGGCGTCTACGACAATCCGCGTGATCTCACCGAACATTCGTGGACGGTGATGCGCTTCACGGAGTACGAGAACCCGAAGGGCGACCTCGAGTGGCTGATCCGCAAGGACGGCTGCATGCATTGCGAGGACCCGGGGTGTCTCAAGGCGTGTCCGTCGCCAGGCGCGATCGTGCAGTACACCAATGGCATCGTGGATTTTCACGAGGAAAACTGCATCGGCTGCGGATACTGCGTCACGGGCTGCCCGTTCAACATTCCGCGTATTTCGAAGGAAGATCATCGCGCGTACAAGTGCACGCTCTGTTCGGACCGCGTCGCGGTCGGGCAGGAGCCGGCGTGCGTGAAGACGTGTCCGACGGGCGCGATCATGTTCGGCACCAAGGCGGACATGATCACGCAAGCGGAGGATCGCATCGAAGACCTGAAGGAGCGCGGTTTCGAAAACGCGGGTCTTTACAACCCGGCGGGCGTGGGCGGCACGCATGTGATGTACGTGCTGCATCATGCGGATCAGCCGCAGCTTTATCACGGGCTCGCGAAAGACCCGCACATCAGTCCGCTGGTGTCGATCTGGAAAGGCGTGACCAAGCCGCTTGCAATGGCGGGTATCGCGCTGGCCGCGATCGCCGGGTTCTTCCACTACACGCGTGTCGGTCCGAACGAGGTGAGCGCGGAAGAAGAAGCCGAAGCACAGCACGAAGCCGAAGAGGCGTTTCAGCAAAGGGAGCGTTCGAATGAAACACGATAGCGAACTGCGCGACGTGAAGGGCAACCGCCTGATCGTCCGTTACACGCCGAACGAGCGCAGCAATCACTGGATCACCGCGATTACGTTCGTCTTGCTGGCGCTTTCCGGTCTCGCGATGTTTCATCCGTCGATGGCCTGGCTCTACGCAATCTTCGGCGGCGGCCAGTGGACGCGCATTCTGCATCCGTTCGTCGGCTGCGTCATGTTCGTCTCGTTCATGATTCTTGCGCTGCGTTTCTGGCATCACAACTATCTGGACAAGGCTGACGTGCAGTGGATGAAGCAGATCGACGACGTGCTGGCCAATCGCGAAGACCGGCTGCCGGAGATCGGCAAGTACAACGCCGGGCAAAAGCTGCTGTTCTTCACGATGGCCGCTTGCCTGCCGCTTTTGCTGTTGAGCGGCATCGTGATTTGGCGGCGCTACTTCTCGTTTTACTTTCCCATCGAGATCATTCGCGTGGCGGCGGTCGTGCATGCGGCGGCGGCGTTCGTGCTGATCGTCGGGATCATCGTGCATATCTACGCGGCGATCTGGATCAAGGGTTCTGTCGGCGCGATGACACGCGGCACGGTCACTTATGGATGGGCCAGGAAGCACCATCCGCGGTGGTTCAAGGAGATCATCGGCAAGTAGGCCGAATGCGCGTCAGTCGAGAATGGCGTGACGGCGCGCTAGCGCGTCGTCCGTCACTTCGATTGGCGCGCGTTCCTCGACTCGCACCGCGCGCTTCGAGGTCTAACGTGCGGAACATGTTGACGAGCGCGACGCCTTGCGTCCTTGTGCCAAGCCCGGCGAGCGGGACTGCGAAACCGGCGTATCGCGCGAAGCCGCTGCTCTGCGTGACAGGCGCGACCAGTGCGGTCTCCAGCGCATTGAATGACGCAGCCGAAAGCGCGAGCCCGCCTGAAGTCGCCTTGTTGCTCATGGCCAATTGCCGGACTCAGGCCGACGTGCGCAATATCCCCGTGTCGAATTTGTTGCCTTTCACCATCGCTCACGTCCTACCGGTTTTAGATTGTTCCAGTCAGCCAATTCATCGGAGATAGGCGCCTTCGGGTCGCACTGCGCCTGCAGTTCTTCGAGCGACAATTCGCGACGAGCCAGCATCGGCATGATTCCGTCCGGGCACACCTCGACATTGAATTTGTCGCCAAGGGTCAGTTTCATGCCTTCCAGCAGCGCTGGCGGGCAACCGGACTGCCGCGCCATTTCCCTGCTTCCGTATTGAAAGTTCCATTTTGAATTTCCGTTTGCGTGAACTCATTTTTGTACCTCCGCGCGGAGCATGAGCATCGCTGAGCGCTCCGTTATAAGCTGTTATTCTTGATCCCGCCCCGACCTTCCTCAAGGAATCCCGTGGTCCAACGCATTCTCGAAGCCGCCAAGATCGAGTCTCTCGATCCTTCGGCCATTCCCCGTCTTCGCATGCCCGAACGCGGCACCGTGTTCGCCGCCCGCGCCGCGCGTCTGTTGCAACTCGCCGAAGCGAGCAATCCGATCGCGGGCTATCTGCGTCTCATGGCCGCGCTCGCCGATGCGCAGCAACGCATCCTTTCGACATCCACCGCTTTGATGCCCGCGCGCGAGTCGATCGAACGCAATCAGCAGCATTCGATGCCTATCGTCCCCGCGCTCACCGACGAGCGCGATCCCGCGTGGCGCGACGTACTGTTCATGCTGCTCGACAGTATCGAAGCCGCGGGCGCGCTCACCCCGCCGCTCGCGCAACTCGTCGCGCGTCTGCGCACGACCGACGCCGCCACGCTCGACACGCAGGCCGACGCGATCATCGCGCTGCGCTTCGCGGAGATCGATCCGGCGGCGGCGCCATTCATCGTCGCCGCGCTGCAAGTGGTGTGGACCGATCTGGCCACGCGCATCGCCGTGTCGGATGTGCCTTATCTCGATGCGCCCGGCGTCTGCCCGCTCTGCGGCTCGATGCCGGTGGCGAGCATCGTGCGCGTCGGCGGCACGCATGATGGTTATCGCTACGTGCAGTGCGGCTTGTGCTCGACCGAATGGCATGTCGTGCGCGCCAAATGCTCGAATTGCGACTCCACCAAGGGCATTGCGTATCACGCCATGGGCACGCCCACGGACGACGAAACCGAGGAACAACGCGCCGCCCGCGCGAAGCAGGCCGCGCTCAAGGCCGAATCGTGCGACGAATGCGGCATCTACAGAAAGATCGGCTATCAAGACAAGGCCTACGACTTCGAGCCTTACGCCGACGATCTGGCAAGCCTCACGCTCGACCTTCTGATGGGCGACGCCGGTTTTCGCCGTGCGTCGCCGCATCCGTGGCTGTGGCCCGAACACGTCGATGAAGCATGAAGGGAAGAGGATAGAAGCGTGAGTAATGTCACCGGCAACAACGACAGCGAATTGCGCGCGCTGATGGCACGAGTGCCATCGGTGGAGCGCGTGCTGGCATCGGCGGCATTCGCGCCGGTCTTGGCCGCGCACGGACGCACGCAGACGCTCGCCGTGCTGCGCGCGTCGCTCGACGCATGGCGCGCCGAAGCGCAGGCGGGCCGCGCATCCGTCGAGGCACTGGCCGATGCGAGCCTCGCGGCAAGCGTCGGCGCGACGCTCGACAAGCGCGCGGAAAGCAGCGTGAAAAGCGTCTTCAATCTCACGGGCACGGTGCTGCACACGAACCTCGGCCGCGCGCTGTTGCCGGATGAAGCGCTGCGCGCCGTCGCCGAAGTCCTGACGCGGCCGGCCAATCTCGAATTCGATCTCGCGACCGGCGCGCGCGGCGACCGCGATGACCTCATCAACGAACTCATCTGTGAACTGACGGGCGCCGAAGCCGCGACGGTCGTCAACAACAACGCGGCCGCCGTGCTGCTGACGCTGTCCGCGCTGGCCGCGCGTCGCGAAGTGATCGTGTCGCGCGGCGAGCTGGTCGAGATTGGCGGCGCGTTTCGCATTCCCGACATCATGAGCCGCGCGGGCGCGAAGCTGCGCGAAGTCGGCACGACCAACCGCACGCATCTGAAGGATTACGACGAAGCGATCAACGCCAGGACCGCGCTCCTGATGAAAGTGCATTGCAGCAACTACGCGGTCACGGGCTTCACCAAGGAAGTCACGCTCGCGGAACTCGCGCCGCTGGCGAGGGCGCGCGGCTTGCCGGTTGTCGTGGATCTCGGCAGCGGCACGCTCGTCGATTTGGCGCAATGGGGCTTGCCGCGCGAGGCCACGGTTCGCGAGACGGTCGAGGCTGGCGCGCAACTCGTCACCTTCAGCGGCGACAAGCTGCTCGGCGGACCGCAGGCGGGCCTGATCGTCGGTACGAAGGAACTGATCGCGAAGATCAAGAATCATCCGCTCAAGCGTGCGCTGCGGGTCGGCAAGCTCACGCTCGCGGCGCTCGAAGCGGTGTTGCGGCTTTATCGCACGCCGGAGACGCTCGCCGAACGTCTCACCACCTTGCGCCTGCTGACGCGTCCCGCGGACGCCATGCGCCTTGCCGCCGAACGCATCCGGCCCGTGCTGCAGGCAATGACCGGTGCGGATTTCGTCGTCGCCACCGAGCCGATGTTCAGTCAGATCGGCAGCGGCGCGTTGCCGGTCGATGTCCTGCCGAGTTACGGCCTCGTCGTGCGGCTCACGAGCGGCAAGAAGGCGGGCGGCCAGTTGAATCGCATCGAGCGCAGACTGCGCGATCTGCCGCGCCCGGTCATCGGGCGCATTGCGGATAACGCGCTGTGGCTCGATCTGCGCTGTCTCGAAGCACAGGACGAAGCCGCGTTCATCGCCCAGTTGGAGATGCGGGCAACGGGCCGCAACGCATGATCGTCGGCACGGCGGGGCATATCGATCACGGCAAGACGACGCTCGTGCGCGCCCTGTCGGGGGTGGATACGGATCGTCTGAAGGAAGAGAAGGCGCGTGGCATTTCCATCGAACTGGGTTATGCATACGTGCCGCTCGGCGATGGCGGCGTGCTCGGCTTCATCGACGTGCCGGGGCACGAAAAGCTCGTGCATACGATGGCGGCGGGGGCATGCGGCATCGACTTCGCGCTCGTGGTGATCGCCGCCGACGATGGCGTCATGCCGCAAACGCGCGAACATCTCGCGATTCTCCAGTTGCTCGGCGTGAAAGACGGCGCAGTGGCGGTGACGAAATCCGATCGTGTCGATGCCGCGCGCCTGAACGAAGTCCATGCCGAAATCGCCGCGCTTATAGCCGGCACCGCTTTGCAACACGCACCGCTCTTTAACACCAACGCCACGCGCGATGACGACTCCGGCGTGGCCGCGCTGAACGCGCATCTGCACAATGTCGCCAAGCACTGGCGCGCGCGCCGCGACGACGGCTTCTTTCGTTTGGCCGTGGACCGCGTGTTCACGCTCGCGGGCCAGGGCACGGTGGCGACCGGCACGGTGTCCGCGGGGCAGACGAAGGTCGGCGACACGCTGGCGCTCGCGCCGCGCGAGGGCGAAGCGCCGGTTCGTGTGCGCAGCATTCACGCGCAGAATCGCGCTTCGGAGACGGGGCGCGCGGGCGAGCGCTGCGCGCTCAATCTCGCGGGCATCGAGAAGGACACGCTGTCGCGCGGCGACTGGATTCTCGATGCGCGTCTCGCGCGAGCGTCCGAGCGAATCGACGTCGAACTCACGCTTCTCGCCGATGCCGCGCCGGCGCTCACGCACTGGAGCCCGCTGCATGTACATCTGGGCACGATGCACCGCGTCGCGCACATCGCCTTGCTCGACGGCGAAACGCTCGCGGCCGGGCAGACGGCGCGCGTGCAACTCGTATTCGATAGGCCGGTTTGCGCGCTGCCGGGCGACCGCTTCATCGTTCGCAATGCGCAGGCGGATAAAACGGTAGGCGGCGGGCGTGTGCTCGACCCGTTTGCGCCCGCACGCAAGCGCCGCACGCCGCAGCGCCACGCGTGGCTCGATGCGCTCACCGCGATGCTCGACACCGGCGCCATCGACGAACTCTTCGCGCAGTCGCCGTATGGCTTGCCGCGCTCGCTCGTCGAGCATCTTGCAGGTCGAACGCTTGGATCGATGACCCAGCCCGACGGTCTGCGCAGCATACCCATCCACGACGATGCGCTCTTGATCAGCGTCGCGCGATGGGACGCGTTGCACGCGTGTCTGACGGATGCACTCGCCGCCTTCCACGAACGCTTTGCGGACGAGCAAGGCCCGGATACCGCGCGCCTGCGCCGCATGGCCGCGCCGCTCGCGCCCGAAGCGCTGTGGCGCGCGCTCATCGACGACGCCGTGACGCTAGGCACGATTGCGCGAAGCGGTCCGTGGCTGCATTTGCCATCGCATACGGTTACGCTCGATGCCGCCGAGGACGCGCTGGCCCGCGTCGTGCTCTCATCGATCGAGGAAGGCCGCTTCGACCCGCCGTGGGTCAGGGATTTGGCCACCACGCATGGCGTGCCCGAAGACGCGGTGCGGCGTCTGTTGCGCAAGCTCTCGCGCCGTGGCGATGTCTTTCAGGTGGTGCGCGACTTGTTTTACGGACGCGCGTCCATTGCAGCACTTGCACGGCTGGCTGCCGAACATGCAAACGCGAACGGTGCGATAGGCGCGGCCGCATTTCGCGATGCCAGCGCGCTCGGCCGCAAACGCGCGATCCAGGTTTTGGAGTTCTTCGACAGGGTTGGGTACACTCGGTTTCACCGCGACCTTCATCTGTTGCGAACCGACAGCCGCTGGCACGAATCCGTCTGACTATCGAACGTCGAGTTACGACGTGGAGACCTTCGCGGCGCAGGCTGTCGCGTGAAATCCGATGGAGCATTCCTACTACAAGCTCTTGCATCTTCTGTCGAGCCATCCCGAATGGACGCTCGTGGTAGTGCTGCTTGCGTCGTTTCTGGAGTCGCTCGCATTCATTGGCACCTTCATTCCGGGCAGCACGGCCATGTTCATCGCGGGCGCGCTCGTCGGAACCGGCGCGCTGAATCTCGGCTGGGTGATGGTCTGCGCGGTCGTTGGCGCCATTGCGGGCGACGCGGTCAGCTTCTGGTTCGGCAAGCGCTATGCAACGAGCATTGCGCAGATGTGGCCGTTTCGGGCGCATCCCGGCGCACTCGTCGCCGGCCGAAGATACTTCGACAAACACGGCGCGAAGAGCGTGGTGCTCGCGCGTTTCGTTGGACCGATGCGCGCGGTGGTGCCGGTCGTCGCTGGCGTCGCGGGCATGACGCCCGCGCGCTTTCTGGCGGTCAACATCATTTCCGCGCTGATCTGGGCGCCGCTGCACATCCTGCCGGGCGTGGTCTTCGGAGCTTCGATCGAACTGGCGGGCGCGGTATCGATCCGGCTCGTGGTGATCCTCGTCATCCTCGCGGCGCTTGCGTGGCTCGTGTTCAATCTCGCGCGCGTGGTGATTTCGCATGCGAAGGAATGGACGTTCGCCTCGCGCGACATGTTGCTTGCGACCTGCCAGCAACGCCGTGGTCTGGCCGCGCGGATGCTCGCACGCGCGCTCGATCCGGGCAATCCGGCGACCGGGCTCATCGTGATGATTTCCGCGCTGCTGCTCGTCTCGGCGGTCGCGTTCTTCTACGTGCTGTCGGGCGTGGCGCGCGGCAGTTCGCTCGTGCAGGTGGACACCTCCATCTTCCGGCTGTTGCAGTCGTTCCGTTCGACCTGGGCCGATTCCATCCTCGATGCCGCCGCCACGCTCGGCAGCACGCCGACGCTCGCCGCGCTCGCCGTAACGGTCGTCGTGTGGATGGTGTTCGAGCGGCGCTGGCGCACGGTCACGTACTGGCTCGTCGCCGTCGTGTTTTCGCAATTGCTGGTGCTCGCGATCCGCTTCACCGCGCGCGATCCGATGCTCGTCACGCTCGCGCCCGCCGACCATTCTTTTCTGAGCAGTCACGTCTCGGCCACGGTCGTGATCTACGGCTTTCTCGCGTTCTTGCTGCTGCGGCGCGTCGGCACCATTTCGGGTGTGTTGATCGCGACAGCGACATCGGCGATCGTCACGGCCGTCGCGCTCGCCGGGTTGTACTTCGGCCGCTTCACCATTTCCGCCGTGCTTGGCAGCGTCGCGCTCGCGGCCATCTGGGTGTTCCTGATCGCGCTCACGGCGGTGTGGCGCAATCCCTGCAAACCGAAGCCGCGTCCGTGGATGCCGTTCGCGGTGCTGGCCGTCATCTGCGCAAGCGTGGCGTTGCAGTTGAGCGATTCATCCGAGGCGCACAGCGCGCCGCCCGTCACGGTCGTCATCACGCCGATTCAATGGACCGATACCTTCTGGCGCACGTTCTCGTGCTACCGGTCGGCCATGGATGGCGACCGTCGCGAGCCGATCACCGTGCAATGGGCGGCCACGCCCGCGCAGATTCGCGCGCAACTGACGAGCCGCGGCTGGACCGAGGTGTCGGGTGTGTCGGTGAAGAGCGTGATGTCGGTGGTGTCGCCCAACGCACCGGCGGTCGCCTTGCCCGCGCTGCCGCGTCTGAACAACGGCGAGCCTTCGAAGCTCGTGTTCACGCGCTCGCATCTCGGCCCGCAGGAGCGCGACGTCCTGCGTTTCTGGCCCACGAACTACGCGCTAGGCATGGGCTCCCGCGCGCAGCCTATGCCGATCTGGCTCGGGTCCGTGGTCCATGAGCGCATCAGGCGACCGACCTGGCCGTTCAACGTGCTGCGCCCGGACTTGCGTGGCGACCCGATGGCGTTCGACCGTGGCGCGAGTTCGCCGTGGGGCGGCATTGAAATTGCGAATAGCGCGGGGTGCGGCGGCATTCCCGTGATGCTCGTCGAATCGCGGGCCGATTGAGCGCGTCCGGCCGCGAGACCATAGACCACAACGAACCGAGGAAGACGCGTGATTCAGATACCGCCATCGGCGATTGCGCAGTGGGGCGGGGCGGCGGTGTTCGCCAACGTGCTGCTGACGCGGCTCGGTGTGCCGCTGCCTTCCGCGCCGTTGCTGCTGTTCGCGGGAACGGCCGTCGCGAACGGGCGGCTCTCGTTCGTCTCTGTGCTGGTGGCGGCGGTGGCGGGCGCGCTCATCGGCGACGGTGTGTGGTTTGCGGCGGGACGCATCCACGGGCGCAAGCTCATTGCCGCGCTTTCGCGTCGCTCCTATGCGATCGACAACGGCATGCGTACGACCGGCGCTCTTTTCGAGCGGCATGGCGCGCCTATCGTCGCGGTATCGAAGTTCATACCGGGACTCGGACTCGTCACGCCGCCCTTGATGGGTACGACGCAAATCGCCGTGCCCGCGTTCTTTCTCTGGGATACGGGTGGGATCGTCGCGTGGGCTGCGTTCTGGCTGCTGGGCGGCGCGCTCTTTCAGCGGCAACTGCAATGGACGCTGATGGAGTTGCATCTGCATGGCGCGACGGTGATCGACCTGCTGGTGGTGCTCGCGCTGATCTTCTTCGCGTACCGTCTGTTACGCCGCAAGCCGCCGCACCAGCCAAGCGACAAGAGCGGTTAATGGCCGGTGCGCCGGCAAGTATGCGAATTACGCATCACCGCTATAATCGCGGCGCGCCTGGTCGAAGTGTTGCCAGCGTGCTGAGTTCTCCGCAGGAAGGCATTCGTATCCGGTGGTACGGCCGGGCTTCAAACCCGGTTGGGGATGTCAGACATTCCCAGGTCGGTTCGACTCCGGCTGCCTTCCGCCAATCAAGGCTCTCACGCGTTCTCTAACACTCCCGATGAAACCCGCAGACCGTTGTGATGCGTGGGTTTTGGGGGTGCCGATACTCTTGCTCAATCTCCCTTGCTACCCCAGAATCCAGTCATCATTCGTGGGTAGCTTTGGGGGTAAGGAATGGCAGCACGCCAGTTGAACCGACTGACCGCTTTGGGAATCGGAAAGCTAATCGAGCCGGGATATTATCCGGACGGCGGCGGCCTGTATCTCCAGATAAGCGCGTCTGGATCGCGCTCGTGGATCTTCCGGTTCTCCATCCTCGGGCGTTCTCGTGAGATGGGACTCGGGCCGCTCTCGTTGGTATCACTCGCGGCCGCGCGCAAGGATGCGGCAGAGTGCCGGGCGAAGGTCAAAGAGAAGGTTGATCCGATCATCGCGCGCGACAAGCGCGTCATCGAGCGATCGGCTGAGGCGAACACGGTGACATTCAAGGAAGCAGCCGAAGCTTTCATTGATGGCCGCAGATCCGCGTGGCGCAACGATAAGCACTCGAAACAGTGGACGGCTACGCTCGACCACTATGCCTATCCAGTGATCGGCCACATCGACGTGCGCGACATCGACACCGAGATGATTGTGCGCATCCTCCAGCCGATCTGGCTGAAGAAGGCCGAGACGGCGCGACGCGTGCGCGGGCGCGTGAAGGCCATCCTCGATGCTGAAACTACGCTCGGCCATCGCTCGGGCGACAACCCGGCGCGCTACGTCGATCATCTCGACCGCGTGTTGCCGCGCACGAAGAAGCGTCAGATGGTCAAGCATCATCCGGCGCTCGCATGGGAAGACATGCCAGCGTTCTTCACACAGTTGAAGACGAGGCCCAAGCGTGCGGCGCGCGCGCTGCGCCTACTGATATTGACGGCGACTCGAACGAACGAAGTACGGTTCGCCCGTCCGGAGGAATTCGACCTGGATGCGAAGGTCTGGACGATCCCAGGCGACCGAATGAAGTGCGAGGTCGAGTTACGCGTGCCGCTCTGCGATGAGGCGGTCGAGTTGGTGCGAAAACAGATAGAGACAGGCGCAAAATGGGGCTGGCTGTTCCCAGGATACAAGGAGGGGAAGCCACTCTCGAACATGGCCATGCTGCTGTTACTGCGCCGGATGGATCGCACCAACATCACGGTCCACGGCTTTCGGTCAACGTTTCGGGATTGGATCGCAGATTGCACCGACTACCCTGATTCGCTCGCAGAGCAGGCGCTCGCACACACGATCGGGTCTATGACGGTGTCCGCGTACCGACGTCGAGACATGCTCGAACGCCGGCGCGGAATGATGGAGGATTGGGCTGATTACTGCGCGGGTCGGCAGAAGGTGGAGCAACTTACTGCTGCATCGGCTGCATAGCCTGAGACGTCTCTCCGGGCTGGTATCGCTTGCCAGCCCGTTCGGCGAGCCAAGCGTCGATGTCGCTTTCGATCCACGCGACGCGACCGGGCACCAACTCAAACGGCTTAGGGAATGTCCCTGCGGCGATCATTCGGTAGATTGTGGATTGTCCGAGTCCCACCTTCGTGGCGACCTGTTTTATTCGCAAGGCATTCATTCTCTTTCTCCTACGATGGCATGCTGCCATGTGTTTTCGGGGCTGAATGAGGCGAGTGCCTCGGTGTCTTGTTTCGGCACGGCCATCTCAATGCGCTCCGTGCCGCTGACCCGTCTCAATCGACGTCCGAACATCGGAAGGCATGTCGCGCGCGGCGAGGGTCGCGATGATCGCGGCGAGAGTGGCAATGGTCATTTCTGGCAGCTCGTCATAGTGATTGAGCGCGACGATAGAAAAGTCATTGGCGATCTGCTGATTCGTGAATGCGGCGCCCGTGAAGACCTGTGCTGCAACCATGTCGATGACCATCGCGTTGAACGCGTCGAAGTGAGGGTGCTGTTACGTCTGAATTTGCTTTTCCACGTGCGCGCGCCGGATTGCCGGCGCCCTCCTAGATTATTTGGTGACGTTCAAGAAAGGCAGGGGAGAACCGGCGCCCATGTACGTGGGCAGCTTGCCGTCCCAGCGATTGATTGCCTGACCGTCCTTCGTGCAGCCACCATTCCGGCCGCCGATGGTTGTCGGCTCCCACTGTCCGAGCGAGTTGGCATGCGGCAACTTCACGACGCGCCGCGTCTGCGTCTTGCGTCCGTCAAGAATGGCGCGCACCATCGGCGCGCTGAATGCGAGCGGGCGTTCTTTCATCGTTCTCACTAGATCACCAGGCGTCATTATTCGTTAAGGGGCGCATCGACCAATTCAACATGCCTGCGGAGCTCATGGAGCGAGCATCGAAGTCTGTCGACAGATATCCGTGGACGCTGTGCGGCGGACGTAGCAGCATCCAAAGCCTCCTTCCAACAGCGAACTGTATTCACCCCCCCTGAGCGATATGAGCCGGGGTTTGGCTTGCCAAAAAGTGAATTTCGGCCCGAGCCTCGCACTCCAGGGCCTCGCGCTTCGCTTTCAGGGCTTCAGCTTTTGCTGCCTTTTTTGCAGCGCGTTGTTCACTTAACATTGCTTTACGCGGCATGATCGCATCCTCGGCTTCCTAATAAGTACAACTACATGGCGAAGAGGCCAACGCGACGTAAAACGAATAAAGCGGCGGCCCTACCAAATCGTGATGTGTGATTACACCTTGATGAAGCGGTGATTATCGTCGAGGGTGTATAGCGTGTTCGGCTCCAAATCCTCCTCGCCGATGTAACCGATCTTCATTCGGTATCGCATCTCATAGAAGTCCCAGTACCAGATGCTGATCTGTCCTTTCTCGCCAGCGCTTGCCTTTCCGCTGAATCCCACCATAGCCGTCCCATGATTGCCGGCTCGTGCAGTTCCGCCATCACCCGCAATGGCTGTCCCGCGAACACCTGCGGTGGATTCGCCACGAAAGCCCGTTGTCGCCGTTCCGCCATATCCCACAGTTGCAACTCCTCGATATCCCGCCATGGCTGTGCCGCAGTTTCCTGCTATAGCGCAGCCCAAAGCGCCAACAAATACAGCACGGTGATCGCCGACCGCGCGATGGGCGCCGATCAAAGGAAGATCACGGGCGCATGGATCATTTGCAAGCAGATAGTCGGCAGCGCCTTTGCTCGTGCCGACGAAAACGACTTTGCCGCGTGGAAACTTGCAGAAGCCATCCAACTCGATAATGTCGTCCGTATCCACCTCGATGACGAGCCAATTTGCTGTCGGTTCGATGTAGCCGCCGATCGCATGATCTCCATGGCCATGAAGCCATCCGTGCAGACCCGAGCCACAACGATGCGTCGGTTGCCAATCGGGCGCTTCAACCATCGCGCCTGCCCACGGCCATTTGAAGCCATTCCCAGATGACATGTCTTCTCGGCAGGCGCGCAGAACCAGTGATTTGCTCTTTGGGCGTTCCTGTGGCGGGATCGGTCTGAATGCAAGTCCGACGCGGGCGTTGGATCGCTTCCAATTTTGCGGTGCAGGGAAGGGGACTTCGATCATATTTCCTCCAATTAGTACTGCTACGTCTTAATCGCGCTAGGGTGATGCAGACAACTGCTAACTGTTCATGGTTGTGGCGCCCCGGCGCGCATTGCTAGATAGGAACTTAGTGCTTGCGATGTCCATCGCGAGCACTTCGCTGCGGCTGCTTTGATGGCTCTTGAGCTATTGCCGAATCCTTAGATTTCGCGTTGCCTGGAGAGGCGCCTTCTCGCTATGGGAAATGTGGGTTGTGTATGCTCCAACACAGCGCAAGCCTGTCACGAAAGATCGGGTGCCACAGGCCTCGTGCACAAACTGCTGACACTGCGGCTGGTTCGGCGGCTCATTGAACGCATATTACCTGCAAACTAAAAATGCGTCAAACGCAAATCTTAGGTTTGTACACGGCGACCACGCCTTGGACATGCGTTGCGTCATTTCCGAGAGAAGCGCAAAGGTGCGCGGACGCAAGGCGACCCTTGATTAAATCCAGAAGCGTCGGATGGGAGAGACAGTGGGGCGGGGCTTCTAGATGAAGCTTTCCATGCGCGCGATCACAACACCGCAAATGGACGCATTGCTGGAAACTTCGAAGATACGGTTGGGCCAAGCAGGATTGAGGGCTTCGAGCATCATGTGTGCGCCATCAATTAAAACGCGTTTGAACGTCGCTTGATTGTCGTCATCTAGGCAAATGACAGCTAACGATCGATGTACGGCTTCGCGGTCCGGATCAACAAAGATTATGTCCCCATGATCGAAGGAGGGGCGGCCGTTCGGGTTATGCATGCTATCCCCCCTCACGCGCAGTGCGTAAGTCCGAGGCCCGTGTTTTACGGGGCATGGAAGCCACTCCTCGGCTTCGCCCGGCTCAAACGGTAGGTTTACTTGGCACCATTTGCCAGCTGCTACCCAAGACACGAGCGGCACTTTGCCGGTGGGTGGCGGCGAACTTGCGCCAACTTCTTCAGAAAATAACGTTGCGACCTGCACGCCGAGTGCTGCCGCGATTTTTTCAAGTGCGTCTTGACTGTAGCCTTGGAGACCGCGTTCAAGGCGCGATAGATTACCTACGTCGCTGCCGACTTGCGTAGCAAGTTCGAGGATTGTCATCCCCGCAATTTTGCGAAGTTTTCGGATATTAGATCCAACGGTCATACTCAATTTTCTCCTTTAGATGCGTGGCGCGCAAAGCGTGTTGCGCAATTCATCGTCTGGCCTTAATATGCGTGTAACGCAAAAACAAGGAAGCCAGAGTATGAAAAGTCCCCTCCGCCAGGCGCGCGAGCGACGCGGGATGACGATCGCTCGTGTGGCGAGCGTGATAGGCATCGACCCCAGCAACCTGAGTCGAGTCGAACGTGGGTGTCAAGTGCCCTCTTTTGATGTCGCTGAGCGCCTTGCAAAATTTTTCGATGGCGAGGTGCCGGAAATGCAGATCCTCTACCCGCATCGTCACAAGGTCCCGCGTAAATAAAGTCCCGCGTGCTCGAAGCCGGGCGGGCTTGTCGGCATATGTGATTCGCGGCTGTCCCTACTACTGAACCAGATCGCGGTCCAACGAAATACAAAGGATTCAAATGACTGCATCGGTAATAGCAATTTAAGCGAACGGCGCTGGCGCAAAAAATTGCAATGAACCCGAAGGACGCGTGGCTATCGACGGGATCGAGATCCCCTGCGTGCATCGCGTAACGACGGTCATCTCGGCCGACGAGGCGCCCATGGTGAGGCTCGACCTGGGCCTGGGTCATGACGTGACCATAAAGAACGGCTCGATCTGCGTGAACAATGTAGTGATGCCGTCGAGCGTAGAGCGAGCCCTCTGGAAGCACCTGCGATTGAAGTACAGCGGTGAGATCGTTGTCTCAACGCTCGGCTCTCGCCATCGTTGATGACCGGGTACCAACAAATCAGGCGGCAATAACGCGACTTCGTCCGCCTTCCAATCGAGCCGGCTCATCGGGCGAACGATAGCTTGCGTATGAAGAGGAGAAGCAAGGATGCACATCGAGCGGCACCAGCAAATGCTTAGAAACGCGACGAGCGAAACGCTTGCAGCGGTCATTACACAGATGAAGCAGGAACATCCCGAGGCCTTTCAAATTGAAACCGGCGCGAACGAAACGCTTTCGCAACGGCGCTTTGCCTATGAGCCAGCCACGCCACTGCCGATGGCGGGCTTCAACGTGACACGTAAAGACGCAGCAGAGGCAATACAGGAAAGTATGCGCAAAGCGTCGGAGCGGACAGTCAAACGGTAGGGTGGATGGAGTCAAGGTGCCGAATACTCCTTGGTGGGTTAGTACAACTATTTACGCTTGACGCAGGCCTCGCTGACCTTTACGGCAACAAATCATGCGTTCGTGACTTCTTTAGGGGCGGCAATCTGATGGATATGACCGATGGCAAAGAACTCAATTGACGCGTACGGCGCGTCGGGGAAGACAAACCTGCTGTTCTTCGACCCCGACAAGCTGGTGCT
>NZ_JARUXJ010000004.1:736120-1133271 GCF_031451465.1 Caballeronia sp. LZ003 | reverse complement strand
CACGCTCGACGGCCG
The DNA here is from genome assembly GCF_031451465.1 of Caballeronia sp. LZ003. NCBI lineage: Bacteria > Pseudomonadati > Pseudomonadota > Betaproteobacteria > Burkholderiales > Burkholderiaceae > Caballeronia > Caballeronia sp. LZ003. Next base: position 1,133,256 of record NZ_JARUXJ010000004.1, on the reverse strand, counting down.
TGATCTGTCGCGCCAGATCGCGCCCAAGCTCATCAGCTTGACGCTCTCGGAGTCACGCGCTGAAGAATCTGACACGCTTGATCTCGTCATCGATGATTCGAAAAACACCTTTGCCATACCGAAACGTGGCGCAAACATCCGAGTGGCGATCGGGTGGGTAGGCGAATCGCTTGTGGACAAGGGAGTCTTCACGGTCGATGAGATCGAGCACAGCGGCGCGCCAGATATCATCACGATCCGCGCACGATCCGCTTCCATGACCCATGCCATGCACGAGCGGCGCGAACAAAGCTGGCATGGCCAGACACTCGGCGCGATCGTGCGCACCATTGCATCACGGCATTCGCTGAAAGCGGCGGTGAGTGAGGTGCTCGCCTCGGTCGCGATTGCCCATATCGATCAAACACATGAGAGCGATATGTCGTTTCTCACGCGGCTTGCGCGGCGCTTTGACGCGGTGATGAACGTCAAAGATCTGCATCTGCTCTTCATGCCGATCGGCACCGGCAAGACGGCGAGCGGGCGGGCGCTTGCCGAGGTAACACTCACGCGCAAAGACGGGGATAGCCATCGCTACCATGTCGCGCAGCGCGAGAGCTATTCTGCCGTGCGAGCGCATTGGCATTCCAACGGCGCCGGCAAACGGCGGTCCGTTGTGATCGGCGGAGAAAACAATCGCAATGTGAAAGTCCTGCCCGAAGACTACGCGAGCGAGCCTGAGGCACGAGCAGCAGCGAAGGCGGAATATGCGCGAGTGCAGCGCAGTCAGGCAACGATGGATTACACATTGGCACGCGGCCGCGCGGAGGTGTTTCCCGAGCTGCCAGTGACGATCAAAGGCTTCAAGCCTGAAATTGATGACACGCCTTGGCTCGTCAAAAGGGTGGTGCACACGCTGACGGGCGACGCTGGTTTCGCCACTTCGATCGAGCTCGAAGTGCGCGACGATCCGGCTTCTAAGCGGCATCGATCGCATTTTAGTAGACGCGGCCGCCAATAAACTTGTCCCCCGCGAAGATAGCGTACTCAAACCAACCAATGCGCCGCTCTCGGTGGCCGCAGACTCAACGGGATTAAAACAATCTAACGGATGCATGAAGCGTTAGAAAATTTTAAGCGTGATCATCGATTGTTGGCGATAAATTACACACGTATTTCGCTTTGAGTAGAGCCGCTCTCGGGATGGCAGTCTCGCCAGTAGGCACTTTCATTCTGCCGGACACGATAACTAAAACCCTTTTTCCAATCGGCGGTACCGAGCATCGCACACCGTTGAACCGAGTGAATTTAGGAGTCGGCATGGACGTTTACTAACCAGCCTAGCCATGAGCTTTAGCTTTAGCTTGAGCATTTGTGCGCCTGCGGTCATCGCAGTCACCCGTATCGACGTTCCGTGCACCGGCCGCGCCTACGACTGATTTCGAATTCAGGAGTGCGGGTGTGCGCCTACGTCTCTGCGTCTATCGATTCTTTTCCACTCATGAAAAATTTCTCCACAATCTCGCTTCTGTCCGCATTCCTTCTGTTCATGTCGTCGACATGTTCGGCCGCATACATGCTACATGGTTCCCTCACCGGATGGAAAGCAACGGTTTATTCTGGGGCTCCGTGTTACATACAAGTCGACGATAAAAGTCAGCCAGAGTACTCGGACAAGTGGCTCCTTTTATCGGACCGTTGGATGTGCGACAAAGCGGCTTCCTTACTCGATCACGCTGTCGCGGTCTACGTCACGTGGAACAGGGATAGGAAGGTTGATCAAGTGTCTGAGCTCGAACGTCATTAACGCCTACATCTAACGTCAACTCAAACGTTTGTGATTTAATCGGGTCCGATGCTCCCGGCCTAGCTTCGGACCCGTCTACAGCACCGCCGTAACAACAATGCGAGCGGATTCGCTACACCTCTAATTAAAGCGTTAGTCTCGCTTGAGGCTTGAATGCAGCTAGGCTGTTCTACGCAGATAAGCCGGTGGATCAGAGAACAACTTGCCTGAACGCCACGATGTCGGTAACTCGCGGACGAGGCGTCGCCATTCATATAGAGCTAACTGAAATGAACCTTCGTGCTTAGCGCGCCGAATTTTATTAACGACATCCCATCCTTTGATGTACAGAGAGAAGCTGCGTTTGCTGGAAAGGTAATGCGGCGCATGCGTTCCGACCCAAGCGAGTAGCTCTTCAGGCGGAACGTCTTCGGTCGCCAGGCCCTCGTCAATGTTCGCGACCACGCTCACATCATCGTTCGGCGTTTCGGGCACGCATTCGCATTTAGGCGCATCGCATGAATCGTCGAGCAATGTACGAAGAATTTGGATTCGATGCCATGGAATCGGCGAGCGGCCAGCGACATAGTTTTTGACGGTACGCAGGCAGCAACGAAGTAATCGCGCAATATCCTTGAAGCAGAGCCCATCTGTGAGGGCGAGGAAATCCTCGATGGAGGCGTGTCGTGCTTGTGTGGGCACTTAGATTCCCTGAGGAGATTAAGTGAGTGGCGATACGCTAACGCATGCAGCGCATTTTGTCTAATAAATCAACCTCTGACCACAGTCAACGAAACTTTACATAACACAAATTAGCAAATTTTTTTGTTGTATGGGCGATATCCTGATGTCCTGCTCAGGGGCTGCGGCAATCATTTGAATCTAGCCTCGACATTGGTTGCTGGCCACACGCTCAGATGCCGCGCCGTGGCCAAGCTAGCATCAAGTCCACGCCACATGCACCCGGTCCAGATCCCGATCCAACTGATAAGCCGCGCTGATCAAAGCCAGATGCGTCAGCGCTTGTGGAAAATTACCCAGCGCCTCGCCATTGGTCGCTACTTCCTCAGAAAATAACCCCACATGGTTTGCATATGCGAGCATCTTCTCGAACACGAGCCGGCCTTCATCCACACGGCCGGAGCGCGCCAACGCTTCCGCATACCAGAACGAACATGCGCTGAAGCCGCCTTCCAGGCCCGGTAATCCATCGAGCGTCGAGCCGCGTGTATAGCGAAAAATCAGCGGATCGACACGTAATTCGCGGCCGATTGCATTGAGCGTACCGACCCAGCGCGGATCTTTCGGACCGATGAAGCGCACGAGCGGCATCATCAACGTGGAGGCATCGAGCGTAGCGGAACCCGGCGTCTGCACGAACGATTTCAACTCCTCGTTCCAGAACTCCTCGTGAATGTCGCGATGAATCTCATCGCGCGTCTTGAACCACTTTGCAAGCGGCGCAGGCAGCGAACGCTTCTCCGCGAGCCGCAACGCGCGATCCACCGCGACCCAGCACATGAGCCGCGAATGCAGCAACGGACGCGTGCCGTTGCGAAACTCCCAGATACCGTGATCGGCTTCGCGCCAGTGCTCGACCACGTAGTCGACGGTACGCGTCACATGCTTCCAGCCTTCATACGAGATAGCCGCGCCGTACTTGTTGTAGAGATAGAGCGAATCGAGCAACGCACCGTAGACATCGAGCTGCATCTGCTCGCGCGCCTCGTTGCCGACCACGACCTTCGCCTGCGTGGCTTCGGCGAAGTTCCTGAGCTCCGCTTCTTCGAGCGCGGTTTCGCCATCGACGGCATACATCACGCGCAAGGAGCCGTCCGAACTGCAATCGCGATTGCGCTCGCCAATCCATTTCATGAAGCGTTCCGCTTCGCCCGTGTAGCCGAGTCTGAGCAGCGCATAGACCGAGAACGCGGCATCGCGAATCCATGTAAAACGATAGTCCCAGCGACGCGATCCATCTTGCGACTCCGGCAAGCCGAAGGTCGGTGCGGCAACGATAGCGCCGAACTCGTCCGAGCTGAGCATCTTCAACGTGAGGGCCGAACGCAACACGACTTCGCGATAACGTCCGCGATACGTCGATCGCGACGACCACTCCTTCCAATAATCGATGGTCTCGGCAAGGATGCTCTCGAAGTTCGATTCGAGCTTTTGCAAGTCGTCGCCTGCGCCGAGCGCGAAGCATGCGGAGTCGCCAGCCTTCAATTCGAGCGTGGCGTGAGCGTCGTTATTCTGGATGTCCAGCGGGACACTTGCCAGCAACTGGACGGACGCGGTCTTGTCGTCCGGAATGAACTCGATGCCCTTCGTCACTGCGCGCGCGCCATGGCGAATGCGCGCGTAGTCGAAGCGCGGCGCGCAACGCACATCGAGCGTCATGGTTCCATGAATGAGCCGCACGATACGCATGACGCAGTTGGGCACGGCATCGACTCTCGCCTCGCCCGATGGCACCGGCATGAGATCGAGCAATTCGCATACGCCATCGTGCGTCATGAATCGCGTGAGCAGCACGTTCGTTTCGGGCAGATACATCTGCTTGACGTTCGCCTGCTCCTCTCTTGGCGTGATCGCGAATGCGCCGCCGTGCTCGCCATCGAGAAGCTCGGCGAAGAGCGTCGGCGAATCGATGCGCGGAAAGCACATGAAGTCGATGGCGCCGCGCAACGACACGAGAGCGGCCGTCTTCATGTTGCCGATCATGCCGCGTGCATCGATGGGAATCTTTTTAGGCGGAACTTCTTGGGATGGATGGCCCATGAGAATGCCTTTGGCCTGACTTCAGCCTGTGTGTAATGCGAGTCGGTCGGTCTGCCTGATCACGCCGAACACGCAAGACACGTTCCCGTTTTTGTCGTCCTTCTGTCGTATGTCGGTCGACATCTAACGCGCCGCAGTGCGCGCGTCGGCCTCCGACGCACCGCTGGCTACCGGCGCGGACGCTTCGATGGCAAGAGCTTGCGCAGGCTCGGCATTCAGTTCGGCATGCCGCGACGACTTGCCGAAGCTCGCGATATAAACCGTCGCCGCCACGACGACGGCCACGAGCACCGCCACCACTGCCACTCCAGACGTGTTTCGCTTCATCCAGGCTCCCAATCGGATACGATGTTGCCGGCACGCGAAAACGCCCGGTCGCCAAGACTCGAAGATAGCCGATTAACGGATTTCCGTCCGTGCAAGGCACAACATAGCCACCATCCGCCAGGAATCTACTCATGCATGCTGTGTCGGCATTCAATCTGGTGCTTGTCTCGCTCATCGCCATCATCGCGCTGGAAGTGCTGGCGCGGCGCCTGAATCTGCCGCCCGCAGCCGCGCTGTTGGTGGGCGGCGCGGCCATGGCATTCATTCCCGGCACGCCGCATTTCGAGCTCGACCCGGAACTCGTGCTCGTCGTGTTTCTGCCGCCGCTCTTGATGTATGGTGCGTATTTCTTCGTATGGGACGACTTCAAGCGTAATCTCAGCGGCATCATGCTGCTCGCCATAGGCGCGGTCGCCTTTACGACCTTCGCGGTCGGCTATGCGGTGCATCTGGTCGTGCCCGCCCTGCCCTGGGCCGCGTGCTTCGCGCTCGGTGCCGTGGTATCCCCGCCAGATGCCGTCGCCGCGAAGGCCGTGCTGGAACGCGTCGCGTTGCCTCGACGGCTCATGGTGCTGCTCGAAGGCGAAAGTCTGCTCAACGACGCCGCGGGTCTCGTGCTGTTCCGCTTTGCGGTGGCCGCCGCATTGAGCGGCATGTTCAGCGCGCCGCGTGCGCTCGGCAGCTTTGCCGTGCTCGCGGTCGGCGGCGTGATCGTGGGCGTGGTGGCGGGGTTCATCGCGGTGCGGCTGTTGCGCGCGCTCGAGGACGATTACCTCGTCATCACGACATCGATGCTCACCGCGTGGGTCAGCTACATCGCGGCGGAAGAGCTGGGCGTTTCGAGCGTGATCGCGACCGTCACGTGCGGGATGGTGGTCGGCTGGCATCAGCATGACGTCTTCTCGGCGGCGCAGCGCATGCGCGGCACGGCGTTCTGGCAAGTGGTCGTGTTCGTGCTGGAATCGCTCGTGTTCGTGCTGATCGGACTGTCGCTGCGCGGTATCGTGACGCGTCTGGGCGGCGCAGGCAACGCCTTCGAATTGCTCGCGCCAGCGACGGGCGCGGTGATCGCCGTCGTGGTCTTGTCGCGTTTCGTGTGGGTCTATGCCGTGGAAGCCGTCAAGAGCGCGATATGGCACGCCACCGGGCGAAAGGACCGCAACGAGGACGGTGAGCCGAACGCTATCGTTCCGAACTGGCGCGCGGCCACGGTCATCGGCTGGGCAGGCATGCGCGGCGTGGTAACGCTGGCTGTCTCGTTGTCCTTGCCCGATTCGATGCCCGGACGCGACCTCATTCTCTTCGCGGGCTTTGCCGTCATTCTGGTCACGGTGCTGCTGCAGGGCACGACTATCGGCCCGTTGATCGCCCTCCTCGCCATTCAAGGCGGCCCCGAGCGCTCGAAGCGTCATCTGAGCGAGCCGCAAGCGTGGTCGCGCCTGGAAGCGGCGCAACTCGAAGCGATCCGCCCGCTCGTCCACGATGCGCAGGGCAACGTGATCCATCCGCGTCTCTTCGAGCAATACTCGTATCGGGCGAGCCTCTCGCAACGCTTCCAGTCGCTGGATGATTTTCCGGTCGATGCCCGCCGTGCTCATTACGATGTCGTGCTCGCGGGCCTTGCGGCCGGTCGCGCCGAGCTACTCAAGATGCATCGCGGCGGCCTGATCCACGATTCGCTGCTGCATTCGCTCGAACGCGAGTTCGATCTGCAGGAAGTCTCGGCGTTGCTCGCAAGAGGATAAACCGCCGCGAAGCCTCGTATCGTGTCGCTTAGCCCGACACGCCATCGAGCCGCGCCGCGTCTTCGCGCGGCTTCTTCTTGCCGCGCCTCGACAGCAGATTCAAGCCTTCGACGAAGCCCGCAAAACCCATCGCCGCATAGATATAACCCTTCGGTACGTGCGTGCCGAAGCCTTCGGCGATCAACGTCATCGCAATCACGAGCAGGAAGCTCAAGGCCAGCGTGACCACGGTCGGATTGCGCTCGATGAAGCGTGACAGCGGTTGTGCGGCAAACAGCATGGTGGCGACCGCGAAAATCACTGCGATAAACATGATCGGCAGATGCTCCGTCATGCCGACCGCCGTGATGATGCTGTCGACGGAGAACACGAGATCGAGCAACAGAATCTGACCGATGGCCGCCCATGCCGTCAGACTGGCTACGCCCGATACCGCGCCCGGCGCATGCGCGTCCTTGTTCACGTGATGACGCATCTCGGTGGTGGCCTTCCATACCAGGAACAGACCGCCCGCGAGCAAGATCAGATCGCGCCATGAAAACGCGTGCTCGAACACGGTGAACACCGGTTGAGTCAGTTGCGCAATCCACGCCACCGTGCCGAGCAAGACGAGCCGCATGACGAGCGCAAGCATGATGCCGAGACGCTGCGTGCGTGCGCGTTGCGCTTCGGGCAGCTTGTTGCTGAGTATCGAAATGAAGACCAGATTGTCGATGCCGAGCACCACTTCCATCACGATGAGCGTGACGAGTGCGGCCCAGACGGCGGGGTCGTAAGCGAGCGCGAGAAGGTATTCCATGAGCAGTGGGATATTGTTGTCGATAGGTGACCGAGCCCCGATGATGGCGAAAATACGTGATCGGAAAAATCAGTGATAATCGAATCCATACTTCGGTTTTCTCGAACACATGGATGGAGGCATTACTCGCATGCTCAACTATCGACATTTGCATTACTTCTGGGTCGTGGTCAAGGAAGGCGGTTTTGCACGCGCGGCGGAACGGCTCGACATGGCCGTGCAGACCATCAGCGCACAGGTGCGCGAACTCGAGAAATCGCTCGGTCATCAATTACTGAAGCCATCGGGACGCGGCGTGACGATGACCGAAGCCGGCAACGCGGCCTATGCCCGCGCCGAGGAAATTTTTCAGATTGGTCAGCATATTGCGGACGAAGTGCGCGAGGCCGCAAGCGGAAAGCTTGCGCGGCTTGCCGTGGGTTTGTCGGATGGCATATCCAAGCTGGCGGCGCATGCGCTACTCGAACCCGTACTCGGCAATCCGGCGCTGCGTCTCTTGTGTCACGAAGGCGAGACCGACGAACTGCTCGGCGAGCTTGCGCTGCATCGGCTGGATCTCGTGCTTGCAAGCCAGCCTGCACCGCACAATCACAATCTGCGTTTGACGAGCGAGCGGTTGATCGCCTCGCCCGTTGACTGGTATGGGCCGGCGTCTGTCGTGCGCAAGAGCGCGGTCGATCAATTTCCCGACAGCCTCGCCGCATTGCCCATGCTTTTGCCAACCGGACACTCGTCGTTGCGCGCGCGTCTGGACAGATGGCTGGAGACGGAGCGTATCGTGCCGCGCATTGTCGGCGAATTCGAGGATAGCGCCTTGATGGCCGTGTTCGGTGCGCGTGGGCTCGGCGTGTTTCCGCTGGCCGAATTCGGTGCGGGCGAGACGCCATTGTTACGCGGTCTTCGCTGGCTAGGCCGTTCCGAGGAAGTGAAAGAAGAGATTTACGCGATCGTGTCGCGACGTGGAAGGCATCATCCTTTGACTCAGGAAGTGCTGGCTCGGGCAGCTTCCTAGACTAATGCAACTTCGGTTTTTCCGAAGTTTGAGTTCTGCTCACCCTGCTTTTTCATACGCTCGCCGAACCTTACGCTGGTTCACATCCAACGAGGAGGCATACATGAAGGTCCTTTTCAAATCGCGTGAACCTGAAGCTATCGCCATGCACGAGCTCGCCAAGACGCGCAGTGAGTTCGTGTTTCGCCGGCTTGCATGGCTGATTTCGAAGGCCACCGTCAGTCTCTCCGATATCAACGGCCCGCGTGGCGGCGTCGACAAGCGCTGTCAGGTGGAAGTGCAGATAGACCGGAGCAATACCGTGGTGGCAACATCGATAGCGCGTGACTGGCGAGGCGCAATCGATCTTGCCTTGGCACGCGCGGCGCGCACGCTGGTGCGTAAGCGCCAGAGTGCGAAGCTCGCGCGGCGAGTGCGTGCGCGAAGTGTTGCCTACAAGCTTGCGCCGGACGAAACCGCAGATCAAGCACTCACGCCTGCTGGCGCATGATCAGCGCGTCGAGTCGGGCGGCACAGGATTTTTGTCCTGTGACGAGGGCAGTGCGTTCTCGCTGTCCTCGTGCTTTTGCTTCTCTGCTGTGTCGACGTCCGTCTGTGTGGTGTCGGGGGTCGCGGACTTACCTTGCGGTTCGTCCATGTCGTCGGCAGTTGCGCGGGGAACGGATGTCATGTCGAGCTCCTTTGAAAAAGGTCGGCACGAAAATGCAGCAAACGCCAGGCCCGCGATACCAGTAGGCGCTTGGGCGGCCGTCTTCAGCACGACCTCCGTCATTGGCCGTTCCCGTGAGATCGAATGGCTTCTTGAGGTACTTCAGTTCACGAAGGGCAGCTTTCGGTCACGCGCCTCGGACAGCATAGACACAGTGATCTTGCGCACTTCGAGCTTGCTCTGCGTGATGTGCGCGCGCAGCAGCATAGCGGCTTCGCCATGTCTGCCGCGATCGATGTAATTCAGCATGGTCGAGTGTTCTTCGTAAGTCGCGCTGGTGCGGTGTGCCTTCAGAAAGTCCAGCCGCCGCATGATCCTGATCCGCTCCGTCACTTCGTCGTGCACGCGCAGGATTTCCGCGTTGCCCGTCGCGCTTACAATGCCGCGATGAAAATTCTCGTCCATGTTGAACATGGCGACGGGATCGCTTTCGCGCGCTTCGGGCGAGACGCACCACACTTCCTTCAGTGCATCGATATGAGGATAAGGCGGCGGCGTATTACCGAGCTTGTCGAGCGAGGCGACTTCGAGAACGATACGCAAGTCATACAACTGGTCTAGCTGGTCGAAGTTGATGTCCGACACTTTCCAGCCGCGCCGGAAACCAACTTCGAGATAACCTTCGCGCAGCAGGCGGAACAGCGCGTCGCGCATGGGTGTGCGCGACACGCCGTAATGTTGCGCGATGTCGGTCTCCGAAAAGCGATCGCCCGGGAATAGCCGGAAATTGAAGATGTCCTGCTTGAGAAGCTGGTACACCTGTTCCGCTAGCGGGTTGGCGCTCTGGACAGTCCGCGTGAGCGTCGCGTCCGGTGCCTCGAATGCGAGCGCTGCGGTTCCGCGAGTTTTAAGCGAGCCGATGCCGTGTCTCCATCATGATGCAACGATTATCGCCCTTTTACGGCGCGTCGATGAGGCTGACATGCGCCGCCACGATGATCCATCCGTTGAACGCGGACGATGCGTCGCCCAGCCGCGCCCACGTTTGCATCTGGCGACCGAGCAAGGGCGTGACGTCGCTCGTGAATTCGGTGCTCACGGTCGCGAGATCGTCCCCGAAAGCCGTCACCACCGTGCCATGCAGCCGTCGCGATGGCGGCACCGGCGCGGCCGCTTCACGCCACGCGCGAATCGCTTCGCCGCCGTGCTGAACTTCGGCTATACCGTAACGCACCGTCTCGGGCGCATTCCAGAAGAGCATGTTCATGGTCTCGACATCGTTATCGACGAGCGCACGTTCGTATGCGACGAACGCGGCGCTTACTTCCGCAACCACCTCGGCGCGATTCACCGCAAGCGTCATGCTCGGTTCTCCGTTAAGTCGGCGAGCGTCGCGGTCCAGCCCACGATGCCGCCTTGCGAACGAATCATGTCGATGGTCGCGTCCTTGAACGCGGGAATGTAGCTCGCGGTCGCGTCTTCGATAAGAAGACATTCATAGCCGCGGTCATTGGCCTCGCGCATGCTGGTCTGTACGCAGACTTCGGTCGTCACGCCCGCGAACACGAGATGCGTGACCGAACGCTCTGCGAGTTCTTCGGCGAGGCGCGTCGCGTAGAAGGCGCCCTTGCCCGGCTTGTCGATGACGAGCTCGCCTTCGACGGGCGCGAGTGCATCGATGATCGCGTTGCCCGGCTCGCCGCGCACGAGGATGCGTCCCATCGGTCCTTCATCGCCGATACGTGCCTGCGGCGCTCCGCGCAAGCGCTTCGCGGGCGGGCAATCCGACAGATCGGCGGCATGCGATTCGCGCGTATGCACCACAGACCAGCCTTGTTCGCGCGCATGTTCAATAAGACGCTGCACCGTCGGCACGATGGACGACAGCAGCGACACGTCGTTGCCCAACGCTTCCCCGAAGCCACCGGGCTCGATGAAATCGCGTTGCATGTCGATGACGACGAGCGCGGTCGTGTTCGCATCGAACGTGTAAGGGGACGGCTTTGCGCCGTTCAAGGTCGGCATGTGGTCAGCCCTTGTAATGGCGTGCGGGTGCGGGAAAACCGCACGATTGACCGTCCGTTATTTTCACTTCGTCTTCCCACGGCAGATGATATTCGCCGCGCACCATGTCCTGCATGAACGTGTAGGGACAATCGCGCGCACCGCCTTTCACGGCGACATAACCGCGATGCCCGAACTGGTAGATGTTGTTTTCCACGCCCCAATGCACGCGCGCTTCGCGAACGAGGTCCGGGCGCATTTCGCAAGTGATGATCTCATCCGGCCGATGACTGCCCTCGACCATGATGGTGCCGTCGAAGTCGCAGAACATGCCTTCGCCCATGGAATCGAACGAACCATCCGTACCGCAGAGACAAACGCTTGCCGTTTGCGCGAGGTTCTGAAATGCGTTCGATTGATTCGTGATGCGCCATGCGTGGCGAATGGGCGCGGTGTAGCCCGCCGTGCGCAGAATGATTTCAGCGCCCTTATACGCGGCCTCGCGCGCCATCTCTGGAAACATGCCGTCATGGCAGATGATCAGGGAAAGCTTCGCGCCGTTCGGTCCGATGCAAACCGGCACGCCTACATTGCCCGGTTCCCACGGTTCAACCGGAACCCACGGATGCAGCTTGCGGTAATAGAGCTTGATCTCGCCTTGTTCGTCGATAACGATACCGCTGTTATAAGGATTGCCTCCGCGATTGCGCTCCATGATCGAAAAGCAGCCCCATATGCGATGTTCGATGCACGCGTCCTTGAAAGCCCGCACTTCTGGACCATCGAGATCGCACATGATGTCGTCGTCGATACGCATCGAGAGGCCGTGCAGCGCGTATTCGGGGAACACGACGAGGTCCATCGCCGGATTGTTGCGCCGCGCCTTGCCAACCATCTCGACGATACGCCGCGTCTGCGCCGCGAGATCCGCGGGCGTCGCAACGTCGGGATTCTGCAATTGCACGAGACCTATCACCATTCCTTGCGGCGATTTGTTGAGACCGCCCAGTCCGCTCGAACTCATTCGTTACGCTCCTTGTTGTTCACGCATGCGCGGTGACGGGTTCGGCCACACCGCTATCCGTGCTGTCACCGTGACCGGCCATGTGCCGCCCCAGCGTGACGCGATCCGCGGTGCTCGCGGCGCTTTCGTGCACGAGCCGCCCTTCGGCGATCACCGCGATGCGATCCGCGAGTTCCAGCAGTTCATCGAGGTCTTCGCTCACGAGCAGCACGGCGGCGCCCGTGTCGCGCGCGGCGAGAATGCGCGCATGGATATCCGCGACCGATGCGAAGTCCAGCCCGAACACAGGATTCGCGACGATCAGCACATCCACCGCTTGCCCCAGTTCACGTGCCAGCACCGCGCGTTGCACATTGCCGCCCGACAACGTGCCGATGGCGCGCGCAGGCAAGGGCGGGCGCACGTTGAAGTCGGCAATCAAGCGTTCCGCGCGTTCACGCATAGCACGGCGGTCCAGACGCCAGCCGCCTTGCTTCATCGGCGCGCGATCGAAATCGCGCAGCGCAAGATTCTCCGCGATACTCATGCCCGCCACGCATGCATTGCGCAGCGGCTCTTCGGGTAACGCAAAAACCCGCAGACGGGTCATCTCGTCGCGTGTCGCCGTGTAGGGTTCGCCATGCATGCGCATCTCGCCTGCATGCACACGGCGCTGGCCGACGAGCGCTTCGATCAGTTCCTTCTGTCCATTGCCCGACACGCCTGCAATGCCGAGTATCTCGCCCGACTTCACCGCAAGCGACACTTCACGCACGGCCATATGTCCGCGATCATCCACGACGCATAGGCCGGACAACGCGAGACGCACGGGTGCATCGACAGCGAGCGGCTTGCGCGGTGGACGCTCGACATCCGTTGCGGCATGAGGCGCGTCGCCGCCCATCATCATCGCGGCAAGGCTGTCGCGATTCGTGTCCGCCACTCGGCTCGTTCCGACGAGTTTGCCTTTGCGCAGCACGGTGACGTCATCGGCATAAGACATCACCTCACGGAACTTGTGCGTGATCATGAGGACCGTCAACGCGCCGCTCGAAGCAAGATCGCGCATCAACCCCAGCACTTCGTCGGCTTCTTGCGGCGTGAGCACCGAAGTGGGTTCGTCGAGAATCAAGAAGCGTTGCTGCAAATAGAGTTGCTTGAGTATCTCCAGCTTCTGCTTTTCACCAGCGGCAAGACTCGCGACGGGCGTATCGAGCGCAAGACGAAACGGCATGCCGCGCATGAAGGCATCGAGCGCGGCGCGTTCCTTCGGCCAGTCGATCTTCCACGACAACCGGCCCCGCGCGAGCAGTAGATTCTCTTCAACGGAAAGCCCCGCTGCCAGCGTGAAATGCTGATACACCATGCCGATGCCAAGCGCCTGCGCGTCGCGGGGCGAAGCGATCTTCACTTGACGGCTATCCGCGATGATCTCGCCTTGATCGAGCACGCCGTATCCCACGAGTCCCTTCACGAGCGTGCTCTTGCCCGCGCCGTTCTCGCCGAGCAGCGCATGTACGGTGCCGGGTCGCACTTTTAGCGTGACATCGTCGAGCGCGGTAAACGCGCCAAAACGCTTGGTCGCACCGACCACTTCGACTCCCAGAGCTTGGCGAGCGGGCGTCATGGCGTTAGCGTCCGAGCGTGGCGAGCATCGACGCCGAGTCCGATACCGTGCCGAACACGCCGCCCTGCATGAGCACCATGTTGAGCGCGGCGTCGTGATTGCTCTTGTCGGTGGCGCCGCAGCAATCGGCGAGCAGCGTGCATTCGAAGCCGCGGTCGTTGGCCTCGCGCATCGTCGTATGCACGCACACGTCGGTGGTGATGCCCGTGAGCACGAGATTCACGATGCCGCGCGTGCGCAGGATGAGTTCGAGATCGGTGGCGCAGAACGAGCCCTTGCCCGGCTTGTCGATGACGATTTCGCCCGCCACTGGCGCGAGTTCTTCGATGATTTCCCAGCCCGGTTCGCCGCGCACGAGGATCTTGCCGCAAGGACCGTCGTCGCCGATACCCACGCCACCCGTGCCTACTTGCCGGCTGCGCCAGCGCTTGTTGGCAGGCAGATCCGACAAATCCGGCCGATGCCCCTCTCGCGTATGAATGATCGTGAAGCCCTGTTCGCGCATGAGCTTGAGCACGTTCCTAATCGGCTCGATAGGCGCGCGCGTGAGCGACAGGTCGTAGCCCATCTTGTCGACATAGCCGCCGATGCCGCAGAAGTCCGTCTGCATGTCGATGATGATGAGCGCGGTGTTATCGGCGCGCAGGTTGCCGTCGTAGGGCCACGGATAGGGACGAGCCTCGATGAAGCGGGTCATGAGCGTTTCTCCGGAAGATGACATCAGCGTGTGAGGCTCAGTTCGCCGGGCGCGCCGGCAAGGGTTCGGTCGGGACGGCAGTTGATGACCATGATCGCGAGCGTGAGGACATAGGGCGCTGCGTTGTAGAGGTAATAGCCGCTCGTCACGCCTATGGCCTGCAACGCGGGACCGAGCGCGCCTGCCGCGCCGAAGATGAGCGCGGCCCACAGGCAGCGCAGCGGCTGCCAGCGCGCGAAGATCACGAGCGCGACGGCCATGAGACCCTGGCCGCTCGACAGGCCTTCGTTCCAGCTGCCGGGATAGACGAGCGACAGATACGCGCCGCCCACGCCCGCCAGCAAGCCGCCAACGGCCGTGGCAACGATACGCACACGCGTGATCGGATAGCCCATGGCGCGCGCACTTTCCGCGTTCTCGCCGACGAGCCGCAGGGCCATGCCCCAGCGCGTATGACGCAAGCCCCATTGCAACGCGAACGCGAGCACCACACCGATCACGAAGAGCGGATTGATATGCAGCGCGTTATGCAATTGCGCGGATGCGCTCCAGCCGCCGAGATCGATGGAAGGCAGCATCGGCGCTTGCGGTTCGATGAAGGGCTTGCCGAGATAGAACGCGAGGCCGGTGCCCGCAAGCATCAACGCAATGCCGAACGCGATATCCGACACGCGCGGCAACGAGCAGACGAGACCATGCAGGCAACCGAGCACGAAGCCCGTGGCCGCTGCCGCAAGCACGCCGATCCACGGCGAGCCCGACAGATAAGCCGCCGCGTAGCCCGTCATTGCGCCGGAGACGAGAATGCCTTCGAGCCCGAGATTGACGCGCCCGCCCTTCTCGGTCAGACATTCGCCGATACTCACGAAAAGATAAGGCGTGCTCACGCGAATGGCGCCCGCGAACAGCGAGAGCAACAGCACGACAGCGGGCGATTGAGCATCAGGCATGAGTCCCCTCCAGTCGAACCGTGGAACGCGCGAGCGCCGCTGCCTGCAACTTCACGCGCCACGCGGTAATCCTGCCGCCGAGCGCTTCCCACGCGAGCAGGTTGGCGAACAACAGACCTTGTAGAACGAGCGTGGTGGCATCGGGCAGGCCGAGGCGCCGTTGCAGCAAACTACCGCTTGCTTCAATCCCGCCGACGAGCACCGCGCACAGGATGATCGCGAGCGGATTCTGACGCGCGGCGAAGGCCACGAGAATGCCCGCATAGCCATAACCCGCGAGCAGCGACGCATTCGCGCTGCCCTGCACGGCCGCGACTTCGAACATGCCCGCGAGTCCCGCCGCCGCGCCGCCGAGCATGCAAGCCGTGAGCGCGAGCCTCGTCACCGGCAAGCCGACCAGACGCGCCGCGTGATGATTGCCGCCTGCCACACGCATCGCGAAGCCCTTGGTGCTCTGGCGCACGAAGACCCACGCGGCCACACATGCCAGCGCGCCCCATAGCAGGCCCCAGTGGACGTCGAGGCCCGGCAGCGAGCCGATCATCAAGGCATCGGGAACGGGAGGCGTGGAGGGCTTGTTGAGGCTTGCCGGATCGCGCAACGGGCCTTCGACGAGATGCTTGAAGAGCGCGATGGCGATATACGACATCAGAAGGCTGCTGATGGTCTCGTTGACGCCGCGCCATTGCCGCATCGCGCCGATGGCACCGATCCAGAGCGCGCCCGCGAGCATGCCGGCGACCGCCATCAGCGGCGTGGCGACGAACCACGGCAACGATGCGGGAACGATGGACGGCACGATGGCCGCGCCGAGACCGCCGAGCGCCAGCGCGCCTTCGCCACCAATCACGATCAAACCGACTTGAGCCGGCAACGCGACACACAGCGCGGTCAGCATGAGCGGCGCCGCGCGCAGCAACGTGCTCTGCCATGCAAACGACGAACCGAATGCGCCTTGCACGATGAGCCCGAGCGCATCCAGCGCAGGCTGTCCCTGCACCAGCAGAAAGAGCGAGAACAGCACCAGCGTGCCGACGAGCGCGCACAACGTGGGCAGCGCGGGCAAGACGCCGAGCAGGAGCCGTGGACCGAGCGCGCCTGAATTCGAACCGATCACAGTGGACATCCGCGGCTCCTATCGATTGCAGATAATCAGATTTGCCCCACCACACCCGCCACGAGATAGTTCATGCTCTCGAGCGCGATGTCCGTCTGCGGATGACTCGTGCCCGCCGCGATTGCCATGCCGCCCTTGTTGTCCTTCATCGGCCCCTTGAAGATGGCGTAGTCGCCCGCGACCATCTTTGTCTTGATGGCATCTGCGTTGGTCTTCGCATTGGCCGTGACCTTCGCGCCGTATGGCGACATCTTCACGAAGCCTTCCTTGAGGCCGCCGCGCAGAATGTTGGGCTGCGGCTTGCCGCTTTGCGCATCCGTGACGAGTTCCTTATAAGGCGTCGCCCAGTCCCATTCCGCGCCCGTGAGATAACCATTCGGCGCGAGCGCGGCCTGGCTCGCGTGATAACCGCAACTCATCGCACCGCGCTTCTCCGCTGTTTCGATGACGACCTTGGGACCATCGACGTGACACGTAAGCACATCGCAGCCTTGATCGATGAGACTGTTGGTCGCTTCGGCTTCCTTGACGGGCATCGACCAGTCGCCGGTGAAGATCACGTTCGTCGTGATGGCCGGATCGACCGATTGCGCGCCCAGCGTGAACGCATTGATGTTGCGCAGCACCTGCGGAATGGGCTTGGCCGCGACGAAGCCGAGCTTCTTGCTCTTGCTCATATGACCCGCGACGACGCCGTTCAGATACTGACATTCGTCGATATAACCGAAGTAGCTCGCGATATTCGAAGGGTTGCCTTGCTTCCACAATCCGCCGCAATGCGCGAAGCGCACCTTCGGATACTTCGCGGCCATCTTCAGGACGTGAGGATCGAAATAACCGAACGAGGTCGCGAAGATGAGCGTGGCGCCGTCCTGCTCGATCATCGCTTCCATGGTCTTTTGCACGGCCACGGTTTCGGGCACGTTCTCTTCCTCGACCACTTTCACGTTGGGTAGCTTCTTGATGACTGCGGCGGCTTGCGCCTGCGCCTGGTTGTAGCCATAGTCGCCGCGCGCGCCGACGTAGATCACGCCGACCGTGAGATTGCTCGCGCCAAACGCCAGATCGAACGGCAATGCACTGCCGAGCGCGAGCGCGCCCGCGCCCTTGATGAACTCACGGCGGTTGGTCATGGTCTCAATTCCTGTGTGGTTGGGTCGTTGGAGGTATGACTGTCGAGCCAGGCGCGCCAGCCGCAAAAACGCGTGATGTCGCGCGCGCCGCTTTCGGGAGTGACGGCCAGTGGCTCGCAGATGAAGCCTTTGACGATGCGGCCATCCGCCGTCTCGATGCTGCCAATGCCAAGCGGCGCCGGAATCGCTTCGACGAACGCGCCGAAGGTGCGCACGGGCATGTCCCATATTTCGATGGCAATGGCTTGCCCGGCTTGCCCCGCAGAATTCGCGCGCACGAGGCCCGGCTTCGGCGGCTGCGTGTTCGCAAGCGCGAATAGCTGATAGTTAGCCGAGGTCATCGTCGCTTCGACGAAGCGCGCGCCGGCCTTGCGCATCTGCCATTCGAGCGGCATGCCGCGTAGATGCGCGCCAACCACCGCAAGCTGCACGGTCGGCTCGTTGAACGGCAATGGCTTCGCTGCAACGGCATCTTGCTTCTGCATGCCTTCGAACTGCGCACCGAGCATGGCGAGCCGCTGATCGGCGCCAGCGGGCGCGATCAACGTGATGCCGGCGGGCAAGCCATCGGCGCGCGGGACGCCCGGCACCGCGAGCGCGCACAGATCGAGCAGGTTGACGAAGTTCGTGTAAAGCCCGAGACGGCTATTCACTTCGATAGGGTTCGTGCGCACTTCATCGATGGTCGGATGCGTCGGCGTGGTCGGCACGATCAACACGTCCACGCTTTCGAAGAGCGCTTCGGCGTGGCGCTTCAAGCGTGCGAGTTCATACTGGCCGTTGAAGGCATCGGCGGCGCTGAAGTTGTCGGCCTTGCCGATCACCTTTGCGACCACCGGGTCGATATCGTCGTGATTCGTCTCGAAGAAGTCGCCTAACGCGGCGCGCCGTTCGGCGACCCACGGACCGTCGTAAAGCAGCGCAGTGACTTGCTGCATTGGCGCAAAGGCGAACGTCGACGGCTTGAGCGCGAGCTTTTCGAGTGTCGCGGCGAAGGCATCGGCGGCGGCGGTATCGCCGAAGAATTCCAGCGTGTCGGGAATGGCGACGCGCAAGGCTTGCGGCGCAAGCGGCAAAACCGGCAAGGAAGGAATGCGGCGCGAATAGCCATCGGCTGCGTCGAACGCGGCCATCGTCGAGAGGACGTGCCAGGCGTCGGCTACGTCATGCGCGAAGATCGAGATCGTATCGAGGCTCTTGCATGCGGGCACCACGCCGCGCTTGCTGACGAGACCCAGCGTCGGCTTAAGTCCAACGAGACCGTTAAAGCCTGCTGGCACACGGCCGGAGCCCGCTGTATCGGTTCCAAGCGAGAACGCGACGATCCCCGCCGCGACCGCTACCGCCGAACCCGAGCTCGATCCGCCCGAGATGTATGCGTCGTGATCGACCTGACGTACCGCGCCGAAAGGCGAACGCGTACCGACGAGGCCCGTTGCAAACTGATCGAGATTGGTCTTGCCGATAAGCACCGCGCCCGCATCGAGCAAACGCTGCACGGCGAACGCCGTCTCTTGCGGCATATAGGCGAATGCGGGGCACGCGGCGGTCGTGGTCAAGCCTGCCACGTCGATGTTGTCTTTCACCGCGAAGGGCACGCCGAGAAGCGGCTTGCGCGCGAAGATCGCGCCGCCCTCTTCGGCGAGTTCATGCGCAAGGCTCGCAGCACGCGCACGAAGGTCGGCATGAGGCACGCGCAGCAGCCAGGCTTCGGGCCGATTGCTTGCATCGAGCCTGCGCAGCACTTCTTCGATCATGCCGATCGGATCAGTGCTGCCTTGCCTATACGATTCGATAAGCTTGTGTACGCCTGAAAGCGGGTCGTGGGACATGAGTTCAATCTTGAATACAAGTTGAACGTCACTTTGCAGCATCTGTGCCAGTCAAGGCCAACACGCTCAAAAGCCTTTATCCATGGGGCTTCGTGCGTGGTGTGGTGTCTCATGCAAGAGGACTGATCACGTCCCAACATGGTTCGCGCAGCGTTCAAGTTGGTGCGCAGCTCCCGCTTGAAGTGCGCGAAAGACTTCAGTCGAACCCGCCTTCTGGCACGCCCTTCATGGACATGAACAGCATCCGCAACTCGCTGCCGATGCCATGAAAATGGCAGAGAAACGTGTTCTGGTCAGCGTAATACCAAGGCGTATTCAGTTCACGGAAACTGACCAATTCGGTCGATTCCCGCGCTGGCAAGACACCATTCGCTTCGAGCTCGAACATGAAGTGCGCCTGATCGCCATGATTGGAAAAGGTCCAGCTTAGATCGTCCAGCCCGCGAATACGGTCGAGCGTGCCCTGCAGCACGCGCGCGTTGACGTCGGTATTGCGAAAGCCCATGACGCCGGAGTTGAAAGGCCATCCGGCGATATCCGCGCTCAGCACGCGCTCGCGTCCGTCCATGAAGTCTTCGAGCTTGACGGTGCGACTGGTCGCGAGAATATCGGCATCGATCCAGAAGACCCAGTCGTGATGCGGCAAGTACTTGCTGAGCAGAAATGGCTTGGCCCAGTTGCCACACGCTTCGCGAGCGAAGTCAGCCGGCACCTCGCGATGCATGTACAAGGTGTAGCCGTGCTGTTCGCAGTAATCGCGCAGGCTCGCTTCGCCAAAACATGCGTAATTCGCTATGTTCGGTGTGTACAGCATGACCACGGCGATACGCTGGCCTGGCTGATAGATCGACAGCGCTTCAGACGACACCCCTTCGGGCGGCGCTATTTCGAAGAACCGCTGTGCGCTAGCGTGACACGCGTTCACATGCCGAGCGAGCGTCGTTCCCCAGCGCGGCCCGTACTTGCTATAAAGGCGCGGGGTGAAGACAAGCGACAACGCCACGATCGGGGAAGCGTTCAACTCGGGAAACTGAGTCGAACACGCCGAGACGATCGGGAATCTTTCGTTGACGCTACCGGCTTCGCTCTGTACGGGCAGCGCTTCGAGCAACTGATCTTCCGTGACGAACTGGCCATAGTCGTAATACGCCCGAGCCTTCGCGGCCATGCTCCTTGCAATGACGCGATTGCCTTCGGTATTTCTCAGCACCACTATCTCGCTGTTGATGCCGAAATGGCCTGTCGTCACGAGCGCATCGCGTCCGGCCATCATCGATTCGAAATCGTCGAAGCGCAGGAAGAGCGCGTTCTCGGTAGCGAAGATCAAGAGCTCGTTATCGGCTGCGCGGACCATGAGATCGCATAGCAACTGATATTTATAAACGATCCTCAGTTCAAGCGATGCAGCCCCCGCCGCGACCGGCTCGAAGCGGTGACGAGCACCCGCGCGACGGCAATATTCCGCGTGATTGACGAGCGATTCGTGAGCGTTGCGATCGAAGAAACAACTGACCAGCGTGACCATGATTGCTAAACCAGCGTAAATGAAAATGAAGGCATGAGCATAGCCAACCGTCGGGTCGAAATTGCAAATTATTGAGCGAGCCGCGTGCTTCAAATAAAGTGTAGGACGCGTGCGAATACATGCCCTCCTTTCATGCGCCATAAATCACTAGCCGCGGCGACGCATGCACGGTTATCCTCGCAGAACGACCTCGGCTGAACGCTCAGGAGAACGCTCGCCATGCCCGATACCATCGACGTTCTTATCGCCGGCGCGGGACCTGTCGGTCTCCTCCTTGCAACCGAACTGCGCCGCGACGGCATCGACGCGCGAGTGATCGACGCGCGCGCCAACCGCGCGTTCTTCGTAAAGGCGCTGGGCGTGACCGCGCGCACGCTCGAAGTCTTCGACGATCTGGGCATCGCGCGTGAAGCCATCGATGCGGGTGTCTGGCTCACTGGCGCCGATACTTATAAAGACGGCACGCTAGCTTTCAGCGTCGAAGTGCCGCGCGAGGGCCTGCCTTATGGCGCACTCTCTCTCGCGCAATATGAAACCGAGCGCATTCTGGAAGCGGCATTCGCGCGTATGGGCGGACACGTGCACTACGGGACAACCCTCATCGATTTCGACGATACCGGCGACAGCGTCCTCGCTCGCATGCAAGACGCCGACGGCACCATGCGTGAAATCCGCTGCCGGTGGCTGGTCGGTTGCGACGGCGCACGCAGCACCGTGCGGCATCATCTGAACGTACCGTTCGAAGGCGGGCAGTATCCGCAGACGTTCATGCTCGCCGATCTCGATGTCGACTGGCACGTTCAGCGCGGACCGATGCTGCGTTTCAACCTGTCCGCAGTGGAAGGCGTTCGTGGTGCGACGACGATTGCCGCGCTGCCGGTGCGCGGTTCGGCCCGCCGTTATCGCCTCTCCATGATCCTAGGAGACGACGATGCCGCGCGCCTCGTCAATGAAACCGCGCCCGCGTTCGCCGACGTAGAACGCATCATGCTGCCGTTACTTCCACCGGGAACGAGGCTTTCGTCGATGCGGTGGTCGTCCGTGTACCGCGTGAGTCATCGCATTGCGCAAAAGTACACGAGCGGACGCGTGTTCCTTGCGGGCGATGCCGCGCACATTCATCCGCCCGTCGGTGGCCAGGGCATGAATACAGGCTTGCAGGATGCGCACAATCTCGCGTGGAAACTCGCGCTCGTGGCGCGCGGTATCGCGAACGAAACACTGTTGTCGAGCTACGAAGCCGAACGTCGGCCGGTCGGACTGGATGTGGTCGAAGCAACGAGCCGCGCCTTGAACACCGTGCTCGTGCATGGCGAAGTGCGGCCCGCGATGCGCGAAACACAGTTGCTCGTCGGATATCGCGGCAGTGCAATCGTGGCGGATGCAAACGACGAGATCAGCGCGCAGATTGCGCCCGGCTTTCCCGCGCCTGGGGATCGCGTACCGGAATGCGGCGGGCTCGCTGAAGCGTTCGTCGGGCATGCCGTGCGGCTGCGCGACCATATCGGTCGCGGGCGACATACGCTCATCGGGTATCTGGATCACGACATGAACGGCGACTCACGCGAATCGTTCGACGCAGCGTTTCAAACGTGGCGCGACATGCTGGGTGACGCAGGCAATGCGGTGCTGATTACGGCGGGAAAATCGCCTGAATGCAGCGAGACGTACGCCGTTCTCGCAGATGCGGCGGGTGAATTCGCGGCTTTTTTCGGCGCGCGCAGCGGCATGATCTGGGCCCTGCGTCCGGATGGTCATATCGGCTTCAGACGCGCTAGCGCGACGACGCTTGAATCATGGCTCACCACAATGCTCGGAAGCCCGCAGCGCGCGTGAATTCGCCGCCGCAAACGTTTTACAATGCCGAGGACAGCTTCCAAAGGCACCGCGTCGAGCCATCGACTCAATGCAAGAACATTCGGTAAAGCGTCATCTGGGCAAAAGCCGCTTATAGCCGCTATGCTGCCAATGCAAACAATGCGCATTTAACTCCACCTGATGACTACTACTTCGATCAAAAGACGATCTCGCAAGTTGGCTGCCTGGACGATTGCCGGCGCTGCCCTTGCGGGCACGGTCACAAGCGCACAAGCTCAGGAATTCTCGGTGCTCGCTGGGCCGCTCAAGAGCAGCAGCCAGAACAGCTATTCATGGGAAGCGAACTATCGGGAAGGCCTTGGACGCTATGCGGCCTGGAGTTTTTCGTGGCTCAACGAAGGCCACATTCCCGATCATCATCGCGATGGTCAGGCCGTGCAATTGTGGGGCCGCTTGCCGCTTTGGAATAACCGGCTCGAACTTTCCGCGGGCGCCGGTCCCTACCGTTACTTCGATACGAGCCAAGCGGAAGCCGGCAGCGGCTATTCGAATTCGCACGGTTGGGGCGGCATGTTCACGTTGCGCGCCGCGTACTACTTCGATAACCGGTGGATCGCGGAGATGAAGCTCAACCGCGTGCAGGCGTTCGGCGGTCCGGACACGACCGCGCTTCTGTTCGGTATCGGCTACCAGCTCGACGCGCCGGATGGTCGCGGTCCGCGCGCCTACGCGCCGTCGCGCAGCACGAACGTTACCAGCAACGAAGTTACGGTCATGCTCGGGCGCACGATCCTCAACAGTCTGGACTCGGAATCGAATCTCTCGGAGAGCGTTGAGTACAGGCGCGGACTGTGGCATTACGTCGACTTCACCGCGTCGTATCTTCACGAAGGCGGTCACGTGCAGTCGCGTCGCGATGGCATTGCGGCACAGCTTTGGGCCACGCGCGCATTCTTCAACGACAGGCTCACGCTCGGCGTGGGCGCGGGTCCTTATTTGTCGATCACGCAGAACGACGATTTGCCGCAAAACCGCACGGGCGATGGCCGTTTCGCGGGAGTGGTGTCGGCATCGGCGAGTTATCGCTTTACCGACCGATGGCTTGCGCGTCTGACATGGAATCGCATGGTCACGCGTTATGACCGCGATTCGGACATCATCGAAGCGGGTATTGGCATGCGCTTCTGACATGGCGCAAACGCAAGCCGGGCGGGTCCGGCGATTGCGGCGCACCTGCCGTCATTCGCAAGTGGACCTGTCCCCATGCCTGAAATGCGCTCCCGTGTTCTCCTGGTCTCACCACATCTCGACGACGCCGTCTTCGGTTGCGGCGCCCTGCTCGCTGCATCCAACGAGACTATCGTCTGCAATGTCTTCACAGGCAGCCCCGAAGAAGATTTGACGACGGACTGGGACCAGCATTGCGGTTTTAGTAGCGCTCACGAAGCGATGCGCTCACGCATCGACGAGGACGAGCGGGCGCTCGGATTGCTAAGCGCGCGTTCAGTCAATCTCGGCTTTCTCGATTCGCAATATGTGCCGCATGCGCCGGAGTCGGCAAAACCGACGCGCGCGGCGATTCGCGATGCACTGCTGCATGTGGTGCGCGAATATCGCCCTGATCTTCTGCTGATTCCATTCGGCCTGTTCCATTCGGACCATGCGCTCACGCACTTTGCCGCTTGCGATGCATGGCTCGAATATCCCGCGCTCGCCTGCATCGGCTATGAGGAAGGGTTATATCGGCGAATGCGCGGTCTGGTGCAGCGGCGTCTCGTCGATCTGCACGGCATCGGTATCGATGCAACGCCTTATGAAGCCGCCACGACGAATCCTGCGGATGCCGAACGCGCGCATGCAGCCAAGAAAAACGCCGTGCAGGCTTATAAGAGCCAACTGAAGGCCTTCGGCCCCGGCGGCTATGACGACGTTTTTCTTCCTGAGCGCTACTGGACGCTCGAACGTAGCGAGGATGGCCGATGAGCGCGCACGACGTCTCGTCCGTACGCCTTAGCGTTGTCGTCCTTACCTATAATCGTGCCGATGTCGTACTGCGCACGATCGCAAAACTTGCCGCCCTGCCCGATCCCGTTCGTATCGTGGTGGTCGACAATGCCTCCTCCGATAATACGGCCCGCCGTATTGCAGAAAAATTTCCCTCGGTCGATCTCGTGATTGCGTCCAAAAACATGGGCGCGGCTGGACGCAATCTCGGCGTGGCGCGTGTGCGGACCGAATACGTTGCCTTCTGCGATGACGACACCTGGTGGCAAGCCGGCTCGCTCTCACGCGCAGTACAGATGCTCGATGCGTCGCCTCGCGTGGCCGTTTTAAGCGCCCGCGTGGTCGTCGGGGATGCCGAATCGACGGACGAAACCTGCGAGCGCATGCGCGTGAGTCCGCTGGGGTCGCATGGGCTGCCGGGGCCCGCGCTGATCGGCTTCATGGCGGGTGCGAGCGTATTCCGCACAAGCGTCTACCGCGAAATGGGCGGATATGAGCCGAAGCTTTTCATTGGCGGCGAAGAGTCGCTTCTAGCACTCGATATTCTGAGCAGCGGCCATGCGCTCGTCTATGCCGATGAGCTCGTGCTGCATCACCATCCATCAGAAATACGCGACAGTGCGCTGCGCAGGCGTCTGCTTGCGCGGAATGAGGCATGGGTCGCATGGTTGCGCCTGCCGCTTGCCGAAGCGCTACGTTCAAGTCTGAATGCCTTCTTCATCATGCGACGTGAACGCACGCTCTTACGCGACTCGCTTGCAATGTTGCGCGGTTTGCCGTGGGCGTTGTCGAAACGGCGCGTGGTTGCACGCAGTGTCCTGCTGATGCGCGCAGTCGTCCGCGATGACGACCGGCGCCGCTCATCCACTGCCAGCGCGATATAGAAGCGCACCAGCACGGATTCGGCCGTGTGCGAACCCAAAACGAAATTGCTTTCGTCCGACAACGAACAAACGATTCTGCGTATTTCCATTTCAGTGGCACAACGAATGCTCTAACTCCACGACTCCGAAGGACTCGCACGATCAAGCGCGACGAGCCTACTTTGGACCATCGTGATGGGGACGGGCACAGTGAAGATCGCACTAATCAGTGAACACGCTTCTCCACTCGCAGTGGCGGGCGGCGTCGATAGCGGCGGACAAAACATCTATGTCGCGCACGTAGCGCGGCAACTTGCACGCAGCGGTCATGAAGTCGATGTGTTCACGCGTCGCGATCGTTCTTTACTTCCGCTTGTCTCGCGCTTCGAAGGAATTCGCGTAATCAATGTTCCGGCAGGGCCGCCCGTGCAATTGCCCAAGGAGCAATTACTTCCGTTCATGGACGAATTCGCGCGCTTCATGATCGGGTTCTTCGAGGAAGAGGAAACGCCCTATCACGTGGTCCATGCAAACTTCTTCATGTCGGGACTCGTCGGCATGCGAATCAAGGCTGCGCTCGGCACGCCGCTCGTCACCACGTTCCACGCGCTCGGTCGCGTGCGACGCATTCATCAAGGCGCAGGCGATGGCTTTCCCGACGAGCGCTTCGACATAGAAGATGCGCTCGTTCGCGAGTCGGATTCCGTTATCGCCGAATGTCCGCAAGATGCTGCCGATCTCATCGCGCTCTATCAGGCGGAGCGGCAGCGGATCGACCTCGTGCCATGCGGCTTCGACAGCGCGGAGTTTCATCCGATCAACAAGCATGAAGCGCGCGAGCGGCTCGGCTGGCCGCAGGACAAGTTCATTGCATTGCAACTCGGGCGCATGGTGCCGCGCAAGGGGATCGATAATGTGGTGCGCGGGATTGGCGTGTGCAATCGCGAGTTGAACGAAGACGCGCATCTCTACGTGATCGGCGGCAACTCGGATGAGGCCAACGAAATCGCGACACCGGAAATCGGCAGACTACGCGGAATAGCCCGCGAATGCGGCGTGGAAGACCGCGTCAATTTTCTCGGACGTCATGGACGCCAGCGTTTGAAGGAGTTTTATAACGCGGCGGATGTCTTCGTCACGACGCCCTGGTACGAGCCCTTCGGCATTACCCCGCTCGAGGCCATGGCCTGTGGCACGCCTGTAATCGGCGCGGATGTGGGCGGCATTCGCTACTCGGTCGCTCATCAAGAGACTGGCCTGCTCGTTCCGCCGAAAGACCCGCATGCACTGGCGGCCGCGCTTGCCATGCTCAAGCGCGATCCCGCGCTCGCCGAAAGCATGGGCGCGGCGGGGTTGGAACGTGCGCGCTCGATGTTCACATGGACCGGCGTCGCGCAAGCGCTCGAACGCGTCTATGCGCGCGTGGCGGAAGTGGAATTTTCGAACACCGTGCTCGATGAGCGCAGTGCTTACGGTGGCGCTTCCGCATGAAGCCGACACTCCTTCGCCCTGCCGTGTTTCTGGATAAGGACGGCACCTTGCTCGACGACGTGCCTTACAACGTCGACCCGCTGGAGATGCGTCTTGCACCTGGCGCCGTTAATGCGCTCGCGCTCTTCGCACGCATGGACGTACCGGTCGTCGTTATCAGCAATCAAAGCGGCGTGGCGCTTGGCAAGTTCGATGAAGCGGCGCTCGTCGATGTCGAACGCACGCTGCATGAACTTGCGGCGCGCGCAGGCGCGCGACTCGCTGGCGTGTACTTCTGCCCGCATCATCCACAAGGAACGGTGGCGAAATACCGGAAAATATGCGAATGCCGCAAGCCAGCGCCCGGCATGATCGAACGCGCGGCGCGTGACCTCGGTCTTGATCTTGCACGTAGCTGGTTCGTCGGAGACATACTCGACGATGTCGAAGCGGGTCATCGTGCAGGTTGCCGCGCCGTGCTTATCGACAATGGCAACGAGACGTTATGGCAGCGTGGCCCACTGCGCGAGCCCGACGCCATTGCGAAAGACATGCACGAAGCAGCGCGCGTGATTGAAGCGGCATGGCATGGGGAGCTTGCAGCGTGAAGCGCGAGCGAATCCCTGTCGTAGCCATCGCGCCTCACGCGCGCGCACCGGAGTCGCGTCCGCAAGGCGTCTGGGGCGAGAACGTCAAGCGCATCCTCTGCGTACGTACCGACAATCTTGGCGACGTGCTGATGACGACGCCTGCTCTGCACGCTCTCAAACATGCGTATCCCGGACGGCATCTGAGCTTGCTTGCTTCGCGTTCGGGTGCGATGGCCGCGCGCTTCGTCGAAGATATCGATGACGTGATCGAGTATGACGCGCCGTGGGTCAAGCATGACACGCCCATCGACGCGAGTCGCGATCTTGCAATGCTCGAACGCATTCGAACGCTCGGCTTCGATGCCGCCGTGATCTTCACGGTCTATAGCCAGAATCCCTTGCCTGCCGCAATGTTTTGTCATCTTGCGGATATCCCTCGAAGGTTGGCGCATTGCCGCGAGAATCCCTACGGTTTGCTCACCGACTGGGTCGCCGAAACTGAACCGCAGAACGGCACACGTCACGAGGTCGAGCGTCAGCTTGCGTTGGTCGCTCAGGTAGGCGCACGCGCCGATGACAGACGCATGCGCTTCACGGTTCGCGACGGCGATGAGGCATCGCTTGCGCAGAAGCTCGATGCGCGCGGTATCGATCTTCATGGGCCTTTTTTCATGATGCATCCAGGTGCAACGGCAGCATCGCGTCGTTATCCGCCGGACCGCTTCGCGGAGGTCGCGCAAGCGCTCAACGCGCGCACGGGCTGGCCAGTCGTCGTCACGGGCTCGGCAAGCGAAGCGGAATTGTGTCGCGAGGTAAGCGGCGGTCACGGCGGCATCAGCGACCTGTCGGGCGCGCTCGACCTCGGCGAACTGGCCGCTCTCGTGAAGCACGCACGCGTCCTTGTTTCAAACAATAGCGGTCCCGTTCATATTGCCTCTGCGCTCGGCACGCCTGTAGTCGATCTCTATGCACTCACCAATCCGCAACATACGCCATGGCAGACGCCGCATAGCGTGCTCAATCACGATGTGCCGTGCCGGTGGTGCTATCGCAGCATCTGTCCCGAAGGACATCATTTGTGCCTCCTCGGCGTGAGCGTAGATGAAGTAATCGACGCTGTCATGTTGCTTTGCGATGCCCGCGCAGACGCTGCCGCCCCTCTCTCGATCCATCCATAAGGTTCGCTTTCCATGTACACCCTCGGAATCAATGCGGTCTATCACGACAGCGCGGCTGCGCTGATCAAGGACGGTGTCGTTGTTGCGGCAGCGGAAGACGAACGCTTCACGCACGTCAAGCATGCGAAGCGTCCGGTGCCGTTTTCGACATGGCAATTGCCCTTCGACGCTATCGACTATTGCCTTAAAGAGGCTGGTATCGAACTGGCGGATGTCGATCATGTCGCCTATTCATACGACCCGCATTTGCTTTCCGCCATGCCACGGCAGCCTAAAGCGAGCATTGCGTTGCCGTTCATGCCGTCCGAGCATTCGAGCGGCAACCCATCCGAATCGCCTTGGGACCCGCTTTTTTTAAGCTATATCGTCAATGCGCGCGGTCAATTGGTGGATGGCGCGCCGCATCATCTGAAGAAGCGTTTCGCAAGCGGCGGACGCGCGCCGCGGTTCGACTGGCATTATGTCGATCATCATCTGTCGCATGAAGCGAGCGCGTTTCTCGCTGCGCCCTTCGAAGATACCGCCGTGCTTACCATGGACGGACGCGGTGAAGGCGTAACAACGAGTCTCGGGCAATTCGTCAACGGACAGTACGAGCGCGTCAAACAGGTGGAACTGCCGCATTCGCTCGGGTTGCTGTATGAGACCGTCACCGACTATCTGGGCTTTCTGCATTCCTCGGACGAGTACAAGGTCATGGCGCTGGCTTCGTTCGGCAAGCCGGCTTATGTGGACCAGTTTCGCGAGATCGTGAAATATCGGCATGACGGCACTTATACCGTCGATGCCCCGCGCCTGGAAGAACGCTTCGGTCGGCGTCGTGAGCGCGGTGGTCCGCTCGATCAGCATCATTACGATATCGCGCATTCGTTGCAAGTCGTGCTCGAAGACACGGCGCTCGAATTGGCAAAGTGGTTGCACGAGCGAACTGGTTTATCGAAGCTCGCGATGGCAGGCGGCGTGGCACTCAATTGCGTGATGAACGCGCGTCTGCGCGACCGTGGCCCGTTCGAAGAGATCTGGGTGCAACCTGCGGCCGGCGATGCCGGTACCGCGCTTGGCGCGGCGCTTTGGACGGACTATCGCGAACGAGAGAAGCAAGGCGACCGCAGCCGCAAATGGCGCATGGATCACGCATACCTCGGCCCGCGCTACGACGACAACGAAGTCGAACAGTTCCTCAAGTGGGCCAAGGCGCCGTATCGGAAGCTCGATAACGTCGCGGGCGAAACAGCCGATCTGCTCGCGCGGAATCGCGTGATTGGTTGGTATCAGGGCCGCACGGAATTCGGACCGCGCGCACTCGGCGCACGTTCGATACTTGCATCGCCGATCGATCCGTCCATGCAAGCGAAGCTCAACGAGATCAAGGATCGTGAAGACTTCCGTCCTGTTGCGCCGGTGGTCATGGAAGAACACGCGGTCGACTGGTTCGTCGATGCATGCGTGGCGCCTTTCATGCTCTTCGTTTTCGACGTGCGCGAAGAGATGAAGCCGAAGATTCCGGCCGTGACGCATATCGATGGCACGGCGCGCGTACAGACCGTGAATCGCTCGCAACATCCGCTCTATTACGATCTGCTCGCCGCATTCAAGGCACGCACAGGCGTACCGGTGCTCGTCAACACGTCGTTCAACACGCGTGGCGAACCGATGGTCAACTCGCCGCGCGATGCGCTCGAATCTTTCTGGACGTCACCGCTGGATGCGCTTGTCATCGGTTCTTTCTTGATCGAAAAACCGGGAGCACACGCATGAGCACGGTTTCCGGCGGCTTTACCTTCGATGGCGCCGACGCTTTCGAAAGGAGCGAGAGCGCGGTAACGCCATCATCGTTTGCGTACGACGTGAGCGTGGTCGTGCCGACTTATCGTCGTCCCGACATGCTCGAACGATGCTTGCGCGCGGTGATGGCGCAGGACATGCGCGCATCGCGTTACGAGATCATCGTCTGCGACGACGGTCCCGATGATGCCACGCGCGCCAAGGTCATGGCGCTTGCGCGCGAATGCGAGACAACCGAGCCGCGCGGTCCGCGTATTCGCTATGTTCCCGTCACCGCGACGCAAGGGCCTGCGGGTGCGCGCAACGCGGGATGGCGTGCGGCGCAGTCACGTTTCATCGCATTCACCGATGACGACACTATCCCCGATGCGCAGTGGCTAAGTGCGGGCGTCGCCGCGCTCGATGCCGGCGCGGATGCGGTGTCGGGACGCATCGTCGTGCCGCTTCCCGCGCGGCCGACCGACTACGAGCAGGACGCGGCAGGTCTTTCGAGCGCAGAGTTCGCAACGGCCAATACCTTCGTCAAGCGCTCCGCGATGGACCGTATAGGCGGATTCGATGCGCGTTTTACATCTGCGTGGCGCGAAGATTCGGATCTGCAATTTCAACTCCTGCGCAGCGGCGCGCATATCGTCCGTTCGCACGATGCGATGGTGTTGCACCCCGTGCGCCCCGCACGTTGGGGCGTGAGCTTGTCGCAACAGAAGAAGAGTCAGTTCGATGCGTTGCTTTACAAGAAGCATCCTGCGTTGTTCAGATCGCGCATACGCAGCACGCCGCCCGTGTTGTATTACATGATCCTCGCGGTGGTCGTGGCGGCCATCGTCGCTTACGCACTGCGTTTCGACTCGCTCGCCATTGCCTGCGTGATTGCATGGCTCGCCATGAGCGGTTGGTTCTGTGTCAAGCGCCTGATGAAGACAGCGCTTACGGCATCGCACGTGCTCGAAATGGCGTGGACGTCGCTGTGGATTCCGTTTCTCTCGATCTACTGGCGGCTATACGGCGCCTTCAAATTTCGCGTGGTGTTCGTATGATCGAACGCATCGCTATTTTCAGGGCTTTGCAGCTTGGCGATATGCTCTGCTGCGTCCCCGCGTTGCGCGCGTTACGAGCTGCTCATCCGCGTGCGCATATCGTGCTGATAGGGCTACCGTGGGCAAGCAGTTTCGTGACGCGCTATCGTCCGCTGATCGATGAACTCGTTCCCTTTCCCGGCGCTGTCGGTTTTCCCGAGCAGGAAGAAACCGATGCGGGTTTGCCGTCATTCTGGAGCGCGATGCAGGAGCGCCGCTTCGATCTTGCGATTCAGTTGCATGGCAGCGGCGGCGTGGCGAACGATATCGTCGAACGAATGGGCGCGCATTCGAACGCCGGCTATCTGAAGCCTGGTGAAGCGATGCGCGAAGGCGTCTTCATTCCCTGGCCCGATACGCTACCCGAGATAGCACGCTATAACGCGCTGATGGATGCGCTCGGTATCGATGCAAGCCATACCGATCTCGACATCCCATTGAGCGACGAAGACATCCGAGAGTGCGCCGGGTTGCTCGATGCTTATGAACTCGATTCCACGCGACTCGTGCTCGTGCATGCGGGTTCGCAACTGCCTTCACGCCGCTGGCCCGCCGAACGCTTTGCGCAAGTGGCTTTATCGCTTGCCCATGCGGGTTGGCAGATCGCATTGACTGCCAGCGCGGGAGAAGCGCCGATCACGTCACGTATAGCGCGGGCATTGGAAGGCTGCGATGCAATCGACCTGACCGGAAAGACATCGCTAGGCGGCCTCGCCGCGCTCGTAGCCAAGGCGCAACTCGTTGTCTGCAACGACACCGGCATATCGCATATCGCGGCGGCAATGCGCACGAAAAGCGTCGTCATCGCGTCAGGTAGCGACACGCGCCGCTGGGCGCCGCTCGACCATGAACGTCATCGCGTGCTGGCGGATTATCCGTCGTGTCGTCCCTGCTCGTTTCGCGACTGTCCGTATGGGCATCCATGCGCGCTGAATATTAGCGTTGCACAGGTACTGGATGTCGCACATGCGCAGCTGCTCGAACCTCGATTTCATACGGCCCCGATCCATGCTCACTGCTGATAACCGACGCCTGCGTGTTCTGACATGGCACGTGCACGGCAACTACATGTACTACTTGAGTCAGGCGAAGCACGACTTCTATCTCGTCACGAAGCCCGGCCATCCTCCGGGCTACGCGGGCAAGGTCGGCGTCTTGCCGTGGGGCGACAATGTCCACGAAGTGCCTTATGACGAAGTGGCTTCACAAGATTTCGATGTCGTGCTCTTTCAGCATCGCACGCATTGGGACGACGACCGCTTGAATCTCTTGAGCAATGCACATCGCCGCTTGCCGCGCGTCTATATCGAGCATGATCCGCCGCAGGAGAATGCCTTCGAACAGCGGCATTGGGTGCAAGACCGCGACACGCTGCTCGTGCATGTGACCCACTTCAACCGCCTCATGTGGGACAGCGGCGAGACGCCGACGCAGGTGATCGAACATGGTGTCGTGGTCCCCGACAGCGTGCGCTATAGCGGCGAGAAAGAACGCGGCATTGTCATCATCAATCATCTGAAGCAGCGTGGACGCAGGCTCGGTCACGATGTATTCACCGAAGCCGCGCGGCGTGTGCCGCTCGACCTAGTCGGCATGGATGCTCACGCAGCGGGAGGACTCGGCGAGATCGGCAATCTCGATCTCGCGTCTTTCAGCGCGCAATACCGTTTCTTTTTCAATCCGATTCGCTGGACGAGCCTCGGTCTCGCAATCGTCGAGGCGATGACGATAGGCATGCCTATTGTCGGCCTCGCGACGACCGAGCTTGCAACCGTCATTCGCAACGGCGAGAGCGGCTTCATCCATACCGATACGGACCAGTTGATCGATGCCATGCAACACCTTCTACGCGATCCCGCCGAGGCCCGCCGGCTCGGTGAAGGTGCACGCAAGGTGGCGTTGGAACGCTTTCATATCGATCGCTTCGCAGCCGAGTGGGAAGCCACGCTGCGTCACGTCTGCAGCTAAATATCATTTTAGAGAACAGCCATGAAGGAAGCCTTTCGCAAGCGCATTCTGGTCACGGGAGGTGCGGGGTTTCTCGGCTCGCATCTATGCGAACGCCTGCTCGCTCAAGGACACGATGTCTTGTGCGTCGACAATTTTTATACCGGCACGAAGGACAACATCGCGCATCTGCTGGACAGCGCGAATTTCGAACTGATGCGCCACGACGTGACGTTTCCGCTCTATGTGGAAGTGGACCAGATCTATAACCTCGCGTGCCCCGCTTCGCCCATTCATTACCAGTACGATCCCGTTCAGACCACGAAGACGAGCGTGCATGGCGCGATCAACATGTTGGGTCTCGCCAAGCGTGTGAAGGCGCGCATCTTTCAGGCATCGACGAGTGAAGTGTACGGTGACGCACGCGTTCATCCGCAACAAGAAGCTTATTGGGGCAATGTAAATCCTATCGGTCCGCGTTCTTGCTATGACGAAGGCAAGCGTTGCGCCGAAACACTCTTCATGGATTATCGGCGGCAGCATGGCCTCAACATCAAGATCGCGAGAATCTTCAATACGTATGGGCCGCGCATGCATCCCGCCGATGGCCGCGTGGTGTCCAACTTCATGATGCAGGCGCTCGCCAACGAGCCTATCACCGTTTATGGCGAAGGCACGCAGACGCGCTCCTTCTGTTATGTCGACGATATGGTCGACGCCTTTATCCGCCTCATGAACACGCCCGATGACGTCACGGGTCCAGTCAATCTAGGCAACCCGCACGAACTTTCGATGCTGGACATTGCCAAACGCATCATCGCGTTGACGGGTTCGAGTTCCGAGATCGTGTTTCATCCATTGCCGATGGATGATCCGTGGCATCGTCAACCGGATATCACGCAGGCGCGCACGCTGCTCGACTGGCAACCCGTGACGGAACTCGATGAAGGCTTGCAGCGTACGGCGCGGTACTTCCGCCAAATCACCGAGGCGCAACGCACGATGGCGACGTTGGCCAGTTGAATGCGAGGTAGGACGAAGGCCGCTTTCAGAGAATTGAAGGCGGCCTTCGCTTTGAAGACAAGCGAAACGCAGGTCTTGCCTGCTTTACGGATGGGCTAATGCATCATCCCTTCTGGTTGCCATGTGGAACCGGTGCACTGATTACGATGCTCACGTTCGTCGACGCAGACGAACTACTCGACGCCTTCGCGCTGCCACCGGCCACCGACGCGTAAGCCAAGGCATCACGCTTGATAGATTCCATTTTGAAACTCCCTTCGATTAAGCAAGTAAATGAACGTGGCCCGCAAGTGAGCCGATCTACCCCTTCCGCGAGGTTGGGGAGCGCACATCTTCACGTCGATCACATTACTACTGGTAGTACATGGTCATTGTCATTGTCGTGTTGGCCGGACCGGGGGATAACGGACCTGTCCGGTAATAACGTGCGGTCATTGCGACGGTGTGACTCGAAGCGAATGCTCCGTTGAAACCATTCAAGGTAAGGTTCGTTCCAAACGGAATTGCCGCGCCCGCGCCGTCGAATAGCTGAATGCCGACGCCTCCTGCCGAAGGCGTGCCGCTTAGTGCCGCAACATTGCTGAAGCCCGACACCGTCCCATTCGCCGGATCGATCCGGTACTGAACACTATGGATCATGCCCGCCGAAGTGCCCTCCACGGACGTGCCTGCGGGACAGTTGTCAAAGCTCAGATTGAAAGATGCCGACTTGCGCGGTGCGGGTCCCAATGCCGGCAGGTCCGTCAGGGCTAGCGTTCCCATTGGCACCGTTACATCGGGTGTGCGGCATGTCAGAACGGTGATGATCACCGGCGTCATGTTGAAGTCGATCGAACCCGAAGCCGCGTTGTATCCAGGAGGACTTTTCCCGGCGGTCTCCCACGAGAAGGCCCTCGCGATCAATCCGGAAACTGTACCCGGGGTAACGTCACCGATCTTCACGAGGGCCGCTATGAGCTGGCCGCCATTGTCCACCGGGCTACCGACATTGTTTCTCTCGTATCCTAGAACCGGAAAGTCCCACGGGCCGTATTGCGTTTTAGCGGCATAGACTGTTCCTCCAAGTGCGATCCCGATGCCAGGCACATTAGTCGCATAGACCGAAAATTCGACGCCATTGTAGGAGGCTTTGTAGCGGGTTGGCGCACCGGCGACGATACCTGCCAGCTCGAAATCGGTTCCGGTGTACCAGCCATCGGACACAGTGCAGGTCCAATAGTTTGGAGTGGCGGCAGACACGGACCATGCACTCAGAAGCGATCCGTCGGGCAGGTCGCGCGCCACGGCTATCGTAGACGGAAAAGAAAGCGTGAACGCGCTGTAGTTGGAATGGCAAGACGCACTGGCCCATGCGGCGGAAGGAATCATTCCGGCCAGCATAAGCCAGGCCGCTGCATGCCGTGCAACGGCACGGACGATTGTGTTGAAGCGGTTCATCGAAGTTATGATCTCACGTGATTTGTCGAGGATCATCGGCAGACTCCATCAGCTATGCTAAGTGAATTAGGCGTGCTGGCCAGCGGCATTTTTGGCAACGCGTAGCGAACCACGCAACGCTGCTCTGGAGCGTCTCCCCATTTGACATTGAGCGTTCCCTCATCGCTCTTGAGTCCGGTGGCAATAATGCGGCTGCCCTGCGCCACGGTGCCCACGGTGTCGTCCTTGCCATCTGAAACTTGCGCGCCGAACGGAAGCGGCTTGCCGCTTGCCTGAAGAACATGCATCAGGGCGGGCTTGCCCATGTTCTCAGTGTCGAACTCGAGTTTCACCACGGCGCCCGCAGTCGGCGTAGCGCGTTGTACGGTCGACTTGAGTTGCACGTTGAGCGGTAGCCCTTTGGGATCGATCTCGACCTCGTTGTCGGAATAAGGCTGCACGCCGGAGACGATGGCGTGTCCCCATGGATCGACACGAAGACCTGCGCCATTCGCGAGCCGTGCACCCGCCGCGTCTTTCGCTTCGATGACGGCGACGGTGTCGCTCATGTTTGGCGCGAATGCCGCGCCGCCTTGCCAGGCCACCACGCCACCGGAAATGCCCGCGCCGTATTGCGAGTAGTCGCGTCCCTTGCTTGCATTGACCGACAGCGAGGAAAATGGCGATACATAGCCTAGATTTCCACCCACGCTGGCTGTATTGCCGCTCGTTCGATCGCCATCGCTGAACGACGCATTCATGCCATATGAAAGCGCGCTGTCCGAGCCAAGCGTGCCCGTCACCGATTCCTGAAGGCTGGAGTTGCCGTTGCCGGTGTCGTGCTGAAAGCTGGTCGACGACTGAGGAGCGTGCGAGCCCCAACCGAGCGGCACCATCGCCGTCAACATGAAGCGGTTATCCCATCGCTTGTTGTCCACCTGGTATTGACGGATGACCGACGCCCCGTAAGTCAGGCGCTTCCAGCTATTGTTGTAGCCGAGCTGAAACTGCGTATCGCGCGATGTCCGGTTCCAGTATGTCGTGAGCGAGCCCACCGCGTAGATGGCGCCAAAGCGTCCGCTATCGCCTAGTCCTTGATTCAGCGTGAACTGCAAGCGCGACTTTTGAGGAGCGGACATCGAACCGAGCTGATGATCGCTGATCAGTTGACGCGTCGTGGCCGCATCTGGCAGGCTCAGAAAACCGCCAGTCGAATATCGATAGGCCGCGATTGCAATGTTGGTGTTGGTCGGCTCGAACATTCGGGCATAGCTTAGGCGAGCGCTCGTCCCATTCCGTGTTCCGAAGCCCTTGAAGCTCGCGCTCGATTCCGTCACGTCGAACCCGAATGCGCCGAATTTCGTATTGAGCGCCACGCCGGCGAGCGCGGAGAAATACATGTCCGCACCGGTGATACCGCCATACAGCGTCACACGGTTACTCATGCCGCGCTGAACCGTGAACTGAGATACGAACGGATGAATTCTCACGGCCGGATCGCGATACTCGCCAACTGCCGCGCTATAGCGTGTTACCCCTGGGCGCAGCGCGTTGACAGCAGCGGCATATGGAATCGAGGAAACGTGGGTCGTACCGTCCGCCTCCGTAACGAGTACCTCCAGATTTCCACCATAGCCCGTGGGGTAGAGATCGTCGATTTCGAACGCACCGGGCGCGACCGTCGTCTCGTAGATCACATTGCCGTTCTGGCGAATCTGCACTTTCGCATTGCTGCTTGCAATGCCACGAACCACCGGCGCATAGCCGCGCTGTGACTCGGGAACCATCCGGTCATCCGTGCCTAGCGTCACGCCTCGCACGCCGTAGCTGTCGAACAGCGCGCCGTCGGTGAAGGTGTCGCCTGCAATGAATTGGCTCTTGATGTCCTTGAACCCGCGCTGCACGTAAGTCTGCACGCTTTGATAATGCTGGCCGCCGAGATTCCCGCGCGTAAGGTTTCCCTGATAGCGAAAGCGCCACGGTCCGGCGTTGAGACCGGCGTTGACGCCGAGGTATTGCGTATTGGTTCGGGCGCTTCCCGACTCGCTGTGATAGGCGTTTGCGGAATATTGAAGCAATGCGGCTGGCACGCCATCATCCCAATACTTCGGATCGACATAGCCACGCGCACGTTTGAGCATGACGATCTGCGGCACGCTTACATCGAGTCGCTGTTCACCGCTGTCGAACGTTGCAGTCGCGTTCTGTATCAAGTCGGGAAGTTCAAGGCATTCCCCGCTGTCGTTCTCTAGCCTTGCGGATGCCTCGGGCGAGAGCTTCCTCAAGTCCACGCCGGACTTTTCGAGCCATCCGGTCGTGACGCACGGATGCACTGTCCCGGTCCCGGGCGTGGATTCGCGTAGCTCGATATCGAGCTTGCCTTTCCAGACATCGTTCACGTAGAGGTCGGAGCGATAGGTGCCAGGCAATACGCGCTGTCCCTGGTTGAAGCGAGAGATGTCGACTTTCCCGCCGTCGCCCGTGTCGAGAAATTGCTCGTTGAATTCGACCGCTGCAACTTGCGCGGATGCATCCCACGCATGAGCGCTTACACCAATCGCCGCCAATGCCTGTATCGTACAGACACTTATTGGCTTGAGCCTGGGTTGAGGCTCATTGCTTTTATATTTTCTTGCTTTCATTACGGATTCCGAAATTCCATCTCAAAGGCAAGCCTTACGCATGAGACCTGGCCTGCATCAACGCGTCCTGTCTGTATGATTGGCGTTTGGTTCGCTACAAAACCGCATTGCCGTTTGTGTGTCAGCAGCTTCGATATCTCCTGCTCACGGCTGCAAGTCGGCCTCACCCTCTTGTGGTCCGCCGTAATCGTTGATTGCTGTGTAGTGCAACTTCGCGCCTGGACCCAAAATGTCGCCGGTTAGCGCGAAGACTCGGGTCTCACCTGGACCAACCATCCCGCCCTCATCGAACACGGCGGTGCGCGCGCCGTCGGTTAGCGTGATTCGATCGAAAGAGACGAAGTACTGGCTGGGATTGAATGCCGCGATCTTGTTGGCGGCGTCGCCAGGCTTTATTTGCCACACGACCTGTCCGGACGCGCTATCAGGTTGACCCTTCAGTGCGCTTGGCCGATAGAAGAACTTGATACGTGAGCGGAACGCAAGTTGTAGCTGATTCGCGTCCGCCTCATCGCCCGTTGGTTTGGGCGGAACCTCCAGCACGTTCAAGTAAAGGATCGATTCCCTATCCGCGGGCAAAGGCTCGCCTGATGACATGATCCGCAAAGTCTGAGACTTGTCCGGATCGATCCGCATGATGGACGGTGTGATGGCGAACGGAACCTCGATGGTGTCCGGCGCGGTGTCCGGATTACCATTGTCGATCCACACCTTCACCAGGCCAGGGAGCTTGCCGTTGTTCGTCAACTTGACCGTGACCTCGGAGTCGCTTTGGTTATAGATGACGCGAGTTCCTGCAATAACCACCGATGCTTCAGCATCGTGCGTGCGCGCGAGCATCACCGTGCCCAGGGTTGCAATCGTGAGGATCTTTATCGCGAGTTTCATTGGCGTTGTGTCTCGTCGTCAAGACGTTGCAGTGAACGGCGGGCCGCGATGACATGACGATCTCCGTGGCCCGCGTGTCGCTTTACTGATAGTCGATGCTATAAACGACAGAAGAGTTGGCCGCACCGGCGGTGGTTACGCCAGTTGCGTAGTACTGAACGTTGTAGCTAAGCGTTGCCGAACCGGACGAGATGTCGGCAGCCTTCGAGTTTTGGAGATCGGTCGAATAGCCCGCCTTGATTCGACTGCCATCCAGGTTCAACAACTGCATCTTGACGTTGCTGGCACCGCCAGCCGTGACGGTCAGTCGGCCGTCGGCGGGATCGACCGAGGTGCCGGCTTCGTAGAAGACCGCTGCCTTGCTGGAGCTCGTCACCGGGGTGCATCCCGTCAAAGCGATCTGATAGGACGTCGTTCCGGCTGTCTCGCCTGCGGCTTTCAGCGTACTGGTCGAGATCGTCGGCAGCTTGACCGTGAAGTCCTTGGCCGAAGTCCCATTGCCGTTGATGGCGCAGGTGGAGGCAGTCAGCGCGCCGTTGAACGTGATGGTTCCGTCAGATGCGAAAGCACTGCCGGTAAACACGGCAAAGACACCCGCGAAAAGCGTTGCGACAACAGATTTCTTCATTTGATAAATTCTCCACGTAACCTGAATTTCTTGCGATATTGGTAGTACTACATAAACTGCCAGTTCGATTCCGAATGGATCGTTGGGTCATCTGGCCAACCCCGGCTCCTCCTCGATGTTATAAAGATTCGCAGTTCCTCTTCGCTC
This sequence comes from Caballeronia sp. LZ003, assembly GCF_031451465.1. Taxonomy (NCBI): domain Bacteria; kingdom Pseudomonadati; phylum Pseudomonadota; class Betaproteobacteria; order Burkholderiales; family Burkholderiaceae; genus Caballeronia; species Caballeronia sp. LZ003. Next base: position 1,092,815 of record NZ_JARUXJ010000004.1, on the reverse strand, counting down.
ACGCGCCTAGTACGATGCCCATACCGACGCGCACGATGGTGCTATTGCCGCCTGCTGTAGAAACGCCAAGGTTATAGTTCACCGTTCCTTTACGATTCCAGCTTGAAACGCCTATACCGAGCGCCGCCTGACCGCGATAGCTCGCCATGCCTGCATTGAACGTGGTCCGCCCCGGCAAATACGGCGTGGCAATGTTGAGTGCTGAAGCCGCTGCAATACCTCGTCGCGCGGCGCGATCGACATCGTCGATACGACCGTTCACGCCGCCGATAACGTCGTTGAGTTGTCCAAGGTTGATTGCGTCGGTGCGCGTCGTCGCAGCCCCGACGTTCGTGATCTGGCGCTCGTGGCCCGTGCTGCCGACCGACACCGCGTTATCCCGGTCGGCTAGCGAATTCGCACCTATTGCCACGGCATTTTCGCCGCTTGCCATCGCGGAATCGCCGAGAGCGCTCGCATGTGCGCCAAGGGCGATTGCATCGCTGCCCACCGCTACGGTTGCCGTCTTTTTGGTCGAAGGAGAGCCAATCGATGCCCGCATTGCAGCGGGTGGCCCTTCTGCCAGTTCGGGTCGTTGCGCGGCATGGCTTACATCTACGGCATTCCGAGGCGTTGAGTCAGGCAGCGAGGCAAGACTCGTTATGGGGCTTCTGGCCTCCTCCAAACGTACTGTTGGCTTTCGATCCAGGGAACGACTCACCACATCGCCGAGAACGATTTCCGGTTCATTCGCTCTCAACATGGTGGCGATGAGTCGACTCGCGGGATGGGCTGCGGCCGTGGTGACATTGGCGACGTCTGCCATCAAGGCTGGCGTCATCTGTGGCATCTGCGCAGCGCGCTGCTGTCCCAGTGCGTAAAGCGACGTTTCCGGCGCGTCGTGCCGCGTGTGATCCAAGTGCGCGGCGATGTCATCAACCCGCGCGGTGACCATGTCGCTGCCCGAAACCACTGGGTGGTGACGATGCTTCCATGCGCCCGCAGCATGATGCGCGACGCGCGGTGCAACCCGCCGCGTTCGGTTGGAATGCATCAGTGTCCCAACGCCTTGATGAACTCGCGCGTGGGCGGCGTGCCGCTTAGTGAATCTTTGCACATGGCTCGCAAGCTTGTCCGGTGGCGCGCGGCGTTTTGATGCGTCGTGCGATAAAGGCGTGGACGAACGCACGTTCATGCGCGTGTCGAATACCTTGCCGTAATCGGGGGTTTTATCAAGCCCATTGCTCACGAGTGGGGCGGCGAAGAACACGGCATGTTGAGGCCGCGTATGCATCGTATTAGCCAGCAGCTCGTTGCTCGCCGTTGCATCGGATCTAATAGAGAAGCGTTGCGCGAACGATGAATCGTGCGGCCAGCCTCGCAAATGAAGCTTGGGAGAATCGAACGATCGAAGCAGCTCGGATGACTCGACTTGCAACACGCCTGAGCCGATGGCACTTGCCTTCAACGATTTCGAATCGTCCATGCCCACCGACGAATAATCGCCGCGCGTCCTGGCCGCTCTTGCGTTTTCGTGACCTGCGTCTCCACTGGCTTGCGCCGAAGCGTACGAGACCGTGCCACCAAATCCCACAACAAGCAAAGCCTTCGCGGCACCGGCTAGCGCACGCGGTTTGAAGAGCTTGACATTGCGCACTCTGCCCGTCTTGACGACACCCGCGGCATGCGCTGGTTCGACGTGGATCGATTCGCGGGATGACGTCACTCGTTTTCCTCATTAGATTTTTGGTCGACTTCTCGAATGCACGCGGCGTCCGAGATCGAAAGTCCTCACTTGCAATGTGAAGGTGATTCGCATGACTGAAGCGTACAAATCCGATACGCGACGAAGGTGGTACTCCTTCATTACTTGTGCGTTATTTGGGCAAGACATGCGAGCGATGTCGTTCGACGGGAACCCCCGAAGTCGGTTTTTTTCGCGCGCGTTGAATATTTAGTGCATGGGCATATCTGCGAAACCTACACTGCCTCTGCAGGGCAATTTCAAGCCATCACGAAATTGGTCGCCGATGCTCTGTGATAGTCAGTCATGTACACCCGTCTATTTACAAGGATATCTAACCATGCAAGCAAATTTCGACAGCCGTGCCTCGTTCTCGATGAACCTGCCGAGGTTTCCGTCCTCTACTACCGGTTTCGAACAGAACTCGTCTTTCTCGAGCAACCGGCCGCTTCAGATGATGTCCATGCCCTACGGTGGCATGTCGCTCAATCAGCCGTTCAACCAGTCTTTCAGTCAGCCCTTCAATCAGCCGGCCATGCCGCGTGCATTCGGTGGCAGCAGCATGTCCAGTTCGAACTTCAGTTATTCGACACAGCAGATGTCGCGCGGCCCGGACGGATTCAGCCAGTCGGCGACTTCGGCCAGCTACTCGTCGTTCGAGCGTCAGGGTCCTGGCCGGGACATGCAGTACAACAGCATGCTACCGAGCGGCTTTTCGAACCAGATGCGCGGCGACTTTCGTGATTCTTCGCAGCAGATGTCACGCGGCCCGGACGGATTCAGCCGGTCGGCGAGTTCGGCCAATTACTCGTACTTCGAGCGTGAGAGTCCGAGACAGGACATGCAATACAGCAGCATGCAATCAAGCAGCTATCTGAACCGGATGCGTGGGGACGCCTGTGACGGCGCGGCGGGTCAACAAAGCCAATGGTCGGACACGGGCGTACACGACGGCAAATCGTCCATCGACCTTGGTGACTACAAGCTGGACTTCGACAAATCCAAGTCCTCGATCAACCTTACCGATGAGAAGACGGGTAATCAAACCAAGGTCTGGGGCGATCCGCATATCGATCTCAATTCGGGTACACCGAACCAGACGAGCGGGATGTTCAATGGCTCGATCGACTTCAACTTGCCGGATCACACCCGCGTGAGCATCGGCACGACACCGGCTAACGGCAATTCGAACGTATCCTTCGCCGATAACGTGACGGTTACGCAGGGTAATCGGGCATATGTCGTCAAGGGGTTGAGCGAGCAAGACAGCGCCCCGCTCAGCGTGCAGCGCAGTCAGGACGGCTTCGCGCTGGCACAGCAGACTCCGCGCGATGGGATGAACCTCTTCGCGAGCTCAAGCGGCACGGGGTGGATCAATGCGCAGACGCATCAGGCGGTGACTGCATCGGACTTCAAGGCTTAAGTAGCCTTCCCGGCGCGCTTGCGCGTCGGCTGCCGGCGTCAGCGGAAGCTGCCGCCGGCGGCGGCGCTGGCATCATGCCAATTGATCGCGCACGGCGCGGCAGTCCCGTCTCACCTTCGCTAACTGGACGGTTCTTTCGATACGGCTCGTCTGCTCGAAAGCCGCCACCTCACCGCTGACAACGCTGTGAAGTGGCGGCACATTAACGCTCGGCTAACTCAGGCATCATCGCCCGAGGAAGTGTCTTCAGCTGCGTCATTGAGAGACGCGGCCGTCGACTGGTCAACGGAAGCTCCCGCATTCGAGCCACTTTCCGGCTGTGCTTGCGGTTGCGGTTGTGCTTGCGCTTGCGGTTGTGCTTGCGTCTGCGTCTGTGCTTGCGTCTGTGTCTGTGTCTGCGTCTGCGTCTGCGTTTGCGTCTGCGTCTGCGTCTGTGCTTGCGTCTGCGTTTGCGTCTGACCTTGCGTCTCCTGCTCGTTCGCGCCCCGTCCAGGCGTCATGCCTGCGCCCCACATCCACTGATTTAAACTCGCACGATCAGCCGAAGTCATCGGACGAGATTGCGTGTTCGAGTTGCGACCCTCGCCGCCGATGGAACGAACAGTGGTTCCGGCGCTGTTCGTCTTTGTGACGTCACGGCCGCCGTCCGCGTTGTAGTTCACAGCCGTGATCGTGCCGGAGTTTTCATTGCGGTCGAAGGCGACAGACGAGACGGCTTTACCCTTTGAGTCGTAGTCGAACTTTGCACCCACGTTCCCCAGATCGTTATACGCGTAGTCAGAATAACTGCCGTCCTTGTTCCGCATATTCGTGTTGACCACGCGGCCGGCCTGCGCGTCGTAGTTGTCTGTCCGGAACCCGGCGTCCAGGAGCGATTGTTTTTGCGTCAGTTGCCCGTCCGCGTTGTAGTGCTCTATCGTGGGCTGACCATTGTTTGGCCTCATGACCTGACGGCTGCCGTCAGGCGCGTATTGAGTGATCACGTCCGGGCTGTCATGCGGAGGGTAGTGCTTGGAGGAAACAATGCGCCCGTTCGGGTCGAAGTGCTGCTCGTAGCCCACCAGGTTCATCGAGTTATACGCATAGCTCGTCGTGCTGCCGTCAGGCTCTTTGATGTCCTGATTCGTCAGCCGATTCGAGGCCGGATCGAAGTAGGTCCGCTGATTGCCCAATGCGGTATCTGCGCCGACCGGCTGCGGCGGCACGATCTTCGACGCACGCTCGCCATGTTCCTTCAATGCTTGCTGTTCCGCTGCGCTGAAGGTCGCGGGTTGTGCCGTGGACCGTTGACCGTCATTGGTCGCGGTCATGCGCGTTGCTTTCCCGCCCGCGTCGATCGAATCCAACGTACGGCTACCGTCCTCGTTGAAATGAGTGTGTGACGACACCTTGCCCGAGCCCGAGTCGTAACGGTAAGTGTCAACAGGGTTTCCCTTCGCGTCGTAGTCGTTTTGCAAACCGACCTTTTCCTGATCGTTGAAGGAGTACATCGTCTTGCTGCCGTCCGCACGCGTCACGACCTGATTCGTGTTGATGCCCTGATCGGGATCGAAATAGTCCTTCTGCATTTCGCGGCCCTGCGCATCGTACTGTGTCATCAGCTTCGTCGGGCTTTGCGCACCGAATGAAGCCGCGTCTGACTTCGACGGGCCGAATGTCGTTTCCAGGCGTGAGCCGTCACCATGGAAGCCGCGCTCGATGCCCGAACCGTCGCCGTTGAAGTCACTTCGTTGAATCGTCTTGCCGCTGCCGTCTTTTACATCGATGCGATAACTGCCGTCCGGGCCGTAGTTCGAGTAATCGACGGTTCGCAGCGGTTTGCCCTGCGAGTCGACTGTCTGCGACTGCACGCGCTTGCCATCCTTGAACGTCTGCGTGGACTTGTCTCCCGACGGCCACTCTTCGGTCATCGAATTGATCTTGCCGTTAGCGTCGCTTTCGTAGCGAACCGTCGGCTGGCCAGGCTCGATAGGCGCGGCACCGCTCATGCTGCCGTCGACGTTGTACTCGCTGCCCGCGCCCATGTCACTCGGAACGCCTGCGAAAGTACCCATGACGCTCGTCGTGAGCCGATGCTGAAGTTGCGAATCCGTGAGCCCAGTGTCGCGATATTTTGCGTACACCGCATCGAACTCCGGGCCGGTCCATGCGGATGCGCCCCCGCTGAGCTTGGTTCCTGGATTGCCGGGCGTCGCTGTATTCTGCTCGACTTCCCGGGCGATTTTCCATTGATTGGCCTCCGCCACCGTTTGGGCTCTTATGTAGAGCGTCGCCGCCTGATTGTGTGCGTCCGGATCACGCGGATTGACTCCATAGTCCTTCGCAAATGACCTCTCGGCGGGATCGTCGAGAAAATGGCCCAGTTCGTGAGACAAGGTTCCCATCTGCTCAGTGTCTTCCCCATTGCGAAAGTCAGGCGTGAGAACGACGCGCTTATTGGCCGGGTCGTAATACACTCCTGAGTCGCTTTTGATCGCAATGGGCTTATAGGCTCCGCTATCGATCCGATCACTCGCTGTGTGTACATCAGAGATGAAAGTCGGACTCGCGTTGATCAGCTTGAGCTGACTCTGCGAAGGCTGATAGTTGCCCCAAAGCGATTCCTTACCGGTGATGGGTTGTGTGTTCGTATCCATGATGACCTCCATTTTTCGTTGACCAAGGACATGCCGCCCCGCGTCGCAATGCCCTACTTCGCGGCGGTGAATTCGCGGCATGACCGCGCTGGCGCACGGTGACTCCAATATGAATCGCCGGCATCGCCGTGGGAAATGACTGGGTATTGAAAGCGATGGACACGCACCGAGCACGGAGCGGCGTCATGTGTGGTCGCTATTTGAATGGTCTGCGCGTTGGGCTCAGGCCAATTGATTGCGCACAGCGCGGCATGCGCGTCTCACTTTCGCTAAATGGACGGTTCTTTCGATACGGCTCGTCTGCTCGAGAGCCGCCACCTCACGGCGGACTCCGCTTCGAGGTGGCGGCGCATTAACGCTCGGCGACTCAGGCATCATCGCCCGAGGAAGTGTCTTCAGCTGCGTCATTGGGAGACGCGGCCGTCGACTGGTCAACGGAAGCTCCCGCATTCGAGCCACTTTCCGGCTGTGCTTGCGGTTGCGGTTGTGCTTGCGGTTGTGCTTGCGGTTGTGCTTGCGGTTGTGCTTGCAGTTGCGCTTGCGTCTGCGTCTGTGCTTGCATCTGTGCTTGCGTCTGCGTCTGACCTTGCGTCTGCTCCTCGTTCGCGCCCCGTCCGGGCGTCATGCCTGCGCCCCACATCCACTGATTCAAACTCGCACGATCAGCCGAAGTCATCGGACGAGATTGCGTGTTCGAGTTGCGACCCTCGCCGCCAATGGAACGGACAGTGGTTCCGGCGCTGTTCGTCTTTGTGACGTCACGGCCGCCGTCCGCGTTGTAATTCACAGCGGTGATCGTGCCGGAGTTTTCATTGCGGTCGAAGGCGACAGACGAGACGGCTTTACCCTTTGAGTCGTAGTCGAACTTTGCACCCACGTTCCCCAGATCGTTATACGCGTAGTCAGAATAACTGCCGTCCTTGTTCCGCATATTCGTGTTGACCACGCGGCCGGCCTGCGCGTCGTAGTTGTCTGTCCGGAACCCGGCGTCCAGGAGCGATTGTTTTTGCGTCAGTTGCCCGTCCGCGTTGTAGTGCTCTATCGTGGGCTGACCATTGTTTGGCCTCATGACCTGACGGCTGCCGTCAGGCGCGTATTGAGTGATCACGTCCGGGCTGTCATGCGGAGGGTAGTGCTTGGAGGAAACAATGCGCCCGTTCGGGTCGAAGTGCTGTTCGTAACCTACCAGGTTCATCGAGTTATACGCATAGCTCGTCGTGCTGCCGTCAGGCTCTTTGATGTCCTGATTCGTCAGCCGATTCGAGGCCGGGTCGAAGTAGGTCCGCTGATTGCCCAATGCAGTATTTGCGCCTACGGGCTGCGGCGGCACGATCTTCGACGCACGCTCGCCATGTTCCTTCAATGCTTGCTGTTCCGCTGCGCTGAACGTCGCGGGTTGTGCCGTGGACCGTTGACCGTCATTGGTCGCGGTCATGCGCGTTGCTTTCCCGTTCGCGTCGATCGAATCCAACGTACGGCTACCGTCCTCGTTGAAATGAGTGTGTGACGACACCTTGCCCGAGCCGGAGTCGTAGCGGTAAGTGTCAACCGGCTTCCCCTTCGCGTCGTAGTCGTTTTGCAAGCCGACCTTTTCCTGATCGTTGAAGGAGTACATCGTCTTGCTGCCGTCCGCACGCGTCACGACCTGATTCGTGTTGATGCCCTGATCGGGATCAAAATAGTCTTTCTGCTTTTCGCGGCCCTGCGCATCGTACTGTGTCATCAGCTTCGTCGGGCTTTGCGCACCGAATGAAGCCGCGTCTGACTTCAACGGGCCGAATGTCGTTTCCAGGCGTGAGCCGTCATCATGGAAACCGCGCTCGATGCCGGAACCGTCGCCGTTGAAGTCACTTCGTTGAATCGTCTTGCCGTTGCCGTCTTTTACATCGATGCGATAGCTGCCGTCCGGGCCATGGTTCGAGTAATCGACGGTTCGCAGCGGTTTGCCCTGCGAGTCGACTGTCTGCGACTGCACGCGCTTGCCATCCTTGAACGTCTGCGTGGACTTGTCTCCGGACGGCCACTCTTCGGTCATCGAATTGATCTTGCCGTTAGCGTCGCTTTCGTAGTGAACCGTCGGCTGGCCAGGCTCGATAGGCGCGGCACCGCTCATGCTGCCGTCGACGTTGTACTCGCTGCCCGCACCCATGCTAGTCGGACCGCTTGCAAAAGTACCCATGACGCTCGTCGTGAGCCGATGCTGAAGTTGCGAATCCGTGAGCCCAGTGTTGCGATACTTTGCATACAACGCATCGAACTCCGGGCCAGTCCAAGCCGATGCGCTGCCACTGAGCTTGGTCCCTGGATTGCCGGGCGTCGCTGTGTTCTGCTCGACTTCCCGGGCGATTTTCCATTGATTGGCCTCCGCCACCGTTTGCGCTCTTACGTAGCGCGTTGCCGCCTGATTGTATGCGTCCGGATCACGCGGGTTGACCCCATAGTCCTTCGTGAATGCCCGCTCAGCGGGATCGTCGAGGAAATGGCTCAGTTCGTGAGACAAGGTTCCCATCTGCTCAGTGTCGCCTCCGTCGCGAAAGTCAGGCGTGAGAACGACGCGCTTATCGACCGGGTCGAATTGCACCATTGAGTCGCTTTTGATCGCAATGGGCTTATAGGCTCCGCTATCGATCCGATCACTCGCTGTATGTATGTCCGAGATGAAAGTCGGACTCGCGTTGATCAGCTTGAGCTGACTCTGCGACGGCTGATAGTCGCCCCAAAGCGATTCCTTACCGGTGATGGGTTGTGTATTCGTATCCATGATGACATCCATTTTTCGTTGACCAAGGACATGCCGCCCCGCGTTGCAATGCCCTACTTCGCGGCGGTGAATTCGCGGCATGACCGCGCTGGAGCACGGTGACTCCAATATGAATCGCCGGCATCGCCGTGGGAAATGACTGGGTATTGAAAGCGATGGACACGCGCCGAGCACGAAGCGTCTCTTGCTCTAATTGTTAGGATGGCGGAATTTATCCGTGAGAGGATTGAGCTCTTAGGCTATCGAGGCAAAATGGAGCTTGGCGCTGCTCGAATTGATCAAGGTCGCGCTTGCCTAAAGCAAATGCGATTAACGCGTCGATCTTCGTACAACAGGAGCATTGCGTACGAGTCGAGCTGTCGGCGAAAGTCGCAACGGTAGGGCTGTGGCAATGTGGTGCTTAAGGCGCACTGCATCGCGATGCAGTGCGCCTACGTCGATTAGTGTTACCGGCCCTTACCTTTAACTGTCGCCAGATGCCGCATCGCCAGCCGCGGCATCGCCACCCGTGTCAGCCGTTGCCAGGGATGCATTATCGGCCTGCGCAGGCGCGGATGGAGTGTTGCCACCGAGTGCAGGCGTCGCGCCGCCGCCACCTGCGCCACCGCCGCCCGTACCTGCACCTGTACCTGCACCACCGCCTGCGCCTGCGCCACCGCCTGCGCCCAGGTTCTTCATGAGGCCGCCAAGCAAGCTACTCAATGGCTGCGCGAGGCCGCCGAGCAGCGAACTCAAACCACCGAGCGCGGCTTGTGCTCCTTGCGTGTCCGGTTGCGGATTCGTCGGTGCGGCCTGGGTCGTCGGTGCGGCCTGAGTTGTCGGGGCTGCCTGAGTCGCCGAGTTTGCCTGCGCTGCCTGCACCGCCTCGGCCGCCTGAGTTGCCTGAGCCGCCGCCGCTTGCGCTGCCTGAGCCGCCTGAGCCGCCTCGGCCGCACTGCCCGCGTCTGCGCCGTCCGCCTGCTGTCCCAAAGGCATCGTGCCGTTGGCCGCCGAAGGGGAATATGGCGCGGCCGCGTCGGCCGCATCGGCAACGACGGAAGGCCCGCTATCCGCGTCCGGATACGACCCGGCTGCAGACTCGGCGTTACCCATGCCGAACGGCGCGATACCTTGAGCACCAAGATCGTTCGCCTGTGCTCCATCCGGAATATGGATCAGAGCGTAGCCTCCGCCTAGCGGCGTCGCTGCGTCGATGGTATTCGCGGCGCCTCCGATAGCCGCGTTATTCGCCGCTCCCGCGACGACTCCATCATCGAAAATTGGCGTCATCGCCAAAGCAGAACCATTATTGTTCACGAGCATCATCGAATCCCATAAATAGAGTTAAAACCAATTGCGCGTAAAGCGCGCGTTTGGTATGCAATTTAGATATCGAGTTTCCTTCGAATTACATATCACCTCCCATGTGCCTCGGAATTATTCATGGACACAGCGTTGCCTGAATAGCGTTGGACAGATCTTTCTTAACTCCCGGATCAAGCGTGCCCGCCTGCCTTACGAGTTGAACAACACAAACCACTCGGACATAGCCGGTGAAATTCTTAACCGTGTCGAACCCAAGATCCATTTCCATCGCCCATCTCGAAAGTAGTCTTCCCACCGTCACGCATTCCTGACGCGCCAGCAGTTCGATGATTGCCCAATAGACCTCCTCAAGGCGTATGCAGGTCGCGAAACCGTTGATCCGAATAGACCGCTGACGCGGCGTGACAAGCTTCATACTGAAATCGCAATACCGGTTTGTAACCATGGGCGGCGCTTACCCGGGCACATGCCACGATCTGCTGCAAGATGATGTGCACTTGGCATTTAACAAAGGCTTCGATCTTCTGTCTCGATATTCATATTTTTCGTAGTTCATGTATTCCCAACCTCTTTTTAATTTCCTGAGAAACGCAAAGCACACACCTGCGATGGGAATACTGCCTCTTTTCCGAAGCCAATATGTAGTACATCTATAGGACCTTAATCGTTCGTCGCGCATTTAAAGTCTCGTCATAACGCAACCTGATATTCCGGCATAGGACTTTGAATGACCACGAACTGGCGCAAGACACAAAACCGGCCGATGACTTGCGGCAACCGGACGGGCAAGGCCGCACGTCATCTCGTTTATTTATGTCTTGTGTTGCAAAACCCGCTCGCGAATGCGGCCCAGCCTGCATGGCAAGGCGCGCCGATGCGCTACGTCGCGCGCAATTCGCGGCTTGCGGATGTGCTCAACGACGTGGGGCGCGCGGGCGGTCTGCGTCTGGAGATTGCACGCACGGTGCGCGGCAACGTAAACGGCGTGTTCGAGCAATCGCCTTCCTCGGTTTTTCGCACGCTGGTCGAAGCGTGGGGGCTCGTCTGGTTTTTCGACGGCCAGACGATCCACATCTCCACCACCGAAGACGTGCAAAGCCGCACGATCGGGTTCGCGCCGCTGTCGGGGGACGCGGTGAGCGCCCTGCTGCGCAGCCTCGATCTCGATGATCCGCATCTTCCTCTGCATTTCTCGGGCGACAGCGTGAAAGTCACCGGGCCGTCCCGATACGTCGATGCCGTGGCCAATGCGATCGTCAAAGCCCAGGAGCAATTGCCGCCGCCGCCGCAGACGCTCGAACAAACACAGATACGCGTGTTTCCGCTGCGTTATACCCAGGCACAGGACATCACCTATACCTCGGGGAATCGTCAGCAGATCATCGCGGGCGTGGCTTCATTGCTCCGGACGCTGATGGGAAACACGAGCGTGGCGAGACCGGCGGCGACGAACACTCGCGGACGCCCGGATAGCCTGCACGGCACGGTCAAGGGGATTCCGCCTTTACCGAGCGTGCCCGGGTTCACGGAAACCGCACAAGATGCCTCGGTGGATGACAGTCCGGCGGAACTTCCCCAATCCGCCGTGACGCCGGCAAGGCGCAACATCGTCGCGGACCCGCGCACGAACTCGGTCGTGGTGTACGACGTACCGGCGATGATGCCCGCCTACGAGAAGGCCATCTCCATGCTCGACCGGCCGCAGGATCTCGTGGAAATCTCGGCTCTCGTGATGGATGTGTCGAGCGATGCCGCCAGGGAACTCGGCGTCCGCTGGGGCGCTGGGGCTTCATCCAGCCGCCAGTCAAACACGCGTGGTTCCGTAGCGCCTGCCCTGCCGGGAGCGTCGTCCGTCGCCCTCGGCGTCGATGCGGGACTCACGCTGACGACGTTGATCGGCAATTCCGCGCACTTCCTCTACGAGCAGATCCACGCGCTCGAGAAAACCGGTCGCGCGCGCATCCTGTCTCGTCCTCGCGTGCTAACGCTCAATAACGCCGAGGCAGTCCTGTCGTCGCACAATTCCATCTATGTTCGCGTGGCAGGTAATCAGGATGCCAATCTATTCAATGTCGACACGGGACTCACGCTCAAGGTTACGCCTACTGTCGAGCAAGGCGGCGGCGAGCACAGCAGGATTCGTCTCAGCGTGCAGATCGAGGATGGCTCCTTCGACGGCGACGCGTCGGTTGACGGCATACCGCGCGTCAACAGTAACTCGATCATCACTCAGGCCATAGTGGGCGATGGCGAGAGCCTGCTGATCGGCGGCTACGAATACGAGCATACGCAAACGAGCGGGTCGAAAGTCCCTATCCTGGGCGACATTCCGATCATCGGGACGCTTTTCGGCGATGAGCAGACATCTTTCGATCGCACCGAGCGGCTCGTCCTCATCACACCGCGATTGAAGCGGCTGAAAGCGGACGCCGCGGCGCCGGCCGAACTCTCCGTCGACGATGTGCCCGCTCTCTCGGCGATCACCGGAAAGGACTATCCGCGGCCGCCCTTGCCCGATGCGGCGTTTCCTCCGTTGCCACCACTGCCGGCCAGTCAGCTTGCCGCTCCACGCAATGCCGCGCATGCATCGCAAGGGAGCAAGCAATGACCGACGCACGACTCTTCGTCGCCTCCGGGCTGCATGCGGGCGCGAGCATCGCCCTAACGGCGGACCGCGACTTGCAAATCGGCAGCGCGGCCGACGCCGACCTGATCCTTTTGGATACCGGCATCGCGCCACATCACGCGAGCGTTCGACTGCACGGCAACAGGCTCGAACTGCATGCCGCTCACGCCGACATCGCGGTATTCGGGCAAGCGCTCAAAGTCGGCGCACGAACGCAGTTGCGCCACGGTGCCACATTCCGGCTGGGAGAGACGGCCTTGCAGTTCAGCAACGGCGCCCCGCCGACAGAGCAGGCCATGAAAAGCGCGGAATCTGCATGGCTCCTTGCTCACGCGCCATTTACGTGGCTGCGAAGGAAGTGTGCGCGCATACCTCGCTATCAATGGCTTGCGATAGCGGTCGTGCCGCTCGGATGCGCGTTGCTGTACAGCCTGAATAACCTTGTTCCGAGACCTTCAGAAAAACGGTCGTCGCCTCTGGACGAGCCCGCCTTTCGCAACGTTCGCCAGCGCACGGATCAGACAACGGGCGCACGTGTTTACGAGGGTTACGTACAGACCGCCGCCGACCTTGGCGCCGTTTCCCTCGTCGCGCGCGCACGCGGCGGCGCGGTGCGTGTGCGCGTCGCCGTGATCGACAGCATGCGGGAGCAACTGAGCGATTTTCTCGACAAGTACTACCGCGGCGTCCGTTTGCGTGCAGGCGAACGGCCCGGCGTGTTCGTCGCGACACTTCCCGCAGCGGACGCCTATCTGCAACCCGAGTCATGGGACTACGCGCGGGTCGACCGGCTCGCGCAAGGACAGGTGGATGGATTAGAGGCGTTGCGCTTCGACGGTCACGAGAACAACAGCGGCCCCGTGCGTGTTCCGCTCGAAGCGCTCGGATTGAATCTGCTGAATTCTCCGCACGCCGCGTGGCTCGCCGACCAGCAAGGAGCCCGATATTTCGCGGGAGCGCATCTGTCGATAGGACGGATCGAGCGAATCGACCCATGCGGCGCATCGGTGATTCGCGATGACGGAAGCATCTATGTCCTGATTGCACAACGCACGAGTTTCGGCAAGTCCTGCTAGCGGCTCACGCCGCCGGACCCGCACCCGACAGCCCCTTACCGGTGCGCTGCCCTTCGCGCGTCGGCGCGCCGCACGAAGGTTCATGGAGTCTGCACGATCCTTTTAGCGCGCCATCACTTATATAGGAAAGCAGAATATGTCGATGCAAGCGGCAAATATCGGTTACACCCCTGCCATGTTCGGTTATGGCATGGGCGGCGCCCAGGGCGGCAGCATGATCGCACCCGACGGCACGCTGTCGCTCGGAAGCGTGGCGGACGCCGTCAAGCGAAACCTGCAACAGCAGGCCCAGTCGATCAATCAATCGGAGCAAGACGCTAGCGCGCAGAGCGCGCAAGGCGGCCAAAACGGTCAAGGAGGGCAAGGCGGAGCCGGAGGCGTGGGCAGCGCCAGCATGCTCGACATGCAGAAGAAGGTCGGCGAGTACACGTCTTCATTGCAACAAGGGACGTCCATCTTGAGCAGCCTGGCGGAAACACACAAATCCGTCGCGCAGAACACGAAGTAAGCCAACGCACACACCGGCGGGGCCTCCAATGCGGGGGCTCCCGCGCGCCGGATTTTCCTGTCCAACCAAGAATATTCACGATGATGCTTTCGCAAGCAGTTGCCATCCAATCTTTTCAGGTCGACGCGACGCCGCCAGCGATCGCCGCCACACCGGCGCAACTGGATGCCGGCACGGGAGGCGAAGGGATCACGCGCCTTGCCGAGCAAGCTCAGTTCGCCTTGCAAGGAGCGGCCGCGCCCCTCGGCGCGTTGCTCGATCCCACCCGCCGACGGCCGCTTACGACAGGCGAGATGCTCACGCTGCAAGCCGCCGTCAGCGATTACTCGGTCACGCTGATTACGCTGTCGCATCTTGCCCAGAGCGTAGGCAGCGCCATCCAATCCATCACTCAGAGAACGTAATGCGTCGCGCGCTCATTCTTCTGCCGCTCGTCCTGCTCGGCGCATGCAAGACCTCGTTATACGAGGGGCTGGACGAGGACCAGGCCAACCGCATCGTCGCGGTCCTCAGTCAACACGGTGTCGAGAGCTCGAAGGAGCGCAACGCCGACAAGACGTGGACCGTATCCGTCGATGAAGACGAAGCCGTCACCGCGACCGAGCTGACCGGCGCGTATGCCTTGCCCCACGCCAGTCATGCCAATCTCGGTGAACTCTTCAGCCGCCAGGGATTGATCTCGAGCCCCGAAGAAGACCACGTGCGCTACGTCTATGGTCTCACCGAAGAATTGGCCGCCACGCTCGAAACGATCGACGGCGTGCTGGTGGCGCGGGTGCATATCGTCGATCCGCAGCGAGATCCGCTACTCGGCCCCCCGATGCTGCCGAGCGCGTCTGTCATGGTGCGATATCGCAGCGACGCGAATCTCGAGCCCATGCGCGAGAAGATCCGCGCGCTCGTCGCCGGCGCGGTGCAGGGGCTCACGCAAGACAAGGTCTACGTGACGCTCGTTCCCGTCATGCCGGTCGTCACGCAAATCGATCTGTGCGCGCAGACGGGCCACTGTCCGCCACCGCTTGCCGATCAGCGCAAGGTCGAGCGTGTCCTCATCGTTCTGACCGTCATGGCGCTGCTGTTGATCCTGGCCGTCTGGGTGTGGGATTCGGGCATTCGCGCATTGCCGCGGATACGCATACCCGGTGTGACGTTTTTCAGGCGGCGGACCCGCCAGGCCGTGCCGGCGAAGCCGAAGCCGGGCGCAGCCGCCAACGACTCCTCCCATTCTCGCAAAGACCGCACATGAAATCCCTACCCATTCTCGACGTCGCAGGCTGGGCGCATCACAGCTGGTGCGGACGAGCCACGCCCGCACGCAGCGAGCGCGCCCGCGCCGCAGCCGCCTTGCATCTTTTCGCGCGCTTTCCGACGCTCGCCGAGGCCGGCGCCAAGCAATTGCCGTGGTTCGCCGCGCCGCTCGCGCGCCCGGCGTGCGGACGACTCTTGCGCCTGTGCGCCGCGCTGGCGTGCGCGCGCTCGCTGCGCCTTCTCGTGAGCGCCGCCGCGCACACGCAGTTCTCGGGCGCGGTGGGCTTGCCGCCGCTCGCGCGGCTCCAGTGCCATCGGCGCGGACAGCAGCCCGACCTGAGGCTCGACTCCCCTGTCGACTTCTTCAACCGGCGCAGCCTGTGCATAGCCGGGATCGCGCTCGCACTGCGGGCGACGAGCGGCCACGCACAACGGCTGTGGATGAAAGTGCGCCTGCCGTGCGAGTACGCCACGGCCGCGGCGCAATGGCGCCTGCCTTTCGTGTCGGCGCGAGCGGCGCTCGAATTGATCGGCGATGCACTGCAACTCCTCGACACAGAGAGGCGGCCATGCTGATCTGGCGAGTTTCCGACTGGCGGGTCGAATCGGACGGCTATATTTGCGCCAACGATCTCGCCTTGCTGCAAGACCTGCCCGCGCTGCAGCGCGTGAATGCCCAACGCGCGAGGCAAGAGGCAGCCGACCTCGCGCAACGCGCCCGGCGTGTCAGACGGCAGGCGCTCGCACGCGGTTTCATCGCGGGCCGCGCGGCGGCGGTGCATGACCTCGCCATGCCGGCCGCCGCGGCCGCCTTTGCGCTTCGTGGCTTGAACGATCGCCTCGTGAAGATCGTCGTCGAGGCCGTACGCGACGTCGTCGGCGACATGCCTGCCGGCGCGATCTTTCCGAATCAACTTCGCCGCAGTCTGCAAGCGGCGCCTGGGCAACGGCCGCTCTCCGTGCGCGTCTCGGCATGCGATTACGAGGAAGCCAGGCAAGCAGTCAGCGCGATGGAAGACGAGCTGGGCCTGACGCTCATCACCGTTCTTGGCGACGCCGATCTGCCGCCGCGTTCGTGCGTGGTCGAAACCGATATCGGCGTAATCGATGGCAGCTTGCGGCAGCAGCTCGCCGCACTCGAACGCGGCATCCGCGATGCGATCGCCGCCGTGCTCGACGAATACACGCGCCTGGACGACCGTCTTCTCAGGCAATTCGAGGTCATCGAGCAAGGACTGCGCGACACGCTCGACGTCCTTTCCCGCGATGCCGCGCCGGCCGGCTGGATCGCGTGCAATGCCACGAACGGGGGCGCCGCGATATGAATCCGTTCGTCGGCCTCGAACGGCTCACACGTGAACAGGCGGAGCGGCAGAACATCGCTGCCTTGCATTTCGGCTCCGACGTGCCAGTGAGCGTAGGCCATCGGCGCTACACGCTCGCGTTCGAGCCGTGTCGCTCGCACTATCCGCTGCGGCTGCACGGCATGGCCTGCGGTCAGCCGCTGGTACTCGATCTGGATGCGCGGGCGCTTATCCCCGAACTTTCGCGCCAGAGTCTGGAAAAGACAGGGAAGCTCGCCTACAAGCTGATTGCCGACGCGTGCGAGGACTGGCTTTGCGCGCTGGAAGGCGCATTCGGCTTCGCGCTCGATGTAACCGGCGTTTCCTATGACGCGTCGCCCGCGCCGGGCGCCTATGGCCTCGCGCTTACGCACGTCCAAAGCGGACGCACGGCGAGCCTGTCATTTCACTGCGAGGCGGTGGATCGCTGGCTGCGGCGCCAGCCTGATCCGCAGTGCAATTCGAGCGCGCTTGCGCGCCAGATCGTCGTCAGCATTCCGGTCTGCGTCGCCGGGCCAACGCTCACGCTCTTGCGTTTGCGGCGCATTCGCGCCGGTGACGCGCTGGTGCTCGACAAATCGGTTCAATACCTGCGCTTGCCCCTTCGCAACGGCACGCAGCGCATTCTCTTGAAAACTCTTGGAGATCAGATCGTGCTAGATCGCCCCATTCTCAACGAAGACAATCAGCCATCCGAACTGACCAGCGAATTCATTCCGGTCGAAGCCCTCACCTTTCCCTTCGACGCCGTGATCGGCTCGATGCGCCTGTCCTTATACGAACTCAGCCGCTTGCGACAGGGTTCGCTGGTGTCGCTGCAGCTTTCGGTGCGCGAGCGCTCGGTCACGCTGTTGTGCCAGGGATTGCCCTTCGCCAAGGGAGAACTGGTGAACATAGACGATGTGCTGGCCGTGCGGATCACGAGCGTGCTGCAATCCGCCCATCCGGATGTCGCGTCATGATCGGAGCGCAAACCGGGCAACTGCAGCTCGTCGGCGTCTTCTTTCTACTGAGCGTGGCGCCGCTCGTCGTCATCATGTGCACCTCGTTCACGAAGTTCAGCATCGTCCTTACGCTGTTGCGCTCCGCGCTCGGAGTGCAGCAAGCGCCCGGCAACCTGGCGATATCCGGTCTCGCGCTCGCGGCAACACTGGTCGTGATGGCGCCTACCCTGCACGCTATCGGCGACGCGCTCTCCCTCGACGAGCGCGTCGAAAGCGGGCAATTGCCGCCCCTCCCGCAGATGATCGACGCCGTTCGTGGACCGCTCGGGGAATTCATGCTGGCGCACTCGCGCCCGGCAGAACGTGCGTTCCTGCTCGACGCAGCAAAGCGCACCGATCCCGCTCGCGACGCGCAAGAAAGCGACTTCACGCTGCTCGTTCCGGCGTTTCTGATCAGCGAGATTTCGAGCGGCTTCGAAGCGGGCTTCCTGCTCTATATCGCCTTTTTAGTCATCGATCTGGTGGTCGCGAACGTGCTGACCGCCATGGGCATGATGATGCTGTCGCCGAGCACCGTCTCCATTCCACTCAAGCTCTTCGTGCTGGTGGCTGCCTCCGGCATTCCCAGACTCATGCATGCACTCATTCTCGGTTACGCCAAGTGAATTCGCTTCCTTCCCTTACCTCGCTCGCAACCGACGCGCTGTTGCTCGTGTTCTGGCTTTCGTTGCCAATGCTCGCCGTCGCGACCGCGGTCGGTCTTTTGCTCGGTCTGTTGCAATCGGTCACGCAGATCCAAGATCAAAGTCTGCCGTACGGTGCAAAGATCGTGTGCGTCGGACTCGTGCTGATCGTGACGGCGCCGTGGGCGAACCGGGAAGTCGCGCGTCTTTTGAGCCATATCTTCACGATGATCGCCTCGGGCCGCACGCATTGACCATGAACATCCTCGATCAATTGAGCGGCTTCGCATTCTGCATGATTCGTCCAGCCGTGGCGCTCGCCCTGATTCCGTTTGGTAACGACGGAGCGCTCGGTGTGACACTGCGTGCTCCGCTCGTGCTGATGTTCGCGGTGCTGCCCGCGCAAGCGGGATTGCCGCACGAACCGCTTGCGGCAAGCGTCATGGAAGCTGGCATCGGTCTTTTGCTAGGACTCGGTTTCGGCGTCGTCTTTCATGCGGCCTCCACGGCCGGCGCTCTCCTGGATCAACAAGGCGGCTATAGCGTGGGCGCGGTCTATGACCCGAACTTTCAGCAAGAATCCGCCGCGTTTCAAACGCTTTTCACTCAATTCGCGGCGTTCACGCTCTTTACGGGCCACGGTCTTGTCGCACTGTGCGGAGTCTTCGCCGACGCGTGGTCGATCTGGCCACCGGGCGGTCCGTATCCCGGTGGATTCGCGCGCCTCCTCACCATGTTCTCGGAAACGCGTTTGCCGCAGTCTTTAGCGCAGGGCTTGCAGCTTTCGGCCCCGTTACTCGCCTTGATGCTGCTCACCGACGTTTCGCTCGGACTCGCGTCGCGGCATGCAAAGCGTCTCAATCCGTTTTCCACTGCGCGTACGTTCAAGGCAATGGTGCTCTCCTTCGCGCTGATGGCGTGCGTTCCAGCGATCCTCGATCGACTCGCGCGCATCTTCGCCGTCTCGCTGAATCTCGAATAGGAGGCACCGGTCGATATGAGCGACAAAACCGAAAAGCCCACGCCTCGCCGGCTGCTGCGCGCCCGAACCGACGGCGACATTGCGAAGAGCGCCCATTTGAGCACCGCGATGAGCGCCGCGCTGTGGTCGCTGCTGCTGGCATTCGAAGCGCCACACACGTTCTCCAGTTTCGTCCACATGATCGACGCCGTGTCGGGACTGGACGCCAGCCGGTCGTTCGCGTGGCAGTTCAAGGCCGTATTGAATGCGCTGCTCGAACCGGGCAAGGGAGCGCTGATCATGCTCGGTGCCGGCATGCTTGCCAACGTCATACCTGAACTCGTTCAAACGCGTGGACTCGTGTCGTTCAGGCGGATTGCGCCCGATCTCAAGCGTCTGAACCCGGTGGAAGGGCTGAAGAATCTGTTCGGCCTGAAGGTCGCGTTCGAGACCGTACTGATGCTGTTCCAGTTCGCCGTGCTCATCTTCGTGGCCTGGCGTGTGACGGCAGAATGGCTCGTGCAGATCGAGCCGGCGTATTCGCTCGATCCGCTATCCCAGCTTGCGCTCGCGTCTCTCAGCCATTCCCGTCTGCTCGCGCTGGTTGCGCTCTCGCAGGCCGCGCCCGCGGTAGCCGACTATGCCATGCAGCACGTGCTGAGGAAGCGCCGTTTGCGCATGGACAAGGAAGAACTCAAACGCGAATACCGCGACGAACACGGCGACCCCTACGTCAAAGGCCGGCGACGCGCGCTTCATCGCGATCTGAACCGTTAAACCCCGAATCCGGAATCATGAACCGCCCATCCGTTCCTCTCTTTGTCAGCTTGCCCCGCCAGATCGCGCGCCACGCACACATCGCGGCAGCCGCGGGTTTCATCAGCGTGCTGGCGTTGCTGATTCTGCCCATCCCGCCGTTCCTGCTCGATCTGTTCATCGGCATGAGCTTTTGCGCGGGTTTCGTCATGCTGTTCTCCACGATCTACGTGTCGCGCGCGGCGGATCTTCCGGGCTTTCCCGCGCTTCTGCTCATGACCACGCTGCTGCGTCTCGCGCTGGCCATCGCATCCACCAAGATGATCCTGCTCCAGGCGCACGCCGGGCGAATCATCCAGGCTTTCGGCGAGCTGGTCGCGGGCGGCAACGTCGCAGTCGGCATCGTCGTCTTCCTGGTGCTCTGTGCGATTCAGTTCATCGTGGTCGCGAAGGGTGCGGACCGCATCGCGGAAGTCGCGGCGCGCTTCACGCTGGATGGCATTCCAGGACGCCAGATGAGTATCGACGCCGATTCGCGAAGCGGGCTCATCACCGCCGAGCAGGCAGCGCTGCTGCGCGCCGGACTCGAACGCGAGACCTATTTCTACGGATCGCTCGACGGCGCCATGAAGTTCGTCAAGGGCGACACCATTGCAAGTTTCGTGATCGCGCTCGTGAATATCGTGGGCGGGCTCGCGGTTGGCATCGGGCAGCGCGGCATGCCGTTTGGCGACGCCTTGCAGGTCTATACGATCCTGACTATCGGGGATGGCCTCGTTTCGCAGATACCATCGCTCGTCGTGTCGATCGCGGCCGGTCTGCTCGTCACGAGAGTATCGCCCGCGAGCGGCGCCACCAATCTCGGCACGGACCTTTACGAGCAATTGACGCTTCGGCCTCACGCACTCGTCATGGCGGGCGCGTGCTGCGCGGCACTGGCGCTCATTCCCGGCTTTCCGCATGCGCAGTTTGCGCTGCTGGCCGCGCTGCTCGGAGGACTTGGCTTCGTGCTCATGCGCGCGGCGCAACGGGCGCGCGACGAGGCACGCGCTCCCATGCCCGCGCTTGCGCGCGACGGCAGCCGGTACATGCCCCATTTGCTCGACGAGGCCGAGGTTGGAACGAGCACCGTGCTGCGCCTTCGACTTGGCAACGATGCCTTCAAAGCCGTGCCGCGCGATG
This sequence comes from Caballeronia sp. LZ003, assembly GCF_031451465.1. Taxonomy (NCBI): domain Bacteria; kingdom Pseudomonadati; phylum Pseudomonadota; class Betaproteobacteria; order Burkholderiales; family Burkholderiaceae; genus Caballeronia; species Caballeronia sp. LZ003. The sequence goes on along the minus strand of NZ_JARUXJ010000004.1, from coordinate 1,071,640 downwards.
CGTTCAACCGCGTGCTCGGCACGCTGCGCCATCATCTCAACACGCGCTTCGGCCTGCCCTTTCCCGGCCTTGCCGTCGTGATCGACGAGCGGCTCGCCGCCGAGCGCTACATCATCGATGTCGACGATGTACCGTTCGCGAGCGGCACGCTCATGCCCCAGCACGTCCTGGCGAGCGGACGCCCGGCGGATGTGCCGGCCGAAGGCCCGTCGGGGTATCGACCGGGATTCGAGAAGTCAGTGTGGATCGCGGCCGGCGCCGCCGCGTCGCTCGATGCCTCCGTTCTGAATACCGCCACGCCCGACGACGTCCTTGCTCAACACCTCATCGAAATATTCGAGCGGTGCGCACCGCGCCTGATCGGCACGCAAGAGGTGCGCTTTCTGCTCAATCGTCTGAGCCTCGAGTTTCGCGAACTCGTCGCGCAGATCGAACAACGGATCACGACAGCCCGGCTCGCGGCCGTGCTGCGGCAGTTGCTGCAGCAACGCGTGTCGATCCGCAATCTGCGTGGCATCCTCGAAGCCATTCTGCGCGTGTCCGCAAACGAACAAACGCTCGAACGCATGGTGCGCGAAAGCCGTATCGAACTCGGCCATCAAATCGCGCGTACCCATGCGAACCTCGATACCTGGGAGATTCGCGGCGGCGTGCTCGAAGCCGAGTGGGAGAACGAGCTCGAAGCCAGCATTCGCCACGGCTCGGACGGCGAGCCATATTGCCCGCTCGATTTCATGCAGTTGGATACGTTGCGCCGCGTTTTGAGCGGTGCGGCCACGCCCGTGAGGCTGCTGCTCACATCGGCGATTCTACGGCCGCATTTAGCGCAGGTGCTGGGAGCGATCGGCATCCGCATGGATGTGCTCGCCATAGACGAGATTCCGCGCGACGTCTACCGCATCAACGCTTCGGTTACCTTCACGAGGCCATAATGCGCAAGACGACTGATGAAGACGCAAAGCCGGTCGGCAGCTTGATGGCCAGACCGACGCTTCACGGCCGCGTGGTGGAGGCGCGTGGCGTGATCGTCCGCGTGGTGGGCGCGTCGCTGCGAATCGGCGAACGTGTGCGACTCGTGCGGCCCGACACACTCGAGGAGCAAACAGGCGAAGTAGTCGGTTTTGCTCCGGACGGCGCACTCGTCATGCCGCTATCCGGACTCGCGGGACTCTCCGACATCACGCGCGTGGAGGGATGCGGGCTCGACTGGAATCGGCTAGATGCAACGCGCTTGCAAGGGCGCATTCTCGATGGCCTCGGCAAGCCGCTCGATGGCGGGCCGCCCGCGCCGCTTGCCCATGCGAGCGCGCGCTTCGACGCAACGACCGCGATCAATCCGCTCGACCGCCCGTTGATCGCGCAACCCTTCGTTACCGGCGTCAGGGCGATAGACGGATTGCTCACTTGCGGGGTTGGACAGCGTGTCGGCATTTTCGCAACCGCGGGCGGCGGAAAGAGCACGCTGCTCGGCATGATCGCGAACGGCGCACAAGCCGATGCCATCGTGATCGCGCTCGTCGGGGAGCGTGGGCGTGAGGTCAATGAGTTCGTGCATGACCATCTGCATGAACGCGAGCGGATTGTCGTCGTCGCGTCGACATCGGATCGTCCAGCGGCCGAACGTATCCGCGCGTCGCGGCTAGCCTGCGAGATCGCGGCAGCGCTGCGTTCTCAAGGTCGCCACGTCCTGCTGCTCTTCGACTCGCTGACGCGCTACGCGCGCGCTCTGCGCGAAGTCGGCCTCGCCGTGGGCGAACCGCCCGTGCGGCGGGGCTATCCGCCACGCGTGTTCGCGGAACTGCCGAGAATCGTCGAAATGGGCGGCCTGCTCGGTCGTGGCAGCGTCACTGCGTTTTTTACCGTGCTTGCCGAGGACGAAGATCTCGCCGATCCCATCGTGGAAGAAGCGCGATCGCTGCTCGACGGTCATATCCAGCTCTCGTCGCGTTTAGGCGCCGCGGGACACTATCCCGCCATCGATATCTTGCAGAGCAAGAGCCGGCTCATGACGCGGGTCGCCGGGGAGTCGCATCGCGCATGCGCCCAGCGCGTGCGTAAGTGGCTCGCGCGGTATCGGGACGTCGAGCTGCTGCTCCAGATAGGCGAATACCGGCGCGGCAGCGATGCCGCGAGCGACCGGGCCATCGACCGTCATCCGGCCATTACGGCCTTCCTTCGGCAGCGTCATGACAGCCACGTCGCTTTCGATAAGACAATCGCGGCATTGCAGGCGCTCGGCGAAGGCGCCGACACATCCACGTGACGGGCCGCGCCGGAGATCTGCGTCGCTGGGCGGTGCTTGCGCGCGTACGCGGGCTGCGGGTGCGGCGCGGCGAGGCAACGCTCGCGCAGGCGCGACAGGCCGCATGCGAGGCACGAGACGAAGTAGCCCGTCGCACGGAACTGCTGCGCAACCATGCCGCACAACTGCCGCGCCTACTCGCCTTGTGCTCGCACGAGCATGGCGGTGCTGCGACATGGCGAGGCGCTTTACACGCGCATCGGCTTCAGGCAGCGGCGCTGAACGCGTCGGTCTTGCAGGCGCAAGCCTTGTTGCTGCGCGCCGAGGCGAACGTCCGTTCCGCCATGTCCGCCTTGCAGCGTGACATAAAGAAGCACGACGACGCACGCGCCCATGAAAGAGCGGCGCTAGCCTGCTTTAAGGACGACGACGACGATCCATGAACCGATCGGCGCGGCCAGCATGGCCGACGACCCTCGTGCAATCGCGTCTCATCGCCCAGACGCCGCGGGCTATGTCAGAGCGCTCGGGCTCACGACGCGATCGAAGCGTGCCTGACGCGCGCCAACGCGCTCAACGCCCCGCGCGCTCCAGCCGCGCGGCGACTTGCAGAATCGCTTCAATAAGCTTTTCCGCAGGCACGGGCTTCGTCATGTGCAACTGGAAGCCCGCAAGCTGCGCGCGCAAGCGGTCATCCGTCTGCGTATGTCCCGTCAATGCGATTGCCGGCATGCGCCGATCCAGCGACACCCGCCGCGACGCTTCGAGTTCGCGCACTTGACGCAGCACTTGATAGCCGTCTTCCTCGCCAAGCACGATGTCGCATAGAAACGCATTCGGCCACGCCTCGGCAGGCGTCACCTCAAGCCAGTCGAGCGCTTCCGTTCCCGACGCGGCCAACCGCACCTGCGCACCAGCCGTTTCCAGAACCGCTTCGAGCGCTTCGCGCGCATCTTCCTGATCGTCGAGCACCATGATCGAAAGGCCGTTGAGCGCGTCGGCAACGGTCGCTTTCGGCTCGGCCAATGTCGATGCATCGTCGGCCTCGACGACAGGCCGCAACGGCATGACGGCGACATACGCGAGATGGCCATCGACGTAATTCACCGTGAAACTGCCGCCCGTGCTGGTAAGCGCCTCTTCGAGCCGCGCCGCCTGTTCCTCGGTCAGCGGCGCGGGCTTATTGCCCGGGCCGAGCACGCACAAGCGCACCTGATTGTCTTCGCGCTCCACTCGCAGTTCGACACGCGCGCCGCGCGTTGCCGCGCGAACTTCCGTGCGGCACAGATCGGCGATCACGAACTGCAGCACGCCGGGATCGCCCGTCACGCGAAGATCCGGCTCTGTCGTCACCGTGAAGAGATGCACGCCGTGCTCGATGATCTCTTCGTGCAGTCCATCCACCACGCCCGCGATCAACGAGCCGAGTCCCACCGGTTGCGACGATACTTTGCGTTGCGCGTGCGCGAGTTCGCCTTGCTGCGATTGCAGCGACCACATGCGTGCATAGACGCCCGCGCGTTCGATCAATTCAGCATGCTGCCCCTGCTCAACGATTCGCCCGTGCTCCATCACGAGAATCCAGTCTGCATTGACCACGGTCGAGAGCCGATGCGCGATCACTATCGAGGTGCGCCCTTGCGCGAGCCGGTCCAGTTCGCTCTGAATTGCGCGTTCCGAACGAGTATCGAGCGCGGACGTGGCTTCATCGAATACGATGATGCGCGGGTCCTTCAGAATGGCGCGCGCAATTGCAATACGCTGCCGCTCGCCGCCCGACAGCCGTACACCGCGTTCGCCGACACGCGTCTCGTAGTGATCGGGCAAGCGTTCGATGAAGCCGTCGAGTTGCGCCGCGCGTGCCGCACGCACGACATCGGCACGCGTCGCCGATGGGCGGCCATACGCGATGTTGTAGGCGATCGTATCGTTGAAGAGCACCGTATCCTGCGGCACGATGCCAATGGCTTCACGCAGACTCTTCTGCGTGATCTCGCCGAGATTCTGTCCGTCGATGGTGATCACACCGGCCGTCGGCTGATAAAGCCTGAAGAGTAGTTTCATCAACGTGGACTTGCCCGACCCGCTGCCGCCCACCACCGCGAGTTTCTTGCCCGGGTGTGCGCGAAAGTCGATATCGCGCAGGATCTGCCGCGCCGGATCGTAGCCGAAATCCACGTGCTGGAACTCGATCTCGCCCGCGCTCACCACGAGCGGCTTCGCGTCCTGTTCGTCGATATCCTCGCCACGCCGTCCGCGCGCAAGCAGAATCTCGAACATGCGTTCGACGTTCACGATTGCATCGTTGGTCTCGCGAAACACGAAACCGAGCGTGTTCAGCGGCGAGCACACCTGCACGATGTACGCGTTCACCAGCACGAGATCGCCGACGCTCATCGTTCCCGAAACCACGTGTTGCGCGGCAAGCAGCATGACCGCCGCAATGCCCACCGCGATGATCGTGCTTTGCCCGACATGCAGAATGGTCAACGCGCGTTGATTCGCGGTGCGTGCATGCACCCATTGTTCGAGCACGCTCGAAAGCCGGCCGCGTTCGACCTCTTCGCTTGCGAAGAGCTTGACCGTTTCGTAGTTGAGCAGGCTATCGACGAGACGGCTGTCGGACTTTGCTTCGAGCCGATTGACCGCGCGCTGAAAGCGCATGCGATAGCGCGTGAAGATGAACGTATAGACCGCATAGCACACGAAGGTCACGCCAATCGCCAGCAAAAAAGTCGATGCATACTGGCTCACCATGATCGCCACGACGGTGCCGATTTCGATCAGTGTCGGCACGATGGTGAAGATCGCCACGCCCAGCAAGAAGCCAATCCCGTCCGCGCCCTTCTGCACGTCGCGCACCACGCCACCGGTTTCGCGTTGCGCATGAAAACGCGCACCCATGTTATGCAGATGCGCGAACGTACGCTCCGTGAATGACGCCACCGTGCGTTGCGTGACGATGCTGAACACCACGTCGCGTGCTTCGTTCAGCACGTCGCCGAGATAACGCATCAGCACGTAAGTGAGGATCACGAACACCGGAAACACGAGGTTCGCCGTGGGCCGGCTGAACTCGTCGATGACGTGCTTCAGCATCAGCGGCACGGACACCACAGCGAGGCGCGACGCGATCATCAACGTCACCGCGACGAGCGTCTGTACGCGAAATTTCCAGATTGCCTGCCAGAGATCGCCAGTAATGCGGTTACGCAATTGCGAGCGGCTGATTTCGCTTGATGCAGTCGACATATGCAACCATCCCGGAAGTTGAGGGAGGAAGGCGCCTTGAGAGCGGTTAAACGCGGCGCGGTCCGTCGTTCTCTTGCCGGACTTCGGGGAGATACGGCAGCAAGGAACGCGCCCGCATGAACCGGCTAAAACAGCGCGCCTTGCCCCGACATCAAAGTATCGAAGTCTTCGCGCAGGAAGGGCAGGATGCCGTCGGCAATCGGCTGTAGCTGCTTCGTCACGTAGTGTTCATAGTCGATGGCCGCATGGCGCGCTTCCACCGGCTCGGGACCGGCGAGCGTCATCACATAGCTGATCCAGCCGCCGTTCTGATATTGAAGCGGACGTCCGAGGCGCGTGTTGTGTTCGTCGGCACTGCGCGCGGCGCGTACATGCGGCGGAACGTTACGCTGATAATCGTCGAGGCTGCGGCGCAGGCGCTTGCGATAGACGAGCAGTTCGTCCTGCTCCCCGCGTCGCGTGCGTTCGACGTAATCGCGCACATAGTCCGCATAAGATTCGCCCTTGAAGATACGCATGTAAAGCTCTTGCTGGAAACGTTGCGCGAGCGGCGTCCAGTCCGTGCGCACCGTTTCGAGACCTTTGAACACGATCTCCTCGCTGCCGTCCGCGCGCGCCGTGAAACCGGCGTAACGCTTCTTGCTGCCTTCTTCCGCGCCGCGAATGGTCGGCATCAAAAAGCGCCGGTAATGCGTTTCGTACTGAAGCTCCAGCGCGCTTTCGAGTCCGAAGGTCTCGCGCAAATGACCTTGCCAGTATTCGTTGACATGCTCGACGAGCGCGCGGCCGATACGCGCAGCATCTGCTTCGTCGCGTGCACGGCGCAGCCACACGAAGGTGGAATCGGTGTCGCCGTAAATCACGCCATAGCCGCGCGCTTCGATCAGTTCGCGTGTACGGTGCATGATTTCGTGTCCGCGCATGGTGATGGATGACGCAAGGCGCGGATCGAAGAAGCGGCAACCGCTCGAACCCAGCACGCCGTAGAACGAATTCATGATGATCTTGAGCGCTTGCGAAAGCGGCTTGTTACGTTGACGCTTCGCCGCCTCGCGACCTTCCCACACTTGCTCGACGATAGCGGGCAGACAATGCTTCTCGCGCGCGAAACGCGCACCGCGAAAACCGGGCACGGTAGCGGCTTCATCGGTCTCGTGCATGCCTTCCGCGAGCCCGACCGGATCGATCAGAAACGTGCGGATGATCGACGGATACAGGCTCTTGTAGTCGAGCACAAGAACGGAATCGTAAAGACCGGGCCGCGAGTCCATGACGAATCCGCCGGGACTCGCTTCCTCGGGGACATCGCCGAGATTGGGTGCGACAAAGCCCAGCCGATGCATGCGCGGCATGTATAGATGCGTGAACGCCGCCACCGATCCACCACTGCGATCCGCCGCCAAACCCGTAACGGTTGCGCGTTCGAGCAGAAACGGCAGCAGTTCGGTCTTGTCGAAGACCTTGGTCACGAGTTCGCAATCGACGAGGTTGTAACGCGCGAGCGCCGGCTTGTCTTCCTGAAAGCGCCGCTCGATTTCGTCCATGCGTGCATAGGGAGTGTCGATCGCCTTGCCTTCGCCGAGCAGCGACTGCGCGACATATTCGAGACTGAACGACGGAAAATTCCACGTCGCCGAACGCAAGGACTCGATGCCGTCGATCACGAGCCGCCCCGCAATCGAAACGAAGAAATGATTGCGCTTGATGCCGTGCTCGCGCCATTCCACCGTGCTGCCATCGCGGCCGAGACGTAACGGCACGCCGTAATCGTCCGCGTGTTTCTGCAGCACACGCAGATCGAACTGCACCACGTTCCAGCCGATGATCGCATCCGGATCGTGCCGCTCCATCCACTCGTTGAAGCGGCACAGCATGTCGGCGCGGCTTGCGCAGTAGTCGAGGTCGAAGTCGACGGATGCATCGGCGCCATTGGCCGGGCCGAGCATATAGACCTGTCGCTCGCCGCAGCCTTCGAGCGCGATCGAATAGAGTTCGCCGCGAACGCTCGTTTCAATATCGAGCGAAACCAGCTTGAGGTTTGGCCTATACGAAGTTGCAGGCTTGAGTTCGCTGAAGATGTAACTGTCGCGCGCTTCGCCTTCGAAGGTCACGGGCGCGGTGATGAAGCGCTCCATGAGATAGCGCTCGGGTGGCCGAATATCCGCCTCATAGACAACGATGCCCGCATTTTTGAGGGTTTTTTCGAGCGCCAGCAGTTGCCGATACTGTGCGCAGTACAGCCCGAATACCGGTTTTTGGCGAAAGTCCTTGAGCTGCAAGTCGCGCAGTTCGGCATTGCGCACGCTCGCGACGAGCGGCTCCGCTTTCGCTCGATCTTCGGCGCGGATGAATGCAACAGGCGTCTGCGCGCCGATTCGGATTTTGCGTGGGCCGTCATCGGTGGCGAGCCAGAACTCGACCTCCGTGCCGGCCGGCGTATCGCGCCAGTGGCGCGTCAGCAAAAATCCCTGTTGTGCGGATGACAAAGCCCGTCCCTTCGAAAAGCGCATGCGGCAAGGCATGCAATCGAAGTATTTTAATGGCGAGCTAAAAAAACGAACGGCGCGATGACCATGGAGTCAGCGCGCCGGCATCGAGATGAAAATCAGCTACGAGAACCAGAAAAGTAAAAAGCGGTAGCGGCATGCTGATTGTCCACCGTCCTTCCGGACGGCCCCCGGAGGATCAGTTCAGCGCCGCTACCGCCTAAGCGGCCTGTGCGACCAGGCCAGCCCGTTGCGGCTGCAAAGCCGCTACGTTGTCGAGTACCAGTTCTTCAAGCTCGGCTGGCACTTCGTTCTTGACAGACACAGCCTCCAGCGCGGCTTCTTGAATGGCCTGTTTAGCGGCCGCCGCTTTCTTGGTCTTCCCCGCGCGTGACGGCGGCTGGCAGGCCCCGCACACCACGTTGTTCTGCAAATCATGCTTGTGTGCGACGAACTTCCCGGTGCAGCGGCAGCATTTGGTCATCTGCAGCATGCCCGCGTCGAAGAAGCGCACAAGGGTCCAGGCCCGGGTGAGATCGAGTACCGCTTCGGCGCCGCTATGGTTGCAGTGCTCGAGATACAGGCGATACCCCTTGGTCAGCGCGTCGAGATGCGAGCAGCCGGCCTCGTTCTTGAGGAACGTGTAGGTGTTGTAGAACAGCGATGCGTGGATGTTCGCGAGCCACGTCATATACCAATCGGCCGAGAACGGCAGCATGCCCTTGGGCGGCGACGCGCCCTTCACTTCGCGATACAAACGAATCATGCGATCCCGCGAGAGCGTCAGCTCGCTCTCGAGCACTTGCATGCGTGCACCGAGCTCGATCAGCGCGATGGCGCGGAACACTTCCTGGGCATCTTCAGTGAGGCTCTTCTTCAGCATGGCTCGCTCCGTCTTTACTTAAGCGAACTGTTCAGCCGGCTGGCCAGCCAGCAGGATTGCCGCGTGCGTCGGCGCAATTTCCGCGTTCTTGGCGGGCTGCGTCAAAGCCGACAGCATCGAGTGATCGTTGAAGCGAAATGCGCACAGCAGGTTGTCCGACTGGGCGAGCTTGACGACCTGAGCGAGCGTGAGGCCCGACAACAGATCGGCGAGTTCCGCCGAAAGACCGAGCCGGAACATGCCGATGGCGCGGTCCTCGCGCAACAGACGCTGCGCGAGCATGATGTACGACAAGTTGATTTCCCGGATCGATTCCAACGTTTCGCGACCGTTCATGGTTGCAACTTCCAGTAAATCCCCGATTTCCCGCCGGCTTTGTGCCGATATATTTTTTTGCCTCACCGAACTCAGCTCTGCCCGGCTACGTCCATCTGATTTTGTTTCAGTGCGTTACATCTTGTAACAGACACTGTGAAACGGATTCTAAGAAGACTCTGAAGCGAACGCAAGAGCATCTCAATAATATTTTGTTGCAAACAACACTTTGCATCGGTAACTTTTTCGCGCCTAAAAAAGCGGTAATATTGACCGCGCCGTTTTTGTCATTCTTTTGGATTGAGCGCTTAATACGGACGGCTGATTTTTTGTAGGATTAATCGCCGATGCCCCAAGAACGTGGCTTCCGGCGGTTCGGTTGACACTGGTCACAAGTATTTTTGAGACGATGAGAAAGCGGTAAAAATCAGTAAAAATGCCGCGAATCCGGTTTTTACCGAGTCGCGGCATAAGTGGCAATATTTACTATTATGCAGTTACAGGTTTGCAACGCCGTTTGAGCACCACCCGCGACTAGTGTTGCGGCACGCCTTTACGCCAAGCGCCCCAATGTGTAACGACTTCTTGCACGAATGGGTTACCGGTCAGATACAAGTTCTGAATTGCGGGTACGAAACCGCCTTGCGCGGAATAGTTCAACAGGTTGTCGGAGGCGGTTTGTCCTTCGTACGGCCGGTCGAAGTCCGAACCGGCGCGCAAAACCGCAATGCGTGACAGATCGACCCGCTTGATGCTGGCCGCGCGCTTGAGCGCCTCGTATGTCGCGTTGTCTTCCTGCTGCGTCGTGCAGTAGATGCCTTTGCCATCGGTCAGCAGGCGCGTCCAGTAGCGTGCCCTCTCGCCGATGTATTTACCCGACCACCAGGTATCGCCCGCGAGCGTGTCGCACTGGATCACGTGCGGCGGACGGTTGGCCGGCGCGTAGTTGAACTTGGCGCGCGCGACCTTGGCGTCGTCGCTGTCGGAGAGCGTGACGTTGCGCGAGATGGCATAGGCGGCATCCGTCAGCGATGCATTGAGGGCAAACACTTCGGTGCGGTAATCGAGCGGCGGCTTTTCGGTGGGCCCCTTCGTGTTGATACCGAGAAAACCGCTCGGCCAGTCGGCGGGTTTCTCGCGCGCGTCGAGTTCCCATTGAATGCCGAAATCGACCAGATATTTCGCCCACGCGGTCGAGCCGAGCGTGCCGCGCGCCGGATCGATCCCGGCAATGCCCGCGACCAGAAAGTACGTGCGGCGCAAATCGAAGCGCTCCGAGAACGCGAGCGCCATCATCGATGCGGCCGCGTTCGTGTGTCCCATGCCGGTTGTCATCACACAGACATCGTCGCGGTTGCAATGGACTTCAGGATAATCCGGCGAGAGTCCCGGCACCTTGATGGCCTGCCATGGCCCGAGCTTGTCGAGCCACACTTGGCCTTCCGGACCGAACATGCTGACGATCATCACCTTGACCTGACGGCCACCGCCGCCACCGCCGCCGTAGCGGTCATCGCTGTCGTGATCGTCGGATTGTTGGGCGAAGGCGCATCCCGTTGCGGCCGTGAGGCTTGCGAGTCCTAACGCAAACAGGCCCTTGCGGACAGTCGTGCTTAACGCGCGTGAAGAAGAACGTGAGGGGAAGCGTGAAGCGGATTTTGAACGTGACCGGGCGGCAATGTTCATGGGGGGCGTGCTCCTCGATAAGGTTCGAACTTCGAAGAAAGCCGCGCCCTGTTGCCATTCGTTTTGAGGGGCGCGGCCGGCCCGACCGATTATAGAAGCGTCAATAACAAAACAAGCCCCGCGCCAACCCTTAAAACGCTCAAGCCTGCGATGTCCGCGGCGGCGGCGCACTGGACGCCGTGCCCTGTCCGGCAGCCGCCTCGCCCGTCGGATGCTGCGCCGCCTTCGACGGTTCGCCGCGCTGATCGGCGGGGGCGTCACCATCGACGTCGGCTGGATGCGCCGGATCGTGCGCCGCGTCCTGCGTGCCGTTGACGATCACGAAGTTACGCTGCGGATTGGCGATCTCGATCCCACGCGCCGTGAACTCGTTGAGAATGCGCCGGTTGAACTCGCGTTGCACCGGCCAGCGCGTGCTGTCGCGGCATTGAATCTGACCGGCGAGCGTGACGGTGGAACCATCGACGGCATCGACGCCCCAGAAGCTGAAGTCGGAGAGAATGCCGTCCTTGAAGGCGTCGTCTTCACGTAGCGCGGTGCCGATTTCCTTGAGCGTCGAAATGGCCAGATCCACGTCCTGACCGAGCGCGACCGACACGCGCACCGCCGCGTTGCCAATGCCGCGATTCGTATTGTTGACCGTGGATACCGAACTGAACGGCACCGTGAACAGCGAGCCGTCGCCGCCTCGCAAACGCACCGTGCGAATAGACAGATATTCGACCGTGCCCGAGACGCCCGCGACCGTCACCCAGTCGCCCACTTGCATGGCGTTTTCCATCAAAAGGAAGATGCCGGTGATGAAATCCTGCACGAGCTTTTGCGAGCCGAAGCCGAGCGCCACGCCGAAAATGCTCGCGCTCGCCAGAAGCGGCGCGGTGTTGACGCCGATTTCCGAGAGACCGGTGAGCACGACGACCATGGCGATGACGATGAAAAGCGCGGAGCGCATCATCGGTAAAAGCGTGCGCAGGCGTGCCGCGCGCACGCGGTCGCCACTCGCGTTCCATTGATCGAGACGCTGCTCGACCATTACGTTGGCCGTCTCCCACACGATGACCGCGAACACCGCCGCGACCGCGATGGTCACGAGCGCGGATACCAGCCGGTTGCCAATGCCGCCCGATGTGAAGAACTGCACGATATGCACGCCCCACACTTCGAGCAGCGCCACGACCGTCACCACGGCGATGATCGTCTGCACGGCGCGGCGCAAGAGCGGGTAATAGCGATAAGCATGACGATGCGCGATGGACTTCGCCGCGAAGTCGTCGTCATCGTTTTCGTGGAACACGCGGCCGAGCGCACCGAACGCGACGATTGCCGCGACGCGCGCGCCGACCAGCACGAGAATGGACACGCCGCCGAGATGGAACAGCGTGCGATAGCCGTTCTGCACGTCCAGCGCCCAGACGAACCACAGCGCGAGCACGAAGAAGATGGCGACGGCGGCCCAGATATCGGCGATCCAGCCACCGAACAGCGCGGTCGATTTATGACTGCGCATGCGTTCGCGGATACGCTCCGCCACGGGCTTGCGGCAGTCGAAAATGGTGTAGGCGAGCATCAGATGGATGTCGAGCGTGACGATCTTCAGAATGGCGATGCGCGCCGCTTCCGACAGTCCGAGCGGCTCCGCGCCGTTGGCCAGCGCGATGCCGATACCCGCGATGATCACCATGCTGCGCAGCTTGCGATACGTGTAGAGCGCGTATTGATCGCGCATCTGCAAAAGCCGCAAGCCGGTGGCATGCGGCGCCAGCAGAAAGCCGCTCACGAGCATGATGATGCGGCAGACGAGGTAGGCATCGATAAACTCGCTCGCGACGTGCGATTCGATCGAGTTGTCGTCGATAAAGACGGACACCAGGAGCGTCGCCACGCCGATGAACACGCCAAGCGGAATGAACTTGAACAGCAGATACAAAAGCGCATTGGGCAGACGCTGCAACAGGGTCCAGTGACGTGCCGCGTGCCGCTGGCCGCGCGCCGTTTCCACCTTGCGCTCGGCTGCGTGCTGCGCGGCTTCGTCGCCGGTGCGCTCGGCGAAGTGCTCGGCGCGTTCCGCCGCATGTTCGTTCTGCACGAGTTCGGGATCGGTGACCTCGGCATCGGCGACACCGCGCGCGGCGATTTTCGCACGCGATTTACGCAGCAGACGGCCGCCGACGATTTCAAGCAAAAATGCGGGCACGAGACACACGAGCACGATCCAGAGCACGTGACCGAACTGCGCGCGCGATTCCGGCGTCGCCATGCGCTGGCTCCACCAATGCACCACGGAACGAATGTTCAGCAACTCGGCCAGCGTATGCCGCATCTCGGTTGCGAACTGAACGACCCAGTTGCCCGCCTGATGCGATAGCTGCGAGGCAAGCCCGTTCGCCGTCAGCGATTTCGCAAGCACGCCCGACGCTCCCGAGGCAGGCGCAGCCGTTTCCGCGCCGCTCGCCGCCGTGGCGCTCGCGGCCGTCGGTGCGGCAAGCGCGCCGGCCGCCGCCACTGCGCGCAAGGTATCGGCGACCTGTGCGCGGCGTTGTGGATCGTTGAGCACCGCGAGGGCATCGCGGGCCTGTTGCGGCGTGAGCGCAACCGCGGGTTGCGACGCGCCTTGCGCGGAACCGGCGGCAATGGCGGACGCCGAAAGAAGCGAGCCGACACTCGTGAAGGCGAGCAGACAGACTAAGAGTATGAGTTTGCGCATGGGTCGAATGAAAATCACGAAATTGCTGGGACTCGATGCGGACGACGCGCACGCCCTATCCTAACGCGATGCCCCGGTCCAACGCAGTAACGGCATGGCCGGGTCTCGACGCGGGGCCGGAATGAAGCCTGCTTATATGCAGACATTGAAACGACGCGAATGAAATGAACGCGAGACTCAATGATTCTGGAGACAGGCTCCCGCAAGCTCGTCGCGACGATAATCCGGACCGTCGCTCTGACTGGCTCACGCGTCCTGCAATGAAATTGACCGTGCTCTGGGTAGCACTTGCCGCGCCTGCCCTGCTGTTTGCAGCGCAAAGTCCGCCCATGCGGGGTGGACGAGCGGCGTCGGCGGCTTCAGCAGAATTGCCGGACGATGCATCGTCCTTGCCGGAAATGGGCGTGACGCAAGTGCCCGCGCGCGGCAATACGCAAGTTCCGGACACGCCTGTCACACCGAGGCCGCACAACGCGCGACCGCCGGCTCACTTGCCGTGAGCCGGACGACGGACGACATGTTTCAAGCCGCGGCGGCGGGCTTGCTGGCTTCGCGCGGCACGTCCGGTTCGAAGAACACCCAGCGCACCTGCGGAAAGGCTTGCTGCAAATCTTCCTCGACGATGTTGATTGCATCGATCATCGCGCGGCCGCTGGCATAGTCGATCATCTCGGCTTGCACGGCGACAACGACATCCTTGCCCCACTGAAGCGTGATCAAGCTGATGATGCGCGTGATCTCGGGCCGCGCGCGCAAATGCGCGTCGATGGCTTTGCGCACTTCGGGACTGGCCGATTCACCGACGATCATCGACTTCACTTCGCGCGCAACGAGAAACGCAATCAGCATCAGCAACACGCCCACGCCGACTGAGCCCGCCGCGTCCCATGCGGGGTTGCCGGTGATCATCGTCATGAGCACGGCAGCGAACGCGATGGCGAGACCCGCGAGCGCGGCCACATCCTCGCCTGCGACAACCAGCAACTCCGACTCGCGCGTCTCGCGGAACCAGCGCCACATGGTCTTGTTGCCCGCCGTCTTGCGAATCTCGCGCACCGCGCCCGCCAGTGAAAACGCTTCGAGCACGACCGAGATGCCGAGAATGACAAGCGCGACGATCGGGTTCGTTAGCGGCTCATGATGCATCAAACGATGCGTGCCTTCGTACACCGAAAACGCGCCGCCGACGAAGAAGAGCAACAGCGCCACGATCAGCGCATAGAAGTAAATCTCGCGCCCCGAGCCGAGCGGATGCAGCGCGTTGGCGGGCGCCTGCGCGCGCTTGAGTCCGAGGAGCAGCAGCAGCTGATTGCCGCAATCGGCCGTGGAGTGGATGGCTTCGGCGAACATGGAGCCTGAGCCAGTGAAAGCAGCCGCGCCGAACTTGCATACGGCGATGCCGAAGTTGGCGGCGAGCGCATAGAGAATCGCTTTCGGAGATTCTTCCTTCATGTGCGAGTGATGTCCCGGTGGATGCTAAGAGCTGGGTTACGCGGATGCGTCTCAGGCCACTTCGATACGGCCCGCGCCGTCCACCATCTCGCCGATCACGGCGGCGTCGGAGAAGCCATCCGCGCGGAAGATCGCGAGCACGTCGTTCACGGCTTCAGGCGCGCACGAAACGAGCAGACCGCCCGAAGTCTGCGGATCGGTAAGCAAGTTGCGAGCCTCGTCCTGAGGCGCGTCGAGGGATGCGGCAAGCGATACATCGGCGCCATACGCGTTCCAGTTGCGTCCCGACGCGCCGGTGTAAATGCCCGCGCGCACGAACTCGCGCACCTGTGGCAACCACGGCAGCGTTGCATAGTCGATACGTGCGGTAAGTTGCGCGCCGCGTGCGAGTTCGAGCGCGTGGCCGAGCAGGCCGAAGCCCGTCACGTCGGTGAGTGCATGCACGCCATCGAGCAGAGCGAGTTCCGCGCCGGGGCGATTGAGCTTGGTCGTCGCGGCGATCATCGCGGCGTAGCCCGTGGCATCGAGTTGATCTTTCTTCAATGCGGCCGACAGAATGCCGACGCCGAGCGGCTTGCCGAGCACGAGCACGTCGCCCGCGCGCGCTGCCGCGTTGCGCTTCACGCGCGACGGATGCACGATACCGAGCGCGGCGAGCCCGTAGATAGGCTCGACCGAATCGATTGAATGTCCGCCCGCGACGGGAATGCCCGCCTCGGCGCACACCGACTCGCCGCCCTTGAGCACTTGCGCGATCACGTCATGCGGCAATACGTTGATCGGCATGCCGACGAGCGCGAGCGCAAGAATTGGCTTGCCGCCCATGGCGTAGACATCCGAGAGCGCATTGGTCGCGGCGATGCGGCCGAAGTCGAACGGATCGTCGACGATCGGCATGAAGAAGTCGGTCGTCGCAACGATAGCCTGTTCGTCGTTGAGCTTGTAGACGGCGGCATCGTCGGCGGTGTCGTTGCCGACGAGGAGATTGGGGAACGCGGGCAGTGGCGTGCTGCGCTTGAGCAGGTCGGCGAGCACGCCGGGCGCGATTTTGCAGCCGCAGCCGCCGCCGTGCGAGAGGCTGGTCAGGCGGGGTGATGCGCTGAAATGGGCGGTCATCTTGGTTTCATCCGGTAAGTGCGATCGATGCGGCATTATCGCCGCTCGGGAACAAACGCGCGCTCAGGCAGTACGTTTGAATAGCCCCGGATACGCTGTGACGAGCCCGTTCTCATCGACATCGATCTCGGCCGTAAAGCCCGTATCGAGCCCTTCGTAGCGATAGCGGCGCCCTTCCTCCAGGCACGTATAAGCCTGCTCGACCGCGCTGACAGTCAACGCCGGCACGTTCACATAAGCGACGCGAATCACGCGCCGCTCACCGCGTTGCAGCTTCAACCGGCGAATGGGCAGCGTGTTCGTGAAAGGCGTCGCGCTCAGGTCGACGTCGATACAACCGCGGAGTTCATCGCGTGCGGAGCCGTCGGCGTTGGTCCATGCGTGTTCGTCTCCGTCGTCTCCATCTGACCGATGCAGAACGAGCGTCGCACCGCCCGGGAGCTTCGCGGCAAGCCGCGTGACCTGCCAGCGCGCATCGCACTCTATGCGATAAACGAGGCCGAACGCGCCCGCCTCGCTTTCGCCAGCGACCACGCTCTCGATCACGATCGGCGACGCTTCATCGTCCAATACGAGATGTTCCAGTCCTGTGCCGTCCGCTTGCGACCATCTCACTGTTTTCATCGCGCGCCTCGTTGTGAGTTCGAAAGCGCAGCATACAACGCAGCTTAAACGCCATCGATCCACCTTCGACACGCGCGGCACGCTCGACGCGCCGAAACATCACACTGTATACTTCGCGAAATCTCTAATAGACGCTCCCGATCCGTTCCGACGTTGGCGATGTCGCCCGTGCCCACGTGACAGGCGCCAGCGTATTGCCGTTCGTCGCGCAGGCTCGTCTTTGTCCGCCTCTTCGCTCTCGCCGCTCATGACTCATCGCATGAAACCTGCCTTCGTTCCCGCCTTGTTTGCATTGCTCTTGTCCGCGTCGATGGTTCAGATCGCGCAGGCCCAAGAGGCACCCGATAACGTGACGGAAGACTATTCGTATCTGTCGCGGCTGCATGTGCCGGAGAGCGTCGCGCAATGCGTCGCGGCCTTCGATCGCTGGGTTGCGGACGCGCCGAAGTACGACGCGCTCATCGTGCCCGACCGCCGCGTGTTGTCAGCCAGAATCGACAGCGAAACGCCCGTGTTTAGCGTGGGCAATCCGATTCCAGTCGATCAGGTCATCGTGATGCGCGCGTTCGCCAAGGCGCGCGGCAAGACGAAATGGACGCGCGTGGACAGCCGATGCGGCGTGCGCGACGGGCACGTCGTGGGCGTATCGCTTACGCCGAACATAAAGCCGACCATCGTGCGTTGATTGGCGACGGTGCAGACTAGCCTCGCGCGGCGCGTTTGCCCACGTTCTTTCCGCCCAGCCATTTGACGACCTGCGGCCCGAAACTGCGCGGCGCCTTTGCATTCACCCGGCCTGCGAGATCGGACAGCTTGTCCGCGGCCAGCGCTTCGCGCATGCGCTTCTCCGCGTTCTTCATGACGGCGTGAACGGCGCACACGCCGCTCGTCGACCACGGCGGCGCTTCTTCGCCAAACACCGCGCAACGCGCGCGAATCTCGCGACATTCGAAGAGCGGCTTGTCGCCATCGATGGCATGCACGACATCCAGTACGCTGATCTCTCGCGATGGCCGCGCCAGCGAGAAACCACCGCGCGCGCCTTCGGTCGCGGTGACGAGCCCCGCCTTGTGCAGCTTCGTGAACAGCTTCGCCACGAACTCCGCCGGCACGCCTTGCAGTTCCGCCAGATCGCGCACGCTGGCGCCGCTCACACCGTGCGGCGGCTCCGCGAGATAGAGCATGCAGTGCAGCGCGTACTCCACGCCCGTGCTGATATGCGCCATGTGTTACTCCGATAAGCGTGATCGTAGTTCAGGATAGTGCCACGCTCGCGGGCCGACAGCGGCAATCTCAAATTAATAAGCGTGCTTCCAAATATTTCAAGCTTCACCTTTGCTTACAAACGAACACGGCTTGTCATTTTACGAACCGCTAAATTGCTCTCATGGACTCACCAAGGAGAAATCCATGAAGAAGCTGGCGATACTTGTAGCACTGGGCGTGGCGCTCGCGGGCTCACTCTCGGGCTGCATCATCCTGCCGGACGGTGGCGGTTACCACCATCATCACGATTACTACCGCTAGAACACCGGCATGACAAAAATCCATAACTACTACCACCGCGCTCGTAGTTACGAAGCGAGCCAACGGAAGACCACGAATACCGAAGGAGCAAATCATGTTGAACAAGACTAAGAAGAGCCTCTTGATCGCGTCCCTTGCAGCGTCGCTTGGCATGGGCATGATGAACGTTGCATCGGCGGACGATCATCGTCCGCATCATGTGGTGAAGGTCGGCTGGCATGGCGAGCGCTACTGGGACGGTCATCGCTACTGGGCGCGTAACGAGTGGGAACGTCACCATCGTCCGCACCACGAAGAGCCGCATCGTTATTGATCGGCTTTAGAAGAAAAAGCCGCAGCGACTCGAAGCGCTGCGGCTTTTTTTGCCTGGTGAGCCTGAGCCTCACCAGTCCTTGGGGTTGCCGCCCAGTTCCTTGCAGGTGTCGTATGCAATCGCTTGCAGCTTGGCCTCCCCGATCTGCCCCGAGAGCGCATAACCCACGCTGTCCGCCGCCCAGTAATACGTCCTGCGCGGGCCGTCGCGCAGCATCCGGATCTGAGCGTCGTTGCGTCGTACCGTCGCCATGTAAAGCGTGAGACGTTCGCCCGCTGCGTTCTGATACATGAACTGCGCGGCCGGCCCGTCTTCACCGGGCAAGAGCCTGCCCCCCACGAGCTGAAAGCCATACTCGACGAGCGATGGAATCGTCAACGTTCGATTCAACCGCTTCGACAGCCAATTGACGAGATGGTCCTGCTGCGACGCCGCCACTTCCACCGCGTGACGTTGCTCCGGCGCATACACCGCATAGGCAATGTCCGCGCGTTCCGCGAAGCGCGCACGCGGCTCGCCGAACGCAGGCAGCAGCATGTGCATCATGAATCCACATGCGACGCCCACCACGAGAAAGCACGCGGCCAGTAGAAAGCGCTCGCGCTTTCGCGCACGCATGACGACGATCTGCGGCTCGGCCTGCTCCGCCGCGAAGAGCGCGCGCAACGCATTGTCCTGCGCGCGATAGTCGGTCGCCGTCGCCTGCAGCGCGGGGTCATCGGCCAGGCGCGCTTCGACGGCCTTGCGCTCATCGCCGTGAAGCTCGTCGTCGAGCCAGGCAGAGAGCGCCTGAAGGTCGCGATCCGGCGGTCGTTCGTCGTGGGTCATGTCCGGCTCACCACTTTCAGCGACGACGCACGGCGCCCCGGTTCCTCGCCAAGCAGAACGCGCATGTGTTCGCGCGCCCGCGAGAGGCGCGACATCACGGTTCCGGCTGGCACGTTCAAGACCACGGAGGCCTCCTGATAACTCATTTCCTCGACACACACGAGCAACATGACTTCGCGCTGTTCGACCGGCAGGCAGTAAAGCGCGCGTTGCACGTCGCGCAGCACGAGTCCGTCCACTTCGCCACGCGGCGCGGCCATCTGCCGCCACGGCGCGGTTTCATCGTCGACGGCAATGTCGCGCCGTCCGCGCAACTGGTCGATATACAGGTTGCGCATGATCGTGAACAGCCACGCGCGCAGATTGGTCCCCGCGCGAAACGACCGCATGCGATTCAACGCACGCTCGGTCGCGTCCTGCACGAGATCGTCGGCCCAGGCGCGGTCGCCCGTCAACGCGCGCGCATAGCGGCGCAATTGCGGAAGATGCGCGAGGAGATCGCTCTCGAAACTCACGGCCGTAGAACCGGACGATTCGGCATCAGTAGCTGCCCTTCATGACCGGATCGGCGGCGCCGGCTCCCGCATTACCCGCCGTACCCGAAGCACCCGCCGTGCCGCTCGCGCAGCCGCTCGACGTCAGCGCGCAGACGAGCGCAGCCAGGAGCAACGCTGCTCCGGACAGTCGTTTCATGTTCGTGTCCCGTCAGAAAGAAGACTCGCAGGCTCGCCGGTTTATTCCCGCGAGCCCGCTCGCAGAAAAGCTTACGGCTTTACGACGTGCCAGACATCCTTGAAGTTGTCGCCGTTTTTATCGCCAGGCTTGGTGTCCTTGGCAAAGCGGTATACGCGCTTGCCGTCGTACGCCCATTGCTTGCCGCCGTCGGCGGTTTCGGTGGTCCACTTGCCGCTCGGCTGATCCGAGGCGCCCGCCATCGCGGCTGGCCACGCCTGCGCGCAGCCGCCGGAGCAGGCGCTCGCGCCGCCCTTGGTGTCTTTGTCGAAGGTGTAGAGCGTCATGCCGTTGTCATCGACGAACACGCCGTTCGATTCTTTCGGCGCCGCGGCGAACGCGGGCGATGCCAGACACGCCGCCGCAACCGCGGCCGTGACGATCGTGAGGATGCGCTTCTTCATTTCATCTTCCTTATTGGAGAAGTATCCGTAGAACGTTCGGCAGCGCTGCGCTATTCCGCGGACGATGAAATAAACCGATGCGGCAGCGCCGTCGCATCGCCATGCGGCAAGCTTTGTTCGACCGTGCGGCGCGCTTGGCTTCGTTCAGGCGCCGGTTGCGGCGGCATCGCGCCAGCGCCGCGTGTCGCGCAGCGGCGGCGCGCCGAAAAGGCGGCTGTACTCGCGGCTGAACTGCGACGCGCTTTCGTAACCGACGCGATGCGCGGCCGTCGCGGCATCGGCGATATCGAGCAGCATCAGACGCCGCGCTTCCTGCAGGCGCAACTGCTTCTGATACTGCAGCGGACTCATCGCCGTCACGGCCTTGAAATGATGATGCAGCGAAGACACGCTCATATGCACGTCCCGCGCGATATCTTCGACGCGCAAAGGTTGATCGAAGTTCTGACGCAGCAGAAGAATGGCCTTCGCGATGCGCTGCGTCTGACTGTCCTGCAAGGCGATCTGGCGCAGCCGCGCGCCGGAACCGTTCATCAGCAGCCGATACAGAATCTCGCGCTTCACCAGCGGCGCGAGAATCGGCACGTCGTCCGGCGTGTCGATGAGGCGCAAGAGGCGCAGCACCGCGTCGAGCATGGAATTGCCGAGTCGATTCACATACACGCCGCGCGTGGCGTCCGACTGTGTGACGGGCGGCAGATGCTGGTCTTGAATCAGCGACGTGATCTCTTCGACATCGAGATCGAGCCGCATGCCGAGATAGGGCTCCGTTTCGCTTGCCACTGTCACTTGCCCGATCACCGGCAGATCCACCGACGAAACGAGGTAATGCATGGGGTCGTAGACGTAGACGTCGTCGCCAACCATGATGCGCTTCGTGCCTTGCGCGATCAGCGCGAGCGCGGGCGTTTGAATACCCGGTTTCGGCCCGCCCGGATTCATGATGCGGTGCACGAAGACGCCTGGCACGCAGGTTTCGATGGAACCCTCGCAGCCCGCCGTCAAGCGGTCGAGTAGCGAGACGAGTTCGAGACGCGCCTGATCCAGCGCGGGATCGAGCGTCTGACTGTTATTGCGCATCTCTCTGGGATGCTCGTGCGGATCTTTGTCGGCGAGGCCGGGTGTGTCGTTCAGCGCCATGATTTTCCGAGGAATTTAGCGTTCGAAGGAGTCTCGTTAGCTTACTCGCGCGGGCGCGGTTGTGCTTAGGGTCGCGCGCCCGCTTTGCAGGAATTGGCAAGGATTCGACAGGATCAGGCTATGACACGCAAGAGGCGCGGGAAGATACTGCATTGCCGGCGCGACGCGTCGACCGGTCGAAACATCGACACTTCGCGCCTTCCGATCACCGCATCGTTACTCTGGAGCCTTCCATGCGCTACAGGAAATTCGGCAATACCGGCCTATTCGTCTCCGAACTGTGCCTCGGCACCATGACCTTCGGCGGAGGCGGCGGCGGCATCTGGGACAACATCGGTCAGCTTCAGCAGGCGGACGCCGACAAGCTCGTCGGCCGCTCGCTCGACGCGGGCATCAATTTCATCGATACCGCCGATGTCTATGCCGACGGCCAGTCCGAAATCATCACGGGCCAGGCGTTGAAGAATCTCAAGGTGCCGCGCGAGAACGTGGTCGTCGCGACCAAGATTCTGGGCGAGGCGGGAACCAAGAGCGTGAATTCGCGCGGCGCGTCGCGCTTTCATATCATCGATGGCGTGAAGGCCAGTCTCAAGCGGCTGCAACTCGATCACGTCGATCTGTATCAGATTCACGGGTTCGATCCCGCCACGCCAATCGAGGAAACACTGCGCGCGCTCGACAATCTGGTGCAGCACGGCCATGTGCGCTACATCGGCGTGTCGAACTGGGCCGCGTGGCAGATTGCCAAGGCGCTTGGCATTTCGGAGCGTCTGGGCCTGGCGCGTTTCGAGTCGTTGCAGGCGTATTACACGATCGCCGGGCGCGACCTGGAGCGCGAACTCGTCCCGTTGCTTCAAAGCGAGAACGTCGGCTTGATGGTGTGGAGTCCGCTCGCGGGCGGCCTCTTGTCGGGCAAATACACGCGCGAAGGCGGCAAGGAAGAAGGCGGCCGCCGCACGAAGTTCGATTTTCCGCCCGTGAACGTGGACCGCGCGTATGACTGTATCGACGTAATGCGTCGTGTCGCCGAAGCCAAGGGCGTTTCGGTGGCGCAGATCGCGCTTGCATGGTTGTTGCACCAGAAGGTGGTGACGAGCGTGATCGTCGGGGCGAAACGTATCGAGCAACTCGATGACAACATCGCGGCGACCAAGGTAACGCTCAACGCCGACGAGCTCGCCGCGCTCGACGAAGTGAGCCAGCTTCCCGCCGAATATCCCGGCTGGATGCTGACGCGGCAGGGCGAGTATCGTCGCAAGCAGTTGAGCGAGTGACGCGCGGCTTCAAATGATCGGCTTGCCGCCCGTCACCGCGACGGTGGCGCCCGAAATGTAGCTCGCCTCGTCCGAGGCGAGCAGCACGTAAGCGGCGGCCAGTTCGGCAGGCTGGCCGGCGCGTTTCAAGGGCACTTGCGAGCCGAAATTCTTGACCTTCTCGACGGGCATCGTCGAAGGAATCAATGGCGTCCAAATCGGTCCCGGCGCCACGCAATTTGCGCGAATACCGCGCTCGGCCAGCAATTGCGCGAGGCCGCCCGTGAAGTTCTGGATCGCCCCCTTCGTACTCGCATACGCAATCAAACCGGGATTCGGCGCGTCCGCATTCACCGACGTCGTGTTGATGATCGCCGCGCCCTCCTTCAGATGCGGTAGCGCCGCCTTGGTGATGCGAAACATCGCGCCGATGTTGGTCGAGTAGGTCTTGTCCCACTCGTCGTCGCTGATGTCTTCAAGGCCGTCGTAGGTCATCTGGTAAGCGGCGTTGTTTACCAGCACTTCGAGATGGCCGAACGTCTCCACCGTCTTCGCGACGAGTTCTCGGCAATGCGCGCGGTCGGTGATGTCGCCGGGCAATAGCAGCGCCTTTTGTCCCGCTTCTTCCACCCAGCGGGCCGTCTCCTTGGCGTCGTCGTGTTCGTCGAGATAAGAGATCGCCACGTCTGCGCCTTCGCGCGCGAATGCAATCGCCACCGCCCGCCCGATGCCGCTATCGCCGCCTGTGATGAGCGCAGTCTTGCCGGCAAGTTTGCCGCTACCTTTGTAACTCTCCTCGCCGTGGTCGGGCTGCGGATCGAGCGGCTTGGTTAATCCGGGACGACGTTCCTGCTGCTGTTCAGGAAACGGCGGCTTGGGGTAATTCTTCGCGCTCATCTGTTCTCTCCATTCGATTGCGTGCTCGGGATTTACCCTGAGTCAGCAAGGGATGGACCCGTGATCGCGGCATTTTCAGGCCTTTATCTCGAAATGGGATAGGCGCTATGTTCCGTATCGCGTTGCGACATACCGACGCTGCAACGAGACTGTACGCACAACATTTCGACGCATCAAGGAGACATCATGCGTACTCAAGTCGGCATCGTCGGTGCGGGCCCGGCCGGGCTTCTGCTTTCCCATCTTCTGCATTTGCGCGGCATCGAGTCGGTCGTACTCGAAGCGCGCGGTCAGCAGGACATCGAATCGACCATTCGTGCGGGCGTCCTCGAACAAGGCACGATGGATTTGCTCAATCAGGCGGGAGTCGGCGCGCGCATGCAGGCCGAAGGCGCATTGCATCACGGTTTCGAACTGGCGTTCGAGGGACAGCGGCGCCGTATCGCCTTGACAGAACTGACGGGCCATTCGATCACGGTCTACGCGCAGCATGAAGTCATCAAGGATCTGGTCGCGGCGCGCCTTGCGGCGAACGGTGCGCTCAAGTTCAACGTGTCGAACGTGAGCTTGCACGATTTCGCGGAGAACAGCGACGGCAAGCCGCGCATCGAGTACACGCATGAAGGGCGCGCCGAAACGCTGGAGTGCGATTTCATCGTCGGCTGCGATGGCTCGCAGGGCGTCTCGCGCCCGTGCATTCCGGAAGCGGTGCGGCAGGACTATCAGCGGGTGTATCCGTTCGGCTGGTTCGGCATTCTGGTCGAAGCGCCGCCCTCGTCCGACGAACTCATCTACGCGCGCCACGACCGCGGCTTCGCGCTCATCAGCACGCGCTCGCCCGGCGTGCAGCGCATGTATTTCCAGTGCGATCCGAAAGAGTCCGTCGATGCCTGGTCCGACGACCGCATCTGGGCCGAACTGCACGCACGCGTCG
This sequence comes from Caballeronia sp. LZ003, assembly GCF_031451465.1. Taxonomy (NCBI): domain Bacteria; kingdom Pseudomonadati; phylum Pseudomonadota; class Betaproteobacteria; order Burkholderiales; family Burkholderiaceae; genus Caballeronia; species Caballeronia sp. LZ003. Next base: position 1,046,852 of record NZ_JARUXJ010000004.1, on the reverse strand, counting down.
ATACCCACGATGGCTGGCAGATCACGGAAGGGAAGATTTTTCAGAAGAACATTGTCGGCATGCGCAGCTTCGTATCCACGCCGATGCAGTCAGGCAAGCTCTTCCTCGCCGGCGACGCGGCGCATATCGTGCCGCCGACGGGCGCGAAGGGCTTGAATCTCGCGGTGTCGGACGTGCGGGTGCTCAATGCCGCCCTCGTCGATTTCTATAAGGAAGGCAAAAGCGACAAGCTCGCGCAATATACCGAGACCGCGCTCAAGCGCGTGTGGCGCGCGGAGCATTTCTCGTGGTGGATGACGCGCATGCTGCACAAGCTCGACGATACGTCGCCCTTCGAGCAACGCCTGCAGGTCGCGGAACTGGAGCATGTGACGACTTCGCATGCGGCGGCGACGGCGCTGGCCGAGAACTACGTGGGCAGCGTGGCGGTTTGATTTCCGCGCGTTAAGTTCGAGCGGATGGACGGCGCGGCTTGCGAGGTCATTTCCCGAAACCTTGCAAGCACGCGGCAACTCGGCTCACGCGCGCAACGCTTCCCACGCGTTGCGCGTTTCTTCACTCAAAGCACCGCGACGACCCGCGCATCCCCTTCCACCGATGGCACCACTTGGCCGCCCACGCGCCGGAACGTGATCGTCACGTTCTTGTCGCCGAGACGCAGATCGCCGATCTCCAGCCAGTCGATGCCCTCCGGCAACTGCGGCCGGTCGATGCGTATCTCGTCGTTGACCGCGTCCATCGTCACGCCGAGACACGCTTCGAGGACCATGAACGGCGCGCCCGCAGCCCACGCCTGCGGCAGACACGCCACCGGATAAGCGATCGGCCGTTCGCCGCGCTGACGCGTGAAGCCGCAAAACAGCTCGGGCAAACGCATGTCGAACGTGACGGCCGCCTCGAACAAAGCCTGCAGCAGACCGACCGCCGCGCCACGCTCGCCGTAACGCGCAAGGCCACGCGCGCATAACGCCGTATCGTGCGGCCAGACCGAGCCGTTGTGGTACGACATCGGATTGAAACGCGGCTGCCCGGCGGCGAGCGTACGCACGCCCCAGCCGGTGTGGAACAAGGTGGATTCGAGCTGACGCGCGACCTTCTCGCCGCGCTCGCGCTCGACCAGATCGAACGCGAGCAGATGCCCCGCATTCGATGACAACACCCTGCACAAGTCGCCACGCCCGTCGAGCGCTATGCCGTAGAAGTCCATCTCCGGCATCCAGTACATTGCTTCCACGCGCTCGCGGATATGGCGCGCGCGCCGCTCGAACTCGTCCGCACGTTCGTGTTCGCCGCGTTCGCGACCAAGCCGCGCCATCGTCGAGAATGCCGTCGATGCGTATGCCTGCACTTCCACCAGCGCAATCGGTCCGATGGGAAATTTACCGTCCGCATGGAACACGGAGTCCTGACTATCTTTCCAGCCCTGGTTGGCGAGTCCATGCTCGGACGCGCGCTGATAGTCGAGCAAGCCGTGCGGATTCTTGTCGCAATGACGCGCGACCCAGTCCGCCGCGAGTTGCAACGCGGGCCAGATTTCGTCGATCAGCGCCTGATCGCCGGTGCGTTCCGCATATGCGCCCGCGAGCACGATGAAAAGCGGCGTGCTGTCGACGCCACCGTAATAAAGCGCGAATGGCACCTCGCCGGTCGCGGCCATCTCGCTCTTGCGCGTCTCGTGCATGATCTTGCCGATTTCCGCGTCGCGGAACGCCGAGTCCTCCCGCGCCTGATGAGCCGCGAGAAAGCGCAGCACGCCGCGCGCGAGCGTGGGATGCAGCCACAGCATCTGCAACGACGTGATGATCGCGTCACGCCCGAACGCGGTCGAGAACCACGGGATGCCCGCATACGGATACGGGCCGGTTTCGAGATCGGTGGTGAGAAGCCCGAGGTCGGCCAGCGACCGGTCGATCCATTCGCTGAAGAGCGGATTGCTCGAACGCACGCGCGCACTGGCGCGACGCCGGTCTCGCATACGCCGATGCGCCTCGACGAGCGCTTCGCGGATAGCCGGACGGCCCGATTCGGGCGCACACTCGGCGGCTTCGGCGGCGTTGCGCTTGCTCTCTTCGCTGGCGTCGCTGAGCGCGTGTGTCACGGCCGTGACGGAGAGATAGACCGAAATCGCCGTCTCCGATTCGATACGCAGCGCGTAATCGGCGCGCGTTGGCGAGAGCACGTCCGGCGCGGGCGTGAACTGGATGCGCGCGGTGCGTTCCACTTCGTCCAGGCCGATATAGCGCAACACCACCTCGCCATTCTCGACAATGGGCGGCCGCAAAGTGCCGCGCTTCTGGCGCTTCGAGCCACGCACCTCGAACATATCGAGAAAGTCCGCGGCGAACGAAATGGAGATCGGCACCGTGGATGGCTCGGTGCCGTAGTTCGTCAGCACGATGCTTTCGTGCAATACGTGCCCGGAAAGCACACGTTTGCGCTCGACGTGGATAACGCCTTCCGGTGTCTGGGCTCCGCCGATGGGCGGCAGCGGCCGGTTGGTCAAGTGCGCGGTGAAGACAGCGTTGTCGCTCGATACACTGCCTGAAAGCAGCGACGGCGCGCGTCCACCGAACGTGAGCACCAATTGCGAGAGCACACGGGTATCGTTGACGAACAGGCCGTCGTCGCCGCCGCGGATATCGCCGTTGGCGTCGTAGACGGCGAACGTGTTGCCCGATTTCAGGACGAACTGGCGCTCGCTCGGAATGTTGACGTTCTCGGTCGGAATGAAGGCATCGTCCGCGCCGGGCATAGTCGCTTGCGCCTGTTGCTGCTGCTGTTGCGTCTGGTCCTGCGTCTGATCCTTTGTGTCCATTGCGCCTTCCTGAACTGAAAGTAATGTGTAATCACGACGGCTGGCCAGCTCGACCAGACCGATGTTTTTGCAGGGTGCCCGCCGCTCATGCGCAGCAATCGGGCCGCTCACCGGATATCATCGACGGTTTTTCGACCGGACCGGGCCTGACGGGTTCTCCGCATCCATGGCATTTCCGCATATCGACTTACTTTATTCTGCTTCGGGCCTCGGCGTCGGCTTTCTGGTCGGCCTCACGGGCGTGGGCGGCGGTTCACTGATGACGCCGCTGCTCGTGCTGCTCTTCGGGATTCATCCGGCAACGGCAGTCGGCACCGACCTGCTGTACGCCGCCGCGACCAAGACCGCCGGCACGCTCGTACACGGCCTCAAGGGCTCGGTGGACTGGCGCATCACTGGCCGGCTCGCCGCAGGCAGCGTGCCGGCCGCCGCCATCACGCTGTATTTCCTGCACCGGCACGGTGTGACGTCACCCGACACGGGCCGCCTGATCCAGTTGATTCTCGGCGTCGCGCTGCTCATCACGGCCGTGTCGCTCGTGTTTCGGCCGCAGCTCGCGCGACTGGCCTACCGCAAAGGCCAGGGACGAGCCGAACGCCCTGCCCGCACAACCGCTCTGACCGTGCTGACGGGCGCCATCCTCGGCGTGCTCGTTTCGATCACGTCGGTCGGCGCGGGCGCGATCGGCGTGACGGTTTTGCTGCTGCTTTATCCGCGTCTCGCGACGGTACGCATCGTCGGTTCCGATGTGGCGCATGCGGTGCCGCTTACGCTCATTGCCGGCGCCGGGCACTGGATGCTCGGCTCGGTGGACTGGGCGCTTCTGCTCTCGCTCCTGGTCGGCTCGATTCCCGGCATTGCCATTGGCAGCATGCTTTCCTCGAAAGCGCCCGAAACCGTGCTGCGTTACCTGCTTGCCGCGACGCTGATTCTGGTCGGAGCCAAACTCGTGTTCAGTTGATGTTAGTCACGCGGCCCGGCGGTTTCCAGTCGGCCAAATGACATAGGCGAATACGCAGCCGTTCGCAATCCGCCTTATGCCGTTTGGCCGGGTTTCGCCAAGCGCGCCGATACGGCATCATGCGCTCTCAGTTGGGCCCGCGTCACCGCATTCTTCAGCGGAGAGCGGAAAAGCGTGCGCGCCCTTGATGCGTGCGGCGTGAAAAGGCGTCGATGCACGGCGCGCGGTGCGTGCGACAAGACCACGAGGAGTCAGGCGATGAACGAGAACGACCATCCGCATCACGAGTTGTCTTCCCTTCCTGAAGCATCGGCGAACGACGCGCCTGTTGATCCGGCGCGGCGCCGCTTGCTCGCGGCCGGCGTCGGACTCGCCGGTTTATCGCTGGGCGGCTGCAATCTTTTCGAACAGAAGCCTGCCACACCAAAAACAGCGGCTGATGTCGCGCTCGACCGCACGCTCACGGCGAACGTGCGGCAGATCGTCGTGATCTATGCGGAAAACCGCAGTTTCACGAATCTGTACGGGAATTTTCCGGGCGTGCAGTATCCGCTGTCGGCGGTGTCGGCGTCGCGCTTCACGCAGCTCGACCGCGATGGCGTCACGCCCATGCCCACACTGCCGAAAATCTGGGGCGGGCTCGTGCCGCAGGCGCAGGAAGTGGATGGCACGCGCTACGCCATCACCGAGCAGCAGATTTCCGGCCTCAAGAACTCGCCTTTCCGGATCATGGACGCGAACGGCGCGCCGCTTCCCAATTCGGTCATTACACGCGACCTCGTGCATCGTTTCTATCAGAACCAGATGCAGATCAACGCAGGCCGCAATAACCAGTTCGCCGCGTGGGGCGACTCGGGTGGCCTCGTCATGGGCCATTACCAGAATTCGCCCGATACGCTCAGGCTCTGGGGCCTCGCGCAGCAATACACGCTATGCGACAACTTCTTCATGTCGGCATTTGGCGGCTCGTGGCTGAACCATATCTTCCTGATCTCGGCGCAAGCGCCCTTTTATCCCGATGTGCACAACACTCCGGCGGCGCGATTGCTCGCCGTCGTGGATGGCGACGATCCGACCACGCCGCGCCTGAAACTGGCGCCGGATTCGCCGAAATCCGCGCTCGAAGGGCCGCCCAAATTCGTTCGCGATGGCGCCCTCACCGCGGACGGCTACGCGGTCAACACGATGTTCCCGCCGTACCAGCCGAGCAACGTGCGTCCCGCGCCCGGCGGCGATAGCTTCACCGCCGATCTTTCGAATCCGCTCGTGCTGCCGCCGCAGACTTACGCGACCATCGGCGACCGGCTTTCGGCCAAGGGCGTCAACTGGGCGTGGTACAGCGGCGCGTGGCAGTACGCCCTCGATCATCGGGACACGGGTTCTGTGCCGGACTTCCAGTACCACCATCAGCCGTTCAACTACTTTCGCAATTTCGCGCCGGGCACGGCTGCACGCGCCCGGCATTTGCGCGATGCGGGTCTCGGCGACGATCCATCCACGAACAAGCTGCTCGCGGACATCGATGCCGGACGCCTGCCTTCCGTCACGTTCTACAAGCCGCAGGGCAATCTCAACATGCACGCGGGCTATGCGGATGTCGCTTCGGGCGACCGGCATATCGCCAATGTCATCGAGCATATTCAGCGCGGACCGCAATGGGCGAACACGGTGATCGTTGTCACGGTCGATGAAAACGGCGGGTGGTGGGATCACGTCTCGCCGCCCAAGGGCGATCGCTGGGGGCCGGGTTCGCGCATTCCGGCACTGGTGATTTCGCCGTACGCGAAAAAGGGATATGTCGATCACACGGTCTACGACACCAACTCGATTCTTCGCTTCATCTCGCGCGTGCACGATCTCGAACCGCTCGATGGCGTGGCGTCGCGGGATCGGGCGTTTGCGGCGAACGGGGAGAAGCCGCTCGGCGACTTGACGGGAGCGCTGGATTTGGCCTGACAACACTCGCGTGCCGACGGCCGGACGGAACTTCGCATCACGCGAGGGATTACGCGTCCGATCGAAGCCCTCCGGTATCCGACAAAATATCGGACTCGGCGTAAAGCGCGCGAGGCAGCGAGCCGCCGGGAACTGCGTTGCGCGACGCAAGCCGATGCGCCCGGAGCCGCTCTTGATTCAACAAAATGGCGTAACTCGCGCGGCGACGGCCGACTCGCATTTCAAAGATCACGCGCGAAAGTCAACACCCGTAAATCCGCGATGATCCCAAGCCCGAAATCATCGTCCGTCTTCCACCCACGCCCGCGCCGATATCTCGACCAAATATCCATAATGCAACGCGCCAACCGGCACGACGGCGCGCGCTGGCTTCCAGTCGCCGAAGAAGCGCGTGTAAATTTCGTTGAACGTCTTCCAGTGATCGACGCCAACGAGATACACCGTCACCTCGATGCAATCCTCGATGCGCGCGCCCGCCGCTTCCAGCACGGTCCGCAGATTGGCAAGCGTCTGCTCTGCCTGCTCCTCGAACGGCCTGTCCCCGGTATGCGTGCCGTCGGGGCGCATTGGCAACTGGCCCGAAACGCAGACGAGATTGCCCACGCGCGTTGCGTGGCTGTAGTGGCCGGCGGGAACCGGAAGTTCGGGTGCGTTGATGGTCTTGATCGTAGGCATGGTCATGGTCGAGTGATTATCAAAGCTTGATTTCAAAGCGTGAGCCTCGTCGCCAGAAAGTCGAGGAACGCACGCGAGCGCGCGGCCATCGACTCGGTCTGATAGAACACCGCGCTGATCGGTTGACGCACGTCTTCGAGCGCGTCGTCAAGTATCGGACGCAGACGGCCCGCGCGGATATCGGCGGCGGTCATGAATTCGGCGAGGCACGCGATGCCGCCGCCATCGAGCGCCAATTGCCGGATAGTCTCGCCGCTGGACGCCGACACCGCAGGCCGGATCGTCACGAACGGCGCGCCCGGAATATTGCCCGATGCGCGCAACGGCCAGTCATTGAGGCTTTCGGGTGCGGTGAAGCCGATCAGCCGCGCGCGCATGAGTTCATCGACATCACGCGGCTCGCCGTGTTCGGCAAGATAATCCGGACTCGCCAGAACACGCAGCCGGCTGCTGCCGAGCGAGCGCGCGGGCAAGGTCGAATCCTGCAGGACGCCGATGCGAATCGCGATATCGACGCGCTGCTCCATCAGATCGACGATGCGCTCGTTGCTCGTCAGTTCCAGCGTGATGTCCGGATAAAGCGCGGCGAACGCCTTCACATTCGGCACGATGCAGTGAAGCACGAACGGCGACGCCGCATCCACACGCAGCCGCCCGGCCGGACGCTCGTGCCGGCGCGAGATCGCTTCCTCGGCGTCATCCATCGCGGCGAGGATGGCGCGAGCGCGCGTCAGAAACAGCTCGCCTTCCTCGGTGAGTTGAAGACGGCGCGTCGTGCGGCGCACGAGGGTCGTGTCGAGCTTCTTTTCCAGGCGCGTCAGCGTGCGGCTCACGCCGGATACGGTTTGCTGAAGCGTTTCGGCGGCGGCGGTCATCGAACCACTGTCTATGACGGTCACGAAAACCTGCAGTTCGTTGGTATTGGTCTTCATGCGGGCGCGATGCGGATCGATTGTTGATTTCAAGTCAAGTTTGATTTGAGACTAGCATCGTTTTTGCGAAAGTCGAAACGGGACATACTCTCTGCATCGGTTCAAACGAATTCCCGCAAATCGCATTGCATGGGACCACAGGAGCAAAACATGAAGATTTTCATCACAGGCGCAGGCGGCTTTATCGGCGGTTCGATCGCGGCGGGACTCGCGCGCGACGGTCACACGGTGCGCGGCCTGATCCGCCGAGCCGAGCAGAGCGACGCCTTGAAGCAGGCGGGTATCGAGCCCGTCGTCGGCAGTCTCGACGACGCCGCGCTTCTCACCGCCGAAGCCCGTTCTGCCGATGCGGTCATCAACGCGGCCAGCAGCGATCATCGCGACGCGGTCGAAACCCTGATCGCCGCGCTCGAAGGCTCCGACAAACCGTTCCTGCATACGAGCGGATCGAGCATTGTCGGCGATGCGTCGGGCGGCGAAGCATCGGACAACATCTACACCGAAGAGAATCTGCCGGAACCGACCGCCGACAAGGCGCCGCGCGTGGCCATCGACAAGCTCGTGCTGGGCGCCGCCAAGCATGGCGTGCGCTCTGCCGTGCTGTGCAACACGCTGATCTACGGTCACGGCGCCATTCCGAACACCGCAAGCGTGCAACTGCCGCGACTCGAACGTCAGGCGCAGAAGAGCGGCATCGTGCGTCATGTCGGACGCGGGCTGAACATCTGGTCGAACGTGCATATCGACGATGTCGTCGATGCTTATCGACGCGCGCTCGACAAGACGCCGGCCGGCACGTTCTATTTCATCGAAAGCGGCGAGGCGCAGTATCGCGACATGACCACCGCCATGGCGCGCGCGATGCAATTGCGCGGCCCCGAAGACTGGCCGCTCGAAGATGCCGTCAAGGAATGGGGTTATGAGATGGCCAACTACGGGCTTGGCTCGAACAGCCGCGTCAGAGGCAAGCGCGTGCGCTTCCTGCTGGGCTGGGAGCCGAAGCGGACCTCGGTCATTGACTGGATCGAGAAAGAAATGGTGCGGTGAACGGTGTCGCTTCGGCTCTGAAAGTCGCGCCGTTATTCCGCGACTGAGGCCAGAGGCAATCTGCCATCGAGCAAAACAAAGCGCGAAGGGCAAACTGGCTTGACCAATTTGCCCGTCGGTTTCACGTTACTTCAACGCGCCCGCGAACTTCTCGATTTCCGTCTCCGCCATCCCCGACTTCACAGCCGATTCGCGAATCTGCCGCCACGTAGTCGGGTCGACCGGCACGCCGTTCGAATTGCGCTCGGCGCGGCGCGCTTCCTCCGGTTCGCCAGGCGCGTGAATCGCATCGGTGCCAGCGGCTTTCGGCGAAGCCTTCATCCATTCGAGGAACGCTTCCGCTTCGGCCTCTGCGGCCGGGGCATCGAAGGCGTTCGGGTCGAGAATCACTGAAGTCATGCAATTGATGATCGCGCTCGACTTCTCCAGCGTGCTCTCATGCGTGGTATATCCGCCCGACAGCGCGCCGCCAAAAATCTCGCAGAGCGCGGCAAGCCCCGAGCCCTTGTGCAGACCGAATGCGGTTAGCGAGCCGAACGGCTCTTCATGCATCACTTTCGGTTCGAGCGTCGGCACGCCTGCGTGGTCGAGCAACATGCCCGGCGCGACCTGCACGCCCTTGTTGTAGGCCACGCGCGTCTTGCCGTAAGCAATGCCTGCCGTCGCGAAATCCAGCACCAGCGGCTTCTTGCCCTTACGCGGATACGCCGCGCAAAAAGGGTTCGTGCCGAAGCGCCGGTCTATACCGCCGAACGGCGCCACCAGCGGATCGCCCGCTACGTTCACGAAGTGAAACGACACGAGCCCCGCCTTCGCGCATTGCTCCGCCCAGTGTCCGATCCGGCCGATGTGATGCGCGTTGCGCAAGCCGACCGCGCACACGCCGAACTTCTTCGCGCGCTCGATGCCGAATTCCATCGCCTCGTAGGCAACCACTTGACCGAAGCCCTTGCGACCATCGACGGTGATGACGGCGCCCGCATCGCGAACGATTTCAGCATGCGTGTTGAGCTTGAGTTGGCCATCCGCGAGCGAGGACGTATAGCGCGGAATCATGCCGACGCCATGCGAATCATGCCCCGAGAGATTCGACATCACGAGATGGTCCGCCACCAGTTCGGCCTCGCGCGGCGCGCTGCCGGCGCTTTCCCAGATGGCGCGCACATAGGCGTGAAGGGTATCGGCGGCGATGCGCAGTTCGGGGGATTTTTGGGTATCGTTCATCGCGATGTCTGTCTCCTGTATGTGAAGTGCATGGCCCGGCCGCAATGCCGCACGACGGGCGAGGGCCTATTACTTTACCCATGATCAACTGGCCTTACCAGTTCGTTTTGAAGAATTCGCTGAAAAGGCCCGAAAAAAAGCCCGCGCGAAGCGGGCGATTTCTGATTCCGGAAGACGCGTTGAATCAGGGCGCAGCAGCGATCACTTCCGCCACCGCCGCCGTCAGTTTCCTTGCGTAGGGCACGTGCAGGAATTCGTTCGGCCCGTGCGCGTTGGACTTCGGGCCGAGCACGCCGCACACCATGAACTGCGAGCGCGGAAAGCCTTCCTTCAACGTGTTCATGAGCGGAATGGTGCCGCCCTGCCCCATGTATGCGACATCCGCGCCAAAGTAGCGACGCGATGCATCGTTCAACGACGTCCCCAGCCAGGGCGCAAGCTCGGGCGCGCTCCAGCCAGTTGCCGCGCCGGCTTCAGCCTTGAACGTGACCTTGGCGTTGTAAGGCGGATCGAGTTCCAGCAGCGACTTCAACTGACCGACCGCTTCGGCGGCTTCGACAAGCGGCGGCAGACGCAGCGACAGCTTGAACGCGGTGCGCGGTGCGAGCACGTTGCCGGCGTCGGCGAGTGACGGCAGGCCGGCCGCTCCCGTGACCGTCAGCGACGGACGCCACGTCGAATTGATGAGCGCTTCTTGCGGGTCGGTAGTGGTCGGCAACACACTGCCGCCGTCCTGGCCACAACTCCACGGCAGTTTCTTCCAGACATCGTCGCCAAGAATGCGGGCGGTCGCTTCAGCCTCACGCAGACGTTGCGCGGGAATCGAGCAATGAAAGTCCTTCGGGAGCAGGTTGCCGGTGGCCGCGTCTTCGAGCCGCTCGAACAATTGCCGCATGATGCGAAAGGTCGATGGCGCGATGCCGCCGTAGCCGCCCGAATGCAGGCCTTCTTCGAGCACCTGGATTTCGAGGTCGCCCGAGACCAGGCCGCGCAGCGAAGTCGTGAGCCACAACTGGTCGTAGTTGCCCGCGCCGGAGTCCAGGCAGATCACGAGGCCGACATCGCCCAGGCGTTCGCGGAGCGCGTCGATATACGGCAGCAAGTCGTAGCTGCCAGATTCCTCGCACGTCTCGATGATGCCGACGCAGCGCGGCCGCTCCACGCCTTGGGCGTCGAGCGCGGCGAGCGCCGTGATGCTGGCGTAGGTCGCGTAGCCGTCGTCCGCACCGCCCCGGCCGTAGAGCCGGCCGTCCTCGAACTTCGGCGTCCACGGGCCGAGATCATTGCGCCAGCCTTCGAACTCAGGCTGCTTGTCCAAGTGGCCATACAGCACGACGGTTTCGGTGCTGCCCGAACGCGTTGCGGGCGCTTCGAAGAAGATCACGGGCGTGCGTTCAGGCAGACGCACGATCTCGACTTTCAGGCCCGTGACGCGCTGCGCCTTCACCCAGTCCACCGCGTCCGTCACTACCCGTTCGATGAAACCGTTCCGCGCCCAGTCCGCGTCGAACATCGGGCTTTTCGCGGGCACCGCGATGTAGTCGGTCAGCGCGGGCACGATCTCATCGTTCCATTTCTGGTCGACGAAACGCTGCAGTTCCGTCGAATCGAGCCGTACCGCTTCTTCGTGTTGCGTATTGTCGCCGTTAGTCATGAGCGTGTGTCCAGGCGGGCAAAACCTTCATCATAGACGGGTTTCGCGGCCCTTTTACGCCCATGCCTTTGATCGTGCGGCAATCATGCAATTTTTTTCAATATGTATGATCAATAGCGCGTTCCCGTGATTACGGTGCGCGAAACGGCTGGATCGGCTTCGATCGCCTGATCGGTGAACGGAAAGCGCGCCCACTGTTTTGCCGAGAAAAGACGCGTGGCATCGGCGGAGTGCGGCGAAGCGGGATCGTCGGACTCGGAATGCGACAGCAGCGTGTCGGCCTCCACGCCGCCCGGGCCATCGGCCGCGAACGAGACGACTTGTACGTAGCTGTCGCCCTGACCGTTCGCGTCCATCGGATACCCCTTCGCGTCCAGCGGACGCCGCGCGCATATCACCGTAAAGTAGCCCGCTTCGTCGCAACCGCCGTAGAGCGGCACGCGTTCGCCCGCGCGCGTGGTATACAAAATGTCGCCCCGCCGCGAATCGAGCGCGAAACCGTTCAGCCGGAGCGCGAGCGCCGCGCCGCCGAGCGCCTGTCGCAGATCCTGCACGACGGCGGGATTGTCGATGTTGAAGCCGCTCGGCGTATCGAGCGGCTTGTCGGGGCTGAAGGGCGTCGCGTAGAGGCGCTCGGGCGCGAGGCGCGTCACGCGTTGCCAGAACTCGTCCCAGAGGTTCGCGCCGCGTGCATCGATATCCGATGAACCGTTCCAGCTGCGCAGCACTTCGCATGCATCATGCAAAGCGTATTGCGCGTCGTTGCCGTTGCACACGGCATCGAGCAGCGGTTGACGATACAGTCTCTCCGACATCGAGCCGGTAGCCAGCACCGCGGTTTCCAGCGCGTCTCGCGTGATGCCGCCCGGCTCGCGCTGCAGCCGCGCCGCGAGCAGATGGCCGTAACGCGTGCGCAGCGACTGCTCGTAACGCGTCGCTCCGGCCACGCGCGCAAGGCCCGTGAGCGGCGCGTTCGCGTTGGTGAGCCAGTAGCTGTCGTTAAAGTTGCCGACGTAATCGCCGCGCACGACGCTCGCCATTTGCGCGACCGGCAGCGCGCCCTGCTGCACGCTCGATCCATCCGCGCGCCACGCGCAGGCGCTCTTCGAACCGTCGAGGAACGGCAGGCCCGGCATACGGCTCGCGAGCGCGCGGCCGGCGGGCGGCGTGCATGCATCGGCGAGCGCGTCGGGCACGTCGGGGATCGCGCCGATGTCGGCGAACCAGACGCGCGCGTCGTTGCGGCCGATCGCGAGTGTGTTGGCCCACGGCATCGCCGCATAGCGCTTCTGGATCGCCATGAAATCCTCGAGCGAGCGCGCCTGGTTCCAAGCAAAGAAGTTCTGGAAGGCGCGCGCGTTGTCGGCGTTGACATCGGCGAGCGCATAGGCCCGCTGCGTGTTCCATCCAAGTGCCGGCGAAAGCGCGGACAGGTCCATCACCGGACCGAAGCGCGTTCGATACAGCGTGCGCGTGACGGATTCGATCGTGCCATCGGCGCGAAGCGCGCGGACGGTGAGCGGCACGGGCGTCATCGGCTGGCTTCGACCATCGAACATGTAATGCGTGGAATCGGCGGGATCGAGCGTCAACTGGAAGATGCCGAAGCGGCGCGCGCTCGATACGGTATGCGTCCACGCGATGTTCTCGTTGAAGCCGAGCACGATGAGCGGCACGCCGAGAAACGACACGCCGGCCACATTCACGCGTCCGGGGATGGTCAGTTGCGCCTGATAGAAGCGGTCCGGGCCGCGCCAGAACCAGTGCGGATTGCCGAAGAGGATGCTGCGTTGGTCGCGCGTTACCGGCGCGCCGAATGCGAGTGCGTTGCTGCCGATGCCGGGGTTTTCGCCGATCGGATAGCGCAGGGCATCGAGCGGGTTGTCGGCGTGGAACGGAGTGCCGAATGCGGGTGCTTGATTGCCGAGGCCGGGATTGTCACCGGCGGAATAGCCTGAAAAATCGTGCGATTTTGTGGCATGAAGCGGAGTGCCGAATGCTGCGTCATTGCTCATGCCTGGATCTTCGCCGCTGAGATAGCGCGGCAATATTCGCGAACTGGCGGCAGCAAGCAGAGCGCCCTTGTTCACCGGAGATGGCGTAAGCGCGATTCGCCCGCCGCTTTCATCCAGCGAACCAGCCGATGTACTGCTCGTCGCCGGCGCCGCGTCCGGCGTTGTCTCCCCGCGCGGCGTCGCTCCCGCTTTCGGGGGTTGCGCCGCCGCAATCGCCTGCACGAAGCGCGTCGATCCGCCCGCGAGATTCGCCGCGATCAGCCGACGGTAAATATCGTCCGATGTGATTTTGTCGACCCACGGCTTGCCTTTGCATGCAGCATGCAACTTCGGAAAATTGCCCGCGTTTAAATCTGCGAGATAGCGGTTGTAACCGGAGGCGAAGCCATCGATCAGATCGCGCAGGTCGACGGCTTGCGCCGCGCGATAGCGTTCGACGGTAGCCTGATCGATAACCATGCGGAAGAAGAAATCGGCATCGAGGTTGCGCGGCTGACCGAACGTCGACATCGCTGGCGGACGCGCCTCCGCGCCGAACGAGGCCGAGCGCTCGCCGCGATAGGTGACGAAGGCAGCGGCGAGCGTGCACAGGTTGTCTTCGGCTTGCGCGTAGCCGAAACCGAAGCCGAGACTGCCCCAATCCGCCGCGCGTACGTGCGGGATGCCCGACTCCGTGCGGCGGATCTCCGCGCTATACGCTGTGTTTCCGGCTTGCGTCGATTGCGCGGTTTGCGCTCGCCCCGCATCGGACTGAGGCGCGCTGCAGGCGGCCAGCAACACGCTTAGAAGCGCACCAGAAATCGCATGCCTGACGGTCTGGTTCATCGGGAGAATCCTGTGTCCGATCGACGCGGTTTTTAGAATGCCTCGCGCGAAAGTATCGCATTCGGCGTTCGCAGGCCGCCGCCAAAATTTAGACGACCGTGCGCTCCTGGGTGACGAAGCATCTTGCATGCGGCATGTTGCATGCAACATGCAACATGCAATGCACAATGACCCGATGAAATTCCCCCAGCGAGAGATGCCCCGTACCGACGACCCGCGCCCTGCGCCCCCCGAACGTCCATTGCCGGAAGACTGCTGCCAAAGCGGCTGCCATCCTTGCGTGTTCGATCTTTATGAAGAAGCGCTGGAGCGTTACGAAGAACGACTTCGGGAGTGGAACGCGAGACATGGTGAGGCGTCTGGGTGAGAATGCGGTTCTCGCGGCGTGGCACGCCGAATCGCCGTTCATGGAAAGCGTCGCAGCCAGCCGTTCGAGCTTCCATGTCCGCAACACGACGGACCAAGCCGGCTCGCCGATTCACTTCAGCAGCCCGCACCTCACAGCGCTATGCTTATGCCCCGCCGACATACTCGGCGCGGCGGCCATGATTGAGGCAACTCGAAAACGCCTACGCTAGCCCCACCCGCATCACAAACCAAAAAAGGAGCGCTCTCCCATGTCACTCTCGATGTATCGCGCGTCGATTCCCGTGTTCATTCGCGGACTCGAAGTCTGCGCCAGCCTGCTGGAAAAAGGCGCCGCCTTCGCCGATGAAAAAGGCCTCACCCACGCCGATGTAATCAACGCGCGTCTCGCCCCCGACATGCTGCCGCTCGCCGCGCAGATTCAGCGTGCAAGCGATACGGCCAAGCTTTCCGCCGCGCGTCTTTCAGGCGCGGAAGCTCCGCGTTTCGAAGACAACGAAGACAGCTTTGCCGCTTTGCAAGAGCGCATCGCGAAGACCATCGTGTTTCTGAAGAGCATTCAGCAAGAGACACTGGCCGACAGCGAAACGCGCACCGTCACGATGAAGTTTCCCAACTTCGAACCATCGTTTTCGGGCGTCGATTATCTGTTCGGCTTCGGCCTGCCGAATTTCTACTTCCATGTCGTGACGACGCACGACATCCTGCGTCACCTTGGCGCGCCTATCGGCAAGCTGGACTATCTCGGTCCGCTCAAATGAGTTCGGAAATCTCGATCAGGTTGTAGTCCGGATCGCGCACATAGACCGAGCGCAATTTTTGCGTCGCGCCGGTTCGTTCGACCGGACCTTCGATGATCGGCACGTTCATCTGCGCGAGCCGTTCGATCACCCGGTCGAGCGGCACGGCGGCGATGAAGCACAGATCGAGCGCGCCCGGCACCGGCAGATGCGCCTTCGGTTCGAATTCGGAACCGCGCACGTGCAGATTGATTTTCTGATTGCCGAAGTGAAACGCGAGACGGTCCGAGCCGAAGCTTTCGAGCTTCATCTGCAGCACATCGACGTAAAAGCGTTTGGTCGCCTCCACGTCGACGCAGGTGAGGACGAGATGGTCGAGATGATCGATGAGAGACATGCCGGACTCCGCGTGTAGGGTCCGGTCATGGTAGACGATGACGCTGAATCGTGAACGACGACGCTCGGGGAACTGGCGCTTGCCTTGCGCCCTGACTCTCGAACCGCACCAACGAGCGAACTCGAACGAAGCGCCCGCATCAGTCAAGTGCGCAGCCCGCAAACGCAAAAAAGCCGAAACGCGACCCATCGCGCTTCGGCTTTTCAAACCAAACTCGAACGACCCGCCTACCGCGAAGCCGTCTGCGCCTGCTCTCCTCGCGCCGCGATCTGCTTTCGCCATCCCGCGAGAATGCGCCGCGCCAAGGCATCGTAGTCGCCGCCGAAATGATGATCGCCTGGCAGCTTCACCACCTCGATCCCCGTCTTCGTCAGCGACGGACACAGCGTATCTTCCTCCTTCTCGCCGTAGATACACTGCACGAGCGCCGGCGGCAGCTTGTTGAGTTCGGGCCGTACCTTGAGCGCCTTATCGCTTGCCGGCATGCCGAGCCAACCCGTCACGCGAATCTGAAAATCCGCCGACGGCGAAAAACCCATCAGCGAGACATACGAAACCTGATCGCGTACGTCGTCCGGCAAACGGTTGTAGGCAAACGGCATGACGTCCGCGCCGAACGAATAGCCAACCAGCGCCACATGGCTCGTATGCCAGCGCGCGTTGTAAGTGCGAACCACGCGCGCGATATCTGCCGCCGTTTGCTGCGGCGACTTCTCGCTCCAGAAATAGCGCAGCGAATCGATGCCGATCACCGACACGCCATCGCGCTGTAGCGCAAGCGCCATCGTCTTGTCGAGATCGCGCCAGCCGCCATCGCCGGAAATGACGATGGCGAGCAGATCCGTCGGCTGCGCGGCGCGCAACTCGATCAGCGGCAGATCGGACACGTCATGCTCGCCCGCGACTTCCGCCTTCTTCAGATGCGGCGCCGCCATCGCGACGATCGCATCGGATTTGCCGCGGCCCGGCTGCACCGCATCGCGCGCCATGAAGCCCGGCAAACCCTTCGCGTGGATGATGGTCGGGTCGGGCGGACACGGATTGAAGCGCGCGTCGAGTTGAGTATCCGGCGCAAGCGATATCGCGCCCGCAACCGTATTGTCCGGCGCCTGCTTGAGCGCCTGCTCGGCGAG
This sequence comes from Caballeronia sp. LZ003, assembly GCF_031451465.1. Lineage (NCBI taxonomy): Bacteria > Pseudomonadati > Pseudomonadota > Betaproteobacteria > Burkholderiales > Burkholderiaceae > Caballeronia > Caballeronia sp. LZ003. The sequence continues at coordinate 1,030,112 of NZ_JARUXJ010000004.1, read as the reverse complement.
AATCGCGCCTTGGCCCGTGCCCGCGAAAATAGGCGAGTAATAGTGGCTCGCCTGCACCGTGCGTTCGAGTTGATGGCTCATGCTCTCGGCGTCGCCGACGAGGTTATGGCACTTCTCTTTTTCCGCGGTCAGGCGGGCGGCGTAGCGCGGCGTATCGACGCCGACGACCATCGCGCCTTTCGCGGCGAGCGCATCGGCGGCTTGCTGATCGCTCGCATTCCAGCCGCTTTTCTCGGAGAACAAGACGACGAAGCCGGTCATGTCGCCCGAAGGCTTGGTGAGCGTGACCTGGCCATAAGTGCCACCCGAAATCGTGGATGCCGCGTGAGCCGCGCTCAGCATCGACATGCCGGCAAGCGCCGCCGCAATCAATTTCTTGCTATTCAAAATCATGAACGCCAGCCTCCCGCCAGAAGCGAGAGGTCCGCCAAAGTGAAAAATACGCCAACCGAACCGGACGCCGCGAGGTAACGCGGTTCCCAGCGCGGCTGGAACTTGCTTTTGAATCCGCGCAGACCGCGGAAGTTGTAGAAGCGCCCGCCGAAACGCCACACGAGGCCCGCCAGCCGATGCCAGTGCGATGCCAGCGGCGTCGGCTCCATCCCCGACAGCGGCGCGATACCGAGCGACAGCGACTTGAAGCCCGCTTCCTTCAGATGCAGCGCGAGCTTGGTGAAGAGATATTCCATCGCGTACGGCGAAGCCTCGGCGACATGGCGCATCACGCCGACGGTCGCTTCGGTGTTCATGTCCGTCGTCATGAAGGTGACGAAGGCGACCGGCGCGCCCTGCTGACGCACGAGCAACACGGACTGCGCCGCCAGATAATCCTCGTTGAACGCCGCCACCGAGAAGCTTTTTTCGCGCGCGGAACGGCTGTCGAGCCAGTCGTCGGAGATGGTGCGCAGCATCGGCATGCATTCGGCGACACGCGACGGATCGATCACTTCGGTATCGAAGCCATCACGTTCGCCGCGCTTCAACGCATAGCGCAGATGCGACCGATGCGAGCCCTTCAGATCGAATTCCGACAACGCGACGTGCGCTTCCTCGCCGAGCTTCATCAGCGTGAGGCCGGCGTCGAGATAGAGCGGCAAGGCATCGGCGCGCACCTGGTAGAACGCCGCGCGGCCGTTGTGCGAATGCGCGAGCGCGACGAATTGACGGATCAACGCGGCCCACTCGTGGCGCGGCCCGACCGGATCGTGCAGCGCGGCCCACGTGCGGCCGTGTTTCGCGTACATCAGGAAAGCCTGGCGCGACTCGGAGAAGAGGAAGCTCTTATCGCCCATCATCGCGAGACCGGCGTCGCTGCGCTCCTGCGCGCGGAAGATGCGCGCGGCATCGGCGAGATCTTGCGGCGCGGGTTTCTCGAAACGGCCTGCCGCCGGACGCAGCAGTTGCCACACCGCGAACGCCGACGCGAACACGCCCGCCGCGAGCGTTGCACGCAAGGCGCGAGGCGCGCGGTCGTCGAAAGCGAACTGCCACCAGAGATCGGTGTTGTAGGCGACGTCGCGGAAAGCGAAGAACATGATCCACACGGCAACCGCGATCACCATGCCGATAGAAAACAGCCACGTCGCCGTAAAGCGCTCGGCGAACAGCGACGAGCGGCGGTTGAACCGCTCGCGCGTCGCGACGAGCAGGAGGATCAGGACCGCAAGCACGCCTGCCTCGACGAACGCGAGACCCTTCGCGAGCGACAGCGCCAGATTCGCCACCGCGAGCATGAGCGCGAGCCACCACGCCGCATCGAGACGGCGCATCAGGCCGCGCGCGACGAACAACAGGAGCACGCCGAGCACGCTGCCGAGCAACTGCGAGCTCTCCAGCACCCACAGCGGCAGCACGGTCTGCAAGAACGCGATGCGGATCTTGAAAGCGGGCGTGGCGCCGGAGATGACGAGCATGGAGCCAGCCGCGAAGGTTACGATCGACAGAAACAGCGGCGCGAGTTGCGAAACGCGGCTCGGACGCAGGAAGCCGAAGCTGCCCTTGAGCGCGCGGCCTTCGAACGCGGTCATCACACCGGCGGAGAGGATCAGCGGCAGGCCGAAGTAGATCGCACGATACGCGAGCAGCGCGGCGAGCACGTCCGGCGTCCGGGCGCTGCTGCCGAGCGCGAAGACCATCGCCGCTTCGAACACGCCCACGCCGCCCGGCGTATGACCGATCATGCCGAGCAACATGGCCGCCGAAAACACCGTCATAAATTCGCCGAAGCCGACCTGCGCGCCCGGCAACAGCGCCCACAGTGCAAGGCCGGCGCCGAACACATCGACGACGGCAAGCGCCGTTTGCGCCAAGAAATCGCGGCGCGACGGCACCGTGAACGCGAGCCACTTCCAGCGCGACTGCAAGGTGCGCGGCGCGCGGCCGCAAAAGACGAGCATCGCGACGAACACGGCGAGCAGCGCGGCGCCGATGATCTGCAGGATCGTCGGCGAAAGATGCATCATGCCGGCAAGCGTGCCCGCCGAGAACAGCATGCCGGCCGCAGCCATGAAGGCGAGCGACAGAGCGAGCGTGACGCCCGTGAAGACCGAAAGGCGGCCAACCTGAGCCGGCGTGACATCGGCCGCGCCGTACACGCGGCAGCGCACGGCGCCGCCCGTCAGCGCGCCGAAGCCGGTCACGTTGCCAAGCGCCGATCCCACCGTCGCGCCGACCCACAGAAGCGAACGCGGCACGCTCACGCCAATGTGCCGCAAACCGACGGCGTCGCGTCCCACGAGCGCGGCGAAACTGAGCGCGGTCGCGCAAAGCGCCGCGAGCCACGCCTGCGGCGTCGTCGCTCGCAGCGCGTGCATCACCGACTGATAATTGACCGCGCGCGAAAGATGCTCGAAGACCACGAGAAGCAACACGCCGACGATTACCGTTAGCGCAGGCGCGGCGAGCCGCTGAGGATCGGAAACGATGCCGCTGAAACGAGCGGGCATCGACGTGGCGCGAAGCCGGGAGAACAACTTTCTGCGAGACATGCGTTCTTTGGAACTTGCCCGCGCTCGCGTGGGCAGGAATACTGCCCGGCGCGAGCGCTGATCATCGTTATCGGGAACCACGCAACCTTGCGCGGTCGCAGCGCTCGTTCGGCTCGTCTACACTTGCCGCCCGTGCTCGCGCCATACAAAAGGCTTCAGAGCGAGAAACGCCTGTATAACGGCGACGGTTGACCCAACTTGACTAATATTGGGACAACCACGGGTAAGAACGTGGAAATCGTGAGCTGGAGCGGTTTTGCAAGCGGCCGACCATGCTCGAATAGCAAGAACTGGCGGGTTTACGGTTCGTCAGCCTTGCGGTTACGATCGACGGCCACCGCATCGGGACGCCAGTTTCGGCGCACGGGGCGCAGATTAAGCGGATACTGCAGAGAAAGTCATCGGAATTATGAGAAAAATTGTCACAACCTGTGCAGCAACGTGTTTTGCTCTCGTCCTCGCATCCTGCGCAAGCACGGACGACGCCCTCATCAAGACCGTGCCGATCGGTTCCGGCACCTCGCAGCGCGCGCCCTACGACTTCGTGGAATGCGCCAAGGCCAGGTGGATGCCGATTGGCGGGCGCGTACGCGAATACTCGCTGAGCGCGGATACCGAAGCGGTTTCGGTGGCGGGAAAAGGCGGTGCATCGACCGTGCTGGCCGTCGCGCAAGAATCCGCGGGCGGCACCGGCTACACGATTTACGGGGATATCGCGGTCGCGAGCCGCTATGTGACTGCGGCCCACCTTTGCGACTAAGCAACTAGAAGGCGTTTAAGACGGCTTGCCGTCGCGCAGATTCAAGCCTGCGAGGTGCGTGCCGACGATGCGTCCAATCAGATAGCCATCCGACGCGCACGCGTTAGTACGCTCCTTGCCGTCCCACTGGATCTTGTACTGATCGTCCTGCGAGTGCACGGCGGATGCATCGAATTTGCGCTTGTCGACGCGGCCACCGCTGCGCGCCGCCTCAGCGATGAGCCGATTCCAGGTGAGCGCGTAGCCGTAGCGCACGCCGTCGGCGAAAGCGTCGGTATCGCAGACTTGCGAGGGCGGCGTGGTCTTCACGGTCGTGTGGAACCCGCTAGTGCCGCCGATCGCGATACGCTGCTCGCCCGGCGGGGACGGTGCCACGGGCTTGGCGGCAGCACGCGCCGCCTGTGCTGCCTGAGCCGCGGACGCGGCAGATGCCGCGGCGGCCGCATCGGCATCGGCCTGTTGCGGAAGGGGCGCGCAAGCGCCAAATGCCAAGGCCAGCGCCATCGCTACCGCGTAAGCTGCGCCGCCGCGCCGGAGTGTGCTGAATCTCGAACCGCTATTCACCTGCAGATTCCCGTCTTGAAATAAACGGGCTCTACCTTAACACCGTCGTCGGATTCGTCCGAATTTTGAGAAATGGGGACGCGGCGCTTTTGCGACGGATTTTCCCAAACCCAAACGACAACGCGGACGCCCTTTCGGTGCGCCCGCGCAGTATTGGCAGAGAACCGCTTCAGGAAGCCGACGACGTATTGCTCATCGGCATCTCGATTCCTCGCCGCGCCATTTCCACGATGAGGAACGTGCGCCGCGTGACGTGAAAGCGCGCCAGCAAGTCGCTGGAATACTCCTTCGCCGTGTTTTCGCTGATATTCATCTTCCGCGCAATCGCCTTATTCGATAAGCCCTGCAGAAGATACCGCAAGGTTTCGGTAAGCCGTGGCGGCAAGTCCAGCGATTCGACGGTAATCCCAGCGTGAGGCGTGACCGGACGCGGACTATGACCGCCCTTGCCGAGTACCGTGTTCGGCAGATAGACGCGGCCGTTCAGGATAGTCTTGAGCGCCTCGCGGAACACGCCCGCGCCCTGTTCGCTACCCTTGGAAATGAATCCGCACGCGCCGTTCTTGATGCACTCGAGCACCGTATCGCGGTCGTCCTGGGCTGAAAGCATGACCGTCTGAATTTCGCGATCTTCCTCGCGGATCCAGTTGAGCAAATCCATACCCGTAGTCTGACCACGCAAGTGGTAGTCGAGAAACATCAGGTCATACGAGTTGGCCGACAACTTGGCCTTAGCCTGCTCGAAACCGTCCGCTTCGTCGATTTCAAGCAAAGGCTCGTTCGCCAGGATGAGACTTTTCATCGCGCTCCTGGTCAGCCCTTCGTCCTCTACCAGCAATACATTTTTGAAATAACCGTTTTCCATCGCAAAGCTCCGAGAACGGTTCCGATATTACGCGTTCGCTGATTGACTTCCACCCTCCCTTCGCAGGGATACATTCGGCAGTCTCCCAAAATCCCCGGAACCCCCTACCCGTGCCGGGTGTTGGACAAAGCACGGCCGGTCAAAAATGCTCGGCATCGAATCAACCAAGAGATCAACCAAGACCGGGAGGATGAGATGTCAAGCAGTCAAGCCAACAACGAACGGGAGTTCGCGTTGTGGCGAATGAAGCGGGCTCACACGGGCGATGCGCCTCGGCGCGTGCTGGTGGCTCATAAGGATAAATCGATCGGTGAATCGCTCGCCGTACAGCTTCGCCTGAAGGGCCTGCAGGTCATTCTGTCGCAGGATCTCAAGTCGGTGCGCGCGCTCGTGAATAGCTGGAAGCCGCAGGCGCTTATCGTCGATACGAGTCTGGACAGTGAGTCCGGCTACGTCTTTATCCGCACGCTGCGCATGGATGTCGATGTCACCGGGCGGCTGCTCGTCGCCCTCAGCAACGTTTTACCCGCCGATCCGGTGCAGACGCTGAAGGAAGCCGGCTTCGACGCGCATTGCCGCAGACCATGTTCGACGTGGCGCATCGTCGAAATGGTCGAGGCATTTTTCTCCGCGCCGGCCACGCGCTGACGCTCGAAACGGGAGGTGCCGCATGAACAGGGATGCTTGCCTTTTAGCCGGGGGCGTGTTGCCGGCCAATGCATTGCGCATGCGGCACGCCGTGGCGGCGCGCGTCAGGCGCCGGCGCCGGCCGGGCGTTCGTCCCGGCTCACGCCGGTTGCCATCACGAGCGACACCGCTTTTTCACTACCTGGCGCCATGACGGCGACGCCCGTCCCGCGCAAGCCCCGTGCGTCGAGATTGAAACCATCGCTCACGTGCGACACGGGCTCGACGCACAGATAGCCCGCACCGGCCGGGCAATGCACGACGACGTGGTCGAGCGTGTCGCCGGCGTCGAGCGAAAGCGTGCGGCCGTCGGCGAAATTTAGCGTCGCGCGGCCGCTCCATCCGCTCAGATAGCGCGTGTATCCTTCCTCTTCTCGTCGATGCCGGCGCGCTGGCGCATCCCCCGATGGCTCGACCGCAATCTCGCCTTCATGCCGCCAGTCGATACTCGCATCCATTTCGGCTTCCTGCGCCGCAAAATACGGATGAAAACCCATGCCGACCGGCATCGGCCGCGCGGAACGGTTCAACACGCGCATCGACAGCCGCGCACCCTCGGCGTTCGCCTGGATGACCTGCTCCGCTTCGAACGGCCACGGCCAGCCATGCTCGTCCTCGCGATGCACATAACGCATCACGATGCAATCCGCGTCATGGCGCTCGACCTGCCACGCCGCGTATTGCCCGAAGCCATGCAGCGCGTGCGCCATGCCCGGAAACGTCGACAACTCGACACGCTCGCCATCCGGTGCCGGAAAGCGCGCATCGCGCACGCGATTCGAAAACGGCACGAGCGGATAGCTGCCGCCTTTCGGCCAGGTATCGGCGGGCCAGCCTGAAAGCGTGATCGGCACGAGCCAGTCTTGCAGACCGCCGGCGAATCCGGTGGCGAAGCGCGTGATGCGCCCGCCCGCCGACGGCGCCACTTCGATGACATGCGGCCCACTCGCAATCGTCAGACGCGGCTCGGCCGCGAGCGCCACGACATCACGCGGTCCCATCACTGCCGCTGCTCCTTCACGCGCGAAACCAGTTGCGTCGGACTGACGAACTGCAGCGCGATCAGCACCCAGATCAGCGTGATCGCCATGTAGATCATCGCCATGGCGTCGATGGATTGCGGCGCTCGCACGCCTGTCGAAAACACCGCGTAGTAGAGCGCGACGACGAGCGTCTGCGTGGTCGGTCCCGCCGTGAAGAACGTCAGCTCGAACATGCCGATGGTGCGCACGAGCACGAGCAAACCGGCCGCGAGCATGCCCGGCACGAGCAGCGGCAGCAAAACATAGCGAAAGTAACGCGTCGTGTTCGCCCCGAAGATGCGCGCCGCCGATTCCAGATTCGGATCGATCTGCTCGATGAACGGCGTCATCACCAGAATCACGAACGGCAGCGCGGGCACCAGATTCGCGAGGATCACGCCCGTGAGCGTGCCGGCGAGATGGAACTTGTACATCACGGTGGCCATCGGAATGCCGTAGGTGACGGGCGGGACCATCAGCGGCAGCAGAAACACGAGCATGGCAAAGCGCTTGCCGGGAAACTGCACGCGCGCAAGCGCATACGCAGCGGGCACACCAAGCACGATGGACAGCAGCACGACCGCGCCCACCACTTCCATCGTGACGAGCAGCACACTCGACAATTGAAAGTCGCTCCACGCCTGCGCGTACCAGTGCAGCGTGAAACCTTGCGGCAAGAGCGTGCCGAACCAGCGCGTCGCGACCGAATTTACCGCGACGGTCGCAATCAGCAGCAGCACGTTCAAGAGGAAGAAACCCATCGTCGCCCAGACGAGGGCTTTCCACAACCGGTCGGGCAAGCTAGCGCGTTGTTTCATGTTCTTGCCGGGCTTCGATCCTTCGCCGAGGGTGGCGGCCGGCCAGTTCTGGGCCGCGCGATTGTCGGTAGCCATTATCCCTTCCCTCCGGTGACAGGACCGGTATAGAAGAAGCGCCGCGCGCCGAGCATGCCGCCCACCACGAGCAACTGCACGAAGCCCATGACGAGGGCGATGGTCGATGCCAGCGAATAATCGTAAGTCTCGAACGCAGCTTCGGATGCGGCGATCGAGATCACGCGCGTGGGACCCGCGGGCGCGCCGAGCAGCACCGCCGACGGAAACACCGAGAACGCCTGCACGAACGAGAGGCACGCGGTCATCGTGAGACCGGGAAGCAACAGCGGAAAGTAGATCTGCCGGAACTGTTGCCACGGACTTGCGCCGAGCGTGGCGGCCGCGCGCGCAAGCGTCGGGTCGATGCCCGTCACATACGAAAGCGTCAGCAAAAACGCAAACGGAAAGCCCGACACGATGAGCGAAATCAGCACGCCCCAGTAGTTATGCGTGAGCCGGACTTCATCGCCATAGAGATGCAACGCCTGCACGGCTTGCGGGAACCAGCCGTTCGGGCTGAAATACGTCAGCATGCCATCCGCGATCAGCACGGTGCCGAGCGTCACCGGAATGACGAGCAGCGTGGTCGCGAATTTCTGATACGGCGACGAGCGCCGCAACGCAAATGCGACCGGCACCGAGACGCCGACGTTGATGAGCGTCGCCGGCACCGCGAGCTTGAGCGTCACGATGATCGTCGGCCACATCGACGTATCGGTGAAGAACGTGATGTAGTTGGCCCACGCGCTGCCGCCGTTCATCGGATTGAACGACAGCATGAGACCGTAGGCGAACGGATAGATGAAGAGCGCGACGATGAAAATCAGCGCCGGCGCGACAAGCCAGCCCTTCGGATCGCGCTGAGCGGGAAGCGTGGCGATCATTTGTCTTCTCCGTACACGAGCGTCTTCGAAGGCGCAACGCGCAACGTGATGCGCTCGCCTTCGCTGTACTCGCCCGCAATGCGCGCCCACAGCTTGCCGAACGCCGTGTTCACGATGACGAGCGAATCGCGGCCGCCGTATTCGACGATCTCGACGAGCGCGTCGAACGCGTTCGGCTCGCCGGGTGCGGCGCGTTCCATGTCTTCGGGCCGCAGCGCGACGCTGACGTTCTTGCTGTCGAAGCCTTCCATCGGCATGCCGAGCAAACGCACGCCGTTCGCGGTGACCGCGACGGATTCGCCCTGCGTGCCTTCGAGCGTGAACGGCACGACATTGCGAAAGCCCATGAAGCGCGCGACATGCAGGTTCTTCGGCCGCGAATACACTTCCTTCGGCGCGGCCACTTGCTGCACCGACCCCTCTTTCATCACGACGATGCGGTCGGCCATCGACAGCGCTTCGTCCTGATCGTGCGTCACGTAGATGGTGGCGCGTTCGAGCTTGCCGTGAATGCGGCGGATTTCCGCGCGCATCTCGATCCGCAACTTGGTGTCGAGATTGGACAAGGGCTCGTCCATCAGGACGAGCGGCGGCTCGATCACGATTGCGCGCGCAATCGCCACGCGCTGCTGCTGGCCGCCTGACAACTGGCCCGGCAACTTTGCGTCGTGCCCGATCAGTTGCACGAGATTCAACGCGGCCTTGGCGCGCTTGGTGGCTTCCGCCTTCGCGACGCCGCGCATCTTCAGGCCGAAGCCGACGTTGTCCAGCACCGACATATGCGGAAACAGCGCGTAGTTCTGAAACACCATGCCGAAGCCGCGCTTCTCGGGCGGCAACACGTCGATACGCTTGTCGTCCAGCCAGATGCCACCGCCCGTCAAAGGCTGCAAACCGGCGATGCAGTTCAGCGCCGTCGACTTGCCGCAACCCGAAGGCCCGAGCAGCGCGATGAACTCGCCGCGCTGGATGTTCAGGTCGAGTCCTTTCAGCGCGGCGAGCTGCTGCCCTTCCGCATTGGTGAAACTGCGCGAGACCGAGTCGAGACGCAACTGCTCAAAATCATGCTTCATGGCGAAACCCTTGTGCGAAGCGGCGGCGTCCGATGAGGAGCGCCGCCGCTTTATCAATGACGCGGTATCGATGCCTGGCGTCGATGCTTACTTCGTTTTCGCCGCGCCGATTTCACGGTCCCATTTCTGGAACGCGGCGACCATCGCCTGCGCGTTGAGCGGCACGACGTGCGGACGGTCGGCAAGCAACTTCGCGTATTCCGGCCGGCCAAACTTCTGAATCACTTCCTGGCTCTTGGCGGGTGCGGCCGACAGCGGCACGTCCTTCACGGCGGGGCCGGGATAGAAATAGCCGTCGTCGTAAGTCAGCGCCTGCTGCGCGGGCTCGAGCATGAAGTTCATCAGCTTGTAAAGCACGTCGAGCTTTTCCTTGGGCACGCCCTTCGGGATCACCATGTAGTGGGCGTCGTTCACCCAGGTCATGTTGTCGAAGGCTTGCACCTTGAATTCCGCCGGCACGATGCCGAGCGCGCGCGGGTTGATGTCCCAGCCCGTCACGGTCACGGTCATGTCACGCGTGCCCTCGCCCAGTTCCTTCATCACCGCCGACGTGCCGCCCGGATAGTAGGGAATGCAGTCGTTCAGTTGCTTGAGGAAGGCCCAGGTCTTGTCCCAGCCGTTGACCGGATCGGTCGGGTCCTTGTCGCCGAGCACGTACGGCAGACCCATGAGGAAGGTACGGCCGGGACCGGAATTCGCCGGGCGCGCGTAGATCAGCTTGTTCGGATGCGCCTTGCACCACGCGAGCAGTTGATCCGGCGTCTTCGGCACGTCAGTGACCTTTGCGGGGTTGTATTCGAGCAGCGGACCCGCGGGCATGTAGGTGACTTCCAGGCCGTAACCTTGCGCGATGTCCTGCATCTTGCGCGGACCCGGTGCGTACTTGTCGAGCACACCGGGGAACGCCTTGGCGTTATCGGGCAGCAGCTTTTCCCACAGACCTTGCTGGATGCCGGCCGCGAGCGCATCCGTGCCCGTCACGACGAGGTCGATGTCCGAGCGGCCCGCGCCCTGCATCGCCTTGATCTTGCCCGGCAACTGCGGCGCGGGCGCGTTCGTGAAGGTGATGCTGGAAACGAGATCGGGGTACTTCGCCTTGAAGGCTTCGAACCCCTTCTGCGTCAGTTGAAGATTGCCCGCAACGTCGACAATGTTGATGGATACCGGATCGGCCGCATTCGCCCCGCCCGTTGCAAATGTCGCGCTGACGGCGACGCATACCGCCGCCAGTTTCACTGACAGTCCTGCCTTGAAAGCCATTTCGTCTCCTCACGTCTTTCGCAAGGCCGGTTGTTTTATTGGTGCCCGGCCTGGGTTTGCTTGCTCTGATTTTTCGATACTTCGCGATTCCGCACGTTGCAGCGCAGCCGCGCAATGCTTCCTTTTACTTCGGAAGTTGAAAAATAGCTAACGCGATCATCGTATGTCAAGCAAATCGACGGGAGCAGATCTTGTTTCCCAACCGGGTCAAACAGGCGTTGACGCTTTGTCTGCCGATGTTTGCTGCGCGCTCTCGGGATATACCCCGAGCGACTTGTTTAACCGCTTTTAACTGGCGTTTCCCGTGAAGGCGCCGCATTACGCACTCGCGCGATGGCGCGGTCCATTTCAACGAGGTCGCGCGCTTCCTTTGCGACGGCAGGCAACGCCGCCTCGGGCGAGCCGCTCAGAAGCGGCAGAAGCGGCCCCATATCCGCGATGCCCGAGAGTGTCACGGCGTCATGCAGGACGCGGATGAGCGAGATTTCGTCGCGTAGGGTTTCGAGCGGGAGGAAGCGGTTATAAAGCTGGCGAGCCTCGTCCATGCGACCGGCTTTCACGGCGTGCAGCAACGCCATCACCGCGTTAGGCGCAATGCAGCCCGAGCCCGTTGTCCACGCAGCGAGCCCGAATTCACGCACGTGGGCGATCGCCGGGCGCTCGCCCATACCGGACACGACTTTCGCGGCCGGAACGCTTTGCAGCAGGCGGAGCAGATACGGATCGACGGCGGGATCGGCACGCACAATCGCGTACTTGACGGCCAGCAACGTACCGTCATCGATGAGTGCGGCGAGCGTATCGACATCGACATAATCTTCGCTCTTGATATAGAGCGTGAACGGCATGCCGGCTGCATCGACCAGGCGCTTGAGGCCCGCCGCCACGCCCTGTGGCGTCGTGAATCCGGCAAGCGGGAGCACCATCGCGGTACGGAAGTCCGTCTGCGAAAGAATGTGCGCCTGGTCGAGCATTTTTCCGTAGTCCGGACCGATGGCGGGAATTACGCGCGTCTCTTGCCTCGCAATCTCGGCAAGCATGTCAAGCAACTCGCGGTACTCGCTCACGGCAACGTGATAAAGATTCGCATTGCCGCCGTATAGGAGCGTACGCACGCCGCCCGCTTCTATATGCTCGACCAGCTTGCGGTTTGCATGAGGATTCAACGAGTAATCGACATTTCGTGCGAGCGGCGGCACGGCCATGACGGACTCAGAAAACTCGCTTACGGTAATCGGTTGGATGTTCACGGCGCCTCGCGGTAGTCGTCTGGAACGATCGAAAGTAGCAAGGCACCCCAAAGTTGTCAAACAACTTTTCTGTTAACTAGGGTTTCCCCTTGAATCTATCAATACGGTCGTATGACATCTACGCCTAACTGCCAAACATCCGATTCAGCGCATTTTCGAGATGCGACTTCATAGCGTCGCCGGCTCGTGACGAATCGCGAGCACGAATGGCATCGAGCACATCACGATGCTCGCGCTGGACGAGACGCTGCCGCTCGACTGTTTTCACGAGCGACAGGTTTCGCGACAGGTTCATGCTGAAAACGATCTGCTCCTCGATAAACGAGAGCACCGTGATGAAGAACTGATTCTTCGATGCCTTTGCGACCGCAAGATGGAACGCGAAGTCGTCTTTCGCGCCAATGCCTTCTTGCGCCTCCACCACGCGTTCGAGCTGTTCCCAGGCGGCTTCGATGGCGCGGATGTCGTCGTCATCCGCCTTAAGCGCGGCAAGCTCGGCTGCGCCTGCTTCCGTGACTACGCGAAATTCGTAGCATCGGCGAATGTCTGACAGCGTTTCTAACGGAGCGAAGCGCCGCACATCCGGGTCTGGACGACGACCGACAGTAGTGCCCGATCCGCGCCGCGTGACGATGATGCCGTCCGCGCGCAGTCGCGCCAGTGCCTCGCGCACGGTCGGGCGCGAGGTCGCAAAGCGTTCGGCAAGGGCGTGTTCTGTCAGAAGACGATCGCCTTCCTTGAACTCGCCTTCCATGATGCTGTTGAGGATATCGCTGTAGATTCGGTCGGCGAGACCATGCGATTTACGCTCGTTCATGTGTACGCTGGACGTGCTTGTCAGAGTAGGGAACGATTGTAAGGCAAATTTTTGCGTTGTCGCGATAACGCGTGAAGGCCGACGCACGCCATGCTGCGTCGGCCTTCTTCACTTCACTTCACTTCACTTTACGCACTGGGTATTACCACTGATGCCCCGCTCCGATGGTGAAGCCTACATTTCCGGAACTGCTTGTATTACCGGAAGCCTTGATTACCCAACTCTCGTCTTGCGTAACATGAGAGATGCCGAGTGCCGCGCCGGAGGCCCCGGCGTAACGTGCGCCGGCCAACGCGACCATGGTCTTGCCCGGAGCGGTAGGCTGCGGCAGTCCGGCTGAAGCCATCGCGGCCGCGATACCGCCATAAGCCGCTTTCGCCATGTTGTTGATCTGGCCTTGCACGCCCGCGATACGCGAGTCGGTATAGTTCTGCGCCTGTGTGGAAGCGAGATTCAACTGACTCACATTGACCGCATCGGTACTCTGCGTGCCCGCCGCGACGTTCGTGATCTGACGTTCGTTACCCGCAGACCCGACCGAAACCGTATTGACTCGATCCGCCACCGAGTTAGCCCCGAGCGCGACGGAATTGTCCGCAGTGGCGCTGGCGTTCGCGCCCATGGCAACGGAATGCAAGCCTGTCGCGCTAGCGACTTCAGTGTTGACATCGCCTTGCGCGGCGAACATTGGGTTGCCACCGCTCATGGCGATGTTCGTCACGCGATCGATTGCGGCATTCATCTGGTCGACGTTGACCGCGTCGTCGCTCGCAACGCCCGCAGCAACGTTGTGGATTGTCGTGCCGCCTGCGACGTTATTGCCGAGCGTGATGCTCGAGTAGTTGGTCGACCCGTCCGCGTTGTGGTCATAGGTCACGGAAGTATTGGTCGTGCCGTCTCCATTAATGAGACCGGCGCCCTTCAACTGCGAGACGTTGACGGCATCGGTATCCTGCGTACCGGCTGCCACGTTGGTGATCTGACGTTCCGCGCCCTTCGATCCGACCGACACGGTGTTTGCACGATCCGCCAGCGAGTTCGAGCCGAGCGCCACCGAGTTGTTCGCGATAGCCTGAGCATTGCCGCCGATCGCCACTGATTCCGCGCCCGTGGCCTGGGAGTCCTCCAGCACCGAATTGGCGTGGAAGTACTTGATGCCGCCGCCCGTGTTGATGTTGTTGAGCGTCTCGTTGATCGTCGAGATGTCGGTCGTGTTCTGCGTGACGCGGCCGTCGAGATTGGTAAGGGCGTCGCCGACGTTGTTGAAGGTATTACCGTCCTGGAAAGTGTACGTCGGCTTAGTGATGGTGCCGTCCTGATTTACCGTCGAACCGCCGCCGAGGGCGTCGGCCGTGCTCGATGCAGTTTTGTAGAGTTGGCTGCCATTCACCGCTTCAAGGCTGTCCGAGCTCACTTCACCTGCGTCCACGTTCTTGATTTTGACCGGCGTACCCACATTGCCCAGCGTGACCGTCTTGTGGTCGCCGTCGTCATATTGGACCGCGTTGGCAATGCCGGTCGAAAGTGACGTCATGCTCGTCGATACCGATGTCGAGAGCGTAAACAACTGCCCGCCGTTCACCGCTTCATTGCTGCCCGCAGCCACTTCGCCATCGGCAACGTTCGTCAGCTTGACCGGGGCGGCGCCGGTGTCGCCCAAGCGAACCGACGTGTGGTTAGCGTCGTCGTATTGAACCGAGTTGGCGACGCCGGTCGAGAGCGAGGTCATGCCCGTCGAGATTGAATCGACGCTCGTCGACAGCGACGTGACGCTGGTCGAAATGCCGTCGATGTTGGTCGAAAGCGAGGTCATGCCCGTCGACACGGATGACGACAAGTTGTACAACTGACCACCGTTGACCGCGTCCTTGCTGTCTGCTGCTACAACGCCGTCCTCAACGTTGTGAAGCTTCACGGGCGTGCCGGCGTTGCCGAACGTGACCGAGTCGTGGGCCGCGTTGTCATACTGGACGGCGTTCGCGAGACCGGTGGAAAGCGACGCCACCGATGTCGACGTCGATCCCGACAGTGTGTCGATACCTGTTGAAAGCGACCCGACCGTCGTGGACATCGAAGTGGAAAGCGTATCGACACCGGTGGAGAGCGAGGCGACTGCCGTAGAGGTGGAGGTCGAGAGCGTGTCCACGCCCGTCGAGAGCGAGGCAATGCTCGTCGATGTCGACGTCGAAAGCGAATCCACGGACGTGGACAGCGTGCTGACACTCGTCGACACTGAATCGACAGCTGTGGACAGTGTGCTTACGCTTGTCGAAATCGAATCCACCGAGGTCGAAAGCGAGCCGACGCTCGTGGACACTGAAGCAACGCTCGTCGAGGCCGACGTCGAAAGCGAATCGACGCTCGTCGACAGGGAACTAACGCTGGTCGCGGTCGCCGTTGAGAGCGAGTTGACTGCGGTCGAAGTGGATGTCGACAGCGTATCGACGCTGGTAGACAGCGAATTGACAGAGGTCGAAGTGGAAGCCGAAAGCGATTCGACGCTGGTCGAGATGGAGCCCGTGGTCGTCGATACTGAAGCCGAAAGCGTGTCGAAGCTCGTGGACAGCGAATTGACGCCAGTCGACACAGAATCGACAGTTGTGGACAATGATCCAACACTTGTCGACACGGAATCGATGCTCGTCGAAAGCGAAGCGACGCTCGTCGAAGCGGAAGTCGAAAGCGAGTTAAGGCCGGTCGAAGCCGACGTCGAAAGCGAGTACAGTTGGCTGCCGTTGATGGCGTCCGTGCTCGAGTCTGTTACATCGCCCTTGGCTATGTTGGTCAGCTTCACTTCAGAGGCGCCGACACCGCCCAGGGTGACCGAGTCATGGCTTGCGTTGTCGTATTGAACCGAGTTCGCGAGACCCGTCGACAGCGATCCGACAGCGGTCGAAGTCGAGATGGACAGCGTGTCCACACTCGTGGAGAGCGAGCCGACGTTAGTCGACAGCGAGTTGACCGTGCTCGACACTGCAGTCAACCCGGTTGACAGCGAGGTCACGCCCGTGGAAACCGAAGTCGAAAGAGAGTCGACGCCCGTAGACAGCGAGTTCACGCTCGTCGACACTGAATCGACAGTTGTAGACAGTGAGGTTACCGCGGTCGAGGCCGAGGTGGACAGCGAGCCTACAGTGGTCGAAGCCGACGTCGACAAGGAATCGATACTTGTCGATAACGAGGTGGTCGTGGTCGAAACGGAGGTCGACAAGGAGGCTACGCTCGACGAAGCCGAGGTCGAGAGCGAGTCGAGGCCCGTTGAAGCAGACGTCGAAAGCGAATACAACTGACTACCGTTGATGGCGTCCGTGCTTGAGTTTGTTACATCGCCTTTGGCGACGTTGGTCAGCTTCACTTCGGAAGGCGCGGCGACACCGCCCAGCGTGACGGAGTCATGGCTTGCGTTGTCATACTGAACCGAGTTCGCGAGACCCGTGGACAGCGATCCTACGGCAGTCGATGTCGAACTTGACAACGTGTTGAGACCGGTGGACAGCGAACCGACGTTTGTCGACAGTGAGTCGACGGTAGTCGACACCGAGGTCAATCCGGTCGACAGCGAGTTCATCCCCGTGGAAACCGAGGTCGAGAGCGAGTCGACACCCGTGGACAGGGAAGTGACGCTCGTCGATACTGAATCGACGGTCGTGGACAGTGAAGTCACCGCCGTCGATGAAGAGGTAGACAGCGAGTTCAAAGTACTTGAAGTCGACGTCGATAACGAGTCCACGCTCGTCGACAAGGAAGTGGCCGTCGTCGAAACCGTCGTGGATAACGAATTGAGACCAGTGGAAACCGAATCTACGGTGGTGGAAAGGGAAGCAACCGTTGTCGACACCGAACTGACTGTCGTCGATAAAGAGCCGACCTGCGTGTTCAGCCCGTTGATCGCCCCGCCTACGTCATGATAGGTCGTTCCGGCTACTGGATAAGACGGGGGAGAGATACTTGCGCCGCTCATCGAAGCCCCACCGCCTAGACTCGACGCGGTCGTCGAAAGGGCCAGGTATAACTGAACACCCGTCACACCGTCACGACTGCCCGCCGTCAATGCGCCCGGCGCCATGTTCTGAACCTTGTTGTAGCCCATGTCGAACATTGTCCCGGCACCAATTGATACTGTGCCCGCAGTCATCGTCATGAGGGTCGCTCCTCCGGCCCCCATGACGAGCGTGTTGGGGTCCACGGCTACCGCGTAGGCTCCCATTCCCCCGCTTGTCGTGTACGCGACCAGCCCAGCTCCCGGATGGTTTGTGCCATCGCAAGCAACGGTAGATGTTTGCACCACGCCTGCGCCTTGGTCACTCAGGCAACTGGCCGGCGTGTATCCGTCCGATAACACACCGACGGAATACCCACTCCCCGCCTGCGCGCTGCCCGCAGCGAGTGCGAACACCGCCAACACTGCTGCGTTCGTTCGGCCGCGCTTGCTTTTGGTCCGCGCATTTTCCGCTGCGGCAATCCAGCTTTCGGATGCCTGACTCCATACCACGCGATACGTCTTATTCATCAAAACCTTCTTCGAGTGCAAGTTGAAATTCTTTTTCTTCGTGATTCCGATACGACGGACGTGCTCGCAATGAGCAACATGGCGCTTGACCAAAGCGACGTCGACCGCTTGGCTTTGGACCATCGGATAAACATGAAGAAGCAATAACCGTCAGAGCTTCGATTATTTAGGTTTCCAAAACCTAATCACGCATGTCAGAGTGTCACCAGGACATGGAGCCTCTGACATTCCTCAATCGCGCGGCAAGAAGTCTCTATCCACGCTTGGATTTTTGTCTTATCGAAGCGTTTTTTCCATTCAGAAAGTCTTAAAAATGCATCGAATATCTGAATGTACTGAACGATGTATTTGCCGAAAATCAGCGATGTATAAATACGAAGAAGATGTAGCAGGCGATATGACTATTCATTGGCCATAAGGCAATATAAAAGCCGGCGGACAGGAAAATAAAACTGAACTCGTGTGTATTGGAAAGCGTTACCAGTACGCAGGCCACGCGGTGAGCGACGCTGCACGCGCGGGACCGTTTAATCGTCAAACATAAGCGACGACATCGCATAAAAATTTGCGATTAGCGAGCGAGACAGTAAAAAAAAAGCGCGTCGCGATTTCTCGTCGACGCGCCCTTTCAAGCAATTGAAACTTCAAAGAGACAACAACTGCCGCGCCTCCTTCGCGCTCGCCACCGGCCGGCCATACTCCGCGCACAGCGACGCCACGCGGCTCACCAGTTGCGCATTGCTCTTGGCGAGCGTGTCTTTGTCCCAACGCACGTTGTCCTCCAGACCCGTGCGGCAGTGGCCGCCGAGTTCCAGCGTCCAGTGATTCACTTCGAGTTGATGCCGGCCGATTCCCGCAGCCGTCCATGTCGCGTCGGGCAAGAGTTTGTCCAACTGCTCCACTTCGAACTCGAGGATTTCGCGACGCGCCGGTAATGCATTCTTTACACCAAGTACGAACTGCACGTGAACCGGCGACTTGAGCAAACCTTGGTTGACGAGGTCATAAGTGCTGTAGAGCATCGCCAGATCGAAGATCTCGATCTCGGGCTTTACATCGTGGTCGAGCATGGTTTGCGCGAGCGAACGCACGAAGTCTGGCGGATTTTCGTACACGATGGTCGGGAAATTCACCGAACCCGTCGCCAACGAAGCCATGTCGGGTTTCAGATCGAGCATCGCCCCACGCTGCTCGAAAGATCGGCCGCGTCCACCTGTCGAAAACTGAATGATGATGTCCGGACAGTGTTTGCGGATGCCGTCCTGCAATTCTTCGAAGCGGTGACGATCCGAGCTCGATTTCTCGTCTTCATCGCGTACGTGCAGATGAACCAGCGTCGCACCGGCTTCATAGGCTTCGTGCGTGCTTTCGATCTGCTCGGGAATCGTGGTTGGCACAGCGGGATTATCTTTTTTCTTCGGTACCGAGCCCGTGATGGCGACCGAGATGATGCAAGGATCAGTTGTAGGCGATTGCGTCACGTTCGTGCTCCTGTGAGGCGCCGATCTAGTCGCCGGCGGTTCGGTTAATTTTAACTAACTAGTACGTTTAATATGTTGCTGGATCGTACGAACCGTTGCAAGCCGCGCAAACCCTTATTCTTATGGACCCAATCGATCTCACGTTCGTGCTTTTTCTGACTCCGACAGTGGAGCGATTGTCGCTTCTGGGCCTGCGAGCGTCTTGCCGGACTACCAGTCGGTAATCGCCGGCCATCAATCGCGCGAAGCAAGCGAGCCCGGTCTTGCGCTTTTTGCCTGAGCGATTAGTAACTGTCGCATTCGCAGATGGCGACACCCCTTACCGAGCCAACTGCGTGCCAGCGCCCCGACAATCGCACGCCTTGCGGCGGCGAACCGCGTGTTCATAGTAAGCGCTCCTTCGAGGTCATTTGTTTCCGGCAAAATGCCGTCAGTTCACGATAGGTCGCGTATTCGCCCCGACCTCGAGAATGCCAAGACAACGGCAAAAAAATCCGATAGCCGCCTCCGCCAGTAGACGCCCTGACGCTTACATACAGTATAGAAGGCGGCATTTGCTAGCTATCGATGTGACGTTGCCTTTTGTATGCCGCGACGCCGCATATGGCATGCAAAATCGCATTTGGCGCTCTCGCTTGGAATTTGCGAATTGTGTGTCACACAGTGCGAGACTGCAAAAAACGTCTAGTGCGGCTAATCAGTGCCGGTGCATAACCGCTCGCAGTGAATTTGCCCGTGACCTTCAAACGGTCGATTGAATGCGTATGCTGCATTCAATCGACCAAATGCAGAATGCAAATTGACGCGGCGCACGAGCGGCTCAAGGGAACCAAACGCCACCAAAGCACTTGGCACAGACGAAGTGCAACGGCCCATTGGCATTCAAAATCCAATGCGCCTATCGAACGATGACGACAGGCGGGCGATAAACCGGCGGCGCATAGATCACGCGCACGGCCGGCGCCACGACATAGGTCGGCGCGGGCGCCGCCACTACGACCGTACGCGGCGGCGGCACCGCGACGGGCGTCACAACCACCGCATGTCCTGGCACGTAATAAGTCGGAGCAGGCGGAGGCGCGTAGTAATAAACCGGGCGCGGCGGTGGCGCGTAAATCACCGCGGGCGCAGCATACGAAACGACGACTGAAGTTCCCGCCCATGCGCTCCCTGCGCAAGTGAGGGCAAGGGCGGCAAGAGCGGAGATACTGAGCAGACGAACTTTCATGGCGATGTCCTTGAGTCTTGAGAGGAAGGCGGCGACCAGCAATGCCGGCCAGCAGAACGATATCGAACGACCGCGAAAAACGTGAGCGCAAACATGTTTCACTGGATGTCGAGAAAGACTTGCCGGGCGATGCATGACACATCGCGACATGATTCGTCGTTTCCCCGAGATTGCCTTCGCTACGCGGCTCAATAAAATGTCGTCACTGTCTGGCTGCATCGAATTCACGGAGAACCGACATGCAAAAGATTCCACGAGCGTGCGTGGCCGGCATTCTCGGCTTCACAATCGCCACGGCGGTCTTCGCACAAACCGCCACGCAGCCAATGGGCGCAAGTCCGCATATCGAGCAGGTCATGCACGGTCTGCAGACGCGCTTCGCAAGCGCCAACACCACGCACGACGGCAAGCTTACGCGCGCGCAAGCATCGTCCAGCATGCCGATGGTGGCTCGACATTTTGACGAAATCGACACGCAAAAAGCCGGCTACGTGACGCTGCCGCAGATCGAAGCCTTCATGCATCAGCATGCCGCGCAACGCTAACGGAGATGGCCGATGGAAGCACTTCCGAAAATCATCGTGCTCGACGACGAAGCCGAACTGCGCAACATGCTGCAACGTTTCCTCACATCGCAAGGCTTCGAGGTGCGGGTCGTGGAAAACGGCAAGCGGCTCGACCGCTATCTGCAACGCGAACCATACGACCTGCTCGTGCTCGACTGGATGATGGAGCCGGAAGACGGCCTTTCGATATGCCGGCGTCTGCGCACCGAAGGACACACGCTGCCCATTCTCATGCTGACGGCCAAGGGCGATCCGGTGGACAAGGTCGTCGGCCTGGAGACAGGCGCCGACGACTATCTCGCCAAGCCCTTCCTGCCGCAGGAACTGGTGGCGCGCGTGCGAGCGCTGCTGCGCCGTCAGAAGATTGCAGCGGGCGATCCCACGCTCACCTCGCAAGTACTGCGTTTCGGCGAGTTTCGGCTCGATCTCGGCAAGCAGCAGATTACGCGCAGCGGTAATGCATTCGAAATGCATTCCGCGCAGATGCAGTTATTGCATGCACTTGGATCGTCACCGAACCGCGCCGTGAGTCGTGACAACCTCATCGCCCGCACGCGCGGACGCGATCACGATGCACTCGATCGCAGCATCGATGTCCAGGTGCTGCGTCTGCGCCAGCTCATCGAGGAAGATCCGGGCAAGCCGCGTTTCATCAAGACGGTATGGGGCGTCGGCTATATGTTGCTTGCGGACGTGGAAACGTGAGCCTCGCGCCGCGGTCCCTTTTTGCACGCAATATTCTTTTGCTCGTGGCGCTGGTGGCGGTGAGTCAGGTATGCGCGCTCGCCGTGCTGCTCCATTTCATTCAGACGCCGCGCATCGAACGGGCGGCGACCACATTCGCGGCCTACATCGAGACGCTCGATACCCTTCTGAAAGCAAGCCCGCCGCAAGCATCGAATTCCATCGCCGCTCATCTCGAAGTGCGCGCCGCCCTGCCCAAGGACGCGCGCGAGACGCCCGAAGAGTCGCGCTTGCGCTTCTATCGCACGTATCAGCGTCAGACTTTCATCGATAGTTTGCGAGCGCATCTGCCGCCAGACATGCTAGTGCGCTGGGAAAGCGGCGCGACGGCGGCGGATGGCCAGCAGCGCCTCTGGATACGTGCGCATCTGTCCGGCGAGCCACGCTGGGTCGCCCTGCCCGTGCCGGAAGCCGCGCACGACGACGGCCTCGCCACGGCCCTGCTGCTATCGCTCGGCCTTGGGGCGCTCGCAATCGCGACCGCGTATTTGATCCAGCGGCATTTGAATCGCCCGCTCGAACACCTCGCCGATGCCGCGCGGCGCCTCTCTGCCGGCGATGAACCCGGCGTCTTGCCGATAGACGGCCCCACCGAGATTGCCCAGGTTAGTCGCGCGTTCAACCAAATGAGCGCTGCCCTGAGCGAAGCGGACGCCACGCGAGCACTGATGCTCGCTGGTATTTCGCATGACATCCGCACCCCGATGACGAAGCTGCGCCTTGCGATGGCAATGTCCTCGGCGAGTGCGGCGGACGCTCACTTCACGGCATCGGCGGAAGGTTATCTGGATCGGATCGACAGCATCCTCCAGCAGTTCATGGACTATGCAGGGAGCGGTGCCAAGGAAGCGCCGGTCGTGGGAGACATAAACGCATTGATCTCGAATCTGGCAGCGGATTTTGCGGGCCTTGGCCAGGAGTTCGCGCTTACGCTCGAGCCCATAGAGCCGTTCGCCTTCCGTCCCATCGGCATGATGCGCGTACTGATGAATCTGATGCAGAACGCCATACTCTATGGCGTCGTCGGACTCGAAGTGCGTAGCTGGACCGATACGCGATTGCATGCTGCATGCATTGTGATCGCGGATCGCGGCAAGGGGCTTGGCGGTCAGGACCCGGAAGCGCTCAAACAGCCGTTCAAGCGCGGCGGCGGCGAGGCGCAGCCAAAAGGCACGGGATTGGGTCTGGCGATCGTAGAGCGCATCGCTCGGCAGCACGGCGGAACGCTAGTTTTGCGGGCACGCGATGGTGGTGGCGCTGAGGCGTGCATTGTCTTGCCGCTTGGTATTTAAAATTCATGCGCGGCTTATAGTATTTTGCATTCGTTCTCCGGTGAGCCCATACTGTTCTCGTAAGATGAAACGGTCGCGCAGCAGGACGAAATATCAAACTGCCTGCGGGTGCCTATGGCTCGCGCCTACATCCCTTGAATCAAAAATCGTCAGCCGGTTGCCATCGACGCTCCAACTTGAAGACGCTATCAATCTGAATGGATGGACCGCGCATATTGTCGACCGCATACCCATAGCGAATCTGAGTTGCTGCAGTGCAATGAGAGTGTTTGGCGTGTAAGTCCGGTGTGGGGCATGCAGGCATGCTGTTGGGGCGCGGGCTGACAAGGTAGTGCATTCATCGACAATGCAAAAGTGCTGCCATGCCTCCGAAGCGTCAGATTGGCGTACTAAGCTTCACCACCGTGCAGGAGCTGAGGTCGGCATCGCACTTGCTTTAAGTTGACCGCGTTGTTGTGCGCCGCAGCACTCATGGCGTGGAGCCATACAGCACCGACCGATTTGCGATTTCTTTCGGCTTATCGAACCGATCGCCAGTATCGCGCTCGAACCAGACATTGCGCCTAAACCCGCGAGTGTTTAAGTGCGTACCGAATACAAAAATAGCAAAGACACGTATTACAGCGTGGCGCGCAACGCCACCGTTCAAATCGAAGACGCTCATGGCCAGCGCGAATAAGCGCTCGAGCGTCCCGTCCGCCAAATCGATGTAATGGAGGAAGTCATGCGTATCACCGTCAAGCTGGATGGATTCGAAGGCGCTCAATCGGCCGCCTACGCCATTTTGTGGCTCGACAGAGAATCCAGCCGCTGGTCACGCGAAGGTCACCAATCGATGGACGTGCCTGATTGGGGCGGTCTGACCAAAGGCGCGGGCGACACCGTGATCTGCGGGCAGGATGCGCCGCAACCGATCTGCGTGCTCGAACAACTCGATTTCGACGTACCGGGCGGTCCGCCCGAAGGGCTCGCCGGACGCGCGCTCTGGTACACCGATCAATCCGGCACACAGAGCGAGGGACGCTGGCATGTGCAATGTATCGACCGCGCGCAGATCAAGGCGGAGCACGGCGTATTCGCTGGCGAGGAGGTCAACTGGACCGCGCTCTGAAGCGGGCAGGCACGACATCTCGAAGATAATGGGTCGCCGTTCGGTAGCGGCATGAGCGCCATGACGAAGACTGTCGTGCAAATCGCAATCGCTATCGCTATCGCGTGGTAATTGGAAAACTGCGTGGCGGTCGAACACCATGCCCGTGCCGCGCCGGCCAACTAAACGAAGACCACGCGGACCGTCGTAACGCCCCTTCCTCACCTCTGATCCGGGCCGCCAGTCGCGCGGCCTTTCAACCGTTGCTCTATTGCGTGCTCGCTGCGACGCGACGCGCCTTGATTTGCATTAAGCATCCCGACAGTTGGTCGTTTGAATGCAATCGCTCTGGTGTTTTCCCTTGCCCCATTTAGCACGGTTAAATTGGTAGTATCAGGGGCCGGGCCGCGCGTCGAGAAGACGTGGCACACGGCGCACGTTGCCGCGCGATCGAATGGCTCCATGCATGAGAACGCGCTCCACCGAACGACCTGGGAGGCAAGATGAATCAGAAATTCAGCGATCCGTTCAGCCAGTTTGCCGCCATGTTTCAGCAGTATCAGCTTCCCGGTTTCGATGTCACCGCGATCATGGAATCGCGACGCAAAGACGTCGAGGCGCTCGCGGCCACCAATCGCGTTGCGTTCGGCGGCATCGAGGCCTTGCGCGACAAGCAACTTGAAATCTTGCGGCGCACGCTGGGCGATCTGGAGGATATCGCCAAGCAAATGGCATCGTCGGCCGCGAAACCGCCGTTCAACGCCAACGAAGTCGTGCAACGGGCATTGCACAATGCGCTCGCCGATATGCAGGACATCGCCCGCACCACGCAGCAGACGCAGGCCGAAGCCTATGCGCTCGTCACGAAGCGCATGGAGGATGCGTTGCAGGAACTGAAGGCGTCGGTCAACAAACCACAAGCTTGATCGCGCGAGATCAGCTAACGGTCCGGTGAGCCGTCGCTTACGTGGCGACGCTCACTTCTTCGCCTGCGTCGTGATCTGGAACATGTCCACGACGACTTTATCGCGTCCGTATTTGCCGGTGAGCGCCGTAAGACGCTTGTCGAGTGCGCGCAGATATTCGCTCTTCGCTTCGCTGTCCGGGCGGATGGCATCGAAGAGCGGCGCGGGCGTCACGGTCAATACGATCATCTCCGAGCCGAACGGCTTGCCGACGACCCAATCGCCCATCGAGCCGAGTGTGGCCGCGTAGTTTGCAGGCGCCTGGTTGTCGCGGGATCTTTCGGTCGGCAGCAAATGCACCACGCTGCCGTCGAGCATGAAGTAATCGACTGTGACGTAGGACTCGAACGCGGGCGTCATCAGATCGACGATCAGCGGATCGCCTTCGGTCAGGCGCAACTGGTTCGACCGCGTATGGACCGATGCCGGATGTCCCAACTGCCGGTTCGCCGTCCAGTAAGGCGCGAAGACTTTGAGCAGATCGCATTTGTCGTCGACGACTTGCTGCACGCCGAAGTTGGTGGTCTTCACGCCGGGCACGCGTCCAAGCGTGTCCTTTAAACGCGCGAGCCCGTATTTCTCCGATATGAAACCCTGCACATCGACCGTCTGATCGTGAACCGATGCGACGAGCGCCGAACACGGCGCGCTCGCCAGCACCGGCGTGACCGCGGCCATCGTAAGCTGCGGCGCGGCGGCGACGGGAACGGCAGGCGTGATCGCGACCACCGACGCGCTCGCTTGGGGTTCGGCGCTCGACGG
Organism: Caballeronia sp. LZ003; assembly: GCF_031451465.1. NCBI lineage: Bacteria > Pseudomonadati > Pseudomonadota > Betaproteobacteria > Burkholderiales > Burkholderiaceae > Caballeronia > Caballeronia sp. LZ003. Next base: position 1,004,430 of record NZ_JARUXJ010000004.1, on the reverse strand, counting down.
TCTTACTGGTTCGACCGGACTTGCGCTCGCGTTCGAGGGTGGCGCTTGTTCGCTGTTTTTTGACTGCTCGAAGAAGTAATAGCCCGCGCCGGCAGCAATCATCGCCGCAACTGCTACGGCTCCGATCGCAATCCTGGGGCCGCCTTCGCGCTTCGGTTTATTGCTTGCGGGCGCAGCGGCAGGCGGTTCGCTAAGCTCATCCAGGAACTGCGTGACGCTCGGCGTTCGCGCCTCGCGTTCGAACGCCAGCGCGCCCTTGAGCGCCTTCCACTGCTTGTTGCCCAGATTCTCGGGCCGCTGCGGCTTCATGTTGGCGCTCTTTGCCTGCAGCGCGGGAACGCGCTCGAACGGATGCTTCCCCGCCAGCAATTCGTACGCTATACAGCCAAGCGCGTAGATATCGTCACGCGGATCGGGCTCGCGATGCTCGAGCATCTCCGGACTTGCATAGGCAGGCGTGAGCGCGCCCAGGCTGCCGGGATCGAAGACCGTGGCCTCGCTTTCGTCCTCGGGGCGCGTGATTACACGCGAAATGCCAAAGTCGATCACCTTCACTTCCGCCGTATCGGTGAGAAAAACGTTCGGCGGCTTGAAATCGCAATGGACGAAGCCTCGCTCGTGCGCGTATGCGAGCGCGTTCGCCATGCCCTTGAAGATCGGAAACATTTCGGCAAACGGCAGACCCTTGAAGTTCGGGTTCCGAAGCATTCTTGAAAGCGGCTGGCCGGAAAGATATTCCATCGTCAGATAGACGATCGAGCCATCGCGATCGAAATCGTACACGGTCACGATGTTGCGATGCGCGAGTTGCTGCGCCTTGCGCGCCTCGCGCTGCAGTGCGATCAGCGATTTCGGGTTGCCGCGAAATTGAAGATTGAGAACCTTGATCGCCACGTACGGCCGTCGATCCGACGCTTCCAGCTTGCGCAGATCGAGCGCTTTGTAGACCGTTCCCATCCCGCCGATGCCGAGACATTCTTCCAGCACGAAGCGATTGTTAAGCGTGTCGCCGACACCCTTGACCTGAACGACTTCCGTGAGCACCTGCGTGGCGTGGCCGGACGTCGATGCGCTCGCGTCGCCCGATGCGCGCGGCGGCAAAGGCGCCGGGAAACCCGGCGTGGTCTGCATGCGTGTCTCGTCGCGGCCGGGCGCGAAGCCGGTGCCGAACTCTGTTTCGGGATGAGCGAGCGCCACATGTTCGATGCGGCGTCGAATGGCAACGTAGATATCGGGTGGCAGAGGCCGAGCCGCGTGCTCCTCGTCGAGGATCTCCATGAGCCGCTTGGCCGGAGTTCGTTCGATGGCGAGCGCGCCATCGACCCCGGCAAAGAACTCGTCGCGCGACCCGCCGTCGCCCCGATATGTACGAATCGCTTGCGCAAAGCTTGTCATCTGTGCGACGCGACGCGGCTCCAAATCGACCGACAATTCACTTGTCGTAACAAATACCCAGTAATCGCTTGATACTAGCCTCCGCATGCGCCTTACGCAAATGGCGTTTTCGATGATGCGCGGCATCGCGCACATGTCGTTCGGATACCGACATGTTTGGTTCGGGTGTTGGTTCGGTTAAGTCAGGTACAGGCTTTTGCGTCTTATTGCGCGCGGTTGGCCAAGCGGCTCGTCGCTGCGTAAAGCACGTCACACATGGGGTCCGTCGATTCGTTCATGCCAAGGCGTTCGACTGGCATACCTGATGCATGACATGACCGGAAAGGCTACGACGTTGCACTCTCGATCAGGCATGGTGCATTCAGTGAATCACGCATGCATCATACAAACGGCCAAGGGTGACACCCCTCCGCCGTCTTGCCGCTTGGCACATCCGGTCAGAATGAAACGGTCGCGGCGGCACGAGTAGCCTTGCGTGGCAGCGTCAGACGAAATGCATATACTTAATGCGTTCTGCGTTGGTCGAATGTGCATGCTGCATGCAAGGTAAGTTCGACGCGCCGCATCTGACCGGGATCGGCGCGGCTTCAGGCTTCTCACTTTTTTGGAGGACACAGTCATGGCCATCGTCAAAATCAAGGATCTCGCGGACAGCATCGAGTTGGACCGTCAGGCAATGACCGCGATCACGGGCGGCGCACGCAGCGGTGCCCGTCCGCTCTTTCGTATCAGGCCGAAAGCGAACGCAAATCGCGTGGTCGATTATCCAGGCGTGCCGGTGAACGATGTGCCCGCTGAAAAGCCTGGGCCATTCACGACCAAGATCGTGTCGAAGAAGTAGCGTTTGAGGACACGACGCTTACGTCCGTCGATGTTCGCGGGGTGAACGATTAGTGTGCTGCTTATGCATTGAAGCAAGCAGCAAACGCGAGGCACGGTGGTCGTAATACAAAATGCCACCGCGCTGCGTCATGCATGCAAAATGCCAGCGGGCGGTGCGTCAACTACGCACCGTCATCCCGATCATGCCCATTCCGCCCGTCAATGGCGTACCGATCGACCGCCCGCTCCGCTTCACAAGCGCAAGCCTGATACGTTCGCGTGTATCGCCATCGAAATCGCCGAGATATCGCGTCTTACCGGCCACGACCGCCCCAACCGGCAAGCCATCCAGAAACAACACGCGATTGCCCGCAATCGCCGGCACCTTCTCGCCCGGCAGCAACGTGCCCACGAGGTTCAGCGGATCGACCGCGCCAAGCGCGACGAGCGCGCCCTCTTTCGCCCGCCTGCGCACGTCACGCAACAGCGGCACCGCATCCGGCAATGCAAACTGCTCACCCGCGAGGCCTGCAACAAAGCGCCCGCCGCGAATCTCGCCACGCGCTTCGAGCCGATGATAGACACGCAGCAAATCGCGCCACGGCGGCAGCCACTGCGCTTCGCGTTCGAGCAGTCGCCAGAACACGACACCATACCGGCGCAACAGCGCAAGCGCGACGTGCTCGATGTCCGCATCGTCGTTGGAATTGGCTCGACGCAAGAGCGCCCAGCGGCCCGCATCGTCCATCCCGCCGATGAAAAGCCCGCCGCGACGCTGCCGCCGCGCGAACACATTGCGCTTGGCGGCCGGCGCCAGAAGCGCGCGCAAGCCCGCGAAACTGTCCGCGTTGACGAGGCCCAGCGCGACTAGTTCGCCGAGCCCGTCTTCGAGTTCCGTGCGCAGGAGCCGTACATCGGCGAGAAGTTCGTCGAAGAACATCGCGCCGTGCGTGCTCAAGGCCTCGAACACGCGTTGCGCGCGCGACGACAGCTGCGGCGCTTCGTCGGGGCGCATCAGCGTATTCCATGCCCCCAGATGGCGACGCGGCAGCAGCACGATCGGCGTGCCGCGCACCGGGCCACCCGTCGCGCGCGCACGGCCGGCCGGACGCGTCCACACGATCTTGCCCGCACGGCAAGCCTCGTCGAGCCACATGCCCGAGTAATCGGCGATGCGCGCCGGCAGGATGTCATCCTCCCACGCCACGGCGGGCGCCTCGAAACCTTCGAGCTGTTCGAGCACGCCGAGAAGCGCATCGCGGCCTTCGCCGTGAGAATCCGGCGCGACGCGTTGCCATTCGAACAGGAAACGCATGAAATCCTGCCGCTCCACGGGTTCGATTTCGCGACGCAAACGCCGCACCGTGTAGCGATGAATCCGCGCCAGCAGATGCCGCTCGCACCATTCCTCGTCTTTAGCCGTGGGCGTGAAGCGGCCACGCATCACATAGCCTTCGGCTTCCAGACGCGTCAACGCCGAAGCCACGCTCGACGCAGGCAACGCAAGCGGACGCGCAATTTCCGGCACCGTCAGCGGACCGAATCCCGAAAGCCGCGCGCGGACGATCTCGACGAGCGCGTCGTCTTCAGTCCAGGCATGGTCGAAACCGGGCGGCGGCTGCAGTGCGGGATGCATCGGCGCATGCGTATAGACCGCGCGCAGGCAGGCAAGCCGCTCCACGGCGATCCACAGCGCGTCGTGCTGCGCAATCTGCAAGCGCGTTGCACGCCCGGCGCGTGCGAGCGCGTCGAGCCACGCTGGCCAGCCGTCGCAACGCGCCGCCTCGCCATGCGCGATGCACGCGAGACCGGTCAGCGCTTCGTGCATCTCATCGGCGCTCGTCACCGCAGGCCAGGCTTCCGCGCGCACGCTTTCGATAGCGTCGGCATCGAGCGCGCCGAGATCATCGGTCGATTGCGGATCGGTCCAGCGGCGCGCCAAGACAGCCTGCGTGCGGCGCTCTTCGAGCGGGGCGTCGTCCAGAAAAGCATACGGCCGCGCCGACAAAATCTCGGCGGCAAGCGGCGACGGCGCGGGCAACTCGCGCGTGACGAGCCGCACATCGCCCGTTTCGATACGACGCAAAAGTGCAAGCCAAGCCTCGCTGTCCATCGCTTCGTGCAGACAGTCGTCGAGAGTCTGCTCGACCAGCGGATGCCGCGGAACCTCACGCTCGCCCGCGATGTTTTCCGCGCACGCGACCTGATCCGGGAAAACGGCGGCGAGCAAGTCCTCGCTTCGCATGCGCTGCAACTGCGGTGCGACTTTGCGGCCGCCCGAATAGCGCGGCAAGGCGAGCGCGTTGGTCGCGTTCCAGCGCCAGCGCACGCCGAAAAGCGGTGCGTCCAGCAGCGCCTGGATCAGCACATGTTCCGCGCTTGCCGATTTCAGATAACGCCAGACTTCATCGAGCGCGAAGCTGTGGCTGCCCGTGAGCGACAGGACGATGGCATCCTCCGTCGCCGCCGCCTGCAGTTCGAAATTGAAGGTGCGGCAGAAACGCTTGCGCAACGCGAGACCCCACGCGCGATTGACGCGGCTGCCGAACGGCGCGTGAATCACGAGTTGCATGCCGCCGGACTCGTCGAAGAAACGCTCCATGACGAGCGTGTCCTGGGTCGGAAGCACGGTCAGCGCGGCGCGTGCGCGTGCGAGATATTCGACGATCTGACGCGCGGCATCGGCGCCGATGCCTTCGGTTTCATCGGCGAGCCATGCGATGGTGGGAGCTAGCGAGTCGCTAAGTGCGTCTTTCGCGCTGTCGGCGTTGCGCGCGTCCTTCGCCGCGTTCGCCGCGTTCGCGTCAATGGCGCCATGCGCGAGGCTTAAATCCTTCGCGCCCTTGGCCCCGACACCCGCCAACCGCGCATCCACCCCCGCCCGCAACCGCGCGATCGCGAAGGAAAGCTCACTGCTGCGCCCCGGCGCCTCTCCAAGCCAGAACGGAATGTTCGGCGGCTGACCATTCGCGTTCTCCACTCGCACCCGGCCACCTTCGATCCGCATGATCCTGTACGACGTATTACCTAACTGAAAGATGTCTCCAGCCAGACTCTCGACCGCGAAGTCCTCGTTCACCGTGCCGATCTGCAAGCCCTGCGGCTCCAGCAGCACGGCGAAGTCGGCGTTGTCGGGAATCGCGCCGCCGGAAGTCACGGCCGTCAGCTTGCCGCCGCGCCGTCCGCGCAACGTGCGGCTCACCGCATCCCGATGAACATACGACGCGCGCACGCCCTGCCGCCCCGTATAGCCTTCGGCGAGCGTGCGCACCACTTCGTCGAAGCGGGCGCGCTCGAGCGTCGCGTACGGATACGCACGCCCGATCAGCTCGAACAATTCATCCTCGCCCCATTCGCGACAGGCGACCTCCGCCGTGATTTGCTGTGCGAGCACGTCGAGCGGCGCGCGCGGAATGGAAAGCGCGTCGAGTTCGCCACGCCTCACGCAATCGAGCAAGGCCGCGCACTCGATCAGGTCGTCGCGCGAAGTCGGAAAGAGCCGCCCTTTCGGCACGCCGCCGACGTGATGCCCCGAGCGCCCGACGCGCTGCAAGAATGCGCCGATCGATCCTGGCGAGCCGAGTTGGCAGACGAGATCGACATCGCCGATATCGATACCCAATTCCAGCGATGCCGTCGCGATCAACACACGCAATTCGCCGCGCTTCAGGCGCTGTTCGGCGGAAAGCCGCTGCTCGCGCGCAAGGCTACCGTGATGCGCCGCGACCGCGTCCCGGCCAAGGCGCTCGGTCAGATGCCGCGCCGCGCGCTCAGCCATGCGCCGCGTATTGACGAAGACGAGCGTCGTGCGATGCATGCCGGAAAGCTCGGCCAGCCGGTCATAGACGCGCTCCCACATGTCGTTCGACATGATCGCTTCGAGCGGCATCGGCGGCATTTCGAGGGCGAGATCGCGGGCACGGACGTGACCGACATCCACGATCTCGCACGGCTTTCCGACGCCCGCGAGAAACTTCGCGACGAGCTCGATCGGCTTTTGCGTCGCCGACAAACCGACGCGCACCGGCCGCGCCGCGCCGCGCGCCTCGCACAACGCATCCAGCCGTTCGAGGCTCAGACTCAGATGCGAGCCGCGCTTGCTGCCCGCCACGGCATGGATTTCATCGACGATCACCGTGCGCGTGGTCGAAAGCATCGCCCGGCCGGAATCGGACGAAAGCAGCACGTAAAGCGATTCAGGCGTCGTCACGAGAATATGCGGCGCGCGCTTTCGCATGGCGCTGCGTTCCTGCTGGGTCGTGTCGCCCGTGCGCACGGCGGCGCGTATCAGCGGCGCGTCGGGGCCAAGCTCGCGCGCAATGCCCGCAAGCGGCTCTTCCAGATTTACGCGAATGTCGTTGGACAAGGCCTTGAGCGGCGACACATACACCACGCGCGTCTCGTCGGGCAGCACTTTGCCGCTTGCCGCGCTTTCCACGCCTTCGCGCACGAGTTCATCGAGCGCGGCGAGAAAGGCCGTCAGCGTCTTGCCCGAGCCAGTTGGCGCAGCCACGAGCGTGGAACGGCGCGCGTGGATGAGCGGCCACGCGCGCGCCTGCGCGGCGGTCGGCGTTTCGAAATGCGCGCGAAACCAGTTGACGACGGCGGGATGAAAGCCCTTCAGGGCGTCGGTGCGGGTCATGCAGTCATTGTATGAGGGGTTTTGAAACTGCGTTTATCAGGCTTTTTCGGACGAATCCCATGCGAGAAAGGTAGGCTGTCACTGATCCTTACGGCTCCGCGCTTCTGGCCATTTCTACGTCTTATGATCGTCATCAGTCTGCTTTTCGACCATGCGCCTGCCGCGCTTGCCAATCATCGGCGTTATGCGCGCGGGCATGGTTATCGGCACATCGAAATCGATATGTCCGAGATCAGCGGCTGCAGCGACGAAACACGCTGGATCATCAAATACGAAACGCTGCTGCATCAGCTCGGCTTGGCGAATGAGGACGAACTCGTCTTGCTGTTGAACGAGAATGCCGCGATTCTCAGGCCGCTCGCTCTGCCGGAACTCATGCAGGGCCGCGACTGGCTTCTAACCTGCATCGAGTCCGATCTGCCGCAACTCGACATGCAAATTTGGCGCAAGACCGAGCACGTCATGCGTGAGTTGTTCGAGATAGTCACGCGATGCCGCAATGGCGTCGTGCTTCCGAAGGAAGAAGCGCTCCTCTTGCAGGCATTTGCGTATTGTCCGTCGCGGTACCGCGTGGGTGATGTCATGGCTGTCGTGCCCGCCTCCACCAACGTCGAGAGCGTCTGGGCGCACTGGTCTGCTTTCTCGGTCAAAATTTGTGACCAGAAGCATCATCGGCGATTCCGCAATGCGCTCCTCGAACATATCAACGACTGCCAGACGCGCGGCCTGCCACTGCTTTCGCTAAACGACACCGGCATTACCGATACATCCGCCGTCAGTATTCGACAGCCGAATCGGTCGGTCGCGATAGTGACGCTATACACGCCGAACATCGCGATTTACGGCCGTATTCCCGAAGCCAATTTCACGCGATACTGCGAGCGCCACGGCTATACACTTTACGTGCACCGCGGAATTCCCGCGCATCTGAACGACGGTAAAACTTCGGGGAATTGGCTCAAGGCCGCCTTACTGCGCGAAACCCTCCCGAATCACGAATGGATTTTCTGGGTCGACGCCGACGTGCTCTTCAAGGACATGAACCGGCCGCTCGAATCCATCATGCACGACAAGGAAGCGGTGTTTGCACGCGATATCGGCTATTGGCGCTTCAATTCCGGCATCATGGGACTCAAGCGCACGCAACGTAATTACGATTCGCTTCATCGCATACTCGAAGCGTGCAATTGCATCGACGACAAATCCACTGTCTACGCAAATAAGGGCGACCAATATTATTTCAACGCCGAATTTTCCGCGCGCCCCGACTTCGACGCAACGCAGGTAGCCAGTCTTATCGACTTCAACACACCCTGGATCTATCAGCGGCCGACGAGCTTCATGGTGCATTACATCGGCATATGGGAAACCCATAAAGCGCTGCTGATGGACTACGATCTCAGGCAATCCGCCCGCGATTAACCTGCCTCTGCATGCTTGCGGACATCATCTGGCGAACCCAAGTATGATGTTCGCGGCATCGCGTCACACTCCCGCACGGCGCTGCAACTAAAGCGCAACAATAAAGCTCGAACATGGCAAGTACACGCGCCAGGCCGTATCCCGACGCTCGATTTCTCACTTCACCGCAAGGAGATGCAATTGAACGACGACGTCCAAGGCAGGACAGCAACCGAGACGCCTCTTTCCACCGACCTCCTGCGTAAGCTCGACGCATATTGGCGAGCCTGCAATTATCTTTCGGTCGGCATGATTTATTTGCGCGCGAATCCGTTGCTGCGCGAACCCCTCAAGCCCGAACACATCAAACGGCGTTTGCTCGGCCACTGGGGCTCGGACCCGGGGCAATCGTTCGTATGGGTGCATTTAAACCGTCTCATCAAGCGCGACGATCTCAACGTCATGTTCGTCTCGGGCCCTGGACACGGCGCGCCCGCCACGCTTTCCAACTCTTACCTCGAAGGCCATTACTCGGAAATCTATCCCGATCGCAGCGCCGATGAACACGGCATGCAGCGGCTTTTTCGCGCCTTCTCTTCGCCGGGCGGCATCGGCTCGCATTGCACGCCAGAAACACCAGGATCGATTCACGAAGGCGGCGAGCTCGGCTATAGCTTGTCGCATTCGTTCGGCGCAGCCTTCGACAATCCCGATCTGATCGTCGCCACGATGGTCGGCGACGGCGAAGCCGAAACCGGACCGCTCGCCACGTCCTGGCATTCGAACAAGTTCCTCAATCCGATAACCGACGGCGCCGTGCTGCCGGTCTTGCATCTGAACGGCTACAAGATCGCCAATCCGACCATCCTTGCGCGCATTCCCCACGAGGAGCTCGAAGCGCTCTTCAAGGGCTACGGCTACACGCCCTATTTCGTCGAGGGCGACGACCCCGACACCATGCATCAGAAGATGGCGGCGACGCTGGAACATTGCATCGGCGAGATTCGCGCAATTCAAGAGCGTGCGCGCGCGAGCAAGGAAAAGGTGGAGCGTCCGCGCTGGCCGATGATCGTGCTGCGTTCGCCGAAAGGCTGGACCGGTCCGAAAGAAGTGGATGGTCACAAGGTCGAAAATTTCTGGCGCTCGCATCAGGTGCCAGTGGCCGATCCGGCGACCAATCGCAAAAATCTGCAGGTACTCGAAACCTGGATGCGCAGTTACAAGCCCGAGGAGTTGTTCGACGAGAACGGCCGGCTGATCGAGCCGCTGCGCGAACTCGCGCCGGAAGGCGCGCGCCGCATCAGCGCGAATCCGCATGCAAACGGCGGCGTGTTGCGGCAATCGCTCGATCTACCCGACATTCGTGATTTTGCATTCGAATTCAAAAGCGCGGCCGGGACGTATCAGTCGCCAACGGCCGTGCTCGCCATTTATCTGCGCGAAGTGATCCGTCGCAACATGACGCGCTTCCGTCTATTCGGTCCGGACGAAACCGCGAGCAATAAACTCGACGGCGTATATGAAGTTTCGGGCAAGCGCTGGCTTGCGCAAACGCTGCCCGAAGATGCAGACGGCGGCTTCCTTTCCGTCGATGGCCGCGTGATGGAGATGCTCTCCGAACACACGCTCGAAGGCTGGTTCGAAGGCTATGTGTTGACCGGTCGCCACGGTCTTTTCGCGACCTACGAAGCCTTCGTGCACGTGATCGACTCCATGTTCAATCAGCACGCAAAGTGGCTCGAAAAAGCAAAGAATGAGATTGCGTGGCGCGCGCCGGTGCCATCGATCAATTTGTTGATCACGTCACTGGTATGGCGGCAGGACCATAACGGCTTCACGCATCAGGATCCTGGCTTTCTCGATGTCGTCACGAACAAAAGCCCGGGTGTCGTGCGAATTTATCTGCCGCCCGACGCGAATTGCCTGTTGAGCGTCGCGGATCATTGCTTGCGCTCGCACGATTACGTGAACGTGATCGTCGCGGACAAGCAGCCGCATCTGCAGTATCTGAACATGGAAGATGCCATCGTGCATTGCGCGAAGGGCATTGGCATCTGGGATTGGGCATCGACGGATAAGGGCCACGAGCCCGACGTGGTGATTGCCAGCGCGGGCGATATCGCGACCATGGAAGCGCTCGCCGCCGTCGAAATTTTGAAGGCGCAATGCCCCGATCTGAAGATACGCTTTGTCAATGTCGTCGACCTTTTCAGGCTGATGCCGGATACGGACCATCCGCATGGTCTTTCCGATCGCGACTTCGACTCCATTTTCACGCGTGATAAACCGGTCATCTTCAACTTCCATTCCTATGCGTCGCTCGTGCACAAACTCACGTACAACCGCACGAATCACGACAATCTGCACGTGCATGGTTACTGCGAGCGCGGCAACATCAACACGCCGTTCGAGCTTGCGATCATCAATGGCGTCGATCGTTTCTCGCTTGCCATCGATGTGATCGACCGCGTGGATCGAATTTCCGATACCGCCTCGCATACGAAGGAGTGGCTCAAGAATCAGATCATCGAGAGCGTGCAGTATGCCCATGCGGAAGGTATTGACCGCGACGAGATCCGCGAGTGGACATGGAAGGACTGACACCATGACACAGGGCATTCTCGTGTTGAATAGCGGCTCGTCTTCGCTCAAGTTCGGTGTATTCATGGCGAACGACGGCGATGAAGAGGCGTGGCTCACGGGCAGCGCGAAGGGCATCGGCCGCGACAACGGTTCCTTGACGATGCGTTCTTCTGACAAGCAGATCGATGTCGCGCAGGACCATCTGATGGAGTCGCAGCACGACGCGTTGCAGCGTGTCGCCGATGCCCTGCGCGAGCATATGCGCGAACCGCTTGCAGCGGTCGGGCATCGCGTTGTGCATGGCGGGCCGGATGTGCGGGAGCATCGCGAGATTACACCCGCGCTCAAGGACACGTTGCGCGACGCCGTGCCGTTTGCGCCGCTGCATCTACCGCAATCGCTTGCCCTCATCGACGAAGCGCAGGGCATCTTCACTGGCATACCGCATTTTGCATGCTTCGATACGGTATTCCATCGCACGATGCCGGAGCGCGCGACGCGTTATGCGTTACCGCGAGAGTTTGCCGAGCGTGGTGTCATGCGTTATGGATTCCACGGGCTGTCGTATGAATCCATCGTCAACGCGCTTGGCCCGAAGCTGAAGCCGCGCACGGTCATCGCGCATCTTGGCAGCGGCGCAAGCCTGTGCGCGTTGCAGAATGGCCATTCAATCGATACGTCGATGGGGATGACGCCCACCGGCGGCATTCCGATGGCGACGCGCAGCGGCGACCTCGATCCCGGTGTGCTGATTCATCTCTTGCGCCAGCAATCGCTCGACGCGGATGCGCTGGAGACGCTCGTGAATCGGCAAAGCGGTCTTAAGGCGTTATCGGAATCGGACGACGATATGCAAACGCTGATCGAACGCCGCGATCACGGCGATGCGAACGCAACGCTTGCCATCGACGTGTTTTGCACGGCGATACGGAAGACTATCGGCGGGTATGCGGCTTTGCTCGGCGGGCTGGATGAGATCGTGTTCAGCGGAGGAATTGGCGAGCATAGCGAGGCGGTTCGTGCGCAGGTTCTCGATGGGCTTTCGTTTCTTGGGGCTTCGCATCGGGTGGTGGAGACCGAGGAGGAACGGCAGATTGCAAGGCATTGTCGGCGGTTGCTTAATGCGTGACTGGTTGCATTTTGCATGCAGTGTGCCGTCGGATGGTCGGCGGCATTTTGCATGCAGAGTGCAACGGACAAGACGTAGATCTTTACGTTGCGTGCACTCGTACAAGCAACGCAACGCGCTAACCACGATCCTATTGCACGCCGAGTTTCTTTGACTTTTGCATGCAAAAGGCTGCACAACGTGAAAGCACCAAGCGTGAAGAACGGCCACGTGTCGACAAATCCCATTCTGCATTCAACGTACCGAATGCAGCATGCAATAGGCAAAGCGCCCGGTGAACAACCATCGCCGGGCGCTTCTTCAACCTTCCTCGGACCACCTTGGTCCTATTTCTCCGAATGATCCCTTTGCCGCAACGACTGCGGCAGCCCATACAAGAGCAGCAGCGCGCAAACCAGGCTCATCGCACCGATGGCATACAGCGCAGGCGTCGTGCTGCCGGTGACATCACGAATACGTCCGACCATCACCGGGCTCACGATGCCTCCAAGCTGTCCAAGCGTATTGATAAGCGCGATCCCGCCCGCCGCGCCTGCTCCCGTCAATAGCTTGGGCGGCAACGCCCAGAACGCCGGAATCGATGCAATCACGCCCGCACCCATCACACCGAGCGCGGCGATCAACAACGCCGTCTGCTTGTCGAACACGCCGGCCGCGAAGAAGCCTGCAGCCGCCATCAGAAGCAATACACAAACGAACTTGCGCCGCTCGCCGGAGCGATCCGACATGCGCCCTACCACGACCATGCAGATCGCCCCGCAGATATAAGGCACCGCCGTCAACAGACCGATGATCGTCGGATTCTCCGTCCCGGCGGCGCGAATCAAATGCGGCGCCCAGAAGTTGAGACCGTACGATCCGACTTGAATCAGAAAGTAGATCAGTCCGAGCATCAGAAAACCGGGTGTCTTGATCGCGCCGAAGAGCGAGTGCCCGGAGTCCGTGTGTTGGCTCTGCGTCGCAATTTGGCTTTTCAGGTAAGTTTTCTCGGCGCCCGTGAGCCACGCGGCATCGTCGATACGATCTTTCAGCACCTTCAGAACGAGGATGCCAAGCAGCACGCAAGGCAGGCCGCCAAGCAGAAAGAGCCAATGCCATCCGGCGATACCGAACACGCCGTTCATATGCCCCAGCACGAGCCCGGACAACGGGGCGCCAAACAAACCCGAGAACGCCGATGCAAGAAACAGCAGCGACGTGATACGTCCGCGATAGCTCGCCGGAAACCACAGCGTCAGGTAGTAAAGCACGCCTGGCGCAAAGCCCGCTTCCATCGCGCCGATGATGAAGCGCAAGCCATAGAACTGCCACTCGGTCTGCACGAAAACCATCAGCGCCGTTGCGATACCCCATGAAATCATGATGCGCGCTATCCATCGACGCGCACCGACTTTGTAGAGCAGCAAGTTGCTCGGCACTTCGAAAAGCACATAGCCGATCACGAAGAGACTCGCGCCGAGACCGTAGGCGGTATCGGAGAAACCCAACGTGCTTTGCAGTTGAAACTTCGCGAAGCTGATATTGATGCGGTCGAAGAACGCGAACAGATAACACAGCATGATGAGCGGCATGAGCCGCCATGCCACCTTGCGGATGATGTCCGCGGTATTGCCTAGCGCCTGCTCACGCGGCGCACCTACGCTCAAGTCACTCATGTTTGTCTCCTTGCTCGAAGCAAAGTGGCCGGATTGTTTTGTGATATCCGGTCGTATGGTTTGTCGTCGATGATTTCAGATTGCGCGCACGTAATGGGGAACGGGATGCAGGTCGCAGTTGCGTCCTGCCTTCGCGACTTGTCCCGGCACGTCATGGCCGACGAGCGCAGGCAAAGTGCGTGACAACGTGATGAGCTTCTGCAAATCGACGCCTGTGGGTATGCCCATCTCGTCGCACATGTTCACGAGGTCTTCGCTACAGATGTTTCCCGATGCACCCGGCGCAAATGGACAGCCACCCAGGCCGCCGAGCGCGGCATCGAACCGGCGTGCGCCTGCGTTATATGCGGCGAGTACGTTGGCAAGGCCTAGCCCTCGCGTATTATGAAAATGCAACGTCAACGCACCGGCCGGCACTTGCTCCAGCACGCGCGTAACGAGCCGCGCGACCTGTCGCGGATTCGCCATGCCCGTCGTATCGGCAAGCGTGATGCCATCGATACCCAACTCGCGATATGCCCGCACGATCGACACCACGCGGTCTTCATCGATATGCCCTTCGAACGGACAGCCGAACGCGGTGGCAACCGTTGCATTGAGCATGGCCTTCGTACCTTGCGCGAGCGCGACGATACCCCTGAAGCCCTCAAGCGATGCCTCGCAACTCATGCGCATGTTGGCGCGATTGTGCGTCTGGCTTGCAGACATCACGAGGTTCAGTTCGTCGGCGTTCGCATCGAGCGCACGCTGCGCGCCCTTCACGTTCGGCACCAGCGCGACATAGATCACGCCTTCTTGACGCTCGATGCCCTTGAACACGGCCTCGCCATCACGCAACGCAGAAATGGCTTTCGGCGATACAAACGAGCCCGCTTCGATGCGCGTGAAGCCGCACGCCGAGAGACCATCGATCAATGCAATCTTGTCGGCAGTCTCGACCCATTTCGATTCGATCTGCAAGCCGTCGCGCGGCGCGACTTCCTGAACGAGCAAACGATCATCGTTCATTGAACCGCTCCTTCGGCACGAAGCCTTTGCACTTCGCTTGCATCGAAGCCGAGCGATTCCAGCACCGATTGCGTATGTTCGCCAAGCGTCGGTCCTTGCCAGCGCACTTCGCCTGGCGTATCCGACAGTTTCGGCACGATTCCCGGCATCTTCACCGATGCACCGCCCGGCAAGTCGGCCTGCAGCAACATATCGCGCGCCTGGTAATGCGCATCGTCGATGATGTCCGCAACGGAATAGATGCGTCCCGCAGGGACTTCCGCAACGGCGAGTGTGTCGAGCACATCGTCCATTGCATGATGCGTGGTCCACGCCGTGATGGCTTCGTCGAGCATCGCACTCTGCCGCACACGACCATCGTTGTGCGCGAGCGCGGGATCGTCGGCGAGATCGGGGCGGTCTATCACGTTCATCAGACGCTTGTAGATCGGGTCGCTGTTGCCTGCGATCACGACGAAGCCGCCGTCCTCGGTCCGATAGGTGTTCGATGGCGCGATTCCCGGCAGCGCGCCGCCGCTGCGCTCGCGTACATGCCCGAGCAAATCGTATTCGGGTACGAGGCTCTCCATCAGGTTGAAAACACTTTCCACGAGCGAGACATCGACCACCTGACCGTCGCCTTGTCCGGTCTTGACGCGCAACAGGGACATCAACGCGCCGATCACGCCATGCAGCGACGCCAGTGAGTCGCCAAGACTGACACCGACGCGCGCGGGCAGGCCATCGGCATCGCCGGTTGTATACCGAATGCCACCCATCGCTTCGCCGATTGCGCCGAAGCCCGGCCGGTCACGGTACGGGCCCGTCTGACCGTAGCCGGAAATGCGTACCATCGTGAGCTTGGGGTTGATTGCATGCAAAACGTCCCAGCCAAGGCCAAGCTTTTCGAGCGCGCCCGGCCGCATATTTTCGACGACGACGTCCGCATCCGCCGCAAGACGCTTGATGACGTCCGCGCCTTCCGGCGACTTGAGATTCACGCACACGGATTTCTTGTTGCGCGACTGTAGATACCACCAGAGTGACGTGCCTTCATGAAGCTTGCGCCATTTGCGCAACGGATCGCCGCCGTTGGGGGTTTCGATCTTGATGACTTCGGCGCCGAATTCGGCCAGCATGCGCGCCGCGAAAGGCGCCGCGATGAGGGTGCCGATCTCGATGACGCGAATGCCCTTGAGGGGTCCGCTCATGGTGCTTGTCTCCATTTATGATTTGCTTGAGACAAGCTTATTGGCGAACGCTCGACCGCGTCCAACCGCATTTTGGCAAGCATCGTTCGCGAATGACGAACGCTCGCTTATGTGCCCGCTTCCACCGATCGCAAATGATCGAACAAAAGACGGCTCACTGGCGACAACGCGCCCGTATCGCGCACGACGATCACGAGGCTGCGCGCGGCCCACTCCTCGTCGAGCGCGACGGCAGCGAGTCCAAGCTGTCGCCCCATCGCCTCGAACACGCGATGCGGCAACACGCCCACGCCCATGCCCGCCTGAACCATGCGGCAAACGGCATCGAAGCCCGGCACATGAATGCGCAGCCGCAACGCCTTGCCAGCTTGCCGCGCGGCCAGATGCGTGCGCATATTGATGGAACTGGCCGAATGCAGGCCAATATGGTCGAAGTCGAGCGTATCGGCGAAAGTGACGTGCTCGCGTTGGCTCAGCGGATGATCGCCCGGCGTCACGATCACGAGACGGTCATGGCGGTAATGCGTGGATTGAAGTCCGCGCGTGTCGGCATCGCCCGAGCAAATGCCGAGATCGACGAGACTATCCAGCACGCCTTCCACGATGCCGCCGCTCGGCCGCTCCTCCAAATCGATCTTGATCTGATCGTGCACGGTGATGAACGCGCGCAAATCTTCCGGAAGGAATTCGACGATGGCGGAAAGATTCGCCATCATCCGCACATACCCGCGCACGCCGCTCGCATGTTCCGCCAGTTCGATGCCGATATTCTCGACATCGCGCAACACGCGGCGCGCATGGTGCAGAAGCGTTTCGCCCGCGGGCGTGAGCTCCATTCCACGCGCCTTGCGCTCGAACAACACGGCGCCGACCGCTTGCTCGAGTTCCAGCAACCGCTTGCTCGCCGCCGATACCGCGATCGCTTCACGTTCCGCCGCGCGTGTGAGCGTGCCTTCCTCGAAAACCGCGAGAAAGAGTTGCAGCGTGGTGAGGTCGAGGCGCCGGAGCAGGTTGCGAGAGGTCATGGCATGGTGCTTCAGCGCGCGTACTTGAACGTGCCTTGCGCGCTCGCAATCATCACGCGCTCGTCTATCCACGCTTCGCCGCGCGCAAAGTAAACCGAGCGTCCCTGTCGCTCAAGGAATCCTTTGGCGACCACCTTGTCGCCAATACCTCGATCCAGATAGTTGACCGTGAGCGAAAGCGTGAACCCGTGGATGGGCGTGGAACCGCTCGTGAAAAGACCCGCGTAACCGCAGGCGGCGTCGAGCAAGGTAGCGATCGCGCCGCCCTGAAGAATACGTTGACGGTTCAAATGCCCCGCGTGAATTGGCATATTGAATTCTGCATACCCGGCGCGCCATGCCGTAAGGGTCGCGCCAAGCGCTTCGAGAAACGGATTGTCCAGATCCAGGTTCGCCACGTTTGCGGATCTCCTTGCATCGTCGATGCTTGCGGGTGCTGCGCGGATTTGGAATATTGCATGCGATTGTGCCATCGGGGCGCGCAACGTGCCGCCACGTTGGGTTTCTCGCGCACATCAAAAAACCCGCGCGAGGCGGGTTTTGAAGAGGTCGTTCAAGTCTTAGGCCTTCATTTGGTCGGCGCAACTGCGCGCAAAGCGTCGATTCGGCTGACGAGCTTGAGATACCACGCGAGCATGGCAAAAGTCGCGAGCTTTGCCAAAGACTCGACGCTGGATAAGAACGCCAGCCATGGCGCGTGAATGAATTCGGCAGGCAAGTCAGGTACGATGGCCAGCACGCTCGTCAAGCATACAAAGAGCAGTAGATAGCGCGCCGACTTGCGTCCGGCAAGCGCAAAGGCTGCGATAGCGCCGAGCATCGCCTTCGAAAAGATGACACCGGCAATCTCCTCCGTGCTGCTGTTGGCGTCGATTTCCCAAGGCGCCTCGAATATCGACCATGCAACGACTACACACGCCGACGCTGCAACCGCACGGCGCAGACGATCCGCGTCCGCCACGAGATCTTGAAGCGAGCGCTTGCCTGACGGCGGTTCGAACGGTGGCGTGACAGGCAGCTCGAACGCGACCGGCGGCAAGTCGGCTGGTCTGTCGCGCATGCGCGGGGCGGGCGGCGACATCAGTTCCAGTGGCCCGGGATCGTCACCGCCGCTCATGACACGCTCGCAAAACATGCGGTTGCCGAGCGGTCAAATCTTGCCGCTCCCCGATATCTTTCATTGGAATTCTCCATTCACAAGCGTCAGCGTAGGCGATCAAAAAAACTCGCTCCACGTTCTCACGCGACGCCACATTGCCAAAATGCGTCAACCGCGTTTTTTTTAGCTTGCAATGGAAATAATTTTCCAGCGCCGATTGATGCGCGTGAATCGTGGAAGCTTAATGACCTGAAGCGATCATAAGCAAAATCCTTTTCTCGCGTGAATGGATTTTTCTATCGGGCAGAGTTGCGCTACGCGTGCCGTAAAGCGTGTCGCACGCGCAACGAATCGGAAAAGAAAATGATCAGTTATACCCGCGAATCACGCAGGATTTTTGTTCCTCTTCGGTTTTCTCGCCTGCAAAACGACCGCAGATTTCCGCAACATACTGTGGTGCGCCGCTGACCTGGCTGGACTTGTGACACACCGGGGCAGTTGTTGCCGACGCGGTGTCGGCTTCGTCTTCCAGCCATTGTGCGAGCCGGGCGCTCATATAGGCTTCCATGTCTTGTCTCCGTACTTAAAACGCAAGTTGCGTCTGACGGTTTAAGCATGCGCTTATCGGCGTCTATTGGCCCTAGTGGATTTCATTAATGGACGAATGGCATTTTTGTGACTTGCTCGAAAAAATTGCTATTTACCGCGTGCCCATGTCGTTGACAGCAATCTGCTAATTTCTCTGACGGCCATATTAGCGCCTGCTTTTGCAGACGGTAATGCAGCCATGCTGGTTTATGCAACTCGACTGCATATAGCTTTTTCAAACCACGTTTTTTTCAATGATCGGCCGGCAGGTCAACACACGCGCCCAATCGAGCGAAGATAAATCCAGCGTAATGTATTTTCCATGCAAGATAAGTTCGCTCAAGCCCCGTCCCGTTGCGGGTCCTTGTTGCAAGCCGTGTCCGCTGAACCCATTGGCAAAAAGGCAATTCTCGAGGTGCGGGTGGGCCCCAATGATCGCATTCTGGTCAAACATGTTGTATTCATAATACCCAGACCAGCATCGTTCCACGCGCAGCGCTTCGAATCCCGGAACGCGGTGCGCAAGCGTCGGCCAAATGACATCGTCAAAAAGCGCGTGATCGACTTCATCGAGCGGCAGGTCGTCCGGATCGTTGTCCGCCGAAGGCGATGTGCCGCAGATAAACGTGCGTCCCTCAGGGCGAAAGTAGACGCCACTCGGATCAATCAACAACGGACAGTCTTCGAGCACCGCTGGCGACGATACGTTGAAAATGCTGCGCCGCCGCGCATACACCGGAATATCGATGTCGAGCATTGCCGCAATCCGGCGCGACCAAGCGCCCGCCGCGTTGACGACGACATCGCATGCGAACGCTTCGCCGTTCGAGGCAAGCACGCGCTTCGCCTGGCCGCCTTGGCATTCAATATCCGTCACTTCGGCGGCCACGTAACGCGCGCCCAGCGCCTGCGCCTTGCGTCGTAGTGCCTGGACGAGACCATAGCCGTCGAACCAGCCTTCGCCGGTCTCGCCGAACGCGCCCGCCGCAAGGTCTTTTGTATTCAACCAGGGGAAGCGCGCGCGCAGGGAAGCAGGATCGAGCAAGGTGATATCCGCGCCGAGTTCGCGTTGCAGCGCATGGTTCTCTTGCAGCGTGGACAGGCCCGGCGGCGTCGCTAGAAAGAGATAGCCGCCTTCGTGCAGATCGACCGAAGGCCGTTCGCCGTTCACTTCGAGCCGCTCGCCAATCGACCGTAAGAACTCGATACCGAACAACGACATACGCACGGAAAGCGGCGTCGAGAATTGCTGTCTGATCGACGCCGCAGACAACGCCGACGACGAGCGCGCGTAAGTCGGATCGCGCTCGATCACCGTGACTTGCACGCCTGGATCCATCAAGCGAAGAAAGTACGCGGTCGAACTGCCGATCACGCCGCCGCCAACGATCACAACCTTGGACACCACGCCGCCTCCGTTTAAGGACTAGCCGAGATTGAAGTCGATGCCCTGTGCAAGCGGCAATTCCGACGAATAGTTGATCGTGTTGGTCGCGCGCCGCATGTAGGCCTTCCACGCGTCCGAGCCGGATTCGCGTCCGCCGCCGGTTTCCTTTTCGCCGCCGAACGCGCCGCCGATCTCCGCGCCACTCGGCCCGATGTTGATATTGGCGATGCCGCAATCGCTGCCCGATGCCGACAGAAAGCGCTCCGCCTCGCGCAGATCCGTCGTGAAGGTGCATGAGGACAAGCCGTGCGCGGCGGCGTTGTTCGCGGCGATGGCGTCATCGAAATCGGTGTAGCGCATCACGTAAAGAATGGGCGCGAAGGTTTCCTTCAGCACGACTTCGCTTTGTGCGGGCATTTCGACGAGCGCGGGACGCACGTAATAGCCATTCTCGTTACCCGTCACGCTCACGCGTTCGCCGCCGAACACCTTGCCGCCCTCGCCCTTCGCCTGCTCCAGCGCGTCCTGCATGCGCGCGAAAGCCTGCACGTCGATGAGCGGTCCCATCAACACGCCGTCGTTCAACGGATTGCCGACCGGGACTTTTGCATACAAATCCTTGAGGCGAGCGACGGTTTCGTCATAGATGCTCTCATGGACGAAAAGACGCCGCAGCGACGTGCAGCGCTGCCCCGCCGTGCCGACCGCCGAAAACAGAATGCCGCGCAGCGCGAGGTCACGATTGGCCGTCTGCGAAACGATGCCCGCGTTGTTGCCGCCAAGTTCGAGGATGGAGCGCCCGAAACGGCGCGCCACTTCCACGCCCACCGCGCGGCCCATTTCCGTGCTGCCGGTCGCGCTGACGATATCGGAGCGTTTGTCCGCGACGAGCTTCGCGCCCACTTCACGGTCGCCGATCAGAACCGATGCCAGGCCGGCCGGCGCGGTGCCGAACTCGTCGAGTACATCGCGCATGATGCGATCGACGGCGAGCGCGGTAAGCGGCGTCTTTTCCGACGGCTTCCACACGACCGCATTGCCGCACACGAGCGCAAGCGCCGCGTTCCACGACCACACCGCGACCGGAAAATTGAATGCAGAAATGATCGTGCAGACGCCGAACGGATGCCACGTTTCCGCCATTCGATGACCGGGCCGCTCGGAGGCGATCGTCAGGCCATACAGTTGCCGCGAAAGGCCGACGGCGAAGTCGCAAATGTCGATCATTTCCTGCACTTCGCCCAGGCCCTCTTGCAGGATCTTGCCCGCTTCGAGCGCGACGAGCCGGCCGAGCGCAGCCTTCTTTTCGCGCAGGCGATTGCCGAGCAAACGCACCAGTTCGCCACGTCGCGGCGCCGGAACGTTGCGCCACACGGCAAATGCGCTGCGGGCTTGCGCAAGCGCGGTATCGACATCGGCGGAAGTATGGCGTTTCACGCGTCCGATGATTTCGCCGCTGATGGGCGAAGTGACAGTCATGTCGCCCTCGTTCGCGATGCCTGCGATACCGAGGTCGGAGAGAATGGTCTTGGCGTCCACAGTGAACTCCTTTTGCATACAAAATTAGCTTCGCCGTTTCCGATGCGAAACAACGGTCAAGTTCGGAAACTATACGCGCAGCCTCCGATGCTCACAACGCTGTCAATATTGGGGTTCTCACCAGTCTCGGTTTGCATACCGAATGCAAACGCCCGAAAAGTCGATGGTATTATCGGAAACAAACCACCTTTGACCCTCCATGTCCACTTTGCCCGCCAAAAATTCGACTGAGCAATCCGCAGCCGATCTCGGACGACGGGTAAAGCACGCTCGCAGCGCTCAGAATCTCACGCTGGAAACCGCGAGCCGGCTATGCGGCGTGTCGCGCTCGGCGTTGTCGAAGATCGAGAACGGCTTGATGTCGCCGACTTTCGATGTCTTGCAGAAGATAGTACGCGGCCTGCAGATCGATCTCGCGGAACTGTTCGGCAGCGCGCCCGCTGCCAGCGCAAGCGGCCGGCGCGCACTCACGCGACGCGACGAAGGGCAAAGGCACGCGTATCGCGGCTATCAGATGGAATTGCTGGCGACTGAACTCGCGCACAAGGCGATGCTGCCGTTTCGCATCCGCATCTCGGCGCATACACTGGATGCCTTCGACGACTGGGGCCGTCACGAAGGCGAAGAGTTTTTGTACGTGATCAGCGGTAGCGTATGCCTCTACTCGGAACTCTATGCGCCGACGCATCTGAATGCGGGCGACAGCATCTATTTCGACAGCCGCACGGGCCACGCGGCGATATCGACCAGCGCGGAAGATGCCGAAGTTCTGTGGATGGCAACCGGTGCCGCCGACGTTCAATGAACGATGACGCGGTTCAAGCGGGCCGCAAAGCGAGCCGCATCGGCATGCGATTCGGCACCACCGTGAAGTTGCAGACTTCGTGAATATCGGCGGCATCCTGAGCCAGGCGCGCCGTGAAATTCGCCGTGAGCATCGAAATGACGAGCCGCATTTCGACCGCTGCCAGATGTCGTCCCGGACACACGCGCGGCCCCGCGCCGAATTGCAGATAAGCACGTGGATCGTGCGTTCCCTGTATTGCGTGCTCCCCCGCCTGCAGCCGATGCTCGCGCAGCCAGCGATCCGGATCGTAGCGCGCGGGATCGCTGAAGTGGCTTTCGTCAAGCATCGCGGGACGATTTAGAAAAAAGAGCTTGGTGCCCGCGGGTAGCCGTACGCCCTGCAACTCCACTTCCTCCAACGGTTCCAGCGACAAATACGGCGCCACCGGATGCAGTCGGCTCGCCTCCGTGCAGACGGCCTCGCATAGATCGAGTTCGCGCATTGCCTGATAACTCGGACAAACGCGCGCGTCGCCGAACGTGCATTTTGCATGCGTCGCGATGCGCGTCTGCAAGGCTTCATCGCCGCCGAGGAACAGGAGTCCCCATGCGAGCGATGCCACCGTCGTGTCTTCGCCCGCGACGAGCATCGTCATGACGTTGGCGGCGACTTCGTCATCGGTGAGGCCGGACTCGGGCGCGTCACGCAGCGCGAGCATCGCTTCGAGCAAATTGCGCGGCTCGCGTGCAGATGCCTCGTCACGCATGCGCTCGCGCGATCTCGACATCAAGCCACGCACATAGCGATGCACTTCGGCCATTGCACGATCGAATCGGCGGTCGCGCGGCAGCCGCATATAGCGCCAGTAGGGAAACGGCGTGGAGAGGCGCGTCATGATCATCGGCAGAAGCTGCGAGAGATGCTCCTGGATGACGCCGCGTTCTTTTTCTAGCGTGTTCGGGTCTTCGCCGAATGCGAGCGCGCTCGTGACATCGACGGTATAGCGCTTCAAATCGTCGTTCATCTCGACGATACGTCCCTCGCGCGCGGCTGACTCCCAGCGCCGCCGCAAACGCTCGGTGATCGCGGCCAGCGTCGGATAAAACGCTTTGATATGCGGCACGGACAGCGCCTGCATCACGAGCCGACGCTGCGGCGCCCACGCTTCGCCTTCGATGGAAAAGAGACCGTTACAGCCGACTTCATCGAACAAGGTTTCGAGCGGACCGTAACGCCGATAACGATGCGGACGTTCACGCAAAACCGCTTGCGACAGCTCGAAATCCGACCACACGACAATAGGCACGCGGCCGAGCTTGAAGCGATACGGCGTGCCCAGTTCCTTCGCCCATCGCTCGAGCGTCAGATGATGAGTCGACGGCGGCAATTGAAAGAGATTGCCCGCGAGCGGCAAGCCGCGCGGCGAAGGCAAGTCGTCGATTTCGCGCAAAGAAGCTGTGACGGACGCGGCATTCATGATCGGCCTCGCAAGCGTTGATGTGCACAGCATAGTGCAAGCGCGACGCGCGCGACGGCCGTTACGCTTATTGAACGAGAGCGCTTTTTGCCCGCTTCTTGCCAGCAGGCGCCGGCGTTTCGGCAACGACCGGAGCTTGAGTCAACGGCCGCTTGAAATAAGGCGAGCTCAAGGTTGCCGCGCTCATATCGGATGCCGCTTCGAGCAGCGCGGGCGCGAGCTCTTTCAGACGCGTTTCCGGCAAACGGCTCGTCGGACCCGCAAGACTGACGACACCCACGACAACGCCCGTCATCGGATGATGAATCGGCGCGGCCATCGACGTCATGCCGGCTTCGTAGGTTTCGCTCGCGATGCCGTAACCGCGTTCGCGCGCCGCGCGCAAGTCGGTCAGGAACTGCTGAATCGTCTTCGGCGCCTTCGGACCGCCTTGTCCGGGCTTGCCGAGTCCGCCTTGCTTCGACACGAGTTCGAGCGCTTCCTCATCGGTCAGCGACGACAACCACGCCTGTCCGCTTGCCGTGCAATGCAAGGGCGGCTGGCTGCCCATGTCCGGGTCGTAGCGCAGCCCGGACTTCGCGCCCTGCGCCTTGCCGACGAAGGTAATGTGATCGTCTTCCACCACGCCAAGCCGCGCCAATTCGCCCGACGCCGCCGCGAGGCGGTCGAGCACCGGTTGCGACACATCGAGCACGCCGCCCGTCGAAAGATAGATCAGCGCAAGCGACACGAGCTTCAGCGCGAGCATGTACTCGCCGTGATCCTCGTCCTGGCGCACGTAGCCTTCGTCGATCAACATCGCGAGCAGACGATGCGTGCCGCTGCGGGGAATGCTCAAGGTATCCGCGATGGCGGCAAGCGGCATGCGTCCGCCGTTCTTCGCCAGCAGTTCGATGATGGACAACGCGCGCTCAAGATTTCCTGCCATGTTTCGTTACCTCGAAGTTCCGATTCGGAATTTGAACATGATTCCACCTCGGAATTCAACCGCCATCGTTCAATGCCCGGCATAAACCTCGTCAAGCAAGGCAAGCGTCGCTTCGCGCATGCGCTTCGCGCGCTTGAGCGCGCTGGCGGTCTTGGCCCACTGTTGCGTCGGTATTTCGAGTGAAAGTGGCAAGTCTTCCGGCAGTGCATGCAAAATGCCAGCCAAGTCGATACCGCCTTCACCCGGAATCATCCGCTCGCAGCGCGCCTGGAAAAGTAGTGTTTCGAGGTCGGTCGGGCGCTCGGCGGGCGCGTCGCAGAACTGCACATAGCCGAAATACTCGCGCGGCAACTCACTCAGCGTCTGGGTCGACGACCCCGCGCGGTCGAAGTGAAGCGGATCGATGATCAGCCCAGTATTGTTGCGTTCCGCCGCCTTCACGATGCGCGCGGCTTGCACGATGTCCTTCGCGTCGGTCCACGGCATCGGTTCGAGCGATGGCGAGAGGCCATACGGACGCGCCAAATCGCACAACTGCGCGAGACGCTCGGCGGTGCGCGACTCGTCGGGATCGTTGCCCGCGACGAGCACATAGCGCGCGCCAAGTTCGGCGGCGGTCGCAAGCATCGGCTCGTATGCGGTCACATCGGTGTCGGGTTTGAGGCGGAGAATTTCCGTGTCGAGCACGCCAATGCCGGTGTCCTTCAACGCCGCGAGCGTCTCGCGCACGAGCGGTGTATCGCCGATGATGTCGTGCCGCACTTCGGTATCGGTCGCCGGAAGAAGGCGCAGGCCGACATAGTCATAGCCGGCCTTCGCCGCGCATTCGACCATCTGCGGCGGCGTCAATTCGAGCACGGTCAAAGCTGAGAGCGAAAGTTTTCGTGTGGACATATGGATTTCCTTAGCGTAGTGGCGAGAACGGTGCGGGCACATAGATGGTCGATTCCATCGTCGTCAGATGGGCGGGTCCGCCCTTCGGCGGCCATACGCCATCCTTCACCGATTCCGCGCGAATACGCGAGCGTTCATCCACGCTCTTGTACGGCCAGATGTTCAGAAAACGCGGCACGGTGCCATCGAGCGCGTACATTGCACCGATCAACGGCGAACGCTTCGTGCGTTCGGGCAAGGCGTTCTGCCACGCGTCGATGGTGTGCTGCAGGCTCGCGAGCTTCGTGCCGTAGACGCGCATTTCATAGATGCCGTTGTGTACGGCAGGCTCGATCGGCGGCAGGAATGGAAAGAGCGCATAGCTGTTTATTTCGACATCCGTAATGAATTCGCCGCAGCCGAACGGATTGCCTTCGAGCAGAAGGCGCCTGCGTTCATCGATCAGTGCCGCTTCGGAAGCGTAGCCGCGCAAGACCATCACCTTGCCCAAGGCACCGATATCGGAATACCAGCATCCGAGCAAGCGCGCGCCTGCTTGCTCGCCGCTCGACTTGATGTTTTCGAAGACCTGCGCATTCGTGCCGATCTTCACGGTGAGTGTGACTGTGTCGTACAGGGTCATTGAAATGTCCTTGCCTGATTGAACTGAGAGAGAGTGGTCATGGTTTCGATGCGATGCGCTTCGCGTTCACTGCTGTCATCGCTTTGATCCGCAAGTGCGTGGCCCGCGAGATAACCGAAGGTCATCGCCGGACCGAGCGTGATGCCGCCTGCGGGATAGTGGCCGCCCATCATGCTCGCGGCATCGTTGCCAACTGCGTAGAGGCCGGCAATCGGCATGTGCGCTTCGTCCAGCACGCGGGCGCTCGAATCGGTAGCGAGGCCGGCGAATGTACCGAGGCTGCCGGGCAGCACTTTCACTGCGTGATACGGGCCATCGGCAATAGGTGCAACGCATGGATTCGGCTTATGCGATGCATCGCCCTGCATGCGGTTGTAGGGTGTCGAGCCTCGATGAAATTGCGGATCGAAGCCGTCGCGAGCGTAGTGGTTATACGCCGCGATGGTTTCGATGAAACCAGTTGTCTCGATGCCGCAAACTCGCGCGAGCGCTTCGAGCGTGGGCGCGCTTTTCAGATAGCCCGAGCGTTCGTGCGCGCGCAACGGGAATGGAAACGGCTTCGCGGCACCAAGGCCATAGCGTCGCAGAAAACGATGATCGCAGACGAGCCACGCGCACACTTCATCGCCTGCGGGTGTGATGTCCATCAACGCGGACATGAAGTCGTAGTACGACGACGCTTCGTTCACAAAGCGCCTCCCCACACGCGTCACCGCGATCAGACCAGGCTTGCCGCGTTCGATCAGATGCGCGAACGCGACATGCGGACCATCGCGCTTCGGAACGAGTGAAACGGGCGCCCAAGCCGCGGGATTTTCGAGCGCTGCGTTGAAGTATGCGCCTGCGGCCTCGCCCATGCGAATGCCGTCGCCGGTGTTGGAACGCGGCGCCGCGGACCAATGTTCGCGGCCCGTCGGCGTATAAGCGAACGTAGCCGCGCGACGTGCTTCATCGTGCGGATATCCACCGCACGCGAGCACCACGCCGCGTCGCGCATGGACCTCATGCTTTACGCCTTCGATCTCGACATGAGCGCCGATCACACGGTCGCCATCGCGCAAGAGACCGACCGCTTTAGCGCGCGTGCGCAGATCGACGCCACGATCCGCCGCCGACTTCAAGAGTCTTGCAATGAGCGCATTGCCGTTCAATAGATGCATCGATCTGCCATAGCGAAGCTTGTCGTGCGCGAACTTGGCGAAGCGTTTGGTGACATGCCACGCGGAGCGCATCGAGCGCGTGGCGTTCAGAAAGTGCGTGAGCTCTTGTCCTGGAGAGATCGCCATGCCGTTGATCGTCGTATCGAGAAGCGGTGGCCGCAGCTTGTCGATGAGCGCCCCGAGTTCGCGACCATCGAAAGGCATGGCGCACACGGAGCGGCCACCCGTTCCCGCGCCTTGCGAGGTATGAAAGTCCGGAATGCGGTTGCCATCGATGAAACGCATCGACGTATTTGTCTCGAAGAACTCGACCATGCGCGGACCGTGTTCGATGAGCGCGTCGACTTTAGCCGCGTCGTATTGCGCGCCGAGTTCGGCCTTCAGATACGTTCGCGGCGCGTCTGCTTCCTCGATCGTTCCTGCGCGCGTCGCAAGCGGACTGCGCGGAACCCACATCCAGCCGCCCGACCACGCGGTCGTGCCGCCGAAGACGTCTTCCTTCTCGCAGACCAAAACGGAGAGTCCGCGCGTGGCCGCTGTCACGGCCGTCGATAGTCCGCCCGCACCGGAACCGAGCACGAGGACGTCGCATTCCAGTACCGGGTCAGGCTTCATCGCTAGGCCTGGGTTGATGCCTATTGCTTGCCGGCGCACGCGGCGACGAGTCCTCGTGCAGCAAACGCATGCTGTCTGGTGACGTTTGATGCCGCGTAGACAGCCGACAAACAAGCTCGCGCATGCGACCGCTTGTATTCGATCTAACCAGCGTCTCCATCATTTTTGTCTCGCTCCTTCCGATTCGGATCGCAGTTATACGCGACTCGAAGCTGCCTTTAGCTGTAGAACTGTCTTTGATATTGGAATCCTATTCCATTTTCAGATCGTGCGCAAAGACCTTTTTAGATTGCTCGGCGTGAGTGATCAAGCCGCTTGGCATTGCGGCCGTCATGGGGCACGATGCGCTCTTCCCGCGACCGGTATAACGCATGCAAGATTCAACTCCGCGACCTCCCGTGCCGCCGCGTTTCCTGAAAGGCATCTTGCCGATCGACCGGCTCGCTGCGGGACGCGACATCCTTGCGGGGCTCTCGCTCGCATCGATGGATATCCCGCAAGTCTTGGGCTATGCGCGCATTGCCGGCATGCCTGCGGTTACCGGTTTGTATACCGCATTCATTCCGCTCGCCGCGTTCGCGTTGTTTGGGGCATCGCGCCATCTCGTGGTGGCCGCGGATTCCGCCACCGCCACGATTTTCGCGAGCCGCGTATCGACCATCGCGCCGATGGCGAGCGCCGAATATGTCGAACTGGCAAGCATGGTCGCGCTGCTGACTGCCGCGTTGTTGCTGCTCGCACGGCTCTTCAGGCTCGGCTTTCTCGCCGATTTCCTTTCGCGCACGGTGCTGGCCGGTTTCCTCGCGGGCGTCGGCATACAGGTGTCGATCGCCATGCTCGGCGATATCCTCGGCATGACCGTGCCGGTGCCGTCGTCGCGCAGCCTTGCGCAGCTTTGGTATGTTGTCGACCATATCGTCGAAGCGAACTTGCCGACGCTCGCTCTCTCGTTACTCGTGATCGTCGCGATACTCGGCTTCAGACGTATCTGGCCGCGCGTGCCGATACCGCTCGTCGCGGTCATCGGCAGCATCCTCGCGAGCAAGACGTTCGGGTTCGCGGCCCACGGCATCGCGGTACTTGGCCCGGTCGCAGGCGGATTGCCGCCGCTGCGCGTGCCACACGTCACGTGGCAGCAGTTTCTCGATCTCGTGCCCGTGGCGGCGTCGTGCTTCGTGATGATCGTGGCGCAAAGCGCGGCCGCGGCGCGTGTCTTCGCACAGCAGCACCACGAATCCGCCGACACCAACGGCGACTTGTTCGGCCTCGCCGCTGCGAATGCGGCTGCCGCGTTCAGCGGCGCCTTCGTGGTCAACGGCAGCCCGACGCAGACAGCGATGGCTGATCGCGCCGGCGCACGCAGCCAGATCGCGCAACTCACCTTCGCGGCGGTGGTGGTCGTCGTCTTGATGTTTTTGAGCGGCTTTTTGCAGTACCTGCCGCATTGCGTGCTTGCCGCGATCGTCTTCACTATCGCCGTCGGGCTCGTCAATGTGCAAAGCCTGCAGGCCATTCGACGCGAGAGTCCGGGAGAGTTCACGCTGGCGCTGATCACGGCGGCGGCGGTCGTTCTGATCGGGGTCGAGCATGGCATCTTGCTTGCCGTGGCGTTGTCGCTGATGCGGCATGTGCGGCATAGCTATCGTCCGCATACGATGGTACTCGCGCCCGTCGCGCCGGACCGCCGATGGCAGTTCGTACCGGCGCGTCCCGGCGTCGTCACCGCGCCTGGCTTGATCGTGTATCGGTTCGGCGCCGATCTGTTTTATGCGAACGATCATCTCTTCGCGGCGGAAGTGAAGCTGTTGATCGATGCGGCGCCTCTTGAACTACGTCATTTTGTCGTCGATGCCGGCGCGATCACCGATCTGGACTACTCGGCCGCGCGCACGTTGAGCGATTTAGTCGCAAGCGTGCGGCATCGCGATATCGCGATGATCTTCGGACGAGTGAATCCGTTTCTTCGGCTCGACATGGATCGGCATCGACTAACGGAAGTGATCGGCAAGTCCAATGTATTCGCGACGCTGCACGAGGCGCTTGCGGCTGCGGGGGTGAGTGCCGAGGCGCATGAAGCGGGGGCGCTTTGAGGTGCGGCGCGTTCGGCACATAGGACTCAGGGCTCGGAGTTCGGCTTCGGCTTCGGTTTCGGCATCTGGCTTCGGCATCTGGCTTCGACTGCGACTGCGGCTGCGGCTGCGGCTGCGGCGTTCGGCGTTCGGCGTTCGGCGTTCGGCGTTCGGCGTTCGGCGTTCGGCGTTCGGCGTTCGGCTTCGGCTTCGGCTTCGGCTTTGGCTATGGCTATGGCTATGGCTTTGGCTTTGGCTCAGTCGAGTTTTGCACTGGATTTTGTATTTTAGGCACCCGCAAGTTGCATACTGCATGCACTTTGCCCACGCTGGCGCTGAGAGCCATGAGGCACTTCCTCCGACCACTCACCTTGCGGATTCCAAGTAAGCCAAAATCGAAGACCGTTAGTTGCCAACGCAGACAGAAGATTGAATCCAATTCCAATTTAGACTACAGTTCATCAACGCTTTTGAGCTAAGACACCCATCCGCGCAACGTCCCCCGACCGAAGCGCACAAAGGAGACATTCAAAGCATGGCGCAGGACACATCCTTCTCCGCATCGCTCGATGCGGGCTTAAGCGGCGCAACTCGCCTCTACTTCATCGTCGGCGATCCCATTGCGCAGGTACGTTCGCCCTCCGGCGTGACCGCCGCCTTGCGCAAGGCAGGACACGATGCAATCGTGATCCCGGCTCACGTCGCACCTGCCGACCTCGCCGCTTTCTTCGCCGGCGTCACGCCATTGCAAAACGTCGATGGCGTCATCATCACCGTGCCGCACAAGTTCAGCGCCGCTGGCTTTTGCGCGTCGCTCGCGGAAGAATCCGCGTTCCTCGGAGCGGCCAACATGCTAAGACGCAACGCGGACGGCTCCTGGCACGGCGGCATGTCCGACGGCGCCGCGATGGTCGCGGCCCTTGGCGACGCAGGCTGCGATCCGCAAGGAAAACGCGCGCTTCTAATCGGCGCGGGCGGAGCGGGATCGGCAATCGGTCATGCGTTGGTTAATGCGGGCGTCGCATCGCTCGCTGTCCGCGATTTCGATGCCGCGCGCACCAAAGCCCTCGCCTCGCGTTTAGCGAGTCTGGGTCGCGGCGCCGTGAGCGTCGATAGCGACTCGGGCGCGGAGAACTTCGACATCGTCGTGAATGCCTCGCCTGCCGGAATGCGCGAAGGCGATCCGCTGCCAATCGATGTATCGAAGCTCGATGCAAAGACTTTCGTCGGCGATGTCGTCACGAAGCCGCCGCTTACGCCGTTCATCGAAGCGGCGCGCGCGCAAGGTTGCCGCACCGTCACCGGCACGCAAATGTTCGGGCGCGTGTGCGACAAAATCGTGGACTATCTGTTGAAGCGCTGAGGCCGCGCCAGCCGAATAAAGGCTTCCGGTTTTGATTCCATGATCCTTACTGCACTTTGACGGCCGCGCATTCGCTTCCTTCCGAAGCGCGTGCCGATCTCAACGGCCTCTTCGACAGCAGCCCGAAGCGCACCGCGAGAGTCGCTACAGCATGAAGACGCACGACGGCGCCAAGCGCGATATCGACAGCGCGCTTGAACCGCAAGACGGTCAGTGCGTGACCACCATCCATTCCGCCCAGCGCGGCTATGCGCGGCCCATGCCTGCCCACGAGTGCTCATGAGCGGCAACGGCGGGTCGACTCATTTGCCCGCCGTCCTTTGATGGATGCGGACGCGTTGCGCCAGTTCATCCGCAACGCGTTCCACAACGGGCCGCCAGTCGCCCGCCGCATGCTGACGCAGCAGTTGCACCGAGTCGTACCACGGCTGCGTCTCGCCGGTTCCCCAACACCAGTGCGATGCAAGATCGATCATCGCCAGCACCGGCCGCCCAAGCGCGCCACCGAGATGCAAGGGCGAACTATCGATAGTCACCAATACGTCCAGCGCCGTGAGCAATGCAGCGGAGTCATGAAAATTGTCTCGATAGCGCTGCGCAACCTCGACGACACACGCACCTGCCGCGCGCATCTTTGCGATATCGTCATCGCGGCCGGGAGCAACCGGATAAAACGTCACGTTCGACAGACGCCAAAGCGGCGCAAGCGCATCGACGGGAATGCTGCGTTGACCATCGCGCCGATGCGTCGGACTGCCCGCCCAGACGATGCCGACACGCAAGTTATCGGCGCCTTCTTCTTCGAGCAAGCAGCGCCACGCCGCAACGCGTTCCGCATCGGCATGCAGATACGCGCGGCCCTCGATTTCCGCCGGCATCAAGCCTAGCCAGAACGGCATGCTCATCATGGGTATGGAGTAATCGCAGCCGCTGAATGCATGTTCCGCGACCAGCACGCAATCAGGCACGACACGCTCGATGAGCGAGTGAAGGACGTGGCGCACGGCCAGCATCGGCTCGCCGCCGTGCGCGCGCACCAACTCTGCGAATCGCGGATATAGACGCACGAACTGGATATCGTCGCCATGACCGATCTCGCTATACACAACCACGCGCCTTCCCGCGAGCGATTCACCGCGCCAGCGCGGCGCTTTACGTTCCACGCGGGTGACGACGCTCTTGTCGCCATGATGCGGGTTAGTCAAACGATGTTCGAAGCGCGTCCAGCCGTTACGCCGCGCGCCGCGACGCAATTCGAGATCGGCTAGATCGATCGGGAGATGCGGCGCATTCGGACTCTGCGCGATAGCCTGGCGGTAAAGCGCTTCCGCTTCCTCATAACGCGCCTCTTCGTTCAGATACATCGCGATCGCGCCCGTGACGAGACCGTTGTCCGGATGCAGCCTTGCGGCATCGCGCATGACCGCTTCGGCCTTTATGCAGTCATGCCGCATCCAGTGACTATGACTGAGTTGCCAGGACAGTTCGACATCGCCAGGAAAGCACTGCAGCGCGTTTGCACAAAAGTGCTCGAGCAACGCCCAATCGCCGGAATCACGTATTTCCAAAGCGTGCTTGAGTGCGTGGTTCGCGTCGGGATACTGCTTGAAATCGAATGAATCAACGAGCAGACAAGGCATGAATGAAGCGTGGAAACGAAGCGGATTATCAGTGTAGCCAACGCATGGCGTTGCGCGCGTTCAGAAACGCAAAGATATGTTTGAAAGCGCAACGATGATGCACATCGTTCCGAAGCGCTTACTCAAGCAATGAACCCGGCGACGACGAGGTTTCAGCCTGAACGGAATCACGACGACCATGAAATGGTGTGCTTCCGAATCGAGGTTGAGCGCCGCGCGGGCGTTTGCCATACTCCTCAATGTTGTCTCCTCACGCGTTCACCCTAACGGGATTTCAACCGGACGCGCTCTCGCCGCCTACCCCGGGCGGCATTTTTTTATCCGTCTGTCTTGCTAACTAATCGACGGATTTTCCTCAGACACTTCAAGCGTTTTTCTGTCAGCGCTTAGTGACAAAATAACGCCAAAATTAAGCACTCTTCCGCGCTTCGTAGCAGTGCCAATTGACAGCCACTTGCCAAGCATGAAAGCATCGCCGTCGATCTTCCTCAAAGCCACCGGAGACATTCGCGATGATCTACCACGCATCCATTCCCGCCCGCGATCCACAACACGTCGCCAACGTGCTCGCCGAACTCTGGAACGGTTTCGCCGCGCCGTTTCCATCGTTTCCCGACTCGTGGATGGCCGTCGCCGGCGATGACTGCGGCAGCATCATCGAAGTCTATCCGGGCGATCGCGTCATCACGCCCGGCGGCGGCGCGGAAACCAGCGTGAGTTTTGGCGCGGGCAAGGTCGACCGTCCGCAATACAGCGCGTTTCATATGGCGATTGCCACGCAGATGGACGCGGCGCAAGTGATCGCCATCGGCGAACGCGAAGGCTGGCGTGCGGTGCGCTGCACGCGGGGCCGCAATTTCTTCGACGTGATCGAACTATGGATCGAAAACTCGACGATGCTCGAATTCCTCACGCCCGACATGCAGGCGCAGTACCTCGCATTCGCCACGCCGGAGAACTTCAAGGCAATGGCCGCAGCCGCCGCGACCGCGTGATTGACGACCAAACGCGAACGGCCGCGCGCATCATTCCTGCAACGCGGTCCACATTTCCTTGTCGCGCTCGGCGGTCCAGATGCGCGGATGCGTGATCCCGCTCGCTTCGTCGAAGGCGCGCGAGACATCGAAAGGCAGGCAATGCTCGTAGATGAAGACGTGGCCGAACTTCGGGTCCATCGACTTGCGTGCGAGCGCCATCGCGCCCTTGAGGTCGAGTCGTTGCGCAACGGCTTCGCGCCCGGCGGCAAGCAGTGTCGTGACGAAGTCCTTTGTGTAGCCGAGACCCTTGTGCACATCTTGAGGCGTGAGCAACGCGGGGCCGCGGCCCGGCACGAGCTTCCGCGCATTCAGCGCGCGCAAGGCTTCGAGCGTCGTGGGCCATTGCGCGAGCTGGGCATCGCCGCAATAACACGCGGCGTCGTATTCGACCAGATCGCCCGAAAACAGCACGTCCTGCGATGGCAGCCATACGACCGTATCGCCCTTCGTGTGACCCGCGCCGAGATGCGCGATGCGCACTTCGAGCTTGCCTAGCCAGAGCGTGATCTCGCGATCGAACACGAGCGTGGGCCATGTCAGGCCCGGCACCGTCTCGACGCCTGCGAAGAGGCGCGGAAAGCGCTCGATCTCCGACTTCATGTCCGCCTCGCCGCGCTCGACGATCATCTCGTACGTGCCACGGCTTGCGATGACCTGCTGCGCGCCTTCCGCAAAATACGCCGATGCGCCCAGCACGCGCACCGCGTGATAGTGCGACAGCACGACGTACTTGATCGGCTTGTCGGTGACGCTGCGAATCTTCGCGATGAGATCCTGCGCCATTGCGGGCGTCGCGGTCGTATCGACGATCAGCACGGCGTCGTCGCCGACGATCACGCCCGAGTTCGGATCGCCTTCTGCCGTATAGGCCCAGGCGTTCTCGGAGAGCTGCGTGAAGGTGATCTTCTTCTCTTCCAGGTCCGCCTGGGATGCGAAAGCCTTTGCCATGTCGCGCTTCCATGAGTGAGGGTCGGTGAATCATCGACGCCCATCTGGCGGCTTGTCAAAAGCAACCGCGCGTTCTGTCAGCCAACCAAGGGTAAATACGGGGCGCGTGGCCGGACTATCGCCGCGCCATCTCGGTGCCCGACACGCGAATAGCCGGAAACCAGTCGGTGGGCTTTGCGATCTCGTCCTGCGAGGCGACGATCTCCAGTTCGTAACGCCCTGCATCGTAAGTCGTCTTCACCACCGCGTTGACGGCCGCGAGCGTGTGTTCGAGCGCGTGGCGCAAGGAATCGCCCTGCAAGGTGCGCGCGACGAACACACCGCTCGTCAGATCGCCGACGCCCACTGGCTGACGCGCGAACGGATACAGCGGACGCTGCGCGAACCACGCTTCGTGCGCGTTCACGGCCAGCATGTTGAAGGTATCGGCGCGACTGTTGCGGTCGAGCAGATGCTTGACGAGCAGCGTGCGCGGCCCGCGCGCGATTACTTCGCGGCAGGCATCGACGGCTTCTTCCACCGTCTCGATCGGCCGGCCCGCGAGCTTTTCGAGTTCGAGGTGATTGGGCATCATGGCATCGGCGACTTCGGGCATGGTCGTCACGAGGAAGTCTTCGATGCCCGGCGCCACCGTGCAGCCGCCCGTCACGCCCATGACCGGATCGCAAAAGAAGAGCGCGCGCGGATTCACCGCCTTCACCATCTTCACGATCTCGACCACCGCGCGGCCTTGCTCGGTCGCGCCGAGAAAGCCCGACAGCACGGCGTTGCAGCGGCCGAGCACGCCGATCGCGCCGATACCTTCGATCACGCTCTGGAGCTCGTCGGCGTCGACCACGCTACCGGTCCAGCGGCCATATTGCGTGTGATTGGAGAACTGCACCGTGTTGAGCGGCCAGACGTTGACGCCGAGACGGCGCATTGGGAAAACCGCCGCGCTATTGCCGGCGTGGCCGAACACCACATGCGACTGGATACTCAGGACGTTGTTCATGTTTTTGATTCCCGGGTGCGGCTTGTTCGGTCAGGAGAATGCCGCATGGCATGCGGCTTCTCTTCGTGCTCGCAAGCGTTGCGTGTGGATCGCGAAGCTTGCATAGCCGTATTGTGCCGTGCCTTAACGCACCGCGGCATCGTCCACGCACGATAAATTGCGCAACTGCAACACCCAAGAAGGCCGCCGCACGGGCGTTCGGCACGCTGTTTGCTCGAAAATGCCGCCAGCATTTCCGTGCACTGCGCGCGGCAGCGCGGATCGGTGGAACAAAAAAAGAGCGACATCGGTACACGAATGCCGACGCGCACCGGATAATGCTTCCACCCTGTTCGTGCGCGCGAACTCATGGACCTACCCCAAGCCAGCGAGCTCGCGCGCCGCCAGCATACGAGGACGAACAAGAGAGCAGCATCAATTCACTAGTCGCAGGTCAAATCAGGAGCTGACATGGAGACGTCGTCAAAGAATCGCACCGATTTGCAAAAGTCGACCCTGGCAATCGTCCTCGCCGGAGGGCGCGGCACTCGTCTCGGACCGCTTACCGACAGGCGCGTCAAACCTGCCGTGCACTTCGGCGGCAAGTACCGCATCGTCGATTTCGCTTTATCGAACTGCCTCAACTCGGGCATCCGCCGTATCGCCGTCGTCACGCAATACAAGGCTCACTCGCTGTTGCGCCATCTTCAGCGCGGCTGGGGTTTCCTTCGCGGCGAGTTCAACGAGTTCATCGATATCTGGCCGGCGCAGCAGCGCGTCGATTCGAGCTGGTATCGCGGCACGGCCGACGCCGTGTTCCAGAACCTCGACATCATCCGGTCGATTGCGCCGGAGTTCATCATCGTGCTGGCGGGCGATCACATCTACAAGATGGATTACACGCGCATGGTGCTCGACCACGTGGAGAGCGGCGCGGATTGCACGGTCGGCTGCATCGAAGTGCCGCGCATGGACGCGACCGCCTTCGGCGTGATGCATGTCGATGAAAATCGCCGTGTGACGGACTTCCTGGAGAAGCCCGCCGATCCGCCCGCCATGCCCGGCAAGCCCGACGTGGCGCTCGCGAGCATGGGCATCTACGTGTTCAGCGCGAAGTATCTTTACCACCTGCTCGAAGAGAACATCGCCGCGTCGAACACGGATCACGACTTCGGCAAGGACATCATTCCGCGCGTGGTGACGAGCGGCACGGCCATCGCGCATCCGTTCAGCATGTCGTGCGTGACCTCCAGCGCCGATCCCGAAGCGCCCGCTTACTGGCGCGATGTCGGCACCGTGGATGCCTACTGGGCCGCAAACCTCGACCTTGCATCGACCATCCCCGAACTTGATTTGTACGACCGCAAATGGCCGATCTGGACCAATCAAGAACAGTTGCCACCAGGCAAGTTCGTGCGCGATCTCAACGGCCAGCAAGGCGCGATCACCAATCTGCTCGTCTGCGGCGGCTGCGTGATCTCGGGTTCGCAAGTTTCGAAGTCGGTGTTCTCGTCGGCGGTGCGGGTGCACTCGTTCTGTAACATCAATGAGGCAGTCTTGTTGCCTCAGGTGACGATAGGACCGAGTTGCCGATTGCAGCGCGTGGTGATCGATCGCGGTTGCACGGTACCGGAAGGTCTCGTGATCGGCGAAGATCCGGACGACGATGCCGCGCGCTTTTTCCGCACGGAGTCCGGCGTCACGCTCGTCACGCGCGAAGCGTTGCAGCGGCTCGCGGATCGTTGAAGCCACGAAGTAGTCAACTCAACCTACGGGAGCGCCGATGACCGTGTGCGTGCTGCATGTTGCAGCAGAAATGTTTCCGCTGTTGAAAACCGGCGGCCTCGCCGACGTAGTCGGGGCGCTGCCGCCGGCGCAATCGCAACTGGGCACGAACGCGCGCGTGGTGCTGCCGGGCTTTCCCGCCGTGCTCGAAGGTCTCACCGGCATCGAGCCCGTCGCGGATCTGGGCGCTGCGTTCGGTGCCGGCAATGTGCGGCTCGAACGCGGTGTGTTGCAGCCGCATGGCGTAATCGTCTACGTCGTGCGGGCCGACCAGTTTTACGACCGTCCGGGCAATCCTTATCTCGATGCCGCGCATCGCCCGTATGCGGACAACGACCGGCGCTTCGCGCTGCTCGGCTGGAGCGCGGCACGTATCGCTGGCGGCGCCGATCCCGCTTGGCAGCCGCAGATCGTGCACGCGCACGACTGGCATGCGGGCCTCGCGCCCGCCTACATGCGCGCGTTCGAGCGTGAAGGCGCGCCGCGCGTCGCCACGGTGATGACGGTGCACAACCTTGCGTATCAGGGCGTCTTTCCCGCGTCCGAGTTCGGCGCGCTGCAATTGCCGGGCGACTTTTTCGCGGTCGATGGCGTCGAGTTCTATAGTCATGTCTCGTTTCTGAAGGCCGGGCTTTACTACGCGGACCGCATCACCACGGTGAGTCCGACTTACGCCCGCGAGATCCAGACGCAAGCCCACGGCGCGGGTCTGCATGGCCTGTTGCAGTCGCGTACCCACGACATCACCGGGATTCTGAACGGCGTCGATTATTCGATCTGGAGCCCTGCCGTCGATGACTCCATCGCGTCGCGCTACACGGCCGCGAAGCCATCGGCGAAAAGCAAATGCAAAGCCGCCTTGCAGGAGCGCATGGGCCTCACGCGCGATGACGACGCCCTGCTCTTCGGCGTCGTCAGCCGCCTGACCGAGCAGAAGGGTCTCGACCTGCTGCTTTCCGCCGTGCCGGATATCGTGCAGCGCGGCGGCCAGCTCGTCGTGCTCGGCACGGGCGACCCGGCGCTCGAAACCGGCATGAAGAACGCGGCGCTCGCGCATCCGGGCGCGGTGGCCGTCGAACTGGGTTTCGACGAAACGCTCTCGCATTCGATCATCGCGGGCAGCGATGTCGTCATGGTGCCGTCGCGCTTCGAGCCTTGCGGACTCACGCAGCTTTATGCGCTGTCGTATGGCGCGCCGCCGCTCGTGCATCGCGTGGGCGGGCTTGCGGATACGGTCGTCGATTGCTCGCTGGAAAATCTCGCGGATGAACTCGCGACCGGCTTTACCTTCGATGTCTTCGACCGCGCGGGAATCGTCGGCGCAATCCGGCGCGCGTTCGCGTTGAAAGCGCGTCGCACGGAGTGGAAGACCGTCGTCAAACGCGCAATGACGCAGAACTTCGGCTGGGAGACGGCGGCATTGCGCTACGCGGAGGTCTATCAGGGCGTGCTCGGCGCGTGAACGTGCCGGGCGCGCACCTTGCTTGCCGCCACGTGACGCAAATCACACGGAAACGCTCATGCAACGATCCCTCGAAGGCCAGATCGCGCTCGTCACGGGCGCGAGTTCCGGCATCGGCGCGGGTGTCGCCCAGTCGCTCGCCGATGCCGGCGCGAAAGTCGCCATCAACTATCACTCGCACGCGGAACCCGCCGAAAAGCTCGCCGCCGAGATTACGGCGAATGGCGGCGATGCCTTCGCCGTCGCCGCCGACGTCTCCGACGAACACGAAACCGACGCCATGTTCGATGCCGTCGTCAAGCGCTATGGCACGGTGGATATCGTCGTGGCGAACTCCGGCCTGCAAAAGGACGCGAGGTTCACCGAACTCACGCTCGACGACTGGCGCCGGGTTATCGACACGAACCTGACCGGGCAATTTCTCACCGCGCAGCGCGCGGTACGCGAGTTTCAGCGGCGCGGGCCGCGGCCGGTGTCGAAGGCGCTCGGCAAGATCATTTGCATGAGTTCGGTTCACGAGATCATTCCGTGGGCAGGGCACGTGAACTACGCATCGTCGAAAGGCGGCATTCAGATGATGATGAAGTCGCTCGCGCAGGAAGTCGCGCCGCTGCGCATCCGCGTCAATTCCATCGCGCCCGGTGCCATCCGCACGCCGATCAACAAGGACGCGTGGGACACGCAGGAAGCGCTCGACCGGCTGCTCACGCTCGTGCCTTATGGGCGCGTCGGCGAAGTGGAAGACATCGGGCGCGCGGCGGTCTGGCTCGCCTCCGACGACAGCGATTACGTCATCGGCACGACGCTCTTCGTCGACGGCGGCATGACGCTTTACCCCGGTTTCGCCGACAACGGATGATCTGTTCGTCCCGACAACAAACGAAGGCCAGCGGGCCGCAACCACATAACCAACGGGACATACGATGAAGACAATCACAGTAGACGTCGCCGTGATCGGGGCGGGCACGGCCGGTCTCGCCGCGTTTCGCGCGGCAAGCGAGGCTGGCGCGAAGGCCGTCGCGATCGAAAGCGGCGAACTGGGAACGACGTGCGCGCGCATCGGCTGCATGCCGTCGAAGCTCTTGCTCGCCGCCGCGAATGGCCTGCACGACGCGCACGCGCTGGCTCCGCGCGGTATCGAAGGCACGCATGCGCTCGATGCCAATTTCGCGCACGTGCTCGACTATGTGCGGCACGAGCGCGATCACTTCGTGAATAGCGTGATCGAGGAAACGAAGCCGTTTCCCGACGGGTCGATCCTGCGCGGCCACGCCCGCTTCGACGGGCCGACGACGCTCGTCGTCAGCGACGAGACGCGCATCGAGGCGAAAACTATCGTGATCGCGACGGGCGCGGCGCCCGTGATTCCCGACGAGTTGAAAGTTTTCGAGGACAAACTCATCACGAGCGACGATCTGTTCGAACTGCACACGTTCCCAAAGCGCATGGCCATCTTCGGCGCGGGACCTATCGCGCTGGAACTCGGACAGGCGCTGTCGCGGCTGGGCGTCGAAATATTCATGTTCGCGAAAGGCGGCGGCGTCGGCGCGATCAGCGACACGCCCGTGCGCGATGCGCTCGCCGCCGCGCTCGCCGACGAGTTCTATCTGGATGCGGATGCGAAGATCGACGAAATGTCGCTCATGGACGGGCAACCGACGCTGCGCTTCAAGACGCCCCAAGGCGACGAGCGCATCGAGCGCTTCGATCTCGTGCTCGCCGCGACCGGACGCGCGCCGAATCTGCAGCCGCTCGACCTCGGCAAAACGGGCATCGAGCTGAACGACAAGGGCGCTCCGCTCTTCGACGAAAACACCATGCAATGCGGCAAGAGCGCGATTTTCATTGCAGGCGATTGCGACGGCACCCGTCCCTGGCTACAGGATGCCGCCGACGAAGGCAAGCTCGCAGGCGACAATGCCGCGCGCTTCCCGGACGTGAAGCCGGTCAAGCGCAAGGTGCCCTTTTCCATCGTGTTCTGCGAGCCGCAGGTGGCGATCGTCGGCGCAGCCTACGACGATCTCGACAAGCAGATGACGGTGACGGGCGAAGTATCGTTCGAGACGCAAGGACGCAGTCGGGTAATGCGGCAGAATCGCGGCCTTCTCCATATTTACGCCGATGCCAAAACCGGCAAGCTGCGCGGCGCGCAAGGCTGCGGCCCGGCGATGGAACATCTCGGGCATTTACTCGCCTGGGCAATGCAACTCGACTTGACGCTGGACGAAACGCTGAAGCTGCCTTTCTATCACCCGGTTGTCGAAGAAGGATTGCGCACCGCGTTAAAAGATGCGAATAGAAAGTGCTATGAAGAACGCTCGGAGACGCCACCGGGATTGCCCAGCGCCGCAGGTTATTGAACGCCTGAAACGAGAAAGGCCGGCTGCAAAAGCAGCCGGCCCTTTTTTACTTAGAGCAAGAATGCGTGATTTAGCTTTGGCTCAAGCCATATTGCAGTGCAAGGTCAAAACCGAGCACGACGAGCGAACAAAACAGCCCCAGCGACAAATTCGCAAGGCGATGCCCCACGTCCTTATGCTTCGTCAACACCGCGCCCGCCAGGAAAGCAATTTCAACGATGACCTGCATGGCGAACACGGCGACCATCAGCGCGAACTCATAACCCATCGCGTTGAAGTTCATGAAATTAAAGCCGTTGACCGCAACGTAAGACCCTACTCGCCAGATTTCGTATGCCAATAATAGCAACGGGAAAAAGTAGCTGGCTACATAAGTCGGCAGCGTGGCGTGCCGCAGTTCCATGTTTAAGTGTCGTGTTACTTGCATCGCGTACTCCTCGTCTGAGCGCCCGACAGGCCGGGCTAATCGCCTGCATCCAGTAACGCCATTGCAGCCGTGTTTTAACAGTACAAGGGCGTCGTGCTTTCAGAATAGGACAATTTTCGAGAAAGCGAATCATCGTTATCCCGATGATTCCACCCAGTAAGGGGTTTAAAGCGACATGGTGCAGTGCAGCTTAATAAAGCGATTATTACGTTAAGACGAATTAGGCACGCACGTGCGTGCCTAATTAACCTATTGCTTAATCTGCGTTACCGCTCTTGGGTTTTTCCGTATAACTTGATAATGCCCGAAAAGTCGAGTCCGCCTAACCCCTGCTGGCTCATCGACTGATACAACTGTTGTGCCAGAGCGCCCATGAAGACGGGCTGTCTCGCGCCGCGCGCGGCATCGACTGCAAGGCCGAGATCTTTGAGCATGAGATCCGCGCCGAAGCCGCCGCTATATCCGCGCGAAGCCGGCGCGGTTTCGACAATACCCGGATAGGGATTACACGTATCCGAACTCCAGCAACGCCCCGTCGATGTATTGACGATACTCGCCAGTTTCGAAGGATCGATACCGAGCGTTTCTCCGAGTTTCATTGCTTCGGCTACGCCGATCATCGAAATACCAAGCAGCAGGTTATTGCAGATCTTCGCAATCTGGCCCGTTCCGGTTTCGCCGCAACGCACAATGTTTTTACCCATGCCCGCCAACACGGGACACAAGGTTTCGAAAAGCGCTTCTTCCGCGCCGACCATGAAGGTGAGCGTGCCAGCCTGCGCGCCGACCACGCCGCCCGACACCGGCGCGTCCGCGAACGGATTGCCGTGCTCCGCCGCCGCCGCGCCGATGAACTTCGCGGTCGCCGGGTCGATCGTGCTGCTGTCCACGAGCGGAACGCCTGCCTTGACGCCCGCGAGCACGCCGTCATCGCCGAGATAGACCGCCTTCACGTGCGCGGCGGCGGGCAGCATGGTGATGACCACTTCCGCGTCCCGCACCGCGTCGCTCGGGCGCGCGGCGAGCGTCGCGCCTGCCGCTTTCGCCGCATCGAGCGCGGGCGCGGAAAGATCGAACGCCGTCACCGCGTGACCGGCCTTGAGGAGATTCGCCGCCATCGGGCCACCCATGTGCCCGAGTCCGATAAAGCCGATATGCATCGCTGTCTCCTGTTTAACGCAACGCGATGGTCGTGTTGACGCCGTCGTTGACGGTGGCGTCGTCGAACCAGCGCGCGGTCACGGTTTTAGTCTGCGTATAGAACTGCACGACCTGCTTGCCGTACGGACCGAGATCGCCGAGCTTCGAGCCGCGCGATCCCGTGAAGCTGAACGCGGGCACCGGCACCGGAATCGGAATGTTGATGCCGACTTGACCGATATCGATCTCGCTCTGGAACTTGCGCGCCGCCGCGCCGCTTTGCGTGAAGAGGCCGACGCCGTTGCCCATCGGATTGCGGTTCACGAGTTCGATCGCGTCTTCGAGCGTCGCCGCTTCCAGCACGCATAGCACCGGCCCGAATATCTCCTGCTTATAGATGGTCATCTCGGTGGTGACGCCCGTGAAAATAGTCGGCGCGATGAAGTTACCGCTCTCGTAGCCTTCGACCGACACGTCGCGTCCGTCGAGCGCGAGCGTCGCGCCCTCTTCCACGCCTTGGCCGATCAGCCCGAGAATGC
The DNA here is from genome assembly GCF_031451465.1 of Caballeronia sp. LZ003. NCBI lineage: Bacteria > Pseudomonadati > Pseudomonadota > Betaproteobacteria > Burkholderiales > Burkholderiaceae > Caballeronia > Caballeronia sp. LZ003. The sequence goes on along the minus strand of NZ_JARUXJ010000004.1, from coordinate 960,741 downwards.
GTTCCTTCGCTGCCTTCGATACAACCGGCCCGACATCCGTATTCGGCTCCGTCCCGCCGTTGACTTTGAGCGAGCGCGCGCGTTCGACGAGTTCCGGCACCCAGTCCTTGGCCGCGCCCACGAACACCGCGACCGATGTCGCCATGCAGCGTTGTCCCGCCGCGCCGAAGCCCGCGCCCGCGAGCGCGTTGAGCGTCTGCTCCTTGTTGGCGTCGGGCAGGACGACGGCGTGATTCTTGGCGCCCATCATCGACTGGACGCGCTTGCCGTGCTGGCTTGCGAGGTTGTACACGTGCGTGCCGACCGCCGTCGAGCCGACGAAGGAAATCGCGCGGATCAGCGGATGCGTGCAGATGGCATCCACCACTTCCTTGCCGCCGTGCACGACGTTGAGCACGCCCGCCGGAATGCCCGCTTCGACCGCGAGTTCGACCAGTTCCATGGTCGAAAGCGGATCTTGTTCCGATGGCTTCAGCACGAAAGTGTTGCCGCAGACGATCGCCATCGGGAACATCCAGAGCGGGATCATGGCCGGGAAGTTGAAAGGCGTGATGCCCGCGCAGACGCCAATCGGCTGGCGCAGCGTGTAGGTATCCACGCCGCCCGCGACGTTCTCCGAAAACTCGCCCTGTTGCAGCGTGCTGATGGAACACGCATGTTCGACGACTTCGAGGCCGCGGAAGATATCGCCTTCGGCATCGGCCAGCGTCTTGCCTTGCTCGGCGGTCAGCGTCTGCGCCACGCGTTTCAGGTTCTGCCGCACCAAATCCTGAAAGCGCAGCATGAGGCGCATGCGCACGCCGAGCGGTGTGGTGCGCCAAGTCTGAAACGCCTTGTGCGCGGCAGTGACGGCGGCATCGACTTCTTCCTTGGTTGCGAACGGCACGCGGCCGACGACTTCCTGCGTCGCCGGATTGACGATATCGCGCCAATCCGCAGTCTTCGAGTCGATGAATTTGCCGTCGATCAGCAATTTGGCCGTGCGAGTCGACGTGTCTGCGCGAGCCGCGCCTTGAGCCGGATGTTCAGCAGCAATATTCACGAATGTCTCCTTGTTGGAATGTCATGCAGAAAGGACGAACGGAAGCGACGGGACGCGCCAGAAGGCCAGCGGCAAGGGAATGAGCATGTCGTCTCCGGAATCGTTATCGGCGCGCCGTCATGCAGCGCAGTCATACCCTTGAGTATAGTTATGCAAAAGTCCATCGACGCGCCATAAAAACACCCGATCGATATGCAAAAACACACGAACTTCGATCTAAGCAAACTCAACTGGGACGACCTGCGCTATTTCCTCGAAGTTGCCCGCACGCAGCGCGCGAGCCACGCCGCCAAGCGGCTGGGCGTGGATTACACGACGGTCGCGCGGCGCATTCGCGTGCTGGAAGACGCACTCGGCGCGCTGCTCTTCGATAAATCTCGCAGTGGCGGTTTCGTCCTCACGGCGGAGGGACAACATCTGCTCGGTTTCGTCGATTCGATCGAGACCACGGTACAGTCCGCCACCGAGCAGATCGCCAACACGGGCCACGCGCTGTCCGGCCACGTGCGTGTCGGCTCGACGGAAGGTTTCGGCTGCTTCTTTCTCGCGCCGCAACTCGCGCGCTTTCAAGATGCGCATCCGAACATCTCCATCGATCTGCTGCCCGTGCCGCATTTCGTGAGTCTCTCGAAACGCGAAGCGGATATCGCCGTCACGCTCGAACGCCCGGAGCAAGGCCAGTACGTCTACACGAAGCTCTGCGATTACCGGCTCAAGCTCTACGCCACCGCCGAATATCTCGACGCGCATCCGCGCATCCAGACGAAGGACGATCTGCCGCGTCATCGTTTCGCGAGTTATATCGACGATCTCGCCTTCAGCTACGAGCTGCTCTATCTGGAGCGCGCGGTGCCGGGCGCGGTTTCGCGCTTTCGCAGCACGAGCGTGATCGGGCAGTACTTCGCCGCGTTGCAGGGCCGCGCGCTCGCCATTCTGCCGTGCTTCATGGCCGCGCCGGATGCGCGACTCGTGGCGGTGTTGCCGGAGCAAGTCGAAGTGACGCGGGCGTTCTATCTTTCTTGCCGCGAGGACTTGCGCAAGCTCAGACGCATCACGACAGTGTGGGATTACTTGCGCGAAGCAGCGGACGCCAATCGCGCGTTTCTCATGGGCAGCGACTCGAACATGACGTGGGTCGACGTCAAGACATCCTGATTAATTCCGAGAGAAATAAGGCAAAATACGGAATTCGTAGCATTTTGATTCGAGACCTCAAATACGCGCATTCGTGCGGCATAATCGCCGGCCGGTTTCCATGTTCGATCCGCGCCGCGATCCTCCTATCCTCATGCTTTCGCCTAGTTTCATCCTGCTTCAATCCGCACGGGCTCACGACGCCCGTTCTGCTCGCGCGTCTCGCTAATGGCTTTCGTCATCTGGTCACGGCGATCGGTATCGAGCAAGCGCATTCGCTTCGTCGAAGCGCGTACCGCGCGTGCAATCGCCGTCGTCGCGCTGATCGCGCTGCTCATCGCGGCGTTCGCGCTCGGCATTGCCATCGGCACGATCTTCGGGCGCAGTCATCTCGGCGAGGAACACGCGCTCGTCTCGCGCAATTCCTACGAGATCGAACAACTCGGCCGTCTCAATGCCTCGCTGATCGAACTCGCGCCGCGCGTGGAAAGTCTTGCCGCGCAAGTCGGCGAACTGCACGATTTCGACGCTCACCTCAAGGCCGCGAACGGCGGCGAGGGCGGAGCACCCGGTGTCCACGACGTCCCGCCGCTGCCCGATAGCGACGAAGGCGGCCCCGCACTCGATGGCGCGGGCGGCCCTGAATTGCCGCCGCATCTTTGCGATACGAACAGCAGCGCGACCGGCTCGCCCCGGCAGCGCATGAAGCGCGCCGAGCAGATCATCGACTGTATCGGCGACAAACTCTCGCTGCTCCAGGACAAGACCTTTGCACACTACGCCGCCTACATGGCCTACCCCGGCCGCGATCCCGCGCCGGGCTCGCACTTCGGCTCGCCTTACGGCAATCGCTTCGACCCGTTCACCGGCAGGCTCAGTTTCCATCCCGGCATGGATCTGGTCGCGCCCACGGGCACACCCATTCTCGCGAGTGCGGGCGGTCGCGTGGTCCAGGCCGGCGAGCATTCCGGCTATGGCAATGCGGTGGATATCCGTCACAGCAACGGCGTCGTCACGCGTTACGGCCATGCATCGAAACTGCTCGTGCATCAGGGCGAGTACGTGATGCCGGGACAAGAGATCGCCGAAGTCGGTTCCACGGGGCGTTCGACCGGACCGCATCTGCACTTCGAGGTGATCCTCGATGGCGCGCAGATCAATCCGAAGCCCTATCTCATGCTTTTCAGGGGCATCGCTCATGCGCAAGGCTGATTCCAAACGGGCGTCGATGCAACTCGCGCGCCACACCTACTCGCTCACGCCCAAGCGCAGTCTCGCGTTCGTACCGGGCGTCATCGCCGCGGTCTGCGCCATCGCCGCGCTCGGCGCTGCCGGCTATTCGCTCAAGACTTCGCACGAACAGGCGCGCAAGCTCGACGTGCTGTGCGCGCCGCCCGCCCCCGAACAGACGTTGCGCGATCAACTTCAGCATGCGCAATTCGCGCTCGAACAGGAAGCCGCAACGCGCACGGCGCTCGAACAACGCGCGGCGCAGGCCACCGCGCAGATCGAGAAATTACAGACCGATCTCGCCTTCCTCAAGAAACAGCGTTGATGCGCTTCTCGCAGCGCCGCCGGCGTCGCTCGTCACATCCAAACAGCATTGCAAGGACTCGATATGTTTTCATCGAAGAAAGACACTCAAGGCGTGAAGCAAGCCAAGCTCGCCACGCTCATCGCGCATAACGTTCATATCTCGGGCGACCTCGAATTCAGCGAGGGCCTGCGTATGGACGGTCAGGTCACTGGCAACGTGACGGGCCGCATGGGCGACGAGTCGCTGCTCGTCGTGAGCGATCAGGGCGCGATTCACGGCAACGTCGTCGCGCACGATGTGATCATCAACGGACGCGTGGTCGGCGACGTCACCGTCGCGAATTTCGTCGAGCTTCAGTCCAACGCTCACGTGCACGGCAACATCTACTATCAAAAGTTGCGCATGGATGTCGGCGCGACCGTAGAAGGCAAGCTGACTCGGCTCGATTCGATGCAAGGCGGCCTCGTCCCCACGCTGCCCGCGCCCGAACCCATTCCCGTACTCGATTACTCGGCGAAATAAGGCGTCGCGTTCTTGCAGCAAGGGAAACAGCGAGCATGCAAGGCGAGGCATTTCCGCTAAGATTCGAGAGATGAAGAGGCCACGCGCTCGCGCCCTCGCATGTCGCTCGTACATGACGCGGCCCGAGCGCCCATCGACGCGTGGCCCGTGACATCGACACAACAAGGGCGCCCCATGCTGGTCAATTGCGCGGCTTATCAAAACGGCCGGAAGCTCGCGGACGTGCATATCGACGATATCAACGCTTATCGCGATCTGCCCGATTCTTTCATCTGGGTTGCATTGAAGGAACCTGGTCCCGGCGAACTCGCCCACATGACGCATCAGTTCGGCTTGCACGAACTCGCGGTTGAAGACGCGCAAAACGGCCATCAACGTCCGAAGATCGAGGAATACGGCGATTCGCTATTCGCCGTGTTCCACACTGTCGAGTTCGATGAAGAAGGCGAAGTGCTCGTTGGCGAGATGAACGTATTCGTCGGCAAGAACTATGTGCTCTCGGTGCGTAACCGGACAACGCAAGGCTTTCAGGAAGTCAGAAAGCGCTGCGAGCGCGAGCCGCATTTGCTCAAGCACGGTCCGGCGTTCGTGATGTACGCGCTGCTCGACGCGGTGGTCGATCGTTACTTTCCCGTGCTGGAATCGCTCGGCTCGGAACTCGATGAAGTCGAGGAGCGCATCTTCGAACAGAACGGCTCGACGGCTTCGCGCGAGATCATCGAAGATCTCTATTCGCTCAAGCGCCGCATGACGATCTTGCAACATCACACGGCGCCGTTGCTCGAAGCAGTCAGCAAACTGTATGGCGGACGCTCTCCGGGGGTGTGCGCGGGCATGCAGGAATATTTCCGCGATGTGTACGATCACTTGTTGCGAATCGTGAAGACCATCGAAGGACGTCGCGAAATGATCGTCACCGCGATACAGGTGAATCTCGGCCTGATCGCGCTCTCGGAAAGCGAAGTAACCAAGCGTCTCGGTTCGTTCGCCGCGCTCTTTGCCGTACCGACCATGATCGCCGGCATCTACGGGATGAACTTCCATCGCATACCCGAGCTGGACTGGGCTTACGGCTATCCTGCGTGTCTTGCTGTCATGCTAGCGGTGGATTTAGTACTATATTGGCGCTTCAAGAAGGCAGGTTGGCTATAATGCTGTCTTGCAGAGCTCGCGCCTGGCGCCAAAACGGAACCAAAGCGCGATTTCATTTGTCTAACAGAACATGTCGGCGCGAGGCGCTCCAGGGTCTGTCGGCAGGCTCACCGGTTCTGAGCTGGTAGCTTGAATTGACGCGAAACGGCCTCATATTTCCTCCAGACTGTTGCCAGCGCGCATTCGACACGTTCACTCTAAGCTTCACCTGTACCGCACCAACCGCACGTCGGCAAATTTCAAGGTCCTGCACGGCCTTGGCCACGCCGATGTCGCCGTCCCGGTCATGCCGGCCAGGCGCTCACTTCCGAGCCGCCATGTCGTTCCGGCCTCTGTCCGTCAAGCTCTCGGGCCTGAATTGAGACGCGGCGCGCTCATCGTCAGGGGCGCGTCGGGCACCGCTTTCGCGCTTTGTTTGCGATGCACGCCGCCCTGCAGCGACCACGCCCGTGCAGCGCCGCCCGCCTTTTTGGCGACTTCCGCGGCGAGGCACTGTGGCAATGGCGCGGCACCCATGATTACTACTTCAACAGGAGCTCCATATGGCGAAAGAAGAACTACTCGAACTCGACGGTATCGTTGATGAAGTGCTTCCCGACAGTCGCTACCGCGTGACGCTGGACAATGGCGTCGTCGTGGGCGCATACGCCTCGGGCCGCATGCGCAAAAACCACATTCGTATTCTCGCGGGCGACCGCGTGACGCTGGAATTGTCGGTGTACGACCTGACCAAGGGCCGTATCAACTTCCGGCACAAGGACGAACGCGCAGGCAGCGGCGGCCCGCGTGCGCCGATGCGCCGTCGTTAAGCAGGAACGTCGTACATGCGGTAACGGTTTGATCAGGAACGCGCCCGCCCGATCCGCGGCAAACGCGTGCATTACCTTGAGCGGATCTTCACAACTTCGACGCGGCCGCTAGCCAGCCCGGTCGGGCAAACCGCCACGGCTGCGCCACGCGTCGATGTCTGTACATTTCGCTTAATCGAGCTATCGAGCGGCCCGCATCGCCAATATGGCGTCGAGGCCGATAGCGAAACCGTCTTCGTCATTGCTTGCCGAAACCAGGCTCGCGCGCCGTTGCACGGCCTCCGACGCTTGCCCCATGGCAATCGACACACCCGCGATCTCGAACATGGCGACATCGTTGCCCATGTCGCCGAGCACGGCCACACGATCCAGCGGCACATTCGCGCGCTTCGCCAGCTCGCGCACGGCGTCGCCCTTATTAGCTTCGAGGCTCGTGACATCGAGGTAATAGGTTTGCGAACGCGCCGCGTGTGCGCGATCCTTCAGCCGCTCCTCCAACCGTTTCTCGACCTGTTCGATCAGCGTCGCATTCGAAGTCGAACCGACGATCTTGTCCACCGCCGACAGATCGAGTTCGTCGAAGCGCTGTACGCGCACGCCTTCGTAGCCCACGGTGCGCGTTTCGAGCGGCACGTATTCGCCATCGGGATTGGTCAAGTACCAGTTATCGTCGATGAACACCCAGGCATCCACGCCCGTTTCGGCAAGCGTGTCCAGCGCGGTCTGCACGGCATCGCGCGGCAGTTTGTGCGCGGCGAACGTTTCCCACGTTCCCGGCTGAACCAGACTGCCGCCGTTGTAGGACCCAAACGGCAAATCCACGCCGAGCGTCTTCACGATATGACGCATGCCCTTGCCCGGCCGGCTGCTCGCCACCGTGAACTGCACGCCCGCTTCGCGCAGGCGCCGCACGGCGTCGACGGCTTTGTCGCCGAGCGTCTTGTCGGTGTAGAGCAGCGTGCCGTCGCAATCGGTGACGACGAGTTCGACCTTCGCGAGCGCCTCGAACGCGGCGGCGCCGTCGCCGGTTGCGCTATGGAGGCCGTAGCGGATATCGGCGGCGCTCATGCTTGCGCTCCCTTTTCCTTGTCCGCGTGCTGCGCATTGAAATGCGGCAACTGACGCGTTTCCCGCACGGAACGCGGATGCCAGAGCTTCGCGCCGCCTTCGATGCCCGCCGCGTTCGACACCACCGCCACGTTCGGCGGTAACTCGAACTTCAGATTCGCGGCATTGCCGCCGCCGATCCACAGCTTGTCGTAATTCACGAGCGACGACAGAATGCCGATGACCTTCTGAACGCGCTTGTTCCAGCGTTTATTGCCCGCCTTCTCGCGCGCCGCCGCGCCGATGTATTGGTCATACGCGTCGCCCTTCTTCGACACTGGATGATGCGCGAGTTCCAGATGCGGCATGAGTTCGCCGTCGCGAAAGAGCGCGGTGCCGGCGCCGGTGCCAAGCGTCAGCACGAACTCCAGGCCGCGCCCTTCGATAGCCGCGAGCCCCTGCATTTCGGCATCGTTGATCATGCGCACGGGCACGCCGCCGACGCGCTGCGAGATCAAATCCGCGAGCGGGATGCCGTTCCAGTATTCGTTGCCGAGATTGGGCGCGGTCAGGACGACGTTGTTGCGCACCACGCCCGGAAAGCCGATGGAAATATGCGTCGGCGGTTCGGCAACGAGCGGCTCGACCAGCTTGATGAGCGTATCGACGAGCACTTCGGGCGTCGCCGGATGCGGCGTGGCCACGCGCAGGCGATCGCTCTTCATTTCGCCTTCTTCCGAGATGATTGCGGCTTTCAAGCCCGTGCCGCCCACGTCGATGGCGAGAATGCGCTCGGCGCGCGCGGCGCCTTTGTCGATGGTCGTGCGGCTCTTGGTTTTTTTCGCTACGGATGTCGTGCTCACGCTTTTCGTCCCCTTGATCAGTCGGTTTTCTTGATGGTGTCGGTAAGCGAGCGCCACGCGCGGCCATCGGCTGCGAGCAGCTTGTCGGATGCCTCGGGCCCCGCGCTACCGGCCGGATACCCGTGCACCTCGACCTCGCCGTCATGCGGATGCAGTACGTCGTCCACCGCGGCCCATGCCGTCTCGATGCTGTCCGCGCGCTGAAACAGCGTCTCGTCGCCGAGCATGCAGTCGTAGAGCAGCGTTTCGTAACCGACGTTGGCGCGCTCCGCGAAGAAATCGCCGTAATTGAACGCCGAGCGCACCGCGCCGATCTGCATGATCGGTCCCGGCACCTTCACGTTGAAGTCGAAACTCGTGCCGTGCGCCGGATCGATACGCAGCGTGAAGACGTTGGGCGTGAGTTCATCGACGGGCGTGTCGCGGAACAGGCGAAACGGCACGGCCTTGAGATAGATCGAAATCTCCGTGCGGCGCTCGGTCAAACGCTTGCCAGTGCGCAAGTAAAACGGCACGCCCGCCCAGCGCCAGTTGTCCACATAGACGCGCGCCGCGGCATAGGTTTCGGTGCGGCTGTCTTTCGCGACGCCGTCTTCTTCCTTGTAACCCTTGCCCGCTGGACCGGCCTCGTACTGGCCGAATACGACGTCTTTAGGATGCAGCGGCACGATTGCATCGAACACCTCGGCTTTCTTGTCGCGCACGGTTTCGGCGTCGAAGGAATTGGGCGGCTCCATCGCCACCATGCCGAGCAACTGGAACAGATGGTTCGGCAGCATGTCGCGAAATGCGCCGGTCTGTTCGTAGAAGCTGCCGCGCCCTTCCACGCCGATGGTTTCCGCCGCCGTGATCTGCACGTGATCGATGTACTCGCGCCGCCACATCGGCTCGAACATGGCGTTGGCGAAGCGCACGGCGAGAATGCTCTGCACCGTGTCCTTGCCGAGAAAATGGTCGATGCGATAAACCTGCGACTCCGACGCATACGAAAGAATGCAGCGATTGAGCTCCTGCGCCGTGGCCAGGTCGGTACCGAACGGCTTCTCGATGACGAGGCGGCGGAAGCTGCCGTCCTTCTCTTCCAGCAGGCCCGCGCTGCCGAGATGCTCGACGATAGGCCCGAAGAACCGCGAGCTCACCGCCAGATAGAACACGACGTTGCCGCCCTTGGCCTTTGCGAGCCGGCTTTTGAGGCGCTCGAAGGTTTCGTCTTCGGTGAATTCGCCCGCGAAGTATTCGAGCCGCTCGGTGACCCAGCTCCACGCTTTTTCGTTGAGTTGCGACGTGTGGAACGTGCTCGCTTTGTCGGCGGCGAACTTGCGTAGCGACTGCGTCAGCTCATCGCGCCAGTCGGCGGTTTCGCGCTCGCCATGATTGACGCCGATGATCTGCATGCCGTCGTCGAGCAAGCCATCCGATGCGAGGTTGTAGAGCGCGGGCATCAGGAGCCGCTTGGTGAGATCGCCGCCCGCGCCGAAGATGACCAGCGTGCAAGGCGGCGCGGGATGCTTGCCGGCAAGCGGCGTGGCCTGTTCCGGCTTTTGCCCGCTCAATTGCGTTGGATTCGATTGCTGTGCTTCGTTGTTCTCGTTCGGCATGACTCGTTCGCCCCTTGATCGTTTTGTGCAGTACTCAGGACAGACCCCGAGCGACGCGGCACAGTTCAAAAGCTTGCAGTGCTTTGCGGTAGAAGCAATAAAAACGTATGGTTTTTGTAATTCGCAACCTTACGTGTCGTAAAATATGCGCGCCAGCGGCGTGGGTACGGGCGGTGCGGGGCATGCGTCATCATCAACCATCAATACGACACGGACCTCACATGAATGCCGACGATACCAAGATCGACCTGCCCGCCTATTACAAACGCATCGGCTACGAACAAACGCAGCATACGGCGGCCACGCTCGAAACACTGCGCGCCTTGCATGCGCTGCACCCGCAAGCCATCCCGTTCGAAAATCTCGATGTCCTGCTCGGCCGTCCCGTTCGCCTAGATCTTGCCTCGGTTCAGCGCAAGCTCGTGACCAATGCGCGCGGCGGCTATTGCTACGAACACAATCTGCTGTTCCGCAGGGTACTAGAAGCGCTCGGTTTTCGCGCGCGAGGTTACGCGGGACGTGTGCTGTGGGGCCGCGACGATCCCGCCATGCCGCCGCGTGCCCACATGCTGCTGATCGTCGATCTCGACGAAGGTCCCTTCCTCACGGATGTCGGTTTCGGCGGCATGACGCTCTCCGCGCCGCTCGCGCTCAAGTCCGGGCTTGAACAGATCACGCCGCATGGCGCGTTCCGGCTCGACGGCATCGAAACCGGAACCATGCTGCCGGGCTACATTTTGAACGCCTATATCGACGGCGACTGGAAGCCGGTCTATCGCTTCGACCTCGATCCGCAATATGACGTCGACTACGAGATGTCGAACCATTTCGTGTCGACTTACCCGAGTTCCGTCTTCGTGAACAACCTGCTCGCGGCACGTCTTGCGCCCGGCAAGCGTTACGGGCTTTTCAACCGGCGCCTGAGCGTGCACGACGACCGCGAAGGCACGAGTCATCGCGAACTGAAGACGATAGAAGAACTAAGGCGTGTGCTGTCGGACGAGTTCGCCATTCGTCTGCCGGACGCCGCCGATCTCGATGGCGCGCTCGCGCGGCTTCCGTAACGCATCGAGCGCAACGCCGATCCCACTCCCAGCACACGCACGAGACCACGATGCTCAAGAAAAAGACGCGCGGCGGCAGCGATTTTCAGACTCATCATCGCAGTACGATGCTCGCGCGGCAGTTGCCCGCGTGGCGTTCGCAACTCGTGGTGATCGGCCTTGCCGCGGCTTTTTTCGCGCTCGCCGGACGAGCGGCGTGGGTGCAGGTGGTCGACCGCGAGTTCTATATCGGCGAAGGTCAGAAGCGCTATCAGCGCACGCTCTCCTTGCAGGCGACGCGCGGAAAGATAGTGGACCGTCACGGCGCCATGCTCGCCGTCAGCCTGTCGACGTATGAAGTCTGGGCAAGCCCGAAACTCTTCGACGGCACGCGCGGCGACGACATTGCCCAACTGCTCGGCATGCCCGCGCGCGATTTGCAAAGACGCGTCGAAACCGGCCGCAGCTTTGTATTGCTCAGGCGGCAAGTGGAGGCCGAGACAGCGGAGAAGATCGCGCAGATTGGGCGCGCGGGCATCACGCTCGTGCCGGACACCAAGCGCTTTTATCCGGAAGGCGAATCGGCGGCGCATATCGTCGGCTTCACCGACAACGAGGACAACGGTCAGGAAGGCGTCGAACTCGCGGCGAACGCGCGTCTGACAGGCGAAGCGGGTCAGCGCGAAGTGATTCGCGACCGGCTCGGGCGCGTGATCTCGCAGATCGGCGAGCCCGACTTGCCGCAAAACGGCGAGACCATTGCGCTCACCATCGACCGGCGCATTCAGCAGCTTGCGCATACGCATCTGAAGGCGGCGATTGCGAAGCATCGGGCACGCGCGGGCAGTGTCGTCGTGCTCGACGCCAAGACCGGCGAAGTGCTCGCGCTCGCCAACTATCCGACCTTCGACCCGAACGACCGCAGCCATTTGACCGGAGAGCAACTGCGCAATCGCGCGCTCACCGATACCTTCGAGCCCGGCTCCACCATCAAGCCGCTGGTCGCCGCGTTGTCCATCGACCTCGGCAAGACGCGGCCGGAGACGCGCATCGATACGTCGCCCGGCACGCTCAAGATCGGCCCGAACGTGATCCACGATACGTCGAATCACGGCGTCATCACCGTGTCGGAGGCGGTGCAGATGTCGAGCAACGTCGCGCTCACGAAGCTCGCGCTGCAGATTCCCGCGCAGACCATCTGGGACAAGTACCGCGATTACGGCATCGGCCGCGCGCCGGAGCTGACTTTTCCGGGCGCGGCGGTCGGCAGGTTGCGCGCGCCCGAGCGCTGGAAGCCGATCGAGCAGGCGACCATGGCTTATGGCTACGGCATGTCGCTGTCGCTCGTGCAGATTGCGCAGATCTATACGGCCTATGCTGGCGACGGGCGCTTTCACGCAGCCACGCTGATTCAGGGCGAAACGCGCCGCGACCCGTTGCAGGTCACGAAGCCCGCCACCGCGAAGGCCGTGCGCAACATGCTGGAAATGGCGATGGGCCCGAACGGCACCGGCCGCGCCGCCGCGGTCGAAGGCTATCGCGTGGGCGGCAAGACCGGCACGGCGAGGAAGCAGATCGGGCGGTCGTATGCGGCGAACAAGTATCGCGCGTCGTTCGTCGGCATCGCGCCGATGAGCGATCCACGCGTGATCGTCGCGGTAATGATCGACGAGCCGTCGGGCACGACGTATTACGGCGGGACAGTGGCGGGGCCGGTGTTCTCTGGCATCGTCGGCGCGACGTTGCCATTGCTGGGCGTGCCGCCGGATGCTTGAGCGGGCGCGCACTTTGCTGCCAAATCATCGAGCGCGAACCTTGCCGCATGTCCGCCTTATCGAACTGTAAAGGCCCTGTGCTCTAATGCGGGTTCGCAGAGAACAACGGTCATTCGGGAGACTCATGAAGAAATATGTCGCGGCGCTAGCGCTGCCTTTGCTCATTACCGCGTGCGGCCGTTTCCATAATGCCGATGCCGGGCAACCCGAAGTCGAAGCCGCATCCACGGATAACCGGGTCGGCGAAATCGTCCAGTGCATCACCGACGAAGCAAAGAAGCACGACACCAAATACAAGTCGACGCCAATCCCGCAGGGCACCATGCTCGAATTCGGTGATTCTAACGTCGTCAAGGTCCGCTACGACAACGGCGAAACCACGTACCGCTTTTATCCCGGCGAGCGCCACGCATCGAATCTTTGGATCGAAGGCGCTGGCAAGAAGTGCGCGCCCTGAATTCAAATGCGCTCGACCAAAGCCATCAACGCCGTCGAACGGCTTAAAACGCGTAGCGGCAACGTGCACTATGCGGCCGTCTCCATGCCCGGCGGCTACTTCTATCTAATCGAACGATCGGCGGAAGGCTCGCGCAAGATCTCCGAGCCAATGCCAATGGACGATTTCGTCACCTTCGTCAACGCGCGCGAGCCCGGCAAGCCGCGCAAGGTCAGCAAGCTCGACGAGGCGCTCGAAGCGCAGATCAGCCGCAGCGGCAAGCGCGCGTCCGAGTAGCAGTTTCGTCTTCGCGGGTAGTCCCGCATCCTTCCGAATCTCATCAGCCCTTTGCGCGGCGCAGCGCACATAGCGCCGCACCGCGCCTGCTTGAATGTGCGATGCCAGACGGAGCGCCGCCTCGCCGTTTGCGACTATTTTTTCAACGATTCGCAAGGCGTTGACATGGGGATGTCGTCGCCGCGCGAGTCGTGAAAACAAAGACGAGTAAGGGGCGCTCACGACGGTTCGACCAGAGCCGGCGTGGGTGATCGGGGTACGGGGTGAAGCGGCTACGGCGTAGCGCGACGATGAGCGATTTCATCGCGCGCTTGCCTGCCGAGAGGAAGACCACAAATGAAAAAAAAGAAAAGTGAGACCAAGGGCAGTCTCTTGCCCTCGGCCATGGCGGATCTCGAACTTCAGCATATCGAGCGCGCAGTCGCGCAGCTTCGCACGATGAACAACCAGTCTTCCGGCACGCTCAACGTCGACTATTGGCGCGAGCGGCTTGCGGCGGTATCGGCGGGATTCGCGCTCGTGCCGGCGCAGAAGCAGCGCATCGAAGCGCTTTCGACGGCGCTCGATTCCGTGAGCAGCAAAGGGCCGAGCGGCCCGGGAAGCCGCAAGAAATCCACGAACAGGCTGTGGGCGAAAGCGGCCTAAAAACCGCTTTCGCCACTCGCGCCGGGCGGCGCGAAATTCCGCGCTGCGGCGCGCGCTATTGTCATATCCGTTCACGCGAAAGCTGCGCGAGGGGTTTCCGGTGCTCACTGCCGGGCATCGTTCCTGCTCGATGAAAGGTCATCGATTCATACAGGGAACGCCATGTCCATCACATCACACCGCACCTCGAAGAAGGTCGCTGCTATTGTTGCCATCGGCACGACGGTGTTCAGCACTTACGGCTTTGCGCAGATCGTCCAGGGCTCCGGCTCCGACTCGCAAGACAGTCGCGCCTCGGATTCGACTTCGCGTGCGAATCCGGCGGGCGTGACGGTGCATGAGTCGCAAAAGCCGCAATCGAAGGATGCGGCGGGCGCGGCGCGAGGCCCCAGCGCCGGCAAGGATCACAAGACCGATGGCGCGGGCGGGTTCAACAACGGTCTATACGGCACGGGAGCTGGCAACAATAAATAAGGCGTGTGGTCGGATAGCGACCAGGGCGTTGCCGGTACCCGACGCCCTGCGACGCCTATCCGCTACTTCTCGCCTTGCGGCGTTCCCTCGATTTCCGGCGCAATGGCCGCGTGATTCACGATCGCCACGAGCGATATCCCGCCGAGCATATTGCCGATCACGGTCGGAATCATAAAGACCAGAAAGTAATCGCCGATACTCGCCGCGCCGATCATCACCGCATAGGCCGCTTCCACCGATCCCGCGATCACGTGCGTCAGCTTGCTCACGGCAACCGTATAAGTCACGATCAAAATGGTCAGCAGCCGCGCCGAGCGCGCGCTCGGCAGCAGCCAGACCATCAACGCGATCAGCCAACCTGAAAACACACCACGCACGAGCGTCACGCCGAAGTCGGCGGAAAACGGCATCTCGGCGACGTGGGCAAGCGCTTCGGTGACTTCCGGCGAGAAGACGCCCTTGATCTGCAGAATGCCCGCGAAAATTGCCGTGCCGACAAGGTTGAAGACGAGCACGATCGCCCAAAGCCGCAGTGTCTTGAACAGCGTCTTCATATCGCGGCGCGTGAGCACCGGCAACACAGCGGTCAGCGTGCTCTCGGTGAACAACTGCTGGCGTCCGAGCACGACGAACACGAAACCGATCGTATAGCCGAAGCTCGATATGAGCGAACGCCAATTCGTCTCCGGTAAAGAGCTTTCGAGAATTGCCTGGACGAGAAACGAGAAACCCATCGAAAGGCCAGCGGCAAGCGCCGACCACATCAGCGCGCCGAAGGTCCGCTCCATCGCCGCCTCGCCTTCTTCGCGGACGATTTCATGGACGACGAGCGCGTGCGGCGTCGAATGCTCGGCCGCCTGTTCACGCTCGGCGTTATCGAGGTTGGGCGACTGTGCGCCAGCGGAACTTTCCTTGGGAGAAGCTTCGGTGGATGTTTCTTCTTGCTGCGCGCCGGGTTGCGGCTGTGACATGTTTTTCTCCCTGAAAGCCGCTCGATGCAGGGATCGGATGAGCGGCGGCGAAGCTTTCAAGCAGAAAGAATGCCCGACGAGTCAGTTTGAAGACATTTCTAGCGGACGATGCCGCCATCGAGCGAATCATAGCCGCGCCACTTGTAGATCAGCGCTGAGATAAGCCAGCACGCGGCGAAGAGACCGACGATTGCATAACCGAGCGCGCCGAAGTGTTCGGAAAGCACGGCGACCGCGTCCCACAGTCCGCCCTTCAGTTGCAACCGGTCCGCGATCAACCCGAGCGCTTCGATGCCGCCTATCAGCACCGCGATCAGCACCGAGACCAGCGTGACCGTGAGGTTGTAGTAGAGCTTGCGGATCGGCTTCATGAAAGCCCAGCCATAGGCGCCGACCATGAGCATGCTGTCGGCGGTATCGATGAGCGACATGCCCGCGGTGAAAAGCACCGGAAACACGAGGATCGACCACACCGGCATGCCGCGCGCGGCTTCCGCGGCGGCGATACCCATGAGGCCGATCTCGGTCGCCGTATCGAAACCGAGTCCGAAGAGAAAGCCGAGCGGATACATATGCCAGCTTCGGCTGATGAGGCGGAAAAGCGGCCGGGCGATGCGCGCGATCGGTCCGCCGCCCGCCATCAGCAGATCGGCGTCGTCGTCGCGCCATGCTTCGCCGCGACGCACGCGCCTGAATGCGCGCCAGACGCCGCGCAGCACGAACAGATTCATCGCCGCGATGGCGAAGAGAAAAAGCGCGGAGACGGACGTCCCGATCACCGCGCCGATCTCACGATACTGCGCAAAGCGGCCCTGCACGGCGAACGCGGTCGCGGCAATGAGCGCGCTCGCCACCACGACGACCGTCGAATGGCCGAGCGAGAAGAAGATGCCGACGCCAAGCGGACGCTTACCCTGCTGCATCATCTTGCGCGTGACGTTATCGATAGCGGCGATGTGATCGGCATCCACGGCATGGCGCAGTCCGAGCGAATACGCCAGCAGCGACGTGCCGAGCAGCACCGGATAGTGCCGGAACGCGACGAGCGCCCAGAGCCACGCGAGCACATTGAAGACGATGAGCCCGGCAAACATGCGCGTCGACTTGCGTCGCAGACTGAAAGCGCCCATTCGCCCGGCAGTCTCGATGACCGCGCCGTAGCTCGGGTTGGCGTCTCTGTCGTGAAATCGGGACATGTCGGTGGATTTGGGGCCACAAAGGGTCAAAGGATACCGCGCTTCGATGGGCGGCCAATAATCGGCGCGGCCACTCCCGCGCGTTCGGCGCGTTCACCGGGCAATCACGTGACCTGCCGCATATATGACTTTTTGCCTATTCCTATTCGCTGAGCGGGGAAAACATAGGCGGATTCATTGGTTGGGCGCATCGAAGCGCGCAGCTAGGATGGCACTTCGCTTATCCCGACTTTCGCCATGCCCCGCTATCTCGACGACGTGCAACGCGAGCAACTCCAGGAACAACGCGCGACGTGGCGCTGGCGCAGCGCGTGGCCGACGTGGCTCGTGATCGTCGCGGTGTACAGCGGCTGGTTCGGCGTGGCGCTCCATGCGCGCACGCTCGGCTTGCCGGTCACGCTCACGCTGCTCGCGGTGCTCTCGTGCTGGTACATGTCGCTGCAGCACGAACTGCTGCATGGACATCCCACGCGCTGGCCGCTCGTCAACATGCTTTTCGGCCTGGCGCCGCTCGCCGTGTGGTTTCCGTATGCGGTGTATCGCGACTCGCATCTGCGTCATCACGACGACGCGCATCTGACCGAGCCCGGCCGCGACCCGGAAAGCTATTACGTCACGCCGGAGCAGTGGGCCAATGCGGGCGTCGTATTGCGCGCGGCTCTCGCTGCCCGCAATACGTTCTTGGGCCGCGTGCTGATCGGTCCATGGTTCTCGATCGCCGCCTCGTGGCGCGAAGCCGCGCAGGCGGTCGCGCTGGGTCAATGGCGGATCGTCGCGAGCTGGCTCGTGCACGCAGCGTCGCTTGCCGCGCTTGCATGGTGGCTCGATGCCCGTTGCGGCATTCCGTGGCGCGCGTTTCTGTTCGGCGTCGGCTATGCATCGCTGGCGCTGGCTTCGGTGCGATCGTTTCAGGAGCATCGGGCGGAAGGCGATGCCCGCGAACGCACCGTTCTGAACGAGGCCGCGTGGCCCTGGCGACTGCTGTTTCTGAACAACAATTATCATTCGGTGCATCACGACTTGCCCGGCGTGCCGTGGTTTGCGCTGGGCGCGGTGTATCGGCAGCGGCGCGAAGCATACGGCGCGAGCAATGGCGGATTTGTCGTGCGCGGGTACGGCGAGTGGATCAAAAAGCATGCGTTCGCGCGCGCGGTTTCACCGGTGCATCCGTTCGCGGGCGGGACGCGCGCGCCGGTGGAATGGATCGCCGATACCGCCGTCACGACGCGCACGAACGCGATGCAACGCGGCGCGGCCAAGCGCTTCGGGCAGCCGGTGCTCGTCAGGGCTGCGGCGTCCACGCGTGATTCGCGCTCGGCGAAGGTTTCGTAGATCGGCTTGCGGCCGAGCCGCCCTGTACGATAGAGCGCTCTCGCTTCTCGCAAAGCTCGCCCATGCAATGGATCACCGCCCTTCCGATGTACAACGTCACGCCCGCGCTGGCTGCCGACTGGCGCGCGCTGCTGACGGACGTGAAAGCGCGGGTGACAGACTGGCTGGACGAACGCGCTGATACGCTCGACATCGTCGATCCGGGCGCGGATCTCACCACTTTCTGGCAACGCGACGATCTGCTCTTGTCGCAAACCTGCGGTTATCCGCTCGTTCACGCGCTCGAAGGCCGCGTGCAACTCGTCGCCACGCCCAATTTCGATGTCCCCGGCTGCGCGAACGGCAGCTATCGCAGCGTGATCGTCGCCGGAAAGCACACGCAGGCGACGACGCTCGCCGACTGTCGCGGTCTCAGAGCCATCTACAACAGCGACGACTCCAACAGCGGCATGAACTTACTGCGTCACGCGGTCGCGCCGCTGGCCCGCGAAGGCCGCTTCTTCGCATCGGTCGAGCGAAGTGGTGGGCATCTGGCTTCGCTTCAAGCGCTCGCGACGGACCGAAGCGCGGATGTCGCCGCCATCGACTGCGTGACCTTTGCTTACGTGCGCGAACATGTGCCGGAACTAGCCGAAGGCGTCAGGGAAATCGGCGTGACGGCGAGTTCGCCCGCGCTGCCTTTCATCGCCTCGAAGCGGGTTCCGCAAGACGGCATCGAGCGGCTCGCCGCCGCGCTCGCGGATTCCGTACGCGACCATCCCGCGCGTGCGCAACGGCTGCGGCTCGACGGCTTCGTGCGCCCCACGCGCGCCGACTACGCGCCGATTCTCGACCTCGAACGCGATGCCATCGCGCAAGGCTATCCGCGGCTCGCCTGATCGCTTCGGCAAGAATCCCGCACATTCGGCACAATCGACTTTTAAACGCGAGGCACCGGCGCGGCTTGTCCGCCAGCCGGGCCTGAACGCTGGCGGCCACGCTTCTCGCCGTCCCACGCATCCGGAACGTCGCAATGATCCCCTTCTCGCTTCTCGACCTCTCACCGATTCCGCTCGGCTCGACCGCCTCCGACGCCTTCGCGCATTCGCTCGACCTCGCCCGTCACGCGGAAAGCTGGGGCTATAACCGCTACTGGCTCGCCGAGCATCACAACATGACGGGCATTGCCAGCGCGGCGACGGCGGTCGTGATCGGCCATATCGCGGCGGGCACCAAGACCATTCGCGTCGGCTCGGGCGGCATCATGCTGCCGAATCACGCGCCGCTCGTCATCGCCGAACAGTTCGGCACGCTCGCGTCGCTGTTTCCGGGACGTATCGACTTGGGCCTCGGACGCGCGCCCGGCACCGACCAGACCACGGCTCGCGCGCTGCGTCGCGACTTGCAAGGCAGCGCCGATTCCTTCCCTGACGATGTCGTCGAACTGCAGCGTTTTTTCGCCGATCCCGTCGAGGGACAACGCGTGCGCGCAGTGCCCGGCGCCGGTCTTCATGTGCCCATCTGGCTGCTCGGCTCGTCGCTCTTCAGCGCGCAACTGGCGGCGGCGCTCGGGCTGCCGTTCGCGTTCGCGTCGCATTTCGCGCCGGATTATCTGCTGACCGCGCTGGAGGTGTATCGCACGCAGTTCCGGCCATCGGCGACGCTCAAGAAGCCTCACGCGATGGTCGGCGTGAACGTCTTCGCCGCCGATACCGTCGATGAAGCCCTCTTTCTATTTACCTCGCTGCAGCAGCAGTTCATCAATTTGCGGCGCGGCACGCCCGGCCAATTGCCGCCGCCCGTCGACCAGATCGCGTGGAGCGAGGGCGAGCGCGCAGGCGTCGAGCGGTCGCTCGCGTGTTCGGTGGTCGGCGCGCGCGCGGATGTCGAAGCGGGTTTGCGCTCGGTGATCGAGCAGACTCAGGCCGACGAGTTGATCGTCACGGCGCAGATCTTCGATCATCGGGCGCGTCTGCGCTCGTTCGAGATCACGGCGGAAGTACGCGATTCGATTGCCGCCGGCGGTTAAATCGGCGCAACGACGAAGGCCGCACGACATTCGGGAAAGCCCCTACGCTTTACGCGCGCGCTTTTGACAGGCAATAATGAGACAGGCGGGGCGCGTGCGCGCTTTGCATCTGCTTATCCGCCGTGTCTGCCTTCGTCGTGCGCCCGAAATTCGTGCATGCGAGAGGAGGCGCGGCAAGACAACAACAAATACGTCGCAAGACGGGAGGAAGAATGTCGATGCCGAAAAGCGCCGCCACGGGCGCCATGACGCTCCTGACGGAATACGATGAATCGAGCGGCCAGGAAGTGCGTTCGCTGCGGCTCGAACCCGCATCCGACGGCAAGGCTGTTCTGTTGATCGAGATCGACGAGCGCAAGCCGGGTATTCATCGTGAAGTTCGTTATGAAATTACGCCCGCCGAACTGATTGCGGCAATTCGCGCGCACGGTGCGGAATTGCCGGGTGAACAACATAGTCGTTAAAACAATTTAATAGTTGGCGCAAGCAGCATACAATAGCGTTCAGGCGACGCATCAGCCGTTCGGGAAACCGGGCGGTTCGAGTGTCGCTTTCCCGCAGTTCGTAGCCTCCCGACGTGACCTCCCGCGCGCACTATAGTCGTGCGTCCGTCATGGCGATTCCCGCACGAGCCAATGTCCGAAGCCGGTATTACTGTTATATAGCCGACACAGCGGGGACATTAATCGGTGTGGGCGGCGCGTGTGATGGGATAAGCGCGGTCTGCGGTAAATACACTAATTGACGCACGTTTCACTGTGCGTCACGCTGGATAAAACATATCAAACCTAGTCATCGAGCCGCCCCGGTCCGCGCGGGGCATCGGTTCGTCTTTCGCAAATCAAAAAGCTGAATCAGGAAAGCCGTGGACGAAAGAAAGCGAGACAGCATCATCGCGTATTTACGCAGCCGGATGGTCGAGTTCGGCATTACGGAAGGCGCGCTGGCCGAAGCATTGGCCGACGCGCCAGCGGCCGAACCGCCGCCTACCTTTACCAGGACCAACGGCGCCAACGGTACGGCGAAGCCAGCTCGGGCCATGCCGCAATTGCCGTCACTGCCGCAATCCGGAGACGGCGCAGCGCCGATTTTCCGTAACGCCAGCGGCGATACGTGGGACGGCCTGGGCGACATGCCCGAATGGCTGAAGCGCGCCGTGCATGCCGGTCAGGATATCGAGTTTTATCGCGTGTAACGCCCTTCCTCGTTTCCCCGCCTTTCGGATACGCATGCACGGTGGCCAATAAACGCCATCATTATGCGTAGTCATTAAGCGCGATTCGTAAGGCATGGGCGTTTCGCCTTCGTCATTCTCACCTCAGGCCATGCAAGCGGAATGCTCCGCGTGCTTCTGCGCGCGCCGGTTTTTCGCAAAGACGGCGTGGTTAATCGCGCCCGCATTTGCCGACCGGCCGTGCACATTCGAAACGCACACGCATGCAA
The DNA here is from genome assembly GCF_031451465.1 of Caballeronia sp. LZ003. Classification (NCBI taxonomy): domain Bacteria; kingdom Pseudomonadati; phylum Pseudomonadota; class Betaproteobacteria; order Burkholderiales; family Burkholderiaceae; genus Caballeronia; species Caballeronia sp. LZ003. The sequence continues at coordinate 939,417 of NZ_JARUXJ010000004.1, read as the reverse complement.
TTGCGCGGCTCGGCGCGTGCGAAGCCTCGCGCATAGGCAATTCATCGCGAATAATCAAGCCTAAAAAATTTCGACGATGGTTCCCTTTCGCGGCGGAAAACGTTTATTGGTGGTGACCAGTACCCGGCTTTCCTGAAAGCGCCGCCGTTTCGCGAACACTTCATCGTTACATCCAGCACACCGTTAGTACACCGCAAGTACGCCGAACAGGTCCCGCAGTCTTTGCTCGACAGGGGGAACGCATGAACGCTTACCGACGCCTCGCGCGCCACGATACCGAAACCGAAACTGATTGGCAGCTGCATCGACAGACGAGGAAGCGGAGCACGCGCTCAGACCTCGCCTTGCATCGCGGCTGACGTATAGCGTCCGCGAAACGCGTATCGAACGAGGAGCGCCATGTTGCCCCGGCCCACTACCCTGCCGAGCGTCGAGCGGCGCATGACAGCCGGGCGCATGTTGCTCGAAGGGGCATCGGTGCAGGCCGTGGCGGAGCATCTGCATCTGTCCTTGCAGACGGTGAAGCGTTACAAGGCAATCGTGTCCGATGGCGGGCTCGACGAGCTCGCGAAAATGGGCGTGGGCGGACGGGTATCGGTGCTGGACCGCGAGGCGCTCGAATGGATCGCGGCCGCCTTGCAGGGCCCGGCGCGCGTGCATGGTTTTGCGAGCGACGCGTGGACCAACTCGCGTCTGCGCGAACTGATCGAGCGGCGCTTCGGCGTGCGTTATTCGCGCGTCTATGTGTGGCAGATCGCGACCAATCTCGGGCTTGGGCATCTGCTGTCGAAGTCGCGACGCTGATGCCGGTGATGTTCACATATCAAAGGAGATGACCATGCTTCGAACTTCGCGTCGTGCAGGCAGTTCATGGATCGGATGCGCACTCGTCGCGCTTGCTTGTGGCTCGGCTTTGCCGGTTGCGGCGCAGGATGCCGCGTCGGAACCGCAAGCGCGAGCCGGGGCGGCGGTGGCGCAAGTGCAGGCGCATGTGGTTGGCATCGACCCGGTGACGAACAGCGTCGCGCTAAAAGGGCCGGCGGGGCGCGTCGTGGAAGTTGCCGTCAATCCGCAGGTCGCCGATGTCAAGAAGCTCAAGATAGGCGACACGGTGAACATCGAGTATCGCAACGCCGTGCTGATGCGCGCGGTCAAGGCGAAGCCGGGTGCGATTCGTGAGCGCGTCGACACGCAAGCGACTGTTCCGGCGACGAACGGCGTGACGGCGCAGGCGCGAACGGTAGAGATACTGGCGACGATTCAGCACATCGACAAGAAAAAGCGCGAGATCACGCTACGCGGCCCGACCCACACGGTGACGCTTGCGGTCGCGCCGGACTTATCGCTTGACGGCTTGAAGTCCGGAGATATGGTGCATGCGCAATTCGAATCGGCGACGGCCATTCAAGTGCTCAGGGACGGGCAGCCCTTACGCTGATCTTGACGCGCAATCGCCACGCTCCGGAAAGTCTTTGCGGAACAATGCGTTGGAAGGGTCACGCAGCGGCTATCCACAGAGCTTTCAACAGAAACTGTCGATAGTTTCGTGGATGACCCATTTGCATACGCGAATAAAAAAGCCCCGCGACCGCGGGGCCAACCTCTCAGATTCCCACCACCCTTTCGACCTCAGAAATTGAAGTTATCGATATTCGCCGAATCGAACGTCGTAGGCGGCCCGAGAATCACTTCCCCGCTCTTTCCCACGGTCCGCTTGCCCAGCTTGCCGGCTTCGAACGAATCGCCTTCCTTGCCCGTGATCGTGCCCGAGGCAAGACTGGCCGCCGCGTACGCCGCGAGATAACCCAACTGACCCGGGTCCCACAACTGGAACGCCTTGACCGTGCCGTTCTTCACGAACGCGCGCATCTGGTTCGGCGTGCCGAGACCCGTCACCGTGACCTTGCCCTTGGCCGGCGAACTCGAGATATAACGCGCCGCCGCCGCGATGCCCACCGATGTCGGCGCCACGATTCCCTTCAGGTTCGGATAAGCCTGCAGCAGGCCCTGCGTCTCCACGAATGATTTTTGATCGTCATCGTTGCCGTAGGCGATCTTCACGAGTTTGATCTTCGAATACTCCGGCTTCTTCAGTTCGTCCTGCATCCATTTGATCCAGGTGTTTTGATTGGTCGCGTTGGGCGTCGCGGAGAGAATCGCGAATTCGCCTTCACCGCCAATCAGCTTCGACAGCAACTGGATCTGTCCACGTCCGATCGCTTCCGATTCGGCCTGATTCACGAAAATCTGCCGTCCGTCGGGCGCGGTGTCCGAGTCGAAAGTCACGACCTTGATGCCCTGCGACATCGCTTTTTTCAGATACGGCACGACCGCGTTGGCGTCGTTGGCGGCGATCACGATGGCGTTCTGCCGCTGCGTGATCAACGTGTTGATATAGCTCACCTGTGACGACGCGCCCGCATCCGACGGGCCGACGACCTTGCCATCGCCCTTGAACTCCTTGATCGCGGCCATGCCGCCGTCATCGGCAATGACTTCGTACGGGTTGTTGATCTGCTTGGGCAGGAAAGCGATCTTCAACCCGCTCTTCAGCTCGGCGGCGCTTGCAGCAAGTGCCACGGTGGCGGCCAGCAAAGCCGCCGCGAGCACCGGCCCGCGTGAGAATCGATACGGTTTTTTCATGTATGTCTCCTGTCATTGCGCGCAAGTTTTGCCCTTGGACAAACCGTTGCGCTGGTTATCAACGTTCTTCAATTCACCCTCGACCAGCCTTCAACACCTACGACGTCTGCGCCGTGAAGCGTCTTTCACGCGCGGCCCGCCAGCGCGCGACCAGATTGGGAATCAGCACCGAGGACAGCAGCAGCGCCCCGGTCACGATGGTCAGTGTTTCGCTCGATACATCCGCGAGCGTCAGCGCATTGCGCAGCACGCCGATGATGACGAGCGACAGCAGCACGCCGATCATCGACCCGCGTCCGCCGAAGATGCTCACGCCGCCGAACAGCACCGCCGCGATCACCGACAACTCGAAGCCTTCGCCGTTGTCGCCGCGCGCACTGGTGAAACGCAGCGTATAGACGATGCCCGCGAGCGCCGCCATCGCGCCGGACAGCATGAAGAGCCTGATCTTGGTCTTCGTCACGTCGATACCCGAAAACTGCGCGGCCGTGGGGTTCGCGCCGATGGCAAAGAGGCTGCGGCCGAACGGCGTCGCCTGCAACAGCACCGTGAAGACGAGCGCGCCCGCGATCACGAGAACGAAGGGCATCGGCAGGAAGGTATCCGCGATGGTATCGATGCCAAACGACGTGTACGACGCCGGAAAGTCCGCGATGGCCTGATCGCCGAGCAACACGTAAGCGAGACCCCGAAACAGCGCTAGCGTGCCGATGGTGACAGCAAGCGATGGCAGATTGAAGCGCACGATCACGAGCCCGTTGAGCAGCCCGGCCATCGTGCCCGCGACGAGCACGATGGCGATGACGAGCGGCATCGACAAGCCCATGTGCCAAAGCACGCCCATCAACGCGCTCGACACGCCCAGCACCGACGCCACCGACAAATCGATTTCCGCCGCGACGATGATGAGCGTCATCGGCAAGGCGATCAGCGCGATCTCGGTGAAATCGGCGAGCATGTTCGAGAGGTTCGCGCCGGAAAGGAACATCGGCGAAAGCACGCGTCCGCCGATCAGCGAGTCGACCAGCACGATGGCGAGCATCGCCTCCCATTGCAGATGACGGCGTTTTGCCGTGGAAAGAGCCGAGTCGGGTTTAGCCATGATCGCGTTTCCTCATCATGCGGCGCGCGACCGAGCGCGCGAGCAACGTATCCAGCGCGATCGCCGCGACGATCAGCGCGCCTTGAATGGCCTGCTGCCAGAACGGCGACACGCGCAACACCACGAGCGCGATGTTGATGACGCCCAGCACCAGCGCGCCAAGCGTCGCGCCCGCCACCGTGCCGACGCCGCCCGTGATCGCAACGCTGCCGACCACCGCCGCCGCGACCACCTGCAGCTCGATGCCCTTCGCCGTGCTGGCATCGACGGTGCCGAAACGCGCAAGCCACAGCACGCCCGCAAGGCCGGCGATCGCGCCGGACAGCAGGAAGCCGATCATCACGCGGCGGTCCACGCGAATGCCCGCGAGACGCGCGGCTTCGGGGTTCGAGCCGATGGCGTAATGCTCGCGGCCGCCGCGATACTGCTTCAGATACACCGACAACGCGATCAGCACGACGAGCGCGATCAACACGAGATTCGGCACGCCGAGCAGCGATCCGGTTGCGATCGTGGCGAAGCTATCCGGCAGACTCGTCGCGTTGATCTGGCCGCCGTGGACCCACGCGTAGTCCGCGCCGCGCACGATATACAGCGTCGAGAGCGTGGCGACGAGCGACGGCACGCGTCCGAAGGTGACGAGCGCGCCGTTCACCGCACCGATCACGAGCCCGACGCCCATGCCCGCGCACATCGCGACGATCACCGGCATGTGCGGGTTCATCACGAAGAGGCTGCCGACCGCATAGGCGCTCACGCCGACGATCGACGCCACCGAAAGATCGATATGCCGCATCAGCATGACGATCGTCATGCCCGCCGTCAGCAAGCCGATGATCGACACATTCAGCAGCACGTCACGCAGATTCTGCAGATTCAGGAAGTCCGGCTTCACCGCAGCGGTCGCGCCAATCAGCACGAGCAGCACGATGAAGAGCGTGAGCTCGCGACTCTTCGCGATCGAACCCGCGAGACTCTCGCGTTTCGTTTCGGCGGCAGGCAGCGCGGGCATGGTGGGAGAGTGTCGTGTCATCATGCGGCGCGTCCCAGGGTTTGCGGCGATGCGCCCAACGCGGCGCTCATCACTCGTTCTTCGTTTGCATCGGCGCGAGCAATGTCGGCGCTGATACGGCCTTCGTGCATGACGAGCACGCGGTCCGCCATGCCGAGCACTTCGGGCAGCTCGCTTGAAATCATCAGCACGGCCATGCCCTCTTTCACGAGTTCGGCGAGCGTGCGATACACCTCGGCTTTCGCGCCCACGTCGATGCCGCGCGTCGGTTCATCGATGATGAGCACCTTCGGATTCGTCGCGAGCCACTTGCCGAGCACGACCTTCTGCTGATTGCCGCCCGACAGCGTGCCGACGGGCGCATCGAGATCGCCGGCCTTGAGGCGCAGGCGCTTGCCCCAGTCGGCGGCGAGCGTCGATTCGCTTTTCGCGGAGATGAGCCCGTGCCGCATCAAGCGGCCGAGCACGGTGAGCGATGCATTGCGCGCGATGCTCAGTTCCAGCGCGAGCCCTTGCGCGCGGCGATCCTCCGGCACGAGTGCGAGGCCCGCGCGCACGGCTGCCGCCGGATGGCCGAGGGCGAGCGCCTTCCCCGCGATCTTCACTTCACCGCCATCGACCGGATCGATGCCGAAGATGGCGCGCGCGACTTCGCTGCGTCCCGCGCCGACGAGGCCCGCGAGCGCGACGATCTCGCCTGCGCGGACATCGAAGGAAATGTTCTTGAATACGCCTTCGCGCGTCAGGTTGCGGACCGAGAGACGCACGTCGCCGGGCTGCACGTCCGCCTTCGGATAGAACGTGTCCAGATCGCGGCCGACCATCTTGCTCACGATGGCATCGATGGTCATGTCGCTGGTGAGCGCGTCGTAGACCTTTATGCCGTCGCGCATGATGGTCATGCGCTGCGTCAGCGCGAAGACTTCGTCGAGCCTGTGCGTGATGAAGAGGATCGCGACATCGCGCTCACGCAGCGCACGCACGATGGCGAAGAGCCGCTCCACTTCCGTTAGCGAGAGCGCGGCGGTGGGCTCGTCCATGATGAGCACGTTGGCGTCGAGCGAAAGCGCCTTGGCGATCTCGACCACTTGCTGGTCCGCGATCGACAAGCCTCGCACGAGCCGTTGCGCGCGCAGGTTCACGCCGAGCGACGCGAGCAACGCATCGACTTCGCGATGCATTTCGTCGTAGCGTATGCGTCCGAGCCGGTCGCGCGGCTGCCGGCCCATGTAGATGTTCTCCGCGATGGAAAGGTCCGCGAACAGCGTCGGCTCCTGATAGATGACGGCGAGACCGGCATCGCGTGCCTCGGCGGGATTGGCGAAGCGGCGCGGTTCGCCATCGACCAGAATCTCGCCTGCATCCGGCTGATACACGCCGGCGAGCAGTTTGACGAGCGTGGATTTACCCGCGCCGTTTTCGCCGAGCAACGCGTGGACTTCGCCCGCGAAGAGTTGCAGGCTGCCGTCGCCCAATGCGCGCACGCGGCCGAACGCCTTGCTCGCGTGCCGCAATTCGAGTCTTGGCGGCTTGTTGATTGTCATGCGCTGTCTCCTGTTTATCGGCCGAAGCTGGCGCTTGCTCCGGCCTGTGCAACGCCGTGGACCTTGGCGTTGCGCCTGAGCGCTTACGCGAGTTTCACGCGACGCCTTCGATCAAGTCCGACGCCAGTTCCGGTCTTCGAACGTTGTTATCAAATGCGGTAAATCCGCTCCGCATTACGCACGAATAGTGCTTGCTTTTCGCTATCGCTCGCGTCGCTCACGATCTGCGCGTAGGCGTTCCACAGCTGTTTGTAAGTACCGAAAAGCCTGTCGACCGGGAAATTCGATGCGAACATCGCGCGGCCGACGCCGAAGGTATCGATGGTTTCGAGCACATACGGCCGGAAGCTCTCCACTGTCCATTCGTGATCGAGCATGGCGAAGCCGCTCAGCTTCACCGCGACGTTCGGACAAGCCGCGAGCGCACGCATGCCGTCGCGCCACGCGCGATATCCTTCGACCGAAGACCGGTCCACGAACATCCCCGCATGATTGACGATGAACTGCGTGTTTGCATGTTCGCGCGCGAGTTGCGCGGCATCGTTCATCTGCGACGGATAAAGCTGCAAGTCGAACGACATGCCGAAGCGCTCGAGCAACGCGAAGTTCCGGCGCCACCGAGGCTCGTGCATGAAGTGCCGCCCGACGTAGTCATACAACGGATTTTCATGCACGTTGAGAATCTGCCGGATGCCGCGCGTGTTGGCGAAGGCCGCGTGCGCTTCGAGCACGGCGGGTGCATCGTCGGCCGATAAATCCGCGCCCGCCACGATGCCGTTCGGCATGCCGCGGCCGTTGTCGTCGGCGAGTCCTTGCAGCCAGCGCGTTTCCTCGACAGGATCGGCGGGATCGTGGTTCGCATCGACGTGCACGATCTTCAGCACTTCGATGTCGCCGGCATCGCGCAACAGATCGGCGAGCAGATAGTCATGCTTCAAATCGCGCGCGTCGCCGACGAACGATGTCTGCGGATTCGCCAGCCACGGATAGTGATGTGTGGACAAATCCCACAAGTGGATATGCGGATCGACGACCTGCATGATGGTGTTCCTCACGAGCTTGGAAATGCGCGATTACGGAAGATGAAAGACGGGCGCAAGCGGCACGGCAACAGGCGCGTTGTCCGCATGCGTTTCCATCAGCTCGGCCATGTAGTCCCACCACTTGCGCATGATGGGCAAGTGCGGCAACGCGTCGGTCGAATGCGTGCCGGTGCGCTTGTAGGTCGCGAACAGATGTCCGGTCGCTTCGTCGAGAAAAATCCAGTAGTCGCGGATGCCCGCTGCAACGAGCGCATCGGCCAGTTCGGGCCATATCTCGCGATGGCGCTTCTCGTATTCCTCGCGCATGCCCGGCTTCAGGGTCATGCGAAATGCCATTGTCTCCATGGCGGACCGCCTGATTTTGTTTAGTGAGCCCGAATGTTCGCGCCTCGTTGTGCTGCGACTATAATTCGCCGACCGATAACACGACAATCCGAAAGAAGGATTGGCCGATCGCAAATGCGTATCGGTTTGAAGCTACTGCGTTGCATCACCGCGGACCGACAATGAATCAGAACGTCTCACAGGTGGCGCTCGTCAATCGCCTGAAATTCAAGCATCTGGCGCTGCTCGTCGCGCTCGACGACGCGCGCAATCTGCACCAGGCCGCCGACGCCATCAACGTCGCGCAGCCGAGCGCGAGCCGCATGCTGGCCGATATCGAGGAAGCGTTCGGCTTCCTGCTCTTCGAGCGCAACGCGCGCGGCATGCAGCCAACGCCGCTCGGCATGTCCGCGCTCGCCTACGCGCGCCGCTCGCTCGCCGACCTCACCCGCTTCGCCGACGACCTCGACAACAAACGCCGTGGCGGACATGGCCAACTCACGGTCGGCGCGATCATGGGCGCCGCGCCCGACGTGCTCGCCATGGCCGTAACCGAACTCAAGTCGGAGCGGCCGCTGCTCAACGTGCGCATCCTCGGCGAAACCAGCGACCAGGTCGTGCAACTGCTGCATCGCCGCGAAGTCGATCTCGCGCTCGGCCGTCTCACCACGCCTTTGCAGCACAACGACTTCGATTTCGAACCGCTTGCGCGCGAAGCCATGCGGCTCGTCGTGCGCGCCAGACATCCACTCGTTTCGAAGACGACGCTCGCGCTCGATACACTCGTCGGCTGGCCGTGGATCCTCCAGCCGATCACGAGTCCCGCGCGTCATCTCTTCGAGGATGAACTCGCGCGCGCCGGGCTCACCACGCCTGCCGATATCGTGGAATGCGCGTCCATCTTCGCGACGCTGCAACTGCTGCAAAACAGCGACGCCGTCGCAATGCTGCCGGAATCCGTCGTGCGAGATTATCTGCGCGCGCAATTGCTGGTGGAACTGCCCATTGAAATCGGCAAGAGTCTGTCGGGCTTCGGCTTGCTGCGCCGCAAGTTCGAGACGCTCTCCGAACCCGCCGAATACTTCATCGCGCTGTTGCGCAAGTATTCGGCGTCGTCGCTCGCGGTCACTGCAGGTTGACGAAGAGACCGCCATCCACGAGCAGCGACGCGCCCGTCACGTAACGCGCGCGATCCGATGCCAGAAACACGACGCACTGCGCCACATCGTCCGGTTCACCGAGTCTTCCAAGCGGAATGCGCTTTTCCATATAGGCGCGCTTTTCCGTATCGGACAAGTCTTCGGCGTTGAGGTCGGTGGCGATGGTGCCCGGCATCACCGAATTGCAGCGGATGCCGTAAGGGCCGAGCGCGATGGCGCACGACTGCATCAGCGAATGCACGCCCGCCTTGGTCGGCGTGTAATGCGTTTGCATGCCGCCGCCGACGAGCGCGCTGATCGAACTCGTCGCGATGATCGCGCCGCCCGTGCCTTGATCCTTCATCTGATTCGCCGCGGCCTGCGTCACGTAGAACGCGCCGTTCAGGTTCACCGCGACCGTGGTTTCATAGACCGATGGCGGCATGTCGAGAAACGCATGGAACGGACAGATGCCCGCGTTGCTCGACAGCACGTCGACGCGCCCGAAGGCGTCCACCGTGCGGCGCACGAGTTCGCGGCCGGTCTCGTGTTCGGCGACATTGCCTTCGACCGCAATCGCGCGACGGCCGAGCGCCTCGATCTCGCGCAGGATCGACTCGACCGCGTAGCCCTTGCCGTACGACTTGTCGTTGTCGCCCCAATAGTTGATCGCGACGTTCGCGCCTTCGCGCGCGCTCGCCAGCGCGATCGCCCGGCCGATGCCGCGCGAGCCGCCCGTCACGATCACCACTTTGTCTTTCAACAGCATGAACGTTTCCTTCAATGAGTGTACGGACGCGTCAACGCGCATTCGGGATTCAGCCGCACGCCGAAGCCCGGCGTCTCCGGCACCTTCATGCGGCCGTTCACCGGAACGGGTTCGTCGAGCAGCAAGGGCGTGAACATCGGCACGACCTGATCGGCTTTCTCGGCCATCATGAGGAACTCGGCGAACGGCGAGTTGTGACGCGTCACCACGAAGTGATAGCTATACACCGACGAACCGTGCGGCACCACGAGCACGTTATGCGCATCCGCGAGCGCCGATATCTTGATGAGCTCCGTGATGCCGCCGCACCAGCCGACATCCGGCTGCACGAGGTCCGCGCAGCCCATCTCGAAGAGCATGCGAAAACCCCAGCGCGTGGCTTCGTGTTCGCCCGTCGTCACCATCATGCCGCCTGGCACCGCGCGGCGCAGTTCGGCATAGCCCCAGTAATCGTCGGGCGGCAGCGCCTCTTCGATCCATTTCAGGCCATGCTCGCGCGCCGCGTTCGCGAGGCGCTTCGCGTAGTTGAGGTCGAGGCTCATCCAGCAGTCGAACATGAGCCAGAAGTCGTCACCGACTTTCGAGCGCATGTCGGCCAGTTTGGCGATGTTCTTCGCGAGCCCTTCCTCGCCTTCGGCCGGTCCATGCTGCAAAGGCATCTTGCCGCCGATGAAACCCATCTCCTTGGCAAGATCCGGCCGCGCGCCGGTTGCATAGAACTGGAGTTCATCCCGCACCGGTCCGCCGAGCAACTGGAACACGGGTTCCTGGCGCACCTTCGCGAGCAGATCCCACAACGCCAGATCGACACCCGATATCGCGTTGAGCACGATACCCTTGCGCCCGTAGTACAGCGTCGCGAAATACATCTGATCCCACATCTTTTCGATATCCGTCACGCGCTGCCCTTCGAGGAAGCGCGCCAGATGCTTCTCGACGATGAATGCGCCGATCTCGCCGCCCGTCGTCACCGCGAAGCCGACCGTGCCGTCGCTTGCCTCGATTTCCACGACGAGCGAGCCGAGCACGTTCAGTCCGAACGACTGACGGCTCTGGCGATACTCGGGATAACGCGCCATCGGCGTCGAGATGTGATCGTCGATCCAGTGGTTAGCGCCCTGATCGTGATAATCGGCGCCGCCGCCGCGAACGGTGAAAGCGCGCACTTGGCGAATGGTGGGCATGGACATGAGTGTCTGTCTCCGTTTGAAGGCGTTGTTGTTCAGGATGCGCTGGCGGGTTTGGCGCGGGCATCGCGCGAGGCGTCGCGCTGCGGCACGCGCACGAAGGCGACGATCACGAGCGCGGCCAGGACGCTCGCCGCGCCGAGCACCATGAGTCCGGCGCTGGTCGAATGGAATGCGGCTTCGGCGGCGGTGCGGGCCATCGGTGCAAAGAATCCGCCGAGGCCGCCCAACGAGTTGATGAGCGCGATGCCGGCCGCCGCGGCCGCGCCAGTGAGATAACGCGTCGGGAACGTCCAGAAGAGCGGCTGGGCGGCGATGAATCCGCTCGCGGCGCAACACAGCGCGATAAGCGATACCACCGGCGTTCCCGCAATGCCCGACACGACGATCGCGACGCCCGACATCACGAGCAACGCGATAGCGCACACGCGATGCTTGCCGGTGCGATCCGCATAACGCGGCACGATCCACGTGACGATGACGGCCGCCACCCACGGCAACGCGGTCACGAGTCCGACACGAAAGCCGACCTTGGTTCCGAGCAGCGCGGACACTTGTTGCGGCAGATAAAACACCACGCCATAGACGGCTGCCTGGATCAGGAAATACGCGCAGCACAAGACCAGCACGCGCGGATCGATGAGCGCCGCCAGCACGCCACGCGGTCCGTGCGATGACGCGTTGCGGGCGTCGTCATCGAGACGCGCGACGAGCAGCGCGCGTTGATCCTGAGTGAGCCAGCGTGCGCGGGCGGGGTCGTCGTCGAGATACCAGAACGCCCAGACACCGACGATCGACGCGAGCAAGCCTTCGACCAGAAAGAGCCATTGCCAGCCCGAAAAGCCGAGCGCGCCGTGCAAGTCCAGCAGCAATCCGGACAAAGGCGCACCGAAGATGAACGCGAGCGGCGCGCCGAAGTAAAACACGCCGAGCGCACGCGCCCGAGCGCTTTGCGGGAACCAGCGCGTCAAGTAATAGACGATGCCGGGAAAGAATCCGGCTTCCGCCACGCCGAGCAGAAAGCGCAACGTGTAGAAGGTCGTGGCGTTGTGCGCGAAGGACATCGCCGCCGAAACAAGACCCCACGTCACCATGATGCGGCACATCCACAGCTTCGCGCCCACGCGATGCAAGAGCAGATTGCTCGGCACCTCGAAGATTGCGTAGCCGACGAAGAACACGCCCGCGCCGAACGCGAACGCGGCATTGGTGAGGCCGGTGTCCTGCTGCAGCGCCTTCTGCGCGAAACCGATGTTCGCGCGGTCCAGAAACGCGAGCACATACATGAGCAGCAGAAACGGCAGCAGCCGGCGCATCACGCGGGACGTGACGGCGCCTTCCGCGCTAACGGAGTCATTCATGTCTCTCTCCAGGTCGCCTTGCTTTTTTATGATGGCGATCGAGCAATCACGGCGATATCAATAAGTCGCGCGTCCGCCCGACAGATCGAACACCGAGCCCGTGCTGAACGCGCAGTCTTCCGACGAGAGCCAGAGGATCAGCGACGCGGCTTCCTGCGGCTGAAGAAAGCGGTTCATCGGAATTTTGGACAGCATGTAGTCGATGTGCTGCTGCGACATCGAATCGAAGATTTCGGTTTTGGCGGCGGCCGGCGTGACCGCGTTGACGAGAATGCCCTTGCCCGCGAGTTCCTTGCCGAGCGACTTGGTGAGCCCGATCAGCCCGGCCTTCGACGCGCTGTAGTGCGAGGCGTTCGGGTTGCCTTCCTTGCCCGCGATGGACGACACGTTGACGATGCGCCCGTAACCCGCCTTCAGCATGTGCGGAACGACGGCGCGGCAAGTGAGATACGGCCCGATCAGATTGACATCGACGACGCGGCGCCAAACATCGGGAGCGAGTTCCCAGGTCGTGCCGTTGCCGCCGGTGATGCCTGCGTTGTTCACGAGGACATCGATATGGCCGTGCGCGGCGAGCGCTTTCTGGACGGCCGCCTCGATGGAGGCTTCATCGGTGAGTTCGACGACTGCGTCGCTCACCTTGCGGTCTTCGTGCTTGGCGGAGAGTTCCGCAGTCGTGCGCTGCAGCCGTTCGCCGTCGACGTCCCACAGCACGACATCCGCGCCCGATTCGAGTGCCCGTTCCGCTACCGCGAGGCCAATGCCGCGCGCGCCGCCTGTTACAACCACCGTGCGGCCCGCCAGATCGATCCGGTTCATCCTTTCGTCTCCTTGTTGTTGCGTCATTCATGCAAGAAATGAATGCCGTGAGACGCACTATAGTCCCACGGCAATAGCGCAACAATTCGAAAGGGCAATCGTTCGATAGCGAAAGCGGATCGGCTGGCTTATCGACGAGCAGGGTTTGCGTCGCGTGAGCGAAGTTTGAACATGCGCCGAGGTGTCTCGGGGTGGACCGCAGTCCCAGACCTTTCCACGTGCTGGTCGTGAAAGGCGCGGTCGGCGAACATGGCAAAGGCGAATAAAGCGGCGATACCGATTGGGCTAAAGAGAAGAATGGCGACAAACACGAGAACCTCCTTAAACTGGCTACGTCGCAGTATAAAGCGATAATCTCGGTCAACTTATCGCCAACTTCGCAAAACGCCGTTTAACTATCGAAGCGACTTTTTAAGATGGAGCCGATTCCGAATGTTTAAGTAGCGTTCGCAGCCATCGTCGGGAACGCGCATTGCTTTAGCTCTTCACGGTCGCATTGACCAGACGATAAATCGGGCCGCGCCCGAACATTACTCACATAAGAAAGCATGTTCACACCGAAAGCCTGCACTGCCACTTGCGTACTCGACGGAATGCCCGTCACGCTCACGTACTTCCCCGACACCACGCTACTGCGCATCACAGACGCAACCGGACACTGTGTCCGCGAGACGCGCTGGCCCGCGCCGTGGCGCACGCTGCTTGCCACCTTGCGCGAATTCAGTGGACGCGACGCCGAAAGCCAGCTTTCCACGCTGCTCGATGAAATGCCCGTTGCACAAAAATCCGCGCGCCAAACCGCGCCCGCCTTCGCCTGAAACCGCCGCAACCGATGCCTGTTGCGCAATCGAGCGTCGCGGCTCGCGACGCCGATCCGACGTCCCTGGCGGGTCGATCTGCAACACTTACGCACGCCTCGTAAACCACGATCTTCAATGAGCGCCAACGAACGACGGCAGCAATCGCACGAAAGTAAAATGCAAGCTCATTGTCGATCGTCCGCCGGTCCGTTTTGAGTTCGCTTAGCCGCGCCCTTTACAATGTGGCACTCAGGCGTCTTGCCTCGCGCGAACCGCTTCCTTGTCGACACCCCTCTACGCATTTGGCTGTATGGTCACTGAAACGTCTTCATCGGAATCGCTCGCCGTCGCTGAGCGCGTGCGTGAGCTCATGGCCCGCCACGGTATTGGCAAGCGGCAGCAAACCGCGGAACTGTGCCGCATCCTCGACCTGAGTTTTTCGCAAGGGCACCGCAAACTGCGCGGTAACAGCCCATGGACGCTCGCGCAAATTCGCAAGGTCGCGGACGCGTTCGACGAAGCCGCGCTCAAGCTCTTCGAACCCATCGACACGCGCGCCGACGAGAGTGAAGGCACGGCGCACGACGCGGTGCTCAAGATCGGCTCGCTGGAAATTCCCTGCATGACGTGGGTCGGAAATGCGCTGGACGCGGGCAGCCGGCCCGACTTCATCGCGCAGAAGCTGAATAACCGCTGGATCGTCTCGCGTCACGAAGGCGTGCTGCTTCACGAAGCGTTCGACGTCCACAAGATCGAGATCCTGCCGCGCCGCGCGGATATCGAGAAGCCGATCATCGCCGTGGTCGACGACGATCACGCTTCCGCCGACAATCTGCACGACTATCTGGAATTCAGCGGCTTCACGGCGATGGCTTACTACGGGCTCGACGCGTTCCACGAAGCGCTGCAAGTGCAGGTGTTCGATGCCGTGGTGATCGACTGGCTGTTCGGCGTACACACGTCAGCCGGCGCTATCCGCGACGTACGCGAGTCGGACAATCCGGATGCGCCCATCTTCGTGCTGACAGGCGAATTAACCACCGGCAAGGCGAGCGAGTCCGAAATCAGCCAGGTGATTCGCGACTACAACGTGACGTGTTTCGAAAAACCGGCGCGGCTCGGCATTCTCGTCGCGGATCTTTCCAAGCGGCTTTTGCGTAGTTGAGTCCGCTCACGCCGCGCGCCGCCGCACCGTCACGGCGCGGTGCACGGCGCCTTTCAGCACGTCATAGCGCACGGGCTTCAGCAAATAATCGAAGAAGAGAATCGCTGCGCGCGGGTCGACGAGTTCCGGCGCGTAGGCGCTCACCGCGATGATCGGCACGCTCGCGCCCGGCGAAAGGCGCGCGCGATATTCGTTGGCGAACGAGTAGCCGTCCTTGCCCGGCATGTGCAGGTCGGCGAGGATCACATCGGCGTCGTTGGCGCGCAGCCATGCGAGCGCGCTGTCCACATCGGGCATTGCGACTGTCCAATAACCCAGGTGCGTGAGCATTTCCGTCAATGAATCGCGGATCGCTTCGTGGTCGTCGATCACGAGGACGCGCGATCTGCCGCTGGCGGGCGTTTCCATCGCTTCATCGCGCGGCTCCGGCAAGTAGTCCACCGATACCGCCGGCAGACTTACGCGAAACGCCGCGCCCTGCCCGACTTCGCTCGATACCTCGATCGTCCCGCCCAGCAAATTCACCAGGCCGCGCACGACCGCGAGGCCCATGCCCGCGCCGTCGAAGCGCCGCGTGCTGGATGAATCCAGTTGCGTGAACTCCTGAAAGATGAGCGGCAATTGTTCGCGCGAGATGCCGGGTCCGGTATCCACCACGGAGATGTCGAGGCGCTTGTCGGCGCGCACGAAATGCACGTCGATGGAACCTGCCTCCGTGTATTTGACGGCATTGGTCACGAGGTTGGTCACGATCTGCCGCACGCGATGCGGGTCCGATTCGAGCGGCCCGCGCGCGCCTTCGAATCCGCCGCGTAACGCAAGACCTTTCGCGTTGGCCGCGGGCGTGTTGGCATCGACGATCGAATCGAGCAGTTCGGCGGGATCGAACACGGCCATGCGCAGTTCGAGCTTGCCCGCGCCGAGACGCGCGTAGTCGGTGAGATCGCGCATCTGCGCTTCGAGATGGCGCGCGCCTGCTTCGAGCCGCTGAATGATCTTGCGATCCGCCTCGGCGCGCAGATTCAGCCCGAGAAGCTCGACCGACGAGACGATGGCGTGCAGCGGCGTGCGCAGTTCGTGGCTGATCATGCCGAGGAACGTGTCTTTCGCGACGCCCGCCTCGCGCGCGGCGCGGGTCGCCTGATGCTCGGCGCTGAGCGCGGCGCGTTGCTGCTCGATGAGACGCGTGCGCCGGTAGCCGTTGAACAGCAATAGCGCCGTGGCCGCCGCCGATAAAAGCCCAAGCAGAATGCCACCGTAGATCAGATACGTGCGCTTCTTTTCGAAGTCGCGCACCACGGAATCGCGCCCGACGATTTCCATCAGACGCCGGCCGCTCGCGAGTTCCGCGACGGCGGGTGCGTTCTGCCGCAACACGCCGATGGTGCGCAGCGTGCGTTGATGGTCGGCGCGCAATGCCTCTACATCGGTTTCGACGGAGCCGAGCGCGGTGTCGATCTGCCGGAGAATTTCCTGCTGACGATTGCGCAGCGTGTCGTGTCCGGCGAGCAGATCGTTCGATTCCGCGACCTGCTTCAGCCGCGCGCGTAGCTGCCGGTAGCTTGCGCGCACGGCATCGGCGTCTTCATCGATTCCGCCACGGAACAGCAGCACCTGGCTCTCGAAACGCTCGTAGTCGATCTGAAATTGCGCCGCGTCCCAATAGAGACCGTCGTAAGGCAGCGCGAAGCGATGGGAATCGCGCGCCAACAGCCCCGAATACAGCATGTAGCCGACCGCGCCGATAGGCGGTGCCACCGCGAACACGATCAGCGCCGCGTACCAGAAACGGCGAAACCACGGCCTTCCGGGCATGCCGGGCGCGGCAGGTTTGGCGGCTATGACGGACATTGCTTTATGGCAGCGTTTCGATGGCGGCTGCCGCCCGCTCCGACGCGACCACGATCAGCTTCATGGTCGCGCGCGTCGCGCCGACGAAGACTTTGCGCGCGGCTTGTTCATCGAGCACGTCGAAGTCGACTTCGGTGAGGATCACGCACGGCGCGGATTGTCCCTTGAAGCGATAGATCGATTCGAGCAGCACGTCGCCCTCGCGATACTCCGGATTGCCGAACAGATCGTACGTGCCGGTGAACGCGCGCAACCGATGCGGCCCGAGATGATCGACGGGCGTGAGCGCCGAACCCTCGCGCCCGCGAAACGACAGCACCGCGATGTCCTGCTTGCGAAAGCCGAGCGAGAGCGCCTGCGTGATGGCGCGCTTGGTCGCCTCGATCACTTCGTCGGAATGGCCGTTCTCGTAGGTGGCGATAGTCACGTCCGAGCCATCGAACGGACTGCCCGCATCCAGCCGCGCGCCCGGACCGACGATCTTGCGGATGAAGCCCAGAAGATCGCGCGGACTGCGGTAATTGGTCGTCTCGCGCAGAATGGTCCAGCCGGGCAGCGGCACGGGCTCGCGCAGATACAGGTTCTGCATCGGATCTTCGAGCCACCACCACGCGCCGTCCGGATTCAGCAACCGTTCCAGCGGTTCGACCCATCCCGGCTGAAAATCCTGTCCCTCGTCAACGATCAACACATCCGTCTTCCAGTGCTCGGGCACGGGCACGGCGGCGAAGCGTTCTTCGAGCGTCGCGAAGACATCGGGCTGGGAGAAGTCGGGCGGACTGCCGGCATCGCACGCCACCGAGGCGCTCAGCTGATGATAATTCGCGATCCTCGCCTCTTTCGGCGCGATCGCGCGGATATGATCCGCGAGCGGCCGGTTGAAGCATACGTACAGCACGCTCTTGCCCGCCGCGAGCGAGTCGCGCATGACGCGCACGGCGAGTTGCGTCTTGCCCGCGCCGGCGGTTGCGATCACGCGCAAGCGAAACGGCGAAAACTCCAGCCGGCGCGCCCATGTCGCCAAACCGCCTGAAAGGCGCGTGACGAGCGTGTTGGCTGCGCCGACGAGCGCGTTGGTATCGGGCGTGAGCGAGAGTTCATCGGCGAGAAAGTGATGGATGCGCGCGGCCGACTCGAAGCGCGGCTCGTCGGGCGGCAGAATCTCCAGCACGACTTTCGGCAGTTGCGCCTTGCGGCTTGCATCGACGATACGTCCGGGCGGCACGCCGGCAATGGCCGC
This sequence comes from Caballeronia sp. LZ003, assembly GCF_031451465.1. Taxonomy (NCBI): domain Bacteria; kingdom Pseudomonadati; phylum Pseudomonadota; class Betaproteobacteria; order Burkholderiales; family Burkholderiaceae; genus Caballeronia; species Caballeronia sp. LZ003. The sequence goes on along the minus strand of NZ_JARUXJ010000004.1, from coordinate 921,418 downwards.
GTCCTTCACCGTGTAGTCGGGGCAATACAGCAGTTCCTCGATGCGATACGTTCCCGCGCCGAACGCCGCCGTAAAGCGCCGATGCAGATTTTCCAGCGTGCGCGCGAGTTGAATGGCGACGTTGCGTTCCTTCTGCAAGTAGACCTTCACGAGCCCCGCGCTGGTCTCGCGCAGGAAACCGGCTTTCTGCTCGATCATCAGCACGCGGCCCGATGGCGCGACCACCACGAAATCCGCTTCGCCGAAGACGGAGAAGCCTTCGTTGACGCGCGTCCAGTGCACGCCGTGATACACCGTATAGTCCTCGGGCAGCTTTTCCAGCAGCGCGAGCGTTTCGAGCTCGCGGGCCGCTGCGCCGGTTGCTTCCAGGTTCTTCCAGTCGTCGGGAACGATTCGAGCCATGCTTGCCTTGGAGCTTGGTTGCATCTGCGATGAAGTCGCGCTTCATTGTACGCAACGGCGCGCGCCGAAGCGTCGGGCGCTATCCGACGCTATCCCGCGAGATCGTAACGGCCGCCGCGCTCGAGCGCACGCTGATATGCAGGCCGCGCGTGAATGCGTTCCAGAAACGCACGCACATGCGGCAAGCTCTTCGCGCCCGCGCGCTGACTGCCGGCTTCGAGTGGAAAGCTCATTTGCACGTCGGCGGCGCTAAAAGTGTCGCCCGCGAACCATTCGGACTTCGCGAGTTCGCTTTCGATATAACCGAAATGCAGCTTCAATTGCGGATCGATGAAACTGGTCTGCATGGTCTGCGCGATCCGGCGGCCGATCGGCTTCACGAAGAACGGCATCTTCGCGCTGCCGATGCGCAAGGCCACGAGTTTGAGCAGCAACGGCGGCATGGCCGAGCCTTCGGCGTAATGCATCCAGTAGTTGAAGCGCACGCGTTCCGGCGATGCGCCATGCGGCGGCGAGAAACGCCCTTCGCCGTAGCGATCGACGAGATACTCGAGAATGGCGCCCGATTCCGCAATGGTCTGCGCGCCATCCGTGATGACCGGCGACTTGCCGAGCGGATGCACGGCGCGTAGTTCGGGCGGCGCGAGCATTGTGTTGCGATCGCGCTCGTAACGCTTCAGCTCGTACGGGACGCCGAGTTCTTCGAGCATCCAGAGGACGCGTTGCGAGCGGGAATTATTGAGGTGATGGACGGTGAGCACGCTGTTGCCTCGTATTTTTATCGTGAGCGTTGGTATGCGACTTGCAAGCCGACACCACGCGAGCATACGTCGAAGGATAATGTCCGCGCGCCCAAGGGCGCATCTCTTTCACACGCACACAGGGACAACAGGAGAAACCGTGACGCTGATCATTTATCTGGTGGGCTGGCTGATTTTCATCGGCGGCGTAGCGTGGGGGCTCGTTGCCATGCACGTGTCGCAACATACGATCGCCATCGTAGCCGTCATCCTGCTCGGCATCGCCGTCATTACCGGCGCAACGCGCGCCCGCAATCGCGACCGCTCATAGCCGCTTATCGCCTGCCTTTTCCCGCTGTCTTGCGCTTGCAGCCGACGCCGCTCGCGCAAGACAAACGCGAATTCAAGTCACCACACGTGCCGACAGCGCGTCTTGAATCAGCGCCACCAGTTCATCGGGATGCGCGGGCTTCGTCATGAAATGCTGGAATCCTTCGCCGATACTTCGTAATCGGTATTCGTCGCCGTCGTGTCCCGTCAGCGCGATGGCCACGGAAGGCGGGAGATTGCCCCGTATTTCGTGGTCGCGCAAACGTTGCACGAGGTAGAAACCGTCCATTCCGGGAAGGTCGAGATCGCATATCACCGCATCGGGAAGATTCCGGATCGCGGCTTCCGCGCCGTCTTCGGCGTCGGCTACGGCGATCACATCGGCGCCTTCTTCTTCAAGCAAAATTTGCAGTGATGCCCTGCTTTCGGGATCGTCTTCGACCAGCACGATCCGCGTGTGCCCCAGTCTTGCTACTTCGTTCATGATGTTCTTTTCGACTGCCTAAAACGGAATTCTCGCGCACGGTCTCCACGGCTCGCCGCTCCTGACTGCCTGGGCAACCTTGCGTCGACTGCGCGCACCAAGCATACGTTGACAAGAAAACGCGGCGGGAATTCCGAACGCACCGTGTTCTATGCTGCGCGTGCACCGGTGCGGAATGCCGCGCAGTATGTCTCGCGCCGGGACAACGGGGGTAATGCCGGTCTCGGCGCACCGAAATCGAGCAAGAACCGGACCGGTCTGCGGCGTCGCCCGCAGACCCTTGACTGGTGGCGGTTTCAGCGTTTTTCTAGTGGCGCACCGGCCGGTAAAGCCGCACGACCGTGTAATTAAAACCGCAGCCATGCCCCGATTTCTCGTCAGACATTTAGGTTCGCGGCGGAATCGGGGCGCGTGGACAACGGCTGCGGCGCCTGCGATGTCTGCAACAGCGCGCGATATTCCGTCGGCGTAATTCCGACCGTCGCCTTGAACTGCCGCGTAAAGGCGCTGTGATCGGTGTAGCCGCATAACGCTGCCACGTCCGTCACCTTGTTGTCGTTTGAGACGAGCAGTGCGGTGGCGGCATCGAGCCGCGTCTTCAGCAATACCTGGCGCGGTGTCAGGTGAAAGACCTTGTGAAAATATCGTTCGAGCTGCGCGATCGACATGTTTGCCATCTGCGCGAGTTGCCGCATGTTGAGCGGCTGCACGAAATTTTCCTGGATGTGCTGCACGACCGCCGCGAGCCGGCTGTAGGCCGGATGCGTGCCTTCGGCCGCTTGCAGATCGCGCGAAATACCCGCGAGACCCACGATTTTGCCCGTCGCATCGTGCAGCGGCTGTTTGCAGGTCATGCACCAGCCGGGCTCGCGGCCGGGATACAGATGCAGTTCGAGTTGATCGATAAGCTGAGTGCCCTGCGCGATGATCGCCTGATCCTGCGCCGTATAGATGCGCCCGAAGCGGCTCGGAAAAACGTCCTCGGCGGTTCGGCCGAGCAGCGCGGACTTGTCGTCCTTGTGGCCGCAGCGGCGCGCGAGCGTGCGGTTGACCATCGCGTAGCGCGCGTGGCGATCTTTCACGAAGAACACGATGTCGGGCATCGCGTCGAACACCGGCGCGAGCAGCGCGAAGTGCGCGAGCATGGCGCCGAGCGTCGATGCAGGCGAGGCATCGGCTGCGGGTTCTTCGTCGGGAAGGCCGGGCGAGGTTGGCATGCGTTTTCGGTTGGGCTGACTTTGAACGCGATGCGGGTGATTATAGGAGCGAGTGCATCAGGACAAAATTGAGCGTGGCGTCTGCCTTGCATGGCGGCTCATGCGTGAGCGGGCGTCGGTTCTTGAAGTTGGCGTTGGCGTTGGCGTTGGCGTTGGCGTTGGCGTTGGCGTTGGCGTTGGCGTTGGCGTGAAGCGTATCGCGGCACGGCTTCATCACGCTAGTACGCGGTTCATCGGCCGCCAAGACCTCAATCCACCGCGCCTTCGTCGAGTTCCGCCATCAATGTATCGATGCGAACTGGCGCGAACGGTGGACGCGTCATCGGGCGTTCCCAGCCGAAATACACCGACGCCGCCTCGCCGCAAATGCGTCCCTGGCACGCGCCCATGCCGCAGCGCGTCTGCAGCTTCGCATCGCGCCAATTGGCATGCGCCGCGACGTCGCCAAAGCGCACGTCCTCGCAGCGGCATATGAGCGTGTCGGCGGATGGCGGCGTGCGTGCGGCAACACCCAGCTCGAAAGCGCGCTCGACGCGCCCGGCAAACGCACGCCAGCGCCCGCGTTCGCGCACGAGACGCATGTCGATGGCGAGCCCCAGCGCCGCGCGCGCCGCAATCAATCCTTCGACGCGCGCCAGTTCCATGCCGCCGATGCCCGTGCATTCTCCGGCGGCGAACACCGCATCGAGCGAAGTGCGCTGAGTGTCGTCGATGCAAAGGGCGGCGGTATCGGCGAATGCGCAGCCTAGCGCCTGCGCGAGCGTCGTATTCGGCACGAGCCCGTAACCGCACGCGATGCGATCGGCTTCGATGATTCGCTCCCGACTGCCAGTGCGGATCGTGACGGCTTCGACGCGCTCACGCCCGTGCGCCTTCACGACGACACCGCCCGTCCGATAGCCAGCCGTTCCAAGCGCCATGGCCTGCGCGAGCTTCGCGGGCGTCGCCGCAAGTGACGCGACAAAACGCGCGATGCGCCCAAAACGCGCCTGCTCGATGACCGCGAGAACTTCGGCGCCGTGACGACGCGCGGTATCGGCGGCGGCGAGCAGTAGCGGACCGCTTCCCGCCACCACGACGCGCTGCCCGCGCACCGGCATCCCGCTCTTGATGAGCGACTGCAAGCCGCCCGCGCCCGTGACGCCGGGCAACGTCCAGCCCTCGAACGGCAACAGACGCTCGCGCGCGCCGGTCGCGAGAATCAGCTTCGACCAGGCGATTTCGAGCGATGCCGTCTGCTGCTCCAGCAGGAGCCGCTTGTCGCCGGAGACGGCGGCCACTTTGGTCGAGCTCAAGCGTGTGAGATTCGGGCGCGTGGCGGTATCGGCGAGCCAGTGACGAAGTGGATCGGCGAGCGCTGCCTGCGGACCCTGCCGCCAGATCTGACCGCCGGGACGCGGGTTATCGTCGATGAGCGCGACTCGCGCGCCCGCGCGCGCGGCTTCCTGCGCCGCCGCGAGCCCCGCCGGCCCCGCGCCGACGATCGCGATATCGAACATTTCGGGCGTCATCGCGGCGTCGCCATCGTCTGGATGACGAGGCCTTCGTCACACAACGTCTGACAGCCGAGCACATGCGCGCGGCCCGCCACGACGACGCGGCACTCCTCGCAGACGCCCATTCCGCAGAGCGCGGCGCGCGGCTCGCCCGAAACGGAGCGGCGCGTGCCTCCGATCGAGCGCATCGCGAGCGCGGCGGCGATGGTGGTGAAAGCGGCGACGTCGAGCGCTTCACCGTCGATGAAGATGCGGACGGTTTCAGCCATCTGGACGATCTTGTAAGAGCGCGAGCGGACCCGGCGCTTCGCCGTCGATTGCGCCACGCCCGGCAGCAATCGTCGAGGCATTCCTGCTTGCAAGCTTGGAAAGCCAAAGCGGCCACGCGAGCGGCAAGCGCGCAATCTCAACCATCGACCGGCTCCCGCGCAAACCGCTGCGGCGAAAACGCAGCCGCGTAAGGCGCTTGCATCGCGCCGAGAATCTGATCCGCCAGCAACGCGGCAGTGCCGAGCGAAGTCGTGACGCCCAGCCCTTCATGCCCGGCCGCAAGCCACAACCGATCGCCCGCATACCGCGCCGGGCCGATCAGCGGCATGCCGTCCGGCGTCGCCGCGCGCAAACCGGTCCACGCGCGAATCGCGTTGAGCGCGCCGATGCCCGGCAAAAACCGCGACGCGCGTCTGAGCATGAGCGCGAGCACGCGGGCATCGATGGCCGGATCGACTTTGCCGAACTGCCGCGAAGAGCCGATCAAAATCTGTCCCGTCGGCCGCGGCTGCGCGTTGAACGCCACCGACACGCCGCGCGCGTGATGCGCGCTCTTGATATACCCGAGTTCCGCCACCTGATGCCCGATCGTGCCCGGATAACGATCCGTGATCAGCAGATGTCCCTTCTTGGCTTCGAGTGACACGCCATCGACCAACTCCGCCGCCGCGATCCCGTTGGCGACGACCACATGCGCCGCGTGACGCCGTTCGCCGCCGCGAAGCGTGATGCTCGCGGCGCTGTCGGTCGCGGCGACGCCAGCGACCGCGCAGCCGGTGACGACGCGAATGCGCGCGGCGCCTTCGGAGCGCGTCAGCAGCCATTGCGCGGCTGCAGGCGCATAGACGATGGCGTCGTCATCGACGAGAACGCCGCCTCGCAGCGCGTGACTCAGCGATGGCTCCGCCTCGCGCAAGCCGGTCGCATCGAGCAAATGCGCGCGCACGCCGCCTGCCGCGAAGGCATCGCGCATGGTTTGCGCCGCGTCGAGTTCCTCGTCGTCTTCGGCGGCCCAGACGGTGCCGCATCGCACGAAGGCGTCGCGTTCGCGCAAGTGCGGCGCGAGCGCCAGCCACAAGTCGCGCGACGCGCGGGTCAGCGCGAATTCGGCGGCGGAATCGTTCATCACGACGATATGCCCCATGCCCGCCGCCGTCGCGCCGCCGCCGATACCCCGCGCATCCACGACATCGACCACAAGCCCGCGCGCAGCCAGTTCCGCCGCGCACGCCGCGCCGACGATGCCCGCGCCGACGACGATCACATCCGCCGACATGTGCGTCACGCGGCAACGCTCGCCGGAATGCCGCGCGCGAACGGATCGCGCTCGTCGAACACGAGCCGCCCTTCGCCCATGACGTGCGCAAAGCCGGTGATCGTCGGCACGATCTCGCCTTGCGCGTGCTCGTAACTCGCCTCGAACACGCTGCCGATGATGCTTTCCTGCCGCCAAATTTCGCCCGGCGCGAGCAATCCGTCCGCCGCGAGACACGCGAGCTTCGCGCTCGTGCCGGTGCCGCACGGCGACCGGTCGTACGCGCTGCCTGGGCACAGCACGAAGCTGCGGCTGTCGATGCCCGTCGAAGGCGAATCCGCGAACAGTTCGATATGGTCGATGTACGCTCCCGCCGCGCCCGTTATGCCCTGCGCCTGCAGCGCTTCGCGAATCGCATCGGAAAATGCCGTCAACTCCGCGATACGCGCGCCGTCGAGCGTGCGTCCGTGGTCCGCGACGAGGAAAAACCAGTTGCCGCCCCACGCGACATCGCCCGTGAGCGGACCGTAGCCGGGCACATCCACCGTCACCGCGCGCCGATGCCGGTATGCCGGCACATTGCGCACGCTGACGCTGCCGTTCGGATTGAGCGTGGCATCGACGGGACCGACGGGCGTATCGATGCGATGCCGCCCCGCCGCTATCCGTCCCGCATGTACCAGCGACGCCACGAGCCCGATGGTCCCGTGCCCGCACATGCCGAGATAGCCGACGTTGTTGAAGAAGACGACGCCCGCAGTCGCGGTGGGGTCGTCGGGCGCGCAGAGAAGCGCGCCGACCATGACGTCGGAGCCGCGCGGCTCGGTGACGATGGCGCGGCGCCAGTCGTCGAAACGCGTGCGAAACGTCTCCAGCCGTTGCGCGAGTGTGCCGTCGCCCAAGTCCGGACCACCCGCGGTGACGAGGCGGGTCGGCTCGCCGCCCGTATGCGAATCGATGATGTCGATGGTTTTCATGCCGCCTATCCTAAAAATGCGCGCGGCAGGCGTCTTGGAGCGGCTACGCGATTTCGATGACGATATCGGCATAACCCGCCCTCGCCCGATGACGCTCGCCGGAGCCCGCGCGCGCTGTGCCGAAATCGGCACGCGCCGCGCGCGAAACGCGCAAGACGCCTTGTTTTGCCGTGCTTAAACTGCACAGCGTTCAAACATTTTCGGAGAGCCGCCATGTCGCATATCTGGGAAGGCGTGATGCCCGCCGTCACCACCAAGTTCAACGCCGATTTCAGCATAGACAGCGCGTGGACGAAGAAGAACATCGAAGCGCAGATCGAGGCTGGCGTGGACGGCATCATCGTGTGCGGCTCGCTCGGCGAAGCTTCGACGCTTTCGCTCGACGAAAAGCTCGACGTGCTCGATATCGCCGTGGACGCGGCGCGCGAACGCGTGCCGGTACTGCTGACCATCGCGGAAAACAGCACGCTCGACGGCTGCCGCCAGGCGGCGCGCGCGGCGAGCCGGGGCGCGAAGGGCTACATGGTGCTGCCGGGTCTGCGCTATATGTCGGATCGGCGCGAGACGCTCAACCATTTCCGCATGGTCGCGGATGCAAGTCCGCTGCCGATCATGGTCTACAACAATCCGCTCGCGTATGGCGTCGATGTCACGCCGCGCATGTTCGCGGAACTGGCCGAAGACAGCAAATTCGCGGCGATCAAGGAATCCAGCGGCGACGTACGGCGCATCACCGACCTGATCAACGAAGTCGGCGACCGCTATGCGCTCTTTTGCGGCGTCGACAATCTGGCGATGGAAGCCATGCTGATGGGCGCGCACGGTTGGGTGGCTGGCCTCGTGTGCGCTTTTCCGCGCGAGACCGTGGCGATCTACAAGCTTTTGCAGGCGGGACGCATGGAGGAAGCGCGCGCGATTTACCGCTGGTTCGCGCCACTGCTCGCGCTCGACGTGTCGCACAAGCTCGTGCAGAACATCAAGCTCGCGGAAACGATCGTCGGCCTTGGCACGGAGCCGGTACGCCCGCCGCGACTTCCGCTTGCCGGCGACGAACGCAAGGAGATCGAAGCGCTGATCCGGCGAAGTATCGAAACGCGGCCTGAATTGCCGCGGTTCTAATTTCGCCGATCACAGCGATGCCGTCTCGCGACGGAATCCATTATGTGAAAGCGTGAGTCTTTCAAGGCAAACGCAAAAATGCCGTCTCGCGACGGCATTTTTACTTGGTGCTCTTAAGCAGCAATACGGGCATGCTCGGGTTCGACGCGCTCGTCGCCGGTTTCCTCGCCATCGCCATACAGATGCAACAGGCGATAACCGCTCTTGTACACCGGCTGCAGGCGGAAGTGATTGACCGGCTCGATTTCCAGCGCCAGACGCAGACGCGACACGTGACTGTCGATAGTGCGCGTGGTTTCGCGGAACTCGCGACCCCAGACCATCGCGAAAATATGATCGCGCGACAGCACGCGACCGATATTCGAGAAGAACAACTGGGCGAGGCGGAATTGCGTGCCGCTCAACTGCACCGGACGGCCGCGCACCGTGACGGCTTGCTGACGCGAGTCGAAGCGATACGGCCCGACTTCGAGGCAAGCGCTCGACGTGGTTGGATACGCCCGGCGGATCAGCGCTTCGATGCGCGCGCCGAATTCGCCCGGGCGCACCGGATAAACGACGTAATCGTCCGCGCCTGCCGTCAACGCGCAAACGACGTTGTGTTCGGCGCCGTCGGGCGTGGCGAACATGACCGGCACGCGCTCGCCGAAACTGGAGCGCACGGATTTGAGCAGGTCGAGACCGCACAGACCGGATGAATTCCAATCGAGAATGAGCAGATCGACCGTGGAACGCGAGAGCGCCTTGGACAACTGAAGGCCGTCGCCAAAGGTCACGCACGCGTGACCAAGCCGCTTGACGACGTCGCTGATGAGATTTCTATAACTTGGGTCGGTTTGCAAAACGGCGACGCGCATAGGGTCTGGCCTGATGAGTCTGAGGGGCAATAAGCAGATGCCTTGTCGAACGGGCACCGCAGGACGTCTCGTTACAGACTGAGACGGTTAAATACAGGCGGCATTCTGGGCAGACCTGTTTCCCTTTCCCATCGGACTCATCCGAATTTGTCAACGCATGTGACGATTTCGACACCGTGTCGCATGCACAACCATCTCGAAAATAGATCGGCCGTTCTGCCGGAGGTGGCCTTTCATCCTGTAACATCGCGCGTCTGGCTTGAACGTCCCCGTTTGCGAGCTCTTACCGATGCCTCGCAAAGGAACGCTGCCGCGCGACTCCGAGTCGTTCGCGCAGCGCGGCCGCCGGGCGCGATACGACAACGCGTCCGTCGGGCTCATCATCCGGTCCTTGATTCGCGCTCACCCGGCGCGTCTTGAAAAGCCGCAGGACAACGCCTCTTCTTGCGCGGCACGTCCCGACACGTGCGCGGCTCTTTTCATTTACGGGTTCTTTTTTCGATGCACGCAACACCTCTGCCCGGCGCCTCGGACACCACGAGCGCCGCGGGCCGCCGTCTCACGCGCGGCGACTATAAAACGCTCACCCTCGCCGCACTTGGCGGTGCTCTCGAGTTCTACGACTTCATCATTTTCGTGTTCTTCGCGCCCGTGATCGGCCAGCTGTTCTTTCCCGCCACGATTCCTGACTGGCTGCGGCAACTGCAGACTTTCGGCATCTTCGCGGCGGGTTATCTTGCCCGGCCGCTGGGCGGTATCGTCATGGCGCATTTCGGCGATCTGCTCGGCCGCAAGCGCATGTTCACGCTCTCCGTGCTGCTGATGTCGGTGCCGACGCTCCTGATGGGCCTGCTGCCCACTTACGCTTCGATTGGCATGATGGCGCCCGTTCTGCTGCTCCTCTTTCGCGTGATGCAAGGCGCGGCCGTCGGCGGCGAAGTGCCTGGCGCGTGGGTTTTCGTGTCGGAGCACGTGCCGAGTCGTCATGTCGGCTACGCGTGCGGCACGCTCACGGCGGGACTGACGGCCGGGATTCTGCTCGGTTCGCTGGTCGCGACCGCGATCAACAAGAGCTTCGTGCCGGCGCAAGTCGCGGACTTCGCGTGGCGTCTGCCGTTCCTGCTCGGCGGATTGTTCGGGCTGTGCTCGGTGTATCTGCGACGCTGGCTGCATGAAACGCCCGTGTTCGCCGAACTGCAAAAGCGCAAGTCGCTTGCCGCCGAGATTCCGCTCAAAGCCGTGCTGCGCGATCATGGCCGCGCCGTGATCGTGTCGATGCTGCTCACGTGGATGCTTTCCGCGGCTATCGTCGTGGTCATTCTGATGACGCCGACGCTTCTGCAGAAGCAATTCCACATCGCGCCGGCGACCGTGCTCGCGGCCAATTGCGTGGCGACGCTGTTCTTGACCATCGGTTGCGTGCTGGCGGGCGCGATTGCGGGGCGCATCGGCGCGGGCAGGACGATTTTGATCGGCGCGATTGCGCTCGGCGTGTCGTATTACCTGCTGTTCCGGCAAATTTCGCTCGATACTTCCGTGCTCTTGCCGTGGTACGCGTGCGCGGGCTTCACGGTTGGCGTGATCGGCGCAATTCCGTTCGTCATGGTGAAAGCGTTTCCGCCCGCCATTCGCTTTTCGGGCATTTCGTTTTCGTATAACGTCGCATATGCCGTTTTCGGCGGACTCACGCCGATCGTCGTTTCGCTGATGATGAAATCCAGTCCGATGGCACCCGTGATCTACGTCTGCGCGCTGTGCGCGGTGGGCGCGGTGACTACGCTGTTTATCCGGGAAGCGGCGGTCGAGGCCTGAACGGCGGGCCTGATCCGATCACGCAACGCGCACTCCCCGTGAGTGCGCTTTTTGCGACCTGAACCGCCACGTTTCACCCGTGCCTGAAACATCGAGCGCGCGCCGCGTCTAGCATTGAGGGCATGAACTCGAACCTCGATCTCGATCCCAAAACGGCGCGCCTGAGCGCGCGTCAGGTGCTCATCGTTGCCGCCACCAGCGTCGGCTTCGTCGTCTCGCAACTCGATGTATCCATCGTCAATGTGGCGCTGGCGAGCATCGGTCACGACCTGCACGCGAACGTCGCGAGTCTGCAATGGACCATCGATAGCTACGCGCTCGCCTTTTCCGCGCTGATGCTTTCCGCCGGCTCGCTCGGCGATCGCATCGGCGCGCGGCGGCTGTTTGCGGGCGGGCTCGCCTTGTTCGCGCTGGCGTCGCTCGCGTGCGCGTTCTCGCGCGATGCCCCGCAGTTGATCGCGGCCCGCGCGCTGCAAGGAATCGGCGCGGCGGCGATGCTGCCCAATTCGCTCGCGCTGCTCAACGCAGCCTGCGGTCACGATCCGCGTTTGCGGGCGCGCGCGGTGGGTCTGTGGACGGCTGCGGGCTCGATTTCGATCGCGGCCGGGCCGATCGTCGGCGGTGTGCTGATCGCGGCGTTCGGCTGGCGCAGCATCTTCTGGGTGAACGTGCCGATCTGCGCGGCGGGCATAGCGGCGACGTTCGCGTGGGTGCTCGAAACACCCGCGCAACCTGGAAGCGGTCGCGGCGCGCGCGGTATCGACCTGCCCGGTCAGGCGCTTGCCGTGATCGCGCTCACGGCGCTCGTCGGCGCGGTCATCGAGATGCGGCCGCTCGGACTCACGCATCCGCTCGTGCTCGGCGGGGTTGCGCTGGCGTTGCTGGCGGGCGCGTCGTTCGTCGTGATCGAAGGCCGCACACGTTCGCCGATGCTGCCGCTCGCGCTCTTCAAGGATCGCACCTTCAGCGCGGCGGTGGTGTTCGGTATCGGCGTGAATCTTACCTACTATGGGATGGTGTTCGTGCTGAGTCTGTATTTGCAGCGCGTGCTCGGACATACGCCCTTGCAGACCGGTCTCGCTTTTCTGCCGCTGACGGGCGGCTTTCTGCTGTCGAATCTGGCGAGCGGACCGGTCGTCGCGCGTTTCGGCTCGCGTGCGCCGATGATCGCCGGCGCGCTCATCGACGCCGCCGGTTTCGCGGCGCTCGTTTTCGTCGATGCCCACACGCCCACGCTCGCGCTCATCGTGCCGTTCCTCCTGATTCCAACCGGCATGGGCGTCGCGGTTCCGGCAATGACCACCGCGCTTCTCGGCACGGTCGGTCAGGAGCGCGCGGGCACGGCGTCCGCAGTACTGAATACGGCGCGGCAGGCGGCGGGAGCAATCGGCGTGGCGGCATTCGGCGCGCTCGCGGGACATGGCGAAGGCGGCGCGGCAACGGCGCAGATCGTCGATGCGGTGCGCTGGTCGGCGGGCATATCCGTCGCGCTTCTAGTCTGCGCTTGCTTCAGCGGGTTTCTCGTGCGCGATGCGCGTGGCAATCGCCCGATGAGCGCGGCACGGCAGGCGACGGAATAATGCGACGAGACTCGGGAACGCGCGTTGCAGACGCATGAGGGACGCCCGGCATCGACGAAACCGTGCCGGTCACACACGAACTGCATACTCTGGAGAACACCTGATCATGTCGACGATGCCCCGCTCACCCGAAGAGCCGATGGAACCGGACCCGGACAAGCTGCTCGACCCCGACGCGGCGCCGAACCCCGACGATCCGGACATGCCCGATGGCCCGGATTCAGCGACGCCACTCGTTCCCGCCGATCCGAGGAATGGGCAGCCGCGCCTTTGAAGGCGCGCGTTGTTCGATCCGCGCTGCTTTCGTGAAATGGATCGCGCGACTCCGCTGAATGCCGGCGCCGGTCGAGGTCACGCCTAACTGACCGCAGAGACGGCAGGCCGAGAGCCTAAGCAGCGCGCTATGTGGCTCGCACTATCATCCAAACACAGAAAGCACAACGCCCGCGCGACCGAAGATCGCCGCGCGGGCGTTGTTGCCGTCTAAACCAGAATTACAAATTCGTAGTTTGCACGGCACCCGTCTGCAGGGCGCGCTCGATCAAGCCTTCCTCCTGCGCCCGCTTCACGGCATCCGCGACGAACGTATCCGGCGCCTCGACTTCCGCTTTGATGGCACCGATAATGCCGCCCGCCTCCACGATCACGAGCGATTCCGCCGAATCCGCCCGGCTGATGATGACGCGCCGGGGACCGCCGCCGTCCGCGATACTCGCGCAGAACTGCATGCTTTGCCCGCCGATTACTTGTTCGAATGTTTGAATCATCGCTGTCTTCCGCGTTGGTTGGACAAAAGCCATGGTTAGCCGCTTCGCTAAAACGCCGCGTGCTCATTCATTGATTCGCGCCGCGTCGTCAGGTTCAATTTTGTAAGCTGATGGCCGTGAGCGCAACGACATCTCCGCGAGCGCAGTAGCCGTAAATTCGTCGGCGGGAAAAAAGGCCTCGATCGCCAACTCGGATAGCGTGATGTCCACCGGCGTGCCGAATACCGTCGTCGTGCTCAGAAACGACAGTGTGCCGTGCGGCGTCAAGAGGCGCAGCGGCACGACCACGGGATCGAGTTCGGCACTCCTCGCCTTGCCGGCATGCGGCGGCGTTGGATAAGCCTCGAGTTCCACGAGCAGCGCAGCGAGCGTGGCGTCTCCAGAAACCTCGATCTGCCGACGCACACGCGCCAGTAGATGCGCGCGCCATTCGTGCCAATTCTCGATTGCGTGAGCCAAGCCTTGCGGATGCAGCGACAAGCGCAGCACGTTCACGGGCGGGGCGATTAGCGACGCATCCGCCGCGAGCGCAACCAGCGCCGACACGGCGGCGTTGCCAGCAATCATCGTCCAGTGACGATCGACGGCCAACGCCGGATACGGCTCGTGTCCCTTGAGCACGAGTTCGACGGCACGGCGCGCGGCATCGAGTTGCGGATCGGCGAACGGGCGTTCGCGATATAGCGGCGCATAACCCGCCGCCATCAGAAGCGTATTGCGCTCGCGCAGCGGCACATCGAGTTGCTCGGCCAGGCGCATGAGCATCTCGCGGCTCGGCAACGATCGCCCTGATTCGATGAAACTCAGATGACGCGTCGATACCTCAGCATCGCCAGCCAGGTCGAGCTGGCTCATGCGCCGTTTCTGGCGCCATTCACGCAACAGCGCGCCGACCGTCGCGGGCGGCGCGACACTCGATGCAACGAACGCAAAAGTCGAATTCATGCCGCCGATGTTAGTCGATTCGTCCATCCGCGATCCATTACCTGACGCGTAATGACCGGTCAAAGTTGCGTCGAATGCCGTCGTAACATTTACCTCGCAAACCATTGCGCAGAAATCTTTGCGCGCGTAACCCTAAATCTCGGGTGGTCCGCGCCGTTAAAAGCCATCAACAAGCCAATAAAGTTTCGCGTGCCGTGCGTGTCTCATGTCGAGCTCGCAGTGCTCGCGACGCCCTGACTTCTTGCGGAGAGATCATGTTTGTCATTATCGGTTGGGTAGTGGTCATCGGTTCGGTGATCGGGAGTTTTATCGGCGTCGGCGGGCATCTGGCGGCGCTGGTTCAGCCGTTCGAGTTGCTGTGTATTTTCGGGGCGGCAATCGGCGCGTTCGTCGTGTCCAATCCGACCGCAACGCTCAAGAAGACCTTGCAAGGTCTGCCGAAGGCCTTTAAGGGCGGCGCCTACACGAAAGAGAAATACCTTGCGCTGATCGCGCTGCTCTATGAGCTGCTGCAAAAGGCCCGCAAGGAAGGGATGATGGCGCTCGAAGCCGACGTCGATGCTCCCGAAGCCAGCCCCGTGTTCCAGAAGTACGAACACGTGATGAACGATCATCATCTGCTCGAATTCATCGTCGACTATCTGCGCATGATGTCCGCAGGCAACGTCAACGCGATGGAAATGCAGGACCTGATGGACGAAGAACTCGAAACGCATCACACCGAAAGCGCGATTGCCGGCAACGCAATTCAGAAGATGGCGGACGGCTTGCCGGCGTTCGGTATCGTCGCGGCGGTGATGGGCGTGGTGCACACCATGGGCTCGGTCGGCGCCGCGCCCGCCGTGCTCGGCGAGATGATCGCGGGTGCGCTCGTCGGAACCTTCCTCGGCATTCTGCTCGCATACGGTTTCTTCGGACCGCTCGCTGACTTGCTCAACGCAAAGGGCGCGGCCGAAGCCAAGCCGTTCCAGTGCGTGAAGTCCGTGTTGCTCGCGTCGATGAACGGCTACGCGCCGACCATCGCCGTCGAGTTCGGCCGCAAGGTGCTCTTCACGGCGGACCGTCCGAGTTTCAAGGAACTGGACGACGCCGTGCGCGCCACCAAGATGCCGAAGTCCGCCTAAAGCCGCTCGCGCTCATTACCGGAAAACACGTTCATGGCTGAGAAACCTTCACGCGATCCGCTGCAATCCGTGCTCGCGCCGACCATCATCGTGCGCCGCAAGAAGAAGGCGCACGGACACGGTCATCATGGCGGCGCATGGAAGATTGCTTACGCCGACTTCGTCACCGCGATGATGGCCTTCTTTCTCTTGATGTGGCTGCTGGGCTCCACGTCGAAGTACGACAAGGAAGGCATCGAGGACTACTTCAACACACCGCTCTCCGCGCTCTTCGGCAACGACGGCGGCGCATCCGCGCACACGAGCGTGATTCCAGGCGGCGGACGCGATCTGTCGAGCACGCGTCCCGGCGAAGGCAAGAAGAGCCAGACGCAGCCAGTGCCGCCACAAATCGCGCGTGCCGCCGTCGCCGCGGACGACATGCAGCGCCTGCAGCAACTGAAGCAGAAGCTGCAAGCGCTGATCGAACAGACGCCTGCACTGAAAGCGTTCAAGGATCAGATTCGGATCGCGATCACGAGCGAAGGCTTGCGTATCGAGATTGTCGATTCGCTCAAGCGGCCCATGTTCGCGTCGGGCAGCTTCAAGCTCGAAAGCTACGTGACGACGATTCTCACGAATATCGGCGCGTCGTTGAATGACGTCGATAACCGCGTGTCTATCGCCGGTCACACGGACGCCGTGCCCTATTCCGGCAATCAGACGGGCTACTCGAACTGGGAGCTGTCGAGCGAGCGTGCCAACTCCGCGCGCCGGGCGCTGGTCAGCGGCGGCATGAAGGAAAGCAAGATTCTTCAGGTGCGCGGTCTCGCCGATGCACTGCCGCTCAATAAGGACGTTGCCGACGAACCGACCAACCGCCGTATCAGTATTCTCGTGCTGAACAAGGCTGCGGAACAGGCATTCTTCCGCGATGGCGGCCGCACGACGGTGGATCAGACCTTGCCTCCCGAAACCGCGATTCCGGCGGCCGTGGCGGCGAAATCGACCGCACCGGCAGCGGTGGTCAAGTAACCTCCAGCCTTCATCGACAGATGCGCCATGCACGAATCACGCGTGCATGGCGCTTTCTTTTGTGCGCTCAGGAAAGCCAGTCGCTCACGGTCTGCACGACGAGCCACACATTCGCCACGCTGATCACGACGAACAAGAGCCACGCCAGCAGCTTCGTGGTCATGGCATTGGCGAACTCGCCCATCAGCGTCCGATCGCTCGTCATGCGAATGAGCGGCCACAATGCAAACGGTAATTGCAGGCTCAGCACGACCTGACTCGCGACCAGCAGCTTGCCGACCGCGCCGTTGCCCATCGCATACACGCCGATCAGCGCGGGCACGAGCGCGAGCGCACGCGTGATGAAACGCCGCTGATAGCACGGAATCTTCAAGTGCAGGAAGCCTTCCATGATGACTTGGCCCGCGATGGTGCCGGTAAACGTCGAGCTTTGTCCCGAAGCGAATAGCGTCACCGCGAATAGAACCGCGGCCAGCCCGGTGCCGACGATAGGCGCCAGCAGCTTGTAGGCATCTTCGATCTCGGTGACTTGGGTATGCCCTGTCGCATGAAACGCCGATGCCGCGAGAATCAGAATTGCCGCGTTGATGAGCAACGCAAGCACGAGCGCGACGATAGTGTCGATGCGCGACAAGCCGATCGCCGACGCCAGGCTCTTCTTATCGCGCTGAACCACGCGCGTTTGCACGATCGACGAATGCAGATAGAGGTTATGCGGCATCACGGTTGCCCCGAGAATGCCGATGGCGAGATACAGCGGCTCGCGCTGCGAGAAGAGGCTGATCGAAGGCACGAGACCTGCGGCGACCGAAGCCCAATGCGGCTTCACGAGCACGAGCTCGACAATATAACCAAGCCCGATGGTCGCAATCAAACCCAGCATGATGGCTTCGAGATCGCGAAAGTTCTTGCCCTTGAGACCGAGCACGATGAGCGTATCGAACGCGGTGAAGATCACGCCCCACATCAGCGAGCAGCCGAATAGCAAGTGAAACGCGAGCGCACCGCCGAGCACTTCGGCGAGATCGCACGCGATGATCGAGAGTTCGGCGAGCGCCCATTGCGCATGAGCGACGGGCTTTGCGTAGCGTTCGCGTGATAGCTGCGCGAGATCGCGTCCGGTGACAATGCCGAGGCGCATCGACAGACATTGCAGCACCATCGCCGCAAGGCTCGAAAGCACGACCACGAAAAGCAGGTCGTAGCCATAGCGCGATCCGGCTTCGATATCGGTGGCCCAATTGCCCGGGTCCATATAACCGATGGAGATGAGCAGCCCCGGCCCCGCGAACTGCAGCAGCTTTTTCCAGAACGACGCGCCAGGCGCGACGGCGACGGAGCCTTTGACTTCAGACGGACAGAATGGCGCGGTGGCCGTGGTCGGCAGCTTGAACGGCAATTGACGGTCCCGGTGTCGATGTTTGAACGAAAGATGTTTGAACGAAAGCGAGCGTCACTGAAACGAACCATGCCTTTGTCTTACAGGACGCTCGAAGCTCGCGAGTCTATCATCGGGCGCTTGCCGCCACAGGCGAAAACGTTTGTGACAGCGCCCGCTTCAATCTGACCAAAGCGCCATTTGACCGCCAGCATCTCGTCACGGTGCGAGACATAGAATCGGTGCCGTGGCGGTGGTGGGTGTAACGAGCTTCATGACGCTCGAAACCACGAAACCGCACGCCGCGAATCGTCCTTAACTTTTCAGGGAGTTCGCCATGAAACTACTCGCTCGCATCGCTATCGTTACGTTGGCCGCAGCGCCACTTGCCGCCTTTGCTCAAAGCGAAGGACTCACCCGTGCACAGGTCAGACAGGATCTCGTCAAGGTCGAACAAGCCGGCTACAACCCGTCGGAGCGCGATGCGTTTTACCCGAACGATATCCAGGCCGCCGAACAGAAGGTCTCGAACCCGTCGTATGGCGCATCGTCGGAAGGCTCGTCCGCGTCGGGACAACCGACCATGACGACCACGCCGCTCGGCCAGACTCCGCAATAACGTCATTCAACAGTCACGCCATTCCGAACGAGGCCAGCGCGGCTTCCGCTGAATTGAAGCGATCCCGCGCCGTCTCACTGCGGTACTCGCATTGCCTTTCGCGCGATGCATCGACGTACTTTCCGATTACGTTCACCTTCCATTGCGCGCTGCCGGCTTTCCTTTCGAGCGCTTAGGATTACACACGCCTTTCATTTCACGCAAGATGACGAAATCGCCATTTTCGCGTCATTATCTCGTTGGTACGTTGCCACTACCATAGGGCACCGAAGGCGACTCACCGACCCGCCTTCGAGACTCGTCCCGCGCGTGAAAGCACCTGCGTCCCTCCCTCGCTCTTCCGAACGCCTCAATGTGGATTGTCAACGTAGCGCTGAAGCGGCCTTATACGTTCATCGTAATGGCCATCATGATCCTGCTGGCCACGCCATTCGTCATTCTGACGACGCCGGTGGACGTACTTCCGGAGATCAACATTCCGGTTGTCAGCATCATCTGGACGTACACGGGCCTCTCGTCCGAGGACATGGCCAACCGCATCACGTCCGTGAACGAACGCAGTCTCACGACCACCGTCAACAACATCGAGCATATCGAGTCGCAGTCGTTGCCGGGTATCGCCATCATCAAGCTGTTTTTGCAGCCGACCGCGAACATTCAGACGGCGATCGCGCAGACGGTGGCCGTCGAACAGGCGCAGCTCAAGCAGATGCCGCCCGGCGCAACGCCGCCGCTCGTCATCAGTTATTCGGCGTCGAGCATTCCGGTGATCCAGCTTGGATTGTCGAGTCCTAAGGAGTCGGAGCAATCGCTCAACGATACGGCGCTCAACTTCCTGCGCCCACAGCTCGTGACCATTCCCGGCGCATCGGTGCCGTATCCGTATGGCGGGAAGTCGCGTCTCATCTCCATCGACCTCGACACGCGCGCGCTGCTCGCCAAAGGCCTGACGCCAACCGATGTGGTCAGCGCCGTCAACGCGCAGAACCTGATTCTGCCGACCGGCACGGCGAAGATCGGGCCGAAAGAATTCACCATCAACATGAACGGTTCACCGACCACCGTGGAAGGCCTCAACGACCTGCCCGTGCGAACCGTGAACGGCGCGACGACTTATCTGCGTGAAGTGGCGCACGTGCGCGATGGCTTCTCGCCGCAGACCAACGTCGTGCGTCAGGATGGCCGGCGCGGCGTGCTGATCTCGGTGCTGAAGAACGGCGATTCATCGACGCTCTCTATCGTCAACACGTTGAAGGGTCTCTTGCCGCAAGCGCGTTCGTCGTTGTCGGAAGACATCAAGATCACCGCGCTCTTCGATCAATCGGTGTTCGTGAAAGCCGCCGTGCAGGGCGTGGTGCGCGAAGCGCTGATCGCCGCCGCGCTCACGGCCGCCATGATCCTGCTCTTCCTCGGCAACTGGCGCAGCACCTGCATCATCGCGATCTCGATTCCGTTGTCCATTCTCTCGTCGTTGATCGTGCTGCATGCGCTCGGGCAAACCATCAACATCATGACGTTGGGCGGGCTCGCGCTCGCGGTGGGCATTCTCGTCGACGACGCCACCGTCACCATCGAGAACATCGAACGCCATCTGCACATGGGCACCGATCTGCACGAAGCGATTCTCGAAGGCGCGGGCGAAATTGCCGTGCCCGCGCTCGTCTCGACGCTGTGTATTTGTATTGTGTTCGTGCCGATGTTCTTCCTGACCGGCGTGGCGAAGTTCCTGTTCGTGCCGCTCGCGGAAGCCGTGGTGTTCGCCATGATCGCGTCGTACATTCTTTCTCGGACGCTCGTGCCGACGCTCGCCATGCTGCTGATGGGCCACGCGCATGCACCCGATGCCAAAAAGAAGCCGAATCTCTTCATGCGGCTGCATCGCCGGTTCGATCACGGCTTCGAGCGCATGCGCGCCGCATACATCGTGATTCTGAGCAGCCTGCTCGTGAAGCGGCGGCTCTATGGTTCGCTCTTTCTCGGCTTCTGTCTCATATCCACCGCGCTGGTGTTCGTGCTCGGCCAGGACTTCTTTCCCACGGTCGATGCCGGCGACATCCGCATGCACATGCGTGCTCCAACGGGCACGCGTATCGAGGAAACCGCGCGTCTCGCCGATGAAGTCGAGAAGGTCGTGCGTCAGGTCGTGCCCGCCGATGAGCTCGATACCATCCTCGACAATCTCGGCCTGCCCTATAGCGGTATCAATCTCTCGTACAGCAACTCGGGCACCATCGGTACGCTCGACGGCGAGATACAGGTCGCGTTGAAAGAAGATCACGCGCCGACCGAAAAATATATCGATGAACTGCGCGCGCTCTTGCCGCAGAAATTCCCCGGCGTGGAGTTCTTCTTTCAGCCCGCGGATATCGTCACGCAGATTCTGAACTTCGGCTTGCCCGCCGCCGTAGACGTGCAGATTCAAGGCCAGAATCAGCAAGCTAACTTTCAGGTCGCCGCCAAGCTGATGAAGCAGATCCGCATGATTCCCGGCAACGTGGATACGCACATCCAGCAAAAGCTCGACGAACCCGTCATCAACCTGACCATGGACCGCACGCGTCTGCAGCAGCTCAATCTCTCGGCAAGCAATGTCGCGCAGAACGTGCTCGTTTCACTATCGGGCAGCTCGCAAACGTCGCCGGGATTCTGGTTCAACCCGAAGAATGGCGTGGAATACAACCTCGCGGTACAGACGCCGCAGTATCAGGTTTCATCGGTCGACGAACTCTTGCGCACGCCTGTGTCTGCCTCGCTCACGGGACCGACGCAATTGCTCGGCAACCTCGTGCGTGTCTCGCCGCAGAATCAGTTCGCGGAAGTCTCGCACTACAACATCCGCCCCGTGATCGATCTCTTCGTGAGCGTGGAAGGAAACGACCTCGGCAGCGTGGCCCGTCAGGTGAATCATCTCGTCGATGAAGCGCGCCGCACGCTTCCGCGCGGCACGCAGATCAACGTGCGTGGTCAGGTCGAGACCATGCGTACATCGTTCTTCGGGCTGGGCGTTGGCGTGGCCATGGCGATCGTGCTGGTGTATTTGCTTATCGTCGTCAACTTCCAGTCGTGGGTCGATCCGCTCATCATCGTGAGCGCGTTGCCGGCGGCGCTCGCGGGTATCGTCTGGATGCTGTTTCTCACCGGCACGCATCTGTCCGTGCCCGCACTCACGGGCGCGATCATGACGATGGGCGTCGCCACCGCCAACAGTATCTTAATGGTGTCGTTCGCGCGGCAACGTCTGACAGCGGGCGTGCCGCCGCTCGCCTCCGCGCTCGAAGCAGGCGCAAGCCGTATTCGCCCGGTGCTGATGACGGCCTTCGCGATGATCATCGGCATGATTCCAATGGCGCTCGGTCTCGGCGAAGGCGCCGAACAGAACGCGCCGCTCGGCCGCGCGGTGATCGGCGGCTTGCTGTTTGCCACGGTTTCCACGCTGTTCTTCGTGCCGCTCGTCTTCGCGGGTATTCACGCGCGCCTTGCTAAACGCGCGGAACGCAAAGGCCAGAAATCGCACGGCGAAGCGCAGTCCGACGACACGAACACGCAGCACTGAATTCAATCCAGGCACTCCGACGAACATGACTGAAAAGAACCACGCCTCGCTCGCGATTCCCGCGCGTGATCCGAATGAAGGACCCGCGCTGCCACCGCGCCATGTCGAATGGAAACGCGCGAAGATCGCGCTCGTGATCGTGCTTGCGCTGCTCGCGCTCGGCGCGGCGCGCACCGTGATCAGCGACATGATTCACAACCGCTCGGTCGTCACGCGCACGCAACAGAACGCCCAGCAATACGTCAACGTGGTCGCGCCAACGCAGACCGATGGCGGCGGCAACACGACCTTGCCGGGTACGCTGCGCGGCTTCGTCGAATCGCCGATTTATGCGCGCGCGACGGGTTATCTGCTGCACTGGTACGCGGATATCGGCACACGCGTGAAGCAAGGCCAGTTGCTCGCCGATCTCGATACCCCTGAAATCGATCAGGAGCTCGCGCAGGCGGTCGCGCAACGCGATCAGACAGCATCGAGCCTGGGCCTTGCGAAAAGCTCGCTGCAACGCTGGCAACAACTGCGTCAGCGCGATGCCGTCTCGCAGCAGGAACTCGACGAACGTCAGAGCACGTATAACCAGGACGTGGCCAATCTCGCCGCCGCGGACGCCAACGTGAAGCGTCTGCGTCAGCTCGAATCGTTCAAGCGCATCGTCGCGCCGTTTGCAGGCGTGGTCACGCAGCGCAACGTCGATGTCGGCGATCTCATCGACGCGGGCAGTGGCGCAAGCCGCGCGCTCTTTGCGCTCGCGCAGTCGGACCCGCTGCGCGTGTTCGTGCAGTTGCCGCAGGCGTATGCGCAGAACGTGTCGGTCGGTCAGTCGGTGGTCGTGATGCAGGCCGAGCTTCCCGGTCAGCAGTTCCACGGCAAGATCACGCATATCTCCGGCGCGATCGACGTGCCCACGCGTTCGCTGCAAGTCGAAGTCACGCTGCCCAACGCCGATCAGCGCCTGCGTCCCGGCGCCTATGTGCAGGTCGCCGTGCCAGCCGTCGTCCATGCACGCCTGCTCGTGCCGGGCAATGCGTTGCTCTTCCGTGCGGAAGGACCGCGCGTCGCGGTGGTCGACTCGAACGGCCATGTGCATCTGAACAAGATCGTGATCGCGCAGGATCTCGGGCAGTCGCTCGAACTCGAGAGCGGTATCGAGCCGACCGACAAGATCATCATCAATCCGAGCGATTCCATTGCGGACGGCGATCATGTCGTGGTCCAGCCGCAGAAGCAGCAGAATCAGCACGATCCGCAGACTCCGAATCAGAAGGCCGCGTCATGAGAGGCATCGTTGCCATCGGCATGTTGACGATGCTTGCGGCGTGCACCGTCGGCCCCGATTACAAGCGCCCCGTCGCCGAGACGCCGCCCGACTGGCAAACCGACTCGTACTGGCGAGTCGGCGAACCTTCGCACGCGCCGCTCGCGCTCGACTGGTGGACGGGCTATGACGACGCCACGCTGAACACGCTGGAGACGCAAGCACTCGCGCAGAATCAGACGCTCGCGGCCGCCGTCGCGCATTACGAACAGGCCCGCGCAACGCTCGCGCAAACCTCATCGCTCGCGCTGCCCGAGGTGGATCTCGGCGCACAGGCCGACCGTCTGCGCGTATCGAAGAATCGTCCGGTCACGAGCTACAACACGCCGGTCATGAGCACGGTTCAGAACGACATCAAGCTCGCGCCTTCCGTGAGCTATGACCTCGATCTGTTCGGACGCATTCGCCGCGAAGTGGAAGGCGCACAGGCAACGGCGGAACAATCGCGCGACGACCTCGCCAACGCGCGGCTCGTTCTCACCACGGAACTCGCGAGCAGCTATTTCTCGATGCGCGAACTCGATGCCGAGATCGACGTGCTGAATCGCTCCGTGGGGCTGCAAAAGAAAGCGCTCGATTACGTGACCTCGCAGCACGATCTGGGCGCGGTATCCGGTCTCGACGTACTGCAACAGCAGTCGCAACTCGACTCGACACGCGTGCAGGCGCAACTGCTGCTGAACCAGCGCGCGCAATACGAACACGCCATTGCGGCGCTCGTCGGCACGCCCGCGCCGCAGTTCTCCATCGCGGCGGACATCAAGGATCGTCCGGTGCCGTCGATACCGCTCGGCCTGCCGAGCGACGTGCTGCAACGCCGGCCGGATGTGGCATCGGCGGAGCGTTCGATGGCGTCGGCGAATGCGCAGATCGGCGTCGCCAAGGCTGCATTCTTTCCGAGCCTGACCTTGAACGGTAACGTCGGCTGGGAGAGCACCGCGTTCTCGAGTCTCATCTCCGCGCCAAGCCTCTTGTGGACCATCGGCACCATGGCGAGCCAGGTCGTGTTCGATGGCGGCCGGCGTTCCGCTGCCGTCGACTTCGCGAGCGAAGGCTACGTGGCGGCTGAGGCGAATTATCGTCAGACCGTTCTCGGCGCGTTCCAGCAGGTGCAGGACGGTATCGTCGGGTTATCGGTGCTGGATGGCGCGGCGAAGCAATCGCATGCGGCCGTGGTCGACTCGCAGCGTCTGCTTTCGCTTGCCAATGATCGATATTCGGGCGGCCTCGTCGCTTATCTCGACGTGATCACCGCACAGCAGCAATTGCTCACGAGCGAGCGCCAGGATGTGCAGATACGTGGCCAGCAACACACCACGTCTGTCGCGCTCGTCAAGGCGCTGGGCGGCGGATGGGACGTGCATGACGCGGCGCAGGAACAGGGTGCATCGAATCAGAGCGTCAAGGAATCATCGCGTTGAATGGCGGTTCGATGCAAGCATGTTAGACGTGAGGATCGTATAGTAATCACCTATAACAATAAGCAAGCGAGCGGTAAGCAAACCCCTTGAAGAGGCAGGCATGAAAGTCCTGATAGTGGAAGACGAACACAAGGTAGTCGATTACCTGCGCTCCGGACTGACCGAGCAAGGCTGGGTCGTCGATGTAGCGATGGACGGCGAGGAAGGCACGCATCTGGCCATCGAATACGATTACGACGTGGTCGTGCTCGATGTCATGCTGCCGCGCCGCGATGGCTTCGCGGTGCTGAAGGCGCTGCGTCTGCAGAAGTCGACGCCGGTCATCATGCTCACGGCGCGCGATCATATCAATGACCGTGTGCGCGGTCTGCGCGAGGGCGCGGACGACTATCTCACCAAGCCTTTTTCGTTTCTCGAACTCGTCGAGCGACTGCACGCGCTCGCACGGCGCACGCGCGCGCAGGAATCCACGCTCATTTCCGTGGGCGATCTTTACGTCGATCTGATCGGCAGACGCGCCACGCGTGACGGCGTGCGCCTCGATCTCACCGCGAAGGAATTTCAGCTGCTGAGCGTGCTCGCGCGCCGTCATGGGGATATCCTGTCGAAGACGGCCATCACCGAACTCGTCTGGGAAGTGGATTTCGAAAGTCATACCAACGTGGTGGAAACCGCCATCAAGCGGCTGCGTGCCAAGCTCGACGGGCCGTTTCGCACCAAACTCCTGCATACCGTGCGCGGCATGGGCTACGTGCTCGAAGTGCGCGAAGCACGCGACACGCGGGAAACCAGGGAAGACGCGAGAACATCATGAACGTGCAGTGGGCCAAATCCGGCGACGGCGAACCGCGCTCGCAGCGATCCATTGCGCGGCGGCTTGCGGTCATGTTCGCGGTCGTCGCGTTGTTCGTGTTTGCGCTCGTGGGCACCGGGCTTTTTCTCGTGCTGCGTGTGCAGCTCGAACAGCATCTGCGCGACTCGCTCGACAATCGCGCGGAGATCGCACGGCTGATCGTCTCGCACGTATCGAACCCCGACAAGTGGAAGATGGCCAAGGAGAAGCTCGCGGACATCACGCCGCGTGACGGCTCCACGATGTTCGCCGTGGCCAGCAACGACGGGCTTTATAACTACGGCGCGCCGCCCTTGCGCGATCAGATCAAGCGCGTGCAGGACCATTACGGGCACTTCCAGCCCGAAGGCCGCGCGTATGAAATGCTCATGACCACGCTGACCATTCCGCCGTATATGGACCGTCCGCCGTTGCAGCTTTTCGTGGCCGTGGACTGTTCGCCGAACGTGCGGACCATGCGCGCCTTCGGGCTTGCGCTTGCCGCATTGACGGCGCTCGCCACGGTCGCCGTGTTGTTCCTCAGCTATTCGGTGGCGCGACTGGGCCTTGCGCCCTTGACGCGTCTGACACGCGACGCGCAGAACGTAAGTCCGAACAATCGCTCGCAGCGGCTCAACACGCGCTCGTTGCCCTTTGAACTCGAAGACCTCGCGAAGTCATTCAACGGCGCGCTAGAACGGCTCGATCACGCGTATGGACGGCTCGAATCGTTCAATGCGGATGTCGCGCACGAGTTGCGCACGCCCGTCACCATTCTCATCGGCCAGACGGAAGTGGCGCTCACGCGCGACCGGCCGATCGAAGAATTACGTCATACGTTGCAGTCGAATCTCGAAGAGTTCGAGCGCGTGCGCGCGATCATCAACGACATGCTGTTCCTCGCGCGTGCCGATCAGGGCGAACGCGCAACGGGGCTCGTCGAAGTGTCGCTCGCGGCGGAAGTGAGCCGCACGCTGGAGTTTCTGGAGATACCGCTCGAAGAAGCGCAAGTGCGCGCGACGGCAAGCGGCGATGCACGCGCCTTCGTCAACACGTCGCTATTCGGCCGCGCGCTTTCCAATCTCGTGATGAACGCCATTCAGCATTGCGCGCCGGGCGCGACTATCTCGGTCAACATCGCGCGCGAGCATGGGCGCGTGCGGATCGCGGTGGCTAATCCCGGCGAGCAGATCGCGCCGCCTGTCATGGAGCATCTGTTCGATCGTTTCTATCGCGCCGAAAGCTCGCGCACCAACAGCCGGGAGAATCACGGGCTGGGACTGGCTATCGTGAAGGCGGTGGCGGAAATGCATCGCGGCACGGTATCGGCGACGAGTGCCAAGGGCATCAACACATTCGCGTTCTCGGTGGCGCGATTCGGCAATGAGCATCGGCCCATGAGCGAAGGCGGAGCATCGGCCGGGGCGCCGTTA
This sequence comes from Caballeronia sp. LZ003, assembly GCF_031451465.1. Classification (NCBI taxonomy): domain Bacteria; kingdom Pseudomonadati; phylum Pseudomonadota; class Betaproteobacteria; order Burkholderiales; family Burkholderiaceae; genus Caballeronia; species Caballeronia sp. LZ003. The sequence continues at coordinate 894,478 of NZ_JARUXJ010000004.1, read as the reverse complement.
TCCGCCGAGCATGCGCAGCAGGCGCGCATTGCGATGGGCCTTTCGGAACAGCATTCCACAGGCTGATTGTTCTCGCGGTGCTTTCCCGCAATGTCAAAAAAAAGGGTTGGCCCTTCCGATGTATCCACATCCGAGCCAACCCAAAAAGAAGAGACGGCTGTGAAGCACATCTCCATGCTCCAGAAACGCCACCTTGCCTGGTTGCCTCCGGAGTTCCAACGGTGTTACCGAGCGGTTTGCGACGTCGGTTTCGTCGCGGCAATGGCAATGGCTATTGCAATGGCTATTGCAATGGCTATTGCAATGGCTATTGCAATGGCGGCAAGCTTCGCTTCGTGTGCCCTATAGCGTGGAAGCGTCACCAAGAAACTCATTCGCCATCCGAAATAACCGTGCCTTCGTTTCAATCCCTATAGCCATTCGACGATGCCCGCTGACGCTCATTTTTGTCGATGCGCCTGTGGGAAAGGACTGTAAGGAGAATCGCGAAAGGAATTGGCGGGGGAACCAACATATGCGCTGAAATCGAGCTGATTCGTCAGATGTTTGGTTCGACAACGCTCACAGGGCGCTTATTGGAAGACGGCATGAAGTAAGAACGGGCGCCGAGGCGCCCGCTTCTTGCCGCAGCCGTCAATGACAAATCAAACCGTGCTCAACCGAGCCATCTCCGTTTCGACGATCAGCTTCTTCAACTCCGGCACGCACGATCCGCAGTTGCCGCCAGCCTTCACGCAAGCGGTGACCTCTGCGGCCGTCTTCAGACCCTTGTCCTGAATCGCCTTGCAGATCGTATTGCGCCCGACGCCGAAGCACGAGCAGACTGTCGGTCCTGTGTCCTCGCCCTTGCCAATCGGCTGGCCGAGCAAAAGGCTCGCGCGGTCTTCATCGTCGAGACGCTCTTTATCGAAGAGACTCGCAAGCCAAGCGCGCGCAGGCAAGTCGGGGCGCTCGGAAACGAACACGCAACTTTCGATGCGATCGTTCACCACATGCGCCGCGCGATACACGCCCGCACTTTTGTCCTCGTATTCGATCCAGTCCGCATGCGGATCGTCAATGCGAAAGAGCGCGCGCGCCCAGTCGTAATGATCGTCATGCGCGGCATCGAAACGATTGCGTCCCGCCAGTTCATGGCGCACGAAACGCGCGCCGTGCACGCGCGTCCAGTGCGTGACGGAATCGAGCGCGGGCGCGCGTCGCGAAAGCGCGAAGCCGTGCCATGTCACGTGGAATTGCTCGATCGACACAGGCGTGTGCTTGAACTCGGGCTCGCCCGATACCGGATCGACGACCGGATTCACCACCGCGCCGACGCGCGCATCCGAGGCAACCTGATCGTTCCAGTGGATCGGCACGAACACGCTGCCGCGCGACATGCCGCCGCCGAATTGAACACGCGCGATCATCGAACCCCAGCGGCTCGTCACGCGCGCGAGCTCTCCTTCGCGCACGCCGTATGCAAGCGCGTCCTGCGGATGCATGTCGATGAACGATTCGCTGATATGCCCGGCGAGCTTCGCCGAACGCCCGGTGCGCGTCATCGTGTGCCATTGGTCGCGCACGCGGCCCGTGTTGAGAATGAGCGGATAGTCGGCATCGGGCGCGTTGACCGGATCGCGCGGCGGCGTCGCGATGAAACGCGCGCGCCCATCGGCATGACTGAAGCGTCGTTGCTCGAAAAGGCGCGCGCTGCCGGTGTCGTCTTTCGAGCGCAGCGGCCATTGCACGGGTTCGAGCAGGTCGTAATCTTGCTCTCCGAGTTGCGTTAGTCCGCCGATGTCGAATGCGCGATAAACGCCCGTCTCCGTGTCGTTGCGATACGCGCTCAAACGCGCGTGTTCATCGAAAATTTCATGCGGCGCCTGAAAGTCGAAGCCCGCAAAGCCCATGCGACGCGCGACATCGCACATGATCCGCCAGTCGGCGCGCGCTTCGCCCGGTGCCGGCAGAAACGCGCGCTGCCGCGAGATACGGCGCTCCGAGTTGGTCACGGTGCCGTCCTTCTCGCCCCAGCCGAGCGCGGGCAGCAACACATCGGCGCAAGCGTTGGTATCCGTATGCTCGATGATGTCCGAGCTCACCACCAGTTCACACTTTGCAAGCGCGCGCTTCACGCGGTCGCCGTCCGGCAGACTCACGACCGGATTCGTGCCCATGATCCACACTGCTTTCACGCGGCCGGCTTCGATGGCGTTGAACAGATCGACGGCCTTCAATCCGGCGCGTTCGGGAATCGCAGGCGACGCCCAGAACGTCTGCACGATCTCGCGATGCAACGGGCTATCCAGTTCGAGATGCGCCGCCAGCGTGTTGGCAAGGCCGCCCACTTCGCGCCCGCCCATCGCGTTCGGTTGTCCCGTGAAGGAAAACGGTCCCATGCCTGGCTTGCCAATGCGTCCGGTCAACAGATGACAGTTGATGATGCTGTTGACTTTGTCCGTCCCCGCGCTCGATTGATTCACGCCTTGCGAATAAACCGTCACCACGCGTTCGGTGCGCGCAAAGAGCCGATAAAAGGTCATCAGATCGTGCGCGTCGAGCTTGCAGTCCTTCGCGGTCTGCGCGAGATCGGACGGTCCTGCTGCCGCGAGCGCGGCATCGAAGCCGTTGGTGTGTGCATCGACGAAAGCGGAATCGGATGCGCCATGCTCCGCCAGAAACGCGAACAGGCCGTTGAACAGCCGCACATCGCTGCCGGGCTTGAGCGGCAGATGCAGATCGGCCATCTCGCACGTTGCCGTGTGGCGCGGATCGATCACGACGATCTTCACGTCTGGCCGCGCTTCCTTCATCTTCACGATGCGCTGAAACAGGATTGGATGACACCATGCCGTATTCGATCCAACGAGCACGATGGTATCGGCGAGTTCGAGGTCTTCGTAATTCAGCGGCACGAGGTCTTCGCCGAACGCGCGCTTGTGTCCCGCCACCGACGACGACATGCAAAGCCGCGAGTTCGTATCGATGTTCGCGCTGCCGATATAGCCCTTCATCAGCTTGTTGGCGACGTAATAGTCTTCCGTGAGCAATTGCCCCGATACGTAGAAGGCGACCGCATCCGGACCGTGACGTTCGACGATGCGAGCGAATCCGCTCGCCACGGTGCCGATGGCATCGCTCCAGGAGACATCGGCGAGCGCGCCGGTTTGACCGTCGCGCAGCTTCGGTTTGAGCAGACGTCCTTCGAGGCTCACCGTGTCGCCGAGTGCCGAGCCTTTCACGCACAAGCGGCCGAAGTTGGCCGGATGTGTTTCGTCGCCAGCAATCGCCACGTCGATAGCCGTGCGCGGTGTCGCCACTACGCCGCAACCCACGCCGCAATAAGGACATGTCGTGCGAACGGCAGCCGCCTGAACCGGAATGATGGGGATTCTCGCGTTCATATCTATGCTTGCGCTTCGCAAAGCGTCTTGCCGAACAACAAACGTCCGCGCAGATGCGAGACATCCGTGCGGTTCTGAATCAGCTCGAAATACCATGCGCCGTCTTTCACGTCGCCATACAGCACCGCGCCGATCACACAGCCCGCCTGCAACACGAGACGCTTGTAGACGCCGCGACGCGGATCGCGCAGCACGAGGTCTTCGGACGAATCGTCGCCGATGAAATCGCCCGCCGAGTAAAGATCGACGCCCGTGACTTTCAGCTTGGTCGCGGTCGCGCGCTGCACATAGCGGCGATGTCCCGCGCCGGCGAGATGCGCGCCGGCCACACGCGCCTGATCCCAGATCGGCGCCACGAGACCGAACGTAGCCGAGCGATGCTGCACGCATTCGCCCACTGCATAGACGCGCGGATCGTAAGTCTGCAAGGTGTCGTCGACGACGATCGCGCGCTCGCAGTGCAGTCCCGCTTCCTTCGCGAGCGCGATGTTGGGACGCACGCCCGCGGTCATCACGACGAGATCGGCTTCGATCTCGCGGCCATCGGCAAAGCGCACCGCCGTCACGCGTTCATCGCCCACGATCTCCGTCGTCTTCGCGGCCATCGCGAAACGCAGACCCTTGGCTTCCAGCGAACGCTTGAGCAACGTGGACGCGCTCGCATCGAGTTGACGGTCCATCAGGCTTTCGCTCGAATGCACGACCGTCACCGACATGCCCTGACGTTGCAAACCGTTGGCCGCTTCGAGACCGAGCAAGCCGCCGCCGATCACCACCGCGTGACGATGATCGCGCGATGCCGCCAGCATCTTTTCCACGTCTTGAATGTCGCGAAACGCGATCACGCCCGGAAGATCGCAACCCGGCACGGGAATGATGAAAGGCTTCGAACCCGTCGCTATGAGAAGTCGGTCGTAGCGCACCTCGACACCGCTTGCCGAGCGCACGATGCGCCGCACGCGATCGATTCCGACCACGGCGTCGCCTGCATGCAGCGTGATGTCATTGGCTCGATACCATTCGCGCGTATTGAGGATGATGTCGTCCACGCTCTTCTCGCCTGCAAGCACGGGCGAAAGCAGAATGCGGTTGTAGTTGCCGTAAGGCTCGGCGCCGAACACGGTGATGTCGTACAGCTCGGGCGCGATCTTCAGCAATTCCTCGACCGTGCGCATGCCCGCCATGCCGTTGCCGATCACGACGAGACGCTGACGCGCCTGCACCACCGGTACATCGGCCGCGCCAGCCGCAACCGCATATTCCGTCTTCATGCGGCAATCCACACTTTGCCGCCCGCCACGCGTGCGCGATACGCGGTCACGGAGCGCTCCGGCGCTTCGAGGCATTCGCCGGTACGCAGATCGAAGTGCTGCTTGTAGATCGGCGATGCCACGACAATGCGCTCGCCCAAGCTGCCGACGATACCGCGCGAGAGCACCGCCGCCTGCGAATGCGGATCGAAGTTGTCGATGGCGAAGACGCTCTGCTCGTCGCCCGCCACATGAAACACGGCCACCTGCGCGCCCTTGAAAAGCGCACAGACGCCGGTGTCGGGCACGATGTCATCGAGTGCGCAGATCTCGGTCCAGTCCTGTTCAATGCGGTCATTCATGGTGGTCTCCAGCGCTCAAACGGTTTCGACGACGACAGGAATGTCGATCAGCTTCAGCTTGCGTTCCTCGGGCGTCGCGGGACGAATCTGGCCGCGCTCTTCCACGAAGGTCACGTTCTCGTCGCTCTTGTCGCTGTTGACGAAGTGACGGAAGCGCTTGCGCGTTTCGGGGTCGGTGACGGCCTTCTTCCATTCGTCTTCGTACGTATCGACGACGAGTTGCATCTCCGCTTCGAGTTCGGCGGCGAGTTCGAGCTTGTCGTTCACGACGATATCGACGAGATAATCGAGGCCGCCTTCGAGGTTGTCGCGCCACACGCTCGTACGTTGCAGGCGGTCCGCCGTACGCACGTAGAACATCAGGAAGCGGTCGACGTAGCGAATGAGCGTGACTTCGTCGAGATCGGATGCGAGCAGTTCGGCGTGACGCGGCTTCATGCCGCCGTTGCCGCAGACGTAAAGGTTCCAGCCCTTCTCCGTCGCGATGACGCCGATATCCTTGCCCTGCGCTTCCGCGCATTCGCGTGTGCAACCCGAGACGCCGAACTTGATCTTGTGTGGCGTGCGCAGCCCCTTGTAGCGGTTTTCCAGCGCGATGGCGAGACCGACCGAATCGCCGACACCATAGCGGCACCATGTCGAACCGACGCACGACTTCACCGTGCGCAGCGACTTGCCATAGGCATGTCCCGATTCGAAGCCCGCGGCGATCAGCTCTTCCCAGATGAACGGCAACTGCTCCACGCGCGCCCCGAACATGTCGACGCGCTGGCCGCCCGTGATCTTTGTATAGAGCCCGTACTTCTTCGCCACTTGTCCGACCGCGATCAAACCATCGGGCGTGACTTCGCCGCCCGGCATGCGCGGAACGACGGAATACGTGCCATCGCGTTGAATGTTGGCGAGGTAGTAGTCGTTCGAATCCTGCAGGCCCGCATGCTCCTTCTTCAGCACGAACTCGTTCCAGCACGAAGCGAGAATGCTGGCCACGGCAGGCTTGCAGATATCGCAGCCCAGACCCTTGCCATGCTTCGCGAGCATCGAGCCGAACGTGCGATGTCCTTCCACGCGCGCCATGTGATAAAGCTCCTGGCGCGAATACGGGAAGTGTTCGCAGATATGGTTGTTGACCGCGAGCCCCTGGCGCTTCATCTCGCTCTTCAGCACCTGCGTAACGAGCGGCACGCAGCCGCCACACGATGCGCCCGCCTTGCATGCGCTCTTCAACGCGCCGATGCTCGTCGCGCCCGCGCACACCGCCGCGCAGATTTCCGCCTTGCTCACGTTGTTGCACGAACAGATCTGCGCGGCATCGGGCAAGGCTTCGACGCCGAGGCCGGGCTTCGCCTTGCCGTCGCTTTGCGGCAAGATCAGGAATTCGGGTGCTTCCGGCAGCTCGATCTTGTTGAGCATCATCTGCAAAAGCGTGCCGTATTCAGTGGCGTCGCCAACCATCACGCCGCCCAGCAGGAACTTGCCGCAATCGGACACGACCAGCTTCTTGTAGATCTGCTTGCGCTCGTCGCTGAACTGATACGAGCGGCTGCCCGGCGTCTTGCCATGTGCGTCGCCGATACTCGCCACGTCCACGCCCATCAGCTTGAGCTTGGTGCTCATGTCCGCGCCCGCGAACATGGCGTCGTCCGCGCCAATGACCTGCTTCGCGACGATGCGCGCCATGTCGTAACCCGGCGCGACGAGGCCGAACAACTGCCCTTGCCACAGCGCGCATTCGCCGATGGCGTAGATATCCGCATCGCTCGTGCGGCATGCGTCGTCGATCACGATGCCACCGCGCGGCCCGATCTCGAGACCGGCCGCACGCGCGATATCGTCACGCGGACGAATGCCCGCGGAGAACACGATCATGTCGGTATCGAGATGCGCGCCATCGGCAAAATTCATGCGATTCGCAGCACCCTCGCCATCGACGATGGCAAGCGTGTTGCGGCCCGTGTGCACCGTCACGCTCAGTTCCTCGATCTTGCTGCGCAACACGCGTCCGCCGCCGTCGTCCACTTGCACGGCCATCAGACGCGGCGCGAATTCGACGACGTGCGTGATGAGCCCGAGATCGCGCAACGCCTTCGCCGCTTCGAGACCAAGCAAACCGCCGCCGACGACCGTACCGACTTTCGATTTCGCACCGAAGGCACGCATCGCTTCGAGATCTTCTATCGTGCGATACACGAAGCATCCCGCGCGCTCCTTGCCTTCGACGGGCGGCACGAACGGATACGAACCCGTTGCGAGCACCAGCTTGTCGTAGGGCAGCACTTCGCCCGTGGATGCCGTCACGGTACGCGCCGCGCGATCGATCGCGACGGCTTTCGCATTGAGTTGAAGCGCATAGCCCGAGCGATCGAAGAAGCCTTCCTGCACGAGCGAAAGCTCATCGGCCGACTTGCCCGAAAAGAATTCGGTCAGATGAACGCGATCATAGGCCGCGCGCGGTTCTTCGCAGAGCACGGTGACTTGCAGCGTGTCATGCCCGCTTTCGGCGAGACATTCGAGGAACTTGTGGCCGACCATGCCGTGGCCGATGACGACGATTTTCATGGGGACTCTGCCTGAGTGATGACTTAACCAGCTACACGGTTGTTGCCCGCGAGCGCGCTTTCACGCAACGCGGCTTCGCGTGCCTTGTGTTCCGGGGTAAAGCGCACGGCCAGCGCGCACAGTGCAGCGCCTCCGACCATCACGCCGAGCATCGAGAGCGTGGCTTGCGCATTGCCCACGCCTTTCATGAGGAAGCCCGCCGCGACCGCGCCGACGTTGCCGCCCGCGCCGATCACGCCAGCCACGCCGCCCAGCGCCTTGCGGTCTATGAACGGCACGAGCGCGTAGGTCGCGCCGCAAGCCATATGCGTGAAGAGACCGAAGATGAGCATCGATACGATGGCGAGCGCCACGCCTTCGGCATGCGCGAACGCATAGAGACCGATGCCTTCGCCCGCGATCAGTACGAACAGCAAGGTCGCGCGAATATCGAGGCTGCGGCGCGCGGCCGCTTTATCGGAAAGCCAGCCGCCGAGCGCGCGGGCAAAGAGCGCGAGCAGACCGAAGCTGCCTGCCGCCAGTCCTGCCGCGCCGAGCGAGAGCTTGAAGTGATCGACGTAGTACACGGCCGCCATGTTGTGGATGAACACTTCCACGCCGAAGCACGCGCCGTAGGTCACGAACAACATCCACACGCGATAGTTCGAGCATGCGGTCACGAAACTCTGCCAGCCGCCCTTCTTGCCGCCGTCGATGGCAACGCCCAGTTCGCGCAGTTGCGTGAAGTTGCCTTGCGGACAGTCTTGCGTATAGCGCCAGTAAAAGTACGCCATCACAGGCATGGCGATACCCGGCACGATCAGCGCGATGCGCCACGACGATGCCGCGCCTGCGCCCAACGCGATCGCGGCGGCAACCAGCATCGGCACGAGAGCTTGCGCCGCGCCTGCGCCTGCGTTGCCCCAGCCCGCGGTCGTGGCGTTCGCGGTGCCGACGACGTTCGGCGCGAACATCACCGACGTGTGGTATTGCGTGATGACGAAGCTCGCACCGATTGCACCGATGGCAAGACGACACCACAGGAAGCTGTCGTAGCCCGTGGAAAGCGCCGCGCCGAACACCGGCACCGCGCCTGCGAGCAACAGCGCGCTATAGACCTTGCGCGGGCCGAAGCGGTCGCACATCGGGCCCACGATCAGACGCACGAGAATGGTCACGGCCACGGCCGCGATATTGAGGTTGGCGACCTGGTCGTTGGAGAGGCCGTATTCGCGCTTGATGAGCGGCATCAGCGGCGCGCAAGCGAACCAAGCGAAGAAGCATACGAAGAACGCCATCCATGTGAGATGGAAGGCGCGCATCGGCGCCGTGCGCATGCTGAAGAGATCGATCCGGGTGGCTTTGTCCATCGTCTTTCCGCCAAAAAAGAAAGGCGTCCCGCGCATCAGCCGGAAAGCCGATGCGGGGGACGCCGTTGTCCGATGCCCGCATGGCTTTTACCTGCCGGGCGCTGTAATCAGGACGGATCGCCGTTGATCCGATGGCGGGACATAAGGCAAGGGATATGCCATGTTGAAGGCGTGCAGCTCAAAACCACGCGGCATAAGCGTTCGAGCGATCCTGCACCGGCAACGCGCATTGGCTCCGCGTCGCGTTTTGATGCGCGCGGGCACATCGCTGGTGCGGCGCAGCACTGATGGCGTGCGAACGTCGCTTATATTTGAACCGTCTGGTTAATCGTGCGAATGAACGCGGGACGCCATGCGTTTGGCAACGCATCGAGGCATGCGCGCGCTGTTCGGGTGCCGGCTGCACATCGACAGTGCCTCCTTACGGTGCGACGTGATGCGCGCGTCGACGCGCAAGCCCTTGCGACATCTACGCAAGCGCGTTCCCGGCGCAAATGGCCCGCTTATTGCATTGCTCGAAGCGCTGCCGGCAACGGCGCTGGCAGCAGCGCAAAGCATGCATACATCGACCGATGCGTGCATCGACCAAGGCCCAAGGACAACGGCGTCCCCTCGTGCAACGACACGGGCGGACGCTTTTTGCATTTCGTCCCGCCGCGCCGATGCGCCCCACCGATACAGGCGAGTCATCTCGCCCCGAGCCGAAAGAGAACACGATGAATCACGTTGAAGGCAAAGTCACCCTCCTAAGCGCGGGTCCCGGCGATCTCGACTTGCTGACCTTGCGCGCGGCCAAGGCGCTCGCCGCCGCCGACATCCTCATGCTCGACGACCTCGCCAATCCAGAGATCGTCACGCTTGCGCCCAACGCGCGCGTGATTCGCGTCGGCAAGCGCGGCGGTTGCCGGTCGACACCGCAGGCGTTCATCGAACGTCTGATGCAGCGTTATGCGAGAAAGGGCCTGCACGTGGTGCGCGTAAAGGGCGGCGATGCGCTGCTGTTCGGCCGCGCGGGCGAGGAAATCTCGGCGCTACGCCATGCAGGCATTGCCGTGGATATCGTGAACGGCGTGTCGTCGGGATTCGCGGCGGCAGCGGGGCTCGGCATTTCGCTGACGCATCGGGATCATTGTCAGGGCGTGACCTTCGTCACGGCGCACATGCAGGATCACAGTCAACCGGACTGGGCCGCGCTCGCCGCCACCGGCACGACGCTCGCCATCTACATGGGCATGAGCCGCATTGCGAGCATCGCTCAGGCGTTGCTCCTGGCGCTGCGTGCCGATACGCCGGCCGCGGTCGTGCAGCACGCGGGATCGCCCGATGAGAAGCGCCTCGTCACCACGCTCGATCGTCTCGCCGCCGACGCCACCGCCGCCGGACTCGGCAGCCCCGCCGTCATTCTGATTGGCGGCGCGATAGGCGAAGCCGTCGAATTCGCGTGCCATTCCAGGCAAGGTCTCGCGCATGCCGCTTGAACGAATAGCTCGCGATGCAACGTCGAATCCGCGCGTTCGTCGCAACGAAAGACGCTGGTCGCGCACATTCGCACGCCGTATTGCCTATGCCATTCGGCCAGGTTCTCAAGCGGCCTGGCGCACGTTAGAGTCGAAGGTATCGCGTATGCCTTCGTTCCGACCGTTTCCCGCATGACTCCTGCTCCATCCATGTTGCGCGTCTTGCTCGTCACCGACACCGCCAAGCCCATCGGCGACTTGCGCGAGCAGCTGGCGCGTCTCGGTTACGACATGCTCGCCGAGGTCGCCGCGCCTTCCGCGCTGCATGCGGCCGTGGAGAGCCAGAAGCCGGATGTCGTCATCATCGATACCGATTCGCCTTCGCGCGACACACTCGAACAGCTCGCGGTGATGAACAAGGCCGCGCCGCGTCCCGTGCTCATGTTCAGCAACGACGCCGATCAGCAGTTCATTCGCGCCGCCGTCGGCGCGGGCGTGACAGCGTATTCCGTGGAAGGGCTCGCACCCGCGCGGCTCGCACCGATCATCGAAGTCGCGCTTGCTCGCTTCGCACACGAGGCGCAGTTGCGGCAGCGGCTCGCGCAAGTGGAGAACGAGCTTGCGGAGCGCAAGATCATCGACCGCGCGAAGCGGCTGCTGATGGATCGCCGCGGCCTGTCCGAGAACGACGCCTACGCCATGCTGCGCAAACGCGCGATGGACCAGGGCGTGAAAGTCGCGGAGATCGCGCGCCAGCTTCTCTCGGTCGCGGATTTACTGCCCTGACCGAGCACACTGCACAGACCATGAACTTGCCCGAAACGAATACATCCCCGTCCGCGTTGCCCGAACGCACGCATTTGCGGCTCGGCTTCGTCGCGTTGAGCGACGCCGCGCCGCTTGCCGTCGCGGCCATCCACGAGATGGGGCGGCGCCATGGCATCCGTATCGAACTGTGCCGTCAGCCTTCGTGGGCCGCCGTGCGCGACAAGCTGCTTTCCGGCGAGATCGACGCCGCGCACGCGCTATATGGGCTCGTGTATGGCGTGCAACTGGGCATCGGCGGGCCGCAGGCGGACATGGGCGTCCTGATGGTCCTCAACCGCAACGGTCAGGCGATCACCTTTTCAAACCCGCTCGCCGATGCCATTCGGAATGGCGCGAGCGTGAAAGATACGCTGGCGTCGCTCGACCGCCCGCCCGTGCTTGCGCAGACTTTCCCGACCGGCACGCATGCGATGTGGCTGTATTACTGGCTGGCGGCGAATGGCGTGCATCCGCTGCGCGACGTGCAAAGCGTCGTGATTCCGCCGCCGCGCATGGCCGATGCGATGGCCGAAGGCATGCTCGACGGCTTTTGCGCGGGCGAGCCGTGGCATGCGGTGGCCGAAGCGCGCGGCGTGGGACGCACGGTTGCGTACACGAGCGAAGTCTGGCCGGATCATCCGGAGAAGGTCCTTGCGTGCCGGCGCGATTTCGTCGCGCTGTATCCGAATAGCGCGCGGGCGCTGGTGCGTACGCTGCTCGACGCATGCGCGTGGCTCGACGCGCGCGAGCATCGCGTGGAGATTTCGCGGGCGCTGGCTTCGGCGGAATTGCTTGGCGTCCCGGCGGCGCTCATCGAAAGCCGGCTGGCTGCTGCCGATGGCGGCGACGCGCGCGCGCTTCCCGTGCGCTTCTTCGACAATGGCGCGGTGAACTTTCCGCGCGTGTCGGATGGCTCGTGGTTCATCACGCAGTATCGGCGCTGGGGCATGCTTTCCGGTGAACACGACGATGCCGCCATTGCGTCGGCAGTGAACCAGACGGCGTTGTATCGCGAGGCGGCGCTGGCGGCAGGCGTAAGTGTGCCGGACGAGTATCGAAAAGCGACCTTGTGCGATGGACGCGTTTGGGATGGCGGCGATACGGCCGGTTATCTCGCGGGCTTCGATGTGAAGGCTTGAGCGCGGCCTGTTGTCTCGTCTCGCGAAACTGCATCGGCCGGTGCGAGGGCCAGGCGCAAACGTCGCAAGCGACCAAGACACGCCATACGCCAGCTTGCATGCACGTCGGTTCGACCCGGTCGTGAGCACGCCAGCCAACGCAAGGTTCAGTGGCGACTCGGCCTCCGCGCCACGATCAAGCCGTCTCGATCCCGCCAAGCCTTGACTTAAGCGCCTAAATCAAGAGAATGGGCGCCGCCGCGCGACCCTCGCGGGCGGGTTTTAGCGCCCCGGCGCCAACATCATGGACAATATCGGGATACGGATCGAAACGCGCTGACGTTCTCGTCGCGTGCTTCGGCTCACGCAACCGCGCTCAAACGGCCTGCCGTGCGCCGCTCGCGGCATCGGCTGCCGTTTTCCGCACACCAGAACCGCGCCGCCACCGGCCACCAGCGCCGCCGAGGATAGGTCGTCCTCGCAAGCAGCCACAAGGAGCATCAAACACATGACCGACATGAATCCGTCCTTCTTCGGCAGGATAGGCATTGCCTTCGGAGCGTTCTTCGGCGTGCTCGGCAACGGCGCGTTCGCCGGCCGCGTGCAGCGCCTGCGCGAAGCCCCGCATGCGCCGGAAGCGCCCGTGCCCGCCGCCGCGCCGGTGGCAACCGCGCCGGTGGCAACCGCGCCGGTCGCGCCCAAGCCCGCGCCGTCGCCGCTGAAGGAATCGAGCCCCGTCGCCGCCTTGCAATTGCTTGGCCTTTTGCAGCGCGACGCCCGCTTCATCGATTTCGTCGAGGAAGACATCGCCAACTACAGCGACGCCGATATCGGCGCGGCCGCGCGTCTCGTGCACGACGGCTGCCGCTCGGTGCTGCGCGAACATTTCACGGTCCAGCCTGTGCGCAACGAAGCCGAAGGCAGCCGCATCACGCTGCCCGAAGGTTTCGACGCCAGCGCCGTGCGGGTGACCGGCAACGTCGTCGGCAAGCCGCCGTTCTCGGGCAATCTCAGCCATCGCGGCTGGAAGGTCGCTGAAACACGTCTGCCGAAGCTCGCGGACCAACACGACGCGAGCATCGTCGCACCGGCCGAGGTGGAGCTATGAGCGATCATCACGAAGAGAACGCGCCGCGCTATTCCATCGGCGTCGATCTCGGCACCACGCACTGCGCGCTGTCCTACGTCGACTTGTCCGCAAGCGACGGCGAGAAGACCGCGCAAGGCGTGCTGTCCATCGCGCAACTGACGGCGCCTGGCGCGGCCGAGGAGCGCGAGTTGCTGCCTTCGTTTCTGTATCTGCCTCATCCGAGCGAACTCGCGCCCGGCGATCTGACCTTGCCATGGACGCAGGAGCGGCCGTTTATCGTCGGTGAGCTGGCGCGCAGCCGGGGCGCTGGCACGCCCATCCGCCTCGTCTCCAGCGCGAAAAGCTGGCTCTGCCATCCGGGCGTGGATCGTCGCGCGGCCATCCTTCCCGCCGATGCTCCCGAGGAAGTCGAACGCGTCTCGCCGCTCGAAAGCTCGGTGCGCTATCTCACGCACTTGCGCGAGGCATGGAATCACGCGCATCCGGACGCGCCTTTCGATCAGCAGGACGTCACCGTGACGATTCCCGCTTCCTTCGACCCCGCCGCCCGCGAACTCACCGCCGAAGCCGCGGCGGCGGCCGGCTATGCGCGCATGACGCTGCTCGAAGAACCGCAAGCCGCGCTCTACAGCTGGATTCAGAAGTCGACGGGCGGCTGGCGCAAGCAAGTGAAAGTGGGCGATGTGATTCTCGTCGTCGATGTCGGCGGCGGCACCACCGATCTCTCGCTGATCGCCGTGGTTGAGCGTGAAGGCAATCTCGAACTGCATCGCGTCGCGGTCGGCGAACACATCCTGCTGGGCGGCGACAACATGGACCTGGCGCTCGCGCATATCGTCGCGCGCAAGCTCGCGGCCGCCGGCACGCAACCCGATCCGTGGCAACTGCGCGCGCTCACTTATGCGTGCCGTTCGGCCAAGGAAACGCTGCTCACCCATCCAGACACGGACACCGTGCCGCTCGTCGTGCCGAGCCGTGGCTCGAAGCTGATCGGCGGCTCGCTGCGCACCGAGCTCACGCGCGCCGAACTCACGCAGATCTTGCTCGAAGGCTTCTTCCCGCAAGTCGATGGCAGCGCGCGCCCGGTCAGCCGCGCACGCGCCGGTCTCACGCAACTCGGTCTGCCCTATGCGCAGGATGCCGCCGTGACGCGTCACCTCGCCGCGTTCCTCGGCCGTCAGGTGCACGCGCTCGCGGAAATCGAAGGCTTGCCGCACGAAGCCCCGCAAGGCGCGACGCTGCTGCATCCGACCGCGGTGCTCTTCAACGGCGGCGTGTTCAAGTCGCCGCTCCTGGTCGAGCGCGTCATGTCCACGCTCAATTCATGGCTCGCCGCCGAGAACGCGCCCGCCGCGCGTCTGCTCGAAGGCGCGGACCTCGATCTGGCGGTGGCGCGCGGCGCGGCCTATTACGGCTATGTTCGGCGCGGCAAGGGCGTGCGCATTCGTGGCGGCACGGCACGCGCATACTACGTCGCGGTCGAGTCGGCAATGCCTGCCGTGCCCGGACTCGAACCGCCCGTGCAGGCACTGTGCGTGGCGCCTTTCGGCATGGAGGAAGGCACGGAGGCCGCGCTGCCCGCGCAGGAGTTCGGGCTCGTGGTCGGAGAGCCGGTGCATTTCCGCTTCTTCGGCTCGTCGGTGCGCCGTCAGGACGAGGTGGGCACGCTGCTCGAATACTGGCAGCCGGACGAACTGCAGGAACTCGAGGAGATCGAGGCATCGCTGCCATCGGAAGGGCGCACGCCCGGCGAAGTCGTGCCGGTCAAGCTGCACGCGCGCATCACCGAGGCCGGCACGCTCGAACTCGAAGCCGTGCCGCGCGGATCGTCCGAGCGCTGGAAGGTCGAGTTCGACATGCGCGGCGGCGTGAGCGCCGACTCGGGCATGGGCCTGTAAGTGCCGGCGCGTAAGAAGGCGGCGGGCGCGCGCTATCGCGTCGGTATCGATCTGGGCACGAGCAATACCGTCGTCGCCTATGCCGAAGCGGGCTCGGACGAAATTCGCGTCTTCGAAATGGAACAGCTCGTGAGTCCGGGCGAAGTGGCGGCGCGCCCGCTCCTGCCATCGTTGCGGTATCACGCGGCAGCGGGAGAACTGAACGCGAGCGACTTGCAGTTGCCGTGGCCCCGTGACGCAAACGCCGGGGCACAGCCCGAAGTGGTCGGCCAGCTCGCGCGCGTGCTGGGCGCGCAGGTTCCGGGGCGGCTCGTTTCGAGCGCGAAAAGCTGGCTCTCGCATGCTTCGGTGGATCGTGTCGCGCCAATTCTGCCGTGGGGCGCGGGCGACGACATCGAAAAGATCTCGCCCGTCGCCGCGAGCGCGAGTTATCTCGCGCATGTGCGCGCGGCGTGGAACCATCGCTTTCCGGGCTCGTCGCTCGAAGCGCAGGACCTCGTGCTCACCGTGCCCGCATCGTTCGATGAAGGCGCGCGCGCCCTCACGCTCGAAGCAGCGCGCATGGCCGGGCTTACGGCGCTGCGCCTGCTGGAGGAACCGCAGGCGGCGTTCTACGACTGGCTGTTTCACCATCGCGAAAAGCTCGCCGATGAACTCGCGGCCACGCGGCTCGTGCTCATCTGCGATGTCGGCGGCGGCACGACCGACCTCACGCTGATCCAGGTCGCGATGGACGGCCCGGAGCCGCGCCTGACGCGCATCGGCGTGGGCAACCACCTGATGCTCGGCGGCGACAACATGGACCTGGCGCTTGCGCATCTGGTGGAGCGGCGCCTTGCCGGCAACGATCAGGAGCGCCTCTCCGCCGCGCGTCTTTCGCAACTCGTCGAACGTTGCCGCGCGGCCAAGGAGCAATTGCTCGGCGCCAACGCGCCGGACAAGGCCACGATCACGCTGCTCGGCGCGGGCTCGAAGCTGATCGGCGGCGCGCGTTCCACGGAAGTGACGCGCGAGGAGATCGCGCGGATCATCGTCGATGGCTTCTTTCCGATGGTCGCGCCCGACGAGCGTCCGCGTCGCGCGCGCGGGGGTATCGTCGAATTCGGGCTGCCTTATGCAAGCGATGCCGGCGTCACGCGGCACGTCGCGGCGTTTCTCGCACAACACGCCACGCAGGCGCGCGAGGCGTTGGGCGAAGCGGCATCTGACCAAGCCAGCTTGCCCGTTCCCGACACGCTGCTCCTGAACGGCGGCGTGTTTCGCGCCGAACCGCTTGCGAGCCGTATCGCCGAGGCGCTCGGTTCTTGGCGCGGCGCGCCGGTCCACGTGCTCGCCAATCACGATCCGGACGTTGCCGTGGCGCGCGGCGCGGTCGCCTATGCGCTCGCGCGCGCGGGCCGCGCACCGAAGATCGGCGGCGGCTCTGCACGCAGCTATTTCCTGCTGCTCGACGAAGACAAGAGCGACGCTGGCGAGCGCGGCGTCTGCGTGCTGCCGCGCGGCACCGAGGAAGGTCAGGCCATCCATCTGGCGGACCGCACCTTCGCGTTGCGGCTCGGCGCGCCGGTGCGCTTTCACCTGGTGTCATCGGTGGCGGATGCGACGTTCAAGGCAGGCGAGATCGCCGATGTCAGCGCCTCGGCCGGCGACTTCGTGCGCTTGCCGCCCATCGCCACGGTCGTCGATCCGCGCGGCCAGGAGGCGAATCACGCGCACAAGCCCAACGAGACGCCCGTGCAATTGACGACTTCGCTCACTGAAGTCGGCACGCTGGAGATGCACTGCATCGCCACCGACGATCCCGCCAAACGCTGGCTGCTCGAATTTCAATTGCGCCGGGAGAATGCGTCGAACGACGCGGCGGCAAGCGAAACGCATCCTGCGTTGCCGAAAGCCATCGATCTGATCGACCGCACTTTCGGCGCGCGTTCACAGGACGTCGGCCCGAAGGAGACCAAGCGCCTGCGCGCGCTGCTCGAACAGGCGCTCGGCCCGCGCGATAGCTGGGATCTCGCGCTCTTGCGCGAGCTTTACGGCGCGCTGTGGGACCGCGCGAAACGCCGCCGCCGTTCCGCCGATCACGAACGGCTGTGGCTCAACCTGACGGGCTATTGCTTGCGGCCGGGCTTCGGTCATCCGCTGGATGGCTGGCGCGTCGAGCAATTGTGGACGCTCTTCGACCAGGGCATCCAGTACGGCAACGAAAGCCAGATCTGGTCCGAATGGTGGACGCTATGGCGGCGCGCGGCAGGCGGTCTGCCCGAAGCCGCGCAACTGCGCCTGCTCGACGACATGGCCTTCGTGCTTCAGCCGCCCGGCACGAGCCGCTATCGGCGCGCGGCGGGCGCTGCGCGCGCGGGCTATGAAGACATGGTGCGGCTCGCGGCATCGCTCGAACGCGTGCCGGTCGCGCGCAAGATCGAAACCGGCGAATGGCTGCTCACGCGGCTGAAGAAGCCTTCGGAGAACGTGCAGAGCTGGTGGGCGGTCGGGCGGATCGGCGCGCGGCAACCGTTCTACGGCAGCGCGCATGGCGTCGTGCCACCCGAGACGGCGACCGCCTGGCTCGGCGCGATCCTCGCGCTCGACTGGAAGAAGGTCGATCCGGCGGCGTTCGCGGCCGTGCAGATCGCGCGCATGACGGGCGACCGTTCGCGCGACCTTCCCGACGACATCCGCGCCGCCGTCGTGCAGCGCCTGGAGACGATGGGCGCGGCGGAAGCGTGGATCGCCATGGTCCGCGAAGTCGTCACGCTCGATCGCGCCGACGAAGGCCGCGTGTTCGGCGAGGCGTTGCCGGCAGGGCTCAAGCTCATCGGCTGAACTGGCGTCGATGCGGCGCGTCGAGACCGCGAATTGCTTCGCTCTCAGAAGCTTTTTGCGAAAGACGGCGCGAAAGCCTTGCGCCGTCTTGATTCCCGGCTATGCGCGTCCTATGGTTATCAGTGTGTTCGTCCTGGACACACACTGAAGGAGGTCATCATGCCATCCCCACGCAAGGCTCAAGCGAGCAATCCCGCCGAAACCGAAATGTCGAGCCGCAAGAAAACGGCCGGTCCCAAGGCATCGCCGCCCAAGGCAGCGGGCGCCAAGGAAACGCAGGTCGCCAAACGAAGCACCAAGGCCAAACCGAAATCGTGAATGCGCGAGGCGCGGTATCGCGCACTCTCGCGCGGTACGGTTAGCCCTCGTCATCGCGCGGGGGGCATCGGTCGTGGCTGTCCTTCGATACGGCGAGCAGGCATGCCCGGCTCGCCGTTCGACTGATCCGGTTCGAGATGCACCGGTTGCTTTGTGCGTCGACTCTCTCCTCCTTCCCCGCCGCCGCCGTCCAAAGCCATCTTTTTTCAGCGTCTGCCCGCCAAAAGCTCGCATTAATTTCCGTTTTTAACGGTTGATGCCTAAAAAAAGGCGTATTGGTAAGACCAAGTTGGCCTACAGTAGATATCCCCGAAACCGCGACTCGAACAAGCGATGGCCGTCCCTCAACGCGCCGAACGTGTGCGCACTCCCGAGATTTTCTCCGCCGCGCGAGAAGCGGGGCTCAGTCTCGTTCGCAATCTTTCCATTCCGGCCGCTTTCGCCGACCGCGCGCTGGAAGCGCAATTCCTCGAAGATCACGCGCAGCGCTTCTGCGCGTTCAGGCGCGCATCCGCGCTGCTCGCGCTCGTCATCTGGACCTGCTTCCTCTGGTGGGACTTCAGTTTCTCGCAAGGCAACAGCGCGCTGAACGGGCGCCTGTCCGACATTCTGGCAATCCGCTTTGCGGGCATCGTGTTGCTGATTCTCGAATGCTGTCTCGTCCTGCGGCCCTCGTTCCGCTCGCACGCGATGTCCGAGAAGGTCATCCTCACGGGCATCTACGGGCTCTTGTGTCTGATCCTCGCGCTCTTCGCGATCACGCCCTCGCCCTATAACTACACGCAGCATTTCACGGGGCTGTGCCTCGCGCTCTTCGTGCAGTTCAGTTTCTTCTATCTGCGCTCGCGGGTCGTGCTGACGGCGGGCATCGTCACCATGGCGTCGATCGTGGTGCTGCAGCTCACCGCGCATCTGCTCAATCCGGAGAATTTCTTTGCCGGACTGTTCTATATGTTCAACGTGATCGTGGTCGGCCACGGCGTCTGCGTGCACGCCGAACGCGTCTCGCGCGAACGCTTTTCCGCCGAACGCGCGCTTGCCTCGCTCAACGACGAACTGCGCGCCGCGAACGGCTCGCTCGCGCGCAAGAACGACGAGTTGGAGATCTCCAGGAAGGACCAGGAGAACAAGACCACGGCATTGCTCGCGTTGCGCGAACAGCAGATGATCGCCGCGCAAACCGCGAGCCGCGAGAAGTCCAATTTCCTCGCCGCCGCGACCCACGATCTGCGCCAGCCAATGCACGCGCTCAACCTGTTCCTGCAAGCCGCCGCCGAGGCCATCCGCAACGGCGAGTTCGAGCAGGCGGAACGGCTCATCGACGAATGCGGGCGCTCGTCGATCATTCTGGCGCGGCTCTTGAATGCCGTGCTCGATCTCTCGCGGCTCGAATCGGGCCGCGTGGTGCCGCGCTATCACGTGTTCGACGTGCGGCGAACCATCGAGGAAGCCGTCGAACAATTGCGTCCGTTCGCCATGAGCCGTGGCGTCGACTTGCGGCTGCGGCTGCCGAAGTCGGAAGTCGTCTGCGTGCGAAGCGACGCGCACTGGCTCGGACGCGCCATCGCCAATCTGATCTCGAACGGCATCAAGTACGCCGATCAAAGCAAGACCGCCAGCAAGACCGCCAAGCCCACCGTGATCGTCGGCGTGGTGCGCTCGCCGACGCGGGCGCGCATCGACGTGCTGGATAACGGCATCGGCATTCCGGCCGATTATTTCGACGCCATCTTCCAGCCCTTCTTCCAGGTCGACAACCCGGAGCAAGATCGCGACAAGGGGCTGGGACTCGGCCTGTCTATCGTCAATGCGGTCATTTCGATGCTGGACGAACACCGCATCGAGCTCAAGTCCACCGAAGGGCGCGGTTCGCGTTTCTCGCTGGAAATGCCGCAGTGCGGACCGACGCTCGACAAGCCGTCCACGCGCGCGCCTGCATTGTCCGAGGCGAACGAAGCGGCGGCGCTGAGCGGGCGCTACGTGCTGCTCGTGGAAGACGACGGCCTCGTGCGCGCATCCACCGAGGCGCTGCTTTCGCAATGGGGCGTGCTTTACGACTCCGCCGCGACCTTCGACGAGTTCGAAACCATTCTCGCGGACATCGAGCGCTTCCCGGATCTCATCATCACCGACTACCGCCTGCGCGACTCCAAGACCGCGCGCGAAGTGGCCATGCTGGGCACCGCAAGGCTCGGCCGTCCGTGTCCGTGTCTGGTCGTGACGGGCGAACCGTCGGCCACCATCGTGCCGCTCGCGTGCGAGCAGGATGTGCTGAGCAAGCCCGTGAGCCCGGCGGAATTGCGCCGCGGCATGGTCGCGTTGATGCCGAACGCAGCCGCCGGCCAGAGCGCTTGCGAGGCAGCCATCGCATGAGTGTGCACAAGGTCATCTACGACACCGACCCCGGTATCGACGACGCTATCGCGCTCTTGTTTCAGACGTTGCATCCGCGGATCGAACTCATCGGCATCACGAGCGTGTTCGGCAATGCCGACATCCATACGACGACCGCCAACGCGCTCTATCTTGCATCGCGTTTCGCGCCGAACGTGCCGGTCGCGCGCGGCGCGGCGGCGCCTTTGCAACGCGCCGCGCCCGAACCTATTCCGCATATCCACGGCGACGATGCGCTCGGCAACGTCGAGCGCACGGAAGCCGTCACGGTGAAGGAGGACGGGCGCGCGGCACATCGGTTCATCATCGAGAAGGTGCGCGCGGAGCCGGGCGAAATCACGCTGCTCGCGGTCGGGCCGCTCACGAATCTCGCGCTCGCGTTGCGAGACGATCCGGAGATTGCATCGCTCGTGCGCGAGGTCGTCGTCATGGGCGGCGCGTTCGGTTACAACGGCGCGCTCGGCAACGTGACGCCCGCCGCCGAGGCGAACATCCATGGCGACCCGGAAGCGGCCGATATCGTCTTCGGCGCGCCGTGGAAGGTGTCGATCGTCGGGCTCGATGTAACGCATGAAACCGTGATGACGAACGCGTTTCTCGCCGATGTGCGGGACAGCGCAGGCGATGCCGGCCGGTTCGTATGGAACGTCTCGCGCTTTTACGAGCGCTTTCACGCGAACGACGGCGAGACGCGCGGCATCTACGCGCACGATTATTCGGCGGCCGCTTTCGTCGTCGCGCGCGAACTGTTCACGACGAGAAGCGGGCCGGTGCGCGTGCTGACCGAAGGTATCGCGGCGGGTTTGACTGTGCAAAAGCCCACGTCGATGCGTGCCAGCGCGCCGGATTGGGACACGCGGCCATCGTGCGACGCGTGTATCGGCGTCAATGCGGACGCGGTGCTCGAACTCTTTGCTCGGACATTGCGCGGCTGACGTGCTCGTCTAGTGCGCCGCTTCTTTCATGCAACCGGCGCGCGCCGCGGCAATGCCGACGCGCTGCGGCTTGCACCTTGCCGAAGCGGATCGGCGGGCATACCAACGCGGCGCTTCAACCCTCGCGCAACCGCGCACCCAGCCACTCGCGCAGCGCTTCCACTTCCTCCATGCAGACCGAATGCGGCATCGGATACGTATTCCATTCAACCGTGCAGCCCTGCTCGCGCGCGAATTCCACGGCTTCCTCGCCTAGCCGCACGTTGAGTACGTCGTCGAAGCTGCCGTGCGCGGCGAAGATCGGCGTGTCGCGGTTCGCCTCGCTGAACGAGGCATCGATCAAGCCTTTCGACGGGATATAACCCGACAGCACGATCAGCCCCGCGAGCTTTTCCGGATGCGTGAGTCCCGCCTGATAGGTCATCGCGCCGCCCTGCGAAAAGCCGGCAAGAAAGATGCGCTCGGAGGCGATGCCGCGCGCGTTCTGCTGCGCGACGAGTTCGCGCACGAAGGCCACAGACGTCTCGATGCCCGCCTCGTCCACGCGCCGGTTGATACCTTCGAACGACAGGATGTCGTACCACGCGCGCATCACGTAGCCGTTGTTCGCGGTTACGGGAATCTCCGGCGCGTTCGGAAACACGAAGCGCATGGCGGGGGCATCGGCCAGACGCAGTTCGGGCACGAGCGGCACGAAGTCGTTGGCATCCGCGCCCAGTCCGTGCATGAGGATCACCGCGAACTCGGGGTCCGGCGCGGTTTCGACTTCCACTACCGATGGATCGTACGGTTGTGCGGACATGCAATCACTCCCTTGAGGTCGATCACGTTTCAATCACGCGTCAGATGATGGGCACGAGCAATAACACGATACCCACGATGGAAATGAGCCACACCAGCGAGCGCACGAACGGCACACCGCCCGCATAAAGCGGCACGTAGCACAGGCGCGCGACGAAATACATGAGCGCGCCATAGTGCGTAAGCGCATTTTCGCGCCCGGCGACATGCACGATCAGCACCGCGACAGCGAAGATCGGCAAGGTCTCGAAAAGGTTCGATTGCGCTCGCATCAGACGCCCGGTGAGCTTGCGCGGCGGCGGCGCCGGGCCGTCGCGCGGACCGGCGTTGTATCTGAGGCCCGTCTCCTTGTTGCGCAAGAACGCGGGCAGCAGCACTTGCACGAGGGCGAGGATGAGCGTCCAGGCCAGCATCGTCAGTTCGAAACTCATGGCGTCTCCAATCGGTTTGTTGGCGATGCAAGCGACGGTCCATCATGCCATCGGGCCGTGCGAACGTGTACGCTTGTTGGCATTCCTTCGACTTACGCTCGTTCTCACGCTCAAGCTCGCGGTGAATCTTCCATGCACACGCTTACCCTGCGTCTTTCTCCCGGCGATGACCTGCGCCTCGCGCTCGATCTCGCAGTTCGCTCGCAAAAAAGCGCGCAAGAAGCGGGCGCAGCGTTCGTCCTGCAAGGCATTGGCAGCTTGAGCGTGGCTGCCTTGCGCTATGCCGGGCGCGACGAGGCAACCGTTCTGCGCGGCGACCTCGAAATTTTGACGCTGGCGGGATCGCTATCGGCGGATGGGCCGCATCTGCACATGAGCATCTCCGATGCCGATGGCCGCGTCTTCGGCGGCCACGTCACGGCGGGATGCATCGTGCGCACGACGGCGGAAGTGCTGATCGCAAAGTTGCCGGACGAACGCTACACGCGTGAGCACGATCCCGCGACAGGTTTCGCGGAACTCGTCATCCGGCGTACATAGCTTCCTGAGTTGCAGCAGCACGAAGCGCTCCAAGAGCGTCGATCAGGCGGATGCGACTGTTGCCGGTTCGGCGGCGGCGCTATCCAGCGCGAGATCGTGACGCGCGATCAGCTCGAAGCGCTCGCTCTTTTCCACATAGTCCCAGCGCTCGACGGTCGTGCTGCGCGTACCCGATGACCCGTCGTAGCGAATCACGTTCACCGAATTGTCGATGGTCCCGCGCGTGCGCCGGGACAGCGCCGTGCCCGCCTGCACCGCCCACAGCTTGCGCGGCAGGCCGGCGAAGGTATCGTGCAGCGGCAACACGTAGGGCAGATGAATGTGCCCGCCGAGAATGAGATCGGCGCCCGCGCGCGCCCAGCGCTGCACGGCGCGCTCGTGTCCATGCAGAAGGTTGGCCTCGTCTTTCGCGCGCGTGACCGCGACCGGCTGATGCGTGACCACCACGCGCAATTGCTTCGCGCTTGCCGCTTCGAGCCGCGCGGAAACGCGTTTGACCTGTTGCATCGAAATTTCGCCGTCCTTGTGACGGAACGGACGCGTGGTGTTCACGCCGAGCACGAGCAGCGTGTCCGATTCGAACGACGGCTCGAGCTCCGCGCCGAACACGCGCTGATGATTCGCATACGGACGAAAAAGCCGCGCGAGCGGATTGAAGAGCGGAATGTCGTGATTGCCGGGAATGACGAGCCGGGGCCGCGTGCCGAGGGCATCGAAGAACGCGCCCGCCAGCGCGAACTGATACCGCCGCGCGCGCTGCGTGATGTCGCCCGAGACGACGACTAGATCGGGCGAGATGGCATCGGAAAGCCGCAAGAGCGCCGCCACCACCGTCGGGCGTTCGGTGCCGAAATGCGGATCGGATATTTGCAGCAAAACGTTCATGAGCGATTGGCTTCGGCCACGGCCGGCTCGGGTTTGAGCAGCAGCAATGGCTTGTCGGAAACGCGGAATTCCAGCGGCATCTGCAGCCACGCCACTTCGCCATCGGTTGCGATCTTCACGCGACGGCGTCGTCCGGACGGATGCGTCACCGTAATGCGCTCGAATGTGAAACTTGTCACGTGATCGGAGTCGGCTAGCCGCCCTGCCGCGCCGCGCAAGGACAGGAGCAGATGCGCGAGCCGCCCGACCGGGCGCGGCGCAATGGCCACGAGCAAGCCATGTTCCAGTGCGCCGGCTTCGGCCATGCCGATCTGTTCGAGTTGCAGCCGGTTGTTGCCGACGAAGAGCGTCGATGAACGGATGTCGCGCACTTGCCCTTCATGCTCGATATGCAGCCGCAAATGCCGATGCCGCCGCAATAGCGTGTTGAGCGCGGACCACAGCGCGACCAAACGGCTGCGGCCGAATTGCTGCTTGTAGGTTTCGCGATCTTCCAGCAGCTTGGGATAAAGCCCGAGACTCGCATTGACGATGAACATCTGGCCGTTCACGTAGCCCACCTGCGCGGGAAATACGCGCGCTTCGAGCAACAGGCGGGTGGAAAGCTCGAGATCGGCGGGAATACCGTGATCGCGACTGAAGTAATTGAACGTGCCGCGCGGCAGCACCGCGAATGGCACGCCGCGCGTAAGCGCCGCTTCGGCCACGGCGCATAGCGTGCCGTCGCCACCGGCACCGACCAGCACGCCGCCCTGATCGAGCGCCAGTTGTGCCGCCTCGCGCGCGGCGGCGGGCAGACGGCCGGGGTCATCGACAACGCACATTTCGAAGCGCCGGCCCGCCGCGCCAAGTTCGCGGTCCAGCACGGCGCGAGTTTCATCGGCCTGCTTGCGGCCCGATCCCGCGTTCATCACGATAAAAAACGGCGCGTGCGGCGCAAGTGTCTGCCCTTGTTCCGCGCCTCGAGCAGGTTCGGCGGGTATGACGGGTGTGGCGGTCGGGGTCATCGGCAGCGCTCCTGGGCATCGTGCGATTCGTCCCGCCTGGCCGCCGACGTGCCGTGGAAGCGCGCTCAAGACACGAAGTCCCGCCGACACGCACGCAACGAAGCCCGGCGAGTATCTGCCGAATCATAACAAAATGCTTACAGCTGCATGACGAGACGCACGCGCAAGCGTGCGCCATCGCTCAAGGCAGATCAGGTGTGTTCGCCGCCGCGAATGTAGTACTCGAGCTGCTGAATGGTGAACTGCTGCTCGGAGATGATGTTCTTCACCAAGTCCCCGATGGAAATCATGCCGGTCAGCTTGCCGTCTTCGATCACCGGCAAATGGCGCATGCGCTTTTCCGTCATGAGCGCCATGCAGTCGTCCGTGGTCTGGTCGGGGCGGACGTAACGCACGTGCGAGGTCATGATGTCGCGCACCGGCGTCTGCTTGGACGAACGGTCCATCAGCACGACCTTGCGCGCATAGTCGCGCTCGGTCACGATCCCGACGATCTCCTCGTTCTCCGTGACGATCACCGCGCCGATATGGCGGTCGGCCATCAATCTGATTGCATCGTAGACCGATGCAGTTGCCGCGATCGTGATGACCGTCTGATCGGGTTTGGAACTGAGTACCTGTGCGACTGTTGCCATCGAGCGCCTCCGTCTGGCTTCGCGCGGCTCACCGGCCGATGAACACGCGCTTTTGTTGTGCGGAACCGATGTTGCGCGTAACGGGCGAGGCAGTTCGTCGTGCGACATGTAGCGCGGGCTTAAAAGTGACCGGCTGCATCGGCGAAAGTCCGACCGTGGAAAAAGTATAGATCAACCCCGGCTCGCGGATATGCGCCCGTCCGCTCGCATGTTTGTGCAAGCCCGCTGGACTTGCGTTTGCGCGCGCATGGCGCGTCGCCTTCAGTTTTGTCGATTCGTGCCGCTAATCAGACACGCGCGCCGCGATGCGCGCATCAAGCGGCGCAATGAGGCGCCGCTCATGGAGATGACAAAGGTGAGCAGTTCACAACAGGATATCGAGCAGCGCGTGCGGCTCGCGGGCAGCAACATGTTCGAGCTGCTTCTGTTCAGGCTCGGCGAGGCGCCGGGTTCGGAACAGCGCGAGCTCTACGGCATCAACGTGTTCAAGGTGCGCGAGATTCTCGCGATGCCGACGATCACCGCTGTCGCGGGATCGAGCGCGGAAATTCTCGGCGTCGCCGACATTCGCGGGCAGATCATTCCCGTGATCGATCTGGCGCGCATCACCGGATGCCGGCCGAAAAACGGTCCGAAGATCCTGCTCGTCACCGAGTTCGCGCGTACCACGCAGGGCTTCGCGGTCGAGGAAGTCGATGACATCGTGCGGCTGGAGTGGAATCAGGTGCTGTCGGCGGAATCGCATTCGGGCGGCAGCACGGTAACGAGCTTCGCGCGGCTGGACGGCAACGTCGACGGATCGCGTCTTGCGCAAGTGCTGGATGTCGAGCGCATCGTGCGAGAAGTGCTGCCGGGGCAGGAATCGGATATCACCGAGGAAAGCACCGGCCGCCTGCGGCTCAAGCCCGGCGCGCGCGTGCTCGCCGCGGACGACTCGGGCGTGGCGCGCTCGCTCATCGGACAGAGCCTCACCGCGATGGGCGTGCCCTTCGTCATGACCAAGACCGGTCAGGAAGCGTGGGACGTGCTGGAATCGGCGCTCAGAAAGGCGCAGAAGGACGGCACGGAAGTGTCGGATCAGATCGCGCTCGTGCTGACGGACCTGGAAATGCCGGAAATGGACGGCTTCACGCTCACGCGGCGGATCAAGGCGGAATCCGGTTTGCAGCATATTCCGGTGGTGATCCACTCGTCGCTTTCGGGTTCCGCGAACGAGCAGCACGTTCGCAAAGTCGGAGCGAATGCGTATGTGTCGAAGTTTGAGGCTTCCGAACTCGCAACCGTCATGCGCGGCGCATTGGCCAACGCAGCCTGAAAACCGAGCGATCAAACGAAATCGGCGCCCGAGAAAACAGACCTTGTGAGTCTGCTTCTCCGGGCGCCGTTTTCTTTGCTTATTGCGTACTGGTCAGTCCGTTCAGCCGAACGATAATCCGGCCGGACTGCTTCGATCAGTGACCGAAGAAAACCGAGTTTGCGTTGTTATCGCCGCTGGCTTGCGCACGGTTGCCCGATTGAGCCAGCGAGTCACGCGAACCGCCGAAAGCGCGATTATCGCCATGAGCCGCTTCTTCAGCAGCAATGGTTTGTGCGCTCGGGCCTTGTTGCGAGCTCGGCGCGCCGACTGCCGGACGGTAGAACGGAGCCGGGCCGTAGCCGCTTGCAAATGCGGGTGCTGCGAGCGTGGCGGAAGCGGCGATCAAAAGAGTAGCGATAAGATTGCGTTTCATGGTGAGCTCCAAAGACGGTTGACGTTCAATCAGAAAGCGCCGCAGCGGTCTTGCGAGAAACTGTCTGCTACGTCGATGAAATGCAGTGTATACCCCTACTATCGTTTTTTTATCTCGATATCTTTCAATACACTTTTCACGGTGAACCAACAATCGCTGGCAGCACGATTGTGCTTAAGTTCTGAGCAGCCTTTTCGGATAAGGGTTTGCGGACGATGCAGTCCAGCAGCGGCGCGAGCTTTGTTTAGCGGGGGCAAAACGATTATTTATCGCACGAGCGTGCAATAGACGGGTAACTCGGGCTGATTTCCGGCGTTATCTCTCAATGCACCTGCACGATCTTTTCGATGAGCCGCACGAGCGCGGCCGGCGAACTGCCCTTCTGGCAATAACCGTCGAAGCCGGCGTGAAGCCCTTGCGTCCTGACGAGTTCTTCACCGAGCGCGGTAAACGCAATGATCCCGGCGTCGCGCGTCTGAGCCACGCGGCGCAAGACGCGGGCGGTGGCGAAACCGTCGTGCTCGGGCATGGTGATATCGAGAATGACGATGTGCGGGATCCAACGATCCACCGCGTGCAGCGCCTCCAGGCCGCCGAGCGCGACGCGCGTCTCGAAGCCATCGGCGAGAAAGGCGGCGGAGAGTGCCTCGGCGCTCGTGGCGTTGTCATCCACGATAAGAATGCGCCATTGCTTACGGTCGACGTCGACGCTGCGGTTGGTCCACAGCGAACACGGTTGAGAAGACGAGGTCAGCGAAGTCAGAGGCATGGCAATCCGGCAAATTCATTTTGCCGAACAGCCAGCAGGTTTCGGACCAGAGACGCGCGCCGCCGCTTCTCGGCGTGCGCGGTCAGTCTTTTTTGCTTTTGCGACGCTTGCCCGCGACCACTTCTTCGCGGTCACGCAGGCGCGCGTTTGCTTCCACGAGCGATGCGGCGTCGTGCTGACGCAAGGCCAGATCGAGTTCGCCGAGCGCCGCGAAAACCGCGTCCCGCTCCGCTTCTTCGTTTTCCGCCACGCGCCGGGCTTCCTTGTCGATCCGCTTGAAAAGCTTGCCGCCAAAGCGCGTATCCACCGCGCCTTCGCGCACGAGAACAGCGATCACCGAAGCCAGCCGGACCACGCCTGCTGCCGTGGTTTGCGTATCGCCATCCAGTTCATCACGGTCGTCCACTCTTGCCTCTCCCCGGTTTGGGCAAATGATTCGCGTCGATATCGTCCGATGCGAGGGCGCGCCGCGCCCTTCTTGCGTTGCGCCATGATACGCCCGCTTTGTGACAGCCAAATTTGCACGGGTATGAAGAACCTGGCCCGCGCGCCCCATTCGACAGACGCGCGAGCAATGGCACACTAACGCCTGCCGCCCTGTCACGCCAGTCGATATCGATGACGCCGTTTAGCCACTGCCACCGACCGCCCGCATGAATCCCGCTACCCTGCATAGACCGTCCTACGGCTCCGACTTCTCCGGCCTCGTCTGCGGCTTCCTGTTTCATCTCGACCAGCCGGGCGTTGCCATCGACGCCGACACCGCGAGCGCCTGGCTCGCCCGCGACGATACGTCGAAGGAATTCATCTGGCTGCACTTCGATCTCGTCAATAGCGCGTGCGAACGCTGGATGCGCACGCGGCTCGGCCTTCCCGACGCATTCTTCGAGACGCTCAGCGAAGGCTCGCACTCGACGCGCATCGAGCATAAGGAAGGCGCGTTGTTCGCCGTCATCAACGATGTGATCTTCAACTTCGAACTGACGCCGTCCGAGATCGCCACCTTGTGGGCGTATACGCATCACAAGATTCTCGTCACCGCGCGCATGAAGCCGCTGCGTTCCGTGGACTCCCTGCGCGAATCGGTGCGACGTGGCGAGCTGTTTCGTTCGCCCGCGGAATTACTCGCGCATCTGCTGCGCGATCAGGCGGAATTGCTCGTGCAGATCGTGCGGCGCACGAGCGTGGAAGTGGACGGCATAGAAGACCGCTTTCTGTCGCTGCATTCGCCCACGAGCCGTTCGGATCTCGGCGCGTTGCGACGCGTGCTCGTCAGGCTGCAACGCCTGCTCGCGCCGGAACCGGGCTCGGTATTCCGGCTGCTTGCGCGTCCGCCGCGCTGGCTGCACGCGCAGGACATTCAGGAATTGCGCGACGCCACCGAGGAATTTTCGCTCGTGCTCAACGATCTCGCGGGACTCGTCGAGCGCATCAAGCTCTTGCAGGAAGAGATCGCAACGCGCATGGACGAGCAGAGCAATCGCACGCTGTTCACGCTGACGCTCGTGACCGTGCTCGCGTTGCCGATCAATATCGTCGCGGGTTTCTTCGGCATGAACGTGGGCGGCATTCCACTCGCGGAAAATCATCACGGCTTCTGGCTGCTCGTGTTGATCGTCGCGAGCTTTACCGTGCTCGCGGGATGGTGGGCGTTTCGCCGCCGTCGCAACATGTGAGCGTACGCGCGTGTTAAAAGCCGAGATCGCTCAGGCCGGGATGGTCGTCCGGCCGGCGTCCGAGCGGCCAATGATATTTGCGATCCGCTTCCCGAATCGGCAAGTCGTTGATCGACGCGTGGCGGTGCGTCATGAGACCCGCCTCGTTGAATTCCCAGTTCTCGTTGCCATAACTGCGATGCCAGTGGCCGGAATCGTCGTGCCATTCATAAGCGAAACGCACGGCAATGCGATTCCCCGTAAACGCCCACAGTTCCTTGATGAGCCGATAGTCCAGCTCGCGATCCCACTTGCGCTGCAGGAACGCTTCCACGGCAGCGCGGCCGTCGACGAATTCCGCGCGATTGCGCCAGCGGGTGTCCTGGCTATAAGCCAGTGCGACTTTCTTCGGGTCGCGCGTGTTCCAGCCATCTTCGGCGGCACGGACTTTCTGCACGGCGGTTTCGGCGGTGAACGGCGGGAACGGCGGTTTGCTTTCCATGGCGAACTCTCCTTTGCGCTCTGACATGTAGTCGATATAGGGAGACAGGTCTGTCTACCTGCGGCCTACTCTAGCGCAGGTAGACGAACCTGTCTACAATCGATTGCATGAATACGCATACCGAAGTCACGGAACTCACGCCCGACGCGCGCATCCTGCAAACGGCTCACGATCTCTTCTATCGCGACGGCATTCGCGCGACCGGCATCGACCGGGTGATTGCGGAATCGGGCGTCGCGAAGAAAACGTTCTACCGTTATTTTCCGAGCAAGGACGATCTGATCGTCGCGTTCCTGGCGTTCCGTCACGAGAACTGGATGACGTGGTTTCGCGACGCGCTCGCGCGTCACGGCGGCTCGCTCTCAGCGCTCGTGCCCGCGCTTGCCGAGTGGTTCGGCGGCGACACGTATCGCGGCTGCGCGTTCATCAATTCGGTGGTGGAAGTGGGCGGCACGTTGCCGCCGGCCGTGGATATCGCGCGGCGGCACAAGCGGGATATGACAGCGGCAATTCGCGCACACATGCCGGCATCGCGCACAGCCAAGGCCGATGCACAAGCGCTGGCGCTCGCCGTGGATGGCGCCATAGTCGCCGCGCAATTCGCCGACTCCCCCGCCGATGCATTGAAGGCGCTCGCACGCGTGGTGCGAGCGGTGAAACGCGGAGCGAGCGCGGACTAGAACGACCCGCCGCTCGCTTTCGCCGATTCCGTGAGCGCCGTCTGCGCGCTGCAACACAACTTCGCGTTCATGGCCTCGATATCGTTCGTGCTCAAGGTCGCGACATCGGCCTTCAGTTTCAGGAACGCGACGATGGCATCGTAGCGAGAGCGCAGCAGATCGCGGCGCGCGGTGTAAAGCGCGTCGATGGATCGAAGCACATCCGTGCCCGAACGGCTGCCGACCTTGTAGCCGATCTGCGTGGCATCCAGCGTGTCTCGCGAGGATTGCACGAGATGCGTGAGCGAATCCACCCGAATCCGTTGACGCGTATAGCGAGCGAAGTTGTCGCGCGCGGACGCTTCTGCTTGCCTGGATGCCAGCAGATACGCCTGCTCTTCCTTGTCCGCGAGCGCGAGCGTCTGCTTCACGCGCGCCTGAACCTCGCCGCCCGAGAACAGCGGTATCTGCACCTGAAACATAGCCGTGGTGGTAGTCGTAGGCCGTGAGTAGCCGGATGCAGCGCCCGCAGGCTGATAAGTGCCCGTAATGCTTGCGACGGGATAATGCGCGGCGCGCGCCTTCGCGGTATCGAACTTCGCGATCTCCCAGCCGAGTTGCTTCGACTGTACCGAATAGTTCGACGCCTTCGCCTGCTCGGTCCACGACTCTTCGCCGTCGGAAAGGGCGGGCAAGGTCATGCCTGGGGGCAACGCAAGCAACGCCGAGAACGGCTGGCCGGTGACTTGCTCGACCGCGCGACGTTTCGTCGATACATCTTCCTGCGCATCCGCCTGCTGCAATTGGGCTTGTTCGCGCGCGGTGTCGGCTTCTCGCTGGTCGATGAGCGTGGCCTCACCCGCCGCCCGCTTGCGACGCACCTGATCGAGCTGCAAGTCGATGGCCGCGAGATAGTCCGCCGTGCGCTTCTGCTCGTCTTCCGCGGCGAGTTCATCGAAATAAGCCTGCACCGCGCGAAGGATCGACGCCTGTTGCGCCCCCGCGAAGTCCACCGCGCCTTGCGCCACCGTGAAATCCGCCTGACGATACGCGGTCCACTTGCTCCAGTCGAAGAGCGGTTGCGAGACGGTCACCATCCAGCCGTTCTGCCAATAGTCCTGACGCGGAAAGCCGTCCATGACGATGCGGTTATACGCGCGTCCCCAGCCGCCTCCGACTTGCGGCAGCAATGCGGCGCGCGCGATCGGCACCGCTTGCTTCGCGGCCTCGTAGCTTGCGCGCGCCTGCGCGAATTCGGCATCGTGACCGAGCGTTTGTTGAACGACCGCCATGAGATCGTCGGCATGGGCGAACGACGCGTGTATCAACATACCGAGCAGCAAGCTGCGCTTCAACGATTTATGCATGAGCTTCTTCTTCCGGCGTCGCAACCACAGGCACTTGGCCTTCGCGCACGAGTCCACCATCCTCGAAGCGATAGCGCGTATCGAAAGCCGAAGCCAGCGACATATCGTGCGTAATCACGACGACGGTGCGATCGAGATTGCGCAACAACCCGGCGATATGCTTCACCGATGCAGGATCGAGATTCGAGGTCGGTTCGTCGAGTAGCAATAGCTCTCGATTTTGATAGAGCGCGCGCGCCAGCAACAGACGCTGCCGCTGCCCCGCTGAAATATTCGCGATGGTGTCGCTGATGACAGTGCGCGTTCGCATTGGCAAACGCATGATGTCGGGTAACAAGCCGACGTCGTCGAGCAGCTTGTGGATGCGCTCCTCGTCCGCCTGGCCCGTGAAGAGCGTGATGTTGTCCGCGATCGATCCGTGCAGGATGATGTC
This sequence comes from Caballeronia sp. LZ003, assembly GCF_031451465.1. NCBI lineage: Bacteria > Pseudomonadati > Pseudomonadota > Betaproteobacteria > Burkholderiales > Burkholderiaceae > Caballeronia > Caballeronia sp. LZ003. The sequence continues at coordinate 861,318 of NZ_JARUXJ010000004.1, read as the reverse complement.
GCCCTGACGCATATGCGCCTGATGCCGGCGGATTTCATCGACGGCGAGATTCGGCCAGGCGATGTCGTTGAGCGCGATATGCCCTTCCTGCAACGGCTCGGCCGCCGACAGTAACTTGAAGAGCGTGGACTTGCCGCTACCCGACGGCCCCGTGATGACGATCTTGTCACCCTTGCGCACTTCGAAGCTCGCGTTCTTCAGAACCGGTTGGTCCGAAATGCCATAGCTGAACGTCACATCGCGCACGTCGATACGCTCGAAATGACGCACTTCGGTGGCACGCTGCGCATCCGCGAGCGGCGTATAGCGTTCGTTCTCGTTCTCGGCGATATCGTCCACCCGCGCGGTCGGCACGCTCAGCATGAAGTATTGGAACATCGCGTTGATGGCGCTCGCAAAGCGCTCCGACATCAGCGACTTGTAGATCAGAAACGAATAGAACACGCCGACGGACACCTTGCCGCCCAGCATGAGACGCGCCGCCAGATACGTGATGATGATGGTATCGGCATAATTGACGAGCTTGAGCATGCCGTCGCGCGTGCAGGTCAGCCGGCTGCTCTTGAGAAGCGCCGCTGCGTAAGCCTTGTAGACGGTCATGTAGATAGCCGTGCGGCGGGTCTCGCCTTGCGCGAGCTTGAGCAGCGAAGCCGCGCGGATGGTCTCGATCAGCGAGTCGTCGCAACGGGCCGAGGTTTCGAGCACGAGCGCGTGATTGTCGCGCATGGCCGCGAACATGCTGAGCGCAACCGCCACATACACGGCGAAAACGACGAGCGCGACCACGGCAAGCTGGCGGCTCTGAATGAACATGAGCACGAGCGCGAGTGCGCCGACTGCCAGATCGATATGCAAGGAAATGGCGGAGCGCGTGGCGAACACGCTGATCTCGTCCTGCGCCTTCACGCGCGCGAAGACGTCGCCGACGTGACGCTTCTCGAACCATGACATGGGATTGCGCAGCAAATGGCCGATCAGCCCTTCGGTCATGTTGATCTGCGTGACGTTGTAGAGCAATTCGGTCAGATACTTCTGCACGAATTCGCTCAGCGCGCCAAGCACGAAGATGCTTGCGAACGTCATGATCAGCACGTTCAGCAAGTTGCGATTGTCCGCGGCGACCACATAGTCGAGTACCAGATTGCCGAAGTACGGCGCGGCGAGAATGGCGAACTGACTGCCGAGCGCGACGAACAGCACCTTGGCGATGAGCGCCGTGAGGTCCGGATTAAGTGCGCGCACGCGCTTCAACGCTGCGGGCACGCGCGATTTCGCGCGGATGCGCGGCATTTGCGGCGTAGGCGCGAACTCCAGCAGAAAGCCGGAGACGGCGGAGCGGAACGTGTCCATCGAGATACGCCGGCGGCCGCTTGCCGGATCGAGCACGCGCACGTAGCCGTGACTCGCCTTTTCGAACACCACGAAGTGCGAGCCGCCGAAATGCATGAGCGAGCCCCTCTTGACCTGCGAGAGATCGTTGGGATCGAACCGGTATGCCTGCACTGCAAGGCCGAAATCGGTGGCGACATCGTACAGGTCCATCAAGCTCAGCCCGTTCGCCGAAATGGGCTTGTAGCTCGACAACTCGCGTACTTCGGTCGCCCGGCCGAGATGCGACAGCACCATGGCCAGACACGCATAGCCGCATTCGGCCACTTCATTCTGATAAATAACCCGCACCATCAACCTCTCAGCATTCGGAACAAGGGCGCCAGCACCCATTCGGCAATCGTCCTTCGCTCGACGACGATGCTCGCCGTCGCCCGCATCCCCGGCAAAATCTTGAAATGCTGTCCCTCGAAGTCGAAGGTATTGCCGCGCAGCGTGGCCCATGCGAGGTAATCGCCTTCGCCTTCTTTCGAGCTATCCGTCTGTTCGGTCGGATCGGGCGCGCCTGGTGTGCCGGGTGGACTGGGCGGGCTCGCCGGCAGCACGGTGGTGCCGGAGATGGAGTCGATGCGCGCCTCGTACGTGCCAAATTTGGCGTACGGGAATGCATCGAACTTGAGCCGCACGATCTGGCCTTCGCGCACGAAACCGCGACGCCGAGAAGGAATGCTCAACGCGGCGCGCAAGGGCCCGCTCTCGTCTGTCGCGATGACCATCGCCACGTCGGCCGTCGTCAACATGCGGCCCGCGACGAGGCCCGAAAACGTGACCGTGCCGCCCTTCGGCGCGGACACGGTCGCGTCTTGACGTTCGCGTTCGAAGCGCGTGCGCACGTCTTGCACGTCGCGCTCATGTTGCGCGTCGAGGCCGCGCAATTGCGCTTCGAGATCGGCTTGCGTGCTACTCGACGCGCTGACTTCGCCCGCCAGTTGCTGCTGACGCGCGACGCTTTGCGCGGCCGTCGCCTTGCCCTGATGAACATCCGCGCGAGCCTGTTCGACCTTGTCGGCGGCAACGTAATCCGCCACCGAATCCAGACGCGCCAGCCGCTGCTGGAACTCGCCGACCAGTTGATTGTTCTGCGCGATCTGCGCGTTGAGCGCCCCAAGCTCGGCGCGGCGGCTCACTGCTGTCAGGCGCGCCGATTCGCGCTGCGCATTCAACTGGATGCGGCGCTCGTTGTACTGCGCGTCGATGGAGCGAATCTGGTCATCGCGCATTTGCTCGTCGAATACTTGTCGGCGACGTCCGTCTGTCGTCAGCGAGAAATCCCGCTGCAGCCGAAAGAGCGGCGTGCCGGGCTGCACCTTTTCGTCCGTGCGCGCGTAGATGCCCGACACCAGTCCACTCAGGCCTTGAATCTTGACCTCGGACGGAGACATGACTTCGCCACTGACATCCTGTTTCAGTTCGACCTGATGGAAGAACGCGAAAGCGACGGCGGCGACAGTAAAAATGGACGTCGCGTAGGCTATCCATCGCCACGGGACGTCTTTGAATTCGGGAAGATCGGTCGGCTGCATGAGAATGAAGGCTGGCTTCGCTGCGTGGTCTGGCCCGGTCTGCACCGGGTGCGTGACGCGCAGATTCGGTTGCGCTGATTAGCGATTGGGAGCGAACGAATACATGGCGGGATGACCGCCCGGAGTCCACTGCTGATAGTTATCGGTCAGCGCGCTTTCGATGTAATTTGCGAGCCGCTGGGGCGCGTCGGGCGCGGCGAGCGGAATGTGGTCGAAGATATGCGCCTCGAAATGTCCGCGCTCGAAGCGCAAATAAAACGGCAGCAACAGCGCATTGAAACTCTCGCCCATGCGGAACACGCCGTTATGAATACGCGCGCTGCGTCCGAACATTCTGACCTCGGCGGTCTCCATGGGATAACGATGCATGGTGAATGGCGGCACGTCGGAGAACAGCACGACGACGCCATCGCGTTTCAGCGCACGCGCCACGCGCACGCCAAGTCCATTGCGATTCGCATCACCATAGGTGTAAAGCACTTTAATGCCGGGAATGAGCTTGTGATCGTCGCCATATTGATTCCTTGGCACGCCCGAAACCACCGAAAGCGACTTCAGGTCGAGCAAGGCGACAAGCCGCTCGACGATATAGATATTCGCGTATTGCGAGACATAGTGAAAGGGCGAGACAAACACGGGCTGATTCGGCACATCGCGTTTGAGTTGCCTGATTCGCGCCGCCAACTTCTCCGCGATTGCGTCTAACTCGGGCAGGGCTTCGTGCTTGCGAATATCGCGACCGAAATAAATGCGCTGGTCGATCAACTTTTCCAGTTGCGCTGCCGCGCGTGAACGCTTTATTTGCGCGGCTGGCAAATGCAGGATATCGCGCGCAATCTCTGCGCGAATGTTTCCGTGCGCGCGGCAGACGGCATTGAATAAACCGTTGACGCGCAGCATGATATTCGCGAGCTGTTCCGCTTTGGTCATCGGGATACGTCCAATCACCGCGCGCTTTACGCGATGTCGACACACCGCGAGCCACTTTCTCAGCATTGGGCGCAACGATGCCATGGTATTTTCTGTCAGATAATGAGAAAGCGGATCTCGCACTCTTCGGCGAGATTGGATACAGCGCGGATAATCCGTTCTTTACCCTTGCGATGACCTCTCGCGGAGAGCAAACCAGGAGAGGTCAAAAGCCAAGCGATCAACCGCCAGCACTACCCTGTTGGCCACCACTTACCGCCGTCCGGGAAGTGCTAAGCGGATATTCGATTTAGCCCGTGATGTAGATGTTGATCACGGTTTGCGACTGAGCCGACGAACCCTTGTTGCAGCCGCCTGCGATGTCAGCGTGTTGGAGTGCGTTACGTTCGATTTTTTGCATGATTGCCTTGAAACTATTTTTAGATTGACGATACGCGCAAGAATTCAAGTATGAGGTTCTTGCGAATTACATTGCCTTTGATATCCGAATCTTGCTGAATATCGAAGGAAGGCGAATGATACGGCATCCCGAAACGAATTTAAACTTCGATAATTCCGAAAAATAAAACTGGTCATAGGAGTATATACATGCCCACAGGCAATCAAATAAAGTTTGTGATTGCCGAGAAGCCCTTATCGGTTGCTTCAATTGAGCTTTCATTGTCATCGTGGACTGTTTTTTAAAGGCAAACGACAACGGGGCCACTGGCCCCGTCGTTCAATCGCTTCTTCGGACAGACTGGAAACGTTAGTTGGCCGCAACAGAGATTCTTGCCTTGTCGTTATGGTTCCCAGACGTAATGGAAATAGAAACGTTAGTATTTGAACTGGAGTTGCTCGACGCCTTGGCTTCACCACCGGCGACGTAGCATTCGCTCAACGCTTCTCGATCGATTTTGTGCATAGATATGATCCTGCTTGTTGCTAAGTAGAGGGTTTTCTTTGAGCCGGCTTTATCCGGCAATCAGAGACTACATACAGACTCCGCGGAATCAAATAAGTAGTTTTGCCAGCTATGTTTAACGAAGCGATTGAAACCTTAGTTATAAGTGAAGTTCACTGTAGCCGATGCCGTCACCGTGCCGCCGGTCATCGTGCCGAGCCTATAGTATTGGGCGACCATCGGAACGGTCATCGAACCCGAAGCGTCCGCTGCGCCCAGCGTGAGCGCGCTATTCAACGCGAGAGGCGAACCCGTACTGTCACCCACATTCGTGGCCTTGAGCAATTGCACGCCCACTTGCGCAGCAGTACCCGTGTTTTTCAGGACGCTTGCCACCGTGTCGATGGTTCCATTGACGGTCATTCCTATATTCGTGCCGGCCGCGCAACTGACCAGCTTGACATTGAACGCCTGCGCGGAGTTGGTTGCGCCAACGGCTGCAAAGTCGGTCGTTTTAGCCTGTTGAAGCGTGATTGTCTGATTAACGGAATCCGTATCCACCGTGCATGTCGGCAAGATGATCGTTCCGGTGAAATTGAGCGTGGCATCGGCGGCAAATGACGAATGCGCGGCAACGAGTGCAAGCGCGGCCACGCCGGTTTTCAAAAGCTTCATTCGAGTTTCTCCTTTGTGTTGATGAGCGGTCAGACAATGCGCGGCGAAATCTCAGGCAATTCGCCGCGCGTTGTCACAGATAGAGCACGGTCAAGGTCATCGTGGCGTTGGCGGGTCCCGCACTCAGCGCGCCGGTGCGGTAATAACGGGCCGTCATGGGAAGCGAGTAACTGCCATTGCGCGTGCCGTCGAATCCGCTCAACGTCCGATTGACGCCAAAGCCGAATACCGAGCCCGTGCTGTCATACAGCTGGATGCCCACGCCGCCCGCACTCGGACTGCCATTCAGCGCCGCCACGTCGGTGAAGCCGGCAATGGTTCCGTTAGTCGGATCGATCCGGTACTGCACGCTGTGGATCAATCCAGCCGACGTATTCGGCACCGCCGCACCGGCCGGGCAATTGTTGAAGCTCAGATTGAAGCCGATGACCTTGCTAGGCGCGGCTCCGACGGATGGCAGGTCGGCTGGTCCCTGCGTTCCCATCGGCACGGTCACGTCCGGTGTCTCGCAGGTCAGAACGGTGATCACGACCGGCGTGATGTTGAAGTCGATCACCCCGGCGGACAGCACGTTGCCAGCGGGCGGTGGTGTCAAGGTCTGCCAGGAGAAAGCCTGGGCGATCGTTCCCGAAAGTGTGCCGGGTGTCACGTCTCCGATCTTCACCAAAGCCACGATCAATTGCCCGCCGTTGTAGATCGTGCCGGGGTAGTTCCACTGCGAACCCATCTTTTCGAACGAGCGAAGGTTCGTCTGTCTGCCATCGGGGACGACGTAACCGCCCATCGCGATGCCTATACCCGGCACAGTTGTCGGGTACACAGCGAACGCAACGCCGTTGTAGGTCACGGTATATGTGGTTCGACTGTCCGTCGTCACTCCCGCGGTCTCGAAGTCGGTCCCCGTGTACACGGAGCCAACCACGGTGCACGTGTAATAGTCGCTCTTCAATGGCGACAGTGACCATGCGGTCAAGATCGACCCATTTGGCAGATCCCGCGCCACGGCCACGGCGGCGGGCATCGAAAGCGTGAACGCACTGTAGTTCGACCGGCAAGTAGCGGAATCCGCATATGCATTCGCCGGTAACAGCGCCCACGCGACGAGCCAGCACAGCAGAGCGCGCACCAGCGCCGAGGCGACCTTGTCGATCGTACCCATATGGTTTTCTTGATTAATCATCGCGTCTTCTCCTCACTGACACACGCCATCGCCGATGGAGATCGAATTAGGTTTGGTTGCATCGACGGACTGCGGCAGCTGATAACGCACCACGCAACGCTGGCTGGCCCCGTCGCCCCATTTCACGTTCAACGCGCCCGCGTCCGCCTTTAACCCGGTAGCGATGATGCGGCTGCCTTGCGCCACGGTGCCGACGGTGTGGGCCTCGCCGTCGAATACCTCGGCGCCGAATGGCAGCGGCGTGCCATCGGCCTGCGTCACGCGCATGACCGCTGGCTTGCCCAGGTTTTCGGTTTCGAACTTCAGGGCGACCACCGCACCAGCGGTCGGCGCCGTGCGCAGCACCGTCGACTTCAGCGCGATGTTGAGCGGCAGACCCTTGGGGTCGATTTCGACCTCGTTGTTCGAATATGGCTGCATGCCCGAGATGACCGCATGCCCCCAACGGTCGACGCGCAAGCCCGCACCATTCGCGAGGCGCGCGCCTGCCGCGTCCTTGGCTTCGACCACGGCGACCGTATCGCCCATATTCGGGGTGAACGCCACGCCGTCGCGCCACGCGACCACTCCGCTGGAAATGCCCGCGCCGACCTGCGAATAGTGGCGTCCGGTACTGGCGTTTGCGGTCATCAACGCGAATGGCGACATGTAGCCGACGTTGCCGCCAGCGCTCGTCGAACTGCCCGAGCCATTTCCGCCGTCGCTGTAGTTGGCGTTGACGCCGTAGCTGAACGCGTTGTCCGCGCCGAGCGTTCCTGTCACCGATTCCTGCAACGTGGAGCTTCTATCGCTCGTATCGTGCTGGAAGGTCGTGGACGATTGCGGTGCGTGCGCGCCGAAGCCGAGCGGCACCATGAGGTTGAGCATGATGCGGTTATCCCAGCGATTCGTGTTCACTTGATACTGACGCACCGCCGATACGCCATACGTCAGGCGTCGCCAGCTATTGCTGTAGCCGATCTGAAATTGCGTGTCGTGATCGGACCGGTTCCAGTAGTTTTGAATCGATCCCACGGCATACACCGAGCCGTACTTGCCGCCCTCGCCCAGACTCTGATTCAGAACGAACTGAACGCGCGACTTCTGGCGAGCATCGAGAAAACCTGGTTGATGGTCTTCGTACAACTGGCGCAGCGCGACGGCATCCTGCAGCGTGTAAAAGCCATTGGTCGAATAGCGATAGGCCGCGACCGCGATATTCGTATTCGTCGGCTCGAACAGACGGCTGAAGCTCAAGCGCACACTCGCGCCATTGTGCGTGCCGTAGCCCTTGAAGCTCGCGGTGGCGTGGCTCACGTCGAGGCCGAATGCGCCGACGCTCGTATTCAGCGCGGCGCCGACCATGCCGGAGAAATACATATCTCCGCCGATCATGCCGCCGTAGAGCGTCACGAGATTGTTGACGCCGTGCTGCACCGTTGCCTGCGAGACGAACGGATGAATATCGATGCTCGGATCGCGGTACTGACCGATGGTCGCGCTATAGCGGGTGACGCCGGGTCGCAACGCGTTCACCGCCGCCGCATAAGGCACGGTGGAAATGTGCTGCGAGCCGTCGGCTTCCGTGACGATGACATCGAGATTGCCGCCGTAACCCGTCGGATAAAGATCGTTGATCTCGAATGCGCCGGGCGCGACGGTCGTCTCGTAGATGATGTTGCCGTTCTGCCTGACCTGCACCCGCGCGTTGCTGTTTGCAATGCCGTGCACCACGGGCGCATAGCCGCGCTGCGACTCGGGATACATGCGGTCGTCGGTGCCGAGTGTGACGCCGCGCACTCCGTAGCTGTCGAACAGCGCGCCGTCCGTGAAGGTATCGCCGGCGGTAAGCTGGCTCTTGATGTCCCTGAACGAACGCTGCACGTAAGTCTGCACGCTCTGATAGTGCTGACCGCCGATGGTGTTGTGCGTCAGGTTGCCCTGATAGCGAAAGCGCCACGGTCCCGCATTGATGCCGCCGATCAGCCCGAGATACTGCGAGTCGTTGTTGTATCCGCCGGACGAGCTGTGATAAACGTTCGCGTTGTACTGCAGCGTGCCCGCGTTGATGCCGTCGTCCCAGTACTTCGGATCGACGTAGCCGCGTGCGCGCGAATTCATCGCGATTTGCGGAACGGAGACGTCGAGACGCTGCTCGCCGTTGTCGAACGACGCGGTTGCTCCAGCAATGAGATCGGGCAACGTAAGGCAGGCATCGCCCGCGTTATCGAGCTTCGCCGATGCCTCCGGCGACAGCTTGCGCAGATCGACACCCATGCGATCGAGCAGGTCCGCATTCACGCAAGGCTGCATGGCGACAACACCCGCGCCTGCGCCCGCCTCGCGGATATCGATATCGAACTTGCCTTTCCAGACGGCGTTCACGTAGGTATCCGCGCGATACGTTCCAGGCAGAATCTCTTGTCCCTTGTTGAAGCGCGATATGTCCAGCTTTTCGCCGCTGCCGTTTTCGAGGAATTGTTCGTTGAATTCGACGGCCGCGATCTGCTGGGTAGAATCGGCCCATGCGTGAGCGCTCAAGCCCATTGCGGCCAATGCCTGAAGCGTGAACAGGCTGATGGGTCTCAGGCGCATGCCGGACACATGAGCGCTTCGGTATTGCATATTCATTTAGTGTTCCGAAATTACGGCAACAGCGTGACTCGGCACGCTATGCGGCATGCTCCGAGTTCATCCTTAACGAGTGATGGCGACGTTCAGCGCAACGCTGCGCTATCGCGGGGAATCGGCCTGCTGGGCAGGCCCGCCGAGAAGCCTGCGAATGACTCAGGGCGCCAGATTGGCATCGCCGTCCTGCGGGCCGCCGTAGTCGTTGATCGCGGTATAGCGAATCTTCGTGCTGTTCGCGGGCACCTCGCCCTTGAGCGGGAAAGCCCTGCTTTCGCCCGGGCCTACCATGCCGCCGTCAGTGAACTCCGATGCACTCGCGCCGTTGCTAACCTGCACGCGGTCGAACGACACGTGATACGGCGTGGGGTTACTCGCCTCGATCGAGTTCTTGCCGCCATCGTGTTTGAGATGCCACACGATCTGTCCCGGCGCGTCCGTTGCCTGGCCTTTGAGGCCACTCGGGCGATAGAAAAACTTGATGCGCGTGCGAAATGCAAGCTGCAACTGGTTCGCGCTCGCTTCGTCGCCCGTGGGTTTCGGCGGCACTTCGAGCACGTTCAAATAGAAGATGCTCTCCTTGTCCGCAGGCAAAGGCTCGCCCGTCGACATGATCCGCAAGGTCTGCGATTTACTCGGATCGATACGCATGATCGGCGGCGTGATGGTGAACGGCACGTCGATGGCGTCCGGCTTGATGTTCGGATCGCCCTTGTCCATCCACACCTTGGTCAGGCCGGGAAGCTTGCCGTTGTTGGTCAGCTTCACCGTGACTTCGGAATCGCTTTGATTGAAGACGACCCGCGTGCCGGCAATCACCACCGACGCATTCGCGGAAGGAATGAACCCTTGCATCGCGACGATAAATGCCGCGGTCGTTATGAGTCTCTTTGCCACTTTCATGTTGACGTAATGCCCGAAACGGAGCGCGAGTGTAAAGATAAAGCGGGCTCGCGCCCGCATATGTACGGGTCTTCAACCGATGATCGCGCCGAAGACCCCGTTCCACTACCGCAAGATCACATGTAGTCGATGCTGTAGATCACGGACGAGTTGGCTGCGCCAGCGGTCGTCGCGCCCGTCGCGTAATACTGAACTTGATAGCTGAGCGATGCCGCGCCGCTGGAGATGTCGGCCGACTTCACGTTCTGCAGCTCACGCGAGTAGCCTGCCTTGATCATCGAACCATCGGAGTTCAGGAGTTGCAGCTTGACGTTGCCCGCGCCGCCCGTGGCCACGATCAGGCGGCCATCGTTCGCATCGACCGTTGCACCGGCTTCATAGAACACGCCCGCTTCGCTCGTAGCCGTAACCGGCGCGCAACCCGTCAACGCGATGTTGTACGAAGTCGTGCCGGCCGTCTGGCCCGATGCCGTCAGGGTCGACGTGGAAACGGTCGGCAGCGTGACCGTGAAGTCCTTGCTGCTGGTGCCGTTGCCGTTGATCGTGCAGGTCGTGGCCGTCAGCGCGCCATTGAACGTGATGGTGCCGTCCGACGCGAACGCGGCGCTTGCTACGAGGCCCAGTGCTGCGGCGACCATCGCCGAGATCAAGGATTTTTTCATTTGGATGTGCTTATAAAAATTGACAGGGATGGGTCGTCAGATCAAGCTGAATGTTCGGCCGCGAAAGGCGGTCGCCCACTCCTCGAACTTGACGCCCAAATGCCGCATCTCGGCTTCCAGGTTTGCTACAGATAGACATCCGCTTGCGCGCTACGTTTATCTCGTCTGGTTGAAATGCGAAGCGCAACGATAATCGAGACCGTCGAGAAACGGCACTCGATTTTTCCTAATTTGTCAGGGAATAGTTAGTGATGCGATAAATGCTGCCTGGCGCAAGCAGCAGCTATCTTCGACGTGACTTTAGTCAACGAACATCCGACGCCATGCAAGGCGCTCGCCTGCTTCGATTGCGCTTCAGCAGTTATCTTGACCGCCCCGCCGCGGTAACGCGGCGCAATGGTGCCAACGAGCCGTCATCACACCTGCATCGCCGGCGAGAGCGCCATCTCGATCGATTCGGCGAGCTTCGCAAACGCGGGCGCGATCTCATCGTTCGGCACGCACGCGTAGCCGAGCATGAGACCGGAACGCGCGGCATCCGCGTTCATGTAGTAATTGGCTAGCGGCCGTGTCACCACGCCCGCCGTCATTGCGTGACGCGTGATTTCGCGGTCGTCGACGTGTTCCGGCATGCCCAGGACGAAGTGCAGTCCGGCTTGATCGCCGTGCACCGCGAGCGTATTGCCGAACCGCGCGCGAATGGCGTTGATGAGCAATTCCCTTCGTTCGCCGTATAGCCCGCGCATGCGCCGCACGTGCGAGGTGAGATGCCCGTCGAGAATGAATTCGGTGAGCACGGCCTGCTGCATCAGTTGCCCTTCGCGATACAGCTCCGCGACGCCCGTGCGAAACGTATCGACGAGATTTTCCGGCACCACCATATAGCCCATGCGCAAACCGGGGAACAGCATCTTGCCAAGACTGCCGACATAGATCACCTGTCCGGCGTCGTCGAGTCCCTGCAGCGACGAAAGCGGCCGGCTGCCATAGCGAAACTCGCTGTCGTAATCGTCCTCGATGATCCACGTGCCATGTTGCCGCGCGAACTCGAGCAAGGCGCGACGCCGCGCGAGACTCATCACCATGCCGAGCGGATACTGATGCGAAGGCGTAACCAGCGCGATACGCGGCGGCGTGGCCATGTCACGCGCGTTCGGATTCAAGCCTTCGTCATCGACGGGCACGGGCACGAGCAACAGCCCGGACGACTGCAGGACGCTTCGCACGCCCCAGTAACACGGTTCTTCGACCCACGCGCGGTCGCCGAAATCGGTGAGCAGACGCACGGTCAGATCGATCGACTGATGGATGCCCGTCGTGATGATGATCTGATCGGGCGAGCACTTGACCGAGCGCGCGACACGCAAATAGTCCGACAACGCGCGCCGCAGCGGCCGATAACCGCCGCCGGGCGCATAGGTCAGCAAATCGGGATTCGCGCGCTTCCAGAGCCGCGCTTGCAAGCGGCTCCAAGTTTGCGCGGGAAACTCGCGTACATCGGGCACGCCGGGCATGAACGCGCCCCACTGTTTCGGCGATACCCCCGCCTGCGAGATCAAGCGCGCGCCGCGTTGCGAAATCGCGCAGGGCTTCTGAGCGGCGTCGGCGCTCGACTTGGCGCCCGGCTTCGCAGCGGCGCGTTCGCGCGGCGCCGTATCGGCCACATAGGTGCCGCTGCCGGTCGTCGACGTGACATAGCCTTCGGCCGTCAACTGGTCGTACACGTGCAGCACGGTATTGCGCGCGATGCCGAGATCGCTTGCCAGCATGCGCGAACTCGGCAGCTTGGTGCCGGGCGCAAGTTGACCGGTCAGGATGGCCTGCTGCATGAGTTCCAGCATCTGCCGGTACATCGGCTCCGCCTGCGAGCGTTCGACGAGTCGCGTACTCAGCCAGTCCGCGAGGATGATGGTATCCATGAATTTCCCCGAGCCCTCAGGAACCTCGCCAGAAGGCAAAGTGGTTCCAAGTTGAATATTGAAATGGCTCCACATTGTAGAACCGTCACGGGCTATAGTTATCGCAGGCAGTGGAAGAATTTCCGAGCGCCGCAAAGGCGCCGGTCAGGCGCCGTAGAGGCTTCATACAGGCCGCTCCCAGCTACAACGCATCGATTTCCGAAGGAGACACGGAAGATGAAATCCGATCAGGTGATCGTCAGTTTTCGCGGCGTTAGAAAGACTTATGACGGGGAAACCCTAGTCGTCAAATCGCTCGACCTCGACATCTACCAGGGCGAATTCCTCACGCTGCTCGGGCCATCGGGTTCGGGCAAGACCACTTGCCTGATGATGCTCGCTGGCTTCGAATTCCCGACTGGCGGCGAGATCTGGCTAGACGGCAAGTTGCTCAACAAGGTGCCGCCGCATAAGCGCGACATCGGCATGGTGTTTCAGAACTACGCCTTGTTTCCACATCTTTCCGTGCAGCAGAACGTGGAATATCCGCTGACGGTTCGCAAGATGTCCGCCGAGGAACGCGCGCATCGCGTCGACAACGCACTCAGGATGGTGCGCATGGAGAGCTTCGCGAAACGTTACCCGGCGCAATTGTCGGGCGGTCAGCAGCAGCGCATCGCGCTCGCGCGCGCGCTCGTATTCGAGCCCAAGCTCGTGCTGATGGACGAACCGCTCGGCGCGCTCGACAAGCAACTGCGCGAGCACATGCAGTACGAACTGAAGTCGTTGCACGAGAAGCTCGGCGTGACCTTCGTATATGTCACGCACGATCAGGGCGAAGCGCTCACCATGTCGGACCGCGTCGCGGTATTCGACAAAGGCATCGTGCAGCAACTCGATACCGTGGACCATCTCTACGAAGCGCCGTGCAACGAGTTCGTCGCCAACTTCATCGGCGATAGCAACCGCTTGCGCGGCACCATCGAGCAAACACAAGGCGAGTTCTGCGATATCCGCCTAGCCGACGGCACGCGGCTTTCCGGGCTGAATGTCGCGAAGGCGAAGGCGGGTGCGTCGGCTATTGCCTGCATCCGGCCGGAGCGCATGAAGCTCGCGGCTATCCGCGAACAGAACCATGCGACACATAACGCGCTCGCTGGCGAGGCCAAGAGCCTCATCTATTTCGGCGATCACGTACGCATGCGCTGCGGCGTACGCGAACAGGACGAATGCTTCGTGAAAGTGCCGCTCGGCAATGCGTTGCTCGATACCTTCACGCCCGGCGCGCCCGTCGCGCTTGAATTCGCTCCCGAGCATTTGCGCGTATTTGCCTAAAGCGGCGCGCGCTTCATCGCTTTTGCTTTGTCTACTCGCAAGTCCACTGCTAACACCAAGCCAAAAAGGAAGAGAGGAAACCACCATGAAGAAGTTCGCACTGTGCTCCATGGCGTCGGCGGCGCTCGTGTGCATGTCGGGCGCATCCGCATTCGCGGCGGAACTGACCGTCGTCAATTTCGGCGGCGCGAACGGCGATGCGCAAAAGGCCGCATTCAATCAGCCTTACGAAAAATCATCGAGTAACAAGGTCACGGCCGTCGAATACAACGGCGAGCAGGCCAAGGTCAAAGCGATGGTCGAAGCGAAGCACGTCAACTGGGATGTCGTCGAAGTCGAATCGGGCGATCTGGGACGCGGCTGCGACGAAGGTCTCTACGAAAAGCTGGACTGGTCGAAGATCGCGAAGAAGTCGGAACTCGTCACCGAATCGCCGCAAACTTGCGGAGCCGGCTTCTTCGTCTGGTCGACGGCGCTCGCCTATAACGCCGACAAGCTCAAGGGCGCGCCGGCCGGCTGGGCAGACTTCTGGGACACGAAGAAATTCCCCGGCAAACGCGGCATGCGCAAGGGCGCGCGCTACAACCTCGAATTCGCGCTGATGGCCGACGGCGTCCCGCCGAAGGATGTCTACAAGGTGCTCGGCACGAAAGCCGGCGCCGATCGTGCGTTCAAGAAGCTCGAAGAACTGAAGCCGAATATCCAGTGGTGGGAAGCGGGCGCGCAGCCGCCGCAATTCCTCGTCGCGGGCGATGTCGTAATGTCGACGGCCTATAACGGACGTATCGATGCCGCGCGCAAAGAAGGCAAGAATCTGAAGGTCGTCTGGAACGGCAGCATTTATGACCTCGATTACTGGGCCATTCCGAAGGGGTCGCCGAACAAGGATGTCGCGACGCAGTACATCGCATATTCGGTGTCGCAGCAGCCGCAGGAAACGTACGCGAAGAACATCGCCTATGGTCCGGTGAACAAGGCGGCCATCGCGGCGCTCGATCCGAAGATCCAGGCCGACATGCCGAATTCGCCCGCCAACGCGAAGAATGCCGTGCTGCAGGACATGGCGTTCTGGACCGATCACGGCGACGAGCTCGAACAGCGCTTCACGGCGTGGTCGTCGAAGTAAGCGTTTTTTGGTGAAAGCACGGCTGCGTTTCGTGCAATGCGAACCGCAGCCAACGCCAAGCCTTTGCATGGATAGGAGACAGAAAGCGTGAACACCTTGACGATCGCCGCGGACGACACGCGCGAATCGAGCGCGCGACTCAAGCGCGAACTGAAGCTCGTCGATGCGAAAAAGCGCGCAATGGCGCTCGCGCTGATTGCGCCGCTCGCCATTTTTCTGTTCCTGATCTTCGTGGTGCCAATCGGTGCGCTGCTCACGCGCGCCGTGCAGAACCCCGAAGTCGCGAACGCGCTGCCGCACACGGGCGCGGCGCTCGCAAACTGGGATCGCAAAACCGCGCCGCCCGATGCCGCTTATGCCGCGCTCGCGCAAGATCTCACCGCGATACAGGACGGCGAATCGATGGGCGCGCTCGCTCGCCGACTCAACACCGAGATTCCGGGCTATCGCTCGCTGGTTGCAAAAACTGCCCGCGCGATGCCGCTCGCCGCGGACGACGGCAAGCCGCTCGCCGCGCCGCAGATTCGCGCGAAGATCGTCGAACTGGACGAGCGCTGGAACGATCCCGCGTATTGGCAGGCAATCGCGAAAAACGCCGGTCGATATTCGCCGTTTTATCTGCTCGCTTCGCTGGATCACCGGCAGGACGGTTTCGGCGACATCGAGCATGCAGGTCCGGATCAATCCATCTATTTGAACGTCTTTGGACGCACGTTCGTGATCGGCGTCGCGGTGACGTTTTTCGCGCTGCTGCTCGGTTATCCGCTCGCGTACTGGATTTCCACGCTGCCCGCGCGCCGTGCCAATCTCGTGATGGTGCTCGTGCTGATTCCGTTCTGGACCTCCGTGCTGGTGCGTGTCGCCGCGTGGATCGTGCTGTTGCAAAGCGAAGGGCTCGTCAACAAGGCGCTGCTCGCGAGCGGGCTGATTGGTTCGCCGCTCGCGCTGCTGTTCAATCGCGTGGGCGTTTATATCTCGATGACGCACATTCTTCTGCCCTTCATGATTTTGCCGCTCTATAGCGTGATGAAGTCCGTGCCGCCGACTTATCAGCGCGCGGCTGTTTCGCTCGGCAGTCATCCGTTCGCGGCGTTCTGGCGCGTGTATGTGCCGCAGACTTATCCGGGCATCGGGGCCGGCGTGCTGCTGGTGTTTATCTTGGCGATTGGTTACTACATCACGCCGGCGCTTCTCGGCGGGCCGAACGACCAGATGGTCAGCTACTACATCGCGTATTTCACGAACGTAACGATCAACTGGGGCATGGCTTGCGCGCTCGGTGCGCTGCTGCTTGCCGCGACGCTCGTGCTTTACGTCGTCTACGGTCGATTCACGCGCTCGAACGTAAGCCTGGGGTAAGACAATGAAACTCGCCAAACCGATGTTCGCGCCGCATACGTCCGCTATCGAGCGCGTCTGGTATTTCGCATTGCGCGTCATTTGCGTGCTGACGTTGCTCTATTTGATTCTGCCGGTACTTGCCATCGTGCCGCTTTCGTTTTCGTCGAGCACGTTTCTCGTCTATCCCATTCCGGGCTATTCGATGCGCTGGTATCACAATCTCGTCATGTCGGACGAGTGGCGCATGGCGGCAAAGAACAGCTTTATCGTCGCGCCCTCGGCAACGCTCGTCGCGACTATTCTTGGAACGCTCGCGGCGGTTGGATTGACGAAGGCGAATTTCGCCGGCAAGAGCGTGCTCATGGCCGTGCTCATTTCGCCGATGATCGTGCCGGTGATCGTCGTCGGCGTCGGCATGTATTTGTTCTTTGCGCCGCTCGGCATCGCCAATACATATTTCGGGTTGATTCTGGCGCACGCGGCGTTGGGCGTGCCGTTCGTCGTGACCACGGTTGCGGCGACCTTGCAAAACTTCAACATGAATCTCGTGCGGGCGAGTCAGTCGCTTGGCGCAAGTCCGCTGCGGACGTTTTTTCGCGTGACGCTGCCGGTCATTGCGCCGGGCGTGATTTCGGGTGCGTTGTTCGCGTTCGCGACATCGTTCGATGAAGTGGTCGTCACGCTGTTTCTCGCTGGCGCCGATCAGACGACGCTACCGCGTCAGATGTTCACGGGCATCCGCGAGAACATCAGCCCGACGATCGCCGCGTTGGCCACGATTCTGATCGTGTTTTCGACGAGTTTATTGCTGGCGCTGGAGTGGTTGCGGGGTCGTGCGGCGGCGCGTGCGGTTGCGGAGTGATGATCTGCAAGCGGTCCGAGATGGCTCGCCAGATCGAGGCAAAGCATTGCCGGCTGAGGCTTCGAGTGGGGCCTCGGCCGCGAAAAGCACTGCAATGCGATATCGCCGAACTCCGTATTTTCAGGTTTCGGTCGGCGATAAGCGAGAGTTCGGTGTGCTTCTATGAATGTCGACGCTTTATCCGCAATGTTTTCGCTGCTACGCCAGTCCGCAAGCGTGCCCACGGTTGGCGTGAGGCGCTTGCGGGCTGCGCCTTCGATTGGGCCCGCGACCGCCGAACGACATGCAGTTTGCTACCGCTGAAGTCGCCTTTCCGCCGAGGCGCTGCTTGTAGATACTTCATTCATCGCGCGGCAACTGACTCACAGCGCGCGTGAAAATGTGACACGATGGTCATACACAGCGACAACGGCAACGTAAGACGCGGCACGCGCTGCTTGCGTCCGACACCGGCTTCGTTGCGCCACGCGACAGACCCAGGATGGCCACTTTTTGCGCGTTGACGCTTCGCCGGCCGTCAGATAAAGCCGTCGCTTTCCGGCAGATTCGCATTTAGCGCGACGCGTGGAAGCGCGTGCCCGGCGCATCGTCGCTTCCGGGACGAAGGACGCGTAAAGCGCCCGCTTACCCGCTTGCCTCATTGCTATGTCGGCCAATTAAGCCGCCAAGGCCGCCACTTCGGAGAACGATCGTACAATACCGGCGGTCCGCGATCGCAAGCGTCCGGCGCTCAAACCCATGTCCAGCAAGCCTTCGCTTCGCCAGCGCGCGATTATTCGCGGCAACGGGACAGTGTTTTCACCGATGCACTATTTATCGGAATATGCTTAATAGCGTACGTTCTAGGTCGAGTCAAAGCCTGGAACAATGCCATGACAGCTTTTTCGAAAATTGCAGACCCGTGGTCACAGACGGTTCACCTGCTCGAGGCCGCGCCGCACGACGCCGCCCACACCAGCCCCTCGCAAAAAACCGCGCGTATCGAAGATAGTTTCCTCGACCGCCTGACGCGCGACTGGAACCGCGCGCACCCGCATCCGCGCCCGTCGGATGACCGCCTGCCTTTCCCACAGGCAGTCGTGCGCGTGATCGAGCGGCCGTCCAGCGCGACGGCGCTCGTCTACTGGTCGGACCCAGGTACGTGCCACTATGGTTATCAAGGTTGGCGCGCGACGACGGCGAGCGCCGAAGGCATCTGCTCGCTCTCGGGGATGCCGATTCATCGCGGCGATCAGGTGTATCGCCCGTCACAGCGCGATCCGAAACCGCAGAATGCCTCCGCGATGATTCTCGCCGCAGCCATGCCGGCCAACAGCGAGGAAGTCGAATGCGACGTGCACGACTAAGCTGACCGCTCGGTCGCGCAGCGACGACGGCGACGAGTTCCGGCATCCGTGGGTGTCGGGATCGTCGCCGCCTTGCGTCTATTGGTTGCTGTCAGTAACCGACGGTGAAACGCTGCTTGATATGCGCTCCGCTCTCGAATTCATCGAGAAACGCGATGGCAAAGTCAGCGAAAGAGATCCAGCTTCGGCCATTGTTATCGACGAGCAATTCGTCCACGCCGATACGGAATTTGCGCGTGCGCGGACCGTCGACGAATTCCGCCGACGGCGAAACGAACGTCCATTCGAGTTCGCGCTCGCGACGCAGCGCGTCGAGAAATGCCGCGCCCGCGGTTGCCTCCGTGCGGTACATTTCTGGAAAATCGGGCAGATCCAACACGCGCTGGCCCGGCCCGACATAAAGACTCGCCGCGCCGCCCACCACGAGCAAGCGCCTGACGCCCGCGCGTCGAAGCGGCTCGGTGATCGCACTCTCCGACAATGAAGCGAAATGCGCGGCGCTGAAGACGGCATCGTGACCGGCGACGGCTTCGCTTAGCGCGGCCGCATCCGATGCGTCTACATTCTTCGCGGTGACTTCAGGACGCTTGGCGATCTCCGACGTGTTGCGTGCAAGCGCCGTCACCGTGTGTCCGCGCCGCAACGCTTCCTCCAGCAACTTGCTTCCGGCATGTCCGGTCGCGCCAATGATCGCTATTTTGCTCATTGTTGGTTCTCCTTTGTGACACCGCTTTCGCCGGCGATCGAGCCTGCGTTTAACTTACCCCACTTCGCAATAAATCGCTCATTCGCAAGGCGTTTCGCAACGATTCTTCATCATAGTTGCGTCATGCGACGATCTCGTTTTTCGCTGCGTGTTTAGCTACATTTTTCTCGCTAAAAAGGACGCAAGTTTCGAGCCGAAAAACAGATTTGCAAGACAATTCAGAACACGCCTCGTCATAATCAGAACGCACATTCACACGAGCGCGTCGCCCTTACACTGTAGGGCCCCGTGCTCTTGGGAACATGCAACTGCAGCGGTCATCGACGCACCGCGCGAAGCACGCTCATCAAGAGCTTCCATCGATTCGTCAATTTGTCATGTCATTGGTTTATATTGCATTTCCTCGCCGCTCCATTACCGGAAGGAGTTAATCGTGAAGAATCCGCAATTACAGGGTGCCATCGAAGGACGCGACAATCCGTCTGGCGAAACCGCCTACGAGTCGCTTCCGGTCAGTGCCGCGCCCGAAGAGTCCGCCGACGAAAACGGTTATTCCGATGCGCTAGACATTCCGCTCGACTACGGCATCGTCATGGATGCAGTTCGAGACGCAGTGCGCGCAAATCCGTGATCGTTGATTGGCCAAGAAAAAAACGCCCCGCTCAGGGCGTTTTTTTTCGCCTGTTGCGCCTTAGAGGCTTGCGTTGAGCCGCGTCGTAATCGGTCACATTGACCGAAATCAATTCAATCTACAGACATTTTTAAATGCCTCGAAACACTAATGTCAGACAAAAAGATGCATTTTGTCTCAACGCAATTAATAAGAGGATTAACCACTTCCTGTGATTGTCAATCCGTATGAATCAGGCCTGACTTTTGTCGTTTGATAATATTAACAAGATGGTACACTCTCGCGTCCGCGACCGCAGAGCCATAGCGGGCGGGCCTCCGCCCGAGCTTGTCTAAATTTTGTCAATAAGGGCAGGTTTATTCGAATGCTCGAACTAAGCCGCAATCGCATGCCTATTCGCTCAATGCGATAAAAAAATGCGCTGATAGTCTTTCCACTGGCGAAAAAAAACCCAGTGGGATACCTTCAGATGTGTTTTATCGACTGGACAAACCACCGGATCGGTGCTCTCTCGCGCAGTTAGACAGTCGCAGCGTTCCAGGTAAAAAGAACCGACGACATTGCAAGAATTCTTGCAGACTCCCTTAGGCCATTCTGAACGGCAACCATGTCAGCTACTTTCGATTACCTCTTCGACCACACGATTTCCAGGCAATGGCGTGGATTTCTTGGCGCGCTTGCCGAGGAGTTCGAAGCGCAGATCGGTCGTGCGGAACTTCGACAGTTGATGCATCGAGTCGGCAGCCGATTCGCCGATGCCCGGCCGCTTCCTCAATGCGATTCGACCGCCGACCTCGCACACGCGCTGAATGTTTTGTGGCGTGATTCGGAATGGGGCTTCGTCGAATTAGCCGACGAGCGCGAGTATCTGAGCATCGTTCACTACTGCGCGCCGTTGCCGGCGTTCGGAGAAAGCGCGCTTGCATGGACACCGGCTTTTCTCGAAGGCGCGTATCAGCACTGGTTGAGCGGTTTGGGCGCGCAAGGGCTTGCTATTTCCCAGGCAAGCGAATTGAGCAGTGAGGGTGCAGTCGAGTTCCGGCTCGCGCGCGCCGCAACGAGATAAGCGACGCAACTGAAGCGGCGCTGCAAGGATTCAATCAATTTCAACGACCGCCGTTAAATAGGAAGGCAACGGCGATATCGACTGTCCATGCAACGGACAGCGCCAAAAATATTGCATCAGGCCAGTTCGACGCAAGGCACGACGAGGATGCGGCAACATGAATACATCACGCGACATCGAAAAGCTGTTCGATCATTTCGGCGGCAATGCAGGCGACTACCAGGAAATCGGCCGCGAAAACGAGGCCAGGAATGCCCGCACGCGCTGGCCGCTCCTGGCCACGCTCGATTTCGCGCAACCGGCCATCCCGGAAATCGCGCCGCGTCGTGATGTGCAGGCGAGTCCGGTGCACAAGCGCGAGTTTGCGGCACAAGCGGATGCCGACCGTGCCACGGCCGCGCCCACGCCAATGCCGATCAATCGCGCCAAGCCGCCGCTTTTCGCGCGTGCGCATCGCCGCACGATTCCGCCCGTCACGCCGCCCGCCGCGCTCGATTCGCTGAGCGCCTCGCGCTTTTCGGCGCTCGCCGACGCCGCGCCGGTTGCCGTCGAGGCGAAGCCCGAAAGCGCGGCACCGATTCCCGATTCCGCTCCAGCGCCTGTTTTTGCGCGTCCGAGCGCGCCGGCGCGGTTTTCGGCGTCGCCCTTCGCGTCTGAACAGGGGAACGCTGGTGCCGTGACACCTCCGGCCATTCTTGCGGCGGAAGCGAGCGGCAGCATCAAAACCGCTTCGAACTCCCTCGCTCGGGAAGGCGCCTCGACCTTCCGCGCTCGCGAAATACCCGCCGCGCTCGACCCGGCTGTGCAAACCCGCACCGGCCCGCGCGAACTGGAAAGCAACGCGCCTTCCATTCTCGGCAAGCTCTTCAAGCCACAAGAGCCACAAGCACCGCAAGCCCCCGAAGGCTCGCTCACCGCGATGTTCGACCGCCTGCGCCAGCCGAGCCAGTCATCCGGCGCAACCGATTCCGCGCAGCCGAACCGCGCCCTCTTCGCTGCCCGCGTCACACGCTCATGAAAGTCATCACGGTAGTTTCCGCGAAAGGCGGCGTCGGCAAGACCACGCTCGCCGCGAATCTCGCCTCGGTGCTCGCCGCGCGCCATCGCCGCGTGATCGTCGTCGATCTCGATCCGCAAAACGCGCTGCGCTTGCACTTCGGCATTCCGCTCGACAGCATCGACGGCATTTCGCGTGCAACGCTCGCGGGCGACCCGTGGCAGACCGTGATGTTCGATGGCGTCGACGGCGTCACCGTGCTGCCCTACGGCGCGGTGCTGGAAGACGATCGCCGCCGCTTCGAGGCGCTCGTCGACCAGGACCCCGCGTGGCTCGCGCGCTCGCTCGAATCGCTTGCGCTCGATCTCAACGACATCGTTATCGTCGATACCCCTCCGGGCTCGTCGGTCTATACGCGCACCGCGTTGTGCGCCGCGAACTTCGCGCTCAACGTCGTGCTCGCGGATGCCGCTTCCTACGCCGCGATTCCCGGCATGGAGCGCATGATCGACGCCTACGCCGCGCCGCGTCAGGACTTCGGCGGACAGGGCTACGTGGTGAATCAGGTTGACCAATCGCGCCAGTTGAGCAAGGACGTGCTCAAGGTCTTGCGCAACATGCTCGGCACGAAGCTCTTTCCGGGCGTGATCCATCAGGACGAAGGCGTCTCCGAGTCGCTTGCGTGCGACACGACACTCATCCACTACGACCCGCTCTCGCAAGCCGCCGCCGATTTGCGCGCGTGCGGCGACTGGCTTCTCGCCACCGTCGATTCCATGGCCGCTTCGAGGAACGTCGCATGAGCTCCGCCAAGATTCCCTCGCAGGAAACGGAAGTCAGCGTCGCCACGTCGCGGCTGGAACGTTTCGTCGATGCGCGCATCTGGGGCAGCCGCATCCTCACGGTGTTGCTCACGCTGTTCGCGCTGTTCTCGCTCTACTTCGTGGTGACGGTGCCGCTCGCGTTCGGTCAGCAGCTCGCTTTCGCAACCGTTTGCTTTGCCTGCGCGCTCGGCTTCCGGCGTCTGCAAGGCCAGTACGCGACGCTCGTCATGATCATGTTGTCGGTCGTATCGTCGGGACGCTACATGTTCTGGCGTCTGACCGAGACGACCTACTGGGAGCGTCCGCTCGACGCCGCGTGGGGCCTGTTGCTCGTCGCAGCCGAGGTCTACGCGACGCTCGTGCTGCTGCTCGGCTACTTCCAGACCGCGTGGCCACTCAAGCGCAAGCCGCTGCCGCTGCCCGCCGATCGCAACGACTGGCCGACCGTCGACGTCTTCATTCCGACCTACAACGAACCGCTTTCGGTGGTGAAGCCGACCATCTACGCGGCGCTCGCGCTCGACTATCCGACCGACAAGATCGCGATCCACGTGCTCGACGACGGCCGCCGTCCCGAGTTCAAGGCGTTCTGCGAGGAGGTGGGCGTCAACTGGACGATCCGCACGCATAACCGCCACGCGAAGGCCGGCAACATCAACGAAGCGCTCAAGATCACGAAGGGCGAATACCTCGCCATCTTCGATTGCGATCACATTCCGACGCGCTCGTTCCTGCAAATCTGCCTCGGCTGGTTTTTGCGCGACAAGCTCATGTCGATGCTGCAGACGCCGCACCATTTCTTCTCGCCCGATCCGTTCGAGCGCAATCTCGGCACGTTCCGCAAGGTGCCGAACGAAGGCGAACTGTTCTACGGTCTCGTGCAGGACGGCAACGACTTGTGGAACGCGACGTTCTTCTGCGGCTCGTGCGCCGTGCTGCGCCGCTCGATGGTCGAAGAGATCGGCGGCATTGCGGTCGAGACCGTGACGGAAGACGCGCATACCGCGCTCAAGCTGCATCGGCTGGGCTATACCACGGCGTATCTCGCGATTCCGCAGGCAGCCGGACTCGCCACGGAAAGTCTTTCGGGCCACATCGGTCAGCGCATTCGCTGGGCGCGCGGCATGACGCAGATTTTCCGGATCGACAATCCGCTCACCGGCAAGGGACTGAAGCTCGGCCAGCGGCTGTGTTATCTCAATGGCATGCTGCACTTTTTCTATGGCGTGCCGCGTCTCGTGTTCCTTACCGCGCCGCTCTCGTATCTGTTCTTCGGCGCGCACGTGATCGAGGCGGCGGCGGGCACCATCGCCATCTTCGCGCTGCCGCACATGATGCACGCGAGCATCACCAATTCGCGCATGCAGCGTTCTTTCCGCCATTCGTTCTGGGCCGAAGTGTATGAGTCGGTGCTGGCGTCGTACATCACGGCGCCGACGCTGCTGGCCGTCATCAACCCGAAGCTCGGCAAGTTCAACGTCACGGCCAAGGGCGGCCAGATCGCGAAGGATTACTTCGACTGGGGCATCTCGCGTCCGTATCTGTTCTTGTTGCTGCTGAACCTGCTTGGCTTCATAGCGGGCGTGGTGCATATCGTCATCAACTGGCATATCCGCAGCGAAGTGCAGACCACCGTGCTGAATCTCTGCTGGACCGTCTACAACATGCTGATTCTCGGCGCGAGCGTGGCGGCGGCTAGCGAGCGGCGTCAGGTGCGCAGCACGCATCGCGTGACGATGAAGATGCCCGTCATGCTCAAGTTCTCGACGGGGCGCACGCTGGCTTGCGAGACGATCGACTATTCGGAAGGCGGCGTCGGCGTGAAGCTGCCGAACGACATCGAAGTGCCGATGCACGAACGCGTCACCGTCTCGCTCTTTCGAGGCGACGAGGAATACGCGTTCCCGGCCACGGTCGGCTTCACGGCGAAGGGCCGCGTCGGCCTGCGCTTCTCGCAGCTCACGCGCGAGCAGGAATACGACTTCGTGAAAACCACTTTTGCGCGCGCGGACGCGTGGACCGGCTGGTCCGAAGGACGCCGCCCCGATACGCCGCTGCGCGGCCTTTCGCACGTGCTGCTGGTAGGCACGCGCGGTATCGCGGGGCTTTTCGAGCATCTCTACAGCGACCTTCGGACCTGGACGAGCAAGCGTTCAGTCGACATGAAGAAGCTGAACACCAAAGACCAATAAAGGCACCGGCATGGCGAAGTTGCGTGTTGATCACGATGCGGGCGAGCGCGCGCCGCGTTTTTGCGAACGCCCGCTGGTGCGGGCGCTGGCGTTCCTCGCGGCACTGCAGACCGCGCTTGCCGGCCCGCTCGCGTCCATCGCGGCAGCGGCGGATGCCGTCGCGGCCAACGGTGTGCCGACGCAGCAGGCCACCGGCGTCGGCAGCGTGCCCGCGCCAAGCCCGGCCGTGATCTACAACTCCGCGACGATCGCCCAGCCCGCGCTCGCCATGCCGGTTCCCGCGTTCTCCGGCAAGCCGTCCTCGCCGCTCGCCGCGCGTCTTCCGACTACCGCCGATCCGGGCACGCTCGTTCCCGGCGGCCGTCGTCAGACGCTTACCTTCGTGGACCTCGGCGCGCAGGACCCGCTGCAAATGCGCGGCACCGATGGCCAGAACGGCGTGGCGTTTTCCGTGCGCGGCGACGAAGTCGTGACGGCCGCGGTCCTGCATCTGATCTATAGCTATTCGCCGTCGCTGTTGCCGTCCATCTCGCAATTGAAGGTGCTCGTCAACGGCGAAGTCGCGGCGACCCTGCCCGTGCCGCGCGATCAGGCCGGCACGCTCGTGGCGCGCGATATCGCCATCGATCCGCGCTTCATCACCGAGTTCAATCACCTCAACGTTCAGCTGATCGGCCATTACACGCAGCAGTGCGAGGACCCGTCGAATTCGACGCTGTGGGCGACGGTCAGCAACGCGAGTTCGCTCGATCTCACTTA
Organism: Caballeronia sp. LZ003; assembly: GCF_031451465.1. Classification (NCBI taxonomy): domain Bacteria; kingdom Pseudomonadati; phylum Pseudomonadota; class Betaproteobacteria; order Burkholderiales; family Burkholderiaceae; genus Caballeronia; species Caballeronia sp. LZ003. Next base: position 835,483 of record NZ_JARUXJ010000004.1, on the reverse strand, counting down.
TGCGTCGCTTGCCAGCAAGCCCGATCTCGCCGCGCTGCCCGCGCCGTTCTTCGACCGGCGCGACGTGCGTCGCCTGGAACTGCCGTTTGTCTTCGCGGGCAAGCCGAGCCTGCCCGCGCTCGAAGCGGCGGGCACCGTGGCGTCGTACTTCGGCTCGCTCGCGGGCTATCGCGGCGCGATCTTCCCGGCACAGTCCGATAACGTCCCGCTCGCGGGCAACGCCGTCGTGTTTGCCACCGGCGATACGAAAATCGCGGGCGTCGATCTGCCGCCGGTTTCCGGCCCGACCATCGCGGTCGTCGAACGCGATGCCGCCGCGCGCGGCCGCTTGCTGCTCGTGATGGGCCGCGACGACAACGAGTTGAAGACCGCCGCGAAAGCGCTGGGTGTCGGTCGCAACGCGTTCTCCGGCACGAGCGCGACGATCACGCAATTCGCCGATCTGCAACCGCGCCGCCCCTACGATGCGCCTAACTGGCTGCCGTCCGACCGCGCCGTGCGTTTCGGTGAATTGGCCGAAGCGCAGGATCTGACCGCGCGCGGTTACGACGCCGACGCCGTGCGCGTGAACCTGCGTGTGCCGCCTGATCTCTTCATGTGGCAGACCAAGGGCGTGCCGGTCGATCTGAGCTATCGCTACACCGTGCGTCCGGCGCCGGACCGTTCGTCGCTCAATATCAGCGTGAACAATGGCTTCGTGCAGTCGCTGCGCATCCCGGCGGTATCGACTTCGACGTTCGATCTCGGCCAGTACTTCAGCCGCGTGATGCCGGACAAGACCGTGGCCGCGCGCCGCGAGGTTTATCTGCCGCCGCTTCTGATCTCGCCGCGCGCGCAGTTGCGCATGCACTTTTACTACGACATTCCGAAGACCGGCGAATGCACCGGCCGTCTGCTCGATAACGTCGTCGGCGCCATCGATCCGAATTCGACCATCGATCTTTCGAGCTTCCCGCATTACATGGCGCTGCCCGATCTGGCCGCGTTCGCCAACGGCGGTTTCCCGTTCACGCGCATGGCCGACCTGTCGCAGACGGCGGTCGTGCTGCCGAACGATCCGAACTCGGCGGACTACAGTCTCTTTCTGCTGGAGATGGGCCGCATGGGGGCGTCGACGGGTTATCCGGTCACGGGCGTCACGGTGACGAGCGCGAACGATGTCGACCGCTTCGCCGACAAGGACTTGCTGGTCCTCGGCTCGCCGGGCCGCCAGCCGCTTCTGCAACGCTGGGCGAAGAACATGCCCTTTTCCGGCGACGGCGACGCGCGCACCTTCCAGCTGAGCGATGTCGCGTTCAAACTGGTCGACTGGTGGCATGGCGAGCATGGCCCGGAACGTTCTCCGGCGCGCGCCGATCTGTCGCTCGTGAGCTCCAACGGCGACGCGCTTCTCACCGGCTTCGAGTCGCCGTTAAAGAGCGGGCGCAGCGCGGTGGCGCTCATCAGCGCGGCGGGACAGTCGGATGCGGATTTGTCCGCCGCCCTGCTCGACAACGACTTGTTGCCATCCATTCAAGGCGCGATGGCGGTGATTCACGGCCGCACGGTCGCGGTCACGTCCAACGGCGAAGCCTATTACGTCGGCCAGCTTTCGCCCATGCACTACATGCGCTGGGCCTTGTCCGCGCATCCGGTGCTGCTGGTGTTTTCCGCCGTGATCGCCGCGCTCATCATCGCTGCCGTCTTTTATCGTGCGCTGCGCTCGCTCGCCGCGCGGCGTCTGAGGGACTGACATGCGGGGTTCAATTTCGAAGGCCGCCGTCGCGGGTGTTCTTGCCGGCGCGGCGTTGAGTTCACAAGCTGCACAGCAATGCGAATGGCCGGCGTATCGGTTGTTCGTCGAGCGCGTCGTGCAGGCCGATGGCAGAGTCGTCGACCATTCCACCGACGCGCAGCAGACCACCTCAGAAGGCCAGTCCTACGCCCTCTTCTTCGCGCTGGTCGCCAACGACCGCGCGACTTTCGACCGTCTGCTCGACTGGACGCGCGCCAATCTGGCCGGCAATCAGTTCGATGCGAACAACGTGCGTCTGCCTTCGTGGCAATGGGGCAAGAAGCCGGACGGCAGCTATGGCGTGATGGACCCGAACTCGGCATCGGATTCGGACTTGTGGATTGCATACGACTTGCTGCAAGCCGGACGGCTGTGGAAGGAGCCGGCTTATACGAAGCTCGGCCAGGCGCTCGCGGCGCAGATCGCCAAGCAGGAAGTGGTCGATCTGCCGGGCCTCGGGCCGATGCTGCTGCCCGGTCCGCAAGGCTTTCGCACAGGCGATGTCACGCGTCTGAACCCGAGCTATCTGCCGCTGCCGCTCCTGCGCGCATTGGCTCGCGACATGCCCGACGGCCCGTGGGCGAAGCTCGCGCAAAGCGCCGCGCGCATGATCAAGATCACCGCGCCGCGCGGCTATGCGCCCGACTGGGCGGCGTATCAAACAAGTCAGAACGGCCAGTTCGTGGTCGATCCAAAAAGCGGCGATACCGGCAGCTACGACGCGATCCGCGTCTATCTTTGGGCCGGCATGACGGCAGCGGGCGATCCGCTCGCGAAGCCCTGGCTCGACGCGCTCGGCGGCATGCGCCAGAGCGTGGCGCAGACGGGATTTCCGCCGGAGAAGGTTTCTTCGACGACCGGTACGGCCAGCGGCGAAGGCCCGATCTCGTATTGGGGCGCGCTCGCGCCATACTTCAAGGCGCTGAACGACCAGCACGGCCTGGGCCTCGCGCGCACGCATCTCGAAGCACTCGTCGCGCCGCCGGGCGCGGGCCGCGAACCGGTGTATTACGACCGCGTGCTCGGTCTCTTCGGTGGCGGCTTCGTCGAAGGCCGCTATCGCTTCGACGAATCCGGCCGTCTCGTGCCGAACTGGAGAAGCGCATGCTGATGCGGGCCAGACAACGTACCTTGGCCATCCGCATCGCGGCATTGTTCGCGGCGGCGGCGCCGGCCATCGCCATCGCGCAGACGAGTGCCGATCCGCTCAACGTGTTGATCGACCAGGGCAAATACTGGCAGTCGCACAAGCGCGGCGACCTCGCGGAGCAGGCGTGGCAGAAGGTGCTGCGCCTCGACCCGAAGCAGCCCGATGCGCTCTTCGGCATGGGCATGGTGCTCGCCGATCGCAAGGACGGCAGCGGCGCGCAGCAGTATCTCGCGCAACTGCGTCAGGTCGCGCCGAACTATCCGAACATCGACGATCTGGGGCGGCGTCTCGGCGAAACCAGCGCGCGCGATCAGACCGTCAACGACGCGCGCCGTCTCGCGCAGAGCGGACAGAGCGCGTCGGCGGTGCAGGAATACAAGCGTGCCATCGGAGGCAAGCCCGCGACGCCCGAACTTCAGCTCGAGTATTACCAGGCGCTCGCCGCGACGCCGCAAGGCTGGGACGAAGCGCGACGCGGCCTCGAACAGCTCGCGCGCCAGAACGCCGACGATCCGCGCTACACCCTCGCCTATGCGCAGCATCTGACGTATCGCGATTCGACGCGGCGCGATGGCATCGCCCGGCTGGCGGCGTTGTCGAACGACAGCACGGTCGGCGCGCAGGCGAAGAAGAGCTGGCGGCAGGCGCTGCTGTGGCTCGGCGCGCGCGCATCGGACGCACCGCTGTTTCAGGCGTATCTGCAAGGTTCGCCCGACGATGCCGCCGTCAAGGCGCGTTTCGATTCGATGGTGCTGCAGGACAAGGAAGCACGCGAACGCGCGCAGGCGGGCGCAGTCGTCGATGCGCGCGGTCGCACTGTCGCAGAAGGATTCGCTGCCGTGGATCGCGGCGATCTGGTCGCGGCGCAGGCGCGTTTCTCGTCGGTGCTCGCAAGCGATCAGAACGATGCCGACGCGCTAGGCGGCCTCGGCGTCATCGCGCTGAAACAGGAGCGTTTCGCGGAAGCGCGCAGCTATCTCGAACGCGCGTCGCGGGCCGGCAATCCGGTGCGCTGGAAGGACGCGCTGACGAGCGCGACGTACTGGACCTATACGAGCGATGCCATCGGCGCACGCAGCAACGGCGAGATCGCGAAGGCCAAGGCGCTTTTCGAACGCGCCATCGCGACGAGTCCCGCCGATGTCACCGCGCAGACGCTGCTCGGCGAAATGCTGCTGGCGAATGGCGATCCGAAGGGCGCGGAAGCGGCGTACCGCATGGCGTTGCGGCGTCAGGCGGACAATCCCGATGCCATTCGCGGACTCGTCGGCGCGCTCGCGGCGCAGGGACGCGGCGATGAAGCGCTCGAGTTCGCCAACAAGCTGAACTCGGAGCAACAGGCGAAAGCCGGCGGCATCAACAAGCTGCGTGGCGATGCGCAAGCCGCGCAGGCACGCGCCGCCGAAGCACGCGGCGATCTGGGTACGGCGCGCAGTCTCTTCGAGGACGCGCTGCTCAATAGCCCCGACGATCCGTGGCTACGGCTCGACCTCGCGCGCATTTACGTGCGTCAGGGCGCGGTCGGCAATGCGCGCAGCATGATGGACGGCTTGCTCGCGGCGCACCCCGACATGACCGACGCGCTCTACGCGAGCGCCCTTCTGTCCGCCGAAACACAGGACTGGTCGACGGGTCTATCGCAACTGGACCGGATTCCTGCCGCGCAGCGCACGCCGGCGATGGGCGCGTTGCAACATCGTCTGTGGGTGCATCAGCAGACCGAACTCGCGACGCGCGCCGCCGCGGCCGGTCAGCGCCAGCAGGCCTATGCGATTCTGCGTCGCGCCGAGCCGCTTGCTGCCGGCAACGCGGAACTGACGGGCGCGGTGGCGTCGGCGTATCTGAAAGCGGGCGATGCATCGCGCGCACTCTCGCTCACGCGCGGCGCGATCGCCAATTCGCCGAACGATCCCGGTCTCTTGCTGCAATACGCGGGAATCCTCTCGCAGACCCAGCAGGACGCCGAACTCGGTTCCGTGATGCGCCGACTGCAGTCGATGCCGCTCACCGCGCAGCAACGCGCCGACTTCAACAATCTGAACGTCGGAATCGTGATCGCGCGGGCGGACAACGTGCGCCAGAGCGGCAATCTCGCGGCGGCTTACGACGTGATCGCACCTTGGCTCGCCGCGATGCCCGACAACGCCGACTTGCAGGCCGCGCTCGGCCGCATGTACACCTCGGCGGGCGACGACCGCAGCGCGCTCAACTGCTATCGAACTGCGCTCGCGCGCCGTCCGGACGACGTGAATCTGCAAGCCGCCGCGATGTCGGCCGCCACCGGCGTGCGCGATTTCAAGCTGGCGGAGACGCTTGCCAAACAGGCGTACGACACCGCGCCGAACGATCCGGGCGTGCTTGCATCGATCGGGCGGATGTATCGGGCAGAAGGCAAGCTCGATCTCGCCGCGCAGTTCCTCCAGCGCTCGCTGCTTGCGGCCAATACGCCGCTCGCGCCTGCTCCCGGTCAGCCAGCGAGCAACCTGCCGCGCGACTGGCAGACCGCGATGAGCCGTATCGGCACGATGCCGTTGCCGGGCACCAATCCATTCGAAGGCAAGACCGCCGTCGATACGGCGCCGTCCGCGCTTGCCGCCGGATCGAATGCGTTTCCGGGGTATCGCCAGAACATCACACCGACTTATTCGCAGCCCGTGCCGAACTATTTGCCGCCTCCTCAGACCGTGCCTTATTCCGCGCCTTATGTGAGTCCTTATAACGGCGCGCCGGGGGCGCCTGCCAATGTGCCTCGTCCGGTTGCGGGCGGTGGGTATGGCGGTGCGGCGGATGGGTCGGGGGAGTCGGGTGGCGGGGTCGTCCCTGTCAGTGTGCCGCGTCCGGTCGAGGGCGGCTATGGTCCCGACAGTTATGGCTCGGGGCAATCCGGTGCGCCGTTGCAGCCGTACCCGGGACAGGAGCAGGGCGCGGGTGGCGCGCAGCAGGCTTATCCGGGTCAGCAGACTCAGTATGCGCAGCCGGCTTCGTATCCTCAGCAAGCGCAGTACGCGCAACCCGCTTCATATCCGCAACAAGGTCAATACGCGCAGCCCGCGCCGTATCCGCAGCAAGCGCCGATGTATCAAGGCACGCCGTCTGCCGCTCAGGACGCGTACAACAGTTCGCCCTGGCCGATGTCGCCCGCGGCGCAAGCCGCGCAGTCGGAAGCTTATGCGCCGCAAAGCGCGAGCACTCGGGCGGGTACATCGACGGCGAAGCGCTCGGCATCGCGTAAAGCCGCCAACGCGCCGCAGCAGCAGTACGCGCAGGCGTCGTATGGTCAGCAGGCTTATGCGCAGCAAGGCTATCCGCAGCAGCAATATCAGCCGCCGTATCAGCAAGCGTATCCGCAGCAAGCTTATGCGCAGCAGCAATATCAGCAGCCCTACCCGCAGCAACAGTATCCGCAACAGCAATATCAACAACCCTATCCACCGCAATACGCCCAGCAACAGTACGTGCCGCAACCACCCGCCGGTTACGCGCAGCCGTATTATCCGCAAGCCGCGCAAACCGGGCAGCGCGCCGCGTCCGCCGCCACGATGAACACAGGCGGCACGCCCGCGCCCGTCGCGAATCCGCAGACGGCAGGCGTCGCCGATGAACTCGCGCAGATCGAGCGGGAACAGGCCAGCACGGTGTCGGGCGGGATCATCTTCCGCAATCGCAACGGCGAAGACGGTCTCTCGAACCTCACCGATATCGAAGCGCCCATCGAAGGCCGCATCAAGGCCGGCAACGGCCACGTGATCGTGCGGGCGACGCCCGTCACGCTCGACGCCGGCACCGCCAGCAGCGAGCAGAACACGCTCGCGCGCTTCGGCTCCGGAATCAACGCGATCGCTCCGGCCGCCGGCAACCAGTACGGCTCCCAGACGGCGACCGGCGTGGGACTCGCGGTCGGTTACGAGAACCGCAACTTCAAGGGCGACGTCGGCACGACGCCGCTCGGCTTTCGCGAGACCAACGTCGTCGGCGGTTTGCAGTATCAGAACGCCATCACCGATAAAGTCTCGTACTCGCTCGCCGTCGCACGACGCGCGGTCACGGACAGCCTGCTGTCCTATGCCGGCGCGCGCGATCAGCTCGCGGGCGCGACCTGGGGCGGCGTGACATCGAGCGGTGCGCGCGGCGACCTCGCCTGGGACGACGGCACGAGCGGTGTCTATGTCAACGCGATGTACCAGTTCCTCGACGGCAAGAACGTCGCCACGAACAACGCGGTCAAGGGCGGCGGCGGTGTGTACACGCGAATCATCAAGGACGCGGATCAGGCGCTGACCATCGGCGCGAACACCACCTTGATGCACTACGACAAAAACCTTTCGTACTTCACCTACGGACAAGGCGGCTACTTCAGTCCGCAGCAGTACGTCATTCTCAACTTTCCGGTCGAATACATGGGCCGCACCGGCCTTTTCACATACGACCTGAAGGGCTCGATCGGCGTGCAGCATTATCGGCAGGACGCGTCGAACTACTTCCCGACGGAGCCGAATTATCAGGCGGCGTTCGCGGCGGCCAACCTTGCACCGGATGCCGGCGCGGTCTATCCGAGTCAGAGCAAGACGGGCGTGTCCTACTCGCTCAACGCGACGGGCGAATACCAGCTTGCGCCGCAACTCGCCATCGGCGCGACGGCTTCGTTCGGCAACGCGTATCAGTATCGCGAATGGCTCGCTGCCGTGTACGTTCGATACAGCTTCACGCGGCAAACCAGCGTGCAGCCGCTCTTCCCGCCGCAGGCTTTCAGCTCGCCGTATTTGTCGTTCGCGAATTGATGCGGACTCGACGCCATGCGCCTACGTTGCGGTGCATGGCGCATCGAAATTGCATGAAGCTGCCTCACATCGTTGCTCCTCCTGGAACCCGCCGCGCGCTTTGCTGCACTGCGTGACAGACATGTCTGACGACGCGCGAGAGAAAGCGCACAATGTCGGGACTTCGCGCTCAAGGCCGCGAGGAGGAGGAGCAACATGACCGCCATCACCTGGGTTCTGGCCGCCGATGACAGCCGTGCCCGGATCTTCGAAACCAGAGGGCTTAAGCTTGACCTCAGGCAAATCGAGGAGCTTCGTAACCCGGCGCCCCGCGCCCCGCAGTCCAATGAACGCGACCGGCAATTCGCCAAAACCGTTGCCGAAATGCTCGAACGCAGCCGTGTGAATCATCGCTTCGATCGCTTGCGGCTGGCAGTGGAACCGCGTTTTCTCGGCACCTTGCGTGAGTATCTGAGCATCGAGATTCAAAAGCTCGTCCATGAAGATGCCAGCGAAGACTCAGCCGGCATGAGCGCGCGCCGCCCCTTCTGACGGCGCGCGCTCATGCCGACATCTGTGAACAAATGTTGAAAGTCCTTACAACGGCATACTAAGGGTCAACGAAAGACCCAAGCGCACGTTGATTCCGCATCGCGAGCCATCCGGCTTGCGGTCATGGAATCAGGAGCGCTTTAAATGAAAAAGATTTTCGCCGCGATCGTCATGGCTTCGCTGTCGCTGAGCGCGTTCGCCGCGCACGACAAGCACGACAAGCATGAAAAGCACGAGTACCGTCACGAAGAGCGTCGCGACGAACGCCGCGTCGATTCGCGTCGTCACGACGAACGCCGTCCGGACGCACGCCGTCGGGACGAGCTTCACGCCGACAACCGCGGCATGGAGCAGAATCGCGACCACGAGCACGCGCCGATGCAAGCACCGGAACACGGCGCTTTCCCGCACTAAGCCGTAACGGCAAGAAGTCGCGCCTGAGTTTCCGGCGCGGCTCAATGAACCTCTGCATTGCCAGCGCCACGCTCGCCACGATCACGGCTCGCGTACCCCGCGCATGCGCCGACTGAAGTGAAGATGCCCGCCTTGTCGGACAGACGCACCAGTTCCGCGAGCGAATGCGCTTCCATCTTTTCCATCACACGTGCGCGATGCACCTTCACGGTCTTTTCGACGGTGCCGAGTTCACTCGCCACCTGCTTGTTGAGCCAGCCGTTCACCACGAGTATCAGCACTTCGCGTTCGCGCGGCGTGAGTCGTTCGATACGGCGTTGAATTCCGGCCATTTCATCGCGGCTGGCTAGCGCCGCGGCCGAACGAAGCAGCGCGGCATCGATTGCATTGAGCAAGGCCGTATCGCCAACGGGCTTTGACAGAAAATCCGTCGCGCCCGCTTTCATGGCGCTCACCGTCATCGGAATATCGCCGTGACCGGTGATGAAGATGATCGGCAAGGTCTCGCTCGTGTTGCATAACGCGCGTTGCAAGTCGAGTCCGCTCACGCCCGGCAACTGAACATCGAGCACGAGACACGCGGGGTCCGCGCGCTTGCGCGCATGATCGAGAAACGCTTGTGCCGATGCAAACGCCTCCACGCGATAACCCGCCGCGCCCACTAGACGCTCGAGCGCGCGGCGCACGGAAGCATCGTCGTCGACGATGAAGACTTCGCTCATGGCGCGGTCCTTACGTGATCCCGAATCGGCAACCTGAAATGAAACGCCGCGCCATGTCCGCTGTTGCTCTCCGCCCAGATGCGCCCGCCGTGCATCTCCACGATAGTGCGGCTGATGGAAAGCCCAAGCCCGAGACCATCGCGCTTCGACGTATGAAACGGCTTGAAGAGTTCGTCCGTGAAAGCAGCGGGCAAGCCCTCGCCTTCATCACGCACGGTGACTTGCAGCCACGCATTGCCATCACGCGCAGCCGATATGGTCACGACGCGCTTGCCGGTGCAATCGTTCATCGCGTCGAAGGCGTTCAGCAGCAGGTTCAGCACAACCTGTTGCAGCTGAATCTTGTCGCCGTGGATCTGCGGCAAGTCGGGCGCCAATTCGAGCACGACGCGAATGCCGCGCACGATGGCGTCGCTATGCACGAGCAACGCGACATCGCCGATCACGCCAGCCATCGACAAGGGCGTGACTTCCAGCTCGCCCTTTTTCACGAGCGCGCGAATGCGTCGCAAAATCTCGCTCGCACGATTGTTGTCGGCGACGAGATCGCGCAGAATCTCGCGCATTTCGTCGAGGTCGATCGGCTCGCGGCTCATGAAGCGCTGCGCCGCCTGCGCGTTGCTGAGTATGGCTGTGAGCGGCTGATTCAATTCATGCGCGAGCGATGCTGCAAGTTCGCCGAGCATCGACACGCGCGTCATATGCGCGAGTTCCTGGCGATTGCGCTGCAGCTCGTAACGGTCCGTGCGGTCGATGACCACCGCAAGCGTGAGGCAGGCGTCGCTGCCGTGCATCGCGTTGAGGGCGACATCGGCCAGAAACTGCGTGCCGTCCTTGCGGCGTGCGAAGAGTTGCGCGACGGTCGTGCCGATATCGCCAGGCTGCTGCGGGCTCGCCATCTGCAAGCCGGGCACGACGAGCTCCGCGAGTTCGCCGATCAGCTCGCAGCGCGCATAACCGAGCAGCTTTTCGGCGCTGCCGTTCACGAACTCGATACAGCCATCGGCTTGCAGAATCAGGATCGCGAGCGGAAGGCATTCGAGCGTATCGCGCAAGGACGAATTGGGTTCGATGCTCGCGGGCACTGCAATGGCTTGCGATGCGGCACCATGCGCATGCCGCTTGAACGGCGGCACGGAGAACAGCGAGCTGAAACGAAGCGAGAGCGACGCGCGCGCCACCCGAATGTCCCGCGCCGGCGCGCGCTTGCCGAAGGGCGCGAGCGTCAGTCCCATCAACGCGGCCGCGAAGGCCGCTGTGGCGTGCACGATAGCCATGACCCCGTGCTCCTGTCAGTCCGTCGCCCGTTACAAACGCGGCGGCGTGAAATGGCATGCAGGACGTAGGCGATGCCCCGGCATTTGCCAAGCGCGTCGCTACTTTCTTCTCTTGCCGATCAAGGTCGCAGCGCCAACCCGCCATCTGCAAGGCGCAGCGCGAATGTTGCGTTCACCGAAAACCTCGATCGTCAAGGCTTCGTCCAAGCAATACCACAACCGCACCGCGCGGGCACGTCCCGTGCGTTCGAGATGCGTTAAAAACGAATCAACGAACGCAACCATCAGGCAAACGCCATGAAGAACCCTTTTCTGAGCATGTGGTTGTCCGGCGCCAATACCGTGGCCGGATCGGTGCGCGGCCACGCAACGGCGGCCGCCAGGCGACAGACGAAAACGGCGACGCGCCGCAGCCAGAAGCAAGTAGCCGACTTCTGGACCGCCGCGCTCACGCCACCGAAAGCCACCAGGAAAAAGCGCCGCTGATTCAGGCGCGTTCGAGCACCGCCATTTCGCGCACCACGACGAGCAGCATCGACAGACTCGTGCCGCCGCTCGCTCGAAGCTCGGTGAGCAAGCGCGTGTAGCGGTCGAGCGCCGCCTCGCGTTTGGCGCGCCAACTCTCCACGATCACATCCGGATCGTCGATGCCTCTCGACTGTTCGAGCGCACTCACCGTCAGCGCACGCTTGAGCCGGCCGAGCTCTTCGAGCGCGGCGGCGCGGGCCAACAAGTCCCAGTGCGTGGTGATGGGCAAAGCCATCGCGCGCTCGGCGATACCGCGATAATCCAGCAACGTGCCGATGCCGAAGTAGACGCTCGCCACGATTTCGAGACCACGCTCCGAGCAGGCGGCCACTTCCGCGCTATCGAGCACCGCCGTGGCAATCTCGCCACTCGCGACACGTGCGGCGAGACTGCTTTCCACGCCGGCGTCTTCGAGTTCACGACGGCGCGCGTACCAGGCATCGAGTTGCGTGGCCGGCAAGAGCGCGGGCAGTTGCGGCGCGAGCCTATGCGCGGCTTCACGGCAACGCGCGAGCACGCCCGCTGCATCGCTCGGACTTTGTTCGAGCGTTCGCAGAAACCAGAGTGCGGTGTCGTCAAGCAGACGCACGACATCGACGAACATGCGTGCCTGCACTTCATCCGCGACGAGATTGTCCAGTCCGTCGATATTGCGCCACAAGTCATCGAGGCTGAAGACGTCGCGCGCCATCAATGCGGCGCGCACGATATCGCTCGGCCGCGCATCGGTTTCCTCCATCAGCCGATGCACGAACGTGCAACCCGTGCGATTCACGAGCACGTTGGTCAGATGCGTGGCGAGAATTTCGCGCTTGAGTGGATGATGCTGCATGGTCGCGCTAAAACGGCGCTGCAGCGGCTTCGGAAAATACGCGGGCAGCAGATCGGCGACGAGCGGATCTTCCGGCACGTCGGATTCGAGCAATTCGTCGTAGAGCCACATCTTGCCGTAGGCAAGCAGCACGGCGCGTTCGGGCGATGTCAGTCCTGACCTTGCAGCGGCGCGCTCGGCGATTTCGTCGTCGGATGGCAGGAACTCGATCTTGCGCTTGAGCCGGCCCGCGCGTTCGAGATAACGCATCATGCGCGCCTCGGCATCGAGCGTTTCAGCGACGTGACGGTTCGCAATCGACAACGCCTGCGTCTGCGCGTAGTTGTCTTTCAACACGAGCAGGCCCACTTCGTCCGTCATTTCCGCGAGCAGCACGTTGCGCTGCTTCTCGGTCATCTCGCCGTCCGCGACCACGAGGCCGAGCAAAATCTTGATGTTGACTTCGTGATCCGAGCAGTCGACACCCGCCGAATTGTCGATGGCATCCGTATTGATGCGTCCGCCCCGCTGCGCGAACTCGATGCGCCCCAGTTGCGTGAAGCCCAAATTGCCGCCTTCGGCGACGACCTTGCAGCGCAGTTCCGCACCGTTCACGCGCACGGCGTCGTTGGTGCGATCGCCGACTTGCGCGTTGGTCTCGATACTCGATTTCACGTACGTACCGACGCCGCCGTTATAGAGCAGATCGGCTTCGGCGAGCAGAATCGCGCGGATCAGCTCGACGGGCGCAAGACTCGATGCCGTGATGCCCAGCACCTTCTGCACTTGCGGCGACACGGGAATGGTCTTCGCCGTGCGCGCATGGATGCCGCCGCCCGCCGAAATCAACGCGGTGTTGTAATCGGCCCAGCTCGAACGCGGCAACGCAAAGAGACGCTGACGTTCCTCGAAGCTCGTGGCCGCATCCGGATTCGGATCGAGGAACACATGCCGATGATCGAACGCCGCGATCAGGCGGATATGCCGCGACAGCAACATGCCGTTGCCAAACACATCGCCCGACATGTCGCCGACGCCGACCACGGTGAAGTCGGTGGTCTGCGTATCGAAGTTCATCTCGCGGAAATGCCGCTTGACCGACTCCCACGCGCCACGCGCCGTAATGCCCATCTTCTTGTGATCGTAGCCAACCGAGCCGCCCGAGGCGAAGGCATCGTCGAGCCAGAAGCCGTATTCATGCGCAATGGCGTTCGCATAATCGGAGAAGGTGGCCGTGCCCTTGTCCGCCGCCACGACGAGATACGGATCGTCGGGATCGTGGCGCACGACATCGGGCGGCGGCACGATGCCATCGGGCTTGCGGTTGTCGGTGACATCGAGCAGGCCGCGCAGGAACATCTGATAGCACGCGACGCCTTCCGCGAGAAACGCTTCGCGGTCGGTGAGCGGCGGCGGATTCTTCACGACGAAACCGCCCTTCGAACCGACCGGCACGATCACCACGTTCTTCACCATCTGCGCCTTCATGAGGCCAAGCACCTCGGTGCGGAAGTCTTCGCGCCGGTCCGACCAGCGCAAGCCGCCGCGCGCCACGCGGCCGCCGCGCAGATGCACGCCTTCCACGCGCGGCGCGTAGACCCATATCTCGAACATCGGCTTGGGTTCGGGCAGACCCGGCACTTTCGAAGGATCGAGCTTGAACGACAGATACGGACGCGGTTCTCCGTTCGGCTCGCGGCGGAAATGATTCGTGCGCACGGTCGCCGTGATGACGCCGAGGAACTGCCGCAGAATGCGGTCTTCATCGAGATTCGGCACCTTGTCGAGGGCCGCTTCGATATCGGCGAGCACGCGTTCGACGTGCGGTTCGCGCTCTTCGGCCGAGCCGCCGCGTGCGGGATCGAAACGCACCATGAAAAGTTCGAGCAGCTTCGTCGCGATTTTCGGATTGCCGGTGAGCGCGCGTTCGATATACGCGTCGCTGAAATTCGAGCCGACCTGCCGCAGATACTTCGCATACGCGCGCATGATGGTCACGTCGCGTGCGCCGAACTGCGCGCGCAGCACGAGGCGATTGAAGTCGTCGCTCTCGGTTTCGCCGGTCCAGACGCTCGCGAACGCGTTTTCGAAGAGCGGCTTCACGCGGTCGATATCGAACTCCACGTCGTCCTGCAATTCGAGACCGAAATCGTGAATCCACGCGGTAGGCGCACCGATCGGCTCGATCAGATACGGCCGCTCCTCGTCCACGCGCACGCCGAGATGTTCGAGCATCGGCAAGCTTGCGGACAACGCGATCGGCTCGCCCACGCGATACACCTTGAAGCGAAACGCGCGCCGTCCCGGTTCTATGGCCGCTTCGATCGGCCGATAAAGACTCATCGCGAGACCGCCGGGGCGCGAATGCGTCGCCTCGATCAGTTCGATGTCGCGCACCGCCGTGCGTGCCGGATAATCCTCGCGATAACCGGCGGGAAACGAATCCGCATAACGGCGCAACAGCCGGTTGCCCTCTTCCTCGCCGTGACTGTCGATGAGCGCATCGGCGAGATCGTCCTGCCAGCGGCGCGCGACTTGCACGACGCGCGCTTCGAGTTCGCGCGTATCGACTTCGGGCATTGCGCCACGATCCGCGCGCACGACGATATGAATTCGCGCCAGCGGCGACTCCGACAACAGCGGCGTGAACTCGATGCTCTTGCCGTTGAACGCCTCCATCAGCACTTTGGAAATGCGGCGGCGCAAGTCGGTGTTGAACTTGTCGCGCGGCACGAACACGAGACACGACACGAAGCGGTCGAAGCGATCGCGCCGCACGAACAGACGCGTGCGCTGATGTTCCTGCAGACGCAGCACGCCGAGCGCGATGTCGAAGAGCACGTCTTCATCGGCCTGGAAAAGTTCGTCGCGCGGATATTGTTCGAGCACGGAGATGAGCGACTTCGCGAGATGCCCTTTTTCGAGGAAGCCCGCGCGCCGCACGATGTTCGCGCACTTGCGCCTCACGATAGGAATCTCGGAGGTCGGCACGAGATAAGCCGTCGATGTGTAAAGCCCGAGAAAGCGCCGTTCGCCCGTGACCTTGCCGTCGGGCGAGATGCGCTTCACGCCGACGTAATCCAGATAGCCCGGCCGATGCACCGTGGCACGCGAATTCGCCTTGGTCAGAAAGATCGGCGCCGCGCCTTCGACGATAGTAGCCGCGCCCGGCGGCAGCGGCGTGAGATCGCCGCCCGCCGGCTCGCGCAGAATGCCCGCTCCCGAACCCGGCACGCCGCGCAGCGCGAGACCGTCTTCGTGCTCGACGAGGTCGTAATCGCGGCAGCCGAGGAACGTGAAGTGATCGGCCACCATCCATTCGAGAAAGGCGCGCGCTTCGAGACCGTCGGGAGACGTATCGCGCGTTTTCAGATCGGCGATGGACGCGCGCGCCGCATCGACCACTTTCGGCCAGTCCTCGACCGCCTCGCGCACGTCGCCGAGCACCCGCGCAATGCTCTCGCGCACTTCTTCGAGCCGCTCGCCTTCGCTGCAGCGGTCCACTTCGAAATGAATGAACGATTCGAGCGACGAGCGGCCATCGCCTGCATCGGCGTGACCTTGTCCTATACGCACGATCTCGCCGGCGTGCGGCCCGGCATCCGCGCGCCACACGCGAAACACCGGATGAATGGCCGAATGCAGCGCAAGACCGAGACGGTTCAGCTCCATGGTCACGGAATCGACGAGGAAAGGCATGTCGTCGTTGACGATCTCGACCACCGTATGGTCGGAATGCCAGCCGTGCTGTTCGAGATTGGGGTTGTAGACGCGCAGGACTTCGCGCCCGCCCGCGAACTGCTGCGCCGTTTGCCAGTGCGCCATGGCCGCGCCGTAGAGATCGGCGATATCGCGGCTCGCGATATCCTCGATATCCACCTGGTCGTAGTAATGACGCAGGAAAGGCTCGATGAGCTGGAAGGCGGCGTCAGGCAGACGCCCGCGTGCGAATTCGAGCAGATCCTTGATGAGATGTTCGACCTGCGCTTCGTTCCTGACCAGCATGGTGCCCTCCTCAGTCTTTTCGAGTCTGTCGGATGCTCTGCAGGATTATGCGCCCCGTCGTGCGGAAGCCTTGGATGGACCATGTGCGGATGCACAATGCGCGAGCGCTCGTCAGGGCACCTTATTCCGTCACGATGACGAACGCGCGACAGCCCGAAGACGGGCTGCTCAGTAACCCAACGCGCCGTTGCCGCCGGGAAAGTCGATGGTGCCGGAGTCGGAGAAACGCGTGCCGCCGAATGGACCGCCCGCGAGCTTGCCGCGCGCGACGTAGGAGACCTTGCTGACCGAGTCGCCGGATGCATAGCCGAGCGCCTGACGCGCCACCGATACCGCCGACACCGTCACCGGCACCGACACCACGACTTCGCCGAAGCGCGGCACCGTGCCGCTTTGCGGACTGACGCCGCTTGCGAAGGAACGGCCGTTGACGTCGAGATCGAGCGCGACGCCGTCGAAGTTCACGGCGGTATCGTTCGGATTCTGCACGCGCAGCTTCACGGCGAAGCGCATTTCGAGCCCCTGCCCTTCGAGCGGTTCGATGCCCGCGACGCTCACGCGCATGCTGTCGCGGTTGAGCAGACTCGCGCACCCGGAGAAGGCGAACAGCATCACGAGAGCGGTGATCAGGAAAAGGAAACGGCTTCGCGCGTGATTCGGTTGCATCGGCAAGGGCTCCTGTTGCGAGAGATTAGGCAACGGACATTCTAACGGGGTGATGCCTTCATGCCGGACCGGTCAGCACATGCACCGCGTTCAGCAGCATGCGAACATGCGCGTGATGGAACCAGAGATCGTCCACGACATAGAACGCGGCAACCCATGACAAGCCGACCACGATCAGGTCGCAGGTTCCGCTCGTCCAGAGATTGAGCGAATGACGCGGACCGATCCAGGGCACGCCGAGCGGGTTGGGCCAGTCCGCGAGCAAATGCATGATGCCGCCGCACGCGAACCCGAAGCCGGCCGCCGCGGCGGGATGTTGTCTCAGCAGATGCCACGAAAGCGCGAGCAAGGCGCCCCAGCCGATGCCCCAATGGGTCAGCGTGCGATGCGTGATCCAGAGCTTGCGCCTCTTGCTCCACCAGGCGACTTCGAGCCAGTCCGGCGCGGTTGCACCGGCTACCCCAGCGAGTAACGCCAGCGCAAGGTAAAGGTAATACATGCCGCCGCTGGTCTTGTCGATGCCTTGCGCGCTGCCGATGGCCCATATGGCCAACGATTGCCGCCGCGATGATTCCCGCAGCCCACCCGGTCGCGTGATGGGCCTTGCTCGATGCCATGACTGCCTTGTCCTGCTTGCAATGAAGAGCGCAGATGTTCGCATGGCGCGCGTCTGCCGGAGCGGGCGGATACAGAAACTTACGTAAATGCGGGACCTGCAACACCGCTCATGGTTCTTTCGGCGGCGAGATGGCGCAGCGTTGACTAGAATGAATAAAACAACGCTGCGCGTGCGCGCCTTCGTGCATCTTTATCTATCGACTTTTATCGTCATGCAACAGCTGAAATACCTGAGCGCTTATCCGAATACGCTACAGGACAAAGTGCGCCGATTGATTGCCCAGCAACAGCTCGGCAGCTATCTCGAAGCGCGTTATCCGCAGAAGCACGCGGTGCAGTCCGACCGCGCGCTCTATCAATACTGCGCGGAGCTCAAGAGCGAGTTTCTGCGCGTGGCGCCTTCCATCGACAAGGTTATCTACGACAGCAAGCTCGATGTGCTGCGTCATGCGCTCGGTCTTCATACGGCGATTTCACGTGTGCAGGGCGGCAAGCTCAAGGCGAAGAAAGAGATACGGATCGCATCGCTCTTCAAGGATACGGCTCCCGAGTTTCTTCGGATGATTGTCGTGCATGAACTCGCGCACCTGAAAGAGAACGATCACAACAAGGCGTTTTACCGGCTTTGCGAATTGATGCAGCCGGGGTATCACCAAATCGAGTTCGATCTACGGCTTTATTTGACGCATCGGGATTTGGTGCGGGGAGGATGATCAGAAAGAAGGCTAAGGGTGCGACGCCTGCTCGCTCAGTGCCCGAGCGAGGGGTCGTACTTTCAAGTACGCCCCTTCGCGATGACTTAGAGTTGGGCCGTCATCTGGAATCCAACCGTTACGCGTGAGGTTGGAAACCCTGACGGCTTGTAGATTGGCGTGCCGGCAAAAAGGTCGTAACTCAAGCCCGCATATTTCGTTGGGACGCCGCCGCGAATGCCGATTACCGCGCCCACGAGCTGCGTACCCGCGAGAAACGCCGTGTTCGGGCCAAACACGCGTCCATAGTCGATGCCTGCGTAGAGCGCTTGCCCTGTCTTTCCGATCGGCGCTTGCAACTCGTTGCGCCAGTAGAAACCGCGCTCGGCCGCGAGCATCTGTTCACCGTCGAAGCCACGCACCGTGTAGCGACTGCCGATGGTCAGATCGTCGATGTAGTTCAGCGTGTCGTTCGTGTACTGGCCGTGGATCGTCGTCACGTAGCGAAGCGCTTGATTTGCGATGGCGAACGGCACCGAGAGGTTCGCATCGAGCACGGCCATGTGGAAGCGGTAAGTCGGGCCGCTTGGCTTGGTCGCCGGCGTCGGTGCGATATTCGGGTCGGGCGGCAAGGATGGATCGGGCGTCGCGCCAAATGCGCCGATGCCCTGGCGAAACGCAAGCGTGCCGTCGAACTGCGCGCCACCCAGGTAATGCCGATCCGTCAGACCGAGTTCCAGGAACGTGTTGTTGCGGTGCTGGAGTTCGATCTCGGTGTCGTCAATGAAGCTCGCGCCGAAGCGCTTCGACAGTTGCACGTAGGTGCCGAACACGTCGCTTTGTCCGCGATGTAAGACGCGCGCGAGTTTGACGCCGGCGGTCTGTGAGTTGCCACTCGACACGAAGGTCTGGTTGGCGCCCGCGATCTGTTGATAGTACGTGTTGGTGTTGCCGAAGACGGTCGCGGTCCAATAGCCCCATGGCATCGAGTACGATCCGTTGAAGCCATGCGAGCCCAAGCCCTTGTCGCCGAACTCGAGGTCCTGATTTGCGCCGACAGTGAGGACGTCATTCAGGCCAAGGAGATTGTCGATGCCGAGACTGAGGTTGCCTTGCAGCTTGCCCGTTGCGCGACTGCCCGAGTTATCGACCGATGCGACGAACGAATAAGGCTTGCCGCGCTTGACCGTGAGCACGACATCGCTCTCGCCGGGGATGTCGGTCGGCTCGATCTTCATGTCCGCATCTTGACTGGCGACGCGCTTCATCTGTTCGATGCCTTGTTCAAGATCGCGTAAGTCGAGTACGTCGCCGGGTCTTGTGGGGAAAGCGGTTTTCCACGAACCCCGTGACAAGGGTTCGGCGAACCGTATGTCACGAATGACGCCCGGGACCAGCGCGAACTTGAGCGTGCCGTGCGACAGGTCTTGCTCGGGTAACAACACGCGCGTGGTGATGTAGCCGCGACTCAGGATCGCTTGCTGCAGGCCCTTGGTCAGCAGGTTCACGCCTTCCTTGCCGATGCATTGATAGGTGTAGTGGCCGAGCCATTCACGCGCGAACGCAAACGGATCGAGCGGTAAGGCCGATGCGCCTTTGGCGCGTATCGCGTCGGGCAGGCTTGGTGGAACGTCGAGCGTGAATGTGTTGATGCGAAAGCACGGCGATTCGGTGGGCAGGGTTGAAAAGTCCTGAGCACCGGGAACGGCTGAACGCACGGCGGGAGCTTGCACGGCGTCGTCGCGTTGCTGCGCTTCGCGTTGCTGCTGGACCTGTTGTTCTTGCTGGGCGTTGGCGCGCGCTGCTGCCGCTTCATTTGCGGAGTTTGGTGCTTGCTGTGCGTGTATCCCTAGTGATGCGAAGGCTGTAAGCGGCAAAGCCGTCAGCCACTTTCTGATTCTCATAATGCTCAAATACTCACTTTTACTTCGCATGCCTTCGTCTTCGCAAGCCTTCTTCGCTCATCATTTAAGCTCGAAATCACTTCGTCGGACGATGGCTCTCGTACGCTGCGTCTTTGAGGTGGCGATTTAGCGCGCTCTAGGTTCCCGAAGACGACGCGTCTTGCTTAGGCCAAACTCAGTTAAATCGCCATGATCAAAAAAGTCGCGAAACATCCCGATGACCACATCAACATCGCGGCAAACTGTTTGGTCATTCGACTGACCACCGTTGAGTTATTCAGTTCACTGGAGTGCTACCAACACTCGCGGCTTGCTGACCACCACCAACTCGACCAAGGAGTTGATATGGTTGATGCCAATCTTAAAGCAACAAACACGTTTTCGGTGCGCCCGATCAATTGCGACGCCAACGAGCACCACATGCCGCGTATCCGGCTTATGGGCCGATGACTTGAACAGGCCGGGTTCAAACCCGATTTCCGTGTCTGCATGCTTGTGCAGCACGGGCAGCTAATCATTACGCCACTACCTGCTATGCCTTAAAACAACAAAGCCGGCTGCGGCCGGGTTTGTTGTGGGTGCCTACATCGATGCTTCTTCGTCCGCTATTGCTTTGGGCAAGAATTCGCGGCCCCGCTTCACGATTTCCTTCCACTGCTCAATAGTCAATGCAACGTTTTTATCATTTGCATAAAACGTAAGTGCAAGCTGCTTTTCATCGGTAACACCTATTTCCATAAAAGCATTACCTTCTCCCTCTACATATACACAAATGTATGGGTATAGACTATTAACGTCACCAACCTTCTCGAATATCAAACCGTAGTTCATTTCTGCAATCCTCTAAATCCGATGAACTCACCCGATGTTGTCCAGCTAGCCGCTCGACCATCAGGAAGTGTGTACGTAATCCAACCATTCGGATACCGACCTCCGGCACCTTTCGTCTGTGTGCCATTTTGCAAGATATCTTGGACCGCTTGCGATGCAAGTTCATTCAACTGAGCACCGCTTCGATAGGTCTGCCGCATATCCTGTGTAGAGTCGAAACCAAAGTACTCGGGATGCTTGGTAGCAGCACGACCAGCATTGGTTATCGCTTGCCCATCTTTAAATGGTTCATTTGCTGCATTTTCAAGGTCGCTGACATTTCCACTGTTTGCGGACGCCTGGCTATCGCTGCCGCTATTCAGTATGGCATTACTAGGCACATACCCCGATGCGGAATCTATTCGAAGACCATGGCAAAGCCGTCTCCTGATAAGTTCATACCTACGTACTGAGTGAGCAATCCTTCTATGAGGCTGGAAGCCACAGCTACCGAGCGACTGACGTCAACCCCATCAAGATGAAGCGAGAAAACACTCTGATTACCGTCTTCATTCCACGATACAAACATATCTTCACTGCGTGAAATCCAAAACTGCACGTTTTTGAGCGCCCTTGACTTAATTTCGTGTAAAAGGTTTTCCGTGGCGGTCACGATCTGCTCACCTTCATCAGACCAAGAGGTTACTCTTCCAGTCTCTGGATTTTCGATCACCAAGCCCGCCGAATTGAGGCAAGCTGCGATAAAGTGAATGCCAAAACTAGGCGTCCTGGAATCGAAACACGCAAGATACGAGTTGCCATCATTTGGTCCCTGAGATGATTTTTACGTTCCCTTCGCCAAGAATTTTGGTCGCAAGGTTGATTGCCGATTGCGGGGTTCCTTCGGCGAAGTAGACCTGTGCCGACACGCCACGTTGATCAGCAATCGTTTGATAGATTCGAAGCTCCTGCCCCAACTTGCCAAGGTTGTTTGCCTTCGCGGGACCACCCACCGCAATAAGGTCACCGTTTGGCGCAACCACGTCGATGTCCGTCGATCCCATCGTCTCCGTGCTTGGTCGAATGGCCATAGGCATTTTCGACTGGCGTTTTATCCTTAGTGGAGGACCAGAACGAACTCTTATCGTTATCCCCACCGTCCGCACCGCTATCTCCATTTCCGCTATTCAGTATGGCAATACTCGGCACACCGCCCGAAGGAGGCCAGCGGGTGAGAATCTAGGTCGAGCGCAGCAGGCTCGTCATCACACCGGATTGAACGACTCTACAAACGACAAGCCCGGCGGCGGCCGGCGGCGGCCGAGTTTGTCGTCATCAGCGAGTAGCTTTATCCAAACTCATGAGTCGATGGGCAACAGTTCTGGTATGTAATTCATCTCCATCGAGACCAATATGCTCGACCTCAATCCACCTGAGGTGAGAGTACAGTTCGTCGACTGTCTTTTCCTCTCGAAGCATACGGCTAATATCCTGGACATATGAGTCGTATTCATCGTCCGCCTCAGGTGAAGCGCCAACACCAATTGGATCCCATTCCTTGAGCAAGATTTTTTTTACATCCAGATCCAGACCAATAAACGTTCTCGTCATTTTAAGGTGCTCCAGGGATAACCGTGACGACAAGCCCGGTTTTTGAATTCGTGACGACCCGAACGTTGTTCACCGGATCATAGTATCCCGTTGTTCCAGGACGCGTAGGGTAGTTAACGCCATTATCAATGGTGTTTTTCACCACTGAGGGTGGCACACCCCGACCCTGCATTTGGTCTATAGCATGAGCTGAGTAATCAACTCCTCCAATGGTCGCCGGGGCATTAGTACCCCGTGGCACATCCATTGGACTACCGCTGACCCCCACCGGCGTACTTGCATCCTGCGACCCAGAATTGTCGCCACTATTAAACGTCGCATTACCCGGCCCATACCCCGGTGTCCCAGGAACAGCGTTTGCCGCCGTGGAATCCGCGAGCACCACTCCTGGACTGGCAGCAGGCGGCTTGCCACCGCCCGTACCTACTATCGCATTGAGCCCGTTCGCCGCGCCTTGCGCCATTAGGTCCGCCGGCGATTCGGACATCTTAGCCTGCGCGCCGGACTTCATCAGCCCAACAAACTGGTCAATCAGCGTACCAAGCGAAATCGCATTGAAGTCAGGCGGGTTGCCGAGCGCTTGCGCAATTACGGCTTTCACATGGGAGTCTTTCGCGGCTGCGTCCTTGTCATTTCCCTGGTTGTACAGGTTCACATTCGATCCCATCGCCGCGCCCGCTGTGCCACCCACGGCCGCACCGGCCAGACCTGACAGGATATTCCCAGCGAGGTTACCCATCAACGACGAACCCGTCGCACCCGTCACTGCGTCGGCCGCCGCTTTCGTCTGGTCTGCGAGCTTCGAGGAAATAGCCGCGCCCGCTGCGCCACCGAATGCACTGAATGCACCGCCGCCCAGCCCGCCGATCAAGGCGCCACCGCCTGCTTGGAGAATCGCACGCGAGTCACCGCCTTCACGCCAATCGGCGTAGTCGGCCAGCGCCGCGGCCAGCGCCTGCGGATCATCGCTCTTGGCTGCCGCGTCGACCGCATCGACCGCCTCATCCCGCTTGCTATCCGCATACGCCCCGATCCCCTGCGCCACCACCTGACCCGCTGCCTGCGCGGCCTGCATCGTATCGGCTTGCTGGCTAAGAATCTTGTTCACGTCCGGCGTCTTCGAAACGGTGCCATTCGTGCTCGTCGTGTCGCGAGAAAGACCCGCCACATCCTGCGTATGACTTGAACCGTTCGTGATGCTGATCGTGCCTGCGCTCACGGCGCTACGCGTCGTGGCGCTATGATCGCCGTGCTCGTCCTGAGAAATCATCGGTACAACGCCGGGCGTCCCGCTCACCGAGCCCGTGCCCACCGCCTTGCCGGTGCTTCCAACACCCATGCCCGCGCTGACCCCGTTGCTCGCCGCGCTGTAGTGCGAGTGGTTTTCGATGTCGCTATACGTGAGCGTGCCAGTCGTGAGGCTATTCTTCGAGGCGTCCGCCGTGCTCGATATCACCGCGCCAGTGAGACCGGTGTTGCCCTTGACGTTGACGTTGAAACCGGCATCGCCCGCATTGATCCCGGCCTGCTCATTGACGCCTTGGTAGTTCGAATCGGCATGACCGTTTTGTGCGCTGAAGCTCGCGCTACCGCCACCCTGGCTGATCGTAACCCCGCCGCCCGCGCTGCTCTGGTGCGCGGCGCTGTTCGTCACGTCCTGCACGCTCGTGATGTTGAGGTTCCCGCCTACATCGGCCGCAATCTGCTTGCCGTTCACCTGCGAGCCGATGATGTTGGTGTCGCCGCCCGAAATAACCGTGACGCTGTTCGTCCCCGTGACATGCGAGGCGTTCTGGATCGATGCGTCACTGTTCGCATCGCCATGCGCGTTTGCCATCGCCGCCGAGACGCCATAGCCGCTGCCCAACGTGTACTGGACGCCGATGCTTGCGCTGCTCGAACTATTCGAGCTACGCGTCGAGTCGGTGTCCGTCGTGTTAACGATATTCACTTGGTTCTTGGCCGCGAGCGATACGTCGTTCGCGCTCACATTCGAACCGGCGATGGTCACGTTACCGCTGCCCGGCGTGCCATCCCCGGTCGCGACGAACGCCACGGTGCCGCCTGCCTGCACACTGGAGCCGCGCTGCGTGGTCTGATCTTCCGACGACTGGCTCTGGCTCTTGCTCGAACCGATACTCACCTTGACACCGATGTCGGGCTTGCCGCCACCGGCGAGGGCTTTTGCACCGTTCGCGACCATCGCGGCGTCGCCCACCGCCGCGATGCTGTGGAGCGCTGCCGCCCGGTCATTGCCACTGCTGGCCGAATGGCCGATCGCCTGAGATTCCGAATACGCGTTGTTGATCGCGTCGCCCACCGAACCCGCAAGTCCGAGCGTGACGCCGCTGCTGCTGGTCTTCTGCGTCTGCGCCTGATGCGAGGTATCGGTTGCAGCGTCGATGATGACGTTCGCCGCCGTGCCAGCGAGGTTTCCGCCCGCAACAAGATCGCTACCCGTCACGTGTAACGTGTTGCCGGCCTGGATCGACAGGTCGCCGTTGATCGAGCCGACCGTACTCGCGTTGTTCGTCACGCTCGATGCCTGATCGGTCGTGGCGAGCTTGTTGGTGCCGACCGTGACAGTCAGCCCGCTCGTGCCCAATCCCGTGCGTGTCTCCTGATGGCTGCCCGACGACTGCATGGTGTCTTGCGTCGTGGTGATATTCACGTCGTGCGTGGCATTGAGCGACACATCGTTCGTGCCCACAATCGTGCTGCCTTGTACGTTGATATCCTTGCCGCTGGTGATCGTCACCGCATCGGCGGAAATCATGCTGCCTTGCGAAAGGATCGCCGTCGAATTAGACGAACTCGCCACCTCCTTACCGCTCACCACATTGCTGTGGCTATGCGTTTCCTGCGAGTTGTCGACATGCGTTTCGGTGGCCGCGCCGACATTGACATTGCCCGCCGCTGCAAGCGTCGCCGTCCCTTTGTCGAGGCTGATTGCGCTGCCGGTGAGGCTGATGTCCTTGCCTGCCACCACGCTCAGCGAATTGCCCGCGTTGAGTGTGGTGGCCGTGAGCGTATCGTCGGCGGTGTGCATCGACTCCGCGTAGCTGCCGTGGTGGTCGCTGCCCGCGCTGCTGGCGTCGATCGTCGAGGTCGTTTTCGCTGCCTGCAACGTCACGTTGCCATTGGCTGCAAGCGAGCCGCCACCGCCGAGATTCAGGTTCGCGCCGGTCGCCGTCAGATCGCCACCCACGCCAATCAGCGATACACCCCCGACGTTCACGTTGCTGCCCGTCGTCCGATTGATATCGGTGTTCGACACACCGTTCGCGCGCTCGACCACCTTGTGCTCACCGGTCTGCACCGAGCCGAGATCCCAGTCGCCACCGACGATCATGCCGAGGTTGCCACCCACGTTCAGGTTGCCCGCGTTCTGCTCGACGTTACCGCCCGTCACGATGACCGCGTTGCCCGCGACGTTCAGGCTCGCGATGGGTCCGAGCGTTGCCGTGGTGCGCGTGGCGCCCGTCGGGCTGATCTGATCGACCGTCTTCACCGCCGTGTTGAGGATCAAATCGCCACCTGCATTCAGCGCGAGACTGCCGGCGTTCACGCTCGCCGACGTTAGATCGACATTACCCTTCGTCGTGAGCGACATGAGGCCGCCGCTTTGCAGCGTGCCAAAGGCGTTGTTGATCTGATTGCCTTGAATGGACAAGGTATTGCCCGCCTGCACCGTGCCGCTGTTGGTGAAGGTCTGCGCGTTCTTCAGATCGATGTCGGTCGCCGCGATCAGCGGTCCGTTCATGTTCTGCTGACTCGACTTTGCCAGATACACCACCGGCACCAGCACCGACTGCCCGTCAACCACCTCGGTCTGCATGATGATGACGTTGGACGTCAACGACGCCACCTGTTCCGGCGACAGACTCATGCCCAGCGGCAGATTCAACGATTGCGCGAGCGATGCACCCGCGCCGAGCATCGCCTCGTACATCGACTGGAGATCGGTGTACGGTCCCAGCACCGCCTTGCCCGTCAGCGACGTGATCTGATTGCGTACGAGCTGCTGCTCGTAGAAGCCATCGCCCAGACGCTTCTCGACCTTCTGCGGGTCGATGTCGAGCTGCTGCAGGTAGTAATCGCTGGAGATGAAACTCTTCTGGTTCGTGAAGGCCGGGTTCGTCGCGATCAGATACGTGACGCCCGGCGCGGTGGTCCGACTGAACAATCCGCCTGCGGGAATCGTAAGATTCTCCAGGACATTGAGCGCCGTCGCGCTGGCGATGACGGGATTCACGAGGCCCGAGCCGCCATTGACGCTCGCCGCGCCAGCCTTGGCGCCGCCCGCATTACCGCTCAAGCCGCCGATGCTCACGCCTGACATCGCCTGACCGGGCGCGAGTCCCATCGACGGAATGACCGCGTTGCCTGCCGTGTTGTCGATGCTGATGCCCGTGCCCGAAAGCGTGCCGCCCGCAACGAAGCTCGATTCGTCGCTTGGCAACGCGTACAAGCGGACGTCGGCAGGCGCGGCCTGACTGTAGCCACCGGGCCGGCCGCCCACGAAAGGCGCGTCACCAAACGGCAGCGTCCAGTTGTGTTCCGAGTTGTCGTAGTTGTTGTAGTGGTAGTAGCCCGAATAGGTGATCTGCACCTGAGGCGCGGATTGCCCCTGCCAGCTGTTCTGGTCGAGCGAAACGGGCGCGGCGATGTTGCTCACCGCCGTCACCGCACTCCAGTAGTTCTGGAACAGCCCCACCTTCGACGCGTCCAGATTGCCGCCCGCCACGATCTGCGCTTGCGGGCTGATGGAGGCGATCAGGTTCGCCACCGCCACGCCCGTATAGGTCGTGTACTGGTAGCCGCTGTTCCACTGGCCACCGTGCGGCGGCTCGATATCGACGCCGCCGATCATGTCCGGGGTCGAGGTGGTCCAGCCCACATCTTGACCCGCGCACGCGGCGGCAACCACCGCTGTGCATCCGGACAGACTGATGCCGAGTTGCGTCAGCAGATTCGGATCGACCGGCTGATTCAGCCCGGTGGTGGTCATCGTCGTACGGGTGTTCGTGACCTGATCGGCGTGCAGCGCCATATCGCCCGCCGATTCGATCAGCGCAGACTGGTTGCGGATCAAGTTTGCGTTCGTATAGTTGCCGTTCGCATCCTTGCCGCCTGCCAGCACGACGTTGCCGAGACCGAAGATCGCAGTGGTGGCCTGCGTATCGGTCATCGTCGTGTCGTCGCGGTTCTCGATGTCGGATGCGAGAAGTTCCAGCAAACCATTGCTGTCGGTGGCGCCGATCAGTGCGGTCGGTCCGACGTTGGAGAGCGTGCTGTTTGCATTCAGCGAGACGCTGCCACCGATGATCGCGCCGGTGTTCGTCAGCGTATTCGAGTGCGTGGTGAGCGTGCCGCCGGCCATCATGACGCCGCTGTTTGCGATGTCGCCTGCGTTGACGTTCAGGTTGTTGACCGACTCCAGCGCGGCGCCGTTGTTGAACGTGCCGGGCAGGGTGAAGGTCAGGTCGTGACCGGCTTTGAGTTGCAGATCTGAAGCGAGCGTGAAGTTGCCCTGAACGTTCACCGCAACGTCGTCGGCCGCGCTGTATGCACCGCCGCCCGCGAGGGTGGCAGCGGTCACCAACAGATCGTGACTCGCGCCAATTTGTCCGTTCGTGTTCGTGATCACGCCGGTGGTCGTGATGGCGACATCGCCCATCGTGTCCGCAAGGCTGCCAATCTGGCCAGCGCTGTTGTCCACGGTGTCCGCCTGCACGGCGACATTCGCGCCACTGAGTTGCGCGCCGTTGGTATTTACGAGCGTTGATGTGTCGACGGCGACGTTACCGTTGCCCGTGATCACGCCACCGCTGTTGACGATCCGGCTGCCGCCTTGCACGTGCATGTCGCCTGTACCGAGATCGCCGATAAGCCCGCTCGTGTTATCGATGGACGCCGCCTGAACGTCGAGCGTGCTTGCATCGCCGGTGTCCGTGCCAGACTGAATCTGGCCATTCGTGTTGCTCAGCGCGCCGCCGCTCGCAAGCGACAGCGATCCAAGCGAACGCATCGCGCCCTGCGCGTTGTTCACATCGCCCGCAATGTTGGCCGCGAGATTGCCCTGCGCGGCTAGCACCCCGTTCGCGTTGTTCAGGCTGGCCGCTTGCGCCGCAATCTGGCCAGCCGCGATGATCTTGCCGCCCGCGTTCGAGAAGGCGCCCGCGCCGTTGCCGGGCGCAATCGTCAATGTGCCGCTGCCGGCCGCGAGGATAGCGCCGCCGTCATTGATCAGCGTGGCGGGCGTGAGCGTCAGGTCGGTGTTGTTGCTCTGAAGCGTGCCGCCGTTCGAATTATCGAACGTGCCGACGACGTTGAACCCCATCGTCGCCGTGCCGTACTGCGTGATCGTGCCGCTGTGGTTCAGCAAGTCGGTCGCGGTCAAGGCGAGCTGGTTCGCTTCGATGTCGCCGCCGCTGTTATCGAGCGTGCCGCTGGTCGCAAGCGTGAGGTTCGGGGCGACAATGGAGCCGCCGTTGTTCGTCAGCGATCCGGTACGAATCGTTTCGTTCGCGCCCGCGCCGATCTGCCCGCCGTCATTGGTCAGCGTGCCGCTCGTCACGCTCAGATCGGCATTTGACATCAGCTTGCCGTTGGCGTTGTTGAGCGTGCCGCCGACTGTGGCCGCAAGGCCTTTCTGGCCGATCAGCGTGCCTGCTGCGTTGTTGAAAGTTCCAGCCTGCGCGGTGACCTGCCCGTTGCTCTGGATGGTCCCGCCTGAGTTCGACAGTGCGCCCGCGCCGTTGGCAGCATTGATCGACAACGTGCCGTTACCGGCATGCGTAATCGTGCCGCCGTCATTATTGAGCGTGGCGGGTGTCAACGTCAGATCCGTGCTATTGGTCTGCAGCGTGCCGCCGTTCGAATTATCCAGCGTGCCCGATACGGCGACAGTCATCGGCCCGGAGCCCGTCTGCGTAACGATGCCCGCGTGATTGACGAGGCTCGTCGCGTTCAGCGACAACTGCGCCGCCTGCACGACCCCTGCGCTGTTGTCGAGCGTGGTCGCGCTCAGTGTGGCGCGCTGGCCCGCCGTGATCGACCCGCCGTTGTTGGTCAGATGCGTGCCGGCGTTCACCGTCGCATTGCCGGCCGCCGCGAGCGTGCCGTTGCTGTTATCGAGCGAGGCGCTCGTGAGCTGCAAATCCGTCTGCGCGCTCACCGCGCCGTGGTTCGCGATGCTCCCGCCTTGGAGCGTAACCGCGCCATTACCACCGATCACGCCACCCTGTGCGCCCGTCGCGGTCGCGCCAGCCACGTTTGTGAGCTGGCCGGTGGTCGACAGCGTCAGGCCATCGCCGTTGAGCGACGTGATGCGCCCAGCGGTATTGTCAAGCGATGTCCCCGACACCGACAGCGCCGCCGCACTTTGCATCGTCCCCTGATTGTTCGCGATGATGCCGCCGCGCACCTGCATCGCGCCTTGCGATACGAGCGAGCCGCTCTGGTTGACAATCTGACTCGCGCTCTGCACGATGAGCGGTCCTTGCGCCGAGACCTGGCCCCCTTGATTCGAGAGCCTGCCCGCGTCGAGCGTCACACTCCCGCCAGCCGTCAAGGCCCCGTGATCATTTACAAGCGCGCCTGCTGCACGGGCCACCACCGATGAACCCGCGCTCGTCGTCGCGCCCGACAGGTTTAGATCCCCTGCGGTCGCGGACAACGAAACGTCGCCGTTTGCCGCGGTCTGGCTGCCCGCAAGATTGATGCTGCTGCCGGAGAGCGTCGCACTTGCGCCCGCCACGTTCTGACCGGTCGCGCTTACCGCACCCGAGGCCATGACGGTCAGATCGCCGCTCTGAGCGACCGCGCCATTGGTACTCACGCCCGCGCCGAGCGTCCCCGTCGACGCGACGCTGCCTGCGCTGACTGACGTGTTCTGCTGCGCGGCCAGTGTGCCGCTATTGTTCAGCGCACCACTCGTCGTGGCGATGACATTGCCTTGCGCGTAAGTCGTGCCACTGTTCGCAATGCCATCGCGCGCCGATGCGTTGATCGAGCCGCTGGCATTGGTTGTTCCGGCAAGCACGAGTTGACCATTCGACTGCAGCGTCAGATCGCCGGCTTGCGCGGCCAGCACACCCTTGGTCGATACACCGACGCCATATTCGTTGCTCGTGAGAAAGATCCGGTTGGCGTACATACCACCCAGGGCGCTCACGTCGATCGCGACTGCCGGTGCCGTGCCATTGCCAGCGATGGGCGTCGCAGCAAGGGTGTCGTGATCAACCTGATTTGAACCTGCGATGGCGTTCAAATTGTTGGCGTACACCGCCGCATTGATTTGAATCGCGCGAGCCAGAAGATCAACTTGATCGATGTTCGTCGCGTTCAGCCCCGCGCCTTGCACGGTGATATTGCCGCCCGTGACATTGAAGCCCGCGAGACTACCGTTCGGGCCATAATTCGGCGTGCCGGTGGTGAGAATGACGCGCGAAGTGTTGATGAAGCCCGCGCCGTCGACTACCAAGCCATTCGGATTGGCGACGACCACCTCTGCTTTAGACCCCGCAACTTCCAAATACCCGTGCAGTTGGGAAGGCGCATTGTTCAGCACCTGATTGACGATGATCTTCGCTGAATTGCCGGGCGTCAGATTCCCATTACCCGAGATGTATCCCGCTAGCTGGCTTTGGATATTGACCGGCGAATTATTGAGAATCGCGCCCTTCGCAGGCACGTCGAATTGTGAAAAATTATTGACGGAAACACCGCTGCCGGACGGTCTTGCGATATTGACCTGATTCAAACCATTCTGAGTTTGAATGACCTGCGCGCCGGAACCGGGTGCGGCGACGATCTGTGCAAACGTCAGCCCGGAAGCCGAACCGAGCAGCAGCATGGCCGCCCAGGCCATTGCGCTAAAAGCTGATTGAAACATCGAGGCGACGGGCGCGCGCCGTGCAAGACCTTCTCCCCGTGCAGCACCATTACCGTGGGCCGATGCAAACTCAGCCACTACCACCAACATACGTCGCACGCGACTGAAAACCAGCCGGTAGGAATGCTTATTCATTTCTTATAGTTTTATAAAGATTTCAAAACGCAGGTCACGCCCGAAGCGGAAGGCCGCTATTTACTCGCGGATTAACCGTTCGTAACAATCAGAATGTTCCTACTTTGATGGGACGCCGGACATTCGACAGAAGGACTTGTCGCTAACGAAAAGCAGAACAAAGTCACACGCTTGCAAGACGCGGACTGAAAACGCGGTATCGGGTCCGAAGCGTTCGGTAGTGTTGGCAAATCGATCGGGCAGAAGGCATGCAGACATCGTCGACGAAGGTGTCGAAAACTGTCTACGTTTGTCGCGCGTGCCACGCATTACTTGCAATTGCGTTGCGTGTCTTATGGACGATCACGTTAGCAACTGGCGCGTGCACATAGCACCACCTGTCCGAATCATGCGATGTGGTCAGTCAGAAAACCCAGTGATGGAGAATCAACGGCGAATACCGATATCAACGATAAACCGGATGCCACAGCAAACAAGGCAGACCTGCAGCATCGACATAAACCACGGCGTTCTGCTCGAACTTTTGCATAAGCGCATCTGCGAATTGGGGTGTCGTGCCGAGGACGAAGAGACTTGCTTCGGCGGTCCACTTTCCCTTCGGATCGATGCCGGCTCCGGGCAGCGCATGCAAGCCCGCTCGTTCGATATGGTCGATCAGCAAGCACTGCCGCTTTGCGTTATGCGCCGGTTTAAGCACGTGTCCGAATGGATTGAAGGCCGTCACGAACACCGCGCTAAAGACATGATGCCTTGAAAGAAGTGAAGCAACATCGGCATTATGCTCGCCGATTTTCATCTCCACGACCGGCTCGATATCGATGCGATAAATCGCCTCGCGGTAACTATCTCGCGTCGCGTCCAAAAGGCTCGGGCTGGGCTGAAACCGTTGGTGCTCGTCGTGGTTCATGTAGGTAATCCGCGGATCGGCGGCTGAGAAAGCATGCGCTGAAGACGCACGTTGCATCTCGAACTTTACCGCGCTCGACTTAGCGGATCGATGAAACGCAGACTACCGCACGGCGAAGCGAATTTATGCAAGGCATCGCGAAGCGGAGTGCATCGAGAGAGAGAAACAGAGAGACATCGACCCATGCGATTCGTGTCGATAACGACGCGCAGCGTGTCACGCATAACGCAGCCGAAAATAAAACGCAGAGAAGCTAGAAGACAGAGAAGCAACGAGGCCCGACGATCGTCCGTTATGTGCAACCCTGCTGCCGCTCGCCGCGGCTGAAGATTTGACGCGAACGCCAGTCGTCGGAGCGAAGCACTTGCTCGCCGTCTTCGCGCGCTTCCTCTTCCGTATCGAAACCTTCGTCGCTATAAGCGGCGATTTTCATGCCGACACCCGCGGCACGTTCGACGGTGATGGCCCAATGCCAGCCGCCTTCCTGATAAAAAACATGCAGCGTCGGCAGAGACGATAAGGTCAAGTCCATGTTTGCGGCTCCTTCAAGCTGACGTTCGTAAGGCTAACCTGCCTCCTCGACGAACGCCCTCGAAAACGGGCGCTTTGTTATTGCGTCGATGTCTGTTGATATTCTTGAGCGGCTGTGAGCCGCCCCGCTCAGAACAGCATACGCAATGGGATGCTGCATTGCAACACGGGGTTTCCCGAGGCGTGGTACCGATCCGACGAGGCCGATCATTGCGGAACCTTTTACACGAGATAGACGGAAGATCGACAATGAAGCACCCGTATTGACTCAAGGCTATCTCGCCAAAAACACCTCTATTCGATGCGGATAAGTGGCGCTTCTAACGTGTCCGCCGTGTGTCCGTCGCCTAGAATGGAATAACCGCTCGACGCGATGCGAGGTGATCGCCATGGCATCTAAATTTCGTATTTCCCATCTGATACTTTTTGCGACCGTCGTCTCATGTGCCGCGAGCGCGCTCGCCCAGCCGGTCGCGCCGATCGGCGACCCTTCCGCGCCGAAGACACGCGCTCAGGTCAAGCAGGAGTTTCTCGCCTGGCGCGCGGCCGGCTACGATCCGAACGACTGGCTGAACTATCCCGACAATGCCATGCGCGCGGGACAGATCGTCTCCCAGCAACGGCAAGCGCAACGCGCGACCGGTGCGAACTAGGTAGCGTTTCTGCTGCCTGAGCACGGTACTCGCGCGTTACTCCGCGCGCGGCCGCTGACCGCGCAAGATACGCCGCGCGATGCTCCAGCGATGCACTTCGGACGGACCGTCGTAAATGCGAAATGCGCGCATGTCGCTGAAAATGCGCGCGACGACCGTTTCGTGCGTGACGCCTTGTCCGCCGAGCATTTGCACCGAACGATCCACGACACGCCATAACGCCTCGGACGACACCACTTTCGCGACGCTCGATTCGTGCTTGCCGAGCACGCCCTGGTCGAGCACCCACGCGCAATGCCAGATGGCGAGGCGCGTGATGTGCAGATCCATTTCGTTATCGGCGAGCATGAAGCCGACGCCCTCGTGTTCGCCGAGCGACTTGCCGAACGCCTGACGCTGACGCGCATACGCCGTGGCGACATCGTGCGCACGCCGGGCCGCGCCGAGCCAGCGCATGCAATGCGTGAGACGCGCGGGCGACAGGCGCACTTGCGCGTATCGGAACCCCTCGCCCGCTTCGCCAAGGACGTTTTGCGCGGGCACGCGCAAGCCTTCGAAACGCACCACGCCGTGGCCGCCGGGGAAGCATGTATCGAGCGAATCCATTGCGCGCTCGATCACGATGCCGGGGCTCCTCATATCGGCGAGGAACATGGTCGCGGGGCCGTCCTCGAAACGCGCCATGATGATCGCGACCGCCGCGCCATGTGCGCCCGTGATGAACCACTTGCCGCCGTCGATCACGTAGCCGTCGCCATCGCGCACGGCAAGCGTTTGCAGCATGGAAGGATCGGCGCCCGCGCCCGGCGGCGGTTCGGTCATGCAAAAGCACGAACGAATCTCGCCCGCAGCGAGCGGACGTAGCCAGCGCTCCTTCTGCTCGGGCGTCGCGACGGCTTCGAGCAAATGCATGTTGCCTTCGTCCGGTGCGGCGATATTGAGCGCGACCGGACCGAGCGGCGAATAACCCGCTTCCTCGAAAAGGATCGCCTTAGCGACATGATTGAGCCCAAGGCCGCCGAATTCCGGCGATACGTGACTCGACAGAAGTCCCGCACGACGGCCCTTGGCGATCAGTTCCGCGCGCAGCGACTCGTCCGGGCCATGCGGCGTGCAGCGCGCATCGCTTTCCAGCGGCACGATCTCTTCGGCGATGAAGGCACGCACGCGCGCCTGCAATTCGGTCAACTCGGGCGTGAGGGAGAAGTCCATCGGCAAATCCTTTGAAGGCGGTGATCCACAAGCTTAACCGCGCGCGAAACGGCGCGTCATCAGGCTTTGTACCCGGCCGCTTTGTTTTCATCCGCTTTGTTATCTGCGGCTTTGTACTCGGAGTATTTGCGGGCATCGCCGCGAACCATGTCCGCCGGATACTTCGCGCGATTCAACGCCATCTTCTCGATGAGCGCGCGATGCAGATCCACGTCGAGCGAATCGGCGAGCATCACGAGATACGCGAGCACGTCGGCCATTTCGTGGCGAATCGCCACGAGCTTCGTCTCGTCCAGCTCGCTCTTGTCGCCGCTGGCCAGCCATGTGAACGGTTCGAGCAATTCGCTCGCTTCGACTGAAAGCGCGCTCGCCAGATTCTTCGGTGAGTGAAAGCGGCTCCAGTCCCGCTCGCGCACGAACTCGCGCAGCATGTCGCGCATTTCCGTGAGTTCGCTTCGGCCTTCTGGCGCGTTGTGCTGATCCATCGCCATCCTTTGACGTGTCGTCATGCCGCTATGCCGTTGTGTCGTTATGCGGGATAAAGGCCCAGCGTGCGCGCATGCAGACGCGCGAGGCCGAGCAAGGCGTCGGTGAAAGGCGTGGCGACGCCGGTCATGGCGCCCAGTTCGCGTACCGACGCCACGAGCGCATCCAGTTCGACGGCCTTACGCGCTTCCACGTCTTGCAGCATGGAGGTTTTCATTGCACCGAGCTTGAGTGTCACGGCATGGCGATCCGCCGGATTCTGCTCGATCGGAATGCCGAAGCGCGCGCCGATTTGCTTCGCTTCCAGCATGATGTTCGTGACGAAGCCGCGCACGAGATCGTCGCTCAGGATGCGGTCGGTGGTCGCGCCGGTGATCGCGCTGATCGGGTTCATCGTCATGTTGCCCCAGAGCTTGAACCACACGTCACGCTGAATCTGCGGCGAGAGCGTCGCGTCGAACCCGGCCTTCGTGAAGAGCGAAACGAGCGCTTCGGCACGCGTGCCCGACTGCCCCGCCGCCTCGCCGAGAATGAGACCCTTGCCTTGATGATGCCGGATCACGCCCGGCGCTTCGACCAAGCAACTCGCGTGGACCACGCAGCCCACCGTTTGCGCGGCCGGAATGGCGGCGGCGATGGCACCGTGCGGATCGATCGAGCTCAGCCGCTTGCCCGCGAACTCGGCGCCCAGGCCTTCGCAGAACCACCACGGCACGCCGTTCATCGCGCTCAGAACCGTGGTCTTTTCGCTCAAAAGCAGCGCGATCTGTGCGGCCACGGCTTCCATCGCGGGCGCTTTCACCGCCACCACGACGAGATCCTGCGCACCGAGTTCTTCGGGCGATGCGCTTGCCGCGACCTTCACGGCATGCGTCGCATCTTTCTCGACGAGTTGCAGACCGTGCGCGCGAATGGCGTTTAGTGTCGCGCCGCGTGCGACCACGCTGACATCGCAACCCGCCTGCGCGAGCTTCACGCCGATCCAGCCGCCGATCGCGCCTGCGCCATAAATGCACACCTTCATGTCTCGTCTCCTCGTCTGAACTGTCGGACTTCATTGTAAGAGCTTGGCGCATGCCGAAACGGTTCAATCTAGGCGCGCCGACGCGCATTTCAAGAGCACGAAAGCGAATAAATATTCCCGCTCAAAATACGCTTTTCGATATTGAAACGATAGCCGTCGCACCTACCTTGCATGCAGAGGCAGCGAACCAGCGCGCTGTCATGGTGACATATCTCAACTTCCTGCTGCCGGCTTGACGGCCGTAACATCGGAGACCGAATCATGAGTGACTTTTATTTTGGCGGCGACTTCCTGAGCGATCTGAACCGCGTGCAACGGCAGATGTCTTCGCTTCTCGGCAATCTGCCTTCCAGCATTCGCGCCAGCCGCGCGGATGCGTTTCCCTCGCTGAACGTCGGCAGCACCGACGAGGCCATCGAAGTCGTGGCATTCGTGCCGGGCGTCGAGCCGGCATCGCTCGACGTGACGGTCGACAAAGGCCTGCTTACCATCAGCGGCGAACGGCGCGCCGAAGCATTGACCGAAGGCTCGCGCACCTACGCGAGGGAACGCTTCACGGGCGCGTTTCGCCGCGTGATCGAACTGCCGCAAAACGCGGATGCCGACAAGGTCGAAGCGCGTTATGAAAACGGCACTTTGTTTATCGTCATCGGCAAGCGCGAGGCATCCAAGCCGCGCGCCATCACCATTCAGTAAGGCACAGGGAGAACATGATGAACGACACCACGCAAATCACCGAGCGTCAGGCAAACGAAGTTGCACGCAGGAAGGAAGACACCGTGCGCCGCACGACGGTCACGCCTGCGGTCGATATCGTCGAGGATAGTCAGGGCATCACGCTGTGGGCCGACCTGCCCGGCGTGCCCCGCGAGAAACTCGATGTGAAAGTACATGACTCGCGTCTCACCATCGAAGCCGAGGCAATCGTGCCTGTCACGGCGTCGCTGCGTGTGCATCACGCCGAATTGCGCGTGCCGCGCTTTGCACGCGCATTCACGATAAGCGACGACTTCGACACCGCGAAGATCGATGCGAACCTGCAGAACGGCGTGCTGAAGCTGACCATTCCGCGTCGTGAAGAAGCGCGTCCGCGTCGCGTGGAAGTGCGCGCGAGTTGAGCGCTTCGATGTCTCAGCAATAATGAACGGCCGCTATCACGCGGCCGTTTTTCGTCTGCACGAGCCTCTATAATCCCAGGGCGGTCACAAGCAATCAAACTCAAACAAGGGACTTAATCGTGAAGAGGCTGTTGACGGTGTTGCTGGGCTCCATGCTGACTGTAGCCGTCAGCGCGCATGCAAAAGACTGGTCGACCATTCGCTTCGGCACGGACGCGAGCTATCCGCCGTTCGAATCGAAAGCGCCCGATGGAACGCTCGTCGGCTTCGATATCGATGTCGGCAACGAACTCTGCCGGCGGCTCGAAGCAAAATGCGTGTGGGTCGAAAACGCCTTCGACGGCATGATTCCCGGCCTCAAGTCGCGCAAGTTCGACGGCGTGCTCTCCACCATGTCGATGACGCCCGCGCGCGTCAAGCAGATCGCCTTCTCCAGCAAGCTCTTCCACGTTCCCACGCGTCTCGTCTCGAAGCGCGATGCGCACATCCAGCCTACGGCCGAATCGCTCGCGGGCAAGTCCGTGGGCGTCGAACAAGGGTCGATGCAAGAGACATACGCAAAGGCGCATTGGGGCGCGAAGGGCGTGACCATCGTGTCGTATGCGGATCAGGATCAGGTCTATGCGGATCTGCTCACGGGCCGGCTCGACGCGTCGCTGCAAAACGCGGTGCAAGCGGAACGCGGCTTTCTCGATACCCCGCGCGGCAAGCCCTACGCATTCGCAGGCGGCGCGCTCGAAGACCCCGCGATCTTCGGACCGGGCACGGCTATCGGCTTGCGTCGCGAAGACACCGACTTGAAGGAGAAGCTCGATGGCGCCATCGCCGCGATGATCAAGGACGGCACGTACAAGCGCATCGAGCAAAAGTATTTCGATTTCGATATCTATGGCGAATGAAGGAGCTGCCATGACCAACGTTCATCAGGCCGCAAGCGTCGGCTACACGGCGAACGCGGATAGCTACGTGCGCGGACGGCCCGACTATCCGCCCGAACTCGCGGGTTGGCTCGCCGAGACGCTCGGCTTGCGGCCGGGCGCGAGCGTTGTCGACCTGGGCGCGGGCACGGGCAAGTTCACGCCGCGCCTCGTTGCAACCGGCGCGCGCGTGATTGCCGTCGAACCCGTCGCTTCGATGCGCGCGAAGCTCGCCGCCGCGCAGCCGGGTGTGGAAGTGCTGGAAGGCGCCGCACAAGCCATTCCGCTTGACGATGCATCGGTGGATGCCGTCGTGTGCGCACAGTCGTTCCACTGGTTTGCGAACGGCGAAGCGTTGAGCGAGATTCATCGCGTGTTGAAGCCGGGCGGAAAGCTCGGCCTCGTCTGGAATCTGCGCGACTTTCGTGTGCCGTGGGTGGCGAAGCTCGACGCCATCGTGAACCGCTACGAGGGCGACGCGCCGCGCTTTTATACAGGCGAATGGCGCCACGCGTTTCCGCATAAAGGTTTCGACGCGCTCGCCGAAACCCATTTTTCGATCGGACACACCGGTTCCCCCGACGATGTGATCGTGCATCGCGTGCGCTCGACCAGTTTTATCGCGGCGTTGCCGGAAGCGGAACGCGTGCTCATCGACGATGAAGTACGCGCGTTGATCGAAGCCGAACCGGAGTTGCGCGGCAAGGATGTCGTCACTGTGCCCTACACGACTGCGGCCTTCGTTGCGGTCAGGAAATGACGCGTGCACGAAGACGGGGCGCGTAGTTTGAAGCGCGCGTTGTCCTTTTTGCACGCGGGCGAATGCGCCTCGAAACGCGCTCGACCATCCGACGTGCTTTGCGCATCTCGGCATGGTGCTTGCATTGCTCTCGCTCACCCAGCCGGCTAATGTCGAGGACACCATGCATCAGGCGATCGAACCGCATGAATTGACCAAGATCGATCTTGCACGTTTTCAGGTCGTGCAGGTTTCCGATGGCACGCACACCGTCGTGCTGTGGGAGGCGCTCGAGCCCGCCACCAATCGTCTCAAGCATATCGACGCTTGCACGCTCACCATTCGTCTGTGCGATCCGCTCAATCCCGTACGCAGAAAAGACGTGTGTGAGCGGCTACAGGCGCATCTGGCCGCGTCGCGCGAGACACGGCATGGTCTGCGCAATCCTTCCGATGTGAGCGCAGCGGTGACGCCGCCACGCAACGCGAACATCGCGAGGCAGCGCACGCATGAGTCCAGCGGAAGTGCTTGAGGCTGCATCGCGGTTGCCTACGTAATCGCGCCTTCTAGGAACGACCACAGCGAATCGTCCATCGAATACGGGACGTTGAAGCGGAACGACGCGCTCTCGGCGTCGCCCGGGCGAAAGTACGAGCCAGGCGCGAGCCAGATTCCATGCGATAACGCGCGCGTTGCGATGTCGCCTGAATCGGCGGGATCGATTGGCAATTCGCCCCATACGAACAGCCCCGCGCGCGGCCGGCGGAACAGTGCTATGCCGAGCGCATCCATGCGCTCCTCCACGAGCGCGTGCGCGTCCTTCAGCTTTTCCACGACGAATTCGACATGCCGCGCGTAGCGGCCTTCGGTCAGCACTTTCTCGACGATCCGTTCAGTCGTCTCCGACGATGTCAGTCCCACCGCCATCTTCGTGCGCGCGAGTTCGCGCAGCACTTCGCGCTCGGCGACGACATAACCGCATCGCAACGAAGGCGTGATGGTCTTCGCGAAACCGCCG
Source organism: Caballeronia sp. LZ003 (assembly GCF_031451465.1). Lineage (NCBI taxonomy): Bacteria > Pseudomonadati > Pseudomonadota > Betaproteobacteria > Burkholderiales > Burkholderiaceae > Caballeronia > Caballeronia sp. LZ003. Next base: position 795,553 of record NZ_JARUXJ010000004.1, on the reverse strand, counting down.
ACATACAGCACGCGGTGCAACCCTTCCATCGCCGCGAGCAAGGGCGCGCCGGGCGGCGCGAGTTCACGATTGACATCGTCCTCGACGACCCACATGCCGTGGCGCTCCGCAATCTGCATCAGACGAAACGCCGACGCCATGCTCAACGTCGCGCCCGTCGGGTTCTGCAGCGTCGTATTGAGAAAAACCGCTTTCGGCCGATGCTCGATCGCAATCCGCTCGAACGCTTCCGTATCGATGCCCGCCACGGTGCGCGGCACGCCATGCACGTCGAGACCCGCGAGCTGCAGAATCTGCAGCAGATTGCAGTAGCCGGGATCTTCGACGACGACCGCATCGCCCGGGCGCAGCAGCGTGCGCACGATCAGATCGAGCGCCTGCGTGGCGCCGGCCGTCAACAGTACGTTCGACGCGGCATCGACGGGCAAACCGTGCCGGTCGAGCTGCTCCGCAATGCGTTCGCGCAGAGGCGCAAATCCATAAGGCCGCCCGTAATCGGCAATGCGCGCCGCCGGCACGCGGCTCACCGCGCGCAACGCGTGCTGCAAACCGCTTTCGTTGACCCATTCGTTCGGCAGCCAGCCGCAGCCGGATTTGATCGGCACGGAATGATCCGCGAAGACATCCGAGAGCAGCCAGGTCGCCGTGAGACTAGGCGGCTGCCATTCGACGGCCCGCACGCGCTCGCTTTTCTGGCGCACCGCCACGCGATACCCCGAACCGCGCCGCGCGATGACGAGACCCATCGACACGAGCCTGCCATACGCTTCGGTCACCGTGAACGTGCTGAGCGCGTGCGACTCGGCGAGCCGGCGCACCGAGGGCAAAAGCGCGCCCGCGCGCAGCGTCTCGGCCTCGATAGCGCCCGAAAAAGCCTGCACGAGTTGTTCGACGAGCGTCGGCGCATGACGCGAGCCGCGTTCGAGCCTGAGTTCTATCATGTATATGGATAGTCGAAACACGCGGGACTCGATGAATATGCGCCGCGCTCGCCACTACAGTTTGCATCATTTTGCCAGCACAGTTGGCAATGCAGTGAACCAACTGTCTATGCCTCGCCATTTTGTCGAGGAATAGAGTGACCGTTCCTTGAGGAGACTTGATATGAATGCCCGCCCCGTCATCGAAGACCTTTCGTCGTTCTGGATGCCCTTTACCGCCAACCGTCAGTTCAAGGCCGCACCGCGCCTGCTCGAAAGCGCGAAAGGCATGTACTACCGCTCGACGGACGGCCGCGAAATTCTCGATGGATGCGCGGGCCTTTGGTGCGTGAACGCAGGCCATTGCCGCGACGAGATCGTCGAAGCGGTGCAGAAGGCGCTCTCGACGCTCGACTTCGCGCCGACCTTCCAGATGGGCCATCCGCTTGCCTTCGAGGCGGCCACCAAGGTCGCGGGCCTGATGCCCGAAGGACTGGATCGCATCTTCTTCACGAACTCCGGTTCCGAATCCGTCGATACGGCGTTGAAGATCGCGATTGCCTACCATCGCGCGCGCGGCGAAGGTCAGCGCACGCGTCTCATCGGCCGCGAGCGCGGTTATCACGGCGTCGGCTTCGGCGGCATCTCGGTGGGCGGCATCGCGCCGAATCGCAAAACCTTCTCGGGCGCGCTGTTGCCGTCGATCGATCACTTGCCGCATACGCACGACCTCGCGCACAACGCGTTTTCCAAGGGTCAGCCCGCGTGGGGCGAGCATCTTGCGGAAGAACTGGAACGTATCGTCGCGCTGCACGATGCATCGACGATTGCCGCGGTCATCGTCGAGCCGCTCGCGGGTTCGACTGGCGTTCTGGTGCCGCCGAAGGGCTACTTGCAGAAGCTGCGCGAAATCTGCACGAAGCACGGCATTCTTCTGATCTTCGACGAAGTCATCACCGGCTTCGGGCGTCTGGGCAAGGCCACGGCGAGCGAGTATTTTGGCGTGACGCCGGACCTCATCACCATGGCGAAAGCCATCAACAACGCCACCATTCCCATGGGCGCGGTCGCGGCGCATCGCAAGGTGCACGACGCAATCGTCGATGCAGGCGCGGCGAACGCGATCGAACTGTTCCACGGCTATACGTATTCGGCACACCCTGTTGCAACCGCGGCGGCTGTCGCGACACTCGATCTGTATGCGCGTGACAAGTTGTTCGAGCGCGCGGCGTCGAAGGCGGAGAAGTTCGAAAGCGCCGTGCACGCGTTGCGCGATGCGCCGTATGTGAAGGACATCCGCAATCTCGGACTCGTCGCGGGCGTGGAGTTGGAATCGCGTGAAGGCGCGCCGGGTGCGCGTGCTTATGAAGTGTTCGTGAAGTGCTTCGAGGCAGGCGTGCTCGTGCGCTACACCGGCGATATCCTCGCGTTCTCGCCGCCGCTGATCGTCGAGGACGATCAGATCGATCATATCTTCGGCACGGTGCGCAAGGTGTTGCAGAGCGTGAAGTAAGCGCCATTGCCCGGCATCCCGATTCGAGGATGCCGGGCCTTCTCACCGTTCGATGACCAGCAGCGTCGATGTCGCCGAAGCCAACAACCTTCCGCTCGCGTCCTTGAGCGTCGCTTCGGCAAACGCCGCGCGCCGCCCCATCGTCAGCACGCGTCCTTCGGCGCGCACTACACCGGAATCGCGCGTCACGGCCTTGTGATAGGCCACTTTCAACTCGAGCGTCGTATAGGCCTGTGTCGCGGTCAGACACGAATGCACCGCGCATCCACATGCCGAATCGAGCAAGGTGGCCGCGTAGCCGCCATGCACCGTGCCGATCGGGTTATACGCATGATCGCCCGGTATGCCTTCGAACACGGCCCTGCCCGCCTCCACTTCCACGAAGTCGAGCCTGAGCGACTCGAATATGCCGGGCTTGCGGCCGCTAGCGATCAGCCGGCGCAATTGAGCGAGGCCGTCGAGGCCGGGTGCGGTTTCGTCGATCAAGCTCATTTCGTGTACTCCTTGAGACTCGCTGTCTTGATGGGATCGTCATCGTTAGTCACGCTCCAGCCGCCGCCGAGCGACCGATACAGCGCCACCGCCGCGAGCGCGTGCTCGCGCTTCGCCTGGTTCAGCGCATCGGCGTCGCGCAGATAGGACTGTTGGGCATCGAGCACATCCAGAAAGCTTGCCGCGCCTCCCTTGTAGAGCTGCGTCGAAAGCGTGAGCGACTGTCCCGATGCACCGAGCGCGTCGGTCAATCTCGCGCTCTGCTCGGTCGTGCTGATGAGGTCGCTGCGCGTGTCTTCCACGTCCTTGAGCGCTTCGAGCAGGGTCTGCCGCAAATGCAGTTCCGACTCACGCATCCTGCTCTCGTTCTGTTCGATCTCGGCCGTGATACGCCCCGCGTTGAAAATCGGACTCGTGGCGTTGAGCGCGGCCGAAAACAGGTTGTCGGTGAGCGTCGGCAAGCCGAGATAAGACGATGCAAGCAAGCCATCCGACAAGCGCAGAGAGAACTTCGGATAGCGCTCCGCGCGCGCCACGCCCACTTCCGCCGCGCGTTGCTGAAGCGTCGCGTAGGCCACCAGCACATCGGGTCGACGCAGCAGCGCTTCGGAAGGCAGCAATTGCGGCGCGCCCTCGGCAGGGACGGGAATCACGGGCGATGCGCCGGGATTGGCGAGCATCAGTTGGTCGATGGACTCCGGCGTGCGGCCCGAATACACGGCAATAAGGCTCAACTGATGCTGAATGGTCGACTGCGTGCGCGGCATGCGCGATTGCAGATCACTGAGCTGATTCTGCGCGCGCGCCACGTCGAGTTTCGTCGACAAGCCGAATTGCAGGCGGCGTTGCGTGAGCTTCAGCGCGCGTTCGCGGATCGCCTCGTTGTCTTGCAGAATCTTGAGTTCGGCCTGCGCCCAACGTAAATCGACGTAAGCAGCGGCCGTATCGGCAGCGAGTGCAAGACGCAGTTGATCCGACGCGTGTTCGCGGCCGACCAGTTGCGCCTGCGCCGCCAGCAATTCGAGCCGCTCGCCGCCGAACACATCCGGCGTCCAACTCAGTGCGAGACCGACGCCCGCCTGACGCACGTAGCCAAGCGGCGGCGGCGTGTTCTGGCGCGTATCGGACGCCGTGGCGTTCGCGTCGAGTTGCGGCAGCAAGGCAGCGCGGCGTTGCGTGGTGAGCGCCTCGGCCTGCTTCACGCGCTCCACTGCGGCCTGGAGGTCGAGATTGCCGTTCAGCACCGACGCGACGAGTTCATGCATCACCGGGTCGTTGAACTGATTCCACCATGCGGCCGGATCGGCGGTATTGGCGGGCACGTCCACGTTCCAATCGACAGGAGCCGTCGTCTGAACCGTCGCCGGAAGATCGGCGTGCGTCGCGGGTTGCACGGCGCAAGCACTCAACGCGCTGAACGCGCTCAAGGCCAGAAATTCGATGAGAAGCTTCTTCATGGTCGTATTCACTCAATGCGCATCGGACGAAGGCGGCGCGCTTGCAATCGGCTTCGAAAAAATCACGCTGACGATACCGACGAGAAAGCACAGCGCGAGCAAATAGAAGCAGTCGGCGAAAGTCAGAACGAGTGCTTCGCGAAACACGAGCGCATGCAGCGAAGCGAGCCCGGCTTGCGATGCATCGAGCGCATCGCCGGCGGCGGCGGCGAGATACGCGGAACTGCGCGAGAGCATCTGCTCGATGACAGGCCGGCCAACGGTCACGCTCTCGCTCAGCCGCAGATAGTGCAGGTTCAGCCTGTCGTTGAGCATGGTCGCACTCACTGCAATGCCGATCGCGCCGCCCAGATTACGCATCAGATTGAACAGTCCGCTCGCCGATTTGAGCCGCGACTGTGGCAACGACCCGAGCGCCATCGTCACGATGGGCGGCACCGCGAACTGTTGCCCGATGCCGCGCAACGCCTGCGGTAAAAGCAGTTCCTGCCAGCCCCAGTCATGCGTGAGCGGCGTATAGAGAAAGCATCCCGCGCCGAAGCAGATGAGCCCGAAAACCAGCAAGATGCGCATGTCGAAGAAGCGCGTGGCGAACGCGTAAGCCCCGAGCGCGATCAACTGAAAGCAGCCGACGGAAAGCAGCGCGAGACCCGTCTGCAACGAGTCGAAGCCGCGCACGCGGCTCAGGAACACGGGCGTCAGAAACACTGACACGAAGATGCCGATGCCCGTCACGAATGAGAGCAGACTGCCGATTGCGAAGTTGCGAACCGCGAGCGCGCGCAGATCGACGATAGGTTCTTTCGCGGTGAACGCATGTACGAGGAAGAGGAAACCGCAGATCGCCGAAATCCAGGTGCAGGCCACGATTACGTTGTCGCCGAACCAGTTCTTGCGCGGCCCTTCTTCGAGCACGTATTCCAGACAGCCGAGGAAGCCGGACATCAGCGCGATGCCGATGTAATCGCCCTTCTTGAGCAGCGAAAGATCGGGCGAATCGATATGCACGTATTTCGGCACCAGCACCGCGACCACGATTCCCGGCACGACGTTCAGATAGAAGAGCCAGTGCCATGACCATTGATCGGTGATCCACCCGCCGATCACCGGTCCGATTGCAGGCGCGAGCGAGGCCAGCGCGCCAATAGTTGTCGATGCAATCAGTCGCTGTTTGCCGGGGAACAGCACGAAGGCGGTCGTGAACACGGTTGGGATCATCGCGGCGCCGAGCGCGCCCTGCATGCCGCGAAAGAGGATCATCGAATCGATGTCCCACGCCATGCCGCACAACATGCTCGTGATGGTGAAGCCCACCGCGGATGCCACGAACAGCCAGCGCGTGGAGAACACTTTCGAGAGCCAGCCCGACATCGGAATGACGAGAATCTCCGCGATCAGATACGACGTCTGCACCCACGAAAGCTCGTCCTGACTCGCCGATAAACCGCCGCCGATATCCTTGAGCGATGACGCGACGATCTGAATATCGAGCGTCGCCATGAAAAAGCCGAGGCACATCAGCGCGAACGCGAGCACGCGCTGACGCGTGGGCTGACTTGCCGGGTCCAAGGGAGCGGTCTGTGTCATCGTCTTATCCGCGCGATTTGTCGAGATGAACCTTCACCGTCGCGGAAAGGCCGGGCCGCAACACGTGCTCCATGCCTTTCGGTACGTCCAGACGAATGCGCACCGGCACACGCTGAACGATCTTGGTGAAGTTGCCGGTGGCGTTTTCGGCGGGAAGCACGCTGAAGGTCGCGCCCGTGGCCGGCGCGAGACTTTCGATGTGACCCGTCAGCGGCACGCTCGATGCGTCGAGGTTCACATCGGCTTCATCGCCGGCGCGCATTTTCTTGAGCTGGTCTTCCTTGAAGTTGGCGTCGACCCAGAGGCCCGTGGCGGGCACCACGGTCAACAACGATGTCCCGACGTTCGCGAGCACGCCGACGCGCGCCGTGCGATTTCCCACGTAGCCATCGACAGGCGAACGGATCGTCGTGTATTCGACGTTGAGTTCGGCCACGCGCCGCGCGGCTTCGGCGGTCTGCACGCGCGCTTGCGCGTCTGCAATCTGCGCTTCGATCACCGTCAACTGGCGTTTTGCCGCGACGAGCGATGCGCCGCTGCGATCCATCGCCGCTTGCGCCTTGAGATAGTCGGCATCGGCGCGTTCGACGATCTGGTTCGACACCGCGTCGTCCTTGACGAGTTCCCGATAACGCGAACGGTCGGACGTGCTGCGCGACAATTCCGCCGACGAAGCACGCACTTCCGCCTGCTGCTGGTTGATGACCGCCGCCTGCAACGCGTCCTTGGCGCGCAGTTCATCGACCGCGGCCCGCGCGCTCGACACTTCCGCGTTCGCTTGCGCCAGGCGGGCGTCGTAGTCGCGCGCATCGAGGCGAATCAGCACCTGGCCTGCCTTCACCGGCTGATTGTCCGTGACGAGCACATCCGTCACGAAGCCGTTGACCTTCGGGGCGAGCACGGTGACATCGCCGCCGACGTAAGCGTCGTCGGTGGTCTGCACGAAGCGCAGCACGAGCGCCCAGTACGCCGCAGCCGCAATCACGATGATCGCGACAAGTCCTAGCGAGAGCAGCATCCACGATATCCGGCGCGGCTTCGCGGCCGCTGCGGGCGAAGTGGCCGAAGGAAGATTGGTCGATGGAGTCGTCATTTGCGAGTCGTTGTGCATATGCACGAAAGTGAACGGAATAGCGCGCGTTTCGAGCCGCGCATGATGACTCGAAAGACTATATGTGCATATGCACCCGGTCAACCTGCGCGGCCGACATGAGTGAATAACGCGGAGAGAAAGAATCGGGGATCAGGCGTGCGGGCGGGCTGTTGCGCTTTGGTCCGAGCAGAAACGCACCGCATGTTCGACGAAGGCGCGCACCTTGGCGGGCAAGAGCGTACGCGTGCTGAAGGCAAGCTTGAATTCGATGGCGCCATCGACGAGTTCGTAGGCATCGAGTAACGTCACGAGCCGGCCGGCTTGCACTTCCTCGTGCACGAGCGCGACAGGCAACATGCCGATGCCGAAGCCTTCCAGCACCATTGCGCGATTGAAGACGGCGCTGTTCGACGAGGTATCGTAACGCAGCGGCACGATCACGTCCTCGCCGCCGATTCGAAACGTCAGCGCCGGTTTGCGGATGGACGCGGACATCGGCACGAAGTCGTGATCGATGAGTTCGGATGGATGACGCGGCGCCGGATGAGCCGCAAGATACGTGGGACTGGCGACGAGCGCAAGCGGAATGGTTTCGAGCAGACGCGTGACCACGGTATCGCTCGACAACATGAACGGCATGACGATACCCAGATCGTAGCCTTCGCCGACGAGATCGACGGGACGCTCGGTCAGCGTCACATCGAGCCGCACTTGCGGATGCTCGCGTCTGAAGCTCGCGATCAACGGGACATAGCGGCTCATCATCACCGTGGTGTGCGCGACGAGCCGCAAGAGGCCTGTCGCCTCGCTCGCGCGATTGGAGGCGCGTTCCTCCATTGCCTGAAGTTCGTCGAGAAGCCGCGAGCAGTCGGTGAAGAAGCGCTCGGCGGTTTCGGTCAGCGATATCTGCCGCGTCGTGCGATTGAAAAGCCTGCTGCCCAGGCGCTGCTCCAGGCCCGCGATCGCGCGCGAAACGACCGGCGGCGACAAGCCGAGAATATCCGCCGCGCGCGCGAAGCTGCGCGCCTCCACTACCGTGCGAAAGATCTTCAGGCTTGTCAGGTAGTCCATTTCTAATGTCGATGCGTCAGTCGGCGGGCCGCAGTTTCTTCACTTCGTCGTCGGATGGCTGCACGCTCGCGCCGTCGATATAACGATACGACGTCATCACGCCCTTGCCGTCCTTGAGCGCGGTGACGCCGACATACGCGCCCATCGTCGATTGATTGTCCTGCTTGCGGTAGGTGATCGGTCCGAACGGTGAATCGACGCCAAGGCCCTTGAAGGCGGCCGCGAGCTTGTCGGGATCGGCGGAACCGGCTTTCTTCAGGCCGTTGGCAAGCGACATCATCGCGGTATAACCGACCACGGAACCGAGCCGCGGATAGTCGTGATACTTCGCCTCGTAGTCCGCGACGAACTTCTTGTTGGCGGGGGTATCGATTGAATACCACGGGTAGCCCGTCACCACCCAACCGACCGGCGCTTCAGCGCCCAACGGATCGAGATAATCAGGCTCGCCCGTCAGCAACGACACCACCGCGCGATCCTTGAACAAGCCACGCGTATTGCCTTCGCGCACGAACTTGCCGAGGTCGGCGCTAAAGAGCACGTTGAAGATGGCGTCGGGCCTGGCGTCGGCGAGCGCTTGCGTCACCGCGCCGGCATCCACCTTGCCGAGCGGCGTCGCTTGTTCGGCGACGAACTCCACATCCGGCTGCGCGGCCTTGAGCAGACGCTTGAAGGTCGCCACGGCCGATTGTCCGTACTCGTAATTCGGATACACCAGCGCCCAGCGCTTTTTCTTGAGCTTCGCGGCTTCGGGCACGAGCATCGCCACTTGCATATAGGTCGATGGCCGCAGCCGATACGTGTACTTGTTGCCATCTTGCCAGACGATCTTGTCCGTCAAGGGCTCGGCGGCGAGGAAGAAAATGCGCCGCTGCTTGGCGAAGTCCGAGAGCGCGAGGCCAGTGTTGGACAAGTAGCCGCCGAAGAGCAGTTGCACCTGTTCGCGCGCGATGAGTTCCTGCGCGACGCGCACCGTATCGCCCGGATTGCCGTTGTCGTCGCGCGAGACGACTTCGAGCTTGTTGCCGTGGATGCCGCCCGCCGCGTTGATCTCGTCGAGCGCCAGATTCCAGCCGTTCTTGTACGGCATGAGAAACGCAGGCTGCGCCTTGTAGCTATTGATCTCGCCGATGCGAATGGTGTCGGCGTGCGCGCCGAGGGTCACGCTCATGGCGGCGGAAGTCAGGGTCAGGCGAATCAGCGTGCCTGCTCGGGTAATCATCAAGCGTTCTCCTTTGGTCGATTCGTTCCGTCAGACGCCGAGCAAGTCGCGTCGCGCGGTGCCGTCGCGCACGAAATCGCGCATCGCGCCCGCATAGCGCACTTGCCCTTTCTCCAGCACATACGCGCGGTCGCAGACGCGTTCCGCGAAGTTCAGATTCTGCTCGGACAGCAGGATCGACAAGCCCTCGCGCTTCAGTTCGAGGATCATGTCGGCCATTTGCCGCACGATCACCGGCGCAACGCCTTCCGATGGCTCGTCGAGCAACACGAGGCGCGGATTGCCCATCAGTGTGCGCGAAACCGTGAGCATCTGCTGCTCGCCGCCGCTCATGCGGCTGCCGCGCCGCTCGCGCATCTCGCCAAGGTTCGGAAATACGCGAAAGAGCTTGTCCGGCGTCCACTGCGGCGCACCTTCGCGCGGCGGCTGGCGTCCCGTGTCGAGATTTTCCATCACCGTGAGATCGCCGAACACGCGCCGGTCTTCCGGCACGTAGCCAAGCCCCATGCGCGCGATACGGTAAGGCGCCATGCCCGCAATGTCCTCGCCCATGAAGCGAATGGTGCCCGATGTCCGCGCGAGCATGCCCATGACCGCTTTCATCGTCGTGGATTTGCCCGCGCCGTTACGGCCCATCAACGCGACGACTTCGCCGCGCCCCACTTCGAAGCCGACATCGAACAGAATCTGCGCGCGGCCATAGTATGCGTTCAAAGCCTCGACCTTGAGGAGCGCGTTCGATCGACTCATTCGCTGCCCTCCCCGAGATAGACTTCGCGCACGCGCGGATCGTCGCGTACGGTGCGCGCGTCGCCTGCCGCGATCAGCTTGCCCCGCGCCAGCACGATCAACCGGTCCGCATATTCGAACACCACGTCCATGCTGTGCTCCGTGAACAGCACGCCGATATCGCGCTCCCTTGCAAGCCGCGCCGTCAACGCCATTAGCGCGTGACGCTCTTGCGGCGCCATGCCTGCGGTGGGCTCATCCATCAACAGCAGCTTCGGTCGATTCGCAAGCGCGATCGCCAGTTCGACGCGTTTCACATCGCCATACGCCAAGACCGCGCAACTACGGTTCGCGTGCGACGTCATGCCGACGAGTTCGAGCAGTGCGAGCGCTTCATCCTCGCGCCACGCGGCCACGCGCGCAAACGGATTGAACACGCGACGCTCACGCGATAACAACGCCATTTGCACGTTTTCGAGCACCGTCATCGAATTGAACGTGGCGGCAATCTGAAACGTGCGCCCGACGCCCAGCCGCCAGATATCGCGCGGACGCTTGCCCGCGATCTCGTGACCGTCGAAACGGATCGATCCCGACGAAGGCTTCAACTGCCCGTTGATCATGTTGAAGCACGTCGACTTGCCCGCGCCATTCGGCCCGATGAGCGCAAGCAACTGGCCCGCCGCGAGATCGAACGACACGCTATCGACAGCCTTGACGCCGTCGAACGATTTCGAAAGATGCTCGATGCGCAAGAGCGTCATTGCGCCTTCCCGAAACGTTCGCGCGCAAAGCCCACGATGCCCTGCGGAAACGCGATCACGAGCAGCAGGATCACGCCGCCGAGCAGCGCCTGCCAGTAGTCGGTCTGACGCGCGACGGTATCCTGCAGCCACATGAAGAGCGCGGCGCCGACGACAGGCCCGGATAGCGTCTGTATGCCGCCGAGCAGGACCATGACGAGACCATCGACGGATCGGGAGACGCTGATCGCATCCGGCGAGATATTGCCTTTGGAAAAGGCATAGAGCGATCCGGCGAGACCGCACACGAGCGCCGCGACGACGAACGCCATCCATTGAACGCGCATGACGTCGATGCCGATTGCTTCCGCACGCAACGGCGAATCGCGGCCGGCGCGCATGGCGAGGCCGAGCGGCGCGAACAGCATGCGCCTCAACAGCCATACGCCGAAGATCGCGAACACGAGCGTCAAATAGTAGAACGCAACCGGCGACGCCAGCCACGCCGCTGGCCAGATACCGAGCACACCATTGCTGCCGCCGGTGACTTCATCCCATTGGTACACGACGGACCATACGATCTGCGCGAACGCGAGCGTGAGCATGGCGAGATAGACGCCCGACAAGCGCACGCAGAACCAGCCGAACACGAGCGCGCCGACGCCTGCCATGAGCGGGCCGAGCACGAGCGACACTTCCATCGGCCACGAAAAGAGCTTCAGGAAAAGGGCCGCGCCATAGGCGCCTAAGCCGAAATAAGCCGCGTGCCCGAACGAATGCATGCCGCCCGGTCCCATGATGAAATGCAGGCTCGCGACGAACAACACGGCGATAAAGATTTCGACGAGCAACACGGGCATGTAGGGAAACGCGCCAGCGGCGAGCGGCGCAAGCGCCAGCAAGACGATGACGCCCGCTGCTGCGATTTTCAGGCGGCGCGTGGCGGGACGAAGCGGCGTATCGGCGGGCGCGGCAGTGCGCGCGATGGCTTGCGGACGGCCGAAGAGTCCCCACGGACGCAACACGAGCACCACGGCCATCACGACGAACTCCGCGACGAGCGTGAACTTCGACAGGGAAAAGTCGATACCGCCGAGCGACACATGCCCGATGCCAATGCATAGCGCCTTGATCTCCGCAATCAGCAAGGCAGCGACGAACGCGCCGGGTATCGAACCCATGCCGCCCACGACCACCACGACGAACGCGTTGCCGATAGTCTCCAGATCGAGCGAGAGATTCGCCGACATGCGCGGCACTTGCAGCGCGCCGCCCAGCCCCGCGAGAAACGCGCCCGCGAAAAAGACACCGGTGAAAAGCCACGCCTGATTCACGCCGAGCGCGCCGAGCATCTCGCGGTCGGCGCTTGCCGCGCGCACGAGCGTGCCCCAGCGCGTGCGCGTCAGCGCCCACCACAACACCGCGAGCACGAGCGGGCCGATGCACATCAGCGCGATGTCATACGAAGGCAACGCGTGACCGAGCAATTGCACGGCGCCCGCGAGATGCGGCGCGCGCGGACCGAACAGGTCTTCGGGGCCCCAGAGATAGAGCGCGGCATCGCGAAAGATCAAAACAAGCGCAAAGGTTGCGAGGAGGTGGAACAACTCGGGCGCGCGATAGATGCGCCTCAACACGCCGACTTCGATCAGCGCGCCAAGCACGCCGATGACGAGCGCCGCCGCCAGCACCGACATCCAGAAGCCCGCGACGCTCTGTCCGAAGCGGCTCGTCAGGCTGTACGCGACGTACACGCCGAGCATGTAGAGCGAGCCGTGCGCGAAGTTGACGATGCGCGTCACCCCGAATATCAGCGATAAACCCGAGGCGACGAGAAAGAGCGCGGAGGCATCGGCGAGACCGTTGACGAGTTGGACGAGCAAGTTGGCGAGCATCGGGCGCGGTCGGGAGTCGGCTTGAATCGGGCTGAGTCGTGCGTTGGGCGAGCGAGCCGTCATTATCGATGAAATGCACGCTTCGGCCTTATTGCATCAAAAAGCAGCGCGCGGGAAACCGGTTCGAGCGCTGCTTTTGAAGCTCGCATGGGCGCTTGGGGCGCAAGCGTCGATCAGTCCTGCACCCGGCTCGCGAAGTGATCCGCGGCCATGAGTCTGAAGGCCGTCACAGCGGGATTATCCTGATCCACGCGCCATGCCATGCTCATTTCCGCCTGCACGTGATTGTTGGCGATATGCCTGAACTCGACGTTGTCGTAATGAAAGCGCTGCGCCGACGCCGGCAGGATGCTAAGACCAAGCCCCGCGCGCACGAGCGAGAGAATGGTGGGCGTCTGGTCGATATATTGCGTGAAATGCGGGTTCACTTCTTCCCTCGCGAGCATGCCCATGATGCGGTCGCAGAAGTATTTGCCGTGAACCGGCGAGTGCATGATGAACGGCTCTTGATCGAGTTGCGGCAGGGCGATCTCGTCGTAAGCGCATAGCTCGTGACCGGCGGGCAGCGCGACGATCAGCGGCTCTCTGTCGATGAGCAGAAATTCGAGCTGTTGCCGCGAAGGCAAGGGCCGCAGAAAGCCGAGGTCGATGGTATTGGCCGCGAAGGCCTCGATCTGCGCGACGGAAACGAGTTCGAGCAGGACGACATCGATATCGGGCAGCGCGTGCTTGGCCGCGACGAGCAGTCGCGGAATCAACTCGTAGCCGGCCGCGCCCGTGAAGCCGAGCCGCACGCGTCCCGTCTTGCCCTTGCTCGCGCGCCGCACCGTGCTTTCCGCTTGCTCAGAGAGATTCAGGAGGCGCGCGGCATCGGCAAGGAAGACACGCCCTTCCGGCGTCAGTTTGACCGTGCGGCCAACGCGTTCGAACAACAGGACGCCGAGATTCTCTTCAAGCAGATGAATCTGCCTGGAAAGCGGCGGCTGCGTCATGTTGAGCAGCGCAGCCGCACGCCTGAAGTTCAGTTCCGTCGCGGCGGCGACGAAGCAACGCACTTGTCCGAGATCGAGCATGCGGAATCGACTTTGACGAAATAGCCGATCATTATAGGTCGAGGCTCGCGAGTGGCTCCTGCGTTGCTTTACGGCCGTGCATGCATCAGGTCGTCAGGCTGCCTTCGGGACGCTGCCCGGCAAGCGCCTGCGCGATGCTCGACAGCACCATCTCGCCCATGGCCGTGCGCGATTCCACCGTCGCGCTCGCGCGATGCGCCTGCAACACCACGCGGTCCATGCCGAAGAGTTCGGCGGGCACGTTGGGTTCATCGACGAATACGTCGAGACCCGCGCCCGCGATCACGCCGCCCTGCAACGCCTGCACGAGATCGCTTTCCACCACGAGCTTGCCGCGCGCGATGTTGATGAGATAGCCGTCGCGGCCCAGGGCGTCCAACACGGCTGCATCGACGATGCCTTGCGCTTTATCGGCGGCTGCGGCAAGCACGAGGATGTCGCTGTCGCGCGCGAGTTGCAGCAGGTCGGGCACAAAGCGATGCGCAATGTCGTCCATGTCGCGTACATCGGTATAGGCGACAGGACAGCCGAACGCCGCGGCGCGCACGGCGATGGCGCGCCCGACCTTGCCCATGCCGACGATGCCCACGCGCTTGCCGCTGAAACGGCGTGACAGCGGAATCGCAGCGGGGCTCGGGTTTTCAGGCCACTTGCCGGTCTTCACGAAGTCGTTGCCCGGACAGATTTCACGCAACACCGCGAGAATCAGGCCAATGGCGAGATCCGCGACGTCCTCGGTCAAGGCGCCGAAGGTGGCTGTGACCGGAATGCCGCGCGAACGGGCGTACGCGAGATCGACGGCATCGGTGCCCACGCCATTGACCGCGATCACCTTGAGCGCGGGCAGTTTGTCGACGAGATCGTTGGAGATGCCCGTATGGCCGCCCGTGATGACGCCTTCGATCGCAGCGCCATGCTCGCGGATATACGCGTCCTTATCGTCCACCTGAAAGAGACGATGCATGATGTAGAGCGACTCCAGCGTCTCGTTGATCGCGGGAACGAGGATGGGGTTCAGTTGCAGAATGCTCGGCTTCGTCGGCTTCAATTGGGTGGCTCCTTTGGGTCGTGTCTCGCCTGCCATGCGCCAGGCCGCGATGTCGACGGATCATGTCGCCTTTTGCGTGGCGCGTCCAATCCCAAAGCGCTATCAACTGATACCGTTATTGGCGTGCTCTCAAAGGTATCGCTCGATCGATTCAATCCGGGAATCAGGTAATAGCAATAAAAGATTGGACGCCCAAAATCACCACCCCGACAATGGGATCACCGGCAGGAACACCATAAAAAAGCCTTGCATACAGATCGGAGACACAGCTTGAAAACACGCCGCTTCTTTTCCCCTTCTGCATCGCATTCCACCCAGTCGGTCCATCTCGGCGGCAACGCGCGCTGAAATTCATCTGTTGCAGCATCGCGCGGAAAAGGCGTCGAAGCGCTGAAGCCGTATGAACCGGAGGAAGACGAATGAACAATGCCGACAGCGTCGCGGGCGCGGCGAAAGCAGAACCGATCGCGGAGAAACGAACCAGCCATCGCTGGGTAGTGATGGGCCTGATCTTCTGCATCTGGGCCATCGCGTGCGCGGACCGCGCCAACTTCGGCTTCGCTTTGCCGTATCTCAAGAAGGAATATCACATCTCCAATTCGGAAGCGGGGATGATCGTCAGTCTCTTTTCCTTCGCTTACGGTTTCGTGCAGATTCCGGTTGGCCTGCTCTACAAACGGCTCAGTGAACGCACCACTGGCATTCTGTTTTCCGTCTTCATGCTGCTGACATCGGTCTTCACGGGCTTGATGGGAACGACGTCCTCGGTATTGCTTTTGATGACGTATCGCGTGGGTCTGGGGCTGTCGGAAGGGCCGCTCGGCATTGGCTGCACGAACGTCATCAACCGCTGGTTTCCGACGCGCGAAAAAGGCACGGCAGCAGGACTCTGGATCGCCGCATCGAAGCTCGGACCGTTGATCGTGCCTTCGGTGTGCATCATCGTGATCCAGCTTTGGGGCTGGCGCGAAATCTTTTATGTGTTCGCCATTCCGGGCATTCTCTTTGCCGTCGCATGGATGTTTCTCGTCACGAATTCGCCGAGCGAAAACCGCTTCTGCTCGCCCGCGGAACGCCGCTATATTCTCGATGAATCCGCCACCGATGGCTCGACCGGCAAGCTTGTGCGCCGTGGCGAAATGGAGCCCATGCCCTGGCTCGACGGCATCAATCGCACGAAGCGCGTGGCGCCGCTGGAAACGGTCGGGCAAGTGTTCCGCTCGTGGAATATCTTCGGCATTGCGCTGGGCTATGGCTGCATGATCGGCATCAGCAACATCTTCATCTCGTGGATCCCCACGTATCTCGTCACCGTGAAGGGTTTTGCCTCGGTGAAGATGGGCTTTCTCGCTTCGGCGCCGTTCATCGGCGCGGTGGCGGGCAACATGCTCGGCGGCCTGATCTCCGACCGTCTGCTCGGCGGCCGCCGCAAGCCGATGATGATGCTCGGCGCGCTCGGCACCATGCTCATGATGTTCGCGCTCATCGACGCGCCGGACAGCGTGGTCTATCTCGGCGCGGCGTTGATTCTCTCGGGCCTCATGCTCGGCATCGGCTTCGCGGGATACTCGGCGTATCCCATGGGACTTGCAAGCAAGGCGACGTATCCGACTGCATTCGGTATCGTCAATTCGCTCGGGCAGATAGGCGGCGCGTGCGCACCGCTCGCGGTGGGCTTCCTGCTCGACAGCTATAGCTGGACCAGTGTGTTCCTTTACATGCTCGGGACGTCGCTGCTCTGTTTGCTGCTGTTGTTCAGCGTGGTCGAGCCTGCGTCCGGAAAGATAGAACGAGTTTAACCAGCGTTCGCTTCTGCCAAGGGCCGCGATTGTCTCGCGGCCTTTTTTCATGGCGATTACAAACCGTTCTCCACCATCGTGAGCAAGCGCTCGGCAAGCGGTTCGATGGCTTCGCCGGGCAATCCCTGCAACGGCCCTTCGATCAGCAAGAGCGCGAAGCCATGCACCGCGCTCCACGCGAGATATTCGGCTTCTGGCCGGCTTGACGGATCGAGCGCGCCGGCATCCACCATCTCATCGAGGGCGCGGCTCAACAACTGAAAGGGATCGAGCCCGCCCGGCCCCACGCCATACGAGGCTTCATGCTCGCCCCACTCGGTTGGCGGCGCGGTGAACGCGGTGCGAAAGAGACCCGTCTCGGTCTGCGCGAAACGCAGATAACCCACGCCGACCGCGCGTAGCCCCGCCTTCGCGGCATCGGCACGCTTGCGCTTTTTCGGCCGCGCGGCGAGTTCTTCCTCCATTGCTTGCGCGACCGCCGATAACGCCGCGGAACGCACGGCCGTCAACAACTCCTGTCTACTTCCGAAGTGACGATACGCGGCGTTCGGCACCACGCCCGCGCGCCGCGTGACTTCGCGCAGCACGATGGCGTCCGGCCCGCCGTCGCGTGCGAGCGCAATGCCGGCATCGATCATTGCGCGGCGCAAATCGCCATGTCGATACGTGCTGCGCGGCTTGGCTTTTGTCATTTTTATAAGCGAGGTTTTACCTATGTGGACACTGTCCATTATCTCTGCTATTTTTTGTGGACGGTGTACACAAACAAAAATATCGCCTGAAACAAAGGCTGTGTCGTTGCATTGTCACGACTCAGGTTCAACGTCATCGAGGAGAAGGTCATGGTCGTCAAGAACGAACGTGCGCAAGATGAAGCACGCATCCGTGAACTCACGGAATCGTGGCGTCAAGCCGTGCTTGCAAAAGACGCGGCTGCGCTGGTGACTCATTACGCGGCGGATGTCGTCGTGTTCGATGTCGTGCCGCCCGCATCCTTCAAAGGCGTCGAGCTGTATCGCGAGCATTGGCAGCGCTGGTTCGACAGCATCAGCGGCCCGCTCGTGTTCGAGGTGCGCGATCTGCACGTGGCGGTGAGCGGCGATCTCGCGTTCGCGCATGCGGTGAATCGCGTGGCCGCGGGCGGGCGCGACGACGTCGTGCGTGCAACCGTGTGCTTCAGAAGAATCGACGGCGACTGGCGCGTCGTGCACGAACACGCGTCGGTGCCATTGACAATGGATATGGACCCCGACGAGTCCCAGTAATTCACCTGGCAACTCACGCATTACTCAAGGAGCAGACATGCAAGTGCAACCCTATTTGTTCTTCGAAGGCCGCTGCGAAGAAGCGATCACGTTTTATCGCGAGAGTCTCGGCGCACAAGTGCTGATGATGATGCGCTTTCGCGACAACCCTGACGCCGGCAAATCCGGTGGCGGCAGCGAGGCCGCGAGCGGTTGCGGCATGCCGCCTGGGTCGGAAGACAAGGTCATGCATGTGGCCTTTACAGTGGGCCAGTCCATGCTGATGGCGTCCGACGGCATGTGCAGCGGCAAGCCGAATTTCCAGGGCGTGTCGCTGTCCATTTCCACGGAGGACGAGCAGGAAGCCGAAAAGTTCTTCCACGCACTATCGGACGGCGGACAGGTGCAGATGCCACTCACGCAGACGTTCTTCGCCAAGCGCTTCGGCATGGTGCAGGATAAGTTCGGCGTGTCGTGGATGGTGGTTGGCGGCGCGGAAAACAAACCCGCCTAGGTATAGCTCTTGCGCGCTTCTGGTCGTAACTTAATCGAGGAGAAGCGCCATGATCAATGCAGGCAGCAACAATTACGCGGGACGTTCGCAAGAGGAGCGCATCGAGCAGCGCAAGGGCGAGAAGCAGCCCGCGCAGGAGCAACCGGGCGGCCATCTGGCCGAACCGGGCACCGAGCCTGACAAAGACAACAGTAGCGGCACGCTCAACGAAGACGGCAAGCAAGTCTGGCGGACGGGCTCAGGCATCGACGGTGGAGGAAAGACCTGACCCCTGATAGGGTCCGAAAACATGGAACAATACAGGGGTGCTATCCGCACTTTCGATGTGAAAGGAGCTAATAATGAGCGCCCCGCGCAAAACCCATTTTTCCGATTCGGACATCCACGCTAAACCGGCCGATCGTCCGTCCCGCGAGGAAGCCGAAGCCGCCGTGCGCGTTCTCTTGCGCTGGGCGGGCGACGATCCGCGTCGCGAAGGCCTGCTCGACACTCCGGCGCGTGTCGTGCGGTCGTATGAAGAGTTCTTCGCCGGCTATCAGCAAGACCCGCATGAAATCCTTGCCCGCACTTTTTCCGAAGTGCAGGGCTACGACGAGATGATCGTCCTGAAGGACATTCGCTTCGAGAGCTATTGCGAGCATCACATGGTGCCGATCATCGGGCGGGCGCACGTCGCGTATCTGCCCCGAGAACGCGTGGTTGGCATTTCCAAGCTCGCGCGTCTGGTCGACGCCTTCGCCAAGCGCCTTCAGATTCAAGAGAAGATGACCGCGCAGATTGCCGATACGCTCAACGAAGTGCTGCAACCGCTCGGTGTCGGCGTGATTCTGGAAGCCGCGCATCAATGCATGTCGACGCGCGGCGTGCACAAGGCGGGCGTGTCGATGGTTACATCGCGCATGCTTGGCTCGTTCCGCGACGACCCATCGACGCGGCGTGAGTTCTTGTCTATCGTCGGCACTCAAAGCGTGTTCAACGTCTCGAACACTTAGAGCTATCAAGCGCCGTAACCGTTGCCCGGTGAATCGGCGCCGCTGCCTTCGCGGATCTTGCCCTGCGAAACGCTGCTGCCCGGCGGCACGCTGTGCGTGAGCCAAACGTTGCCGCCGATTACCGAGCCCTTGCCGATGACCACGCGCCCGAGAATGGTCGCGCCCGCGTAGATCACGACATCGTCCTCGACAACCGGATGCCGCGCGTTGCCTTTCACGAGCACACCGTCGCTGCTGGAGGGAAAGCTCTTTGCGCCCAGCGTCACGGCCTGATACACGCGCACATGCCGGCCGATCACGGCCGTTTCGCCGATCACCACGCCCGTGCCGTGATCGATGAAGAAGCTCGGCCCGATGGTCGCGCCCGGATGAATGTCGATACCCGTCAGCGAATGCGCGATCTCATTGATGAAGCGCGCGAGCAGCGGCACGCCCAACCGATGCAACGCATGCGCGAGCCGGTGATGCGTCATCGCCCAGATGCCGGGATAGCACAGCAGAATCTCGGTGATGTGCTGCGCGGCGGGGTCGCCCGTGAAGGCAGCCTGAATGTCGCTGACGAGCAGCGCGCGAATCTCCGGCAACTGCGAGCCGAACTCGCGCGCAATGGCGAACGCTTGCGCCGTGACCTCTGCTTCGCCCGTCTCACGATGCTCGGGCAAGAAGCGCAGCGCGCGGCGAATCTGCTCATGCAAGAGACGCAGGGTGGTTTCCAGCGTCTGGCCGACGTAGTAGTCGACGCTTTCATCGGTCAGATCGGGCGCGCCGTAGTGCGTGGGAAAGAGCGCGGAGCGCAGGCCGTTGACGATCCTCACGATCGCCTCGCGCGAAGGCAACTCACGTATGCCAAGCGGATGCCGCGTGCGATGCAGTTCCTCGCGCGATTGGCGTAAGTCGGCGACGATGCGCGACAAGCCCCATTCGTGGGGCGCGTGAGTGGAAGAATCGGATGGCGCTGCCTGCTCGGGTAAGGACTTGTTCTGCATGTCTTCTGGGCTGGCGTTCGGAGGCCGCGCAGTGGCGGCGGATGAACACTAAGCGTAAACGGTTTTGCGCAAGCGTGCTGCGTGTACGGCCTGCGGATTAAACGGTAACGTGACTTGCGTCAATCCATCGGACGGCCCAATCGCGGCCGTGCGCGATGGCTTCCCCCTCGTTGCGAAATCGCAAGTCCGCAGGGAAGAATCGGTTCGCAACGAGCTCGCCGTCGCTGGATCGCGAAATCACGACGTACGGCTGATAATTGCCATCCCCCGTCCTGGCTGGCGCACAGTTGAGTAGATAGCCTCGATGTGAAAAGGCTGCATCTTGTTGCATGAGTCACCTGTGTGAAGTGCCCTGCTCGTTCGTATGACTTGCTCAACCAGCAGCCGTACTGGACACGCCCTCCTTGTTGCTCGCGTCCCGCATTCGCGCTTTGCTGCCAGCAGGTTCCAAATAATACTTGCAGGAAATCCGCTTGGCATTCAAAAAAAAGCCTTAAAAATTCGATGACGATTGAGTGTCCCGCCTGCAAGGGCTGGAGTTCCGTCGCCAAATTTCCGGAACGAGTCTTGCGTGAGGAAAAACGGTTTAGCCAGTTCCCAAGGAGCAGGAAATGAATAACGCCGAATCCAACGAGTCGCAAGACAAGCAAGCGGATCGCGCCGCCGACAGCCCGATCAAGACGCCGAGCGCAGAGACTGCGCGCGTGAACATGAGCGATGCGAAGAAGGCCGAGTCTGGCCGCGAGGCGCATGCGGGCGCGGGCGCGGGCGCGAAGCAGGAAAGCGCGGGCCAGGCCGACCGCAATATCGGACCGCTCGGCACGCCGGAGTCGCGGCCGCGCGGCATCGACGTCGCCAACGACGAGACCCTCGACGACACCGTCGATGCCGATGGCAAGAACATCCAGGCGAAGCGCTATGAGCAGATGCAGGCCACCGATCCGGATGCCGTCATCAATTCGAACGCGACGCATGCTAACCATGTCGCCGAGCAAGGCGACGGCTTTGGCGGGTTCGACAGCCGGCCAGGTCGCAACGGAATATTGCTGGCGCTAGATCACGGTTATCGCGTGATCGACCGCGGGATGGTGCCGCCAAGCATTCGCGCCGTCGAGGAAAATCAGGTTTATGTAAGCCGCGACGCGCATGGCAACACCTTGCGTGGACGTAAGCATTACGCCCTGAATCACATGCGGCCTTCGCGGCTTTTCGAAATCGACAAGTCGTAACGTAGCGCGGCGCCACGCTGGCGTGACGCCACTAAAAGCCACGCGCGAAGCGTGGCTTTTTTCATTTCTTCTGATCTTTCTCTTCATCCGGCTCGATACGCGTGACGCCGCCGGTTGCTGGCGGGTCGCTTGCCGGGAAAGTATCTTCCACGGCTTTGTCGACGTCTTCCTCGTCGCGCTCGGAGTGAGGATTTTGCTCTTTCTGGTTGCTCATGTTCGGCTCCTGTCGTGGTGAAAGCTGATGTTCAGCGAGCAACGCGTGTTCCTCCGACGAACGTCAATCGCTCAGGCACGCCGTATGCTCATGTCATGCAACGAAAAAACGCCTGAGAACAGGCATGAGAACGACAGCGCGGATAACGCGTTAATCGACTGAAGCGCGACCAAGGGGAAGAACAAATGGCCACGATCGAAGCCTACGAAAGCTACGCGAGCGACACCGCCGCATCCGTCCCAATAGATAACACGCGTCCTCCTGAGCCGCGCACGGCGGCCGAACAGCGCTTCAGATCCGCGCTCGTGTGCCTTGGCGCGGCGTACGCGCTGTCATGGGCCGAACTCGCGCTAGCTATCGCGATTGGATTTCCGGGCGATGCGTCGAGTCATCCGCTCGCTGCATCTATTGTCTCGCGCTTGCTTGTCGGCTTGCTTTATCTGTGCGTCGCCGCGCGACTGCAGTGGGCGCGCTGGATGACTGTCGCGCTCGGCTTCGTGTCCGTCATGTTCGTGGCGCCGACCATCGCCCTGCAATGGCATGCGTTGCCGACCGGCGCAATCATTTGCGGTGCGGCACTGGTGTGCAAGCTCGCGGCATCGCTCTATCTCGTCTCGCGGATGCCGCCGCGCGCTACAGCCTGAATCGCGTAGGCCTTGCGCTCGGTGCCGGGACACGTTCAGATTTTAAGAAAGCATCGGCTTGAACGCGCCGCGCTCACACACGGCGCATTCTGAATGGCTTAACCGCCTTTTGCGCCCTGCGTATTCACATAAAGCGCGTACAGGCCGTGACTTGCCGCCATGAACAGCCGGTTGCGATGCCTTCCCCCAAAACACACGTTCGCGCAACGCTCCGGCAAATCGATATGTCCGATCGCCTCGCCTTGCGGCGTGAAAACGCGCACGCCGTCGAGTTCCGCGTCGCCCATACCCCAGCCACACCAAAGATTGCCGTGGATATCCACGCGAAAGCCATCCGGCGTACCGCGTGCGGCGTCGATGACGAGGCGCGGTTCGCCTAGCTTCCAGCCGTCGTCGAGCACATCGAACGCGTGAATCGTGCGTGGCGACGAACGCGATTCGACGACATACAGCACCGACTCATCGGGCGAAAAAGCCAGCCCGTTCGGCCCGATGAAGCCATCGAACACAAGCGTGACCTCGCCGCTTTGGCCGTCGACGCGATACACCGCGGGCTTCAATTGCGCCGTCTGCTTTTCGCCTTCGTAATAGCCGTCGATGCCGAAAGGCGGATCGCTGAACCAGATCGAGCCGTCCGACTTCACGACCACATCGTTCGGCGAATTGAGCGGCTTGCCCTGGTATTGATCCGCGAGCACGGTGATCGAACCGTCGTACTCGGTGCGCGTCACGCGCCGGGTGAGATGCTCGCACGTGACGAGCCGCCCTTCGCGATCGCGCGTGTTGCCGTTGGCATTATTCGACGGCTTGCGGAATTCGCCGACCTGCCCGCTTTCTTCGTCCCAGCGCAGGATGCGGTTGTTCGGAATGTCGCTCCACAGCAGATAGCGGCCATCGCCGAACCATACCGGGCCTTCCGACCATCGCGCGCCCTGATACAGACATTCCACCGACGCCGATGCCAGCCTCAACGCATTGAAGCGCGGGTCCAGCACACGGACGGCAGGGTCGGGATAGCGGCGCTCGTTGCTTGTCATGCTTGGGGTCTCCTCGGTTTGGCTCAAGTGGATCAATTCGGTCCCAGCTCGCCATCGCGCAGGCGCCAGAGATTGAGCGGGTTGTCATCGGCAAGCGATTCCGGCAAGAGCGCTGCCGGCAAATCCTGATAGCAGACCGGCCGCAGGAATCGTTCGATTGCCATCGCGCCGACCGAAGTCGCTCGGCTGTCGGAAGTCGCCGGGTACGGGCCGCCGTGCACCATCGCGTACGACACCTCGACGCCGGTCGGAAAGCCGTTCGCCAAAATGCGGCCCACTTTGCGTTCGAGCACGGGCATGAGCCGGCGCGCGAGATCGATGTCGTCGTTGTCCATCAGCAAGGTCGCGGTCAACTGGCCTTCCAAACGACGCGCGACGTCGATCATCTCGTCCTCGCCCTGACACACAACGATGATCGACGTGGGCCCGAAAATTTCGTCGGCGAGCTGCGGCACGGTCAAGAACTGCTCCGCCGTCACGCGATACAGCGCCGGCAACGCGCCGCCCTTGCCAGCTGCGCCACCTTCCTGCTTGCCCGTTGCAATGCGTTCCGCTCCCGTCGCGTCGCGTTCCTTCACGCCGTTCGCGTAGGCGTCGGCGATGCCCGCGGTCAGCATTGTCTGCGTGCCCTTCTTTTCGAGCGCGGCCGCCGCGTGATCGATGAAGTCGTCGAGATCGGAATCCGCCAGCGCGATCACGAGGCCGGGATTCGTACAAAACTGGCCGACGCCCAATGTCACCGAATCGATATAGCCCGAAGCGAGCGTATCGCCGCGCTTGGCGAGCGCGCCCGGCAAAGCGAAGACCGGATTCACGCTGCTCATTTCGGCGAAAACGGGAATCGGCTCGGGGCGCTTCGCCGCGATGTTCACGAGCGCGAGGCCGCCGCGGCGCGAGCCCGTGAAACCAACCGATTTGATCGCGGGATGCGCCACCAGCGCCTCGCCGATGGCATTGCCCGCGCCGACCACCAGCGAGAACACGCCTTCGGGCAGGCCACTGTCGGCAACGGCTTTCTGGATCGCGCGTCCCACGAGTTCCGACGTGCCGAGATGAGCCGGATGCGACTTGACGACGACAGGACAGCCCGCCGCGAGCGCCGACGCCGTGTCGCCGCCCGCGACCGAGAACGCCAGCGGAAAATTGCTAGCGCCGAACACGGCAACCGGACCGACCGGAATCTTTTGCAAACGCAGATCGGAGCGCGGCAACGGCTTTCTGTCGGGTTGGGCGGAATCGAGCGTCGCGGCAAGCCATCGGCCTTCACGCACGAGCGACGCGAAGAGCCGCAGTTGTCCGACCGTGCGCGCGCGTTCGCCTTCGATTCGCGCCTTCGGCAACGCGGATTCCGCGTGCGCACGGTCGATCAGCGTATCGCCGAGCGCGATGATGTTGTCCGCGATCGCTTCGAGAAACTGCGCGCGGGTTTCCAGCGGCGCGAGACGATACGCGTCGAATGCGGCATCCGCGAGTTCGCAGGCACGCGCGACTTCGGCGTCGCCGCCACCGCCGAAGACGGGTTCGAGTTCGATGTCGCGTGCGGGATCGAAGGCGCGCAGCGTGGCGTCGGTGCCTCGTACGGCCGATGCGCCGATCAGCATTTCGCCGGTGATCTTCATGTCAGCTCCTTGTATCGATGAGGCCGGATGCGCCTTCTTTCATTAAATCCGAGGGCGCGCGGCAATGAACGTGTCGACGAACGGGCGCAGTAAGCGTGCCGCGTGCGGCGCTGCGCGTCTTGATTTAAGTGACCGGCGACGCGAGGGAAGCGTTCCGCGAATGCATGAGCGACGCGTGTCGTAGCTGCGGTGATCGCGTCGAAAAGCTAGCACACTGGCGCCAGAAAGGTACCAAACCGTGGAAGGCGCAGCCGATCGTACTAAAGCGCGGCAGCCGTTCAGCCTGACCGCCGCGCCTTACGCCGCGTCTTTCGCCGAAGCCCCAGCCCGCCGAAAAGTGATATGCGAAATCCGCCGCACGAGCAACGCCGCCACCAGCGCGGCCACTGCGGTCAACATCACGCCGATGTGAATGGACTGCACGAGCGCGTCGCGGGCAGCATCGAAGAGCGCGGGAGCATCGAGCCCGGCCGTGCGCAGTTCGGACAGCAGTGTGTCGCGCAACGCTTCATCGACGAGAATGCGCGGGTCGATAAAACGCGGCCGCCACTGCGACGCCGCGCTCGTACCCAGAACGCTGATCGTGCGCGAAACCACGCTCGCGTAATGATGCGCGACGATCGTCCCGACGATACTCGTTCCGAGCATGCCGCCGACCATGCGTGTGGACTGCAAGAGCGCCGTTGTGATGCCGAAACGCTCGCGCCCCGCGATCTCCTGCCCGAAGATGTTCATGTTGTTGAGCACGAAGCCCAAACCAATGCCGACCGCGCCCATCGGCAGCTCGATATACAAATAGGGCGTCGTTTCCTGCGCGAAGGCAAGCGCCACCGACGCCAGCATCAGCAGCGTGAAGCCGATGGTGAGGATCATCGTCGGCTTGCGCAAATGAATGACGATACGCGTGTTGATGAAGCTGCCAAGCGCAATGCACGCGGCAATCGGCGTGGCGAGCAACCCCGCCTCCTGCGGCGAAAGGCCGAAGCCGCCCTGCAGCAAAAGCGGCGCGAAGAAGATCAGCGAGAACATGACGAAGCCGGCGAGGAACGACAGCGTGAACAACGTGACGAGTTGTGGCTCACGAAAAATATCGAGCGGGATGATCGGATGCGTCGCGCGCCGCTCGCAAATCAGAAGCGCCGCCGCGCCCACGATCACCGCGCCGCCGAGCGCGAGATTGCCAGCCGACAGTCCGCCTTTCGGCAGTGCCTCGATCAACGCCTGGAAACCGCCGAGCACGAGCGCGACGAGCACGGCGCCGGGCCAGTCGATCTTCACGCCACCTTCACGCGGCTGATGCAGATTCGGCAAATGCGCCCAGATGAAGTACAGCGCCAGCGCGCCGACCGGCAAGTTCACGAGGAAGGTCGAGCGCCAGCCCCAGTGCTGACTCATCCAGCCGCCGAGCGACGGCCCCGCCGCCGTGCCTATGCCGTATGCCGCCGCCAGCACCACCTGCCAGCGCACGCGGGCACGCGGATCGGGGAAGAGATCGGGGATCGCGGCGAACGCGGTGCCGACCATCATGCCGCCGCCCACGCCCTGCAAGCCGCGCGCAAGCGCGAGAAACAGCATGTCCGGCGCAAGTCCGCACAACACCGACGCCACGGTAAACGTGATCACCGCGGCGATCACGAAACGCTTGCGGCCGAAGTAATCGCCGAGACGTCCGAACACGGGCACCGTCACCACCGACGCCAGCAGATACGCGCTCGCGATCCACGCGTAATACTCGAAGCCGTGCAGTTCCGCGACGATAGACGGCAGCGCGGTGCTCACCACGGTCTGATCGAGCGCCACGAGCATGTTGACGAGTCCGATGCCGAGCATCGCGTAAAGCGCGGTTCTGAAGGCGAGTGCTGGCGGCTGGGTTTCGGTCATGCGGCGGGCTGGGAAAACGAGTCGGAGGAACGCCCATGGAATTTTTAAGCGGGCGCTGATGTCAGAAAGACGAATTGTACGGGTTAGCTTGCGGCAGATCGACTCAGCGCAAAATTAACCGCACGTCTTCGGACTACTCGCGCGCTATGCTGGAAGCGCCTTCTCGCCGTGCAATCCACGGTGAAACATCGACCGGGAATGAGGAAAACGTCATGTTCAAACGCATTGTCGTCGCCATCGACGGAAGCCGCACTTCACAGCGCGCCTTCGAAATCGCGCTCGATCTCGCTGTCACGCATCAGGCCGTCGTGCAGCCGTATTACGTCGTCGAGAGCGGGGCCGTGTACTTCGACGTGCCCGGCTACGATCCGAGCCAGTTGCAGAAAACGCTGGCGGAGGAAAGCTCCGACCTTGCTCGACAGGCGGCGGACGCGCTCAGGCAACGCGGCATCGAAGGGCAGGTCGTGACCGTCGAGGCCACCGCGAGCGACGACATCGCGATGCTTATCACCAAGGCCGCCGTCGACTTCAACGCCGATGTGCTGATCATGGGCACGCACGGACGCAAAGGCTTTCAGCGCCTGCTTCTTGGCAGCGTTGCTGAGCGATGCCTGCGGCAAGCCACGCTGCCCGTTCTGCTGATTCCCTCGGCAGCCAGCCCGGAAGGCGACGAGAGCGCCTAACCATGGACTAGCGCAAACGGATGCGCGGCATTTTGTCGCCAGGGTTAACAATCCCGCGATGGGACAATGGTTTTTGTCATCCATCAACAAAAGCGGCCGCCATGTCCGACATTTTTCCCTCACGGCGCAATCTGGCTCAGTGCTCGACCTGCGCCATGCGCCATCTCTGCATGCCCGAAGGCCTGAACGCTCGTGACATCGCCAAGCTCGAACATGTGATCTCGGTTACGCGTTCGGTGCGGCGTGGCGAAGCGCTCTACCGTGCGGGCGCTCCGTTCGATTCGCTGTTCGCGTTGCGCTCGGGGTCGATCAAGACCGTGGTCATCCGCGAAGGCGGACGCGAACAGGTCACGGGCCTCTTGCTGGCGGGCGACGCGCTCGGGCTCGACGGTATCGGCGAAGGCGAGCATGCCTGCGACGCGATCGCGCTCGAAGACAGTTCCGTGTGTGTCATTCCGTATGCGCTTTTCGAGCGCATGTGCCGCGAAACCGACACCCTGCAAAAGCGGATGCTTCGCATGCTCGGACAGGCTATCAATCGCGAGGCGGATCATGTCCTGCAACTCGGCCTGCTGCGCGCCGAAGAGCGCGTTGCACGCTTGCTGCTCGATCTATCCATGCGGCTCGCCAAGCGGGGGTATGCCACGGCGGAGTTCACGTTGCGCATGACGCGGGACGATATCGGTAGCTATCTCGGCATGACGCTTGAAACCGTGAGCCGCACGCTCTCGCGTTTCGACAAGCTCGGCCTCATCGAAGCGAAGGGCAAATCCATTCGCATCAACGATTTCGAACGCCTGCGCAGCATCTGACGCAAAGCCTTGCGCGGCGCGCCTTGCGCCGCGATTGTTAGACAAAACGCGCATAAACCGCGTGGATTTTTCAGTTGGCACGCGGTTCGCTACGCTTTAATCTTTCTGATTGGCCAAGCCACGGAGATTGGGCGACATGAATCGCGAACCTTCCCTGCGTCACCCGTTGCTCGACCGGCTCGCCGAGGCGCGTCGCGTGACCGACGAATTGTTCGATATCGTCAAGCCGGAGCATCTTTACGACCGGCCGATTGCCGAACGGCATCGCATCGTTTTCTACATCGGGCATCTCGAAGCCTTCGACCGTAATCTGCTCGACAAACGGCTCTTCAACCTGCCGGACTTCAATCCTGCCTACGACCAACTCTTTGCTTTCGGCATCGATCCGGTCGATGGCGGCTTGCCCACCGATCAGCCCGCCGACTGGCCCACGCTCGCCGAAGTGCGGGCGTATCGCGACCGCGTGCGCGCGGATATCGACGCGCAATTCGATCCGGTGACCATCGCCGCACGGCCGCTTTCCGCCGACGAATCGCCCGCGCAGTTGCTGGAAGTCGCAATCGAACATCGGCTGATGCATGCCGAAACGCTTGCCTACATGCTGCATCAATTGCCAGTCGATAGAAAAATCGCGCCGGCGAATGCGATTTCGCAGCGAAACTCCGAACGTGAACTTTCCCACGAGACGGTGAGCGTGCCGGCCGGAACGGCGACACTCGGGCTGACGCGCGAAGGCGGCATGTTCGGTTGGGACAACGAGTTCGGCCAGGTTCGCGTGGACGTGCCTGCGTTCGAGATCGACCGCCACATGGTGACGAACGGCGACTATTTGCGCTTCATCGATGCCGGCGGCTACTGGAATTGTGCCTATTGGACCGATGCCGACTGGGCGTGGAAGGAGGAGCAACGCGTGGCGCATCCGGCCTTCTGGATTCCCGCCGAAAGCGACAGCTCCGATGGCTGGCGACTGCGCACGATGTTCGAGGAAATCGAGTTGCCGCTCGACTGGCCGGTGTACGTGAGTTATGCCGAGGCGAACGCCTATGCGCGCTGGGCCGGCAAGGCGCTGCCGAGCGAGGCGCAATGGCAGCGCGCGGCGGAGGGTGCGCCGCACGAAGTAGAAGGCAACTTCGACTTCCGGCGCTGGGACCCCTCACCCGTGCAGGCGTATCCGGAGAATCGCAGCGGCTTTGGCGTCGAAGGCCAGTTCGGCAATGGCTGGGAATGGACCTCGACGGTATTCGGGCCGCTCGAAGGCTTCGAGCCCTTCCCGTTCTATCTCGGCTATTCGGCCAATTTCTTCGACGGCAAGCACTTCATCATGAAGGGCGGCTCACCGCGTACCGCGGCATGCATGTTGAGACCAAGTTTTCGCAACTGGTTTCAAGGGCATTACCAGTACGTCTACGCCGGGTTTCGCTGCATAAGTGCCTGAACGCCTGATTGCCTGACGTGTATCGCGCAAACGAAAACGCCGCCGGTTCCATTGCGAACCAGCGGCGTTTTTATGTGAGCATCAGAAATCCGTCGTTACCGACAACAGCACCGTGCGCGGCGCGCCTTGCAGCAAATACCCGCCGCTCGTCGACGACCAATAAGACTTGTTCGCCACGTTGAGCACGCTTGCGCGGAAGGTCGTCGGACGGCCGAAAACCGCTGTCGAGTAGCGCGCGCCGAGGTCGAAGGTATCCCACGCCGGGATCGACAACGTGTTGTTCACGTTCAGATACTGCGAGCCCGTGTGGATCCAGCGCGCCGTTAGCGTGAGGCCGTTCAGCATCGGCACATCGTATTCTGCGTTCAGGTTGAACATCATGGTCGGCACGCCGATCGGCTTGTTACCGTTGGTCACGGCCGTGCCCGTGTCCTGCTGCGTCGCGTTGATGTAAGTCGCGCCCGCGATCAGGCGCACGCCCTTTACCGGCTCGCCGTACACCGATGCCTCCACGCCGCGATGGCGCTCGTCACCGTCCGCGACGAAGAAGCCCGCGGTGTTGGTGTAGGTCATCGGCTTTTCGATCTGGAATAGCGCGAGCGATGCGCCGTACTTGCCGTTGTCGTACTTCGCGCCGACTTCGTATTGCTTCGACTTCTCGGGCGCGAGTTGCTGGCCAAAGTTGAGCGCGGTGTTGGGCGCCGTGTCGCCGATGGTCAGTGCTTCGCTGCGATTCGCGAACAGCGCCACGTTTTCCCACGGCTTCACGACCAGGCCGAAGACCGGCGTCGTGATCGACTGGTTATAGTTCGCCGTCTGCGCTCCGGTGTACGAGTAAGAATTCGACAGCAATTCCTGGTGCCGGGCGCCAATGGTGAAGAGCACGCGATCGTTCAGGAAGCCGAGCGTATCCGACACGGAAATGCTGCGCAGCAGATTCAGCGCGGTGGTCTGCGGATCTTGCAGATTGCCGCCCGTGAACGCGTTAGCCGGATAGCCGACTTGCGGCGTGTCATACAGACTCGTCGGGAACGAACCGGAAAGCGTGTAGGCCGACTGCGAATCCGTCCGTACGATCGACGCGCCCGCCGCCACGAAATGCGACACCGGTCCCGTGTTGAAATGACCGTGCACACCCGCTTCCGCCGACGTGTTGTCCTCCTGGTGCGGCACGCCGAGACGCGTGGCCGTCACGCCAGTCGCGCTCACCGTGGGCGACGAATACTCCCCGTGCTCGTTGGTGTGACGCGTGCCGCCCGTCACGTAAGCCGTCCAGCCAGGCAGAAAATCGTATTCCGCGCGCAGGATGCCGACGGTATCTTCGAGCGATGAATAGCTCCACGTCTGCGCATAGTTATACGTGGCCGAGGGCGGCTCGGGGATGTAGTTCGCCGAGTCGTTGACCGTCGGCCGGCCGCCGTTCACGCGCTGGCGCTGATACAGAAAATCGCCGTAGAGACGCAGCTTTTCGCCGCGCCAGTCGAGCGACACGGCCGTCGTATTGTCGCGCCGATGTTCGCCGTCGATACTCGTCTCGCCGTCGTGATTCGCCTGGTTCACGCGAATACCGAACTGCCCTTCGCTGCCGAAACGGCGACCCACGTCGACATGCGCGCCGAAATCGCCCGAAGCGGTTTCCTCCACCGTCACGCGCGTAAGCGGCTTATCGTCCGCGCGCTTCAACTGCAGATTCAAACCACCGCCCACCGCCGAACCGCCCGGCGATGCGCCATTCAGAAACGCATTTGCGCCCTTGAAGACATCGACGCGTTCGAGCGCGTCGGTCGCGACGAGCTGGCGCGGCGTGATGCCATAGAGACCGTTGAGCGACACATCGTCGCCCTGCAACTGGAAGCCGCGAATGACGTAGGTCTCGGCGAAGTTGCCGAAGCCGTAAGACGTGCGCACTGACGGGTCGTTCATCAGCACGTCGCCGATAGTGCGCGCTTGTTGATCTTCGATCAGCTTGGACGTGTAAGTCGTCATGCTGAACGGCACGTCGAGCATCTTCTGCTGGCCGAGCACGCCAAAACTTGCGCCGCGCGCGACTTGGCCGCCTGCATAAGTCGGTTCGAGCGAACCGGGCAACGCTTCTTTCGATGCCTGAATCTTGACCGCAGGCAAAGTGTTGGCGGGAGAAGCACTGTTATCGGTGCTGGATGGAGCGTCGGCAGTTTGAGCTTGGGCCGACACGGAAAACACGACGGCGATAGCGGCAACGATAGCGGCGCGATGAACAAGCGCCTTGGCAGGCAAGGCCTGCGCGGAATTCGAACGGAACACGGGCATGAATCGGAAGAACGTCGGTGATGGTCGATTACCGTCCCAGGGCAAGGGGAATCCGGGCGGGATTATTTTGGCGAACGCCGAAAGGCTCACGCACGTTCGGTCTGTTCTATTGTCGCCGGCATTATAGGGTAAATGCGATTCGTTATCATTAACCGCATGGAAAATTTGTAGCGACGCAACATTCAGACGGCTGTCCAAAGGCAAGCGCATCTAAATTCGATTTTTCGGCAGGCCCGGTGCAGGTCGTTGACGTGACATCCCGCGAAATAACTTCTGCATGGTTTTCAACGAAGCCGATCGCTAAAGTGACTTCATTCGCAACCCACTGGAATCAAGTGAAATCATGGAATTGATCGGCAAAATCACGACGTACATGATGGCCATCGTGCTTGTTGCATCGATGACCGAAGCGTTCGTGCTGCATGGCAAGTACAAAGGCACCGACCGCGCGTTTGACTGGCACGAGTTCTGGATCTCGCTCGCCGATCTGATCGGCCGAAAGCTGCTCGCATTTTTGCCGCTTTCGCTAGCAACGCCTGTGTTTCATTTCGCGTGGGAGCACCGTATTCATACCGTCGCGACCAACGACATGCTGACGATCTTCCTGCTCTTCATTGGCCAGGAGTTCTGCTACTACTGGTATCACCGCATCGCGCATACGGTGCGCTTCTTCTGGGCGAGCCACGCGGTTCATCACTCGCCGAACCAGTTGACGTTGTCATCCGCTTATCGGCTCGGCTGGACCACCAAGCTCACGGGTTCGGCCATCTTCTTCACGCCGCTCTCGTGGCTCGGCGTGAAACCGGAAGTGGTGATAGCCGTCGTGTCCATCAATCTGCTCTATCAGTTCTGGTTGCACGCTACGTGGATACCCAAGCTCGGCTGGCTCGAATACGTGTTCAACACGCCCTCTTCACACCGAGTTCATCATGCTTCGAATGCCACTTACCTGGATGCCAACTTCGGCGGTGTGCTGATTATCTTCGACCGGCTGTTCGGCACTTACGTGGAGGAACGCGCCGATGAACCCTGCCGCTACGGCCTGACAACGCCGACCACTTCGCATAACCCGGTCGTCGTGGAGACGGAGCACTGGGTGAGCCTTGCAAAAGACATGGCCGGTGCAAAGCGCGTTTCGGATGCCGTGTCCTTCGTGCTTCGCCCGCCGGGTTGGTTGCCGAACGGTCAAGGCGAGACGACGCAGGAACTGCAGCGCAGGCAGAAAGACAGCGTACAACCCGCGCAGGCAGGTTAAACGGCAGTTACACACTTGAACGAAGGCGGATCGTGCGATCCGCCTTTGTCGACTGTCAGCCGCAGCGTTCGTTAGAACGTGACGCTTTGACTGATGACCGTCTGACCGTTGACGATGATGACGGAACTGGCAGTGCCCGTTTGCGTCGGTGCGGCAGGCGTGCTCGGCGAGTACGGGCCGGTGCCCGTGCCCTGCTTCACAGCGCCGCCAGCGATATTCGATTGTGCCAGTGCAATGCGATCGATCTTGATCATTTCAAACCTTTTCTGGTTATGTGGGGCGACAGTCCGCTTTCAGCAAACATGCTGTCGCCAGATACTTAAGCTGTCGACAACCGGAGCCACCAGGCTCGGTCGTTCGAAAGCAAGCGGAACCCCAATCGTAACCAAGCTGCACGAAAGATACTTTATTAAACGTCCTAAATATGTCTGTCGTTTGGCAAGACGCATATACGTTGCGCTGCCAGTCGGCCGGTAACGATTTAGACCGGTTGCAAAACTCAAGCTATTCGGCCGTACATGGCGCGGACGACGCGGTACGCGCTCTGCAGCGAATAAGCCAGCGTACCCAAAGACCGCTACGGGTCGGAACGCATGCGACGCGTTAATGCAGAGAACATCTGCAAACGGCACACGTCCGTGATGCTGAAGCGGGCCGGTGACGCGCTCTTACACTAAACGCGCCACGGCAACGCTACAGAGCACGCGCCTTAAATGCCGCGCTTTTCGAACGCAGCCCGATTGGCTTCCACAAACTCCTCGACGGTCTGCGGCGCCTTCCCGGTGACCCGGCCGATGATCTCGTCGCGCCCTTCGAATACGCCGTTCTGATAGTCCACCGCCACTTCGATGAAATGCTGGATCATGAACTCGGGCAGCTTGTATTGGCTCAGATGCTCGCGATAAGCGTCGAGCGTCATCGGGTCGTAGACGACTTTGCGATCGAGCACCGCGCCGATCTTCTCGGCAATTTCCTTCTGACTCAGCTCGATGGGACCGCAAAGCTCGTACGTCTTGCCGATATGACCTGCGGGGTTCGCGAGCACTGTCGCGATGAAGCGCGCCTGATCTTCGGCGGCAATCGGCGCGTGACGTCCGTTGCCGAATGGCAGCGCAATCTTGCCGTCCTGCACGATCGTATCGCGCACCCACGGAAAAACCATCCACTCGGAGAAAAACGTCGGACGGATATGCACCGTCGGCACGCCCGACCAGTCGAGCACTCTCTCGGCAATCCAATGGTCGCGCGCAGCGTGGCTCTTCGAATCTTCTCGCGCGGAGATTTGCGACATGTTGACGACGACATCGAGTCCATTGCGACGCGCTGCATCGGCGAAATACGCGGTCGCCTGGATGAAGCCCGGACGCACGGGAAAACAGAGATACGCGGCAGAGACGCCATCCGTCGCACGAATGGCGTCGTCGTGCGAGAGCAAGTCTCCGACGACGACTTCCGCCCCGGCCTGCCGAAGCGCCTCGCTGCGCGCATCCACTGTTCGCACGAGCGCGCGGACTGCATGTCCGCTGTCGAGGAGGTTCTGAACGGTATGCACGCCCGTCTTGCCCGCCGCTGCCGTAACCAAAATTCGTTGCTGTCCCATGATGCCTCTCCTGTTTCGTGGTTAAGCACGTCCGTTCCAGGTTGGCCGGCTAAAGTGCATATGCACTTTCAAGCGCGGGCAAGAGCTGCAAAAACCCGAAACGAACACACCAAGTGATTGGATGTTAGCCAAAATCTATACAGAGGTCAAAGCAAGTCTGAATTGTGAATTCCGCATGGCTCGAAGATTCGCGCTGAATTGGCTGTGCCCGAAACCCACCGGACGCATCCGACGAGCGTCTTGTCATTGCCTTGCATTCCGCTTCGTTCCGACTATGCTAAGTCAGGTCATCGCCAGCGTCCCAGCGCGCGCCAGAAAGCAACCGCGCATCCGACCGTTCGGTATATTTCAGACTCCAAACGAATTCATGCTGCTCGACGGACACGAGCACGCCTCTCCTTTTGTCCGCGCAATTCAGCAAGACCAGACGCCGCACGCGACGTCGATGAAAGCCACGGCCGTACACACATGTCGCGACACAGATGCGCGATCGGACCGTGGCGCATACGAGGAACACATCAAGCTCATCCATGGAGGCGGCAATGAAACCAGCTTTCCCGGTCTCAAGTGAGACACGGCACGCAAAAGCGGTATTCGCGTCGAAGATTATTCGTTCTTTACTTTTGAGTGCGGCCGTCGCGGGCGGCATGTTCACGACGCATTGGGCGCAAGCCGATGACTCGTTCTCGCGAGGAGGCGGCAACAGAAGCGAGAGCATCTTCGTCGGCGATATCGGCGACCCGAATGACACGAACGATGACACCATCAAGCAGGTCGACCTCCGTACCGGAGCCGTGCGCGTTTTCGCATCTTCTACCTTCGGTGGCGAGTTGAACGGCGTCATGGGCATCATCTTCAACGACGCCTCCTTGATCGCCAGCATTCAAAACTTCAGCATCGATCCTACGGCGAGCGGCGACGTCATCAAGCTGAATGGGCGCACGGGCATGTTCGAGCAGTACCTCGTGAATCCAAAATCGCGAAACGTACCTTATGCGCCGCAAGGCATCGTTTTCGGCGGCGGCACGCGCGACTGGCATTACGGTTATCAGCCGGACCATTACTACGTCGCGAACGTCATCAAGAGCGGGCAAACCTGCACGAAGGTGGACGAAGGCGATGTGCGGGAATACAGCGAATCGGGCGCGTTCGTTCGCACGCTGGACCGTGTCGGATTCTCGGCGGGTTTCTATCCGCGTGGCGTCGTGTTCGGGCCGGACGGCATGCTGTATGTCGCGGCGCGCGGCTGTCCGGCGGTGGCGCCGACGGACCCCTTATCGCTGCTCGCGTACATCCTTCGCTTCAATCCCTACACCCATAAACTGGACAAGGTGATTGCGACCAATGCATCGGTGCAAAGTCAGGGCTTGAAGTTCGGATTCCATCGGCCAGAAGGCTTGGTGTTCGACGACAAGGGCTACCTTTGGGTCACGAGTTTTCGCGATACCACCAGCAGCGCCGATCCGCTGGATAAGAACAACGTCGACCGCATCCTCAAGGTCGACGTGAGGAGCGGGAAAGTCGTCGACTCCTTGCCGCTATCCGACTTCGATAAACCGCGAGCATCCGCGCAGGCACTGATCTTCGGTCCCGAGGGAAAGCTGTACATTCCGATCTCTGGGAGCGCAGCGGAGACGACAGGCGAATTGCGCCGATGCGACACGCGCACCAAGAAATGCGACGTCGTCGTTCCGGTTGGCGGAGGCCTCGTCGATCCGTGGTTTGCGGTCTTCAGAAACAGCGATCCGGCGACGTTGTCGTACGAGCGTCGCTAACGGCACGCAAAGAGGCGCGAGGAAAGGCATTGGCGGAAGGCAGCCGACTCTATCTATCGGCTGAATGCGTTGCTAGGTAAGGATCCCACGGAGACACCAATCGGCTACCCCCATTGCTACCCACAGTTGCTACTGTGCGGCAGCGAGAACGTACGAGAGCCTCGCCTGGGGGACAACCGACCTTGCTGACGCTCCGCGCTATACTGTACATCGATACAGTATTTCGAAGTTGGCGAGAATTGGCGGAGACGTCGATGTGGTGCCCGCTCTGCGCGGCGGCTCGAGCGCGACGAGTTCCAGCCGGCGGTGGGCGACATGCCGAACCGGTGGATGTGCGGCGATTGTAATTGCGCGGTCAACGAACACGACGACGAGTACGAGCAGCCCGACTGGATCGAACGCGCCGAAGTGTCGTGAAGCCGCTGGCGCCGAACCCGCCCACCCTCGACGAGCTTCGGCAACTGTGGTTGAGACGGACGCCCGAGATCGAAGACCTACGCCGCCTGATCCCGGAAGTGCAACACGCGCGCATTCGGCTCGACGAAGTGCGAGCGCTGTTGGCCGAGCACGATAAGAAGCTGCGGCACCTCGGCCTCGACGATCTGCGCGAGAAGCACTCGCCTTTCCAGAGAGCCGAGCGACTGGCCCTGCGGGAGACCGAACGCATCGGGACAATCGACGACGCGCCGAAACGTCCTGAGCCCGGCGCGCACGCTACTCCAGACACCCTGCGCAACCTAAAGCGCGGTTACTTCCGGCAGTGCAGATGCCTGTCTAGCGAACGAACCGCGCCTTCATCACTTCGATGATCTGATCGGCGGTCATTATGCCGATGTGGCGATTCTTGCGAATTGGCAGGGAGACCCGGAGCATTCTTTTGTAGCTGGGGACGGACTCGCTATGAGAGTTCAACTCACGCCGGCGAACTGCTGAAACCGTCCAAGATCGGGGACCAAGAACGGGGCAACCGAGTAATGATCCCCGTTGTTGCTATCAAACCCGGCAAATTCGACGGTGTCACCGTAGACGACCCCGTCTTTCGCCACCTTCTCCTTATCTGCCGGCGGCAACTTCTCAAAGGCCGCCTCCAGAAACGACCAAATGTCCAGAATGTCAACAACCTCCTTCAAGACAGCTAAATTCTCGGCGGGGTGACGCTTACATCGCACACAAAACGCACTTTCGTATCCGTCCGATTACGCTAAGACTTAACGGTTGCTAAACTGATTTCCAGTTGCTACCCAAAATTTAAACTATGCTTATAAATCTCATAACTGGAGGCCCAGGCCCCGAACGAGAAGGCTCATTAGCGTCCGGGCGAGATGTCAAGCGCGCGCTGGAATCGCTCGGGCACAAAGTAGTGGTTTTTGACCTTGTATCCCCGAAATTTTTGACGGAAGTCCACGACTGCGATGTCGCATTCCTTACCACCCATGGGTGGTTCGGTGAGGACGGTAAGCTTCAAGGTGCGCTTGATATTCTAGGTATTCCTTATCTCGGTTCGGGGTCTTTAGCCAGTGCTACCGCAATGTATAAGCCAGCAACTCTGCGATTGGCGCATCTGCTGGGCATCCCTCACCCTAGGTGGAGACTTCTAGAAGCGGGCCCCGTTAAGTCCGAGACGACTGGCGAAATTTATGATGAGCTTGAACCATGCATCTTCATCAAGCCCGCTTCTGGCGGTGGGAGCATTGGTGCTGGCATCGCGCAAAGCGCTGCTAAATTGGCATCCATGATCGCGACCACCCAGCGCGATCAGCCCTGTGTCGTGTCTGAGTACATACGCGGAACAGATGTGACAGTAGGTATTCTCGAAATAAACGGCGAACTATGCTGCTTGCCACCATTAGCCACGTATTACGACGCACCTTTCTACGACTATGATGTGAAGCACACTACACACTTACGACGTCATGAGTGCCCGGCGGCGATTCCTCGCGAGACGGCCAAAAGGTTAGAGCATCATTCTCGAAAGTTGTTCCAGATGCTTCTGTGTCGCGGCTTTGCTCGCTTCGACTACATCGTAGATCGGCAGGGGCGTGAATGGTTCCTTGAAGCTAATACGCTTCCCGGTCTTTCTGAGGCTGGCAACTTTGCAACGATGGCAGCGAGTTACGGAATGTCATATTCACAGCTGATAGACACAATGCTGGAGACGTCAAGCGCTGCTCTTTCCTATCAGCCTTAGAAATCATCATGGTTTCTCTCAATGATGTCCGCTATTTTAGTCAATGGGCTGACCCCTTGTATAACAGAAGAATCATTGAAGGAGAGGACCCATGTTTCGATCCTACCTGGTCTGCATCCGGATTTGCTGACGCGGACGATTACCGTTTCTGGGCTCGACGACTGTGCGGTATTGCTTGTCTTAAATCGATTTTGTCTGCCTATCGCGTGCATGTGCCTACTACGTTTCAGTTGTTAGAGCTGGCTCTTGAGTCGGGTTCATATCGAAAACGAGGCGACGGGACGGTGGAAGGCCTGCTCTACGAACCCTTCGTGCAGATGATCGACAGTCAATTCGGTCTAAGCGGCAAAATAGTCGTCGACACGCCCGCATCACGAATTGCAACGGTTCTACCTTCGGACGGTTTCGTTATATGGTCAGTGAGCAGTGAAATACGGTCGCCGCATCTGCCCAATCAACGTACCGGTGGTCATCTGATACTTGTTATGGCCGCTGATCGCGATGCCTGTATTTTTCATAACCCTTCAGGTATCGAACCCTACCAAAGCTGGGTCAAACTCGATTACGAAACCCTTTACCGATTTTCGGCCGGACGCGGTATGGCCATCTCCAGGAAGCCTTTATGAAAGTAGCAATTATCGTTGGCTCTGGCACCCCCGAGGCAAGCGATATCATGAGCTCGGCGCGACTCATCGAAACTACGCTGTGTCAGCTCGACCACAGCACAACAATTATCCATTGGCATCCAACGTTAAGCGATGCTCCGCAATGCCTCGCAGAGCTATGCTCATGCCAAGCGGCATTTCCGCTGATCTCCGGTATCGAGGGCCTCTTAGAAGCGATCGGTATTCCGTATATTGGGTCCGACTCTACCGCGGCAGGTATCGCGGCGAATAAAGGGATTCTCAATGATCTTCTTGTCGTCTGGGGTTTCGGGAAAACCAGGTATGCGCGTCTACTCGGAAGCGAATCATTTAGCGCTCAAAGCATTGAACATCTTAAGTACCCACTATTTGTAAAACCTGCGCGGCTAGGCGCGTCCCTCGGTATCGAGAAGGTCGAAGACTCGACAGAGATTTTATCGGTCATCGCGCGCGTAAGAGAGTTTGATTCGGAGCTTGTCATTGAAGAAGCCGTCGTCGGGCACGAGGCAGAGGTAGCAGTCATTGCGGGTGCCACCGAAGTCATTGCGAGCCAGCCAGGAATTGTAAAGCTCCCGCCTGAGGTACGCTGGCACACGTACGCCGCAAAGGATCTCTCCCGAATAATTGTGCCCAGCGACCTTTCCGCTGAAGTATGTGAGCAGTTGCAAGCTCTCGCCCGCGAACTCACTCGCCGACTGGGGGCGAGTGGCGCTTTGCGATTAGATTTTTTCGTGACAGCCGACAATACCATTCTTGTTGGCGAAATTAATTGCCTTCCCGGGCAGGGCCGAGAAAGCAACTTCCCGCGATTATTCGAAGAGAGCGGAATTAACCGACAAGAGCAAATGCACCGTTTGCTCTGCTCGGCTTTCGAGAGCGCTAACTACGGAAATAGAAATAAAACAAAGTTTTAAGAAAAAGATATGAGTCAACGCGGCATGAACTGCGGGCAACCGCTGTCAATCATCTTTTACGACTCCGGACTTGGGGGACTAAACGTCATCGATCTTTTAGGAATAAGTGCAAAAAAAATTAAAAAAATATTTGTAGCAGATAATGCGGTGTTCCCGATCGGCCGCTTTACTGAAGCCCAAGTGCGCGACCGTTGCATTTCAACGTTGTTGCCGCTGCAATCTAAGTACAACGCAGATTTCATAGTCATTGCCTGTAATACTGCCGCGACAGCATGTCTATCAGAAATGCGGAAATTGAGTCCGGTGCCAGTCTATGGTGTGATTCCCGATCTCGGACCTGCAGTGGTTAGATCGCATACCAAGAACATAGCACTAATAGCTACTCCATCGACGCTGCAAAGAGATTTCATAAGGAAGTCCATCCATGAACATAGGAAGCACGCCAATGTTATCTGTCATGCATCGATCGGTCTTGTCGCATCATCTCAGGAAAAAATGCTTACTGGATTTATCAGTGAATCGGCTATTGCACATCAAATGTCTTCGCTCATGAACAATTCGGCGGCTCAACTTATCGACACCGTGGTTCTTGCATGCACGCATTTCTGGGCCATACGTCATGAAATATGTCGTCTCCTAAGATTGGAGACGTCGGCGGTCTATGATCCCGCTATGGCCGTGGCGGACGAACTCTTGCAGCTGCTCGCACCGCTGCCAAGCGTAGAGCCGCGTGATCAGCCAACGCCATATCTAATATTGACCGGAAACCATGACCGCCATCGATTGGAAGCGGCATTCCATTCGCGAGGA
Organism: Caballeronia sp. LZ003; assembly: GCF_031451465.1. Lineage (NCBI taxonomy): Bacteria > Pseudomonadati > Pseudomonadota > Betaproteobacteria > Burkholderiales > Burkholderiaceae > Caballeronia > Caballeronia sp. LZ003. The sequence goes on along the minus strand of NZ_JARUXJ010000004.1, from coordinate 754,146 downwards.
TATCGAATTACTGAAGTATGAGATTATTAGCTCAAAGGCGGAGAATAAGCGCGTCACCGCGGCTAGCAGCGCTATGGTTATACCTAAACGTATGGCTTGGACAATTGCTTTTGATTAGTTATGCATTACTAGACTCGCTTGTCGTTGGACATGTGGCTCCGCTCGATCTAGGTGCCTTAACGCTTGGAAATTCCCTCTATGTTCCAATTATGGTCACATCGACTGCTGTGTTGTCTGGGACGACTTTCTTGATTGCACGAGAGCATCGGGCGACCAGTGATAGCCTGGGCGCACTCGTTGCACGATCATTTGTGATCGCGATCGTAATTGGGGCCTTTGATATCGCCATACTACAGATGGCTGCCCATGCAAGCATCTGGCGAGGAGCGCCTTTACACTTGCAGGTTAGCGCAAGTATGTATTTGAATTGGCTTTCTATCGGCGTGTTGCCCTCAATGTTGTTCCGCGTTACTGCTGCGATATGCCATGGAGCGCTTCTCTCTCGATACGGCACAGCGCTTCAGGCGCTCGGCTTAGTCACGAAGTGCATCATTTTGCGCGAGTTGATCAAGCTACCTGATAGGCTTACCGTGATCGATGCTTGCGGAATATCAACCGCGGGCAGCTTTCTCCTCATTGGCTTACTGGGTGTAGTCTTGCTTCACAGACGATCGCGGTTTCATAGCTATCGACCAAGATGGATAAAGGAATTACTCCGTTTGCGAAGCTATGCACTTTTCCTTCGCAGCGGCATCCCATTCGGCCTTTCAGCGTTCGCAGAACTCTCTGCGTTTGCTTTCATTTCTGGGGAAATTAGCCATCGTGGAGCTGTAGCGCTTGCGGCACATCAGATTGCTAGCAACGTTATGAACGTCGGATACTCATTCATATCGGCGTTCGCTATCGTGACCTCGGTCTACATTAGTCGGTCACGTCGTGTCGCAATAGCGGCAATGTTAGATGATCGGATCGTTCATGCACTGTTTCTATCTGCAGGCCTGGGATTGATTTTGATGGCGTTATGCCTAGCCGTGCGGCCTGTTATCGTATCTTCCTATACGTCGGTGGTCACTGTTTCGGCGATAGGGAATCGAGTGCTTCCAATTGTGGCATGCGTCTTTTTGTTCGATTCGTTACAGTCGACCGCGGCGTCGATACTTCGCGCAAATGGATTTAACCTGCTTCCAACTTGCATACAAATTTTCGGTCTATGGCTCTGCGGTGTCTTTTTGGGAAGCCTATTGGTCGCTTTCCCCTCTGACATCCAGCCGTCGTCATCAAGTGTGGTCTTTCTTTATTGGTTCTCGATTGCCATCGGAATGCTGCTGACGGCGGCTGTACTTTGTCGGCTTGCGATCACACGGCTACGTCAAACCGACTGTCGTCGATAACGACAAGTGCGGACAGAAGCCTAAGCAAGAGTGGCGGACTCAGAGTTCTGGCATGCGCGCAGGTGGAACGGCCCCTGCCCGCGACAACAAGGCGTAGACGGTGTGTTTGTTCTTCGAATGATATGGGATCGCACGTTCTTGTTGCTGCTTCGTCGCAGCCCCTTTAGGCGCTTTACGTCGAACACCGTCTAGGCCCATTTCGCATTCCAGTTAAAGTGGTCGCCTCCTAGAGGCCGTACTTGCGGCACAGTTCCGCTGTGCTTCAAGTCTGCCTCGCCTTCCTAGAGAACACCAATAATCTGTTCGGTGAATCGCTTTTTCATGACCGCTCGTTAATGCAAAGGACTCGACATCTTTAGCGTCCTAACCTCGGGGAGCAGATCACCCGACTTTCCCATGCCGAGTTTGGGTGCGAAAACTCGCAAAACGCACAAGGCGTCGGCGGCGCATGATCGATGCGCCGGTATAACTGCACTAACGTCAATGAAACGAAATCAACGAGTCAAGAACTAAAGCGGTCTATGTAGTGATGGCAGCTATACACGCAATCGGTGGCATTACTTGCAACGCTACGTCGATGATGGCAGCTTATCCATTGACAACAATCTGCTCGAGCGCGACATGCAGCATGATGCTGACGTTTCGTGTATGCGTTTCGCTACGCGTGCTGACGAAGCTTCCGCAACGCGCAGCGGATCACGATGTCCGTAACCTGCTCCTATTCAACTTCGTGAAGTCGAACGACGCATTCGCGTCAACGTGATCGAGCACAGATCATCAAGTGGTCCGCGTGGTGCGTGTTAATCTGCGCTTACGGTGTTTCAATGGCAGGGCTCGATAAGCCTATGTTTAGATTGCGCGTCGTAGCGACGCTTGCAGGAGCATCCGACGTGGGCCACCGCAAGAAGCGCCGTATCTGAGCGAGGCTGAGTTATATGATGTGTCCACAGAATATCAGTGGACGCAGCTTGCCTTGTTCTCAACCCAGACGCTATGTTTACGTAAATTCGCGCTTACCGTCGATCACGGGGGAAGTCTGATCCGATCGATGCGGAAAATGCAGCGCATGCGGTTTTCGCCGGAAAAGCAACCGCGCTTCCCAAAGAGCGATCTGGCGCAGCCGAAGCGATGCGAGCCGTTTGCGTTGTTCATCGCAGTGCCATCAAGGCCTGGACTCAGGCCATCAACCAGTTGCGGAGCTTGCTGGTGAGCGCGCCGCAGGACATCCGCGAACGTCTTCTGAATACGAAGAAAGCTGAGCGCGTTGCCAGCTGCAAGCGGCTGCGCTCTCTGGGTGACACGGTGATGTTGCAAGCGCTGACATCGTTGTTGATTGCTTCGGAACAGCCGCCCGCGGTGTCAAGCTTAAGGCATCGGAAATCGGCTGGCCTCCGCCTGATTCCATACCCTTCCTCCGCTATCAAATCGCACAGGATGGTAGAACCCATTTGCCTTGTTCATTAAGAAAGAGAATTCAGCGTTGTTGAAAATTGCGATCCTTCTCGTTAAGTTGTAATGGGGCCACAAGGTCAGTCCAATATCCCCCTTGAATAAACTGACCATAGCCATCGGTAGATAACCGATTGTCGTACTGACACAACCCTCATACGCTTTTACAGGCTTACGGATTATTCGCGCGAATTGCGCGGCAAAGGAATGCTCGCCGCCATTTGCTCCGTGGCAAGTAATAAGACGTACCGTGCTAAAGCGGTTCAGAGAAAAACGCTCATATAGGAAATTTGCTAACCCGAGAGGTGATGCGGCATATTCGTGGGTCACATCTAAATAGAGGGTGTCGGCGACAATACGCGAGTGACCAATAACATTGAGTCGGGCCTCCCCCTTGTATGTATCTTCAAAGATATAACTTGAAGGGCCGACTCCTTTTAGTCGCATGGGACCGCCCCAAGTGATTGACGCGTTGCGGTACCGGGTCTTCGGACCACTCAATTTTGCAGCTCTGATGCCACCGGATAACAAGCCGATCCCGGCTGCCGCAAGCGACACCCAATCTAAAACGCCCGAAGCTTTCAGATCGCAATCTTCGACAGCGCCGCTCGCGATCGCAGCTGCATCTGCAACAATACCAGCGGTCCCAACTGCAAGCGACACTGCGGACGCGCTTTCTATCGCGGCCAAGATACCACCCGCAGCCGCGATTGATGCGCCTGCTGTAAAGCCCGCCAGTCCCAATCCCGCGAAGCCCAAGCCGATACCCATCCACGCCTGCCAACTAAGATGCCCGGAGGGATCCAGCCTGTTAATGGGGTCGCCCGCGCAATATGCGTAGGGATTAATGCCGCCCGCTCCAAACGGGCTCAAGCTATCCGGGCATCGGAAGCGCATTAATGCGGGACTGTACGCTCTGTACCCGTTACCCAGGTGGTAGGCGTTGCTAAATGCATCGTGCCGCTCCCCGCCGAATGCCGGGAGTTTTCTGTCTGCATTCCGTGTGCTGCCTGATGCCGTTTGATCCATATGAAATCTCGAATGTCTGCGCCTCGTCTGACGTGACAACAACGTCGTGTAGGTCGTTCAAAAGCAAAGCCGTGTTGTCCTTTTCCGTGACGTGCAATTTTGTGCGCGAACAGTGTCGTCGAGCAAGCGTCCCTCCGGAACGACCGAACACCGAATTCGCCAATACAACCTGAATTGGTTAGTTATTCGCTAGAACCTGACCCGTCGTTCAGCGCCCCGGCGGATCGACGCATTATTGACGGAGGAATACCGAATATCCCGCCTCGCTAATCAAATTCTTTGGCCGCGTTACTAGACGGCTCGCCTCCGGTGATCAGACCTCGCCGTTGCAGCATGAGCACGTAGTGCTGCAAGTAAGTTGCCTTCATTCGGGCGTTGCCATCAGCATCGTCAACTATTGCAAAAAGATCTCTTCCAATCTCTGGTGGTAGCTCGGCGTAGCGACGGGCTCCATCGCCCACGCGGCCGGTGGCGGGGCTTGGATTTGCGGCACCGCTATGGTTTGCGGAGGCATTGGCGGTTGCGATGCGCAACCGACGAGAGCCGTCAGCAATAGCAGCGCGACTTTTCGCGTTATCAGCTTCATGAGATGCAACCTCCTTAAAGAATCGTTTGTCGAGCTTTGCGATTTGCGCGGCCGCTGCGTTATGCGAGGCGATCGCCCCGCTTGCGGCCTTTTCCGTAGCATCAGATAGCGCGCTAAGCTTTTGCGCATTCGCTTCGTTATCGCGTGCATGCGCAGCCTGCTCGAGAACGAGTTGAGGACCGTCGAATGCATGCATTGCCGTCGCACCGATTGCGACGCCAAAGACCAAAAGGAGAGTTATGCCGCCGAAAGTTGAGGACACGAGTAGTCCGCTCCATACAAGTTGGCACCGGTCAGATCCGCACCGCTCAAGACAGCCCCAGCCATCTTTGCCTTAACTAGACTCGCGCCAGACAAGCGCACACCGCTAAGCTGCGCATCTTGGAGATTCGACTCATCCAGACATGCGCATCGCAAGTCCGCCTTCTCAAGATTAACCTGCTCAAGGATCGCGCCCGTTAGATTGGCATCGGCGAGTAGCGCTTTCGGCAGCCGCGCCCGCGCGAGCGGCGCGCCACTATTCAACCTGTCCGGCTCTAGCCCAATGTGACTGAGGTCGCGCGCGCTTGCGACCGCATTCAGGCCACACGCCCACTTGAGTCGCAGGACTTCCTTCAAGTTGCGCATGCTCATCCGAGGTGTCGGCATCAGCGCTTCCCCCGCAAGAAAGGGAGCAGGTTAACGCCGCCGGTGAATACATGCGCAACGCACCGCTGTAACCGTCCGACCCTGACCGTATAGACGGCTGATGAAGGCGAAGCCATGCTTTCCCGGGGCACAGATGTGACTGTGTCCATAAGGGAATCATGGACACAGTGACTGAATTCACCGAAGTTAAAGGCGCCCGGAAATATCACCGGCGTACCGTGGACGAGAAACGCCGGATCGTCGAAGAGACGTTATCCGGTAAACGTTCGGTGGCGGAGATTGCACGCCGTCACGAAGTGAACGCGAATCAGCTGTTTGACTGGCGCAAGCAGTATCTGGAGGGACGCCTTGGTGTGAACGATCGCGAATGCGCCTTGCTGCCGATCACTTTGAATGAGGCCAGCGACAGCGGCGCGGCCGAACAGGCCGCTTCTACGCCTTTGACACAGGCGCTCGGCACGATCCGGATCCAGTTGCCACGAGGCGAGGTACACGTGGAAGGGAGCGTCGATCCCGACGCGCTGCGCGTTGTGATCCAGTGCCTTAGCCGATGATTGGTCCGCTGACAAACACGCGCATCTGGGTTGCCGCCGGATTTACGGATATGCGCTGCGGCTTCGACGGCCTGGCCGCGAAGGTGCAGACTGTGCTGGCGAAGGATCCATTCTCTGGTCACATCTTCGTGTTCAGGGGCAAACGTGGCGACCTCATCAAATGCTTGTACTGGCGCGACGGCGGCCTATGCCTTTTCGCCAAACGCCTGGAGCACGGGCGCTTTGCGTGGCCTCGTGCTGACGGCGGTGTTGTTTCGCTGACCAGCGCTCAACTTGGCCTCCTACTTGAAGGTTTCGACTGGCGACAGCCCGTCGATGCAGCGCGACCCTCCAGCGCTTTGTAAACGTATGTGACAACGCACGCATGGGGCAATGCACGCGCGTAAACTGCGTGCATGGCATCCAGCGACGCTATCCTTCCGGACGATATCGAGGCTTTGAAGGCGCTCCTGATCGAGCGCGAGGCGGCGTTACGTGAGCACGAAGGCGAGCTTACGGATCTGCGCGACACTGTAACGATGCTCCGGAAGACACTCTCCGACCGGGCGCTCGAGATCGAGCACCTGAAGCTGTGGATTGCGAAGCTGCAGCGCCTGCAGTTCGGGCGCAAGTCGGAGAAGATTGATCGTCAGATCGAGCAACTCGAATTGCGTCTCGAAGATTTGCAGGCCGACGATGGCGCGGCAACGGTCGACGCACCAACAAGGCCTCGCTCTGAGACCGGCAAGTCGACGGGACGCAAGCCGCTTCCGCAACATCTTCAGCGCGAAGACGTTATACATCAGCCCGAGGACGCGTGCTGTCCGCAATGCGGCGGTGCGCTTGGCGACCTCGGCGAGGACGTCTCCGAGCAACTCGACTATGTGCCGGGGCATTGGCGAGTGATTCGTCACCGCCGACTCAAGAAGGCCTGTACCTGTTGCGACTGCATCGTGCAGGCGGCTGCGCCCAGCCGGCCAATCGATCGCGGCATGCCGGGTCCGGGGTTGCTCGCGCATGTCTTGGTCGCTAAATTCTGTGACCACCTCCCCTTGTATCGACAGTCAGTGATTTACGCGCGCGACGGCGTGCAGCTCAGCCGTTCGACACTCGCGGACTGGGTCGGCCAGTGCAGTGCGTTGCTCCGGCCACTAGTAGATGTCGTTCGCCGATACGTGATGGCGCCTCGAAGATCCACGCGGATGACACCCCGGTACCGGTGCTCGAGCCCGGCAATGGCAAGACCCATACCGCACGTCTCTGGACATACGTTCGGGACGACCGGCCAGCGGGCTCCAAGGACGCGCCAGCAGTCTGGTTTGCATACAGTCCTACAAGGGCTGGAGAATATCCGCAGGCCCATCTGAAGGACTTCAGGGGAACGTTGCAGGCCGATGCGTTCGCGGGGTACAACGCGATCTACGAAAGCGGTGATGTGCGGGAGGCTGCGTGCATGGCGCATGCACGTCGCAAATTCCACGATTTGTTCGTCGCGCGCAAAAACGAAGTCAACACTGAAGCGTTGCGCCGGATCGGCGAACTGTACGCAATTGAGGCCGCAGTTCGAGGTAAGCCACCGGACGAACGAAGACGTGTCAGGCAGGAGCAGGCGCGGCCGTTACTCGATGCCTTCGAGATCTGGCTGCGCTCGACGTTGGCGACGGTTTCGCAGAAAGGCGACACCGCCAAAGCCATCAACTACGCTTTGAATCAGTGGGCAGCGCTCACGCTGTACATCGATGACGGTGCTGTGGAAATTGACAACAACGCAGCCGAACGCGCTTTACGTGCCGTCGCTCTCGGTAGAAAAGACTTCCTGCACTTCGGTGGATGCCCACCAATCGGAGCCCTCACTATCACTGACCTGAGGGTCAATAGTTTTTGCTAGTCCGTGGATGCTGATTAAAGCCGCTGCATTGTCAACACGGTGTCGATCGGACTATTACCCACCGCTAGACTTAAACCCGGATTACATTCCGGTTACGTGATTACCCGTTTCGGTCCCGTGATCGCTCATTCCGGCATTGCGATCACGCATTTCGGAAACCTGTGATCGGCGATCACGATGAACTGAAACGGGTGATCACGATCATTCGGAATCTATGATCACGATCCGTCGGAATACGTGATCACGTCCGCCGAAATACGCAGGTTAGCCCTACGCTTGGTGCGACGCTGGAGTCGCCACATGCTGGCTTCCCGCCGTCTGCAGTCGTGATCCAACTCTTTCAGCGGCGAAGGTAAGGAATACCGCGCCGTGTTTATGGGTAGAATGTTTTCGCTTCCGCGTAACTAGAACAGCAAACATCGAGAATTTCGTGACCCTCTTCGGCCTCCCCTATAAATCTGAAAGGCTCTAGTTCCTCTATGCCCTCTGAACGATTCCAGAAGGCTTCCATTATATCCCTGAACTTACCTTGGCTTAAGGGGCGGCTTAGACGCACAGTGCCTTCATAACCTTCTACTGGCCTTTGGATATCTCGTGCCAGCCGAGCCGCAAAAGAAGCACTCCCGTGCAAAGCAGTGTACCCCGCTACCAGTCGAAAGCGCGCAAACTCTGGTACCTCGAAATCTTTCGAGCTCCTCAATGCTTCAGCTAGGCCTCTTGGATTCACAAACCTCGTCCCAGACGCTTGTAGCCAGACCTTCCCTTTTACAATACGGCTCTGCGCAACAACATTCAGCCGATGCATCCGCCGGCAGAGATCGACATAAACAAACGGACTAAAAGATGGAATTATGGACGCCGTGCCATGTTCCACGAAGCAACCAGGAACAGAACTTAAGTCATGCAATTCTATTGACATTGCTCGAACTCGGCCATAGCCAGCCCGCCTCCGTATCGCGATTGCCGATGAACCTAGAAATCCAAACACCCCGGCTCCCAACGACAACCAACCTAGGACGGCTGACGCTTTCGGATGGCTATCCTCAAAAGCGCCGCTCGCGATTGCCGTAAGGTCTGCAAACACTCCCGCCGTTCCAACAGCCAGTCCCACGGCGGAAGCGCTTTCGATTGCGGCTATGACGCCGCCTGCAGCAGCGATGGAAGTGCCTGCGGTGAATGCCGCGAGCCCTAGTCCCACTACCCCCAAACCGATACCCATCCACGCCTGCCAACTGAGATGCCCGGAAGGGTCCAGCCTGTTAATGGGGTCGCCCGCGCAATATGCGTACGGATTAATGCCACCCGCTTGAAAAGGGCTCAAACTATCTGGACATGTGAAGCGCATCAAGCTGGGACTGTAGGCTCTGTACCCGTTACCAAGATGGTAAGCGCCGCTCACGGCGTCTCGACGTTCTCCGCCATAACCCGGGAGGCCCGGCGCCTCACTTCTTTTCACCATACGGGCCATATACATACTCCACATGTTCAGTTCCATTAAACGCAGCAACGACTTCATGGCCATCGCTAGTACCAGTGAGCCACGTCGTCTGCTGCGCGCCTTCGCTAACCTGAGCCAAAGTGACCGAACCCAGGCGCACAAGTCGCTGCTGCTCTGCGGCGGCGTCTGGAATCCGATTTACAAGTTTCTCTGCCCGGTAGTAGAGCATTTCGGTTTCGTCGCCCGTCTTTTGTGAGACCAACCGATCCCACGCATCGTAACCGTATTCGCTTTTTTGTTCGCCCGATTCCGTCGACACAAGTCGTCCAAGCTCGTCGTATGAGAGCTCTTGACCGCACTCGTTGAGGAGCATTCGTCCAGCATCGTCATATTCAAAGCGGAGCCGCCGAGGCCACCCATCATGCGTGTTGGCGACGCCTACAAGCAGACACGGATCCTTCTTGTCATAGTCAAAGGTCGCGATATTAGCGCCACCTTCGAACTCACTGACGCACTGCGTGATGTTGTCGAGCGCATCAAACGCGAACGTCTGCCGTGTGACCCTCTTACCGAATTCGTTCATGGGTACGTCGGCTCCGGAACAGGTATAGGTCACAAGCCGGTTACGCGCGTCATATTCATAAGCGTCCTTTCGTCGAGTCTGCCCGCCAATACTCCATGTGCGCGTGCGCACTTGATGATTGGCTTTCCACGTCTGAGCGATCGCCCATGTCTGTCCCCGACTGCTGCTAATCGTTCGCTCAATCTCACGGCCAAGCGCGTCCAACCTCAAGATCGTTGTGAGCGTATGGCATTGGGTTGACGATAGGTCTGTGGCGACCCATCTCTCTATGCGCCCGAAGACGTCGTAACTTAGGTTAACTCGTACCGCCGGATCCGCAATTGTGATCAGACGGCCGTGCTCGTCGTAATCGTACTTTTGCTGCGCGCCTGCGACGTCCGTCCAATGCATGAGTTTGCCGCCCGACGAAAAGTCGTGCACGGTGGAACGCGTCCGCCCATCGACACCGGTTTGCGCTTCGCCTTTAAGACGGCCGGACGGGTGATATTCCAGACGGGTTAGGACTGGATTTGGCGTCGCCTGAGCTTCAGTGACCGCGCCGCTTCGTCGATCGTGCTTGAAATTTTGTTCAATGCCAGGGCTGAGAATATGCCACCGCTCGCGTTTTGCGCGAACACGAGAAACTGCGTTATCGAGTTCCGGAATATACGTGTACTCTAGCGTCACCCCATCGGGTGCCGTGACCTTCGAAGGAGTCGCGGCTCCTGGATTCATATACTCATAGAACCACGAGCGAGGGCCGCATTGACTGTGCGTCACTCTACCCAGGCCGTCAAATGTTTGCTCACCCAAGGTGATACGTCGAACATCTGGCGGCTCCCCGATTTCTACGCCGATTTCTCGAACGAGCGTCTGCTCCGAAAACGATCCGTAATTTTTAAATACCACGGTTCCGTCGGCGAGCTTAATCCGACTCACGCGACTGTGTGCGTCGTATTCATAGAGCGTCATTTGGCCGAGTTCGTCGACATCCTGTCGCAGCCTCCCCCAAGCATCGTGCATGTGCTGGCGTTCGCTGTATAACGTCCGCGCCGCGCCGTCAACGAGATATAGGCACTCCTGTCGAGGTCGACCATGCACGTCGTACACGGTCTCATGGATCGCAGTTTGCGTACCATCTGTACCTTGCACATAGACTGTTTGCGTGCGGGTAACAGGATCATACTGACGTACGTGCCTCAATCCATCGCCCGTTTTTACAGTTTCAGCTTGTCCCCACTGATCGTACGCAAACCGTTCTGTTAGGTTGATGCCCGGACGGTCTGCATCATGCACGGTCCAGTCGTACGCCTCTCGCATCGCAAGCCGACCAGCGGCGTCATAGCCGCACTTACCAATTTCCACCCACCGCCTCGACGGACCATCAATATCCCATTGCCACGATTGAACGACGCGACCCAGTCCGTCAAATCTCGATTTCGTCTTGTTGCCAAGCGCATCCTCGTGTGTAGTAAATAAACCCTCATCGGTCTTCTCGTGGGCATATCGCGTGACGAGCTCATAAGTAGTGCCCGCGTTTCGGGTTTCGCACACCAGCCGGCCGAGCGCATCGTACACATAGGTCGTTCGCAGCCCTTGGTGATCTTCCTTTTCGAGAAGCCTGCCGCTTTGAAGTGACTGAATGCGTTTTTCGCAAATCTGCAAACCATCGTGTGCAACTGAGGTTACGGTTTGCGCCAATACATGCTGATCATGTGGCCGCACTGCAAAATCAAATGTCCGCCGAGTTTCGTACACATGCTGGCCTTCAGCGCTGTAATGATAGAGGGCGACCGCCTCGTTTTTTAGTCGACAGTGTTCGTCCTTACTCGGGTCGTCGACATACTCGCGCTCAATCTTCCGAATTAGTTGGCCGTCGACAAGATGCTGCTCGCTCGACTGCAACACGACTGAGGTCAAAGGAGCGCCCTTACGCGTGCGATGCGAGCAATAGGTATACCGAGTTTGGGTAACCGGTACACTCAAGGGAAGTTTGCCGGCGTTTGCCATCACGACCGGTGCATGCACCGTCACGCTCTTGAGCAGGCGCACGAAACCATTGGGTTCCCCAGGGCAAAGCTCTTCTCCATTCTGATCCTTCTCACCTCCAGCGGGATAATACGTATATTCCGTCCTAGTGCCATCGGGCCGGACATGTGTGAGCGGATTTCCCGCGTCATCGAACGTCGAGGTGATCGTCTCTGAACGGCTTTGCTCTTCGAGAGGATTCGACTCGTCTCTCCAAGTAACGATTTGCTGCATTGGAAGCAGGAAAGTTTTTGGCTGTTGCTCCAGTGGCTGACCAAGCCGCACGTTATATTTCGTATCATGGAGGGTGACACAATGTCCGCTACGAATTTCTTCCCGCGTTTGCAGATGGAAATGATTGTAAGTTCGGGTGGTGGCGGTGTGCTCCTCTCCGTCAACCATTAATTTTTCCTGGCTCCAGTATTCATACTCGGAGGCCACGCCGTACAGCGCGTCAAGTTCGGATGACCAATCGCCGCCGGACCCGCCGGCGAGATAGTTATTTTCTGAATATGCAAACTCCCGGTTGATGTCAGGCTGCCCTGCCCCCGGCATTAGAGTGTGTTTTACGACCGCAGGGAGCGCCGTCAACTGAGCTCCCTGCGGGAAATGCATCGCCTCGCTAAGATAGGTCACCTCTTCAACCAAACCCGTTGAGTGCTCAATGCGATTCAGGTAACTCATCGTTTCACTGTCGGCAGACGAGCCGACTGCGTCATAGCCCAGTATCGTACGCAAATCAGCTCGTAGGATCTCCGTCAAATAATTGTTGGTGAACGAGAGAACGACTTCGAACTGATCAGGCGTGCGCGGCCATAACGTCAATGTCGAGGAAACATTGTTCTTGTATGCCACCTCCATTAAGCTCGCGCCCGTGTCATCGGTGATTGCCTCTAGCCGAGGGGACTGATTAACCTCGACCGAGCTCCATGTCCAAGTCAACCCGTGACCAGCTGGCGTGAACGTATGAAGGGGCATCTTGAGCACGTCGCCTACATCAGGACCCGCTAGGATTTCTACGGACCCGTCCTTCCAGCGAATGCGGTAGAAACGCTTACCCCCAAGAACCACACAATCAAACCGAAAGTGGTCTGTGTGTTTTTGCAGGATGACGGGATCTTCTTTGCCCGCGACCCGATACTGCTCGCCGTTTGAAAGAACGAGCACTCCCCCGTCGGAGTCAAAATGGGAGTACCCCAGAGAGAATCCGATACCATATCCGAGGTTATGGCGCTGAAGCGGGGAGTACCCTAATGTGGCTTTGAAACAGGGGCCCTGATTGTGATTTCCCGTGAGTTCACCCACGACCAGTTGTACATTGAACAGCCCGGTGCGCGGATCTACTCCACCACTCACGGCGCTACCAAAATTTTGCGCTTGTGTTGTAAAACCTGAGCTCATACGCCCTCGAAAATTCAACCAAAAATCAATTCCTGAGATCTTTCCACAGCGTTATCGGCTATCCAATCAATCGATAAGCGCTGGAAGCAGACTGTCGTAGTCGAACCGCATCTTCAGGATGCTTTGGTTTCCAAAATTGTCACTGACCAACACTTTCCTCACTCCGTCCTCGTTGTTCCAGCCGGAATGCTCGAGCCCGGAAACTGGGACGCGCAGATTCCACAGGTAAATGTGAAATTCCCCTTTATGACGCGTGGACGGCGACGCCTTGTGCAAGAGGTCATTTTTATCGATATGTATCCAGCGGTTTGTGCTGGCTAGGCTCGATCTCTTCAGCAGCAAGTCAGCGTTGGGTTTGATCCCAAAGGGACTGTCCGGGTCGATGTACCAGATCAACACGTCGAATGCTTCTCCGCGATTACATCCGGCGTAAGCTTGAGCCTTGCCAAGCAGCGGCAAACTGGCCCCCCTACGGAACATCTCCGAATGAATCTTCTCAAAAAGGTGCTTCGGATCGGGCGTTGCTGATAGCTTGAAGCGGGTGGGCGCCTGTATAAGTTTGACCGCGATCTTTTTCCAGCGACTTTCGCCTATCCAGTCATCAACCCATGTAGGGGTTGGATCGACTGGCGATGCTTGATATGAGAGGCAGTTGATATCTTTTGCTACGACGTCAAAGCTTCCTTGCTGGATATCCCATATTTCCGGTCGGCCATAGTCGACCGGGGGGATCGTTGCTACATGTACTTTATTGCGATCTCCCGTCATTTCTCCACGGCGAGTCGAGACCTGTTTGCCGTTTGACAGAGTGATCGTCACAGCCACGTCCATACTCTGCATCTGAGCGGAGTTCGAGCATGTCACGTACAACCTGACGAAATTGCCTCTGTCTGCATCAATCGATTCAGCAACACCCACATCGCCGCGCGTATTAAGTACCGGATAATTTCCGTTTTTCGCCGACCAGCCCCACCCTTCACTGGAGGAGCCGCCGAGTCGCCCGCCGGTCTCGTAATCCACCAGCGTGACATGATCGAGCAGTTCCTTAGAGCTGATCTCGATGACCTCCCGATCCACGTTAATGGGAGTTAGGAACACGTCAACAACAGCCTGATGCCTGCCGTTGGCATAGATTTGAGGCTGACTCGTGTCGTGCGACACGATATTGAGAGTGGTAAGGGCTGTGACCTGTTCCCAGGCTGCGTTCTGCTCCATAGTGCGTCCTTCCTCAGTTAGTAGACTCAATCCTGATCGGACACGTGGCGCTGCGACTCATTGCGTAGGCTCTGTACCCGTTACCCAGGTGGTAGGCGTTGCTAAATGCATCGTGCCGCTCCCCGCCGAATGCCGGGAGTTTTCTGTCTGCATTCCGTGTGCTGCCTGATGCCGTTTGATCCATATGAAATCTCGAATGTCTGCGCCTCGTCTGACGTGACAACAACGTCGTGTAGGTCGTTCAAAAGCAAAGCCGTGTTGTCATTTTCCGTGACGTTCAATTTTGTGCGCGAACGGTGTCGTCGAGCAAGCGTCCCTCCGGAACGACCGAACACCACATTCGCAAATACAACCTGAATTGGTTAGTTATTCGCTAGAACCTGACCCGTCGTTCAGCGCCCCGGCGGATCGACGCATTATTGACGGAGGAATACCGAGTATCCCGCCTCGCTAATCAAATTCTTGGCCGCGTTACCCGACGGCTCGCCTCCGGTGATCAGACCTCGCCGCTGCAGCATGAGCACGTAATGCTGCAAGTAAGTTGCTTTCATTCGGGCGTCGCCATCAGCATCGTCGACTATTTCAAAAAGAGCTGCTCCAACCGTCGGTGATAGCTCGGCGTAGCGACTGGCTCCATCGCCCATGCCGCCGGCGGCGGAGCTTGGATTTGCGGCACCGCTGTGGTCTGTGGAGCCCGCGTCGGCGATTGCGATGCGCAGCCGACGAGTGCCGTCAGCAATAGCGGCGCGATTTTTGGCGTTGTCAGCTTCATGGGAAATCCTCTCACGGTGGAACTGTTCGTCGAGCGCTGCGATACGGGCGGCTGCCGTGTTGTGAGCCGCGATCGCGTCGCTCGCTGCCTTCGCGGCACGCTCCGAGAGGGTCGCGATATTTCGTACGTTCGCCTCGTTGTCGCGCGCGTGAGCAGCCTGCTCCTTGGCAAGTTGGCTGCGATCAAATACGTGGACGGCAGCGCCGCCGACTGCGACGCCGACCACACATATGATGAGGTACGGTGCGTGACTCACAGGTCCCGCTCGCAAAGCGAACGCTCTTCGGCGCGACGCTTCACGAGGCCGGGAAGCACTTTCCCTCGCGAGCTCACCCACTGCGCGCGACCATCGTCCGATTCGTTCATCGCCCGGCAAGCGCCCCTCCAATCGTGCTCATTGAATCGCTTTGCAGTCGCGCTCGCGCAATAGTTGCGACTGCCTATGTTGTAGGCAAAACTCACCGCGGCCGCGAGTTGGTTAGGATGGTCCTTGAGGCCCGGCGTGCATCGAAGCACATCATCGGCGTGCGTCATAAGTTGGCGGTTCAACGACTCCCAGCACTCGTCCGGACTGTACGACTGGCCGACAACGACGTCATGCGTGTCGCCGCTGCATTTCGTCGCAACGCCCACAGGGTCGAGGTAACCGCGATGCACAACCCCTTCGAAGCGAGGCACGATGCAATACAGCGTGGTTGCAGCTACGGTGCCAACTATGCCCGCGAGCGCTGCTTTCCCAAGGTTTGCCATTCAATGATCTCCAGAAACAACAAAGCCCCGACTGCCGATGGCAAGCGGGGCTTCATCCATGCTCAGGCAAATCAGGCGTGAGCCGACTCGCGTTCGCGCGCGCGTTGGTCGCGCCGGTCTTTTCTCCAGGCGAACACGAAACTCGCGCCAATATAGGCAAGCGTCGCCACCGCGACCCACCAGTTGATGTCGTGACTGCTCAGCCACAACCAAAAGTTTCCGCCCGCCACGGGCACAGCCTTCGCCGCGCTGGCGCCCCACTCGTCTTTCATTGGATATCCCGCTAAGAGATTTGTGAACGTTGATCGCTATCGCACAACGCCTTCCATGTGCGCACCGCGCAGATTCGTGCCTGCTAGGTCCGCTCCCCGAAGCTTCGCTTTTTCAAAACGCGCTCCGTCCAGGTCCGCGCCGCTTAGGTCCGCTCCGCGCAAGTCAGCTTCGGACAGGTCCGCGCTGCGCAGACATGCTCCGCTCAGATTCGCGCCCTCAAGCGCAGCTCGCACAAGAATCGCACCCCGCATATCGGCCCGACTTAGGTCCGCGCATGTGAGCTTTGCTCCAGTGAAGTCGACATCGCAAAGCGAGGCGTTCGCGAGCTTCACATTCACGAGCGGCGCACTGCCCCGATGCTCGCCGCCAAGATCTGCGTGACTTAAATTCCTGTTCGCGGCTTGACTGAGATCGTCAGCAAGGTTGTCGCTCTGCGTGGTTAGAATCACCGCGCCGGTATGACGGTTTTTGATCTCAGTGCCACGCTTCCATGACGTGTCGCTGCGAATTGCGCCGTCGAGGTTCGCGCCCTCAAGCATCGCGCCGCTCAGGTTGCAATCGCGCAAATCAGCCCCTTTCAAGTCAGCTCCGTACAAGTTAGCGCCCATCAAATCCGCGCCACGCAATACAGCCCCAGCCATCTTGGCATTGACCAAATTAGCGCCGCACAGAACGGTACCGCTCAATTGCGCGCCAACGAGCACTGCCTCCTCTAGATCGGCACTGCGCATATCGGCTTGCTCAATCGTAGCTCGTTCCAGATTCGCCCCCACCAAATTTGCGTCGGCCAGGCGCGCTGCGCGCAGCTGCGAATTTGATAGCGGAGCGCCACTAAATATTGTTGTTCTACCCAAGTCGATATGGCTGAGATCACGCTTTTTGGAAACAGCCTCACGCAGCGAATCTCGAAATTCACTGTCGGTTTGCGTGAGGATCAGTTTGCCCGTTCGGCGATTCTTATAGTCGAAACCTTTATTCCAAGGTAAAAGATCCCACCCGGTCCCGTTCGCTTTCATCGCGTCAATCCATTTCGTATCGCATGCCAGGCCCGACTTCACTCGGAAACCAGGCGCTTGAATGAGGGCTATCGAAGTCGCCAGATGGAGAGGGGATCGCATAGATCACCCGGACCCAGCAATATCCTGAACGGCGCGCGTGTATCTGCATCCGTGCGGAGCCAGTTTCGCCGTATAGGTTGCCCCTGGCATCAGTGAACTTGTCCGTCTCACCTAGGCGAACCTCAACGCGCCATTGCAGTGTGTTCGTTGCGCCTTCGAGCTCGCAGTCGATCCTCAACGCTCTACGATCTCGTCCCAGGCGCAGGTCCTTGATTGAGACCAATCCATTGAGCGTCCGGCCCACCTCAGCCACCTCCGACAAGCGACCGTCCCACACCTCGGCCTGAACGCGCGCTTTGTAGTTGCCGGGCTTTAAGTCGTGCACGACCCACTCGCACTTCGTGTTTGCAAGCCGTTCTTTCTTTACTTCGTGACCCGGCTCATGCCATTCAATCAAATACTGCTTGGCGCTGGCCACCGCGCCCCACGATATCTTGGCCGACATTCTGGCACCGTAGTCCGCGAGTGCTTCAATGCGTAGGGCGCTTGGCGCGGCAATCGGCACGTAAGCTTGATCGGTCATGTCAGTCGACGCCGCATTGTCGACGAGCGCAAACTTTTCTGGCGCGTGCCGCGTCGCCGTGATCGTGAAAGACGTTCCGTCATGCGATTCAGATATGCTGACCACGCGATACAACTGCCGTACCTCGGCTGCCGGCTGAATCGTCCATGCGGCACCACAAACCGGCGTCTGCAAGAGTGGCCTGCAAGGCGTAACCTCCGCGCCGTGCGCACTCTCAATTTCCACGCGCTGAATCTGCGCATCCGGCAGCATCAACGTAAGGTAACTCCCAGGAAGGGCCTCGACCTCCCGGTCCAGGATCACACGGCCTGTATCCGTCACACCCTTAATTCGCCCACCTATCGAACGCTGCGAGCGCAACGGATCGGCAATCTCGATCACCTGTCCTGGAAGCGCAAGCGCTCCATCCAGACCGACACCGA